>NZ_CP058335.1:1248858-2497716 GCF_013391105.1 Natronomonas salina
CTTCGTCGCGAGCTCGGAGATCGTGTCGCCGCGATTGACGGAGGCGAGCACCTCGAGTTCGATGCGCCGAAGCACGGTGTAACATAGTATGAAGCTATTATATAAAGATATTTCGAGTGATGTTACAGATATCGTGAACCCGACATATCTAGCTGCCGGTGAGAACGTTCCCGATCAGCGCCCAGGCGAGCTCTTCGAGAGCTGCTGGCACTGAGAGCATAGCTTTGTTAGCTACCCACCCCTGAAGGGGTGGGCTTCCGCGCTGTAACGCTGTGACCACGGGATAGCGAGCGAACGCCCAGAGTCAACTGTGACTGACGTCGATCTGGTCAGGTCGGGTCCCGGTGGTACAAACAGGGCCACTGGAGATGCAGCGTAGAGACGCCACCACACCTTCGGCCACTATCTGACGGTCGAACGGGAATGGGATACTGATCGACGTGCCGGTCCCAGAAAGACGGCCGGTGGTTAGTTATGGCAGGTAACCGGGAGTGGCCGTCGATTACGCCTTCCACTGGAAGATATTCACACACAGGTCTATGTGTCTAGAATCGATTCGAGCAAACCTCGTGCGAGCAAAACGGGAGAACTGCCTTGAGTACTGCTGAGGAGTCAGTTCCGGCTTCACAGTAGTGCCGATTGACCGATGCGGCGCGGCGCGACTCGATCCCGTTCCCCACGCGTGGCACGGTGAAGAAGGGGCGTCCACCCATCCGCGTCGTCGGGGGATGGCAGTGGACGATCGCTCAGGGCGCCACTGCCAGCGGTCGGCATGTACTCGCCGTTCGTGTTCAGCGACCCGAAGTTCAGAGCGGTCCTTGAAGCGACCTTCCAAAGAGGCTTTCTCGACGGCTCCCCGAGCACTCGCTGATGCTTCCCTGGGGCCACCTCGCAGTCGGCTATCTCGTCTTCACGTTCTTCACCGACGTCCGATACCAGACGCCCCAGACGTTCGGCACGCTCGTCGCCGTCGCGGTCGGGACGCAACTTCCCGACCTCATCGACAAGCCGTTCGCGTGGTACCTGCACGTCCTTCCGAACGGCCGCTCGTTCAGTCACTCCATCTTCGTCAGTGTGCTCCTCGTCGGGCTCGTGTACGTGGTGGCACGCCGCTACGATCGCCCGCTCGTCGGCGCCGCGTTCGGCTGTGGCTACCTGACCCACCTCGGCGGTGACGCACTGTATCCTCTGCTCCGTGGGGAATGGGCAGAACTGGTCTTCCTGCTCTGGCCCGCGGCCACGTTCCCGTACGACGATGCCGATTACACGATCCTGCAGATGCTGGTCGACGGGGCGCTCACACCGACCGGGGTCTTCGAAGCCGGGCTGCTCGTCCTCGCGGTCGCCGTCTGGGTGCATCTCGAGATGCCCGGGCTCCAGCCCCTCCGGGCTCGCTGGGAGAGGCTTCAGGACGCGTAAACTACCCCACCCTACTCCCTCGGCGCTCCGCGCCTCGGTCCTTGAGGGTGGGGCTTTGATGTGGACTCCCGGCAATCAGTCCCCGGCGATAGGCCGGTGGCTCTCGCCGTTCAACGTCCCACCATTTATACGCAGGTCTACTTCTGCGTCTCCGCTCCCCGACGTGGGCGAGGAACGGAGGCTGTGTATCCGCTTCCGGGCGTACCGGAGCCCGATGTTCTTCGCACCGTTATAATCCGCGTTCACCTCGTAGCCGCACTTCTGGCACTCAAAATGTTCGCCGTCGCGGTTCGCGTCGTGCGTGAACCCACAGTCAGCCCGAGAACAGCGTTGAGACGTGTGGTTCGGCTCAACTTGCTTCACGGAGACACCCTTCTCAGGTGCTTTGTAGGAGACGTACTCGAACAGGCGTCGGAACGCCCAGACGTGGTGCCACTTCGCCTGCGGCAGTCGCTCGCGGATGTCGGTTAAGTCCTCGAACGCGATAACGTCGCAGTCATGGTCGACGGCTTCCGTGACGAGTTCATTGGCGACGGTGTGGATGTACTGTTTCCGCCACGCTTCTTCGCGCTTGCCGAGGCGAAGCAATGCGTTGTGAGCGGCTTGCGTGCCGCGCTGTTGCATCTCTCCACGTCGCTTCTCGAACTCACGGCACCAATGGTCGTACTCGTCACCCTGCCAGAACGTGCCGGTTGAGGAGACAGCAAGACTGTTGACGCCGAGGTCGATACCGAGGACCGTTTGGTCGGGGGGCCCGGTATCTGCCGGAACCTCTGCGTCGTCGCCGTCAACCCGCCGTGTCGAGATGTTGAGGTAGAACTCGTCGGTGGCCGCGTCGTACCGAAGCGTACTCTCGCGGAACTCGTAGTCCTCGGAAAGGACGTACCGTTCGTAAGGAGTCGGGCTGTCGGCCGGGAGAACGAACGTGGGTTCGACCCGCCCCTCGACGGTTGCCAGCGACACCTTCTTTCGGTAGAATGTCGCGCTTCGGGTGTCGTAGTCCATTGTCTCGGCGGTGAACGTTGGACGGGAGACGCGCTGTCCCTTCTTCCAGCGTTCTATAACGCCTTTGATGGCTTCGACGGCGCGACGTATTGCGGCTTGGACGAGTTGTGCCTGTAGGTCTGTCTCCTTGCGGAGGTCGGAGTAGATCGCGTCACGAACCTCCCGCTTATTGGTCTTACACTCGGTGTAGGAGGTGTCCGACCAACAGTAGTCGGCGGTTCGGTTCGCGCAGTACAGGTATTGCTCGGCGGTTCGGTGGAGTGCGTCGCGTTGCTCGTCAGAAACGGCGAGTTTCACGACGGCCGTTCGACGCACATCCATACTTCAGAGACAGGCCGACGTTACTTATACGCTCGGGAGTCGTCCGGTCGGAGTGTATAGGTTGTGTCGTACCATGTCGGTTTCCTCCCCGACCTACTCGCTCACTCCGTTCACTCCTTGAGGTCGGGGGCTCCACCTTGAGTTACGCTGATGGGGAGGCGACCGGCGCATTCCAGGACCCTGGATAGCCTGGAACCCCTCGCTTCGCTACTCGGTTCCCATTCGTGGAACGGAATCCAGCCAGAAGACTACCATCCACATTTGGTACAGTGTACATCCATCCAGCGGTGCAATCGACGGCCGACGAGAACTGCTTCGTGTGGGTGTTCGCGTTCCTTTGCAATCTTCACGTGGCCGGCACATCTTCTGGACGAGGCATCTCCTCCAGTTGGCTGATCTCGGCGGACTTCTCGACGCGGCCGTACTGTCGCTGCCACGCCTCCCGAGGGAACAGGTCGTTCCGGTCGAACAGTTCGCGGGCGTCGTCGGTCAGCGTGTAGAACTTGTAGGGGTAGCCGCGCACCCGGTCGCCCGGCTCCACCACCAACTCCTCGATGACGCCGACTTCCCGCAGGATCTGGATGTGCTTGCGGATGGCATCCTCACCGAGGTCGGGGTTCATGTAGTCGAGTTCCGCGACGCTGGGTGCGCCCTTCGGATGCCCGACGACGTCCGCAAGCAGGTTCGCCCGCTTCTCGTCGGTCGCCTTCTGGAGGGCGAGCCATGGCTGGAACTCGCCATCCCCCGCGTGTTCCGGCGGCGTTTGCGTCGGGTCCATATCCAGTTGTACGCCAGTACCTATAATAAAAACCTGGACGCTGATTTCTACAGGCAGGGCAGGCCGAGTGCCTCGGGACTTGACTCTGAGGCGGTTCACCGTCTTGTCGACGATTCTATACGAGAACCATCGCCGTGGATGTTCGCGGGGAGAGAACGCCGTACTCGGGCGAACGGTATACATCGACGCCTTTCTTACGCCCGTTCGAAAGAGGGTAAAACACTAATAGGGTGTGACGAGAGGGTTCGGGTGTCCATCAAGCGATGGGCACCGGAAGGGAGAGTATGCCTCTCCACACTGGGACTCGATCGTCTCGAGGTGGGTCGGTTGGCTCGCGACGCCATCGATCGAGTTCCCGATAGGATCGGACTGGTCCGACCCCCCTGGACCAGTTTGCATCCCCACCCCCACCCCACCCTATCTCGATCCTTTCCGAACCGATTTTGGTCGATAGGCGTCGTCTCGACATCTCGCATCTGGTGTCTGTCCTCCTTCCGTGGAGCAAGCAAAAAAGTAGATAGCAGCCAGGCTGGTTACTGGACGGGCCAATTACGATTCGTCCGCGTCGACGTTGCCGCGGACAGATCCAGACGTGGTGGCTGTGGCGGCACGATTCCCGACCGTGATAATCATCTCGCCGGTGGCGACGTCTTCCTGGAGACGGGTCCCCCCGTTACCGGGTTCTCCGTTGTAGACACGTCCCGTGTATCGGAACTCGACGACCGTGTCCTTCTCGGCGCCGTCTTCGTCGGTATTGAAGACGGACGTGTCGTAGGGATTCTCGACCGGGCGCATGTTGTCAGGGACACTCCCGGCGAGGACGTAATCCTCGTTGTCGTGGTAGGCACCGAACTTGAACTGCCAGTATCCGTCAGTGCCCGTATCTTGGGTGTAGTCATTTCCGCCACCCCAACTAGCACCGAGCTGGCCGTAGTCGGTACCATGGCTCCGCCAGCTGCTGAACTCGCTTTCCCCCTGCTGGCGGACGCGTGTTTCGGTCTGGTACCAGCCGTAGTTGGCGTCTTGATCGAGGCCATCCCATTCGAACTTGAATCTGCCCCCGAAGGAGACACGTTCTATCGTGCCGTCGTCGGTCGTGACAGCCTCCGGTTCATGGACTTCGAGCGTCGATTTGGCTGCGGCTGAGCCGCCGAAGAATGCGAGGGCACCTATCCCACCTGCTACAGTTGCTGTGCCGATCGTACCGACCGTCTTCAAGACATCTCGTCGTTCCATAGTTGACTCCCCCCTGTTTCGTATCATTGCGCCGGAGCGGCGCTCCCATCCCCATTTGGGGACGTGAGTCGGCATGTGAGAGAGTGGCATAAAGCACCAGAATCGTTCTATCCCACAGAGTAATCTTAACGAAATTACCCGCCAGAACACGTCATTCGAACAATGTGAACGCCTTTACTAACCATCTGAAATGGTTAGATGGGAAATTATTGTTCAAAATGTAATTCCACACCCATTTTGAGTCGCTGGGTCTGTCTTCCAGAGCAGCAACATCGTTGATCCGTCGCAGTAGAGCAAGTCGTAGGACCCGTTCTGCTATCGCAATCCAGTCGACGATCACCCGAATCGGGCCGCTGCTCGATCCCCATTACGTTGAATCGCTGAGCCGGGTTACGAAGTCGGCTTCATCCCGATACGTCTCGAAGCGGACGACAGCCTCGGCTCTCGCCTCGGGGTCGTCGGTGGCGATGAATACGCAGCGGATCCCGATTCAGAGTCAATGCCTCCGGGTTAGACCGTGAGCGTGAGGAGGTCGGCGAAGTACACCTGGATCTGCTGGGATATCAAGAGGCTGTTGTTGATGGCGATCACGCCGAACAGCAGCGAGAGACTACCGTAGATGAAGGCCTTCGAGAGGAGGGCCAGGCGGTCCATCCGGAGGCGGCGATGGATTATCAGCGCCAGCCACTCCGTCGTGAGGACGGTGATGATGACCGTCAGGAAACTCAGGAACGCCAGCCCGGCGAGCGTGCCGCTGTCGGCGAAGACGGCGTCGGCGAAGGGGTTCCGCTCGACGATCGAGGGGACGTAGCGGAGCCCGACAGCCGTCGTGATCGCGTCGGCCGTCTTCGTCCCGATGAGGAACACCATCCCGTAGAAGCGGAGGTAGCTGTTCGCCGACCACCACCACTCGTCGTCCCGTATCCGCTGTCGCCCCTGGAAGGACCCGGGAGTCGTCTGCTGTCTCGACGAGGAATCCCAACCACCAGTCATGGTACGTAGAGTGGGTGCTGTCACGAAGGGCCTACCGCCGGGAGTAGCAGGGGTATTAAGCCAGCAGCTCGGCGTGGAATCGGCAGCGAAAAATGGATGGTTGCGATGTCGGACCGTGGCCGTGAGCTACTTCAGGCGGACCATACAGCGCCGATGGTAGAGTTCGCCATCGGGGCCGGTAGACCGGGTTCCGATCGGTTGCTGGCAGGCGTTACAGATAGCGATACGCGTTTCCTCCCCTTGTGAACGCATCACACAGTAGCCATCGAACAGTTCCCGGATTAAGCTACCGGAATATTACAGGACTGAGCGACAAAAATATGCGAGATAGAGCAGGGATGGTGTATCCAGTGCGATTCCAGTGAGAGCGCCAGCAGTAACGATTTCGATTCACCCAGTTTACTGGTCGATCGGTGTCGGGGTTGCAACCGAAACGTACTTCAGCCAACAGGAGTTGTTACCCGATGTAAGAAGTTAGTAATGGGTTGGGTTTAATAATAGACCGAATATTCGTCGCAAAACGGGGATAGGGACGCGAGGAGACGACTAGACCAAGAGTGACACTCACGCAACAATTACCGATGGTGGGAAGAGATTTAAACGAGAGCCTATACAGATACCTCAAGGGCCGGACGCATCGGTCCACTCACGGGGGCATGGGATACTGTATGTCTGAATCATCGTACGGCAACGGGTCTGGGGAATCGAGGTGGGGAAATGAGACATCCATCTACGGAATGACGAGCTGGCTCCCAACTATGGATTACACAGCAGATTCGGTCTCGAACAAGAGTTCAAGGGAGATACTCAAGCAAAGGATTCACCAGACACAAGTGAGGCAACAATGAGCGGCTCAAGCGGGGAACAGACAGACGACTCCAAGGCCGGTGAAGAGAACCGATCAGCAGTTATAAACGGATCTGATATTTCTCTACCGGTCAAGATCGACACGCCGACTGAGGGTTACAACAAACCCGCTGTCGGCGTTGTCGCGACAAGTAAGAACGTGGACGAAGTCGCACGTGTCGTCATGCGTGCTAAGAGCGCCGATTATCCCGTCCTAATTACGACGCCAGAAGGCGGTGAGTCCGGGCTCTTCGAACTAACCAACATCGAAGGGGTCCACTACATCCCCGTCGACATGGAAACCGACGCTACCTCATCGGAGCTCAGTGCGTGTCATCGCCTCGCTGCAGCGGCTCGTGCCCTTGCTTTCTCGGGTCTCATCTTCGTCGAGAACACTGGCCAGCGCGTGGACTTCGAGCGGAGTTCAGTGGCCGACGAGGGGTACATCAAACGGGCCATTCCGACCGACCTTGATGCTGACGTGGGGACGCTAGTCGCCATCCCAGCGTACAACGAGGAGAACACAATCGCGTCGGTGGTTGAAGATGCCCAGGGGATGGCCGACTCGGTGATCGTCGTCGACGACGGGAGTAGCGACGAGACGGCTGCTAGGGCGCGAGAAGCTGGTGCGACCGTTGTTGCCCACGAACGGAACAGAGGCTACGGTGCAGCACTCCAGACCGCGTTCGAGACCGCGGAGCTCCACGACGTCGGCTGCCTCGTCATCATCGACGGCGACGGCCAGCACGATACAAGTGACATCCCGGTCCTCGCCGAGAAGGTGACCGAGGGGGAGGCGAACGTTGCTATCGGGAGCCGGTTTGCCGGTGAGAACCGGAGTGCCATTCCTGCCTACAGGCGGTTCGGGATCGGCGCGATCAACGTGATGTCGAACCTTAGTATGGGTACGTTGAATCCAGCAGATTGGGTCAGCGACACCCAGAGTGGATTCCGGGCCTACGATCCCCATGCCATCGAGACGTTGGCTGACGCCAATCTCGGTGACGACATGGATGCGAGCCTAGATATTCTCTACCATATTCACAAGGAAGACTTCCACATCGAGGAGATGCCCACTATTGTAAATTACGATGTGGAGAACGGGCACAGTCAGAATCCAGTCACGCACGGAGTTCGGTTAATCAGTACAATTCTCCGGACTGTGGAAAAGGATCATCCCATCAAATTCCTGGGTGTTCCTGCAGTCATTATGGTGCTAGTCGGTTCTGGCTTCGGATACTGGACGATGGCGAACTACCTTACGTCACAGACATTCCCTCTGGGTTTGGCTCTCGTCTCAGTATTCCTTATCCTCCTCGGAGTCTTCTCTGGATTTACTGCGATTATGCTGCATTCGTTGAGTACACACATGGATGGAACACATGAATAAATCTTCATCACATCTTGCGTTTATACTCGGGACACGACCGGAGATCATCAAGATGGCACCGCTCATCCGGGAGTGTCAAGAGCGGGGTCAATCGTTCGTTCTCATCCACACGGGCCAGCACTACTCGGACTCGCTGGATTCCGTGTTCTTCGAGCAGCTCGAACTCCCAAAACCGGATTATCACCTTGGTGTCGGATCAGCCTCCCACGGTGAACAGACCGGCCAGATGCTCATCGCGATTGAAGAGGTGCTGCTCGATGAGGAACCCGATGTCGTCTTCGTCCAGGGTGACACCAATTCCGTGCTTGCTGGCGCTATCGCGACCAGCAAACTCGACTGCGAACTGGCGCACGTAGAAGCCGGCCTTCGGAGCTTCGACCGAGGGATGCCCGAGGAGACGAACCGGGTCCTCGCTGACCACGTCTCCGACTACCTGTTCGCACCCACAGAGCAAAGTCGCGAATATCTGCTCGACGAAGGACGACCTGAGGAGAATATCTCGGTGACCGGGAATACAATCGTCGACGCTCTATATCGGAATCGGGAACTCGCTCGCGAGAAGAGCACCGTCATCTCCGACCTCGGATTAGAAGGCGAGGAGTTCTTCCTCATGACTTCCCATCGTGCGGAGAACGTTGACGACGAGAAACGGTTTCGCGGTCTCCTTGAGGGAGTCGCGGCAGCTGCCGCGGAACATAACGTTGAGGTCGTCTATCCAATCCATCCACGGGCTGAATCCAGGATCGACGAGTTCGGACTGGAGATTCCCGACTGCATCACACTGATCGAACCGCAGGATTACCTGGACTTCCTCCAGCTCGAAGCGGAGGCAAGCCTTATCTTGACCGATTCCGGAGGCGTACAGGAGGAGGCCTGTGTGTTGCGGATTCCTTGCGTAACACTACGAGAGAATACGGAACGGTCCGAGACAGTTGATGTCGGGGCGAACACCCTCGCCGGGACGGACCCGGACTCGATAGTATCCGAATCGTCCAGTATGCTACAGGAGGACCACCACTGGGAGAATCCCTTCGGTGATGGTCAATCTGCTGAACGGATTATCGACGAAGCCACCGCTAAAGGTGAGACACGAGACCAGATATCTCAGCATGATTGAACCGCTTTCGATATAATACTCGAATCACGACAATTACACATGGCAGCTATCCTAGTCACAGGCGGCCTGGGCGCAGTTGGAGCACCACTTACTGAAGAGTTGGAGTCACGCGGCCACGACGTGTGGGTCGCGGACCTCCCGTGGAGCGAACGCGAGAAGTACTACAAGTGCGACGTCAGTGAATATCGACAGTTAGCGTCGATCTTTGAGGACCACTCCTTCGATTACGTCTACCACTTGGCGGCGGAATTCGGTCGGAAGAACGGTGAAGACTTCTACGAGACGATGTGGCAGTCGAACGCTATCGGGACCAAACATATGCTTCGGTTGCAGAAGGAACACGGGTTCCGGATGATCTTCTCCTCATCCAGTGAGGTCTACGGTGACTACGACGATATAATGGACGAGGCGGTACCGTTGGAGGAAGGTCCTCGGCAGCTCAATGACTATGCAATCTCAAAGTGGGTCAACGAACAGCAAATCCTGAACGCGGCGGATCGACACGGCAACGAGACCATTCGGGTCCGCTTCTTCAACACGTACGGGCCCGGCGAGAAGTTCAGCGAGTACCGGAGCGTCATCGCGAAGTTCTGCTATCACGCACTGCACGACAACCCCTATCACGTCTACGAGAACCACCACCGTTCGTTCACCTACATCGGGGATACCGTCCGAACACTGGCGAACATTGTTGAAAACTTCAAGCCAGGCGAGGTCTACAACATCGCTGGCGAAGAGTACTACAACATCAAGGAGCTCTCGGACATGATACTGGACTATCTGGACAAAAATGATGAGAAGGTCGAGTACCGAGGGAGAGAAGAGCACAACACGTTGAACAAGCGGGCGAGTGTCGAGAAGGCGAAACGCGATCTCGATCACGAAGCGACGGTCTCGCTTGAAGAGGGAATCCCAAAGACCATCGATTGGATGCGAGACTACTACGATGTCGAGTGACGGCGTAGAGAACGAAAGTGGTCAAGGTAGGACCATCGAGAAGATCAACGTCATCGGTACTGGCTTCATCGGCCTTCCATTAGCGTTGCAATTGGCCTACTCTGGGAAGACCGTCGTCGGTGTCGATATCGACGAGAATCTCGTCAAGGCGATCAATGACCAGTCGCTGCATTTGGACGAACAGGACCTCCAGCGGTTGCTTGAGAGTGAGGAGGTGGAAGAAAACCTGATTGCAAAGACCTCTCCGGAGGAAGGGGATGCATTCGTAATCTCAGTTCCGACGCCACTGACACACCCTCAGAAGAGCCCTGACCTGAGCGCCGTGGAAGCGTCCATAGACTCGATTATTCCGCACCTGTCAGAGGGCGACATCGTCAATGTGGAGTCAACGATTCCGCCTCTCACCTGTGATGATTTCATCGTACCCAAACTTTCAGAGGCCGGTTTTGATCCGGGAGTGGACGTACACCTCGCACATTCCCCTGAACGTATCCTTCCGGGGAACGTGTTCAAGGAAATCGTACACAACGATCGGGTCATCGGGGGTATCACACCTGAGAGCGCCAGAGAGGCGACGAAAATCTACGCGCCATTCCTGAAAGGAGAGGTCCATCATACGGACATGCTGTCCGCCGAGCTCTGTAAGCTGATGGAGAATACATACCGGGACGTGAATATTGCCCTGGCCAACGAGTTCGCCCTCATTGGAGACGAGTTGGACAAGGACATGACGGACGTTATCGACCTAGCGAACAAGCATCCACGGGTCGACATCCTACGTCCTGGGATCGGCGTCGGGGGCCACTGCCTCCCGATCGACCCCTGGTTCCTCAATGAAGTCGATCCGGAGCACACGAACCTCATCACGACCGCCCGGCGCATCAACGACATGATGCCGCAGGTCGTCACCCGGAAAATCCGACACGCGCTTCGGGACTACGACGATCCGAAGCTGCTCGTCCTCGGAGCTGCGTACAAGCCCGACACGCAAGATGCGAGAGAAAGTCCGGCCCGGGAGATCGTTGAGGAGCTCCGCCAGGATGGCTACGACATTGCCCAATACGATCGGTTCATCGACGGGATGGGCTACGACGACCTCGGAGTACTGATTGACGAAATTGAACCCGTCCTAATTCTCCAGCTCGTAGACCATACCGAGACGACGAAGGAACTGGAACGTCTCAAGAATGAACTCGTAGCTGGGGAAATCGACGTGTTGCCCATAGCGAGAGGTAATCCACTGTTGCCTACCGATGAGTGACAAATTAGACGTTCTAATCGTCACGCAGTTCTTCCCACCTGAGTCGATGGGGGGTGCGCACCGCTGGGAGAAACTTGCTATGAATCTAGATGAAGACATTGAACCACACATCTTGACTACTCAGCCCACGTACCCGTTTGGAGAGTTCGAGAAAAGGTGGCGCATAACTGAACAGGAGAGAGTGAACGACATTTCAGTGACGCGGTTATTTACCTACCAGCCAACGGACGATACTGTGCTTGGACGAGTGCTGAATTACGGTGTGTTTTCAGTGCTCAGTTCTCTATACGTCTTGGCGACGTTCTGGCGATACGACCAAATCGTTACTATGTCTACTCCCCATACAACCTTTCTCCCGGGTTTAGTTGGGAAAATTACTGGTCTAAGCTGGGTTATAGATATTTTTGATTTGTGGATCGATAATGCTGCAGATTTAGGATATGTTGAGAAAGGATCGCTCCCCTATTGGTTGGTTCGTTTGCTCGAAGAGATTTCATTTAAATACTCTGACGAAGTATTCGTGGTGACCGAAACGATGGCTGAACACTACGAACGACGGTATCCAGAACGGGAATTTGATATACACACCGTGCCTTTTGGTATGGATACTGACTCTTTTTCACCAGATATCGATTCCATGGGTACAATCGACATCATTTATACGGGAAACCTCGGTACATGCCAGGCATTCACTCCATTTTTCGAGGCGTTTGCTAAGCTTGAGGAGGATGCTGTTTTGACTATAATCGGGGATGGTGAAAGACGCAAGGAACTGGAATCACTCGTAGAAACCCTCGATATTACGGACCGGGTATCGTTTGAAGGATATGTTCCTCGAGGAAATATTCCACATCTGTTGGCGGGGGCAAAAATCAGCCTTGTTCCACTGAAGACGGAATACGAACTCGACTATGCACGTCCTACGAAATTATTAGAGACAATGGCGGTTGGTACTCCATACGTGGCAAGTGACGTTAAGGAAATGAAAAAGCTGAGTGAAAAGTACTCCACTGGATTTGCGGTCGAAAACGATTCCGAGGAAATCAGTGAAGCGATGTCTACTTTGTTATCGGACTCCTCTCTCCGTATGAGGATGGCAAAAAACGGTCGGGAGGTCATTGAAAGCCAGCACGATTGGTCTGAAATCGGTGATATGGTTTCAGCAATCCTCAACAGATTGTATCAAGAGGAATCCTCTGATGAGTCAACATCAAGACTCACAGAAGACCGGACGCACCAATGAGTTCTATGAAATCAAAAAGCGCTTGTCTCACACTTGATCTAGAACACGACTTCACTATTCCAGGAACTCCCACTCCAAATCCCACTTTCGAGTACATCAAAGGATATATTGATGCTCATCACCGGCAGGAGAAGCTCGATCGAAAAGCTGAACAAGCGGTTTGGGAATCAGTTGGTGTCGAAGCTCCCTTGGAAACCAACGGCGCATACGCAAAATGAGAGACCGGACAGAAGAGAAGTGTCAATTGGATTGGCCCGACGAAAAGCGGGTATATTTGACTCTAGATTTCGAATGTGACTACGGGACGGCGTTGTCGACGAACCACTTCAACACCGTCGAACATTCCGACCAACTTGCAGAACTGCTGGAAGAGCGAGGGACACCGATGTCCTGTTTTCTGCAGACGGAAATCCTCGAGACTTGTCCTAAAACCATCACACCATTTCGTGACGCCACGGTCCCAGTCGACTTCCACGCCCATTCACATACGCACCCAAACAGAGAAGATGCGGACGTTGAAACTGAAGTCGAAGAGAGTGTCCATCGTATCCGGGAGAATTTTGAGACGGACCCCCTCGGCTTTCGTTTCCCAGATGGAGCGGTCGGGTCTCAAGACTACGAGATTCTAGCTGACCACGATGTCGCGTTTAGCTCGAGTCTATTCCCCTCATGGCGGCCAGGCCGGTTCAACAACTTTCGCGGGTCACGGAACCCGCAAAGCATTTCGAATAGAGATATCATTGAAATACCCTTCACAGTGTACTCTGATTTCCTGCGGATTCCAGTGGCCCTGTCTTATCTGAAGTTGTTTGGGGCTGCTTTCGAGCGACTCGTTAGGTCTAACCCCCCGGATATAATCATCTTCGACTTTCATATGCATGATCTAGTCGTTCCAAAGACATTCGAGCAGTTACCGCTTCCGTATCGTGCTGTCTATTCCCGCCGAAAACACGATGGGTTTGAATTACTTGATCGGTTCATATGTGATTTACAGGACAAGGGGTATGAATTCGGATTAATTGCCGATCTGTACAGAGAGGTACAGAAGGATGCGTAGTTCCGATTCGACGGGCAGTGAAACCCTTGAAGTTCTCGTCATCACCATAGACGAACACTACTACATCCCGAAATTCCTAGGGGATATCGTTGAGGCGGAGGCAATCAACGTGGTGGGAATCACGACGATGCCCCCATCGCTTGGGACACAAAACCTGGTTATGTTCGCATTCGATCTGTTTCGACGATTTGGCCCGAAGGTGTTTGCTCAACACAGCTTGTTCTATGCGAAGTTCATGCTCTTGGATCTCTTCGGTCGATTTACAGGGTGGGGGCCAGCTTATTCGCCAAAGACTCTCGCCCATCGGTACGATATCGACTACCGTCATACGACTGATGTCAACAGCGATCTGTATCGAAAATACGCCAAGGCGAAAAATCCTGACGTCATAGTCTCGGTCGCTGCAACCCAAAAGTTTGGCTCGGATTTGCTTGGAGTTCCGGAGCTGGGTGGGATAAATGTCCACTCGTCATTGTTGCCGGAGTATCGCGGCGTATCCCCCAGCTTTTGGGCTTTGCTCCATGGGAATGAGAAAACGGGTATCACCGTTCACTATATGGACGAGGACATTGATACAGGAGACGTGATCATTCAGGAACCGCTGACAATCCAAGAGGAGGATACCCTCCACTCATTGAATGAACGAGTTGCAGAACGTGGATCCGGAGTTCTTCGACGAGCATTGGATGATATCCGGGCAGGGACAATCGATGCTGAACCTATAAATCCGGATGCGGGGACCTACTATTCTCTACCTAGTCGAGAGGATGTCCGCGAATTTCTTCATCAGGGTAACGAATTCTACTGATTAATGGGTCTTGGTCGCGCAATTCAGAGACGCATCCATTGCCAGTAATGGTTGTATTGTATGTCTATCCCGAATCTGTAACTAATCCTCAATACAATAAGTCGGCATACATATTTTTGTGTCTTTTTACGCATCTGTTGAGAGAGAATTTCGATTTCACTCGTTTACGAGCAGCTTCACTTCGGTTTTTAGCTTCGTTGGGTTTTCTAAGCACCTCACTCATAGCTTCAGAAAAGGAAACTGGATCTCTGGGTGGAACTAACCACCCGTGTTCCCCATCAATGATTTCTTCCGGTATTCCTCCAACCTTTGTCGCGACTATGGGAAGTTCCATAGCCATAGCTTCGAGTATAGCTATAGGACATGCTTCCTTAACTGAAGGGAATACGAACATATCAAGTGAATTTAGGAACTGAGGGATATCAGTAGTATATCCAATGAATTCTACTATTCCATCTAAACCCAAGTTATTTCTAAGACTCAAAAGTTCACCATAATAAGGCTTGCGTGAGTCTAAGACCGAGCCGGCGATATGGACTTCTATATTGGAAAATTCATTTAGAAGATATGGTAGTGATTGAAGTAGATACTTATGGCCCTTTACTGGATTAATATTCCCTACAGTCCCAATTGTTATGGTATCGCTTTCAGTATCTACGATTTCGATTGCTTCAGTATTATCAGATTCTAGACTATTTGGATCAAACTTGCTTATATCTACTGGAGGATAGATGGTCCGAGAATCAACTGATTCATTAAAGAAATGTTCATGGACCGCATCTGCCGCAACTGATATATCGTCAGCTAGTAGCTGAGCAGCACGCCCGGCGAGGCGGTTTAAAGGCCATGGAGTTCCAGTATCATTGAAAAACCAAGCTAATGGAACATCTGTTTTCGATGAAGCTATAGCTGATTGGAAGTTGAGAGTCATGCTAGCATGAACGATATCAATATTCTCTTCTCTAATGATACGCCCGATCCGCTTCGTTCCCGGGATAAAATCTAATATGTATTTTGAGTTTCCTTTTATATCACTAATAGGATTAAGCTGTTGGAACCCTGGTCTACAAACATCAAAACCATTGTCTCTAGCTAACTCTGCAAAATCCCCAGTACCATTAGGAAGAAGAAACACCGTCTGAACACCTATTTCTCTTAATTCAATCGCCACTTCCAGTGCTCTAAGCTGTGGGCCACCAATCCGTGGATCTACGAGAGAGTTTAGCACCCGCATTTAGATTCAATATTTGGTATCGTTACTTAATTGTATCGCTAAGTAGGCTTGCCGTCTCTGAATCATATATTTATTTATCTTCTTGGTAGTTTGTCCCTAATTGCTCTTTTTAGACCAATTATTATATTCCACATTAGCTCTATAATTTTAAACGAGGAATATATATTTGATTTTCGTAAGTATTCATACCCCTTATTATAATTGGAGTTTCTAAAATAGGCTATTGCGACTCTGAGATAGTGCCGGCCATGCACATCAAACCCATCACTTTCTATTACATCTATATCATCCGAAAATTTATCTAAATATAGGAGAGCGGACTCTTCAACTATTTCGGGCTGTATTTCAGACGAACCATATTTTGTAACAAGCTTTTCATCAACAAAGCCTAATGATCCCTCTTTTAAAATTCGATTCCTGAATTCCCAATCTTGGTGTCGGGAAAATCGTTCATCAAACCCACCCAATTTATTAACAAGTGCGCTTTTAATAAGTAGAGTTGAACAACCTCCGGTTGAAAAATTCCTCATCAGGAGTGAATCTCGAAGTAATTCGACTCCTCCTTCCTTTCCAGAAAGTGAATTTTTACCAAATATGGACTCAACAATTTTTCTTATCCGAGGATATTTTCTCTCATATATCCTATCTATATCACAATATACTGCATTATACTGAGCTTTTTCAATATAATCTATCTGCTTTTTTAATTTTTCTGAGTGCCACCTGTCATCTGCATCTAAGAATGAAATATAGTCACCAGATGCTATTGATATACCTGTATTTCGAGCATTGCTCCCCCCTCTATTTTTATTGTGCTCAAAATAATTTACTCTAGTATCATCTATCGAATTTACTTTTTTATATGTGTCATCCGTTGAACAATCATTTACTACAATTATCTCTAGATTTGTGTATGACTGGGTTAGAACACTTTGTATTGCTCTTACTATTGTATCTTCATTATTATATGTGGGGATAACAACACTAACTTTCGGCATATTATGCTGGCACATTATTCAATTGCTTGTATTTAACGGAGAATCGCTCAGTTTCACATACCATAATCAAGAATCTCAAACGCTCTATAGTGGTATATCGTTGCGCTATAAGAGTCTCACGAATTGTATTCTTGAATGGAAATCTTTGGCCTGCTTCTGTATAGTTCTTATCATGGCTTAAGTCATAGAGCTCCTACCACAAAGAGATCTATTACGATACATTGCGGGATGACCACTGCATCAATTTTGCGACGAGGCCACTCGCAGGTAATAGTGGTATCGTATTTTCGGCGCATTCGTTATTATCATTAGAATTTCACTTTCTTATTCTCTAATCAACATAGAATTTTAAACTGGCTCGATCATATATTTAATTACTATCATATTGTTTGGCATTATACCCATAGTGATTATAGAGTCCATACAGCAGATTCAATCATACGAGAAACCGATGCTTCATAATTCTTAGATAGGATCTTTCGACAGTGTATCGTTGTATGGTCTATAAGAAGTAGAATTGTAAGAAATTAGGGGATTCTTCATCCGTACTGGAGGGTATGATAAGGTCAGCTATCTTATCGACAACCCTAAGGTACACCGAACCCTCCTACAAATTCAGGATATACGCGCCCTGGCTGTTGTTTAGTGGGATTTTGAAAACCAATGTTTGGGATTAGTAAAAAGAGATTTAGTACGCAAGGGATTCTAAAAATGGGTTTAATTTTATCCTATCTTTCCTGTGCTATTATGGTGGCCCAGCTTCGAGGGCTTCTTTCCGGTTCCATCATGATTCCTACCCTCGGATTTGTATTCTATCCTGTACTCCGATTTAAACAAATGCGGTCAACTATTATATATGATTCTTTATATCTCATTGCTGTGTTTGCAAGTCTTGGAGGGGTACTAGCCTATCCTTCCGTGATGCCAGTTGGATTTGGCGACGTACATACCCATCAGGCCATAATTGAACAGCAGTACTCAGATGGACATATTTTCCCTGAAAACCCGGCACCATCATTTAATTTCATAGGCTATTATGTTTTTACCATTTTACTTATAAAATTACTTAACTCGTCCCTCGCTATGGTCGCAAAATTTTCTCCAGTTATTCTACTTATGCTTACTGTATTACTTTTTTATTGGACTATATCTAGAAAGTACCTTTCTCCAAGAGTGGGGGTTCTTGGAGCACTACTATTTGGACTCCAATACGGAGTGTATCGGTTCTCAATTGAGTACCGCACCCTTAATCTGGCACTCCCACTTGCTGTACTAATATTCGCCCTGGTGTTTTCGTATTCAAACCCACAGCACAATCTAAACTATATTTTTAATATGGTGTATGTACGCCAGAGGATTTTGGGGATAATTCTAATTGCTGCATTCACTACGGTTCACTTTACATCGGTGTTCCTAATGGCGATCATGATATTTTTGATAGCAGCTGTCTCTGCGTCTTATAAAGACAAGTCCAACGCCCTCTTCTATTCTATCTTATTAGTATTAATACTCTTTGTATATTTAGCTTATATAGGGGGTGGTTTCGATCGAACTATTTCCACGATTTTCACAGGTTCAATCGTACCACTCTTTTTTGCGGAGGATGCTGTCGCCAGCAACAATCCTGATCGTGCTATTGGTGCCGGGACAGTGCTGGTAACCTGGTTGGTTCGAACAGGATTTCTCCTAGCATCAGTAGCCTTGGGATGTAAGTGGCTTTTCGGTGAACGTGACCCGGATACTGCAAAATTATTTGTTTGTACGAGTGTATTCGGTTTCCTTGCACTCCTTCCGATGCTCGGAGTCGATATTATTCTGAATCCAGGTAGGTTATTGACATTCTTCGCGATACCTTACGCCTTAATATACGCATCGGGTGTTGAAACTGTGTATAAGGATACAGGATCTTGGAAGAGAGCGGTGAGCTCAGCTGGTATCCTCTTGCTCTGTTGTCTAGTGGTTTTAAGTGTGCTATCACCGCTCCCTAGTGTCTTAATTGGGGACACTAGCTATATCCAAGATTCTTACGGTGAAGGGGAAGAAAACTACCAGTTGAATGAACAAAATGAGGATGCAAAGATTTTTGCTCTAAATAGACTTCAAGGTAATAGCACCATTGGGTCTAATGTTCCACGCATATACTACACGTTGTGGATAGGTACAAATAACCCAAGATATCTCATTACCATGAAGCAATGCGAAGATAATATATATTCAAATGGGAAAATAAATATATGTGTTAAATAAAAAATCTTAAATATATATGGTTTAGATAAATAAATTACTGCCTGATAGGTCCACTCAGGTCAATCTTGATACAATGCGAAGAGTGGTATGACGTGGAGTGATTATAGTTCGTCAAGATATTTGAAAATACGATATTTATCTGGCGATTATCTTTGATATTCGGCATTGGATATGAAGCTACCAAAACAATTATTTATTGAACTGAACTGCTGTTACTGGACTATGTAGTTACATTACTTTCCCATCTTTTATATCTATCCCTGGTCTATTCCCCGATAATGGTTAAGATTGGGGTTCTCACTTTCCATAACAATGAAAATCGAGGCGCAATTCTCCAAGCATACTGCCTATGTAATCTTCTCGGAGACATTTTTGATGCGAAAGCAGAAGTAATTGAATATAGGACCGAAGCAAAGGAGCGAGCAAGAAAAATTAACCTCATACTCTCAAAGAGACCACTGAGATTACCCCATAAATATAGAGATCGTAGAATTGTAGAAAATTTTATTGAATCAAACATCCCGAATAGCCAGCGAAGTTTAACTACTAATGATCACGATGCTGCGGTATCATGGCTTCGTGACCAAGAATACGACATTTTAGTGACCGGGAGTGATGAAATCTGGAAAATACGTAATCGATCGCGAAATAGTATTGGTATGGAGTTAAAAAATAGCCTGGTTAAGAGAATTTCACCGACACGACCCTTCCCAAATTTGTACTTCTTAGATCCATCACTTTCCGCTACCAAAGTAGCATACGCCGCGTCAGGGAACACAACTAATCTAACAGAGTTATCGGATAATCAAATCAATACACTCAGACGACATCTCCGGACCTATGACGCCATCAGTGTTCGGGACCGCCACACGAAACAGTTAGTTGAGGAGCTAGGATTTGGAGATGTCTCCCAGGTTCCTGATCCGACTCTTATGATCGAAATCCCTCAAAAAGATGCTGCCACCATACTTCATCAGCTGGGTATAGATACAAAACAGCAAATTCTTGGGTTCCATGCTCCTGATACCCCACTACTACAAGAAATATGTGATATATATCGCGACAAAGGTTACCAGATTGTTGCTCTCAGATCTTCAAGTTTTGCGGATGTTGAACTTGAAGGGGTGGTTGATCCGTTTGAATACTATGGGATGTATGGTCTCTTTGATATGGTGGTCACTAGTAGTCTCCATTCAACAATTTTTAGTATTAAACACGGTACACCATTCGTGACTATTAACGAGAGTGAAATATATCGAACTCTTGAAAGTAAAACGTTCTCGCTACTGAACGACTTTTCTTTACTTGAGAGACATATCCACGCAGTTGACGGGGACATTTCGAAGTTCTATGAGAAACAGAACTATTTAGAGGAGAAGCCTGACGTCGAACATATTTCTAATCGGATTACTAAACTGAAGGAGAAGGGGTATGAATTCCTTGAGGAGGTGAAAAATCTTCATGAAACAAACAACCGATGACCTTTCAAACTACACTTGGCTGAAAATTGGTGGTCCAGCTAAGGTTGCAATTCCAGAGAGCAAAGAAGAGTTCGTGGGATTGCTTCAAGAGTGTCAAGAGACGAACACGCCGTTTCGAATTCTGGGTAATGGTTCTAATATTCTCGTTAGTGACGAAGGGATTGATGAGCTAGTCATTAAAAGCACTAATGCCTGTACTGAACTTAAATTTGAGGGGAATTGTGTTAATGTCGGTTCATCCGTAATGGTGCCACAATTTATCTCTGCATGCATCAACAACGATTTAGGAGGATATGAGTACCTTTATTCGGTCCCCGGAACAGTCGGGGGGGCAATATACATGAACGCCGGACGTGGCAAGGGCCATAACCAAACAATCTCGGATCACTTATCCTCAGTCGAATTTTATTCGGAGGGTGGGGTTAGGGAGGTGCCTGTCGAGGACCTTGAATTCGAGCATAGGTACTCGATATTTCACGAACATGACAATTGGGTTATCCTCTCAGCTACATTCCAATTACCAAGCCAACCCCGTCATGAAGGAAAGAAGTTAGCGAGGGAGCGGATGGAGAAGGTAAGTCAACGAGAGCGGACGAAGCCAAATGCAGGGTCAGTATTTAAATCTGGTGTCAGATTCCCGTTTCATAAGATTCCTCCCAGAGGGCTCTCTGTCGGTGATGCCAGGTTCGTCTCTGGGAACAGGATCTGCCATAATGGCGATGCGACTTTCGACGATGTAAAGCAACTGATTTCTAGAGCCAAGTGGGTTAACCGATTAATTCCACCATTTAAGGAACCTGAAGTCGAATGGGAGATTTGGGAGTAGTGTCCACTCTACTCCAAAAATGAGTAGCCGAAAAGTTGTAGGGTTTATCTCCGTACTGGGAGGAAAATTCGGTTCACTTCTCCTGGGAGTATTTATTAACCCCCTTATAGTTCGTATCTTGGGTAGCGAAAACTACGGTGATTACGCATTCGTTCTCTCGTTATTTGCGATTTCTACAACCTTTGTCCATGCTGGAATGTCCGCAGGAATACGAAAGTACGTTGCTGAGGACCGATCCGAAAGTTATTGGGAGGAACAGGTTTTCGCTTTTTACAGTCGTCTTGGCGTTGCCCTGGCATTCCTCGGCGCGACCGTTCTGGTTGTATTCGGCCTTATCGGACCCGTGGAACGATTGTTCGGAGACAATTTTTCGCTATATTTTGTTCTCCTAGCTTTAATGGTTGTGACAAACCAGCTCTTCTATATCTCTCGGTTCACCTTGATAGGATTACACTTGGAGAGAAAATCTGAACCACTCCAGGTACTTAAACAGGCTCTTTTTGGTACTATCGGTATTTCTCTGGCATACGCAGGATTCAACGTAGCCGGTGTACTTCTCGGAACTGCGATTGCATCCCTTATCTGTGCGCTTGCAGCAGCTTGGATATTACATAAGTATATCAATCTGAAAGTTGTGTTTCACTCAGCCCCCAACCATTTTCCTAAATCCGACCTTCTCCGTTTCAACCTCTATAATACCATCTTTATCTTACTGACAATTTCTCTCTACAATATTGATTTGCTCCTTCTTCAGCCGATATCCGGCAGCCATCAAACGGGGCTCTACAAATCTGCTCTTATTATCTCCCAGTTCATCTGGATGGTCCCTCAAGCGGTTCAGATTGTTTTCATTCACTCTTCTTCTGAGATGTGGTCGAAGGAAGAGTTTGACGAGATCACGGATATGGTGAGTCAAGCTACGCGATACACGCTTCTCTTCACGTTGCTAATAATCATCGGGATTGCAGCTCTAGCATCTGACTTCATCTACTACTACTTTGGTAGTGAATTTGTTGATGCAGTCACCCCACTCTTACTCCTGCTACCAGGCGTCCTGGGTTTTGCTATTGCTCGACCCATCTACGCAGTTGGACAAGGAAAAGGTGAACTCCGAGTGCTTATACTGGCTACAGGTACTGCGGCGATAATAAACCTTGTACTGAATCTCTTGTTAATTCCTCGCTATGGGATGAATGGAGCGGCTGTTGCGACGAGTATTGGATACGGCTCAATGCTCGTCTTCCATGGCTTTGCAGCGAGGATAATAGGATACAATCCTTTTGCAGATCTTCGTTCTCTGAAGATTTTCTTCACTGCATTAGTGACTGCCATCGTTGTGTTTGGACTCTCAGCTACAATCCAAAATAGTATATTATCACTCTTAATCGTCCCAATAATTGGGTTCTTTATTTATACAATTATTGCGGTTAGAGTTGGAGCAATCGACACAATTGAGCTTCTTCAAGTAACCGATCAACTTCCCGATCCAATAGCACGCTACTCTACAAAATTAATTCAGAAAATTGAACCGAAGTGACGGTCCATAGGAAATACTTGAGAGAACGTAAAATTCAGTTTGCTCGTCTGATTGTATATGGACTGTTCAGGGGCGCGGTGGGAAATCACTCCGTTGGGAAACTCTCCTCGTTGACGACGTGTATCCACACCCTGCCCGACATATCATAACAATGACACAAAACTGAACACTCGTAGGGGATATCTTCGACATGAGAGATACCGACATTCACATCAATCACCTCCTTACTCCCCCTTGATCCAGCCCAAAGCTGGACCGGTAGAGACCTCTCAAATCGGTGATGCCATCTCAAGTGTACTTAGGAGGCTAATTACCGTACTTGGAGTAATGGTTGGGTTTGCTATTGTTATCCGTACGGCCTCCGCGACTATCGAAACTGGCGACCCGACGTACTCCGTTTCAATCTGGATAATCGTTACACCAATCTCATCTTCATCGATTAGTAGATACGACTACTTCCACGACTACAATGCCATTGGTGGGCAGCGGACGGTGGAGGTCGACGACACGTGGGCAAATTCCAGTTCAGTTCTTGATTAGAAGGACTCCTGCGACTGTGCTAAGGTGTGAATCTCTAAACCCCCTTCCTTGCTAATGCCCACTTCATGTAAAAAATCTTTGGCTAATGGCCATTGGACCTCGTTTGCGAGATCCCACATATGGCACCACAGATGAACGTGTTCAGCATATACGGCAACAGCCAAAGCAGTCGATAAATATCTTCTATGAATCTCCTTCCTGATCACTGTAGGATTACTTGTTTACTGGGATGGAATTCGTTTTGACCGGCTTCGAGGAGAATCGAGGTAAGCGATGGACCAGTGGAACAATACGCGAGCAAGACCCCATCTTCCCACTCGGGTTCTGCAATCGCAGGTTTTCAAGTCAGGTTCCATATGAAGCGTTCTACAAGACGACCATCTTCTGGATAATTATCGATCGCCACTCGATCCCTTTGAGGGACCGTTAGAACAGATATCTCGTTTTCCCGAAGCACACCAAGAGGGGTTGATCTGTGCTGAGGGGCGACGAGTGACGTCGGGACTTGATAACCATTCTATTCCTGAAGTTGCCTCGACTTTTTAGTTCCCAATCTATGACTTCACCCGACATCTTCTACATTGGAATGTGAAAACTGGTATGCGCAGATTTTGTGATTAGCATTCTGTTCTGCAACCATTTCCACTAAATCTGGAGCATAATATGGTCGATGAGTCAATCCCTTTCGGCGATGGCGTTGAAGCGGTCGGTCTCGACACACTCGCCCGTGCAGGGGTTATCGTAGCCGACCGTCGTCTCGGTCGTCCGCGATAGGTCACGGACCGCCTCTGCGAAAGTCATCACCGTCTCGACTTTCTAGCGAGTTCGACACCACTCGGGGAGTCACTGGTTCATCTTGCTTCAACGCCTGTGAACACTGTCATCGTTCAAAGCCTTCAATCGAGTCCTGGGGGACAGCGTCCAGATTCAGGCTGAAGCTCGACTAGAGGATACAATTATTGAAAACTCGATCATCTCCCTAAGGGAGCTATTACAGGCTGTGAGGTTCGCCGTTCCATTATCGACGAGGACACAGAAGTTGAGTTATTGAATCTGTCAGAGGCTATCATCGGGGCGCACACCCGACTGAACGGCAAAAATCACTAGGCCTTACCAACATTTTCAATCATTCCGATTCCAGGAAGGCTCCCAAACGCTCTTTTCTGATTTCTAGAGAACGAAGAGTAGCACGCTCTTTTGGTTCAGAAATCCTTGAGTATCCTAAAATCTGCAGATGCAACACTCCGTCTGGTTCAAAAAAAAGAGAGGTTCCAAATGTATATGAGTCTGTCACCTCTGAGGATAATTGATGTTCGAACAGCGGGAGATACTTATTACTGGGGGCGCAGGTTTCATCGGTAGTCATCTTGCAACAGCTTTTAAAGAGGATAATCGCGTCACCATTCTCGACAATTCAATCACACCGAATCAGTTTATACCAGACGATGTAGAAGTAATCGAGTCTGACGTCCGTGACGCTGAAACTGTTGATGCAGCTGTCGAAGCTACCGACGTGGTTTTTCACCAAGCAGCGCTCGTGAGCGTCTCTGGATCCATTCAAAACCCAAAACAAAGTCACAGTATCAATGCTACTGGGACACTCAATATACTAGAGGCAGCTCGGAAGTATGACTCACGGGTCGTGGTCGCCTCTAGCGCGGCCGTCTATGGTCAGCCTGACGTGACACCGATTCCGGAGAGCCATCCACTCGAACCGGCATCACCCTACGGCCTCAATAAGCTGACCTCTGACCATTACGCTCGACTCTACAACGATTTATACGGACTCGAAACAGTCGCGCTTCGATATTTCAACGTCTATGGAACCGGTCAGAAGGGTGGCGACTATACAGGTGTAATCGAGGTCTTCCTTGAACAAGCTCAAGACGGTGGACCAATCACAGTACACGGAGATGGACAACAGACTCGTGATTTCGTCCACGTGCACGACGTAGTAGACGCAAATAGGCTAGCCGCCGAGACTGACGCGGTGGGAAAAGCATTCAATATCGGTACTGGAAGTGCCATCACCATCCGTGATCTTGCCGAGCTGATCAAGAACACAGGGGATAGCAGCGCCGAGATCGTTCACAAGGATCCACGTGAAGGTGATATCAGGCATAGCTGTGCTGATATCTCGCTCGCTCGCAAACAACTGGGCTATAGTCCAGAAAGATCCATCGAGGAGGAGTTAGGTACGTTTCTATAGAAACGCTCTCAATTGCTACCCGAGAAGTCACCACTGATGGACGCTTCTCCATTCCTCGTACTACGATGTCGATAGCAGACGGTTACAGTTCGCACAATAGTGGAGGTCCCGGTTAGCGATAGTCGTCTCGATACTCAGCCCAGTGTCGCTACTGATTGTCCGGCAGTTCGCACAGGTATCTTCGTCTCGCCGTTCTCGCCGTCGCTGCTTCGCATCCTCGAGGTGGGCCATCATCGCCTCGACAGCGTCTGATTCGTCGGATATCGATAATTGCGCTTGCGAAGACGACCGTTCAACAGTCGTCGCTAAATCCCGTGAGTCCTCTCGTTCAACGCGTCGTACCCACGAGTCGATAGCGCGGATATCGACCTCGATCTCGACCGGATTGTCGTCCGCAACGACCTCCATCACCTCGCCCCTCACGATACAGACGTCTCCGGGAAGTAGCTTCGACCCATCTGATGAACTGAACGACTTGATTCGGACCCCATCAGCGAAATTCATGACGAATACCGCTTCACTGTTCCCCACCCCCTCAATCAGCATCTCGCCGACCATCCCTGGTTCCGTCACCCATCCTCACGCTCGCATAAGGCCACGTTTCTCGTACTCTAAATAAACCTTCGTTCGGTAACGTCGGAGGACACAATCGGTCCTCTTGGCTCGAATTAGATTGAGTCGCTGAAAGCGTATATGAAGAACCAGTTATGCTGGAAAGACTTGAACGCACAATCCAGTCAGAAAGTCATCGAAGAACTTTCTGACGCTTTCCAGTCGTGGTTCGATTTGCGACAGAATGACCCAGAGGCGAATCCATCCGGCTACCGCAAACACGGTGACACCCGACCGCGTTCCACGGTGACGTTCAAAGCAGACGGGCTCAAACACGACCGCGAGAACAACCGCGTCCGGCTCAGCAAAGGCTCGAACCTTAAAGAATCGCGGCCGGACTTCATCCTCTGTGATTACCAAACCCACCCGGACGTTGACCTCACCGAGGTCAACAAGGTGCAGAACGTTCGTGCGGTTTGGAACGGTGACGAGTGGGAACTGCACTTTGTCTGCAAAGTCGAACTCGAAACCAACGACTCAGCAGGCGGCGAAGTGGCAGGCATCGATCTCGGTATCAAGAACCTCGCCACGGTCGCGTTCCCCGACCAATGCGTTCGGTACCCCGGCAACTCGCTCAAGCAGGACAAGCACTACTTCACCCAAGCCGAGTACGACAAGGAAGGCGAGAACAGCCCCTCTGAGAAGTCGATGTGGGCACGTCGAAAACACGCAGACCGTGTAACCAACTTCTACCACGTTCTCACGGACACCGTCATCACCGAGTGTGTCGAACGCGGTGTTAGCACGCTCGCGGTGAGTTGGCCTGAAGACGTGCGAGAATCTGATTGGGGCAAGACCGACAACAAGAAGTTGCACTCGTGGGCGTTCGACCGTCTATATCAGTACCTCGAATACAAAGGAGAGACCCACGGTGTTGAGGTGCTGAAAGAGAACGAGTGGAACACCTCGAAGACGTGTTCGGGGTGTGGTGACGACACGAAGTCGAACCGTGTCGGACGTGGCCTGTACGTCTGCTCGTCGTGCGAGTTGGTCGGGAACGCGGATTGTAACGGGGCGGAGAATATGAGGCAGAAGATAACTCCGAGTCCTCACGGCGAGGATAGGAGTAACGGCTGTGTGGCACAGCCATCGGTACACCGGTTCGACCGCGAGAGCGGGATGTTTCGCACGAGAGAACAGGTCGTGTCGTAGACCGGCAAATATCCCAACCTGCGGTACGGTAAGCCCCGACGTTTACAGTGGGGAGGATGTCACGCGTTCATCGCTGTCGACTCCGCCGGTGAGGTACTCATCTATCGCGGCGTTCCCCTGGCCGTGGCCGTCTGGCTTGACGCCAGCCCGCTCATCGCAGTCGTGCTCGGGACGCTGCTGTGGGCGAGCCTCCACCCGATTCATAAAATCCCGGATACCGTCCTCACCGGAGCGCTGTACGCGTGGCTGTGCCTGAGCGGGGCAGGACACCTTGCGATCGTCATCCACGTCGGCACCAACGTGGTCGGACACAGTCTCTGCCGAGCCAACTCCTGGGCGGATCACGGCCGCTATCCACACCACTCAGAGACGGATGCGTGAACCGAGTGCGATGCCCCCGCGAACCTCTGCTGGGTTCACTCCCACGGGACGGTAGTCGCTCGTGGAGCCACAAACTGAGCTATCGACTCAACATCAACACACCGCAGAGTCTCCGGTGGAAGGCCGATAACCCGCGCGGGAACGCCGCCATTCTGTGGGTAACGGTTGATCTCGTAGACAGAGGGCGGTCCTGTATCGTCCGAGTGTCGCGTGAAGCACTGAAGCGGTTCAACGATATCATCCCGCCGATGCCCGCGTTCGTGCCCTTGATAGGCGAGCGGACGAACCGGCATTACGAGATCAGCATCGAGGCGCCAGAAGCGATCGACGTGTTCGTCCTCGGCGAATACGATCCGGACGACGGGGAAGCGCTGACGGAGTACCTGGACGGTGAGTTCTCGTACGTCCCCGAGTATTCGGCGAGGGGGACGCGGTCACACTCGGCGTTCGTCTTCGTCCCCGTCCGCTGATTGAGATAATAACCAATTACTAACCAACCAGGTCGTAACATGGCTGATTGTCGCTGCACAATTAGGTGGGTGATAACCAAAGGAGTGGCAGAGTTCTCATATTATAGACGGTGGCCATCGAATGATGGAGATTAAGGACAGAATGAAAAACGTAGGTGGGTACGTCGGCCCGGTCATAGATGTCCATCACGGAGCCCCGATTCTACGCTCTCAAGGGGAGGAGAGATAATGGATTCACCTGAACAATCAACATCACAAACGCGTGAATCCAGCTCGTCGCTGACCGACGGGTCCGAGTCGGAGCAACGACTCGGACCCGAAGAGCATCGGTCGAACCCAGCATCTGTGGATACCAGTCGGGAGTTTCAGACCGACGACCGAATCATCGTTGGGATCCCGACGTACAACGAGGAGGTCGCTATCGGCAGCGTCGTCCTCAACAGCCAGCAGTACGCCGACGAGGTGATCGTCGTCGACGACGGGAGCACCGATCAGACGGTCGAGATCGCCACTCAGGCTGGTGCAACGGTCATCAAGCATCCCGAGAACAAAGGGAAGGGTGGCGCAATCAAGACGCTGTTGAGCCACGCCCAGAATCGTGACCTCGACGCACTGGTCCTGCTCGACGGCGATGGCCAACACGTGCCTCGAGATATCCCCGACGTCGTCGAACCGATTCTCCAGAAGGAGTGCGATTTCACGATCGGGAGTCGGTACCTCGATGAGGAGACGACTGAGACGCCGCTACACCGCCGGATCGGCCAGCGTGTGCTCGACTATCTGACCCTGGGGTCGTCAGGGCAGAACCTCACTGACACCCAGAGTGGCTTCCGTGCGTTCTCACCGGGAGCGGTAGCTAAAATGAACCTCCGGACTGATGGAATGGGCGTCGAAAGCGAGATGATCGGGGAGGCCACAGCGAACAATCTCGACATCAAAGAGGTTCCCATCGACGTCCGATACGACAACATCGACGGACAGACGTATAGCTCGATGCAACACGGCTTGACCGTTGCGGCCTTCATTACACAACTTATCCGTGATCGGCACCCGATGTTGTTCTTCGGGGTGCCCGCGCTCCTCATGCTGATCGCTGGAGGTGGGGTAATGACGCACAGCGCGTGGTTGTACCAGGCCACAGGCCAATTTCACCAGTGGCGCGTCATCATCAGTGGGTTCACCATCCTGGTCGGGACGATCTGTCTCTTCTGTGGGCTCGTTCTAAGCCAAGTTCAGCATATGATTCGAGGCCACCTGAACTAGAGAAGATGGATCAGCAAGAATCACATCTCGCCTTCGTCTTGGGAACGCGACCCGATGAGTGGAAAGATGCTGGTGTGACCGTTCGACGGATATAGACAATGAGTGATACGCGTCCAACCGCTTGGCTGGATCTCGTCAGTCCGTCCCACCCGTTCTTCTTCTCGGCATTACTCGATGAGCTGCCGGGTCTCGATGTAAAGACGACAGTGCGGAAGAAGACTGAAACCGTAGACTTGGCTGAAACCGAGGGGTTCGATTTTGAGATCGTCGGCCGGGATTTCAACAATACCCTGTTGCGGAAAGTCGGGATCCCCCTCAGGACCGCTCAGTTGAGCGTGCAGGCACCTGCAGCGGACATCTCATTGTCGTCTCGCAACGCGATGTGCATTCTCGCATCGAAGGTTCGAGGAATTCCGTCGATTCACTTCACCGATAACGATATCACAGCCCACGTAGATGGCCTCACGGTCGAAGAACTCTACAATCGATTCGAGGCCCAAGCGACTCACAACGTTGTCCCCGCAGCGTTTCAAACCGAGGAACTGACAAAATGGGGCGCGGATCCATCCCAGATTCACACCTACCAGGGGTACAAAGAGGACGTCTACGTGGCCAACTTCGAACCCGACCCGGATTTCACGTCCAAGTTACCGTTCGAGGACTTCGTCGTTATTCGGCCGGAAGCACTCGATGCGGCGTATGTAGATGCTGAATCGTCGCTCGTCCCTCGATTACTCGAGGGATTCGTGGCTGAAGGAATGAACGTCGTGTACCTGCCACGCGGTCGAGGAGATATCGAGTACGCCGACGGCTACAGCCGAACGCAAGTTTTCACCCCGAATCAAGCGTTAGATGGCCTGCAACTGGCATGGCACTCTCGTGGGATATTGACCGGGTCAGGCACCATGGCACGTGAAGCCGCTTGCATGGAGAAGCCCGCGGTTTCATTCTTCCCGAGTTCGCTGCTATCGGTCGACCAGGAGATGGTCGAGAACGATATGATCTTCCATTCTCGCGACCCCCAGGCCATCGTCGAATTCATCATGTCGACGTCAGAGGAAGAACGGACACCAGATACGTCCAGATCGAACGAAGTATTCGACGACGTAGTGCAGATCGTCGATAGGCTGATCGAGTCGGAGACGGGGATGGAGTTCGAATGAAGGTTCTCAATCTGATCAACGCTCGGAAACCGTTCCTGATGGAACAGATCCGAGCCGTAGAAGCGACCGGCGTCGAGTGTGACACGATTTGCGTCCCAGGGGACTTCTATGCGGACGATTCGGACTTTACCAGTCGATCGGTGTGGGATTACGTGAAGTTCTATCCGATGGTCCTCTCCCAGGTTTCGTCGGAGTATGACGTGATCCACGCACACTACGGACTCACAGCGCCGTTCGCACTCGCACAACCCCATCGTCCAGTTGTCCTCTCACTCTGGGGGCGAGACCTATTCGGCCCCGCCTCTGGCGTGACCAAGGTATGCGCTCGGCTGTGTGACGAGGTCATCGTGCGAAGCGAGGAGATGAAGAACGAACTCGGGAGAGACGCCCACATCGTCGAACGCGGGGTCGATATAGAGAAGTTCAAACCACAAGATCAAGAGGAGGCTCAGAAAGAGGTTGGGTGGGAGAAAGATAGTAAACATGTGCTCTTCCCCTACTCACCGAAACGGGAGAAGAAGAATTATCCGCTTGCTGAGGACGTGGTTCACTCAGTCGATGAAAATCGTGACGAGGGTGTCGTCTTGCACGCTGTCCACAACCAGCCTCACGAGAAGATACCAGCCTACATGAATGCAGCTGATGTCTTGCTTATGACCTCTCGACCGAAAAGCGAAGGATCACCAAATACTGTCAAAGAGGCCCTTGCGTGTAACCTCCCGGTTGTGTCCACACCAGTTGGAGATGTCAACGAGCTTCTCGATGGTGTCTCGAACTCGTTCGTTTGTCAATCGGAGGAGGAACTCTCTCGAAGGACACTCGAGATACTGGAACGTGGGGAGCGATCGAACGGTGCGGAAAAGGTTGCAACGCTCACCTGGGATAATACGTCCAACCAACTATTGTCTATTTACGAGAGTGCCATTATTTCATGAAGGCCATGATTCCAAGACTATCTTCTGAATTGACTAAGATACTGCCAATACTCAGAACCGTTATCTTTTCACGGAAGTTCTTAACCGGCCTATTGCTGATAGCCTCTCTAGCCGGTGCAGGCGTAGCGGTAATTCTTCCAAACGCGTACACCTATCTTGTACCACCGGCGCTGTTTTTCTCAGCAGTAATTTCATTTAAGCAAAGAGAAACACCAGAATGGCCCACTATAAATATCGATCCTCGCGTTCCACTACTGGTGTACTTCGTTACCGTATCCGGGATTGTCTATACGTATTATTCGTCTGGTGTTCTTGTCGGCCGTCCATGGAAGATCCACCTTGGACTAATGGTCCTGTATTTACTGACCATTCCTCTCATAACCTCCTCAGCCCCCCGTTGGGTTTCTATTTCGGCCATAGTTCTGGCAGCCAGCCTCCATCGGGGTCTCGGATACTATGCGTCAGCAACTCAATACGGGCTTGATGCCCTCTTCCACAACCGAGTCGTGGGCGAGATAGCAGCTCAGGGAACCATCTCCCCATTATCCGCCACAAGCTTGGCTGAAGGTAAATACTACTTCGCGCCTGTCTACTATGCGTTAACAGCTCAGGCAGAGATAGTGACCAGCGCCACGACCCGTGACGTCGTGTTTTTAATTGCGAGTCTCGGGAGCATTGTCACTATTATCCTTATTGTCTATTCACTTGCCACAACTATATTCGAAGAGGAAAATGGCCTGTATGCCGCGCTCTTGATCGCCTCAGCTGATTTCGCCCTCTACTGGTCGTTGTTGCCACAACCAAACCTCCTCGGCGCAGTCTTCTTCGCACTGATACTTTATTTCTATATCCGGTACTTGAAGGGACAGGAATTGATCTACCTCCTATTGCTCCTCGGGTTCATCGTCCTCCAGACAATCACTCACCAAGCATCGATTTTCATCACCTGTACCGGGCTCGCCGCACTCATATTACTCCAGACGATAGGGACCGAAAATATTGAAATCCCATACTATCTCTCTGGGTTCTTCGCGTTCCTGGTGTTGGTGGTTTCGTGGTTTGTAACCCGAACTGGAGAAGGTTCCCAGTCATTCTTAGAGAAAGTCATTGCGGCGCTCGTCGATGGCTTAACGAGCGCTGGTGGTCGGTCTAGTACATTCCCCCAATCGGAACGCTATGCAGTAGCAGGCGCCAACGCACTTCCGATAGATCATCTAGTGGGGCTCGCCATACTCCTATTCTTAGCTGTCCTCGGGATGTTGGCAGTACTTAGGTACGAATCCAGAGATAAACAGGTGATTGGAATGATGTTTGCAGGAGTGGTGGGTGTTTATTCCTTCTTCATCTTTAGCGGCCCCCTCATCTCGTTCTCAGTTGGATTACCTTTCCGCTGGTTCATATTCATGTACATCCCCGCAGTCATCCTGGCGGCATATGGACTGAAAACGCTCAGTGGCGAAGTTGCTGGACTGTCCAACGCGACGACCGCAATGCTCCTGATTTGTCTCCTCGCAGCACCTTATATCGTCTCCATGGGTGGGAGTAAATCAGGTGCGCCCGACAACCCGGTCCTAGGTGGGCCTGGCGCAGACCGACTGGGTACCACCACGCAAGAAGAGGCCAGCTACGAGTTCGTCACCCAGTATAACACGAACGGCGTCGTTGCGGATAAGTTTGCCCGACAACAACTCCAGCGTCATTACACCCATCCTGCGGAGAGCTACCAGGTGGATGCTCAGACGCATAATATTACGAATCCACCCGACACTCAATATTTATATCGAGATTACGATCGAACGGATAGAGGCCCGTTGCAAATCCACCATGATAACCGGTTGTGGGACGTCCGTGGACCGATTCCATATCCAGGGGGTTCACCGGTCTACTCAAATGGGAGAGTAGAGGTGATTGACGGGCAGAACAAAAGTAGTCAAGAACGGGCTGGAGATCCGCGACCATTCGCTCAGATACACCCATTAGTCATATTTTTGGTATGAGTGTTATTATTGAGCGCATCTTTGTCTCGTAGCGGGCGGGCAGCTTGCTTAGTATTGGATCTACTTCGTCTGGTGAGAAAACCCCGAGTGCAATCGTCCCGACACTATACAACGCAAACCCAACGATGGGAACAACAGCTAAGGATACTAATGGGGGAAGGAGCCAAGCCAGTCCAAAGATAGGTCCTGCAGAAAGAAGAGCGACTAGTATAATCCGAAGGAATCGAACGTCTGCAAAGAGGGAGTAGCCGAGCAATCGGGCTGCAAGAGCTTGGAATATGACGAGACTGCCGTATCCTATGGACGTTGCGATAGCGGCACCTGCCATGCCATAACGAGGTATCAGAAGGAGATTCAGACCGAGATTTATAGCGGCGCATGCTCCTGTTGCGAGGATAAGCGGGCGGAGTGATCGTTGAGCTTGATTGATCGCGAGCGACGGCCGGGCTGTTGCAAATCCGACGACCCCGGGGAGAAGTAGCAGTAACGGGAGTATTGATGGGCGAAACTCTTCGCCAAGGTATAGTGGCACGAAGGCGTCTGCAAGCGCTGCCACTCCCATCACCACTAAGACGGTGAACCCCAGGGAAAATCGAGTTGTTATGGTCGCTCTCTGCTGAATCAGGGTCAAATTCCCTTCGTCCCAGTGGTTCGACATCCGTTGAAGAAGAGCGAGCTGGAGTGACCCTGGGATGATCCACAATGTTTCAGCGATCATCAGTGATCCCTTGTAGTATCCGACGATCTGCTCTCGTTCGTATTGTTGGAGGATGAGAATATCGACGTGGTAGAGTGACATCAGGAGGCCAAAATAGAACATCGTACTGACCGTGTATCTGTAAATAGAATTCCTGGGAAGTTGGACCGAGCTAGTCGATAAAATAGCGCCGATATCTAGATATTTTGTTAACGCAAATAGGGCAAGTAGAGAGGCAACTGCGGTCGCTAAGATGTGGGCGATCATGACCCCAGCTACGTCATATCCGAGATAGGCGGCTGAGAGGGCAGTAGCAACGAACAGGAAGCGCTGGAATACTTTGATGGGTTCTGAGTAGGTCTCTAATTGTAACCCCATCAAGGTCCTGAGAAGGAAGTCAAATGACTGCCTGCTAATTGCATAAATAGCGAGTAGATAGAACAACGCCACGAATCCGGTTCCAAATACGCGTTCGACGATCCCTGTTACGGCTCCTGCCAGGAAGGAGAAGGAGATCAGTAGCGCTAAGGCTAGTGCGATTTGCCCGATCTTTCCGAAGACCGCTGTTTGCCATTCGAGGTCATCGTTCTCGGAGATGAACTTCCGGATAGCATCATTCGTTCCAGAGCCCATGACGAAGTTCGCAACTGCAAATACTGAGAGGATTACAGCATATCGGCCGTAGGAACTAGGCCCTAGAAACCGAACGAGCAAGGGCGTGAAAATCACCCCCGCCAGGAGGATCGCGATTCGGGCCCCTGCGATCGAGAGGAAGCCTGAAGCGAGTGACCGAGACACATTTGTGGGTGAACTAGAGATACTAAAACAATTACGTAGTTAAGCAGTGGCGCATAATCGACCGGAGGCCCGATCCGTTCGTCCACCACCGAAAATACGGGATTCACTCCAGACTCCGACCAGTTACCGCTCCGAGAGATATCTTCGATACCCCCTTGGAAAAGTGGTGAACTACCCCACCCTGCGTGGCCTGACGGCCTCGCTGAGGACGGGGCTTCCTGTTTCTACGACGCGCTTTGCAGGAACCGAATCGGTCCCCACAGGGAGTGCAGTCTCCGCAGGCACTGAATCGGGGTGAACCACCCCTACTTGATCGAGACCGCGTGAAAGGATGTTGTACGCCGCATTGAGATCGCGGTCCGCTTCGAACCCACACGAGGGACACGAGTGTTCGCGCACCCACAGTGGCTTGTCGGTCGAAACGCCGCACTCGGAACACTCTTTGGTCGTTCCGCGTGGATCGACGGCGACGAAGTGCGTCCCTTCTCGCTCACACTTGTATTCGAGCAGCCGCAGGAACGTCCCCCAGGCCGCTCCGGCGCGATTGCGGCTGTTCGACGGCAGTTCCATCAACCCCTTCACGTCAAGGTCTTCGACCGCTACGAGATCGTATTCCCGCGCGTAGTAGTTCGAGAGCTTGTGCAGGAAATCCCGCCGTTTTCGCGTCAGGTCGGCGTGGCGTCGGGCGACGACGCGCTGTTGCTTGCGGTAGTTGTTCGACCCGTGGTCCTTCCGTGAGAGGTTGCGTTGGGCGCGCTCCAACCGTTCGCGTTCGTCCGAGAGGTCGGGACCGTCGACGGCGGTTCCGTCGCTGTCGTGAGCATACGTCAGGATTCCTACGTCGATCCCGACGCATTTCTCGGGGTTCTCGGGCTTCGTGGGCGCGTCGTTTTCGGTTTCGATTCCGAGGATGGCGAACCACTCGCCGGTCGGCTCCTGCTTCACGACAACTTCCTTGATCGATGCGTCGTCGGGGACCTCGCGGTGGTAGACCAGTGGGATATCGCCGATCTTGGAAAGAGAGAGTACAGGCCGACCGCTCGTGTTGTTGAGCTCGAAGCCGGTCTGACTGTACGTGATCGAACGGTATTCCTGCGGGGATTTCCACTTGAGTTCGCCGACGCGGTAGCCGTTGGCCTTCCGGCCTTTGAGCGTCGAGAGGTTGTCGTACAAGCGTTGTACGACTTTTTGAAGGACCTTCGAGTGAACGTCCTGCAGGTCTGGCCACTCGCCTTTGAGGTCCGGAAGGATAGACTGTTCTGAGTAGGCGGAGGTGTCGTCTACTCGGTTGAGTCGGTGCAGGAAGTGGTTGTAGACCTGTCGGCAGGTATCGACAGTCCACGCTAACCGCTCGTGGAGTTCGTCGGTCGGTTTGAGCCGATACCTGTAGTTGTAGCGCATTTATGATGGGTTACTCGTCGTCGGCTGGATCGGTGACGCGGACGACCTTGACGGTGGCACCTCGCCACCGCTTCGGGACGAGGACGTGGGCACCGTTGCCGGTGGGTTTGACCTCGGATTCGTGGACTTCGTGGCCTTCGATCTCGTACCGATCCATAACCAATGTTTATACGAGGTAGAAACATAAAGCCACCGATTGATTGCACTGCGGGACGGCAGTATCGCATTGATGAAAAGCGATGACAGCGCTGTATCCCCTTCCTACTCGCTCCCTTCGGTCGCTCGTTGAGGAAGGGGCCTTAGCGCCTGCGGTTAGGTAAATACCGCCCCGCCATGGTTTTGGTGACATCCTCCCCGCCGTAAACGGCGAGGCTTCCCACGCCCACCAAAAGGGCGGTTCGTTGGTCTCTTCGGGTTCCCGGCCCGACAAGCCGGAGGGGGTGCCACGCCCCCGTTACTCCTATCCCGCATGGGACTCGGAGATACCTTGTTGTTTGCTGTCGGTCCGCGCGTCCACGGGCTTACGTTTTGATAGGGCAAACACCGAGTCAACTGCCAGTTTGTGGACCGTCGAGACACGACGAGAATCCGTCGCGGCGACAACAGAATAGACGTGCGGGAAGCACTCAAACCTGCCGATTCGACCGTTTGGTTCCCTAAGACGACGCTGTATCCCCGCCCTAAAAGGCGAGGTTTTAGCGCCTGCAACCACAGATAACCCGTATGACCGGTTTGATGTCGAGAGTATCTCACAGCCGAATTCTGGAGAGGTTGGTGAAGATACGGACGACCATACGCAAGGTTGGGCTCTCTGGGCTTTGTAAGGAGGTATGGCTTACACTTGTCATTCGAGGACCGCTCTATCCATTGTTTAGTTTCGTATTCGATCGGGTAACACACGAGAAGATCGCTCAAGCACCCTGTGTCGGATATTGGCCACGATTGGAACACCCGCAGACATTCAATGAAAAGATCTCGAACAGGAAATTCTTCTCCGATTCGGAACTATACACCACTGTCTCTGACAAACATGCTGTCAGAGGATTTGTGAGGGGCAAAGACTGCGAAGAGACCCTAAATAGCCTCTATTTTGTTACTGATGATCCTCGTGAGATACCATTCGAATCACTGCCCCAGGAATTCGTCGTGAAGGCTACGCACGGCTCTGGCCAGGTCCATATAGTGGATGAGAAGAGAAAGGAAGATTACGACGAGATCCGGTCCAAGTGTGAAGAGTGGTTATCGCAGGATTTCGGAACCAGAAATGCGGAATACTGGTATACGAACATTGAGCCGAAAATCATCGTCGAAGAACGAATGCAAGTAGAGGGTCGGGAAGTCCCGCTCGATTACAAAGTATTTGTTTTCGATGGGAATGCCGAGTATATCCAAGTGAATATCGACCGATTCTCCGACTTATCAGAACGGTTCTACGACACCGACTGGTCCCCGATGGAGTTTACCCACGCATACGAGAAGGGGCCGCTGGTAGATGAGCCAGATAATCTGGATGAATTACTCGAAGTCGCAGAGAGAATCGGTGACGAATTCGACTTCGCTCGCGTCGATCTCTACGATACCGCTGATGGGATCAGATTTGGCGAGATAACATTAGCCCCAGGGTCTGGATATCTCTGGTTTCGGCCCAAGGAATGGGATTTTACACTGGGTTCACTCTGGTGACTTCTCCCGGGGAATATCTGCCACGCTACGACGGTAGTAGGATTCTTAACTCCAGACGTGGCTACTCAGTACCATGACTAGGAATATCGTTCTGATTGTGTTAGATACTGTTCGCAAAGATTACTTTGACAGATATGCGTCAAGAATACCAAAGGCCTCCGGCACATCGTTTTCGAACTGCAGGGCAGCCAGCTCCTGGAGTGTGCCCAGCCACGCATCCATATTCACTGGATTGCTCCCCCATCAGCACGACATCCACTCGGAGAGTTTCGACGCGGATTTCGATTTTGGAGAGAGGTTACATAATCCTTCGATTTTTGAGAACCTCCAAGAGTACACCACGTTTGGCATAAGTTCGAATCTATATATCAATGAGGAATTTGGGTTTGATTCTCTCTTCGACGAATTCACCGATCACTCTATTGGAACGCATTACACTGCTGCCCCCTTCCCCGAAGTTTCAACCGATCTCACGTCGGATGCCGACTCCTGGTTCGCAAAACAGGTTCACGGGTTTCGAAAGGCGCTACAAAGCGAGAATCCGTTCAAGAGTCTCTGTAACGGTGTCTGGTATACCTTCGGCGATACAATCGAGCGGTTACCGCTTCCTCGAGTCGGCGACAATGGAGCAAAGGCGAATGCGAATGGGATAAGAGAGTTTGCTGAACGGACTGATGGGCCGTTCTTCGTGTTCGCGAATTTTATGGATGCACACAATCCCCTTCAGAATTCCCTGGTATACGAGCAGAGCCTCCATTCAGCCTCGAATTCCTGGTCCTCTAACGAGAAGGATAAGTGGGAGTTGTTGATTGAAGGTTCGGAATCAGAACAGTATAGAAACAATTATCGGGATTTGTATGGGGCGTCCATAGAGTATCTCGACAGAGTAGTAGATGAACTGGTAGATGACCTGGATTCAGCAACGGCGAACGAGACGACGGTGCTGATCACTGCGGACCACGGGCATAATCTAGGCTATGAGCACGAGGATGGATACTATCATCATACTGCAAGCCTGTCCGAAGGGATTCTACACGTCCCCCTAGAGGTCATCAATCCGCCCGAATCTTGGCCGGATGAAGTGCCAGAGTACGTTTCGCAGATCCAGTTACCGTCTCTGATTGCGGCTATCAAAGAGGAAACCTGGGACGATGCGCTCATACCAGAAACGCCAGTGGTAGCAGAGAATATAGGCTTGCTAGGCGAAACGAGCGAGATAGATTACGACGGTGAACGAGATGTTGATCGTGATTTCTGGAACCGCATGATCCGGTGTGGGTACGTAGATGAGTCGAAATATGAGTGGGACTCGGAAGGTGGCCGCTACAAATACAGACTGGACCAACAAAAACCGTGTTGGCAAGAGCTGGTCGAATCAGATTGTGAGATTCCCGCTGATCTCCGAGAACGGTTCGATGAGAGTCTAGAAGCCTATAAATCGCAGTGGGAGAAATCGAATCAAAACCTTTCCTTCGATGAGGGTGTTGCAGACAATCTAAAAGATCTCGGGTACTTGTAAACCCGGTTCGAATGGTGGTTGTCGAACTGAGTCTCCGTTCCAAGGTCGCCAGAGCCCGATACGCGAATTACGTCATCCTTCGAAACTGCCGGCACGTACTGAGAGATACCAAAACTGATACCGCCGCCGTGACTGAAACCTAGCAGATGGCAACCAAACGTGTCCTGATCACGGGCGGGGCGGGCTTCATCGGCGGGCATATCGCCGAAGGGCTCGCCGCGGGGGGTCACGACGTCACGGTCCTCGACAACTTCGAACCGTATTACGACCTCGGAATCAAGGAACACAACGTCGACGCCGCCAAGCAGGCCGCCGAGGAGAACGGCGGCACCTACGAACTAGTCAAAGCGTCCATTACGGACGCTGAGAAAGTCGCCGACCTCGTCGCCGACGTCGACGCCCTCTACCACCAGGCCGCCCAGGCCGGCGTCCGTAAGAGCGTCGAGGAGCCCGCCAAAGTCAACAGCTACAACGTCGACGGCACGATCAACGTCCTCGAGGCAGCCCGCAAACACGACATCGAGCGGGCCGTCATCGCCTCCTCGTCGTCGGTGTACGGCAAACCAGAGTACCTGCCGTACGATGAGGAGCATCCGACGACACCGGTCTCGCCGTACGGCGTCTCCAAGCTCGCCACAGAGCAGTACGCCCGCGTCTACAACGAGATCTACGGCCTGCCGACCGTCGCCCTCCGCTATTTCACGGTCTACGGCCCGCGGATGCGTCCGAACATGGCGTTCACGAACTTCGTCTCGCGGTGCCTCCACGGCGAACCGCCAGTCATCTACGGTGACGGCTCGCAGACGCGTGATTTCACCTACAAGGACGACATCGTCCGCGTCAACGAACAGCTGTTAGAAGACGACAGCGCCGATGGTGAGATCATGAACATCGGCAGCACGGACAATATCGACATCCTCACACTCGCCGAGATCATCCGCGACGAGATCGACTCGAGCCTCGAAATCGAGTTCGACGAGGCCCGAACGGGCGACGCCGAACACACCCACGCCGACATCTCGAAGGCGAACGAACTACTCGGCTACGAACCGACCATCGACATCCGCGAAGGGACACGGACGTTCATCGACTGGTACCGAGACAACGAGGCGTGGTACGACCCGCTCGTCCGGAACTCCTGAGCAAACTGGCCGTTCCCTCCCGCTCGATTCCGTCGCACTGTTACAGAATGGCACAAGCATTATCGGGTCAAACAATCTGGCTGTACTCGTCAACGTCTGGAAGGCTGCTGCTCAAACTGAAACGGGTCGCTTCTCGTCGCTCGCCTCCGACTGCCAGGACACCAGTTTGAAGAGCACGGCAGAGAGGTCGTATGGGCGTTGACATCCCCTCACCCCTGAGGTGGTGGGCTTCCGCTCGTTAACTGTCATGTCTTACTCGCTTGGTGACGTCGAAAACATCGTCTGCATACCTCCGAAAACGAGGAATCCGAAGACGAGGACTGCAAGCACACTACTGCTGCTCCAGTTGAACAAGCGATAGGCCTCGAACTGCTGATGGGCAGTGAAGCCGACCCCGAGTGCAAGCGCTGCCACACTGGCACCGCCCTCAGCCTCACGCCCTTCTCGCAGTCCAGCTAACAGACTCGACGCCATCAGCATTGCGTACGCGGCGCCGCCGAGCAGGCCAGCGCGAATCGCGACCGTGAGATAAGAGTTATGTGGACTCCATTCTGCGCCCCCTTGATACGGGGCGATGTATGCGCCAGGGTCCACAAACCCTGCTCCAAGGAGCGACGGTTGCTCCAGAATCGCGGCGACTGCTGGATACCAGCGATCTGCACGGGTCGGGATGTCTTCGGGCAGCCAGAGAAACCCGGTATGGACGGCGGCGATCCCACTCACCAGATAGACGAACCCGCCCACGACGGCGATCGGTACCGCGCTACGACCGAACACCATGTACGCGACGTAGACGCCGAGTGCCATCGGTGTAATCACCCAGAGCGCGCGACCATACGACAGCGCCAGTCCAGCAGCGTTGACGCCCAACAACAGCACAGGAACGAATAGCGTCCAGCGCGGGCGTTCCCGCACGACCGTCTGATGAAACTCAGCGACCGCACAAACCAATCCAGCGAACACGACCACTGCGAAGGCGTTCCGATTGACGAAAAGGGATCGAGTCGCCCGGACCTCGACGTCGAGAACCGGTATCGTGTACGCCCCGTGGAACGTGAACGACATCCCGAATAGCGTGTACTCACCGATGACGTAGATCGGCAGCGCCAGTATCACCAAGCCGGCCGAGAAGCGATTGACCGCCCAGAGGAACTGCTCGCGAGAGAGGTACTGTGGCAACGCCACGATCCCGACCGCCATGATTGTCCCGTACCAGAAGGGCTGGCGGGCCTGGCTACTCGTGATCGAGATGGAGAGAGCGTGATAGAAGAAGATCCCAGCGACGGTAGCGATACAGCCGATCACCAGCCACTGCAGGGACGAGTACCGGCGCGGATCGTTCGCCAGTACGCAGAATCCGATCAGTACCAGGAAGACAACCAATGAGGAGGTCGCGCGGTCGAAGACGAGGCCATATCCTGCTGTCGCGCTTTGCGACAGGATGAGGAACAGCACGAAGAGCAACAGGACCTGGACGCTGTAACGGTATGGATCGAGGTCGGATTCGAAATCGGTCCAATCGGTCAGGAGGATGTGGCCAACGACGAGAGCACTCGTCAGGAGCATCATCCCGGATGCGACCTGACGAGGGCCGATCCACTCGGGACCACCAGGAGCCGCGCCGAGAACAGCCACCCCCAGCACTGCCATCAGGCCGAGCCCCCCGAGCCGCTCGAAAACCACCGGAAGTCTGTACCCCCAAGCCGGTGATTCGACTTCAGTATGGGCCATTCACTCTGGTAATTGAGGGGCAATCCGTAGTTATCTGGTTCCTACTGTCGGATCGAGCCAGGAGTAAATGTAAATGTCGCAACAACTGGAGGCAATTGCTGAAGGCGAGAAGTCTCCAGGACTGAAGGGGTGTACTTCCGCTCGCTACGTGTCATGCGCCAAGACCGTCTTCGGCAAGCGAGATGGCAAACTCGGAGAGTCGATACTGATACGCGGGGTTCCGAAAGATGACCCGGCCATAGTCATCTCCCGTATTGACGGCTCTACCGCACGCGAACTCGTCGCCGTGACCACGCACAAGATGCACTCGTCCGTGATCTCATCGAGCGGCTGTATGACGAGGGCATCGCGACAGTGTATGTGTGCGATCTCAGAGAGGTGTTGTCGGCGCACTGGTCGGCAGTGGTCAACGAGAAGACCCACCAGTTCTGGGCGTATCAGTCGTTCATCGATCGGCTCGCTACCACCGCCGAAGAGTACGGCATCACCGTTGAGGTGCGGTCGGAAGCGTACACGACCATGAAGTGTCCAGCGTGTGGCGAGCGAGATCGGACAGCACGGAGCGGCGACGTGTTTCGGTGCCCATGTGGCTATGAAGGCCATGCGGATCTCGGAGCGTCTCGGACGTTCCTTGCACAGCAGGCTGGCGAAGCACAGGCAGTCAGGTCGATGGCACGGCCCGTGCGCCTCCAGTGGGACAATCACGAATGGCGTTCCACTACAGACGCCCCACCCATACGGTGGCCAAAGCCCAACGAGGAGCGCACAAACCAGAGTACCCCCGAGGGGAAACTTGCCTCCGTGGGAACAGCGTAGCCACCATCCCCACCGGAGGAATCCCACCCCTTCAGGGGTGGGAGGATGTCAACGACGCTCGATTCGACGTCCGGTGGTTCACCAATGGAGACGTCTCTATCCACTATGTCGAATCTGGAGCCGATGGGCCCAGCTGGGAGTGTCGGTGGGACCGGCACCCGAACGACCACAACGCCCGCCTGCACTTCCATCGCCCACCGGACGGAAGCGAGGTCGAGGATCTCTCCCTGCCCTCGCTGCATCCCCTCGAGATTTACGCGACGGTCCTCGCGGCGATCACAACGCGGCTCGAATCCCACTGGTCGGGAGCGTGAGTACAACCGCGATACGGGGCACGACGAGATTACAGGATCGGATAGGGACGCGACAGCCGGCATACCCATCCCAAGTAGGAATCCGCCATCGCCTCCAGTCTCGGCGGGTCAGTCACGTATCGGCCAGCAGCCGACAGTCAAGGTTCGAAATCGCGGTCGCGGACCTCACTCGAAGAGGTCTCGAAGCCCGACGTCGTCGTCCGCGTGCTCCCGATCCCACTGGATAAGTATCCCCAGAAATATCCCGACGAACAGTACGAGCCCGGGGAACGGGTCGAACCCGGAAGAGAGCCCGACCCAGAGGATGACCGCGAGCATGAGCAACCCGACCCATCGAGAGGGCGCATCGGCGAACGACATCACTACCAGGATGGTCGCCAACGGAGATAAAGCGCGCGCTGCCCCGGCGATAAGAAAATGACGCACAGCTTAAATCGGATGCCCGGCCCAGGCGTGGGCTACAGCGATGGCGACCTAGGAATACCAGATACGCTCTGGTCGATCAGAGTCCGCGGTTTCTCGGACACTCGGATCAGGACGATTTCTCGAGGCGCTGTAGCAATTGGGCAACGTATGGGCTGTTGTCCCAACTCCGGTGGGGGCTGATTGCGCGAATGAGCGTTCTCGCTTCCGCAGCGGTCATATGTCCGTTCCGGGCGTAATCACAGATGAGCCGCGGCGTCGGCACGATGCGCGGCCCCTGGAGCACTGCGTGGATGAGCGGGAAGTTCGTCCCGCCGAACTCGTCGGTGAGGAAGCGTCGACGTCGAGGGCATTCGCGAGGACGATCCCGTCGGTTTCGCCGTCGTCGAGGCCGAACGTCGGCCGCGAGTCCGGGGTCTCCGCACGTTCGTAGGGGTCCTCGATGGCGTAGTAGTCGCGAGCTGCAAGGACGTTCGTCGCTGCGGCGCCATGGATATCCTGATACTGGGTGAGGTCCCGAAGTTCTGTGACTCCCTCCGGTGGGACGAATACGTCACACGAGGAGAGCAGATACTGAAGGGGATCGGGGGCAGTTTTCGTATCGGACGCTGCATCGGCGCGGGCTACGGCCAGACTGACCAAGGCGCTTGTGTCGGCGACAACCGTCCGCAGTCGGAGACCGCTCATCGCCCGTCGGCATCACCGGTGTCGACGCTCGTCGCGCCATCGCCGTAGATATCGGTGTCGTCAGGGGCGGGGAGATCCAGCGGCTCGTCTCCGAGATCAGCTTTGAGGAGGCGAAGCCGCTGGGCGGTCTCAGCGCCGACCAACTGCTTGACCGTCTCGAACTCGAGCTGGTCGTCATAGTACTTCGTCGCGACGAGTTCCTGGAACGTCTCGCTGTCAGCAGTCTCCTCGATATACTCGCGGATGGCTTCGACGAGAAGATCCGTCCGATCCTTGTCAAAAAGCTCCGCGATTGCATCGAGCCGGTCGACGAGATACTCTGGCGATTGGAAGTGAACCCGTCGTGGGTCGTCGCTTGCACCCATCCTATGTGCAAGTTGTGCACATGGAATGAAAACGGTTTCGCTGACTACGCAGAGCGACCATCATCCAGGCAGTCTCGACGCACGATCCAGAAGACGGGGGGACGGGGTAGCCTATGTCGAGACCAAGTGGCTATAGAGGATTCCGGACCCGGTCTGTGGCTGCGCGCGCAGCGGACGCGAGGCGCGACCGGTGCGTGGTCGACCAACGGGAGACCACGAGTAGCGAGCGGGGAGTGAAACGACCCGCGAGCAGGGAGCGTCTCGGCCAGTCGAACGGCGAGCACAGCGAGCCGTGAGCGCCGTGAGCGAGCACGGAGCGGAGGGTGGGGCGGCGGGCGCGGAGTGGTGGCCCCCGAAAAAGGGGAGGAGTCCCTCAGTCGGCCTGGGCCAGCCCCGTCACCGCAGGCAGACTGCCCGGAATGGTCGGGCGCGAGGGAGGCGAGGCGCGAACGGAGGTCCCGCGAGCGGAAGCCAGCGGGAGCAGTGGAAGACGAACGAAGTGAGTTTTCCTGAGTGAGCGCCTCGATGTGAACGACGAACACAGCGAGCCGTGAGCAAACGGAGGCCGACAGCGGCGAGCGCAGCGGGCTGTCTACATAGAAAAGCGTGTTTGGGCCACTCCGATAGCAACACGACGACGTGCGCTTACTCGTCGGTCAATCGTTTCGACTTGGCACCCGTCATGGGAGTTCCTCGGTTACATCGATGAGGTCCTCATCGGTCCGCCACCGATACAGTCGATCCTCTTGGTCGAAGAGTTCGAAGACACCGTCCTGCATCCAGCCGAACGGATGCTCCTTCTCCTCGTCCTCGTACTCTCGCTTGAGGACGTGACTTTTTGAGAAATACTCTGTCGTGCCGACGAGCAGCCCCTGTTCGACGAGGAAGTCGCTTGGTTCCTTCTCGGCGACGCCGACGAGGAATGTTACGATATCTGCGATCAGGCAGAACTTCTGGATGCTGTTGTCCCATTCCCCACGGATGTCGACCATTCGGAATGCGTAGGCGTCCTGTCGGCGGTTCAGGCGGTCGACCACGAGGTTCAGCCGTCGGATTGGGTCTCGGTCGTAGTTTCCGAGCACGAAGTACGAGCGGTCGTTTTCGTAGACAGGCGTCAATTCACTTAGTGCGTGGAGAATCTCCTCGTTGTCCGCCAGCGATATCTCTTCCTTGTCGAGTTGCTCCCCACCATTCGTTAGCACCTCCACAATCACCTGGTAGTTTACCTTGGCGTAATTTACCTGGGAGTAAACTACTCATTGCCAAGGCGTGTATCCGGTCATATGAGCACCGAACTGGGGACCGCTGAAGGAACAGATACACGTGAACTCGTTCACTTCGTCACACAACAGACGCGGTTTACGCTCGTCAACAACATCCTCCAGCACCCCGAACAGCTCCCGTCGATGTACGAACTCGAGGCGCTCAACCCCAGCGTGAGCGACGCTACCGTCTACAAGCACATCCAGAAGCTGATCGACGCCGGCATCGTCGAGGAGGTCGCACTCGACGACGATCGACGCCGACAGGGGTATCCCTGGAAGTTCTACGGCCTCACCGAGGCGGGCCGAGCCTTCCTGGAAGAGCACAATCTGCTCGCCGCCGAGGAGACCCTCCAGCGAATCTACGAGACCATCTCAGACAAACCCGAGAAGATGATCAAATACGAGGACGCACCTCGCCCGACCGACGCGTGACGTCCGCCAGAGCAGTCAAACCAGGACTGATACCAGGACGACCAGGGCGATTGCCACCAGGACGCTGGTCAACGTGCCGACGAGGAAGTACTCGGCGAACGCGCGTTGCTTCAGCTCCTCGAACCGAGCGATCGACTCCACAGCGACGACAATGGCGATCGCCTCCCACAGGCCAGCGACCCCGAGGAGGAGGATAATCCACCGTTCAAGAGTCCCGATGAGGTACCCCACCGCCAGATCATCCGCCGCGGAGTCGGGGGCCTGCTTCGGCAGGACGCCACGCACGATGGTGTTCCCGCCTTCGTGAGCGAAGACGAACGCGGAGACGTACACCGCTCCGGTGGTCAGCTCGGTCCAAGGCAGTCGGCCCACGTCACCGAGGGCAGCGACCACTGGTGCGGCTGTCCAGGTCGAGGGGGCCAGCAGGAACCAGCCCCCGAGGAGGACGAGGAGGTGGGCCAGCTGATCACCGAGAAAGAGGTGCGGCGCGGTCGACGCCGCTCGATGTCGTACGCGAGCGGAGACGGCGTCGATGAGGAGGTGGAAGCCGCCGACGAACGCCACGAGCAGCGCCGTCCGGGGAGTCAATAGTGGAAGGAATGCGACGAGATGGACGAGAGTTACGATCCCGGCGTGGGTGAGGAGGGGACCGACTCGGTGCTTGTTCGTGGCTATCTCGTCTGTCTGAACGACGAAATCGCCGAGGACATGGCCCAAGAGGAGCAACGCGAGGGCGGTTCCCGCAGGGCCGAGCGCGGTCAACCAGCCGCTCATGGGACGTCAGCTCCGGCCAGGCGATCCTGTAACAGCGTTGCGAGCGAACGTTCGGCAGTACGTACCTCCTGGACGTGGCCGGCACTGAGTGATTCACTGACGGTCGATTTCGAGACGCCGAAGCGCTCTGCGACGCGGTTCTGGGCCCCCTCCTCTTTCAGGGCTACCGCGAACTGGACCTGGCGTTCCGTCCATCCCTCCCGGACGCACTGTACCAGGTCAAACATCGAGTTGACGTGGCCATCGAGGCCGTTCGACCACCCGCCGACGCGTAGCCAGGCCCCGTTCTCTCGAGCCGAATGGATCGCGTCCCGAGCCTGGTGGAAGCAGGGGCCATCCATGCCGATCGCTTGATTCGGATTCACCTCGGTGTCCAGGTCACCGCGGCCGAGCCCGAAGCGGAGTCGGACAGGGTGGAACTGATCGCTCACCGAAACTGCTGCTTCGACGGCAGCCGACGCATCGGTGAGGAGCCCCTGGAACTCGTCGCCGGTCGTCACGGTGAACCGTGAGGCGATCACGTCGTCCGGAAGATGCTCGTTGAGCGAGTCGACGACCCTCTTGAACTCCTGTTGAACGTCCTGTCGATCGTCTAGCTCCCGGGAGCCACGAATATCACCGATCAGGGCGACGAATGCAGAGTTGGCACCGTTATCAGTCATGAGTTCGCCTCAAATCCCGAATCTGGGACGAGTTCGGTATTATCCCCTAAGCGACATCAATATTTCGGTGGGCAGATATGTTCGTCCATATAACCGAATAGTCAACCAGTTCGTCCCAGAAGGCGAACGTTCTACTCTTCGATGAGACTGTCGAACCCGATGCTCGACCCCGGCCTACAGTTGGTCGTGACTCTTCCTCACCATAAACGGCGAGCCTTCACGTACCGCACGTGGAGATAGGGCCACGGTCATACTAGGTATGCAATCCAGCCAGGTCGTGGCTGCGCGCGCAGCGAACGCGAGGCGCGACGCCAGGAGCGCCTCGGCCAGTCGAACGGCGAGCACAGCGAGCCGTGAGACGAGCGAGCACGGAGCGGAGGGTGGGGCGGCGGGCGCGGAGTGGTGGCCGCGAAAAAAGAGGGAAGACCCTCCTAGTCGGCCTGGACGAGCCCCATCATCGCCTCATCGGGCTGGAGTCGGGTTTCAGCCGCATCGTGGATCTCCGTCGAGTAATCCTTGACCTGGAACTTCGACGTGGGCACGACCGTCGACGCCGCCTCGACCACATCGTCCTGGGTGATACTCTTGCCGTCTGTCAGCCGGTCAGCCGCGTACACTGCCGCCCCAGCCACGGCCGTCCGATGCGTGCCCGGCCCGATGCACTCGCTGTCGGCCAAGCCCAACAACCGCTCTGCGAGTCGCACCAGCTCGATCGCCGTCTCGACACTGACCGTCTCACCGAGGGCAGCAACCCACTTGATCGACTGCTCTGTCGCGCACTGGTGGCGCCTCCACGTTCGTCTGCATCCGGATCTTCCGCGCTGCTGCACAGACCCGGTCCAGCGAGTCCTTCGCGTAGGTGGCCACATCTGCTGGCTTACGCTCGATGCCAGCCTTCCGCGTTGCGAGCAGCATCGCACCACCCGCGAGTGCCTCCCAGGACATCCGACCACCCGGGAGTCGCTCGGCCTTCGCGGCCTTCAGATAGTGCGATGCATCGGTCTGGACGTGCTCGGGCAAGTGCAGGTTCGCTCCCAGCATCCCGATATCGCGCATCCCCCTCGTTGAGTCGCTGATTCCGACGGTTGTGCATCGTGAACCGCTTGTGCCGTCTTCGGAGTCGCTCCATCTTGTCCTTCTTCGCCGGCGTCAGCGTGTTGCCCTTCGCATCCGAACTGAGGAAGAACGTGGTGTGCAGGCCCTTGTCGACCCGCAGGTCGTTCGTCACCTCACACGCCCACTCGCCACTTCGATCGTGGGTCTCCGGCGCGTGCGCTTTCAGCGTCGGCGCCCGATCCAGCGACTCGACCGCGACCACGAGTCCGCACTCCGAGCACACCGACTCGTGCCCACGCTGCTGCACTCGACTACTGCACTCCGGGCACATCGCCTGCCAGTCCGCACCGCGAACGTCGACGACGATCTCCTCGTCGCCCTGCTCGCTTTCGTTCTGATCTGCATCCTGTGCATCCGAACCTTCAAATTCGATGATTTCTCTAGAACTCATTGGGTGTAGTACCCTGAAGGCGCTCGCTGAGCGCCCGACGCCGCGATGTCCCAGCATCGCGGCTTTTCCACAAACACGACCGACCAGTCACGACTCGACTGCGCGCTCTCGCTCGCGCCTTCGCGAGCGCCCCCTGGGCGCGAGCGAGAGCGCGCCTTAGGAAGGGCAATCAACCAGCCGCGCGCGGTGAGACCGGCCGGAGCGAGCGGCCAGCGGAGTAAGCGTGGGGGGGTGAGCAGCGACGCCGCGCAACCCCCTGCGCTTACCCGCTGGCGTCGAGACCAGATGCACTTTAGCCCGGAACGGGCGCGGGCGGTGTGGAGAGCGCCCGCACGCCCGGAATGGTCGGTCGCGAGCGAAGCGCGGTTCGGAGCGAACGCAGTGAGCGAGAACCGCGACAGCGAACGGCGACCGGAGGTCCCGCGAACGGAGTGAGCGGGAGCGTTGGAAGACGAGCGGAGCGAGTCTTCCTGAGGGAGCCGTGAGCAAGCGGAGGCCGGCAGCGGCGAGCGCGGCGTGCCGCCTAAGACACACCGACCACCCACCAGCGCCGACCCTGTTCCACCGTCCGTCACAAGCGGCTCACGGGCGCCACAGCCCCGGGCCCGCCGACTGGCTGACCACTGCGTCGAACGCACGAGGAACCAGTTCTACGGCCCGTGTATCAGTCTCTCTCCGTCCGTCACCGACCGAGTGCCTCAAGGGTGTTCGAGGAGGAGCTGGTCGAGGACCCGCCATGCTCGAGCGGCTACCCACGGTCACCCGATGCGACCTCCAGACGAACGCGTCTGTGATGCCAGCCAGTAGGAGTCGGGTTGTCCGAGGGGAGCTGTCTCTGTGCGGTAGAATGGTTGGAAGCGCAAGCTGGTCGACGACCCGTTCCAAAGGTCTATACTTGGAGCTATCTTAGGGACAGGTATGCCGGTGAACTGGGAGGCCCAACGAGAGATGGATCGGGACGTCGAGGAGAACGCGGAGCTGTATCAGGCCCTCGCCGACGATCCGGAAGACGAGTAGGCGGTCTCAGTCTGTTTCGCGAACCACGACGAGTTCGTCGATGAAGAATTCCAGCCAGAGTTCATAGAGCGGGTCTCGACGGTAGAGCGTGTCGAGTTCGACGGGGGCGATCTCCTGTCTTACGTGATGTGAGTCGACTCGAGCTCGTCGCAGCCGGTCGATATCCCACGGTTCGTATTCGATGTTGTTCTCGGCGAGAAGTCGACGGAGCAGTGCAATCGCGGTTCGGTGGTTGGCATCGGGAAAGAAGTGTTTCCCGGCGACGGCATGCATCCAGAGTGCACATTGCTCCCGAAGTGGTTCGTGAGTCGGAAACTCTCGAAGCACGGTCCGGAGATTGCCGTTGCGCACGCGCCAAATCTCCTCACGGAGTGCCTCCGGAGTGTCGCCGCGGCCGGTTTCGTACGGCTGGTCGGAATCCTGGAGGAACTTGGTATTTCGGAGTTTGAAGTCTTCGGCGTCCAGCGAAGAGACATCGGTGATCTGGGGCCAATCTGAAGGCGTGGACACCGACATCGATACTGGACGTATCATCCGACGCCCCGAAAAGGTATCTCCGGTCAGCTTACAGAAACGAGCGTTCTGGTATCGGGGTACCTCACGGACGAATAGCGAACGGAGTGACCCGTGAGCAAGCGGAGGCCGGCAGCGCCGCGCGCGGCGGGCCGCCCACAACACACCCTCCAGCCGATTGTTTCAGCCCGGCCGGCTGACCCACCGCGAGCTACACACCCGAGAGGAAGCGGACATAGCCCAATCCGTCGACCAAGAGTGAGCACTCACCGGAAATGAGTCGCTTCCATACTGACCGAGGTGAACTGTCCCTGGTGGACTGAAAGGGCGAGGCGGGCTCGCGTTCAGTAGAGTCGTCTCGGCGACCACTATCCGACCGGAGGGAGGATATGTCGCCGAGCGGCCGCGAGCGCGCCGAGGGCTTTCGAGGTAGTGCTGTCCTGTGAGTCGCCACGCTCACCGACCAACCCCGGATCGGTCGGTACAGAGGACCAACCCAACGATCGCTATCGCACCGAGGACGTTCGAGGGGCTGATGGGAGGGAAGATCGCCCCGACCGACGAATACGGCTGGAGCTATCGGAAGAACTCGAGTCACGACCGTATCGCGGTCCCCCTCAGCGCCGTTATACCAAGTTACTTGCTGCTTCCCTGCATGACACGCGATAATTACTCGCTCGGATACCATCAAGTATCGGTCGGTGCGGCCGAACACTACGGATGCAGCCTGCAGCCAGCGACCTGACGTTCGCCGAACCGACGCCACGCGGCCCGGCCGCCGAGGCCCGCTCGAAGCACGTCGCCCGCGACGAGACCGAGGGCACAGTCGAGCACTGACCGAGCGATGCCAGAGACAGGCGCTCACCTCGTCGAGATGCGTCGCTATCTCCGGATCCAGCCGGCCGAGACGGCACTGACAGCCGAGACGGTCCAGCGGTCGCTCGCGGCCCTCCACGAGACGGTCGCGGAGCCGGGACGGCTCGGCGGCATCGAGTACCCGACCTACGAGGTCCTCCTCGCCGCCACGGGCACGACCGGCGATGCCGGCACCCGCTCGCTGGAGTGGTACGTCGGCGTCACCCCCGACGACCACCTCGCGGCGACCCGGCGTACGCTCCAGCAAATTCTCCCGGCCGCCTACGACGTCCACGACTGCGAGGCGAGCTACGTCGACCTCCTCAACCTGCCGCTCGCCGACGACTACGACCCCGAGACGGCCGCCCCAGAATATGCACCGCTCGAGGACTGGGAGCCGGCCGGCGTGGAGTACCACGGCGTCGGCACCCGCCCGAAGGACTGGCAGTACCCCCTCGAGCCGATGGAGTCCTTCGCTGGCGTCGCCGACAGCGACCCTGACTGGCCGTTCGCGCGCGTCTTCGACGGCCTCGCGAGCGGCGACGCGCCGGCACTGTTCCAGCTGCTCGTCGAACCCAAACCGGACTGGTCGTACGACCGCGACGCCCGCATCCGCGCCATCGAGGGGCGACGCGACCTCTGGCGGCACTCGATCGCCAACGCCATCGCCGAGGCGTTCTCCGGCCCGAGTGACCGCGAGCCACAGCGGTCCCGGACCGCACGGTCCACAGCCACGTCCACGTCGTCGTCCCCATCCACCTCCGCATCCTCGTCCTCGAAGCCCTCGTATCGCCGCGAGTCGAGCTACGGCGAGCCCTCCAGGGACCCGTCACCCACAACCGGCGGTAGCGGTGGCAGCGATGGCGATAGCTCGTCGCACACTGCTTCCGACCGCGACCTGTCGCGGGCGGCGATCGAGCGTCTCGAGGCCCTGGAGCGCGTCGACACCCAGCAGTCGTTCACGGTCAACGCCCGCGCCATCGCCCTCGATACGGACGCCGACCGCGCCGATCGGACGCTCCGCCCGCTCGTGAACGCCTACAACCCGCTCAAGACGACGCACTATCGCGTCGCGGGCCTCCAGCACCGGTACGGGTCGACCGACGCCAACGACCTGCTCACGCGACTGCTCAGCCGCGAGCTGACGACCGACCCCGAGCGGCTCCGCCACAAGATACCGTTCACCCCGAACAACAGCCCGGCGATCGTCGCCGGGCCCGACGCCCTCGGCGCGCTCTGTATCACGGGCGGGGCGGCCCTCTCCAGTGCGGCGCGACGCGCCCTCGCGACGACGCCCGAGGAGAAGACCGGCCTCCCGCTGCCGCCACGCGAAATCTTGAACCGCTATCTCGACACCGAGGGCATGCCCGTCGGCCATCCCCGAACGGCCGACCGCGAGCCGCTCGAGGCCACCGTCGCCATCCCGCCCGGCGAGCAGTCGAACCACACGGCGATCCTGGGCCGCTCCGGCGCGGGGAAGTCGGTGCTCGCCCAGGGGATGAGCCTCGGGAACGACGACGCGACCGAGGGCGCGACCATCATCCTCGACTCGAAGGGTGACGGCGGCCCCGAGACCTACAAGCGCATGCACTACGCCAAACACGGCGACCTCGAGCACATCTATCACTTCGACTGCGAGGAGCTCCTGCCGGCGCTGCCCGTCCTCTCGATCGAGCCGCAGCTCGAGGCCGGCATCGACCGGACGCAGGCCGTCGAGACCGTCGCCGACCACTACCAGGAACTCATCGCCGGCTACATGGGCCAGGACAACTTCGAGGACGCGTCGATGGCCGTCGACGCCCTCGAGGACATCGTGAAGGCGATGTTCGACCCCATCCACGGCGCCGACGCCGTCTCCCATATCGATATCGTGCACGCGGCCGGCCGGATGCATCGCACCGGCGAGCCGCCGACCGTCTCCGACCCGCTCCTCCAGGAGAGCCTCGAGGCGAAGACCGCGAACGACCGCGAGATGTTCGACACCATCATGGGTGCCGTCACCCGCCGCCTCGGAAAGGTCACGAACGACAGCCGCCTCACACCGCTGTTCACGCATACCGGGATCCACAGCCACAACAACACCGACACCGACGATGATGATGCCGATGCCGCCCCCAGCTTCGACTTCCTGGACGTCCTCGACGAGCCGTGTACCGTCATCATCGACACCAGCGGCTACCACGACGACCCCCGGAAGCTCCTGACGATCACGCTCATCTCGGAGCTGTGGCGGGCGCTGAAGCGCCGCCAGGCGCTCGCCGACCCGGGCGTGGCCCTCCCGCAGGTCAACCTGTTCGTCGAGGAGGCCGCCGACGTCGCCAGCTTCGACGTCCTCACGGACCTGCTCTCGAAGGGCCGCAGCTTCGGCGTCGGCGTCACCCCCATCCTCCAGTTCCCCGAGCAGGTCCGCGAGGAGAGCCTCCGCGCCTACCTCGAGCTCCACAAGGACATCGGCACGCACATCACCGGGCCTCTCAACGACGCCGACGACCTCGCGAGCGTCTACAAGACCAGCGACCGCGACGCCGAGGAGATGGCCACCCGCATCGCGAGTCTCGACCGCGGCGAGTGGCTCGTCCGCCTCGACGCCCCCTACATGGAGGGCCGGCCCCGACCCCTCGTCTGTGAATCCCGGGCGCTCCCGCCCGGCCACCCCGAGGGCGACGCCCCCCTCTCCGACCGCGAGGAGACGGACTACGAGGCCCGGAACACGCTCATGGAGACGCGGATGTACCGCGAGTACGGCCTCGCCGTCAGCGAGTACGCGCCCTCGGCCGCCGAGGACCCCGACGCGGGCGAATCCATCGACATCGACATCGAGGCGTTCGAACACGCCTTCGACACCACCATCCCGCACACCGAGCGGCTCCCTGACTGTGTCACCTACCGGCCGGAGCCGCCGTATCCGCTGTTCTGTACGAACTGCGAGACGCGACACGCGCCCAACACCCGCGGCATGGAGAACGCGATTACGTGCTGTCACGACCTCGCGTCGGTCGACCGCGAGGACATCCCCATCACGAACCTCGATCTCCGCTTGACCGCCGCCGAGCGCCGCGCCAGCGACTACAGCGACGCCCAGCTGCGCTTCCTCTGTGCCGTCTACATGGCCCACCAGCGCCGCTTCGACGCCGACCTCGAGTACGACCCCGTCCACGACTCGATGCTCCGTCTCCAGGAGTACGTCGGCGTCGACAGCGACGCCGTCGACGCGCTCCGCGAGGACGGCCTCCTCAAACGCGACTGCACCCATCCCCATCGGCTCTACACGGTGACGCCCGAGGGCCGCGCCGAACTCCAGGTCGGCCACCGCGAGGGCGTCGCCCACGGCGACGGCAAGGGCGACCTCAGCGAGTCCAGCCTCCACGTCGCCATGATCGAGGCCGGCTGCCGCTGTCTCCGCCTGTGGTTCGTCGAGCCCGACGACGCACCCGGCGCCAGGATCAAGCGCTACTACGAGGTCGACGACGGCCGCCTCGACGCCGTCGTCGTCGACAGCGACGGCGACGTCGTCGTGACGCTGGAAGCCGAACTCTCCAATCACGACACGCGGCGGGCCGTCCCCGCCGACTTCGACAAGATGGCCGCCTGCGACCCCGACCACGCCATCTGGGTGGTCAAGAACCGCGCCGGCGCCCACGACGTCCTCCAGGCGCTCAACGACCCCGCCGAGGGCGACACCCGCGTCGAGAAGACCTACAGCGAGAACATGCGCCCCATCGACTTCTCGATCGACACCGCCGGAATGACTGACGTCTACACCTTCCAGAACCTCCGCGACGAACTCGACGCACCATAGTCACACAACTGATATATCGATCGGAGATGGAGCTTCGAGCCTGTCGGTATTCTGCCCCTGCTCGAACTACAGCGATAATTCCCCCGGAAGAACGGCTGTACTGCGGAATGTGCGGTTCGAGGGGAGCGTGCCGTAGATGCGCGTTCAGACGGGGATCGACGGCCGAGACTCGAACGGGCGGCTGAAGGCGTCTACGGGGCAGTTAGAATACACCCATGTGACACCCACCAGTATCGTTATGTAAATCGGCCACGCCCCCGAACCCCCATAGGGCGAGTCGGTGTAGTTGTCTCGAAACCGGCTGTAGTGCCATTCATACCTGACTTCAGAGAGGTTTCCGAGAACTGCAGCAACGACCGAATCCCCATCATACGGCTTCGAGACGGCCGATACCGCCAGGTATCGGGATCCATCCTCGCGTCGACCTCGCCTCGATTTGACGAGCCAAAACCGCCCGACGGCGAGTCGGTGTAGTACATGCAGGCCCCGTGTTCGGCGCCCCCGAAGACGACCCAGTCCCCCACCGCCAGACCGGCTCACGCGGGCCCGATCCCTAAACGTCCGTCAAGACGGCTGCAGCCCTCGATTCCCCCGCTCCTCGCCCATCGCCCGCCACCACCGCCACCAGCCAGCGACCCCCCGGATCCACCCTGCACCCCGGCTATGCGACCCCCAACTACAGCGTTCTCCACGGGATATTCTTGCGGGAGAGCGGCTCTCTGTAGATCGAGGGGGCCCTGATTTCGCCCTGTTCGGGCAGAAAGCGGAACGATGGCCCGAGACGGCCGTTTACGACCACCAATTCAGCCATTTCAGGCTCGCTATCGCCGATATAACTCCCTGTAGTTGTCGCTGAGAGCGGTCTGCTGGCCGACCGACTGAAACGCTCGGGTTGGCTGATATGTCCGGGAAGAGCGTGACGTGATCACGGGGAAGGAATGACGACATCCGACCGCACTCGACTCGCCGGGAAGGTTGGACGGTCGCGTCCGGATCAGGCCGTGTAGGCGTCGACCCAGACGAAGTTCTCGAGCGTGATGGCGTAGGCGTCGGCTCTGCCGACGTAGCGGGTCGTGTAGCTCGTCGGGTAGTACCCGGCCTCGGGGAACGCGCTCGGGAGCGGGACGGGCGTCGTGACTTCGCCGGCGGTGCTGGCGGCGACGTCGCGCATGAACGCCTCGGTGATCATCGGCTCAGTGAACGTGAGCTGGCCGGTCCCGTCACCCGCGTAGGTCGGGAGGTCGATCATCTCGCCGTCGTGGCCCAGCGGGAGCTCGACGCTGCCGTCCGGGTCCGTGGGGTCGATGCTGAAGTCGTAGGCCCCGTAGATGTAGGTGTGCGTGAACGGGACGGCCGGGTCCCACTCCGGGGAGCGCTCGTCGTAGAGGTGTTCGCCCATCGCCTTCACGATGAAGCGTGGGTCCTCGTAGACGAAGTGGTCGGGCCAGTACGGGGCGGGGAGGTCGTATGTCGCGACGCCCATGAACGGGAGCGGACCGCCGGTGACGATCGCATCGACGGCGGCTTCGTCCACGAAGTAGTAGTGGAAGTCGAAGTGCGGGGTCGTCCACACGCCGGCAGGGGGATGGCCGGCGGGGTTCCAGTCGATCCCGGCGAACGTGTAGGCGAGGCCGTCGACGGCCGGGAAGTCGAGATGGAGGTGCTGGCCGTCGGGCTGGCTCGTGAGATGCTCGAAGGCGTCGCTGGACAGCCAGATACCCAGATGCGTGGGTTTGCCGCCGCGGTTGGTCGTGGTGAATGTCCAGACGTCGTCCGCGCCGCCGGTCAGGGACGTGGCCTCGCCGCGTTCGTACTTCGAGTTCGGGGTGTCGAAGGGCTGCTGGCCGTCGGATGCAGCGCCGCCGACGGTCCCAACGAGGGCACTCCCCGCGACCGCCGTCCCGAGACCTTGCAACACGGTACGACGACCGAGGGTGGAGACACGACTACCAGCAACTTGTTTCGACATGATACATGGGAACAAATGACGTGCACAAGCTTATACTCGTAGTGATACGTGATAGCAGGGGCAATCGGACCGGGCACTCGGTCGACACGAGTGGACGCCACGCAGTGGGCGGCAGCGATATGTCCACGGCGACCTACGTCGTGAGTTCGAGAACATCAGCGGGTGTGAAAAGCCAGAGGTCTTCGCGGGTCTCGGCCCGCCCTCGCAAAGCCTCTGTGAACCCGGCTTTCGAGAACAGGGCGTAAGCGATGGACCGGTCGTCGCCTCGCCAGCGTACTTCGGGTTCGATCGATTCGAGGGCTGTGAGCAGCGAGTCATCGACCGGGTCGGCCGTCCATTTGCACGCACCGAGCAGCAGGGTTTCGGTCTCCTCGTCGACCCCCGCGACGTCGACCTCGTGTTCGTCGTACCACCAGCGGCCGACGCGCGAACACGCTACTGGGAACGATGGCGACCGCACGGCCTGGCGGCAGACGTCCCTGAACGTCCAGCTCGCGTGCGTCGGGAATGTCTCCATGACCGTCCGGCGGATCGCACCACTGTCGCCCTGCTCGAGCGTCGCCCGATTCGGCATGGCATAGCGAAACCAAAACCGGAGGTACTGGTCGGTCAGTCGATACATGCCACGGCCGTCGGGATCGGTAACCGGTGTTTCACGTTCGACGAGCGCCAGTCGGGTGAGGTTCTGGAGATAGCGAGAGAGGCTACTCGATTCCTTCCCGATCTCGTCGGCGATCTCGGTGACGCGGGTCGCTCCGCTCGCGATCGCCTCGAGAATGGACATGTACGTCGTCGGATTGCGAAGCTCCTGTCGGAGCAGGAACTCCGGTTCCTCGTAGAGAAACGCGCCCTTCGAGAGGACGGTCCGTTCGACGTTCTCAGCAAGCGACCTATCAGGGTCGAACTGTTCGAGGTACGCCGGGATGCCGCCGAGGACGCTGTAGATACGGACGAGGTCGGTCGGAGTCGTCTCCGGGAAGAATCCCGCGGCTTCGCCGAGCGTGAGCGGTTCCAGTCGCCACTGGCCCGTCTGGCGCCCGTATAGTGGGCTCTCATAGCTCAACACGCCCTCTTCCATCATCGATATCGACGACCCGAGGAGGACCAGTGAGATGTCGGTATCAGCAATCACCTCGTCGATGATTCGCTGGAAGACCGATGGGATAGTGTCGTCTCCGTCGACGAGAGACGAGAATTCGTCGAGCGCGACGACGAACGGGCCGTCGACCCGACGGACCAGGTATTCGAAGACGTCTTCGAACTCGTCGACGGCCGGCGGGACGTCGTCGAGGGCCTCGGCACAGCGCTCCGCGAACGCCCCGGCATTGTGGGCGGTGCTTCGCTGGTCACACAGGTAATAGACTGACGACGCCTCGATATCATCAAGGACCTCCGTGACGAGCGTCGTCTTCCCGACCCGCCGTCGCCCATAGATCACGAGCATCTGCTGGTCCGGCGTGGTCAGCCGTGAGGCGAGCCACTCACGTTCACGCTCCCGATCGATCATTATGCGCTAGATAATATTATCTCGAACATAATCAAAAAATCGGGTTCTGGGTCGTGTCGTAGCACAAGTGAACTATCCTACCCTACTCGCTCACAGCTGACGCCGTTCGCTCCATGAGGGTCGGGCTTGCTTCTGCTCGCTACGTATGCTTCGCGGCATCAACCGCTTCAGGGCCCGATGGCTTGCTGGTCCGCTCGACACCGCCGAAGACGAGGAACCCGAAGACGAGGATGGCGAGGACGGTACTGCTGCTCCAGTTGAAGAGCGTGTAGGCCTCGAACAGCTGGTGGGCAGTATAGCCGACAGCGAGAGCGAGCATGGCGACACTGGCATCCGAGTCCGAATCGCCAGCCCACGCCTCCAACAGCCCGGCCAGCAGACTCGTCGCGACCAGTCCAACATAGGCGATCCCGCCGAGCAATCCAGCCCGGATTGTGACCGTGAGATACGAGTTGTGCGGGCTGAATTCCGCCCCGCCCTGATACGGCGCGATGTACGACCCCGGATCGACGAACCCCGCGCCGAGCACCGATCGCTGATCGAGGATCGCCGCGATGGATGGATACCACCGATCAGCACGCGTCGGCGTGCCCTCCGGCAACGGCAGAAGACCACTCTGGACGGCGACGATACCACCGAGGAGATAGAGGAACCCACCGACGACAGCGATGGGCACGGCGCGACGACCGAGCGCGACGTACAGGAAGTAGATGCCGAGCGCCATCGGCGTGATCACCCACAGCGCCCGCCCGTAGGAGACGGCGAGCCCGACGCCGTTGATACCGACCAGCAGGATCGGGAGCCCCAGACTCCAGACTGCGCGTCCTCGCAGGTAGGTCTGATACACGTCGCCGATGGCGGCGATGAACCCAGCGAACACCACCGTGGCGAAGGCGTTCCGGTTGACGAACAGCGACCGGGTGGCCTGGACCTCCTGGCCGATCACAGGGATGGTGTAGGCGCCGTGGAACCGGAACGGGAAGCCGAGTAACGTGTACTCGCCGACGACGTACATCGGCAGCGTCAACACCACCAGGCCCGCGACGAACCGGGAGATCGCCCACAGGAACTGCCCGCGAGAGAGATACTGCGGGAGGACCACGAGCCCGACGGCCATGATCGTCCCGTACCAGAACGGCTGGCGTGCCTGCCCACTCGTCGCCGCGATTCCAAGGCCGTGATAGAAGAAGATGCCCACCACCGTCGCCACACCGCTGATCACGACCCACTGCAGGACGGAGTACCGCCGCGGATCGCCAGCCAACACACAGAACGCGATCAAGACCACGAACACGATCAGAGAGGCCGCCGCTCGACCGACGACAAGTCCGTACCCGGGCGTCCAGCTCTGATAGAGGACGCCGAACAGCACGACGAGCAACAGGAGATGCAACCCGACGCGGTACGGCACCAGGTCGGAGTCGATTGCCGCCCACTCCAGCTGGAGGTACTGCCAGCCGATTGCGGCGCCGGCCAGCAGCAAGACCGCAGTGGTGACGTGCCGTGGCGCCACCCACTCCGGGCCGCCAGCAGCCACACCGAGAACCGATATCCCCAGGACGGCCAGCAGGCCGAGCCCGCCGAGTCGCCAACCGACCGCTTGGAAGAGATGCTCCCCGACACCAGTGCGCTGCCCCGTTCGACCCATCACTTCAGGATTCCACCTACAGCCACCTTAGTATGGAGCCTGTTCTGGGGGCAATCTCTCACGGATGCTGGCCGAGAATACTCCCGCTATCGAGCGTGGCTTTGATACTCGAGTGGCGCCGTCAGGGGAGCACCCCCCTGGAATTCGTCTCGTACAGTATGTGAAATCGGGGATGTACTTGGCGTCGTCACTGCATTCGGTACGTAACAAACACCGCAGTGTGGGCGATCCCGCATCGACCAGCGCTCTCGAAACTGGACGTTCGGAGTTCGAACGGAGAGCGGGATATTTCGTCCTCAAAGCCGCCTCGCGAAAAATGTGGAATCGAGTGGGTGACGTTATCGACGCTGGAAATGTACGCGACAGTTGTCTCCGCAGGACTTCACGTGCTTGACAGTGTAATACGCGCCGGTCTCGAACTGCTTCATGTTCTTCCGCCTGTAGAGCCGCGTGTTGTACGTCGAACCTGACTTACCCTTGAATGTGACTTGATAGCAGACGTACGTCTTCTCCTGACTATTCGGGCTGCAGCCCGCCGGAAACCCCGCGTATCCCGTCTGTTTGTTTACTTCGAATTTCGTATACTTCTTGCAGTTCTTGCAGTGCGTTCCGCTGGCGAGCGCCCAGCCCGCTTGTGCAGAATTGTTCTTCTTCTTGCCGGCGCTGACGGTCCCGCTGGCGGCAGTCACGCCACCGATTGCGATCGCGCCGTTCTTCAGCACTGTCCGGCGATTCATCGTACTTCCCTTGGGTTGGTGCCCTGACATTGTTGAATCCCTCGTGGCGGAGCCGAATCACCCGCTTGCGACTGGCTGCCGCACTGACACGAACAACGGAATCGCCCTTCGTTATGGATGAGATGACGAGAAGACGGCGATCTTACCGCTGTAAGCGCCCAGGGAGAAAAAGCATGCCACTCTACTTACTTTATCTAATCCTTGCGCTAAGTGAACGTTGGGTGGGCCAACCGGTAAGCGACCCAGCGTAGTTGGGGAACGTCCTTATCACGAACCTCCTAGCGGTCTCGGAGTGGATTCAGTCCGGCGAGGAAAGGATACACATCTGGGAGCCCGAGGGTGAATCGAGGCAGCTGATAGGTGCTCGTGAGGGGTGACCTCACCACCAGGGGATGTATCTCTCTGTCCAGATCACCACTCGCTAAGAGCTGCATTACCCGATTTGACTCTTCCCTAGAGGGCAAGGCGTTGGGCTTGCACGTCCCTACGCCACCTGCAGAGAACCCATTACAACGGCTGGGAACGGCCGAGGTTCGGAGACGCCACCGGCTACTATATCTCGCTTGCACGCCAATACAGGAACGACGAAGACGCTCGAGTCGCCGCCGTAGAAGCCGCCTCGACGGGTTTCGCCCGCTCCACCACGCCTATCCACTCGACGCCCAGATCGATTCCGAACAGACGACAGTTCCTCACGCTCGTCGGCGCGGCCACGCTGGCGACAGTGGCCGGCTGTACGGGCGACGCTGCACCTTGACATCCTCCCACCCCTGAAGGGGTGGGATTCCTCCGATGGGGATGGTGGCTATGCCGTTCCCCCGGTGGCAAGTTTCCCCTCGGGGGTACTCTGGTTTGTGCGCTCCTCGTTGGGATTTGGCCACCGTATGGGTGGGGCGTCTGTGGTCGAACGCCACTCGTGATTGTCCCACTGGAGGCGCACGGGCCGTGCCATCGACCTGACTACGTCCTCGCCAGCCTGCTGTTCGAGGAACGTCCGCGACGCTCCCAGATCAGCGTGGCCCTCAAAGCCACACGGACACCGAAAAACGTCGCCGCGCCGCTCCGTCTGATTTCGCTCACCACACGCCGGACATTCCATCGTCGTGTAGGCTTCCGATGTAACCTCGGTGGTGATGCCGTACTCTTCGGCGGTGGTGGCGAGCCGATCGATGAACGCACGATACGCCCAAAACAGGTGGGTTTTCTCGTTGACCTCCGCCGACCAGTGCGCTGACAGCACCTCTCTGAGATCGCCCACATACACCGTCGCTATGCCCTCGTCGTACAGCCGCTCGATGAGATCACGGACGAGCGCGTCCTGTGCGTGGTCACGACGACGAGTTCGCGTGCGGTAGAGGCGTCTAATCCGACGACTGCTATAGCGGTCCTCAGGAAGTTTCGACTGGAGCCGCGCGATCTCCTCGGTCGTCTCCCGGAACCGCGCAAAGAGATCACGGCCCTCGTAGCAATATTGCTGGCCAGTAGTGGTTGTACAGGCGACGAGGGTGTTCGCACCGACGTCCAGGGCAGCCGATTCCTCGGCTCGTGGTGAATCCCGTCGTGAATCGTCTACTGTGACGGGTTGAAAGGTCCTGAACGTGTCGTCGACCTCGTCGTAGGACAACTCCAACCGGCCCTGCTCGCCGTCCCACTTCGGATTACCAGCGACTTCGAGGCGCTGTCGCTCGTGATAGCCAAGCCCGTACTCGGCTTTGAGGTCTTGGCCGACCGGAATCTCGAGCCGTGATCGCTCGCCGATTTCGAGCGTGTACAGGTCGTTGCGAATATATGTTCGCAACTCTCGGCCCTCCTCCTCGTTCCCCCAGTAGCCAGGCGGGGCGGTGTCCTCGCCGTTCTCGCGGGCGGCGAAGAACGACCGCCACGCCTCGCTGTTCTTCCGGATGACCTGCTGGGCAGTCGCGGAGCCGAGCACGCCGACGTACTGTTTTCGATAATCGGCGGTGTCCCACACAGATTCGCCGGCGAAGAAGTTTTGGCGGCGTTCGTAGTTCAGTGCGTTCCAGAGGCTGGCGGAGGCGTCCAACAACTCACGGAGTAATCGCTCGTTTGCCTTGGAGCGCGGGCGCACCGCGAACGTGTTGGTTCGCCTCACGTGACAGGTTGGTCCCGTTTTCGTATTTAAATATCGGCTGGCAGGACGATGGTCCACCACTACGATATCTCAGCAGGCGTGCAGGTCAAACATCCAATCGGTATCGAACCGGCAGCGTGGTCCCGGGGTTGTCCGCTCGAACCCACCCCTAAAGGAATGGGCTTCCGCTCGCAAAATGTCACCGATCCGGAGACAGGAGAGAACTGGGTGACGGGCTCCGGGTCTGCAGACCGTCTCGGCTGGACGTTCACGTATCAGGGCGAGCCCATCGAGGTGTACGACGCGACGCCCTACGAGGACGCGACGGCCGCCGTCTGGCGCTTCCTCCTCCCGGTCGCAGACCCCGAGGGCGTCCGGCCGATAACGGTCCAGTTCACCGACGACAGATCGGCGGCGACGTGTTTCGAAGGACTCACCGCAATCGCCCAGGCCGTGATCGAGTCGCTAACGCCGAACCCGGAGTGGGAACAACCAACCGCGTCCTGATCGGAATCGATTGCCAGCCGACCCCTTCAGAGCGACAAAACGGCAAGGCGCCCATGACTGATTCAGTGAGGGACGAGTCAATCAGGACCTTGTGGGCGGCGTGTATCCACTCTCAAAGCGTATCTATCGGACGGATTCCACCACCAGCAGTCACTCGGCGAGCTTGCCGCCGATCCATCCGCCCGCGGCGCCGAGACCGACGGTGAACGCCAGCGAGACGAGCGCGCCGACGATGACGACGCCTGCGACCATCGCGGCGAAGCCACTGTTCGCGATCGCCGGGAGGCCCGACGCGAGCCCGGCGGCAGCGAACACCCCGATGACGAGGAACGGCGCGCTCACCACGAGCCCGGAGGCTGCACCCACGCTGATCGTTCGCTCGGAGTCGCCTCGTTCGAGGTAGCCGGCGACGACGCCACCGAGGACCGGCGAGAGCGGGACGAACGACGTGACGGTGCTGACCACCGCCCCGAGGAGCGCGTGCGCCGGATAGTCGCTGGTCGCCTCGCCCGCAGCGGCCCGGGCATGGACGCGGCGTCGGTGGACGACGTAGGCGATGCCGACCGCGATCATGGCCAGGCCGGTCACCAGGAGACCAGCGGCGAGCCACGGCAGCAGCGCCAGCGTGAGGTCGACGAACTCCGGTTCGGTCATCCCCTCGACGGTGAAATCCTCCGAGGCGACCACCGTTTCGACGTTCGCGCGGTCGACGGCGGTGTACAGGAGGACACCAGGGAGAGCGAGGACGAAGCCCCCGAGGACGACGAGGCCGCCGAGGAGCCAATCGAGGACGCTCGGGACGTCCGGCACGTCGGGATTGGTCGACTCGTCGCTATCGATGCCTGTCGGCGGCTCCGACTGGAGAGGCTGGACGGCGGTCGTCGAATCGTCGTCGGTGGGCGGAGCCATCTTAGACAGCTATCTGCCGCCATTTCCTTGTAATTGCGGGTCGTCGACGTGTGGCTGGCTTCACGAGCGGTGGACGGGTGGGATGACGCCAGCAGGGAATCCGGTACTGCGTCGGAGACCCCCTTGAGTTATGCTGAATCCGCCTGGGTGGCTCCCCAGCAGCCTGCGAGCGGTTCCGGTCGAGCACCTAACTTGTTGGGAAGCGTGTTCAATACCTTGTGGATTGTTACCCTGTGTGATGCACCACTATCCGATCGAACAGCCTGGCTGTTACTACGAGCGCCCGGAGGACTGCTGTACAGTCTGTTATGCCAGGCTCCTGATCGCACGGCTTCGATCCTAACATGACAGTCCCGGTGCCAGCGACCGGCGTCACCGGAGCGGAGAGGGGAGAAGCGGGAGCCATCGTACCACGAAGGTGGGACGGCGACCCTTCGCTACAGGCGATCAGGCCGGATATCGGAGTGGGTACCTGCGTGGCTACCGCCTCGAGGACGAGTTCGAGCCGCCTGCCCGGCGCTGTCTAGAGCGGTGCGATATCGCTCCCGTCCTGGTGCAAACTTATTTACCAAATTGTTACCAATAGTATGCCAACCGATGGCAACCGAGACAGCGGTCGACGGGAGCGAGGCAGTGCCGGGCGAGGAAGAGGAGAACGAAGACTGGACGGACAACGACGAGCGTGCGGCCAGAGCCGTCGAGCAGCGGTGTGGCATCACGCTGAACCCCGACGAGACCGACGACTAAGCCTCGACCGACCTCCTTACCCCTGAAGGGGTGGGCATCTACAGGCGGGACAAGGCGAGTGCCTGGGGGCTTGACCCTGAGGCGATTTTATGGAATTTACAAGGGTAAGCTACCCCGCTCTTCAGGGCGGGGAGGATGTCAAGTCACTGGCAAGCATCCCTCCTGCTGGGGATGAGGGATCGGACAGAGGTGGGGATGCCCCTGACCCGCTGTACCGACCGTCATGGCTCACCTAGAATACGTCGCTACGGACCCCGAACACTGATTCTGTTCGGAGGGGAACAAGCGGTTTTTCAGTCCCAGAGAATGCCTAGCACCATCTATATCGTTCGAGACGGAAGCACTCGCCACCCACTTATGACCATCGTCTGTACCAATTGCGGCGACGAGAACGCCGAAGTTTTCGAATTGGAAGTCTGGACCGATGAACCGAGGGAAGCTTACCTCTGTCGGCCCTGTCGAGACGAACTCAAGGCGGCATTCCAGGTCGATGCGTGCTAGGCCTAGAGGTTCCGCTGCGTGCGACCCCGATCGAGATTTGAACGGTGGGAAGCCGATCATGGTCACGCCAAGATATCCCGCAAAAATCTAAGTGCTCCTATCGAAACGCATAGCCTATGGGTAGGGAAGGTGGGACACAGAGTGGAACTCGTAGCGACGACAGAAGTGCAACGCTGCCTCGACTAACGGATCGTGTACTGTCCGAGGGCTGTCACCTCCTCGAAGCGAGAACTCTGGGCAGGCATCGAGAGCGGTCATCGAATCGGGGCTCGACCACGAGTGACGCAGTGGCCCAGTTTTCGGAGCTGCCATCCTCCCTGATGACAAGCGACCGGAGCACAGCGCAGGCGGTCGACCAGCCCTCTGCTCCTCAACGATGACTGCCACCGACGACTTCCAACAGCAAGTCCACGCGGAGATCGAGACACACGTTGCTCGGCTCCATCTCTCGACGGAGGACGCGGCGCTGGCCAAGTCGCTCTACGACCAGTATCTCACGCCGGCGAACGCGTTCTCGCGGCCAGCTGGCGTCTTCGCGCTGGGCGCGATCTACGCGGTCATCCGGGTGCACGGATACGGGCTCACGATCAGGGATCTCAATACCGAGTACGACAAGGACCACATCATCCGGGCCTTCCAGGGGCTCGTCGACGACCTGGCTGTCGACGCCCCACCGCAGGATCCCGCGGTCTTCATCGATCGCATCGCCAGAGATATTCCGGGCGTCGACGAGACCATCGGCGAGGTGGCAAAACGGATCGTCAGGGAGTGTCCACAGGCGACGGTCGGGAAGCGCTCGGCGGCAGTCGCCGCTGGCGCGTTCTATCTGGCCGCCAAGCTCGAGGACAAAACGATCACGCAGCGTCGCATCGCGCAAGCAGTCGACGTCTCGAAGCCCACCATCACGAAACGCTACCAGGATCTCGAAGCGAAGCTGCCAGCAGCGTTCGAGCTGCCCCCCGCCGAGTAAGCGTCCAAGTACAGGTTATAAGTCGCCCGCGTGTCGGTCGATCGAGACCTCACCGCCGTCTATCCGGACGTCGTACCCATCGTGGGTGAACTCGATCGTGACATGCGCGCTGGCTCTGGCGTCGGCGAACATCGTATCGATAGCGTCCGGATCGATGCTCTCGAACAACGGTGTGATATCGACCTCGCTGGCGCCTTCGGCGGCGGCTATCTTCTCGACGATACTCGCAGTGACTGACTCGGTTTGACCCACCATCATCTGTGACATCACTCATCGATGGGTACTATACAGCCATAAGAACCCTCGAAATTTCCCCGCTATTTAGAAATAATGTCCTTGCACGGTTAGCTTGAAGGATGGAAAGTCGGTGCTACAGCCGCGACGGCGAAGTGCTGAACCTAGCGCTTCAGAAGCTACTCTCGATCCGTGGGGAACTCGGCTTTCCCGGAGTGACAGCCCTCATCTCCATAGTTTTGCTGGGCTTACCACCTTTCACCCGGGATGGTTTGCATCCGCCAGAATCGCTGGGACCCGCGTCAGAACAGCCACCTGCAAAATGACGTGAAATGGCTCGGTAAGACCTCCGATACACCTAGAGACCATCGGTATAAACCGTGAGCGCCGATTCGTCGGTGGGCTAGCGAGAGGTTTAGTTCAATCGTCGGCCGTCGCAGTCGAGCCCTCGTCAGCGCTCTCTTGCAAGCGCTTCTCGGCTTCGTCGCGGTCCTCGGGGTAGCCGACGTCAACACGCCATCCATCCAGGCCGATCGCGTCGATCGTCCGCCCCGACTGGATCAGCAGGTCCACGGCGTCGGAGAGCTCGTACTCGCCACGATCGGAAGGCTGCGTGAGGTGGCAGGCGTGGAAGATCGCCGGACTGAACGTGTAGAAGCCGGTCATCACGAGGTTCGTCGGCGGGTCCTCGGGCTTCTCGACGACCTCCGTGATCTCGCCGTAGTCGTTCGTATCACAGACCCCGTACCGGGAGGCCTCCTCGTAGGGCACCTCCTCGACGAGGAAGGCGGCGTCGGTGCGGCTCTCCTGTTGGCGCCGCACGACGTCCTGGAGGTTCGCCTGGAAGATGTTGTCCCCGAGGATGAGCATGAAGTCGTCGTCGACGTGTTCCTCGACGGTCAACAGCGCGTGGGCCAGGCCCTGCTGTTCGCGCTGGTGGGTGTACGTGATGGGGACGCCCTCGTACTCGTCGCCGTAGTAGTCGATGATCTTCTCTTTCATGTAGCCAACGACGACGATGAGCTCGTCGGCGCCGAGCTCGAGCAACTGGTCGAAACAGTGGGTGAGGATCGGCTCACCGTTGACCTCGACGAGCGCTTTCGGCTTGTCGTCGGTCAACGGGCGGAGCCTGGTTCCCTTCCCCGCCGCGAGTGCTACCGCTTGCATATCAGCATCGTCTCGGCCAGAGCACAATAACGCTTCTCGTGTTTCCAGCGGTCCAGTCAGCGACAACAGGGGCTCGTATCGAGTTTACCACTTGCTCATCGGGCGGTCACGATCTGAGTCTGTTCGAAGGGATTTACCCCCCATCGCCAACAGAGAGGTATGCTGACGCTTCCATTGACTTCTGCCGTCCTCGCCGCGTTCGACCCGACGATGCTCCTCCTCATCGTCGTGGTCGCCTTCCTCGCCGGGGTGGGCATCACGGCGATCGGCCCGGGCGGCATCTTCATCACGATAGCCCTGTCGATGACGCCGCTCTCACCCGCACTGATCGCCGGGACAGGGAGTGCGACGAACGTCGTCGCCGGGACGATCGGCAGCGGGATGTACGCCCAGTCGGGCGAACTCCGCAGCGGTTCGGGCAAGCGCCTCACGGTCGTGTTGAGCCTCTGCAGTGTCGCCGGCGCGCTCGCCGGGCAATGGCTGAACGGCCACGTCTCGAAGCCGGAGTTCATGGCCGTCCTCGGCGGTGTCCTCCTCGTCACGGGCCTGCTGACCTGGTATCGCGTCCGGTACGATTCTGGCGTCCTCGACATCTCGCTGGACACCACCCGCGGCCTCGCAATCGTCGCGATCCTGGGGGTGTTCGTCGGTATCCCGGGCGGGTTGCTCGGCGTCGGTGGCCCGGTTCTCGCGGTCCCGCTGCTCGTTGCCGTCGGCGTCCCGCTGCTCTCGGGGGTGGCAGCGGCGCAGGTCCAATCGGTGTTTATCGCTGCACCCGCAGCCATCGCGTATCTGCTCGAAGGCGCCATCTCGCTGCCGCTGGTCGCGCTGTTCGTCATCCCCGAGATCGCTGGCCTCTACGTCGGCTGGAAGATCGCCCACCAGATCGATGCCGGCCGATTGAAACTCGTCCTCGCCGGGACGCTGATTCTCCTCACTCCGTACTTCTTCCTGTAAACGGCGACAGCGCAACATCCACACATCTGAAGACCCGTACCGCGCCAGGAGAAGATGTGTTGGACTGAATTATCCCTCCCTCTAATTCGCATAGAACATTGTCTAGTGGCTACTGAATAGATGCCCAGGAAGGGCCACCAAGCAGCGCTACTCCGATTGGATAACAGCTCCGTCTGCGACGATGAGGCCGTTAGTTTGCATCAGCCTCGGGCGATCGTTTGAGGGTTGTGATGGTCACGGCGAACGTGGCGCCACAGTCACACGCCACCATTTCTTCACTCCAGTCGAATTCTACGGTTCGACCGCAGTCACACGGCATCTCCACGGCCCCGTTCATTGCAGTAGTTCCCATCAGATTGCTATTGCACCCGGTGTTAAAAGAAGCCATTCGACGATATTCTGTTCCTGATAATCATATATGTAATAATGTCCCTCAGCGTATCCACCGATACCAATCGAGCAAGTAACAAGAGATCCAGTCAGCTAATGATTCAAACCTCGTCCACTCGCGTCGTCCACACATTTTCGCCTCCTGTACTCGAAGCGAGGTTTATCTGGCCACCACCAAACCTTGGACTGTAGTCGCCGTTAGAGTCGAATACATCGACACGGTCTGGGAGTCACGGCGACTACATCACTCCCTCTATCTTCGGCAATCGATCCCCCAAGTCAGAGCTGACGCCGACTACAATACACAGTGTGAACCCCAAACACAGATCAAGAAAATCCTCGATAAAGCGCTCGGTGACCTTCAGATACCGTGTTCAGGCTGGAAGTTGCAGCACTATCCGACGGCCACCGCTATTCGATCCTCCCGGCCCCGAGGCATCCCCAGAACTGTCCTCTGAGGCGGCAAAGTCACGAAACCCGATGTGCCAACCTCACGATGACATATCGGTTCTCGCTGATGGCGTGGTCGCTCATCCTCGTCTGAGGCGTCGTCTTAGTCGGCAAGAACCCCCCATCGTGGTCACGAGACACGAATAGCCGAATGGCAACCCCAACTGGCCAGCGAGAGAGACCGACCGAGAAAGACCGTCTTCCTCGAGAGATCCAGTTTGAATCGGCGGTCGATTCTCTCTGTGAAAAGGCTGAGGGGCTTATATTCCGGTGAGGCTGATACTCCCACGAGATGGGTGGAACACAAGTGGTTCGAAAGGGGGAGCCAATCCGGGAGGACGAAGCGTTCCTGAACGCGCTGGTCGAGAACACATCGGAGGGGCTGTTGACGATCGATACGGACAGCGAGATCATCTTCGCGAATCCGGCCCTCGAGGAGATCCTCGGATACGAACCCGAAGAGTTGATCGGCAGCCCGAAGATGAAGATCATTCCGGAGCGACTGCGTCCGGTCCATCAAGCCGGCCTGAAGCAGTACCTGGAGTCCGGGGAGAAGCACATCGACTGGACGGGCGTCGAGCTACCCGCGCTCCACAAGGACGGCGACGAGGTACCGGTTGCGGTGAGCCTGAAGGAACACGAGTACAACGGCGAACGGCTGTTCACGGGGATCATCACGGACATCACCGAGCGGAAACGTCAGGAGGAGAAGCTCCGCAGACAGAAACACGAGCTCGAGGAGTTCGCGGACGTATTGGCCCACGATCTCCGGAACCCGCTGACCGTCGCGGAGGGGTACATCGATCTGGCCCGCGAGAACAACGACTGGGACGATCTCGACAACGTCGAGGACGCACTCGGTCGGATGCGGCAGATCATCGACGATACGCTCTCCCGGGCACGGAATGGGGAGGTAAACGGGTCATCTAAGGTGATGCCGTTCAGCGACGTGATGCGGATGGCGTGGGATTCGGTCCCGACACCCGACGCGACGCTGGTCCTGCCGGAGCCGGCCTGGAAGATTCGCGCCCACGAGAGCTGTCTGTGTCAGCTCGTCGAGAACCTCATCCGGAACGCCGTCGAGCACGCGGGCACCGACGTGACCGTCGAGATCGACGTCCTCGAGTCGGCAGATGGCTTCTACGTGCAAGACGACGGCCCGGGATACCCCGAGGACGTGAAGATCCAGATGGAGGCGCCCAGTGGACTCAGCCGGCAATACGGCGACGGCTATGGACTACAGATTGTCCGTCAGGTTGCCGACGAACACGGGTGGGAGATGCACCTGCGTGACGCCCCGGATGGCGGCGCTCGCATCGAGTTCACCGGCGTGAAAGTCTACCGCCGGTAGCACCACTATCGTTTCTCGGCGGCTCGGGTGAGAGTCGGGTTCTCCGTTTCGTCTCGTCTCGTCTCGTCTCACGTTCACCGTTCAGAGTAGCGCTGCAAGAGAAGATCCGGATGAAACAGCTCTTGTGATCCGGAGCCACTTGAATGCGAATCGGCGCAGCCTCGCACTCGAGCTACGGCGTCGTGGCGGTCGTCCAGAGTTGCGTCTGGTCGACGGCGCCCACCTGTTCTCGGTCGTCGATGGCTCGCACCTCGACGTGATAGCTCCCTCCGTCGGAGAGCTCGAAGCCACCGTAGACCGGGATGTACTCGGGACTCGCGGTGTAGGACCCGGTCGCATCCAGTTCGATCGTCCGGGTGACGATCGACGCTCCTTCGGCATCGGTGACCGAGAGTTCGACGGCGCGGAGCAGCCCGCTCGGCGCGGTCACCTCCAGCGCGCCGATCTCGACGCGGTCCTCGGCGGGGTTCCAGCGCGGGTTCTCGAACCTGGTGATCCGCGGCGAGTCAGCGCCGAACCGATCGACGACCGACGTGACTAACGACCGACTCCCCTGTCCCAGCCGCAGTACCATCTCCGACCGAGCGACGACCACGACGAGTGCGACTGCAGTGAGAGCCAGCAGCACGTACAGCCAGGCGGGTAGGGAGAGTGGAAGCTCCGTGATGCCCGAAGTGCTCGGCCCTGTAGCGCCGATGGTCGTCTCGGTCGTCGCCGTGGCCCCGTAGTCGTCTTCGACCGTCACACCGACGGTCTCGCCCGTCTCGAAGGCGCCAGTAACCGTCTCGCCGGTCGCCGTCGAGCCATCGGGGAGCGTCCACGTCACGGTCGCGTTGCCGTACTCGTTCGTGACGTTCGCCCGCAGCATCGTCAGATCGCCATCCGTCTCGTTCCGCGATTGGTCGATGGCTACGGACGGCGGGTCGTTGACGAGGATCTCCTGGGTGGCGTCGTCGGAGCGCCCGAACGCATCCGTGACGGTCAGCGTGACGTTCCTGGTACCGGCCTCCACGAACGACGTCCGGATGTTGTCGTCCACGACCGTGTGACCGTCAGGGAGCGTCCACTCGTAGGTTACGTCGCTCTCCGCTAACACGGTGAAGACGCTGAAGCCCTGCGTGCGAGCCTCCAGTAGCACAGTGTCGTCGGTCTCCTCGATGACCCGCGTCGGCAGTAACTGCCAGCCCTCGGCCGTATGTCGACCGATCCGAGTGTCGACGGAATTCGTCGCCGGGAACGCGTCCCGATCGACGCGGATGCGGACCAGTGCGGGGCTCTCACGGAGTTCCCGCGGTGGCGTTATCTCGACAATCGTCGCAGGTCGGTGCTGTGTGGTAATGCTATCGGCCGTCGAGACGTAGGATTGGGTCCCTGTCAAACGGATGGGCTCGTGTTGCTGGGCGACGAACTCGGTTCCGTGGACCTCGAGGCCATCGTCCTCTACGGTCGCGTCGAGGCGTCCCGGATCTATCGTGGCGCGAGGGGTCGTGGCTGGGCCGTCCTCGGGCAGCGAGCCGAGTTCTCGAACGGTCGTATTTGCGTAGTCTCCCTCGCCTTCGAAGACGACCTCAACACCAGCGGTCCGGTTCTGTACCTCTGAGTCACCTGGAGCCGGCGCGGGCGTCGGAGTACCGCCGTCATCAGTACTCTCTCCGTTACCGGCTTCCCAATCAGGGGTATCCTCTTCCTCACCAGACCCGCCGCTGGAGGAGTCTTCGTCGGCACTTCGTACGCCGATGGATACCGTGCCCGAATCAGGCGCCTCGCCGTACGTATGGATCGAGAACCCGACCGAGAGGGTCTCACCCGGCTGGAGCTCGCGCCAGTCGCCTTGTTCCAGGTCGGCTTTGGGATCGTCGCTCTCGTAGGCGGTGACGCTCCCACCGACGTCTGCCTCAACCCACACCTCGATCGGCTCGTCTGCGGTCGAGGTGATCTCGAAGACGTTGTGCGCCCGAGTCACGGCATCCTTGTTCAGCCGATCGAAGTCGACTCTAAGCTCGCCGTCCTCGACAGTGGCGTACTTGCCATTGGGGCCATCGTGTGGAGCGAGTTCGACGGCAGAGTCAATCTGGTCACTCCCGCTCGTCGTCATCGCCACCGTCGGCACTGCCAGCGTGGCAGCGACGATGAGGATTATTACGGCGAAGAGTCGGGGGCGCATCGTTGTCAGCTACAAAGGTATAGATTGGCTTTGTATTAGGTTGGCAGAAAGAGTGAACGGTACGCTTGAGATATCCATTCGAGAGCTGGTAGGCCAGCAAGCTCTGCTTGAAAGCCGACTTTATCGGCCGGCAGCCCGAGAATTCACGAATGATAGAAGAAGCCGGAATCTGCCAACCCCCTATAAAAACCAACATGACTACTATTCCTCTGATTCTAGTTTAGACGTCACTTTCCCAACCCTTGCGGCTGTCCTAATATCTGTCCAACCAGCCGTAGTGAAGTAGAAAATATTGCTCTCAGAATTCAGTTAGCTCTGAAGGTGACTGTCTGGGTTTGATCGATCGTGGTCCCGCCGCTCGTATCGATTTCAATCGATACAGATATTGTACCGCCATGGGCCAGTGTTTGTGAAGAGCCAACAAGGCTAGTGCCACTACTATCTTGGAAGTCAATCACTGTACCGTCGACATCGCCGTTGCTCAGCACCTGAATATCGTGTTCTGCGCCTGTCGAATCGTTGTTCGTTATCTCGAATACCCCGTCGAATGTCGAGAGAGCATTGTCGTTCAGATTGCTAAGTTGGATGAATAGCGTATTCGCTCCGTTCGGACTATCATTGTTTGACTCCGTTGAAGCATATTGACTCGTGGGACTCAGAGTCAGTTCGGCGGAACTGTCATCCGAGAACTGGACCTCCATTGTTCGGTCCGCTTCCACCTGACTGAACGCACCCGAACCCAGCACAGCTCCGCCACCGGCTGCAGTCGCTCCCAACCCAATCAAGACGTTTCGTCTGTTCATTGACATTGTTGAATCACCTGGTACGCAGTTTGCGTATACCCTCCATCTCCAGCCCATCTCCTTTGTCTTGACCCGCTTGAACCGCTGAAAGCCCGGCTTGAAGCCGCTGAAACCGTTTATCCACCAAATGGCTTTGGAGTGACTCACCTTTCGATACGATGTAAACTCGTTCGTCGTTCGTCGTCAATTTGGAGGCAATTGGGGATTATGGCGACTTCTGAAGAGACGACGACCGGAGGGGTGGCATTGCCGAACGAGCAGGAGGTCCCCCAACAGGGGGAGATCTTCGACCTCCTGAGCAACCATCGACGGCGCTACGCGATTCACTACTGTAAGCGAGAGGAGTGTCCCGTTCAACTGGGCGACCTCGCCGAACAGGTGGCCGCCTGGGAGTTAGAGAAGGATATCGCCGAAATCGACTCCGCGGAGCGCAAGCGTGTCTACACGTCCCTTCAACAGACCCACCTTCCGACACTCGAGGATGCGGGGATGATCACCTTCGAACGTGGCGAGGTGGAGCTGACCGACCGTGTGGAGGAACTCGACGTTTACCTCGACGTCGTACCCGGTGACTCCGTACCGTGGGGCGTCTACTACCTCGGACTGTCGGGATTCAGTACCCTCGTCCTCACAGGCCTGTGGGCAGGAATCGTCCCCACGGAACCCGTGTCGACGCTCGCCTGGGCGACGATGCTGGTCAGTCTATTCGCCGTATCTGCAGCCGTCCACGTCTACCAGAATCGGAAGTACCGGCTCGGAGAGATGGAGACACCCACCTGAGAGACAGAAACGATGAGACGACCACCGGCCAGCGAGCAGCAATCGGCTGTCGTTGCGGCAGAACAAGATTTCCGGAGGCGGTGATACCGTGACACCCCAGATGGACAATCGAGGCTCACTGGCAGGACTGACCCGCAGACGCGTCCTTTCAGGAGTCGGGACTCTGCTGGTCGGTGCCGGTGTATCCTCTGCGGTCGACACGGTAGCGTTCAGCGCTACCAATGCCTCACGGTCGACGAACGTGAGCGTCGCCGACGATCCCGACGCAATCGTCGGGCTCATGGTCGCAGACTCCGTCAAGCGGAACAACCAGAACTTCCTCGTCGATATCGAGAACGGGACCGGCTCCCCGGTCGACTTCACCGTCTCGCTCAACGACTGCAGCCAGGGGACATTGGACGGCCCGAACGGGTCCGGTTGCACGGTCAGTTTCTCACTCTCGCCTGGAGTCTCGACGACCGTCGATATCGAGGCCAGCGTCAAGGATACGACGATCCCCTTCACCATCACCGGTAGCTCTACCGAATTCGGGTTCGAGGCGACGAGGGAGACCACCGCAGTGTCGGGGAACACCGCCGGCGCGATACAGATGAAGAAGCTCGACGGTTTCAATGCGGACATCGGGAACGACGGCTGGACGATCAAGAACGTCGATATTCGCGACAACGACGGGGACGACGACCTCGATCGCATCGAGTTCGAAATCACGGACAGCTCCGGGACAGTCAGAGCGACCCGGGTCGACGGCTGTGGCTGCAACGGCGGAAGCAAATACGCCCCGAGCGGTAATCCTTCAGTGCAAATCGTCCCTGACGACTCGAGTTACTCCGTGACTGGCGGCGAAACGTACAAGCTCACGATCATCGCTTACGACGCGGACGGGAACTCGGCGTTCGCGACGAGGGAGGTCACCACGTAGTCAGCTGCCCCGTCAAGGCTACCTGAACCGTCGCTCAAGCCGCACCTTCAGCGGAACGTCGGGACCGGGCCGAATCCGTAGATAGCCCGTTCCGAACACCGCGACCGCCAATGTGACGACGAGTGCAGCGACGACGAGGTTCAGCGCGAGCAGCGCCAACCATGGGTGCACGGAGTGCAACGCCAGCAGGACACTCTGCGGGAGAATCAACAGATAGCGCGATTCACGCACGCGATGAGTGGACGTCCCCGCGGTCTCGGGCGCCTCGATCTGGACGGTCACCTTGGTGCTGTCGCTGTAGCCGAGGACGGTCCGGTCCGGCTCCACCGTCACGCCGTCATCGAGTGGGTCGGTCACCACCAGCGTCGGGACGACTCCAGTATAGTGCGTCTCGTAGGTCGCCGTCGCTGTCTCACCGGGGGCGACGACCTGCGGTTCGTCCGAGGGGTCCTCCGTGGCTAGCACCTCGATATCGTAGGTGCCGGCGGGGACGACCATCGCGGCCGTCGCCCCCATCGCCACAATGGACGCCGCCAACAACACGATCAGCCAGACGGCGACGACGTTCTCGCGGCTACGTGACCGAGAGGTATCACGTCGACCACGCTCGCCGGTGGCGCCGGCGAGCACGAACAGGGCCATCCCGAGGAAGACGAGGATCGTGCCAGCTCGCTCCTCGCCCAGTGCGCCGAACGGTGCGGCGGCGATATCGCGCACGGTCGTCGCGGCCGTCCCGAGATGCGGGATGGCGACTACCTCGCCGTTGGCCTGCAGTGCGTGGGCGACGATGGTGTCCTCGGCGACCGGTGGCTCACCTCCGTCCTGGTCGGTGAACGGGTTGGTATCGCCCTTGGTCACGTACCCGTCGTCGTCCACGTCGACTACGCGATGCGTCGTGAGGCCACCCCCCTGGACGGTCTCGGCCTCGAAGACAACGACGTCGCCTGGCTCCGGGCTCCCCGCCAGGACCGACGGCACCGCGACGAAGCCGTCACCGGGTTCGAGTGCGGACTCCATGCTCCCGGTCGTCACGTAGCCGAACAGCAGCGGCTGGCCAAGGAACTGCCCGATAACCAGCAGCGCGACCGCGAGGACGACCGCAACCGTGAGCACCCCGGAGAGCGTCGAGCGAGCAGCCATCGACTTAGCCCTCCGAGGAACCGTCAGCCAACACGGCTGGAGACGCTTCGACAATCGAATGGAGTGGGAACGGCTGGAGCCGCCTCACCGGCCCATCGGCCCAGTTCGCGCCCACCATCAGATCTCGAGCCATTCTCCGAACTCGTCGGCGCCTTCGGTATAGTAGTAGACGTCGTCGCCGTCGACGACGCCGTACGTTTCGTAGGTCGTGTCATAGATGACGCGCTTGTTGGAGTCGATCGCGATGTCGACGAGGTCCTCGAGGGAGTCGATCGTGATGTACTGTTTCTCCGCCTTCGTCGGGATCTCCCCCCGCGAGATCCATTCCTCGTATCGGCTACGGGTCAACTCCATCTCGATGCTCTCGAGGTCGAACTCGCGGCGCTGGAGCGCGGCGACGCCGATCGCCAGCAGGAGGAAGCCACCACCGAACCCGCCGAACAACAGCGTTCGGCCGAGATTGGGTGACTCGGTCACCTCTCGTGTCACTTCGTCGGTATGCGACTGATTCGCCGTCAGGTCGCCATCCACCCAGTAGGCCCGGTCGGTGAGGGCGATCGGCGAGACGGCGGCCAGTTCGTCGTCGGCCGACTCCGTCGTATACTCGACCTGGAGGTGTAGTTCCGTCCGGAACGAGCCGATGCCGCCGATCGCCGAGCGAGTCTCGGCGACATTCCGTCGAACCGCCTGCATGTCGATGGTGGTGTTCATCGTCGCCTCGCCATCGGTGACGGTGTCGCTACTGGTCGCGAGGACGCGCTGGCGCTCCCAGAACGGCGCGCCACCGCGTTCGGCGACGTGTCGGAGGACGAGCCGCTGGTCGACGGCCACTTCGCGGTCGTCCGGAACCGACGCTGTCACGCCGACTGTCAGGTCGGGGGTTGCGTTGTAGAAGTACGCCGGCCGGTCCCGGAGTGTCGTCCCCTGCTCGTAGAGCGTGGAGTTCCCCGTTACGACCGCGCTGGTCGCCAGCCCGGTCCCGAACTGCTGTTCATCGACGGGTTCGGTGACCTCGTAGGTGGCTGGGGAGGCGTAGACCGACCAGGCGCCACCAACCGCGAGGACGCCGATCACGGCGAACCCGACGGCGATGAGGACGCCGTACTGTGCGACGACCCATTTGGCACGGACGCCGAGCGTCACGGCTGATCCGTTCGGTCGAGCGGCGGGATCGACATCTGTACCGGCCGTGCCTCGATGAGCGTGGTAACGTTAGTGAGCATGGATTGGCTGTTCAGGCGGTCACGGTCACGTTGCCTTCGGCATCGTACTCGACGATCACGTCGAACAGTGGTCGGAGTGTCGCGACGGTCTGTTGCTCGTGAGCGATCGAATCCATGTGATAGTGGGCCGTCGCGTGCAGGCGGTTCTGCAGCAGGTGGACGAACCGGAAGGCCCGTTTCGGGGTGACGTACTGCAGGAGTGCGGTCAGCGAGTGAAAACACACCAGCGGGTCGTTCCCGTCGCCCCATTCGTCGACGGCGCGACTGATGGTCATTCCGAGTCGGGTCAGATCCGAGGGGTCGGCGACCTCGACGGAGATCGTCGTCGAACCGTCCGGGGTCGCCGCAGTCGTCTCGGAGGGGTATCGGTCGGCGCCACTGACGACGCAGATGTGTTCCGGTGAGTCGTCGATGGAGTCCCGAATGAGCGCGATCCGTTCGTCAGCCGTCTTCGTGAACGACACGAAGAGCATGTTCCGGTCGGCGACCGGCCACGTATCGATGAGGGCTGCACAGACGTGGTCATCAAGCGAGCCCTGCATCGGCCCCAACACGAGGACGTCAGAGGCCTCGCCGAGGGCGGTGATATCACCGGAGTCGAAGAATGATCGCGTCGCGGATTCCACTCTGGTCCCCCCGAGTGACCCGCCAGCCCCACTGTTCATATTTTCTGGCATTTAGCGATCGTCCCGACCCCAGAGACGCAATAACGGCGGTTTCACCGTCAGTTGAGAGTTCTGAAACCGTGTTAGGAGTAATTGGATAAAAAGACACCGCCCATTTCAAGCCAACAAATCGGAGTGCGATTCATGCTGACATCCGGGATGGCGTTTCACGCCAAACCGTCTCTATCCCGGAGGAGTCGCATCCGCCCACCATTTTCCCTCGGGTGTCTCCGACCACAATCGCCGTGCGTCGGTCGCCGCTCGTTTCGGGAGGTGAGGGGAGTCGCCCCTTTTTGCGCTACGGCTCTGTATGCCAGGAAGTAGTTGTGCGTCGACAGTGCGGCGCCGGGACTCAACAGCTATCCAGTATCATGCCTCCATCACAGTCAAGCGACGATTCACCGATCGGGAACTACCTGTATGTCTCACCAACGCTGCCTGCGACGGACGACTCGTGTTTCGATCGCTTCGAGGCGGTGCGCCCGGCCGAGACACACCTCGTCGTGATCACCCGATCGATCGAGGAGACGCTGGCGAACTGGCGACGTGTTCACGACGACCCGCCCGCGAACGTCAGCATCGTGAGCGTCGCGGAGGAGACGCGGTCGACGGCAGGCCAAGAGCCCGCGACGGGCAGCCCGCGAGCCGAGATGGTCTGGCCGGTGTCGCATCCCGGAGACTTGACCGGCATCGAGATCGCCATCACGGAGATACTAACACAGCGGCCGGCAGGCGGCCAGTTGGTCGTCTGCTTCCAGGCCCTCGATGCCGTGGTACAGTACGCGGCGGTGAAACCCACCTATCGCTTCCTGCACAAACTGACCACGCGGCTCAAGACGGCCGACGCGATCGCACACTATCACGTCGCCGACTTCCAACTGGACGGCGATAGTGTCACCAGGATCAGACCGCTATTCGACGGCGTTATCGAGATCGACGATGACCTGGCCGTCCAGCAGCCACCCTCGCGCTCCGAAGAGACCACCCCAGTCGATAAATGAGCGACCATCAGCAGGATAGCACAGCAGGAAACCGACGAGAGCGCCCACCCGAACGGACGATGGTCGGGCACATCGTCGCCAGACCGGAGACGGAGATATCGATCAGGCCCCATCAGGAGGCCCCATTACCTATTCCCATCTGATTTCACTGAAAAGTTATCGAGACCTCCTAGAAATATTTAGGCGCTTTTAGATTCGTTCCGTTCCACGAAATTTATGCCCCGTCGGCCGAGTCATGTGAAGGTATGGCGAGGGACGGCGAAGAGATCGGAGGGCATGTCGAATCACTCACGGCCGAGATCGTCGAGCACGTGGCTCTGCTGGAGGACAAAGACCCACTCGAGCTACAGCCGCCTCTGCAGTCGGTCATCGACCTCGATGCGGTCGAAGCCATCATGGCGCCTTCAGACAACTGTCCCCGGGATGGCGCCGTCAGTCTCGCGTTCGAATACCGCGACTATCAGGTGATGGTCGAACGCGACGACGACGTCACAGTCCGGGTCAACCAGTCCCGGCCAAGGTGACCCACGAACAGACACCTCAGTCGGCGCACCTCCAGAAACACCTTACACGCCCGACAAGTAATCGTGAACTCGATTACAATAAGTGGGTCGTAACTAACCCGCTTCGAGACCGTTCACGCGTGAGATGCAGCGACAGATCCCCTCCCAGTGTCCCGAGTGCTCGGGCATCTCGGTCGAGGTTGCCTCCGTGCCGCCCTCCCAGCACGACCGAGGAGCCGACTGGATGACCCGCGCGACGTGTACGGAATGCGGCGAGTACGTCACCTGGTTCGAATAGCCCACGACAGCGACCACTGGCCGAGCACACCCGACAGCGAGCGTGCGTGACGGTGGCTCAAATATACCCCGAGTGTACGGCACAACGGCTATTCCCGATCCACGTCGACCGCGAGTATCCAATGGCCAGAGAGTCCGCCCTCTCGCGTCGCAGCGTCCTCCGTCGAGGCGCCGCTGGCCTCGCGGCAGCGTTCGCCATCGGCTCGGCGAGTGCAGACACGCACGACGCATCACGAGCAGCCCCGTACGACGACACAGCCGAGAGCCTCCGAATCGGCGACCTCCACTCCCACACCGCCTACTCGGATGGCGCACCCGACACCCGTCCGGCCGACTCGTACGCCACTGGCCGGGATGGTGGCCTCGACTTCAAGGCCGTCACGGACCACTCCGAGTGGCTGGCCGCGCCGGTCCACGGTGACACGAACTGTCTGGACCCTACCACCGACCGACGTCTGACCGACTGCGTCATCTCGCCGACCGACGACCCCGACGGCCTCCGGAAGTGGGCGGCGACCAAAGAACAGGCAGCCGCAGCCACGACGGACGACTACCTCGCTTTGCCCGGCTTCGAGTGGTCCTCGCCGTACCAGGGCCACGTCGTCGTCCACGGGACCGACAACTACGCGACAGCCATCGAGACCGGCGGCGCGACGATGCACGGCTTCTGGGAGTGGTTCACCCACGACCCCGCCCTCGGGGGCGGCGCCGACGGCATCGCCTTCTTTGCCCATCCCGGTCGCGAACCCGAGACCTTCGAGGACTTCCGATACGTCCCCGAGACGGCCGACCGCGTCGTCGGCTGCGAGGTGTTCAACCGCGACGACGACTACTTCGAGACGGGACTGGCACGCGCCCTGGACGCCGGCTGGCGGGTCGGCGCCGTCGGCAGCACCGACAACCACGCTGCGGAACTCTACCGCCCAGACCGACCGAAGACGGTCCTCGTGACGCCCGCAGGTGACGCGTGGTCGCGCGAGACCCTCAGACGGACCCTCGAGGCGCGGCGCTTCTACGCTACATACAACGAGACGCTGCAGCTCCGTCTCCAGGCCGACGGCGCGGAGATGGGCGAGTCGGTCACCGCCCCGGCCGGCGATACCATCCAGGTCGATGTGGACGCCGTCGATCCCGTGAGTGACGCGGCCATCGAGGCGATCGTCCTCTACTCCAACGGAGCCACCGAGGTCGCTCGGACGACGCTCGACAGCCCGACCAGTTCGACGTCGCTCACATACGAGGCGACCGTCCCTCCGGAGGGAACGCGCTGGTACGTCGCGAAGGTCGTCGGGCCGGACGGTCGCGAGGGACCCACACGCGGGAGCGCGTACAGTTCACCGATCTGGCTCGACGGAAGGTAACTCGTCTCGCCTGGCTGAATCACTGTCCGACGAACGCTCTTACACCGAAATCGCCTCTTTGCTACCGTCAGTCCTCGAAATACTCCTGCAGGTGGGCCTCATAGCAGCTCCGGCAGACGTAGCCGTCGACCACGCCGGCATCGCTCTTGGTGTGGATCGTCACGTGGACGGTGTCGCTGTACGGCACCGTCGCCTCGCAGATCCCGCAGGGTTCGGTCGACATGCCCCTGAGTCCCCGGAGAGTAGCACTCGACATACATAGTGTTAGCGCCCCACATGGCGCGACTCAACTCGTTACTCGACGAACTGACTTATACCGCCGAACGACCCCCAGATGGTATGGACGGCGACGACGAGTTCGTGTTCGACCCCTGGTACGAGTACCTCTCGACGGCTGAACTGGTACTCCTCGCGGGTGTAGGCGTCGTGGCGCTCGCCACCCTCTGGACGGGCGTGACCGACCCGACGACCAGCCTCGGCATCTCGGCGGGACTGACGCTGCTCTGTGCCGGCTTCGTCGCGTTCTTCGTTCGCTGGTCGGTCTCCGAGGAGCGGACCGCGGCGCTCCCGGCGTTCGACGAAGACTGCTGAAAACACCCACGCCGCAACCGCTTCAGCGATCAGTTCTCGACGTCGAAGTACTTCCGAAGCGGGGCGGTCCGTACCGACGTCACGGTCGTCGACTCGGCGTCGTAGTCCAGGAGGTCGGCGTCGGCCAGTTTCGGCAGGTGGACGTGATGGAGCGCCGTCGCGATCTCCCGCTCCGAATCCTCCGGCGTTCCATCGTGGATGCCCTCGGCGACGGCTGCCGCGAGGTCGGCGATCTGTATCGGCCCGTCCCGACCGAACAGCGCCTCGACGGCCAGCCGACGGTACTCGTCGGCCAGCACGTCGAGTGCGATATCTGTTGACGGTTCGTCGATGGCGGAGGATCGGGGATAAACTTGGATGTGCATGGGATGTCTCGAAGATCGACAGCCGGCGGAGCACCGGGGCTGCCGAATCGTTCGTACACCATCCAGTCGCCACGCGTGTATAAGCAACCCGACACTACTGGCGGGGCGACAGTCCCGATGTTCCTCGGGGAGTAACAAGTAGTCAGAACCCATTACCGTCGGAACACCCTACCCCCGCTATGGCAGAGCCGCAGGAGGCCGTCGACGCGTTGATGCAGTTCGGGTTGACCGAGTACGAGGCGCGCTGTTTCGTCGCGTTGACGCAGCTACCCCACGGGACGGCCAAGGAGATCGGGCAGGTCGCCGACATCCCCCGCTCCCGCGTCTACGAGACGATGGACCGCCTCTACGATAAGGGCCTCGTCGCGCTCCACAACGCCGAGCCCAAAGAGTACCAGGCCATCTCCATCGACAGGGCGCTCGATAAGCTCCGCGCAGAGTACGATTCGTACTTCGAGACGGCCGAGGAGGCCCTCCGCGATCTCGAGCCCACCTACAAGAAGGCCGAGCAGGGCGTCTGGGCGATCAACACCCACGACCAGGTCACCAGTCGAGTCGTCGACCTCCTCGAGGACGCCGACGGGGAGATCGTCCTGGTCGTCCTCGATGAAGATCTCCTGGACGAGACCACCCTCGACGCCCTCCAGGCGGCCGACGAGCGCGGCGTCAGTCTCTACGTGGGCACCGACTCCGAGACGGTTCACGACCCGCTGGGGGACGTCGGCCTCGCGGACGCGGTCTTCACGACGGACCTCGTGGAGTGGTTCACGGCGATGGAGGGGTCGCCGCGGATCGGCCGCCTCCTCATGGTCGACCGGGGCCCCATCCTGGCGAGCGCACTCCACGAGGAGGAGCTTCCGGGCGTCCCCAACGAGACGGCCGCGTGGACCGACGGCGTCGACCACGGGTTCGCGACCTTCGCCGAACGCGTGCTGACCTACGAACTCCAGCGCGAGGTCGACGTCGAACTGCAGTAACGGTCACCCACGACTGCTGACTCACAGTACGGTACCGATGGCTCTCCGTGGTGGGTCGACGCCGCCCGAAAAATGGCTCGCGGACCGTTATTCGACGAGCTGGATCGTGTTGCCGTTCGAGGTGATGTGGATGTCGTCGCCGACGTTGTACCCCTGGTTCTTCGCGAGGTCGACGTACCCCGAGAAGCCCTTCATGTTCTGGTGGGCCGGGATGATGTTCTCGGGCTGGAGGGCCTGCAGCATCTCGTAGTGGCCCTCCTGACAGAGGTGGCCGGAGACGTGGATGTCGTCGTAGATGCGGGCGCCCTGCATGCGGAGGAGGGTCTCGGCCTGGTAGCGCTGGCCCTCGTTGGTCGGCTCCGGGATGACCCGCGCACTGAAGATGACCTTGTCGCCCTCGTCCAGTTCGTACGGCGTCTCGCCGCGTCCCATCCGGGTGAGCATCGCGCGCGGCTCGCCCTGGTGGCCCGTGACGACGGGCAGGTACTTCTCTTTGCCCTCGTTCATGATGCGCTCGAAGGTCTTGTCGACGGAGTTGCGGTGGCCGTACATCCCGAGGTCGTCGGGGTAGTCGACGGCGCCCATCCGCTCGGCGGTGCCGCTGTACTGCTCCATCGAGCGCCCGAGCAGCACCGGCTTCCGGCCGATGTCCTTCGCGAATTCGACGAGCGAGGAGACCCGAGCGATGTGACTGGAGAAGGTGGTGGCTACGATGCCGCCGTCGTAGTCCTCCAGGGAGTACATCACGTCCTTGAGGTGCTCCCTTGCGACGGACTCGGAGGGCGTCCGGCCCTTCTTGTTGGCGTTCGTGCAGTCCTCGATGTAACAGAGGACGCCCTCGTTGCCGATCTCGCGGAAGCGCTCCATGTCGATGGGGTCGCCCAGGACGGGCGTGTGGTCCATCCGCTTGTCGAGGCCGTACACAACGGCGCCCTCCGGGGTGTGGAGGACGGGGTTGATGGCGTCGATGATGGAGTGGGTGACGTTGACGAACTCCAGTTCGCAGTCGTCGCCGATCGGCATCGTGCCGCCGGGGTCCATCTTCACCAGGTCGTTCTGGACGTCGAACTTGTTCTCGTCGTTGATCTCCTCGCGGACGAGTTCGATGGTGAACGGCGAGGCGACGATGGGGGCGTCGTAGCGGTGGGCGAGCTTCGAGATGGCGCCGATGTGGTCGAGGTGGCCGTGCGTCGGCACGATCGCCTGCACGTCGCCCTTGAGGTCCGACATGACGCGGTCGTCGGGGATCGCGCCCATGTCGATGAGGTCCAGGCTGTGCATCCGTTCCGTGCGTACGTCGTCGTGGATGAGGACCTTCGACAGGTTCAGCCCCATGTCGAAGATGACGATGTCTTCGCCCGCCCGGACGGCAGTCATCTGCCGGCCGACCTCCTCGTAGCCGCCGATTGTTGCGATTTCGATTTCCATAGTTGAGTCCGATCAGAGCGGCCCGAATCCCGATACAACACGGGAAGACGGGGAAGAGCGGCGAGAATAGAAGGCCGTCACTGTCGCGGACCGCCTCGTACGCCGGCTCTCCCAAGGGACAGCACGTGTTTCGGTTATGCGACCATTGATTGCGGAGCCTTAAATAGCCGCGGGATGCCACCCGCGCTGGGTCGGTCCCAAAATCCCACGGAGAGGGTCGGGCCGACTCCCACGACCCACTCCTCTGCCCGGCCGTTCCGCTACTCCTCGTCTTCGGCGTCGTCCGCTTCCGCGTCTTCGGCGTCTTCGTCCTCCGGCGAGCCGTAGGTGCCGATCGGCTCGTCGAGGTCGATGGTCACCAGCTCGAGGCCGTCGTCGGTCTCGCTGACCTCCGGCTCGAACTGCGTCGTGATATCGGGGACGAGGTCGTACCGGTTCAGGAACGCACTGGGCGTGACCGAGCCGGTATCGTTCGTCCTGCTGATCGTGTAGGCGCCGTCCGCGTCGGTGTCGTCGACGCGCTCGAGGCCAACCTGGTTGTCATCCTCGTCGTAGTACAGCACCGCGGCCTCGGCGTCCTCGAAGTACTCGGACATCGCGGCGCCGTTGATGCCGATGCTCCCGGACTTCCGCAGGGAGATCATCGGCCCGGAGCTACTCCGCCCGCGACCGCCGCCGTCGAACTTTTCGAAACCCATTGTGTACCTCGGTCTTGCAACCGATGTTCAGGAATACTCTCGAATACATTGTAATTCTTTTTCCTCGCGACTACAGGCGCTATGGCGAACGTGGACGAACTATTCACGTTCTGTGAGTCAGTTTGGAACGTAGTACAGCAATATCTGGAGAAGCGGTACTACACACGTGACGCTGAAAACGAAAGAATCGAGGGAGACGACGGAAGTTCGGTTCCCAGCCGCTACCCGGACCGCTCGTCGAGCCAGGTCGACTGGCAGTCCTCGGTACAGAAGGGGTAGAGCTGGAGCGAGCCGTCCTCGTCCCGGTCGGACGTGACGGGATACCACTCGTTGGTCTCGATGGGGTCCCCGCACTGCTCGCAGTACGTCTCTGACGCGTCGGCCCCGTCGGTCGCCCCGGAGTCGGCGGCGTCGCTCTCGCTCGCCGAGGGGCGCTCCCCCTCGTCGGGGTCGTCACTCATGCACAGCCCGCCGAGTCGGACCGCGCCGACTCGTTCCTGGGAGTCCGTGCCGGCTGCACTCGAACTGGAGGCGCGTCCGGCCACGTGGGCCCGGCCCGTCGCGCCTGCGTCGCGACATTCGTTCACTCGTGGGAGGCGACCCGTTCCACGCGGTCGCCGGCTCCCGTCGTCGGCGTGACGACGACCTCGCCGCTGCCGCGGACGAGGACCTCGCAGTCGGCCATCTCGAAACTGAGCTTCGCGATCGACGACCCGGCACCGGCGTGGCCGAAGAGACTGTCCAGCGCGTCGGGGTCGATGCTGTCGTACAGCGGATCGAGGTCGAGGGGGTCGACGCCCTTCGCGTCCGCGACCGCGGTGACGACCGTCTCGCTGACGGATTCGTCGCTGGAGGTTGGTTGTGCAGCGTCGCCGAGTGCTCGCGTCATCGTGTCCATATCACTACTCACACCCTCCGGGGGCATAGGCCCACCTTCAATACCCGTAGCATCCCGGGGAGAACACACACTACATACGTAGTGTCCTCACGCAGACGGGGGGAGGTCGCCGCCGAAAACCATCTCGCAGAGCTTGCGTTCTGCGGCCCGGAGGTGCGCGTTCAGCGTCGGCTGCGTGATGCCGAGGGTCTCCGCGACCTCCTCGCCGGTCCGTTCGCGCGGCCACTCGAAGTAGCCGCTCAGGTACGCCGTCTGGAGCGCCTCGAGCTGGCGGTCGGTGAGCTGCTCAGTGAACGCCGCCCGCGGCAGCTGGGTGTCCTCCTCGGAGCGCTCGCGGTCCCGCCGCGCCAGCAGCTCCGTCTCGGAGTACGTCGCCTCGAGGCGGTCGACGAACGTCCGGACGTCCGTGGTGTCGGGGAGCTCGACGATCGCGCGCACGCTGTCGTCCCGGACGTCCAGGTCCTGGACGACCGCGCCGCACTGGACGATCATCAGCGGGATCGTCGTCCCGGAGATCGACGCCTCGAATCGGTTGGTCTCCGCCCCGTCGTCCTCCCCGATCAACTCGAAGCTGCGGATGCTCGGCACGTCCGCGGCGACGGCGCGGACGTCGTCCGCGGGGCAGCCGCGAGCGGTGAAGAACACCCGCGTCGTCCCATCGGACTGCGGGACGGTGCCGCCGTACTCGATCTCGCAGTCGGCCGCCCGGCCCAGCCGGCCGAGCAGGTCCTCGGAGTCGCGGATCTCTAGGTCGAGTTCGACGACCGTGTCGGTCAACAACGCCTGTCGCGTCTCGACGGCGTTCATCGCGTTCGCGATCGTCTCGCCGAGCTCCTCGAAGACGTCGGCCAGCCGGTCGTCGAACGTCCCCGGCTCCGCGGCGAACACCGTCAGCACGCCGTAGGAGATGTCGTTGTACTGCAGCGGCACGCTGATGGCCGACTGGAGGTCCCGTGCCAGCGCCGCCTTTCGCCACGGCGCGCCGCGCAGATCCGCGGCGACGTTCGGCGCCAGCGTCACCTCGCCGGTCGTCAGCGTCGACATCGACGGCGCCGGCGTCTCGGCGTCCACCGACAGCGAGACCGCCTCCAGGTAGCCGCCGTCCCTGCCGCCGCGCGTCCGCGGCTGGACCTCGTCGCGGTCGCCGTCGGCCGGCTCGCCGATCCACGCGAAGGCGAAGCGGTCTTCCTGGGTGAGGAGGTCGCAGACGGCCTGCTCGATGGCCTCCCGCGTCGTTGCCTGTACGAGCGCCTGGTCGATCTCGCGGATGAGCTCGTTCGTCCGGTTCAGCGACTCCAGCTGCCGGTTGCGGGCGGCCAGCTCCCGCTCGTGCTCGTGAATCGCGGCCTCGCGTTCGACCCGGTCGAGCGTCGCCTCGACGGTCGCCGCGAGGTGGTCGGCCAGCCGGTTGGTCCGCTGATCGAAGTGGCCCACCTCCTCGGAGACGATCGCCAGGACCCCGTGTTCGCCCAGGGGAATCCAGATGCCGCTCCGCAGCGGCGTCTCCTCGCGGTAGACGTGCTCGGACTCGCGGACGTCGTCGTGGGTGATCGTCTCCTCGCGGATGAACGCCTGCCAGGCGATCGACGTGTTGCCGGGGCCGAGCGTCGGCATCTCGCCGAAGACGCCCTCGAGGTAGTCGGTGAACGCCGCGGGTTCGAGGACGTTCGTGGAGTCGTCGAACAGGTAGACGACCACGCCGGAGAGCCCGAGCACCTCGACGGCGGTGTCGACGGCGAGGCGACCGACCTCCCCCTCCGACTCGGCGCCGATCAGCTCCCGGCTCGCGTTGTGGAGGGCCACCTGCGTCCGCTCGAACTGCTTGCGGTCGATGGCGTGCTGGATCGACCGCCGCAGCAGCGGCGGCGTGAGCTCGTCCTTCAGGAGGTACTCCTGGGCGCCCTGCTGGACCGCCTGCCCGCCGACCGTCTCGTCGTCGAGGCCCGTCAGCACCACGATGGGCACCTCCTGGGAGTGCTCGCGGACGGTCTCGAGGGTCTCGAGGCCCGTGCTCTCCGGCAGCCCGAGGTCGAGCAACACCACGTCGATCCCGTTCTCGTCGATCCGCTCGAGGCCGTCGGTCAGGTTGGCGACGCGGTCGACCTGCGGGAGGCCCGCTCCGTCGCCCCCGGCCGACCGTTCGGCCCCCTCGACGAGCAGCTCCTCGACCAGCCGCGCGTCCCCCGGGTTGTCCTCGATCAGGAGGACGTCGATCCCCATCGCCGACACTACCGGTCACCTCCCCGCGCGACCCGGTCGGACGAACGCAGATGTCGCTCCCCGGCCCGCGTCGAGGCGAGAGACGGTGCCGGAGCGGTTACCTCGGCGACCGTCGCGTCAGGCATCCGCATCACCGTCCGACGCCGGCAGCGTGAAGTAGAACGTCGACCCCTCGCCGGGCGTCGATTCCACCCAGATGTCGCCGCCGTGACGCTCGACGATGCGTTCACAGAGCGCCAGGCCGATCCCCGTCCCGGCGTACTGCTCGCGGGAGTGGAGCCGCTGGAACACCTCGAAGACCATCTCGGTGTTCTCCGGGTCGATGCCGATGCCCTCGTCGCTGACCGAGACGACCCACCGCTTGCCCGTCCGGTCCGCGCCGACGTGGACCTGCGGCCGCTCCTCGCCGCTGTACTCGATGGCGTTGTCCAGCAGGTTCTGGAAGACCTGCCGGAGTTGCCCACGGTCGCCCTGGACGGTGGGGAGTGACTCGATAGTTATCTCGGCGCCGGTCTCCTGGATCTGCAACTGCAGGTCCGCGAGGACGTCGTCGACGACGTCCTCGAGGTCGACGGGCTCGAAGGGGTCCCCGCGGGTCTCGATGCGGGAGTACGCCAGCAGCGCCTCGATCATCTCGCGCATCCGCTCGGCGCCGTCGACCGCGAAGTCGATGAACTCCTCGGCCTCCTCGTCCAGCTCGTCGACGTAGCGGCTCTCGATGAGCTTGAGGTAACTCGAGACCATCCGCAACGGTTCCTGGAGGTCGTGGGAGGCCGCGTACGCGAACTGCTCGAGGCGCTCGTTGGACTCCTCGAGCTTCTCGACGGTGTCCTCCAGTTCCGTCTGGTACTGGTGGCGCTCGATGGCCTCCGCGAGGATGTTCGCGACGCTCTGGACGAAGTTGACGTCCTCATCGGTGAACTCGCGGCGCCCCGTGTCGTGGGTCCCGAGGATCCCCCAGGGGTCGTCGATCGAGCCGATGATCGTGCTGATGCCGCTGGCCACGTCGTGGGAGGTCAACAGCTCCGGCCCGCTGAACCGCGACTCCGTCGCGAGGTCCTCGACCACTACTGGCCCGTCGGAACGCAACGTGTAGCCCGCCTGCGAGTCGTCCTCGTCGGCGCCGACGGTCGCGTTCCCGGCGATGCCCTCGTCCCAGCCGACGCCCTGCCGCAACAGCAGCTCGCGACTGGCGGGGTCGAGGTCCAGCACCTTGCAGTAGTCGGTGTCGAGGACCTCCGAGACGCGCCGGGCCGCCTCGGCCATGAGCTGGTCGAGGTCGTCGGCCACCAGCGCGAACTGTCCGAGTTCGGCAACGGCCTGCTGCTGGTGAGCGCGGGCCTGCAGCTCCCGCTCGTACTCGCGGCGCTCCGTGACGTCCTGGACGACGAGCATCCCCGCGAAGATCTCGTCGGCCGCGTTCCTGACCGGCAGGGTGTTGGCGTAGAGGTCCCGACCGTGGAACTCGATCTCGAACGAGCTGGACTCGCCGTCGAAGACCGCCTCGAAGTAGGGTTCCACCTGCTCGACTATCTCGTCGGGGTAGATCTCGTAGACGCTGTTGCCGACGCGGTCGGCCGCCTCCACCCCGACCGTCTCCAGGAGCTGGCCGCCCGTGACCGTGTACTCCATGTCCGCGTCGAACATCGCCACCGCGCCGTCCGGGAAGTTCTCGACGAGTGTCCGGTAGCGCCGCTCGCTCTCGGCGAGGCGGCGCTCCCGCTCCCGCCGCTCGCTGATGTCGCGGACGACGCCCACGCGGTGCCAGTCGCCGTCGTCCTCCGGCAGCAGCGCGAAAGTCGCCTCGGAGAGGAACGTCTCGCCGCTGGACGTCCGCAGTTCGGCCTCCATGGCCGCCTCCTCGATTTGGTCCTCCTCCAGGGCAGTCTGTAGCTCGTTGGCCTCCTCGAGGGCGTCGTTGTCGACGACCGTCGAGACGTGCATCCCGACGAGTTCGTCCCGCGGGTAACCGAGCATCTCCGCGTACGCCGCGTTGACCATCGTGAAGTAGCCGTCCTCGTCGACCACGTAGACGCCGTCGTTGACAGCCTCGACGATGGTCTCGTAGCGCTCGAGGCGCTTCTCGCGTTCGACCTGCTCGGTGACGTCCTGTGTGAAGCTCAGCCCCGCGAAGGTCTCGTCGTCGCCGTCCTGCAGCGGCGTCGTCCACACCCGCCAGTAGCGCCCGTCGAGTCGGGTCGTCGTGCTGGTGGTCTCGCCGTCCTCGATGGCGGCCCGGAACAGCGGCTCGATGTCCGCGACGGTCTCATCGGGGAAGACCTCGGGCATCCGCTTGCCCTCGATCGCCGCCGAGGGCGGCATCGTCTCGCCGAGCGCCGTCCCCTCGGCCAGCGTGTACCGCAGGTCCTCGTCGAAGATGCCGACGGCGCCGTTCGGGAAGTGCTCTGCCAGCGTCCGATAGCGCCGCTCGCTCTCCGCGAGCTTCCGCTCGTACTCCTTGCGCTCGGTGATGTCCTGGGCCATCGTCAGCCCCGAGAAGACGTCGCCCGCCTCGTCGGCGATCGGCTCCGCGTAGATGACCCAGTCGCGGCCGACGTAGGAGACCTCGACGGACCCCGACTCGCCCGCCAGGACGCCCTCGAGCAGCGGCTCCAGGTCGTCCGCGACGTCGTCGCCCCACGCCTCCCGCACCGTCTTCCCCTCGACGTCCTCGCTGGACACCGGCAGGTAGTCGAAGGCCTGGCCGGTCGCCAGCGTGTAGCGCAGGTCCTCGTTGAACAGCGTGACGAGGCCGTTCGGGAAGCGCTCGGCCAGCGTCCGGTAGCGCTGTTCGCTCTCGGCGAGTCGCCGCTCGTACGCGCGACGCTCCGTGACGTCGCGATCGGAGACGATGATCGAGACGACGTTGCCCTCGTCGTCCGTCACCGGCCGGAAGACGCCGTTCAGTGTGTACCGGCCCCCGTCCGGCTGTTCGAGGTCGGCCTCGAAGTCGACGTACTCGCCTTCGGCGGCTCGTTCGGTCCACTCTCTGACGTCGGCCTGCACCGACTCGTCGTGGCTCCACCACGGCGTCTCCCAGAAAGCCTCGCCCACCACGGCGTCCAGGTCGGCGTCGACGTACTCCATGGCGGTCTGGTTGATGTCGAGGACGGTCCCGTCCGGTTCCAGCAGCCCCACCAGGATGTTCGGGTCCTCGAAGATCGCCTCGAAGCGCCGCTCCGTCCGCTCGAGCTCCTGCTCCCGCGCCTTCCGGTCGGTGATGTCCCGGAAGTACACCGACAGCCCCGACTCGGAGGGGTAGGCCCGCACCTCGAACCACGTGTCCAGCGGCTCGGGGTAGTACTCCTCGAAGGAGACGGTCTCCTGGTCGTACATCGCCCGCTCGTACTTCGGCTTGAACGCCCGGTCGGCGCCCTCCGGGAACGCCTCCCAGATGTGCTCGCCGACGAGCGACCGGCCCTCGGGGTTGATCAGCTCGTCCGCCCGGTCGTTGAGGTAGGTGAACCGCCAGTCCTCGTCGAGCCCGAAGAACGCGTCCGAGATGCGGCCGTAGATCTCCTCGAGTTCCGTCGCCACGGGCCCGTCCCCGGACGGTCCCGCGGCGGCGGTGGACGACTCGCCGGCAGCGGCCGATGTCACGACGTCGCCGACGCGCTCCAGGAAGTCGCCGTCCACCTCGCTGAACGCCCCCGGCTCGGTCGCGAACGCGGCCAGCACTCCCCACGGGTCGGCCGCGGGGCCGATCCTGACGGCGACCGCTGCGACGACGTCGTCTTCCGCCAGTAGCGTCGAAAGGCCGTCTGCGTCGCGCTCGTCGGTCGCGAGGTCGTCGACGACCACTGCGCCGTCGCGACCGAGGACGTCGCCCAGCAGCGAGTCAGTCTCGACGTCGACCGTCTGCCCGTCCGTCCCCTGCGCCCACCCGTTCCCGGCGCGGAGGGCGACCGTCTCACCGCCCGATATCGACTCGAACACCCCGCAGTATCCGCACCCTAGAGTCTCGTTGACGGCGGCTACCGCGTCGTCGAGCGCGCGGTCGAGGTCGCCGGTCTCGAGCGCCCGGCGTGCGAGGTCGGTGACGACCTCCTGTCGGTGGAGTCGACTCTCGAGGTCGAGATCGGTCGGTGAAGACGACTCCATACTGTCCTACAGGTTACCAGTAGTCCAGGCGATAAAACACCTCGGCTTGCAGCGACTCGTCGTAGCGGCGGCTGGGTCGCCATCGCCGGACCGAAAGGCCACATTTACGCCGCTCGCGCGAGCAGCCGGACCAGGATGAACGACGTCCCCCGCGGCGCCGCGATCGCGCTGTGCCTCCTCGCCCTCTCGGGGCTCTTCGTCCTCGGCGGCGCCGCCTGGCCCGCCTCGCCCCACGTCGAGCCGTCCGAGGCCGAACTCGACCGGGACTACGCCGCCCACGTCGGGGAGACCACGTCCATCGGCGGCTCGGTCGTCGAGACCGACCCCGTCGTCATCAGGGTCAGCTACGACACCGGCGTCTACGAGGAGGCGAGCTTCCGGCTCGAACTCGTCGGCGACCTGGAGGCCGCGGTCGGCGACGACGTCTACGTCTCCGGCGAACTCCGGCCGGACCGCTCGATGGCCGTCGACGGCGACCGGGCGCTGGTCCGCCAGCCCTGGGAGCTCGGGTACATGTACGCCATCTCGTTCGTCGGCGTCCTCCTGGTCGGCGCCCGCTTCCTCAACGGGTGGCGGGTCCAGCCTCGCCGACTCCGGGTCGTCCCGCGCGAACGGTCGCTCCTCCAGCGGTGGCGAGGTGAGGCCGATGCCTGACCTGCTGACCCACGCGCTCGTCGGGTTCGTCGTCGGGACGGCGCTCTCCTGGCGGGACGACCGCGTCACGGGCCCGTTCGTCACGCTGGTGATGGTCGGCGCGCTCTCGCCGGACCTCAACCGCATCGAGCTCCTCGTCCCGGACCCGACCGTCGAGACGCTGGTCGGCATCCCGTGGACGTGGGTGCCGCTGCATCGCCTCGGCGGCACCGTCCTCGTCGTCACCGTCGCCGCGCTCCTCGTCGACCGGCGACACCGCCGGCTCGCCGTCGGGCTCCTCGCGGCCGGCGCCACCTCCCACTACGCGCTCGACTTCCTGCTGTACAAGCCGTCCGGGCTCACGAGCCCGCTGCTGTGGCCGTTCACGGTCCACCGGTTCGCCGTCGAGGGGATCTACGTCTCCAGCGACCGGTGGCCGGCCGTCGTCGCCGGGGTCGCCGCCATCTGCGTGTGGCTGATCGATCGACGATTGACCCTCAAGTCGAGGACTGCAAACCGAGATGGCTAGCAATTCTAACCTCGCTTCGGCCGAAAGGATATAAACGATAACTCACCAATGCAAGGTATGACCATCACTCGTGACGAGGACGTCATCGGGGGCGAGCCACGGTTAGCGAGGACTCGTATCGGTGTTCGCCACGTCGCCACACGGGTGATCGACAGTGGGCAGTCGCCTGCGTACGTCGCAGACCAGCTCGATATCTCGCTGTCCAGCGTCTACGAAGCCCTCTCGTACTACTACGACAACGTCGACGAGATGCGGAGCTTCGAGCGTGAAAACGAGGACGCGTTCGAGCGAGTTCGAGAGTCGTCGCTGAAACCGAAAGAGACCGTCCAGTGACAGGCGTCCGAATCCTACTCGACGAACACGTCGGACGGATCTTCGAGCGGCTGTTACGGGAACGGGGATACGAAGTCGACCAGGCCAAAGACCAGTTCGGCGAACACACGAACGACAGGGCGCTCCTGAAGTGGTGCGTCGATCGTTCCGTCGTCATCCTCACGAACAACGCGAAGGATTTCCAACCGCTGCACCAGGAGTATGACCACGCTGGGATGCTACTGTACTACGACCAGGAACTCCCCGACAGGGACCCCGAAGGGCTCGCCAGAACGGTCGACGAAGTCTTCAACCAGTACGGCCAGGACGGCGTCGAGAACGAACTAGTCGATCTCGACGAGTGGTACGACTGGTTGCAGAGGTGACGCTTGCGCCAATTTACTCGGCAGGTTCATCGGCCGCCGGCAGCGTGAAGTAGAACGTCGACCCCTCGCCGGATTCGGACTCCACCCAGATCTCGCCGCCGTGGCGCTCGACGATCCGGCGACACAGCGCCAGGCCGATGCCGGTCCCGTCGTGTTCGTCGCGGGAGTGGAGCCGCTGGAACACCTCGAAGACGCGGTCGGCGTCGCTGGGATCGATGCCGATGCCCTCGTCCTCGACGGCGAGGAGCCACTGGTCGCCCATGCGTTCGGCGGCGACGTGGACCTGCGGTAGTTCGTCGCCGCTGTACTCGATGGCGTTGTCGAGGAGGTTCTGGAACACCTGCCGGAGCTGGCTGGCGTCGCCGGCTACCGTCGGGAGGTCGTCGGACGTGATCTCGGCGTCGGTCTCGTCGATGGGGAGCTGGAGGTCCGCCAGCACGTCCTCGAGGACCGCGTTCAGGTCGACGGGCTCGAAGGGGTCGCCGCGGGTCTCGACGCGAGAGTACTCGAGGAGCGCGTCGATCATCTCGCGCATCCGCTCGGCGCCGTCGACCGCGAAGTCGATGAACTCCTCGGCTTCCTCGTCCAGCTCGTCGGTGTACCGTCGCTCGATGAGCTGGAGGTAGCTCGTGATCATCCGTAGCGGCTCCTGGAGGTCGTGGGAGGCCGCGTACGCGAACTGCTCGAGACGCTCGTTGGACTCCTCGAGCTTCCGCTCGTACTCCTTGCGCTCGGAGATGTCGCGGATGACGCCGGCGGTCCCGCGGAAGGTCCCCTCCTCGTCGTAGAGGGCGTCGAAGCGGATCTCCGCGTCGAAGGTACCGCCGTCGGCGGTCTGGATCTCCTCCTCGAGGACGGCGACGTCGATCTCGCCGGCCTTCAGCTGCTCGCGGAGCTCCAGGCCGCGCTGGTGGCCCCCGTCGGTGCTGATGACGCCGGCGTCGGACCCGAGCAGCTCCTCGCGACTGCAGCCGGTCATCTCGACGAGCGTCTCGTTGACCAGCGTGAAGCGGTGGTCCTCGTCGAGGACGTACGCGCCGTCGGGGATCGTCTCGACGATGGTCTCGTACTGCTCGAGCTCCTGCTGGCGGTGCTGGCGCTCGGTGATGTCGCGGGCGATGGCGATGACGTACGGCTGGTCGAGCTCGACGTAGGAGACGTTGACCTCCACCGGGAACGTCGACCCGTCCTTCCGCTGGTGGGTCCCGCGGATCGTCACCGACCCTTCCGCCCGGATGTCCTCGACGTGGGACTCCCAGTTGTCGACGTCCGGGAACCGCATCTCGATGTCCGTGACGTCCATCTCGAGCAGCTCCTCGCGACCGTACCCGAGTCGCTCGCAGGCCGTGTCGTTGGCGTCGCGCAACCGCCCTGTCTCCGGGTCGACGACCAGCAGGACGTCGTTGGAGTAGTCGAGCAGCGTCCGGAACAGCTCGAGTTCCCGCTCGCGCTCCTTGCGCTCGGTGACGTCGCGATCGGAGACGATGATCGAGACGACGTTGCCCTCGTCGTCCGTCACCGGCCGGAAGACGCCCTCGAGCGCGTAGGACCCGCCGTTCGGCCGCTCCAGGTCGGCCTGGAAGCCGACGTACTCGCCTTCGGCGGCCCGCTCGGTCCACTCCCTGACGTCGGCCTGCACCGACTCGTCGTGGCTCCACCACGGCGTCTCCCAGAAGGGCTGCCCGCGGACTGCCTGGAGGTCGGTCCCGATGTACTCCATGGCCGTCTGGTTGATGTCGAGGACCGTCCCGTCCGGTTCCAGCAGCCCCACCAGGATGTTCGGGTCCTCGAAGATCGCCTCGAAGCGCCGCTCCGTCCGCTCGAGCTCCCACTCGTGTTCCTTGCGCTCGGTGACGTCGCGGACGATACCGGTGAAGTACGTCTCGCCCTCGTGTTCGACCTCGCTGAAGGAGACGGCCAGCGTGATCTCCCGGCCGTCGGCGCGGACACCCGGCAACTCGACGTAGTCCCAGTCGATGTTCCGCTCGCCGGTCGCCAGGTACTCCTCGACGCCCTCGCGGTGCCGCTCGGTCAGTTCGTCCGGCATCAGCATCGTCAGCGACTCGCCGATCACCGCCTCCGGTTCGTAGCCGAAGACGTCCTCGACGGCCGGGTTCACCGACGTGACGACGCTGTCCTCGTCGATGGTGATGATGACGTCGTTGGCGGCCTCGGTGAGCACCCGGTACTGCTCGAGCCACGTCCCACGGTCCCCGGCGGCCGCGGGAGCGATCGGCCCCAGGTCCTCGCGCTCCCGCAGCAACCCCACGACGGCGTCGCTCCCGTCGCCGGCCATCGGGTCGAGGAGTTCGATCTCGCAGGGCAGGGATCGACCGTCGGCGGCTCGCACGGTGGCGTCGAAAACGGCCTCGTCGTCGAGTTCGTCTCGACGCCGGTTCTCGATTCGGTCGACCGTCTCGTCGTCGAGGACGGTCGAGACGTGCGAGCCCACGAGCGTCTCGCGGTCGTGACCCGTCGTCGCCAGCAGCGCGTCGTTGACCGCTCGGAAGCGCCCCTCGGCGTCGAGCTGGTAGACCCCTTCGTCGACCGCCTCGGCGAGCGTCCGGAAGCTCCGGAGCGCCTGCTCGGCGCCCGCGCTGTCCAGGAACCCCCCTTCGGACGTCGCGGACCCGTCGGGCATTGCGACATACAATATCCTCCCACCGGTTAAATCACTCGGCGGTCTGTCAGGTGGCGCCTCGAACGGAAGCGCGGGCGAGGGGGTCGGCCCCCGACCGCGTGCCTGCCCCGGCCCATCCACCCCATCGCTACCCAGCCGCCCCGTCGACACTCCGCGCCGCACAACTATCAACTAACTACCCACTTCACGAACTGAGTCGAGTTACATATTAATGGCAAGCGCTCGTGAAGACATAGCAAGGATGACCACAGATGGACTGGCCGAGGAGTCGGCCCCGAACGAAGAGGAGGACGAAGACGACGAACCCCCGTACAGCAAGCTCGACCCGGAGACGGCCGCGAAGTGCGGCCTCTGGCAGTAAGTTCGACGACTCCTTCTAGCGCTGGTCGACCTTCGCGCTCCAGTAGAGGAACACGACGCCGTTCACCGCGAGCAATCCGAACAGGCCGGTGACGGCGGCCCCCACCGAGACGGACGCGCCGGTCGTGTACGCCGCCGAGAGCAGCAGCACGCCGACGAGGAACAGCACGCCGAAGACCAGGGACATCAGACTGCCGACCTCGAAGAGGAAGTGCGAGGTCCTCCGGAGGTCGACCTCCTGTGGGAACTGCGACATGCCCGTCAGAACGGGTCAATCCCAGTTTAACTCGCGTCCTGTATCGAGCGTCGAAACGCGGCGCGGTCCTGCTGCCGCCTACGGCGCGACGTCGACCCAGAGGTGGAGGTCGCGGTAGGCGTTCGCCCGTGTGGGCGCCGCCGGGACGTCGCCGTCGTAGAGGAGGAACGTCAGCCGGAGGTCCTCGCCGGTCAGTTCGCCGCCGACGGTGAGGCGGCGCTCCTGGAGCCACGTCTCGTTGTGGGCGACGCTCGCCGAGAAGCGATCGACCTCGACGCGGTCGGTCACGCGCGACTGGTTGCCCTCCCCCTCGACGCGCTGGAGCTGGACGACGACGGTGTAGTCGACCGACTCGTACTCGTTGTTCTCGATGCCGACGTACAGCGACTCCGGCTCGCCGGCGGTGAACGACTCCGGGTAGCCGTCCGCGACCAGTTCGCCCTCGTCGTCCTCGGTCAGGAGGTAGAACTCCGAGAACTGCTCGCCCTGCGGCGGGACCGCGATGGCGTAGACGACGCTGGAGGCCGCCAGCAGGACGGCCAGGGCGAGCGCGACGTTCAGCGCCGCGTCGAGCCGCGTCGGCGGGTCGAACACCTCCCGTCTGGCCGCCGCGAGCCACGCGCGGTAGGGGACGCGGAACCGGTCCTCGGCCGGGAGCTGCCGGCGGCGCCAGGCCGCGACCACCGTCGCGATCACCGAGAAACCGCCGAGCGTGACGACGATGGGGACCAGCCGGATACCGAACGGCGTGAAGTTCAGCGCCAGGCCGAGCAGCGGGACGATAGCGATGCTGAGCCCGAACGAGAGCGCGACGCGCTCGACGCCGTCGATGCCGCGGTCGACGTTCGGGACGGGTCCAGCGCCCGATCCGGGCCCGGACTCGCCCTCCGGGTCGGCGTCGACGTCGGTCGGCTCCTCGCCCGTCGGCGGGTCGCCGGCCTCGGGGAACAGCATCGCGACGAAGGCGTAGCCGGGGACGAACAGCACGAACGCCAGACCGACGACGACCCGGACCGGCGAGTCGCCGACGACCGGCAGGAAGACGACCGCGACGGTCGCGGCCACGAGCGCGAGCACGGCTACCAGGTCCGCCGGTAGCTCGCGCACCTGCCGGGGTAACAGCAGCCGGAGCCCCTCTCCGTTCATGCGTCGAGGAACGGCGGACCGCCGGAAAAATCAGTCGGTCGACGAGACACGGTCGGCGGGTCGCCGCCCGGCGGGACGTCCGTCACGCCGGCGAGGCGGTCGACCCGGAGGGCAGTCGGACGGTGACGTGCGCGGTCGCGTAGGTGGCGATGAATCCGAGCGCGTAGCCGAGCAGGTGGACGTAGAGGTTCACGATGCTGCCGTCGGCGACCGGGTCCATCGGGAACGCCACCATCGGCAGCCCCGCGAAGAGGACGAACGCGGCGGCGGCGAGTTCGAAGTAGCCCCCCGCCTGCACCGCCGCGCGGACGTCCGGGCGGGTCCGCTCGTGGAGGTCGGCCACCGAGAGGAAGAAGAGCAACGCGGCCAGCGTCGCCGCCGCGGCGACGCCGACCGTGGCCAGCGACCGGACACTGAGCACCGCGACCAGCGCCAGGCCGGCGAAGAACAGCCCGCCGGCGAGGTCGAGTTCGCCGTCGACCTCGAAGTGCGCGCGGAGGAAGCCGGCCAGCGCGATCGGCAGGAAGCCGACGAACGCCATGTTCACCCCGGAGAAGCCGACAGTCGAACCGGGGCGGCTGATCGCGAGGTTCAGGACCGACAGCGCCGCGGGGAAGGCCACGACGAACGTCGTGAAGGCGACGAGGAAGCGGCGCCGGCGGCCGCTGAGCGCCGACAGCAGGTAGACCAGCGGGACGACGAGCGCGTAACTGACGACGTTCCCGAGCAGGTGGTCGGCGCCCAGGTGGACGTAGTTCGCGGTGAAGGCGGTCCACAGCGTCGGGTCCGTGTACGAGAAGGCGAGGGAGCGACGCGTCTCCTCGGGGAGGAGGAAGACGCCCCCAAGGACCGCCGGGACCGCGACGATTGCCAGCAGGTCCACCGGACGCACCGCCGAGCGGAGCACCCCGGTGAACGAGCCGCGGAAGCCGTCGTCGCTACTCTGCACGCCCGTTCCTTCTGTCGCCGGTGATAAATCCCGGCGGGCGAACTCACGGCCCGTTTCAGCAGCTGTAATCGACGGAAGGAGTGCGCCTCCGCTCCCCGTGGAGGTGGACTGCGACCGAGAAATGGGAGTCGCCGCTCTTTGTCGGGCCCGTCAATCCTTAAGCCCTGGCCGCCCTCCCTTTCGACAATGTTCGACCCCGACGACCTCGAAGCCATTCGCGAGGGCCACGAACAGTGGCGCGAGGAGACCTACGGCCCCACCGTCGAGCGCTTCGGGGAGCGCAAGGAGCAGTTCACGACCGACACCGGCGGCCAGACGGTCGACCCGCTGTACACGCCCGCCGATATCGCCGACCAGGAGTACGACGAGGACATCGGCTTCCCGGGCGAGGCGCCGTACACCCGCGGCGTCTACTCGACGATGCACCGCGGCCGCCTCTGGACGATGCGGCAGTACGCCGGCATGGGCACTGCCAGCGAGACCAACGAGCGGTTCAACTACCTGATGGACGAGGGCCAGACCGGCCTCTCGATGGCCTTCGACCTCCCCACCCAGATGGGCTACGACTCCGACTCCGCGATGGCCGAAGGCGAGGTCGGGAAGGCCGGCGTCGCCATCGACTCGCTGGACGACATGGAGACCGTCTTCGACGGCATCCCCCTCGACGAGGTGTCGACGTCGATGACCATCAACGCGCCCGCCTCCGTCCTGCTGGCCATGTACATCGCCGTCGGCGACAAGCAGGGCGTCCCGCGCGAGGAGCTCCGCGGCACCATCCAGAACGACATCCTCAAGGAGTACATCGCCCGCAACACCTACATCTTCCCGCCGGAGCCCTCGATGCGCATCATCACGGACATCTTCGAGTTCTGCGCCGCCGAGGTCCCCAACTTCAACACCATCTCCATCTCGGGGTACCACATCCGCGAGGCCGGCGCGACCGCCGCCCAGGAGATCGCCTTCACGCTCGCCGACGGCGTCGAGTACGTCGAGGCGGCCATCGACGCCGGCCTCGACGTCGACGAGTTCGCCCCGCAGCTCTCCTTCTTCTTCAACGCCCACAACAACGTCCTCGAGGAGGTCGCGAAGTTCCGCGCCGCCCGCCGGATGTGGTACGAGATCATGGAGGAGCGCTTCGACGCCGAGAAGCCCGGCTCCAAGCAACTGAAGTTCCACACCCAGACCGCCGGCTCGACGCTGACCGCCCAGCAGGTCGAGAACAACGTCGTCCGCGTCGCCTACCAGGCGCTCGCCGCGGTGCTGGGCGGCACCCAGAGCCTCCACACCAACGGCAAGGACGAGGCGCTGTCGCTGCCGACCGAGAAGTCCGTCCGGACGGCCCTCCGCACCCAGCAGATCCTCGCCCACGAGTCCGGCGCCGCCGACACCATCGACCCCCTCGCGGGGAGCTACTACGTCGAGTCGCTGACCGACGAACTCGAGGCAGAGGCGTTCGACATCCTCGAGGACATCGACGAGCGCGGCGGGATGCGCCAGGCCGTCGAGAACCAGTGGGTCCAGGGGCAGATCCAGGACGTCGCCTTCGAGCGCCAGCGCGAGATCGAGAGCGGCGAGCGCATCATCGTCGGCGTCAACGAGTACACCGTCGACGAGGAGCCCAAAGAAGACATCGAGGAGGTCTCCGAGGAGGAGCAACAACAGCAGCGCGAGCGCGTCCAGGCGATCCGCGACGACCGCGACCAGGAGGCCGTCGACGACGCGCTCGCCGACCTGAAGGCGGCCGCCGAGGGCGACGAGAACGTCATGCCGTACATCGTCGACGCCGTGAAGGCCTACGCGACGACCGGCGAGATCTGCAACGCGATGCGCGACGTCTTCGGGGAGTACCGCGCGGGCGTCTGACCAGGCGAGTAGAAGCGCCCCGGGTCAGGGTTTCGGCGCGGCGTTCTGCAGCGCCGTCTCGGCGATGTTGCCGCCGTAGTCGGCGCTGCGCGACAGCGAGTCGACGACCAGCCCGAGGAGTTGCGCCTGCTGGGGGTCGAGCTCGCGGATGCGCTCGTCGACCTGCCGGGCGAGCTCGTCGATCTCGGCGATGCGCTGGCGGGCGTCGTGGGCCAGCCGCGTCGCGCGGTCGGAGTCCTCCTCGAGCAGCGCGTCCATCGCCATCTCGACGATCTCGGTGGCCTCCTCGTGGAGGTCTTCGATGGCTGCGGCGGCCTCCTCGGGCGGCGCGCCGAGCGTCTCGGCGTGGGTCGCGATCTTGGCGGCGTGGTCGCCGATGCGCTCGAGCTGGCGGGCGCTGGAGTGGATGTCGAAGCAGGTCTCTCTGTCGAGCCCGACCGTCGCCGCGACGGAGGGGTCCCGGAGGACCGAGCGGAACACCCGCGAGACCATCGACCACAGCCGGTCGACGTCGTCGTCGCGCTGGACGACGTCGGTCGCGAGGTCGTCGTCGTCCTCCAGCAGTGCCGTCACCGCGTCGGCGAGCATCGTCGTCGAGACGAGCCGCATCCGCGTGATGGCGTTGTGCATCGACAGCTCCGAAGAGTCAAGGAGGTCCTGCAGTCGGACCCGCTCGGAGGTCTCGCCGATGACCTCCAGGCCGACGAGCCCCTGGGTCGCCTCGCGGATGGTGCGTCGCTGGGCCGCGCTGACCCGGGCGGTCTCCAGCGTGATGATGTCGAAGCCGCTGACGTACATCGTCACGACCGCGCGCATCAGTTCGTCGCCCTCCAGGCCGGTGATGTCCAGCGTCCCCTCGACCTTCTCCTCGTCCTGCTGTGGCGTCAACAGCAGCGAGTCCTCCTCGGGATAGAACTCGACGACGCTGCCCCCGCTGACGTCGTTGCCGGTCGCCCACTCCTTCGGCAGGGAAACGGTATACGTAGAGCCGCCCGTCACCTGGACCTTTCGCGTCTCCATACCCCACCATACGGAGACCCCGATATAAATTACTACCGAAGTATATAGTCGGCTCGGGCACCCGACCGAGACGTTCTCGTCCACCGCTACCCGCGAAAACGCCCTCTCGCCGAATTGCGCTAATGCTTCCCAAACATATCTCTATATATCTATCATAGTGGGGTATTTAGGACTCCCGACGGAGTGATATCGTAATGACGCGAGGGCTGCGCGACGTCGAGCAGACACTGACCCGACCCCCGAAGCCGCCGGCGGCCCACCAACAATGAGCTCCGAGAACACCACCGACCCGGTCACCGACGCCGACACCGAATCGTTCGCCGACTCCCCGACCGCGGGGCTGGAGGACACCGACAGCCGCGGGACGGGGCGCACCATCGTCGAGGCCCGCGACGTCAGCGTCTGGTACAACCAGACGCAGGCGCTGAAGGACATCACGATGGAGATCCCCGAACAGCAGGTGACCGCGCTCATCGGTCCCTCCGGCTGCGGGAAGTCGACGTTCCTCCGGTGTATCAACCGGATGAACGACCTCATCGACGCCGCTCGCGTCGAGGGCGAACTACTCTTTCGCGGGAAGAACGTCTACGACGAGGACGTCGACCCCGTCGCCCTCCGCCGGAAGATCGGGATGGTCTTCCAGAAACCCAACCCCTTCCCGAAGTCCATCTACGACAACGTCGCCTACGGCCTCAAGGTCCAGGGCTACGACGGGGACATGGACGAGCGCGTCGAGACCGCGCTGAAGAACGCCGCGCTGTGGGACGAGGTGAAAGACCAGCTCGACGAGTCCGGCCTCGACCTCTCGGGCGGTCAGCAACAGCGGCTCTGCATCGCCCGCGCCATCGCCGCCGACCCCGAGGTCATCCTGATGGACGAGCCCGCCTCCGCGCTGGACCCCGTCGCCACCTCCAAGATCGAGGACCTGATCGACGACCTCGCCGAGGAGTACACCGTCGTCATCGTCACCCACAACATGCAGCAGGCGGCCCGCATCTCCGACAAGACCGCCGTCTTCCTCACCGGCGGCGAACTCGTCGAGTTCGACGACACCGAGACCGTCTTCGAGAACCCCGACAGCGACCGCGTCGAGGACTACATCACCGGCAAGTTCGGCTGATCCGTCCGCCGTTATCGTGCACCGTGCGTCAGACATCCCCCAGAAGAATCATACGAGAATCCGACGTACATCGACCATGGCACGAAAAGGGTTCCAGGAGCAACTTCAGGAACTCCGCGAGGACGTCCTCTACATGAGCGAGGTCGTCCTCGAGCGGATCCGCATGGGGTTGCGCGCCCTGGAGACGAAGGACGAGTCGCTCGCCCAGGAGGTCATCGAGGGCGACCACGAGATCAACGAACTGTACCTGGAACTGGAGCAGGACTGCATCGACCTGTTCGCCCTCCAGCAGCCCGTCGCCGGCGACCTCCGCTTTATCGCCGCGTCGTTCAAGATCATCACCGACCTCGAGCGGGTCGCCGACCTCGCGACCAACCTCGGCGACTACACGCTGCAGGCCGAACGCGACCTCTACCCCGACGTCGACGTCCAGGGCATCGGCGACGCCGTCGTCGAGATGGTCGACGACGCGATGGAGGCCTACGCCGACGAGGACAGCGCCGCCTGCTTCGCCATCGACGACCGCGACGACGAGGTCGACGCCATGTGCGAGCGCGCCTCCAGCACCGTCGTCCGCGAACTCATCGAGACCGAGATCGACGCCGACTCCTCCGACCAGGAGATCGAGAGCCTCATGACCGAAGTCTCCCGACTCCTCCTCACCATCCGCGACCTCGAGCGCGTCGGCGACCACGCCGTCAACATCGCCGCCCGTACGCTCTACATGACCGAGAACAGCGACGAACTCATCTACTGACTACACGCCCGAGTTCCGTGACGGTCCTCACCCCATCACCGGATCCTGGAGCATGATCGCCATCTGCTGTTCGGCGACGTAGTCGTCGTCGATCTTGAAGTGGGCCTGGCGGATGGCTTCGGTCACCCAGCGATGTCGCTCGAGGAACCGGACGCCGTCCTGGTTCGTCGCCGGCAGACTCTGGTAGACCTTCTCGTAGCCGTTCTCCTCGGCCCACTCGAGGCCGTGCTCCATCAGTCGGCTGCCGATACCGTGACCGCGATACTCCTCCAGGACGCCCATCGTCAACTCGGCGGTGTGGCTCAGCTTCGCGAAGTTGGGCGAGTGGAGGTGGACCCAGCCGACGACCTCGTCGTCGACCATGGTGACGAAGAACATCCGCGACTCGCGGTCGTTGTACCGGAAGACCACCTCCTCCTGGTCGAGGAGGTCCACGACCGTCTCGGCGGTCAGGTACGCGTCCTCCTCGGCGACCTCGCGCATGACCCGGACGATCCCCTTGAGGTCCGACTGCTCGGCCGGCCGGATGGTCACCTCCAGGCCGTCGGTCTCGTAGGTCGTCTCCTCGCCGTAGTCGATCTTGATCTGGAGGGCGCCGTCCCGCTCTTCGAGGTAGTCGCCCTCCAGGAGCGCCCCGATCTCCTGGTCGAGGCGCTCGGCATCCATCGAGAACTCGGATTCGAGTTCCTCGCGATCGACGCGGCCGTTGCGCTCCACGTACTCGTACAGTCGCCGATCCCCCTCGGTTTCGAACTCCAGTCCCTCCTGGGCCTGCATAGCACTGGGTACCTCTCGGGCCAAGATATTGTGCATTGTTACCGAGTGGCAATCAAGGGCGCTGCGATGACCAGTCGGGGATCCTCGAAAGCTCGCGGAGAACGTGGAGGGGGTGGCGTTACTGGAACCCGATCCGGCCGCCGCTCTGGCGTCGGCCGTCGGGGCTGCCGCCGCGGAACTGGTCTTCCACCTGGTCGTAGTACTCGCGGATGTCGTCGGTGATGGTCGGCCGCACCGACTCGAGGGCCTGCCGGAAGTGCCGCATCTCCACCTCGTCGGCGTCGTCGTCCTCGCGGAGCGCCTCGATGGCGGCCTCGCGGGCGATGGACTCGAGGTCGGAGCCGACGTAGCCGTCGGTGATTTCGGCGAGCTCCTTGAGGCTGACGTCCGGCGCCAGCGGCGTGTCGTCGGTGTGGATCTGGAGGATCTGCTGGCGACCGCCGACGTCCGGTTCGCCGATCATGACCAGCCGGTCGAACCGGCCGCTACGGATGAGCGCCGGGTCGATCATGTCCGGGCGGTTCGTCGCGGCGATGACCATGACGTTGTCCATCTCCTCGAGGCCGTCGAGCTCCGTGAGGAGCTGGTTGACGACGCGCTCGGAGACGTTCGAGCCGGTCTCGCCGCCGCGGCCCGGCGCCAGCGAGTCGAGCTCGTCGAAGAAGATGACCGTCGGCGAGACCTGTCGGGCCTTCCGGAAGGTCTGGCGGATGGCCTTCTCCGACTCGCCGACCCACTTCGAGAGCAGCTGCGGGCCGCGCACCGAGATGAAGTTGGCGTTCGTCTCGTTGGCGACGGCCTTCGCCATCAGGGTCTTCCCGGTGCCGGGCGGGCCGTACAACAGCACGCCCGCCGGCGGCTCGATACCCATCCGGTCGAACTTCTCGGGTTTGTTGAGCGGCCACTCGACGGACTCCTGGACCTGGCCCTTCGCGTCGTCGAGGCCGCCGACGTCGTCCCACGACACCTTCGGCAGCTCTACGAGGACCTCCCGCATCGCCGAGGGGTCGACCTCGTTGAGCGCGCCGCGGAAGTCGTCGCGCTTGATGATCATCCGGTCGATGAGGCTCGGCGGGATGTCCTCCTCGTCGAGGTCGATCTCGGGGAGGTACCGTCGCAGCGCCTTCATCGCGGCCTCCTTGGTGAGGCTCTCGATGTCGGCGCCGACGAAGCCGTGGGTCTCGTCGGCCATCCCGTCCAGGGAGACGTCGTCGGCCAGCGGCATCCCGCGGGTGTGGATCTGCAGGATCTCCTTGCGGCCGGTCTCGTCGGGGACGCCGATCTCGATCTCGCGGTCGAAGCGGCCCGGGCGGCGGAGCGCCGGGTCGACGCTGTCGACGCGGTTCGTCGCGGCGATGACGATGACCTGGCCGCGGGACTCGAGGCCGTCCATCATCGTCAGCAGCTGGGCGACGACGCGGCGTTCGACCTCGCCGGTGACGTCCTCGCGCTTCGGCGCGATGGAGTCCAACTCGTCGATGAAGATGATCGACGGCGACTCCTCGCTGGCGTCCTCGAATATCTCCCGGAGTTGCTGTTCGGACTCGCCGTAGTACTTCGAGATGATCTCGGGGCCGGCGATGGAGAAGAAGCTCGCCGACGTCTCGTTGGCGACGGCCTTCGCCAGCAGCGTCTTCCCGGTGCCGGGCGGGCCGTGGAGCAGCACCCCCTGGGGCGGCTCGATGCCGAGCTTCTTGAAGATCTGGGGGTGCTTCATCGGCAGCTCGACCATCTCGCGGACGCGCTGGATCTCGTTCTGCAGGCCGCCGATGTCCTCGTAGGTGATGCCGCCGCCGGTCTTCTCGAAGCCCGAGATGGGCTCCTCGCGGAGTTCGACCTCGGTGTCCTCGGTGATGAGACAGACGCCCTCGGGGTCGGTCTCGACGGCGATCAGCGGGATCGCCTGGCCCGGCGACCGCATGAAGGGGTGGTTCGTCGAGCTCATCACGGGGACGATGTCGCGCTCGACGACCGGCCGCTTGAGGATCTGCCGCTTGACCATGCCGGCGGCGTCGGAGCCGAACTGCACGGAGGCCTCCTCGGGCGGCGCCAGCACGAGCTTGTCGGCCTTCGTCGCCTCTGCCTTCCGGATGGTCACGCGCTCGCCGATGCCGACGTCGGCGTTCTGCCGGGTGAACCCGTCGATGCGGACCGTGTCGGTGTTCCAGTCCTGCCGGTCCGCCCGCCACACCTTCGCCGCCGTCGTGTCCGCGCCCTCGATCTCGATGATGTCGCCCGGCGACAGCTTCAGGTGCAGCAGCGTGTCCGGGTCGAGGCGAGCGATGCCCCGTCCCGAGTCGTTGGGGTAGGCCTTCGCCACCTCCAGTTGGACCTCGTTCATGTGATACCCGAACTCCGGGACGCCGGGAGATATGCTTTTTGCCGCACCTGGTTGGATATCGTTACCGCAAAAATGGGTCTCGCGGCGCGACGGGCGCGCCGACGGGCGGCCGTGCTACGGCTTCACGAGCACCTTGATGGCCTCGCGCTCGTCCATCGCGCGGTAGCCCTCCGGGACCCCGTCGAGGTCGACGGTCTCCGTGAAGATCGGCGAGGGGTCGAGGGTCCCCTGCAGGACGTCGGCCATCAGCTCCTCGGCGTACGCCCGGACCGGCGCGACCCCGCCGCGCAGCGCGATGTTGTCGCCGAACATCCCGTAGAGGTCCAGCCCCTCCTCGTCGACGCCGTGCGGGACGCCGACGTAGCCGATGGTGCCGCCGGGCCGGCAGACCTCGATGGCGGTGTCCATCGACGACGCCGCGCCGACGCACTCCACGACGTGGTTGGCGCCGCCGTAGGTCAGCTCCCTGGCGCGCTCGACGGCGGCCTCCCCGCGCTCGCTCACGGTCTCGGTGGCGCCGAACGCCTCGGCCAGCGCCAGCCGGTCCTCGTGGTGGCCCATCGCGACGATGCGCTCGGCGCCGAGCCGCCGAGCCGCGAGGACGCCGCAGAGCCCGACGGCGCCGTCGCCGACGACGACGCAGGTGTCGCCCTCGCCGACGCCGGCGCTGACCGCCGCGTGGTGGCCGGTCCCCATCACGTCGGTCAGCGGCAGCAGCGAGCGGAGCGTCTCCTCGTCGTCGGCGTGGCGGTCCGGCACCCGGACGAGCGTCCCGTCGGCGTGCGGCGACCGGACGTACTCGCCCTGGGCGCCCCCGTTGGCGCCGTTCCAGGAGTCGCCGTTCACACAGGAGGTGTGCAGCCCCTTCCGGCAGAACTCGCAGGTCCCGCAGCTGATCACGAACGGGGCGAGGACGCGGTCGCCCGGCTCGACCGACCGCACGTCGTCGCCGACCGCCTCGACGATCCCCATCGGCTCGTGTCCGACCCGAGAGCCCTCCTCGCGGTCGCTCAGCCCCCGGTAGAACCACAGGTCGGACCCGCAGATCGCGGTGTGGGTCACGCGGACGATAGCGTCGGTCGGCGCCTCGATCTCCGGCTTCGGTACGTCGTCGACCTCGATCTCGCCCGGGCCCCGGTAGATGGCAGCCTGCATACCGTCCGGTGGGCCCGCCGCCGGTTAAGCGTACACCCAACCCTTTTTCGCGGCGCGACCCGGACCCGGCTGTATGCAGACGCTCGCCTTCGACGGCCGGACGGGCGCCAGCGGAGACATGCTCCTCGGGGCGCTCCTCGCGGCCGGCGCCGATCCCGACGCCCTCGGACCCGTCGAGGACGCCCTCGACGTCGAGTACCGGGTCGGCGAGACGACGAAGAACGGCATCCGGGCGACGTCGGTCGACGTCCTCGTCGGCGGCGACGAGGGGGGCCACGACCACGGCGACCAGGACGAGCGCGCACACGACCATCACCACGTCGACGACGAACACGATCACGACGAACACGACGCCCACCAGCACGACCACGAACACGCCGAGGGTCACGGACCGCACCGGACCTACGCGGAGTGCCGCGAACTCGTCGAGTCGATGGCCCTCCCCGAGGCCGTCGAGGCCGACGCGAAGGCCGTCTTCCACATCCTGGGCGAAGCGGAGTCGCGCGTCCACGGCACCGACCTCGAGGAGACGCACTTCCACGAGGTCGGCGCCGACGACGCCATCGCCGACATCGTCGGCGCCGCACTGCTGGTCGACGACCTCGACGTCGAGCGCGTGGTGACCACCCCCGTCGCGACGGGCGGCGGCGAGGTGTCGATGAGCCACGGCGTCTACCCCGTTCCGACGCCCGCGGTCACGTACGTCGCCGAGGGAGCGTCGTGGGACCTCGTCGGCGGCCCGGTCGAGACCGAACTCCTGACGCCGACCGGCGCGGCGGTGCTCGCCCACTTCGCCGAGGGGGTCGATTCCCTCCCGGCGATGCGCGTCGAGGCGTCGGGGTACGGCGCCGGCCGCAAGTCCTTCGAGGAGCACCCGAACGTCCTCCGGGCGACCGTTGGCGACGCTCGAGGCGGCCTGCGGCGCGACGGCATCCGGGTCCTGGAGACGAACCTCGACGACGCCAGCCCGGAGGTCCTGGGCGGTCTCCAGGACCGACTGAAGGACGCCGGCGCCCGCGACGTCACCGTGGTCCCGACGACGATGAAGAAGGCCCGGCCCGGCCACCTCGTGAAGGTCGTGGTGAAGCCCGGCGACGTCCAGGCGGTCGCGCGGCGACTGGCCGAGGAGACGGGGACGCTGGGCATCCGGGAGACCGCGGCCGGCCACCGCTGGATCGCCGACCGGTCGTTCGAGACGGTCGAACTCGACGTCGACGGCGAGTCCTTCGAGGTGACGGTGAAGGTCGCGGCCGACGACGCCGGCGAGGTCTACGACGTGAGCGCCGAGTACGACGACGCCGCCCAGGTCGCCAGCCTGACCGACGTGCCGATCCGTGAGGTCCTCCGGCGGGCCGAGGCAGTCTACCGGAGCGAGTGAGCGGCACCCGACACCGGGACTTCCCCACGGTTCTGCCGAGGGTGGGTGCATCGCGAGTCGTATCCAGCGTTCGCGACGTCCGACGAGAGCGTGCGGTCGGGAGCACCGGGCCCGAAAAGTGGGGGTTAAGTGGGCGAGCGCCCAACGGGGGCGTATGCACTACCGAACGCTGGGCGCCTCGGACGTCGAGGTCTCGGAGATCGGCTTCGGCGCCTGGGTCGTCGGCACGGACTGGTGGGGCGACCGGACCGCCGAGCAGGCCAGGGAGATGCTGCAGTACGCGGTCGAGCAGGGGATCACCTACTTCGACACCGGCGACGTCTACGGCCACGGCGACTCCGAGGAGCTCGTCGGCGAGGCCCTCGCCGACTACCGCGACGAGGTGACGGTCGCGACGAAGATCGGCTACGACTTCTACGACAACCCGCAGGCGGGCCACGGCGAACTGCCGAAGGAGATGAACCGCGACTACCTCGAGGCGGCCTTCGAGAAGTCCCTCGACCGCCTCGACATGGAGACTGTCGACGTCCTCCAGCTGCACAACGCCAACGTCGACGAGGTTGACGCGGACGTCCTGGAGTTCCTCGACGAGCTGCGCGAGGAGGGCCGCGTCGACGCCGTCGGCTGGGCGCTCGGCCCCTCCATCGGCTGGCTCGCCGAGGGCGACAAGGCCATCGTCGAGGAGTTCGACGCGGTCCAGCTCGTCTGGAACGTCCTCGAGCAGGAGGTCGGCGACCACTTCCTCGAGACGCTCGAAGAGACCGGCTCGGAGACGAGCCTCATCCCGCGGGTGCCGCACTCCTCCGGCCTGCTGAACGAGCAGGTGACGCCGGAGACGGAGCTCGGCGAGGGCGACCACCGCGCGTACCGCCCCGACGAGTGGTACGAGACGGGCTGGGAGAAGATCGAGGCGCTGCGGTTCCTGGAGCGCGCGGAGCCACGCTCCGCGGAAGGCTCGAGCGGCGAGGAGCCGCGAGAGCGCGACGGGGAGCGGTCGATGGCCCAGGCGAGCCTCCAGTGGCTGCTGTACCACGACGCCGTCGCCACCGTGACACCGACGTTCCGCACCCGCGAGGACATCGACGAGTGGGCCGCCGCCAGCGACGTGCCCGCGCTGACCGACGAGGAGTACGAGCGCGTGCAGGCGCTGTACGCCGACGACTTCGGCATCGAGGGCGACGACGGGATGGACGCGCTGCGCTCGTCCGTCGAGGGCGAGGACATCCAGTCGGCGGGGCTGGACAAGGAGTGCGCCGGTAGCTGAACGGCGTCGCTACCGCTCCGAGACCGTAGCAGCAGACTGCTTCTCCGGCCGCGTATCGAGAGAATCGGGAGAACCGTCGATCGATAGTCGGGGCCGGGGCCGTCAGTCGCGCGGCGCGACGGCGGCGGCGCCGACCACGAAGACGATCAGCGCGACGACGACGCCGAGACCGGAGCCGTCTGCGGCCGCCGCCTGCTGGGCGCCCTGGTTCCCGGCGTTACTGTTCGACTGTTGCTGCTGGTCGGCCGCGCCGCCGGTGTTCTCGTCACCGCCGGCGTCGCCGCCGTCGCCACCGCTGTTCTGTCCGTCGCCGCCGTCACCGCCGTCGTTTCCGTCGGAGCCGCCGGCGTCGGCGCCGCCACCGTCGTTCGAGCCCGAGCCGCCGTCGTCGGACGAGCCGTCGCCGCCGTCGCCGGCGCCGTCCGGGCTATCGGTTGTCCCGTCCGAGCCGGTCCCCGAGCCGTCCCCGCCCGTGGTACCGGTTCCGCCGGACGAACCGTCGTCGCTGCCGGTCCCGTCGTCGGTCCCGTTCCCGACGCCCGAACTGCCGTCGTCGCTGCCGCCCTCGTTCGGGCGCTCGCGGTCGGTGTGCGACGGGAGCGCGGGGATCTCGGTGAACGTCGGGAGTCCGCGCAGGCGGGTGTTGCACTCCTGGCCGAAGCAGTCGTTCTCGACGCCGACGCGGCTGCCGAAGACGAAGACGTCGGTCTCGAAGTATGTCGTCCCGTCGCTCCAGTACTGGAGGCCCGGATCGACGCCGTAGTCCTTCTCGCCGTCGTTCAGCCTCGCGTTGGGGTCGATCGTCCCGTTCTCGGTGAGTTCGAGGTCGGCTTCGGCGACGCCGCTGGGACCCTCACTGGTGTTGTCGAGCGTCCCGTTGACGATGAAGAGCACCTCGCCGTTCTCGCCGGGCTGGACGTCGCCGCCCGCGTCGGGAGCGAGGTTGTCCTCGTCGTCCTGTATCGGGTCGTACGGCGGATCGTTCGGATCCAGGACGTCGCACTGGTTCGGCGTCGCTCCGACGACGATGCCGGCGACCGCCGAGGGCGTGATGACGGTCCAGGGGACGCCCGGCGGCTGGGCACTCTCCGGGAGGTCGTCAACCCAGACGATCTGGTCGTACGGCATCTCCTCGTGGGCCATCCCCAGGAGGTCGGTGCAGATCTCCTGTGGGAACGGCCCGCTCTCGTTGGCTTGCGTGCTCGGTCCGACGTCGGTCGTCTGCTGGTCGATATCCGATCCGTCGTCCGGCGCGGCCACGCTCGCGATGGGCGCGATCGAGAGGCCGACGACGGTCAGCGCGACGAACAGAACTGCCACCGTTCGCTTCGAATCGTACATTTGCTTCCAATCAAACCGCAAACAGGACAATAGTATTCTGCCCCTTAGATAGTGAATAAATTGGGTTAAATTGGTGTTAAGCTAGTATTCATTACCATGTGAGTACCCGGCTACGCCGTCAGAGGGTCGTTCGCCGGGTATAGACGGGTTCTCGCGGAACCTGTTTGGGAGTTGATGGGATGGCGCGGCGGGTTCCGTAACGCGGTTATACCTCGGTCGCAGAGCCCGTGTATGGGCGTCATCCGCGTCGTCTGGGGGGCCGCGACCGCGCCGACGGAGCTGGCGTCGTACGACGCCGCACTCGCCGAGGCCAACGTCCACAATTACAACCTCGTGCGGGTGTCGTCGGTCGTCCCCGCCGACGCGTCGATCGAGGTCGTCGGCGAGGCCCCCGACCTCGGCCCCGCCGGCGAGCGGCTCACGGTCGTCGAGGGGCGGGCCACCGTCGCTCCGGGCGACGCCGACCGCGCCGCTGCCGCCCTCGGCTGGTCCCGCGAGCCGGACGGCCCCGGCATCTTCTACGAGTCGTCTGGCGGCGACCCGGAGGCCGTCCGGCGGCAGGTCGAGGACGGCCTCGCGGCCGGACGCCGGCTCCGCGAGTGGGACTTCGGCGACCACGGGACGCGGGTCGTTTCGGCGGACGCCGACCCGGACGGCTACACGACGGCGGTCGTCCTCGCGGTGTACGGCGAGAGCACGCCGCTGCTGTAGGTCGCGCCCGCTCGAACAGCTTCGGGAGCCGACGGGTTTTTAGCGCAGTACCGAGTATGCCACGAAAGCTCAATGCACGGAAACACGCCCCACGATGGCCCGGTAGAAACCGAGTTCGCCCCCGAGGACCGGCGTGCCCTGCGCCGCGACCTCGTCGACGTCGCCACGTCGACGCGCGACCTCCTCTCCGACGACTTCGTGGTCGGCGGCGAGATCTCCGACGACGACGGCGCCCTCCACGCCACCGTCGCCGTCCAGCCGCCAGCCGGCTCCGTCGTCTCCGCCGGCTTCGACCCCGCTGGCGACGAGGCCGACGACGTCGAGTCGCTGGCCCGCGACCTCGCGGCCGGCGCCGTCCTCGAGGCGAAACACGCCGCCCAGGACGTCAGCCGCGCCGCCCGATAACCGGCCCCTTTTCGAACACCCCCGCACTTCGCCGCGCGGCGTCGCGCTTATGCGGTCACGCCCGAAACTGCCCCGGTAGTGATCGTCGTCGCGACCGAGGACTTCGAGCTGTACCACGGCGTCGTCGAGGAGCTCCGCGAGCGCGGCGTCCGGTTCACCACCGTCGAGCCCGGCGACGAACTCCCGGACGACGCCCGCGTCGCCGTCGTGGGCCCGGAGGACGAACACCCCGACCTCGAGACGGTCCGCGGCGATCCGGAGAACCCCCGCCGCGTCGTCGACGAGGCCGTCGCGATCCTCCGCGGCGACGGCGGCCGAACGATCGTCGGCATCGACCCCGGCGACCGGCCCGGCGTCGCGGTCCTCTCGGGTGACACCGTCGTCGCCGCGTTCCAGGTGCCCGCCGACGAGGCCGCCGGCGTCGTCGCCGGCGAGATCGAGGACGCCGCGGACCCGCTGGTCCGCATCGGCGACGGCGCTCGCCTGCAGGGCGCGAAGATCGTCGAGGCCATCGAGGACGTCCCCATCGAACTGGTCGACGAGACCGGGACGTCGCCGTACCTCGGCACCGGCGCCCGCGGGATGGGCGACGTCCTCGCCGCCGTCAACATCGCCCGCCTGGAGGGCGAGGAGATCGAGAAGCGCGACGTCGAGCCGACCGCCGGGGAGATCCAGCTCATCAAGAACCGCTCGCGGGAGCGCAGCGACGACGACCGGACCATCGACGAGGAGCTGGCCCGGCGGGTCGCCGTGGGGGAACTGTCGATGGACGAGGCCCTGGAGCGACACCGGGGCGGCCGGTAGGAACCGACCGCTTCCAGGTCCCGCGGCCGGCGACGCCGGAACAGCAATCCCTAACAACGCTGCACCCGTGGTCGGACGGTAATGACAAAGCGTCACGTCTCGCTGCCGGCGGGGGCGGAGGAGGGCCTCGAGGCCTTCCTGGCGGACGTCGACCGGCGGCTGTCGAGCGACGAGGACACCTGCGCGGTCGTCGAGGACGTCCTCGTCGACCTCCACGGCGACCGCGAGGCCTACGAGCGGTGGCAGTCCGGCGAGTCGGTCTCGCCCGCCGAGCGCGTCCGCCTGCAGGGGTACGACCCCTGCAACGCGACCCTCGAGAGCGAGTACTACGCCGAGAAGGACGAAGAGCGGTTCAAGGAGTCCAAGCACCTCCAGTGGCTCTGGCGGCAGTTCGACGCGACGCCGATGGCCGACAACGTCGAGTTCGCGCTCCGTTTCCGCCAGATGCTCGCCAAGCACCTCTTCGACGAGTGCGGCGACGACTGTCGGTTCTTCAAGGGCATCTCGGTGACCTACGGCCACAACATCTCCGTCGGCGACAACGTCGTCATCCACGACGACGTCCACCTCGACGACCGCGGGAAGCTCACCATCGGCGACCGCGTCTCCATCTCCGACGGCGTCCACGTCTACAGCCACGACCACGACCTCCTCGACCAGACTGAGGTGGAGAACTTCCACACCATCGTCGAGGACGACGTCCGCCTGACCTACGACGCGATGGTCCGCGCCGGCTGCAAGGTCGGCGAGAACGCCGTCGTCGGCGCCCGCGGCGTCGTCCAGTCCGACGTCCCCGCCCACCACGTCGCCGTCGGCCAGCCGGCCAAGAGCGTCCGGATCAAGCCCGGCTTCGAGGACGTCGCCGAGCCCCTCGACGCCGACCACCCCGACGGCCGCGACGACCGGCGCCTCCCCTACGAACTCCCCGACGACCTCGACCAGTTCGACGAGTTCCAACGCGACCTCGAGCCCTCCGGCTGACCGTCAGGTAGCGCGACGGTACCGGTAGCCCTCGTAGGCCAGACCCACGCCCGAGGACAGCGCCGCGAGTATCGCCAGCAGCCCCGGGAGCCCGACCCAGTGGGGGAAGACGAACCCGATCCAGGAGTTCGCGTACGCGAGCGTCCCCCCGACGCCCTCCCCGTAGTACGTCCCGTCGAGGTCGTCTCCCGGCGGGACGTGCTCCGGCTCCTCGCCGAGGTCCCGGTTCGGGCCCAGCCGATCGGCGTCGTAGACGATCGCCCGATCGTCGGTCATGTCGTGACCCCAGACGACGTCGCCGGTCGTGTTGACCTCGAGGACGCGGAAGTTCCGGGAGTCGACCACGAGCGTGTTGCCGTTCGGCAGCCGGTCGGCGTCGCGCGGCCACTGGAGCCGGTCGCCGTCGCTCGGGCCCTCGTACCGCCAGCGCTCTTCCATCGTCTCGGCGTCGTACTCGACGACGCGGTCGTTCTCGCTGTCGGAGACGATCAGGGTGTCGTGCAGCGACAGGTAGCTGGGGTCGTGTTGCTCCTGCATCAGGGAGTGGTTCCCGGGTTCGCCCATGACCCGGACCACGTCGTCGGTCTCCGGGTCGACCTCGATCACGACGTCGAAGTTCCGGATCGACAGCAGGAAGTTGCCGTTCTCCAGGCGGTCGACGTCGTTCATGTGGGTCCAGTCCTGGTTCGGCCCCTCGTAGCTGTGGTCGTCCCGGGACGTCCCCTCGACGTGTTCGGTCCAGAACGCCGAGCCCTCGTCGAGGTGCTCGATCGCCGACCACTCCCAGGTGACCTCCCCCGACCGGTCGACGGTGAAGACGCGGTGCTGGCCCATGTCGATGACGGCCGTCTCGCCGCTTTCCAGACGGTCGGCGTCGTGGACCTCGTGGTAGGACATGTAGCGGTCGTACCACGAGTGGGCCCACACGCGGTCGTTGGTCGCCGGGTCGACCTCCTCGACGACGTTCCGGATGCAGTGGTCCTGCGGCGTGTCGCGCCACCGCTCCGGGCAGTCCTCGTCGGGGATTCGCTGACCGTACGAGACCATCACGTGCCCGTTGTCCAGCAACTCCGCGTCGAAGACCGCGGCGTCTTCTGGGCGGTACTCCCACTGCCGGTCGCCCGCCTCGTCGACGACGAACACCTCGCCGTTGTAGTTGCCGAACCAGCCGTACGCCTGGACCGACACGAGCGTCTCGCCGGGGTAGGGGTCGTCCTCCTCGACCTCGACGGGGTCGTCGGCGGTGACGGCGAGGGCGCCCAGGGCGACCAGCGAGAGTGCGAGCACCGCTGCGAACCCAGCGGCCCGTCGTCGTCTCATCACGTTCCGCCTTCGGGCCGACCGGCAAATCCCTGACGGTCCCCCGCCGCGCGACTTTTCACCGTCGGCGCCAACACTCGGGCATGCGGAGCGTCGCCATCAACGTCGGAGCCAACACGAACGTCCCGGGCTTCCGCGGCCCCGTCTACGCGGACGGCCACTTCGAGTACGTCCCGATCCCGGAACCAGAGCCGACGCGCGCGGACGCCGACGTCCCCACCTACGCCGACCTCGACCTCTCCGATCGCGTGGACGTCAGCGCGGTCGCCGACGAACCGGTCCACCTCGACCCGACCTTCGCGGGCGTCCACGGCAGCGAGCGCTACACCTACGGCGACCCCTACGGCGTGAAGGCGCGACCGCTCCTGGAACTAGCGGCCGGCGACTACGTCTTCTTCTACGCGACGCTCTCGACCGTCGACGACGACCCCGAATCCTGGATCACCCCCGAGTGGGGGACGTACGTCATTGGCCACTTCCGGCTCGATCGCGACCCCCTGACGCCCGAGGCGTACCGCGACCTCCCGGCGGACGAGCGGGCCGTCTTCGCGGATAACGCGCACGCGAAGCGCGAGACGTTCGACGCCGAGGTCCTGCTGTGCGGCGACGACGGCGACTCGGAGCTGTACAACCTCGCCGTCCCGCTATCCACGCGGGCGGCCGGCGCCGACGCCAACCGCCTCGTCACGGCCCTCTCCAGCGACTCCGGGAAGGGCCTGTGGTGGCGGCGCCCGATGAAGTTCGACCACGAGGCGACCGAGGAACTGCTGGTGATCCACGACGACCGGGACGTCGGTCGGGCCTTCGAGTAGCCGAGGAGTCGGGGTGGCGACCACCCGGTAAAGCGTGAGACAACGACGCACGACGGCCAGGAGGCTTATATCCGACTCCTGGTTACCAGTTGGATTGCTATGCCCGACGAATCACGCACGCTCCGGTACGTCCCGACCTTCGAGGCGTCGGCCGTCCGTCGCATCGTCCGGACCGGCCTCGCGCTGGCGGGGCTGCTGTTCCTGCTCGGCCTGCTGGCGGTGCTGCCGGGTATCGACCGGCTGCTGGCCGGGCTGGCGGTCCCCCTGGAGGCGCTCGGCCTCGCCGCGGCGACGGCGCTGGTCGTCGGCGCCCTCCTCCGGGTCGCCCCCGCGGTCGAGCGGATCGTCGAGGGCTCCCTCGACGGCCCCACGGGCTCGGTCGGCGACGCCGCCGCCGGTGCGAAGCTCCTCGTGGGGTTCGTCGCCGTCGTCGTCGCCTACCGCGGGTTCGCGCCGGCCGCGACCCCGACCTTCCGCGCGTTCGACGTCGGCGGCGTCTACCACCTCGGGTTCCTCGTCGTCGGCCTCGCCGTCCTCGCGGCGCTGGCGCGCCGGCTCTACCGCTGCTGGGGGCCGGTCACGGCGCTGGTGACGGAGTACGTCCTCGACGCGACGCGCGACCGCGCCCGCGCGGACAGGGTCGTCGAGTAAGAATCAGCGCTGGTCGGTTTCGACGCTCCGGCACCGCCGCCCGGACGTCAGTGGCTGACCGTCCGCCGCTCGGTCTCGACCGGTTCCTGCTCCTCCAGCGCCTCGTACCGGCCGTCCGCGCGAGCGGTGCCGACCCACCCGCACGTCTCGCAGGCGAAGAGCCCCTGACCGCTGACGAGGCGGCCGTCGCACTCCGGACAGTCGTCGGCGCCCGCCGGCCGCGCCTCGGCCGTCGAGAGCGGCCTGGGGAGCCGACCCGTCCGGATGGTCGCGATGGCGTCCTCGACGGTGTAGGTCTCTCCCGCCGCGGAGTGAGGGTAGACGCCCGTCAGGCGGCTCCCGTCGTACAGCGCGACGGCGATCAGCGGCGTCACGAGCCGCTCGCGGAACTCGCCGGTGACCGACGAGGTGCGCTCGCGGACCTCGAACGGCGGCCTGATGGACACGCCCTGGCGGTCGGCCCACGACTCGAACTCCTCGAACCGCTCGAGGACCTCCCGGTCGGGCGAGTCGTCCCCCAGCCGCACTTGCTCGGGCCAGCTCCGCAGCAGCAGGCTCTCGATGGTCCCCTCGCGCTCGCAGGCCCGCAGCGTCTCGACGTGCGCGTCGATCGGTTCCAGCAGCATCGGCGCCCGGACGTAGCACGCGACCGTGAGGTCCTCCGGTTCGGATTCGACAGCAGATTCAGGTGAACGTTCGCTCCCACTCATACAGCCGTCGGAACGCCACTCCGGGATATGAACCCAGCAGACCGTCCACCCTGGTAACGCGGTCGTACCACCGGGTTATGAACGGTCATCCCGGGACGATGGAGGTCGACGGAGGGATGAATCGGAGCGAAAGTGCAGTGTTCACTGACCGATGGGTGATTTCGAGGCGGTGAGGAGACGGCAACTGGAAGGGGGATGGCGAGTCCCCAGAGAGGTAGATCGGGGGGATGGGGGTCGGTGGGGGGTTCTGCACACCAGGTAACCAGCCCGGCAGTTACCCACATCATCGTTACCGGAAATACGATTTGTTACCAGTCAATAATTATCGATTCGCAATAAGTTTCGGAATACCGGCTGAACGGACCTGGCGACGGAGTTTACGGCCGATCCAAGGAGAAGATCCCGGTCGGTAGTGAGTCGTTTCCGGGCGGATACCACGTCAGATATCGGCCGGCCCCTCGAAAAACGACCCCGCGACTCACTCCGTTCGGCCGGTCCCGGTTGCGACTTCCAGGGTTCGATCGCCCTGGCGCATCCGCTCCGGCCTACGTTCGTCGCAGAATGCGCCGTCCGGGAATTGAACCCGGGCTATTAGCTTGGGAAGCTAATGTCCTACCACTGGACCAACGGCGCGCACACGCTGTTCGCGCCCCGAGCCTCGCGACGTGGTCGCTCGGCGACGGCGCGCTCGGCCCAACGTATCCGGCGCCGGCACTTGAACGTAGCGCCTCGCCGCGGCCGCTCGAAACTGACGCCCGTCCAGTAACGGCGCCGCCACGCCAGCTTATTAGTGCGGACCCGGCGAATCCTCGGTCGATGAGTGACGCCGAACCCCTTCTCGAAGGAACGAACGTCGATCTGGCCCTCTCGGAGGCCGAACTCGAGGCCCGCCGCGAGCACATCGTCGAGTTCATCGACGACACCGTCGCCGCAGCGGGCGCCGACGGGGCCGTGCTGGGCCTCTCCGGCGGCATCGACTCGACGACGGTCGCCCACCTCGCCGTCGAGGCGCTCGGCCGGGACGGCCTCCACGGCCTGCTGCTGCCGAGCGAGGTCAACCCCGAGGCCGACCGGACCGACGCCGAGCGGGTCGCCGAGGACCTCGGCATCGAGTACGACGTCGTCGAGATCGAGCCCATCGTGGACGCCTTCGTCGACGCCGCGCCGGCGGGTGCCGAGGACGACCGCACCGCACTGGGGAACGTCCGGGTCCGGACGCGGGGCGTCCTGAACTACTTCGTCGCCAACGCGGAGAACCGTCTCGTCCTCGGGACCGGCAACCGCTCGGAGGCCGCCACGGGCTACTTCACGAAGTACGGCGACGGCGCCGTCGACTGCCACCCCATCGGCAACCTCTACAAGTGCCAGGTCAGACAGCTGGCCCGCGACCTGGGCGTCCCCGAGGACCTCGTGACGCGGACGCCGACCGCCGCGATGTGGGAGGGCCAGACCGACGAGGAGGAGATGGGCCTCGGCTACGACGAACTGGACGCCATCCTCGCGCTCCACGTCGACGGCCCGTTCTCGAAGTCCGCGACGGTCCGGACCCTCGACGTGCCGGAGTCGGCCGTCGAGCGGGTCGTCGAACTGTACGAGAAGAGCATGCACAAGCGTGCGATGCCGCCCGCGCCCGAACCGCTGTAGGCGAACGCCGGTCTGCGACTACGTCTCGACGACGACCCTGATGTGGTCGCCGCCACCCTGGCGCGCCTCCGCTTCGCTGACGCCGTCCAGGGTGTAGTCGGGGTCGACGGACTCGCCGTCGACCTCGAGGCGGATCTCGGCGCCCTCGCTCTCGCGGTAGGTCTCGTTCTCGAAGGTCAGCACGCTCCCGTCGTCGTTGACCTCCATCCCCAGCTGCCCGAGGGCGAACTTCAGCGTGACGGGGCTACCGTGGGTGTGCCACAACTGGACGTCCTGGCCCGGGTGGATGTGGAAGAAACCCTGCGAACTGGTGTACTTCGGCTGCGTGAGGTTGATCTCCTCGCCGTCGACGGTCGCCTCCATCATCCCGTGCTCGTGGGTGCCGTCGGCGACCGGCTGGGCGTCGGCCCCGGAGCCGCCCGCGATGAAGACGACGTAGCCGACGATGCCGATGGAGACCAGCAGGACGACCCCGAGGGCGATGGGGCCGGTCGGCAGCCCCCCGTCGCCCCCGTCGTCGCCGACGCGGCGCTTGTCGATGGGACCGAGCTCGTCGCGGTGTTCGGCCGCGAGGTGGTCCAGTTCCGCCGCCTCGCTGTCGAAGGAGGCGCCGCAGTAATCACACTCTGGCATTCTTACCACCTATATCGATTCGAACGGCACAACGTTTACGGTAGGTAACACGACCGCTCGTCGCGCCGATTCGGCAGCCCTCCGGCCGCGTCTGTCGGCGACCGAGCGCACTCACTCTCCGAGTTCCGTCAGGTCGTCGGCGTGGGCCTCGACGAGCGCCTCGAAGGCCGCGACCTCGGCGTCCTCCTGGTCGGCCTTCGACCCGCGGTCGCGGACCCGCTCCTTGAGCAGCCCCATCGCCATGTGGTCGTTCTCCGCCAGCGATTCGGCGACCGCCCGCGGGTCGTCGACCACCCGGGAGACCAGTCCCATTCTGAGGGCCTCCTCGGCGTCGACGACCCGACCGGACAGCGAGAAGTCCAGTGCGTCGCCGAGCCCGACCACCTCGGGCAGTCTGACCGTCCCGCCCCAGGCACCGAAGAGGCCGAAGGTGACGCCGGGTTCGCCGAACGTGGCGTCGGGCGTCGCGAGCCGGAGGTCGCAGGCCAGGGCGAGCTCGACGCCGCCGCCGCGGGCCGCGCCGTCCACGCCGGCGACGACGACCGCCGACGCGCTCTCGATGGCGTCGGCGACGCGCTGGCCCCGGCGGACGAACGGCTCGACCTCGCCGCTGTCGGCGACGTCCGCGACCACCGAGAGGTCGGCGCCGGCGCAGAACGCCTCGCCTGCCCCCCGGAGGTAGACGACCGGCGCGGTGCAGTCGACGACCGCCGCCTCGAGGTCGTCGAGCGCCGCGGGGGTCAGGGCGTTGCGGCGCTCCGGACGGTCGAGCGTGACGACGCGGACGTCGTCCGCGTCCTCGATCCGAACCATGTAGCGTCATCATTACCGTTTCCAAAGGTCTTTGCCCTTCGCTACTCTACGCATCGACAATGGAGGAAGCCGCCGCGGTCCGGCGGGCGGCGTCCGAGGCGACGGCGGACGTCGTACCCGAGGAGCTCCGCGCGACCATCGACGAGTACGTCGCCGACGGGTCGGTCGTCCCCGGCGTGCTGACGCTCCTGAGCGCCCGGACCGTCGCCGGCGACGACCCCGAGGGGCTCGCCCGCCAGGCCGCCGGCGTCCAGCTCATCTACGACGGCCTGCGGCTGACACGCGAGCTCGCCCAGGACAACCCCTGGGGTGACGCGACCGGCGGCTCGCCGGCCGACCGCGACGTCGAAGCCCAGGTCGACCGCGACGACGCCGACATGGCCATCCTCGCCGCCGACGTCCTCGTCTCCCGGGGGTTCTACCTGCTGGCGCGGACCGAGGCCGCCGAGGACGCCGTCGCGGTCGTCCGCGCGTTCGGCCGCGACCAGACCGACCGCGAGGCCGCAGACGAGGCGGGCGCCGCGGACCTCGACCGGAACCTCGAGGCGGACGTCCTCGAACTGGCCGTCACCACCGGCGTCGCCGCCGCCGGCGGCCGCCCGGACGACGCCGGCGGCCTCGCGACCGACTTCGCCCCCGAGCGCGCGGGGTTCGCCCCCGCCGACGCGTTCTTCGACGACGGCCGACGCGACCGCCTGTCCAGCCTGACAATCGATGGCGGGCGGGCGTTGAATCGAAACGATTAACGGTGCATCCCGGCTACCACCGAGTGCCTGCCTGGGTAGCTTAGCGGTAAAGCGCGTCCTTGGTAAGGACGAGAGCCCGGGTTCAAATCCCGGCCTAGGCTCTGTTCGACTTCTAACAGGTCCGTTCTCCGATAGTCTCGACTTCGCAGGTGCCCGATACGGTACCTCCCTGTTCCGTTCGATATATCGAGAGACCACCATCGCCAACCTCGTACTGGCAGTACCGACGCGCGGCCAGCGAGCGGACGAAGCCGACGAGAGAGCTACCCACCCTGTCCGGCTACTACCCAGATAGCTACCGCCGCCGCCCGTCCTTTTCCGCCGCCGGGTCGTAGCCGCCTCCATGCGGCTTCTACAGATATCGGTCGCCGACGACCGGTTGGACGCGGTCCTGGAGGTCCTGCGGGAGCGGGACCTCGGGTACTCCGTCAGCGAGGGCGCCGCCGAGCAGTCCGACCGCACCAACGTATCGTTCGTGCTGCCGGCGGACGCGGTCGAAACCGTCCTCGAGGACCTCGAGGAGGAGGGCTTCGACAGAGGTGAGTTCACGGTGTCGGTGAAGACCGAGTTCGCCCACTTCGATAAGGTCGACGAGGTGCAGAACCGCTGGGGGAAGACCCCGAACCGGCTCGCGCCGGCGGCGATGCGGTCGAAGGCCAAGGACCTGCGGCGGAACATGCGCTCGTACCTCTGGATGATGATCCTCAGCGCCGTCGTGGCGACGGCGGGTATCTTCACGGGGTCGCCGGCGATCGTCGTGGGGTCGATGGTCATCGCGCCGATCGTGAGCCCGGTGCTGACCGCCGACGTCGGCGTGGTCCGTAACGACCGCGACATGCTCGTCGAGAGCCTCCACATGCAGCTGGTCGGGCTGGTCGTCGCCGTCGTGGCGTCGGCGGCGTTCGCGTGGTTCGCACGCGAGCTCAGCATCATCCCGACGACGCTCTCCATCGAGCAACTGGAGCTGATGAGCGTCCGGGTCTCGCCGAGCATCCTCGCCCTCGTCGTCGGCCTGACCGCCGGGGCGGCGGGCGCCTACGGCCTCGCGACCAAGGGCCAGGCGACCATCGTCGGCGTGATGATCGCGGCGGCCCTGATCCCGACCGCGGCGGCCACGGGCATCGGCATCGCGTGGGGGAACGCGGTCGTCGCCGTCGGCGCGCTCCTGTTGCTCGTCATCAGCATCGTCGGCGTCAACGCCGGCGGCGCCCTGATGCTGCTGTACCTCGACTACCGGCCCGACGACGTCGACGACGGGCTGTTCACCTTCGAGAGCGCCCGCCAGGCGGCCGTCGTACTGGGGACCATTCTCCTGGTGGTCGCCATCGTCGGGGTCGCCGGCATCACCTTCGCCGACCAGCACTCCTTCGAGCGGTCGACCAACGCCGCCATCTCGGACGTCGTCGGCCAGGAGGAGTACGGCGCCCTCGGCGTCCGGTCGACCACCATCCAGTACACGGCGCCGACGTTCTCCGACCGGACCGTCGTCACCGTGGTCCTGACGAAGACGAGCGGGGAGTCCTTCCCCGGGCTGTCGGACGAACTCGCGGCGGCCATCGCCGAGCGGACCGACCGCGACGTGATCGTGCAGGTCCAGTTCGTCGACTACCAGCGCTCGAACGTCTCCGGATCGAACGCCTCCGCGGCGGGGGCCTGAGCGGTACTGCCGGAGCGGTCGTCCGGAATCCGTGAGCGCGGGCGTCAGCCCGTCGGGTTCTCCTGGTCGATGCCGCGCCGTTCGCCGAACGCGAGGTAGACGAACAGTGCGACCAGAACGACCTTCAGGACCGTATCGACGTAGCCGACCATCGTCATCGGCATGCCGGAGACGAACCAGACGACGCCCATCAGGCAGACGTACCCCGCGCCCGCGAGGTAGTACTGGGGCTGCCAGAGGTCGGTGAAGTAGACGACGAAGCAGACGAGCAGCCCGAGGGCGAGGACCGCGAACCGGAGCTGGTCGGTCGACGTCGTCAGCGCGAAGTGCACCGTGGAGACGACGAGCATGAGCCCGGCGACCGCGAGTCTGGCGGGCGTCCAGTCGATCTCCCGGAGTTCGAAGTCCCCCTCGGCCATCGTCGTCGCTTCGTGGACCGCGCACAAAAATGGCCGCCCTCCGGACGCCGCACGGACTCGCGGGACCGTGGACGGCGCGTTACCGGACGAGCGTCGACAGCACCTTCCCCTCGACCTTCCGGAGGTGCTCGCCGACGGTGCCGGCGGAGACGCCGACGACCTCGGCGATCTCCCGGTGGGTCGTCCCGCGCGGCACCTCGTAGTAACCCATCTCGACGGCGGCCTCGAGGATCTCCTGCTGGCGCGGCGTCAGCGCCGAGAACAGCTCCTCGGACTCGGGGTGGTAGTCGCCGATGCCCTCCAGCGACAGCGAGAGGGAGTCCGGGATGGCGTCGACGACCGCCCGGATCGTCGCGTCGTCGCCGACGAGCGTCGTGCGGATGCTGCCGTCCTCGAGGCAGTCGATGGGCATCTGCAGGACGATCTCGTTGTCCTGCGGGATGGAGAGCAGTCGCTCGACGACGTCGGTCGGCTGGAAGTGGACGTACAAAAGCCCCTCGCGCTCCCCCGAGACGTCGTAGGCGAACACGTCGTCCTGGCCGTCCAGGATGTCCGCCGCCCGCTCGAGGTCGCCGCGGACGCTGTAGAGCGTGACGCAGGTCCCGTCGTTGAGGAGGTTGATCTGCTGGATGCAGTCGCGGGTGACCGTCGGCTCCGCGGCCAGGGCCCGGTCCGCCGGCTGGAGGCCGTCTCCCGCCGGGGCGATGACGACGGTCGCGTATCGCATACGCCTGCATGCGCGGCGAACTTCTTACCTGTTGTGTTACCGCGGATAAACTTCCCTCGAATCGCGGGCGACAGGACGATTGCTCGACGGCCACGATGTGGTGGCATGACACAGGTCAGAGACACGAGCCGCGACCTGCGAATCGACCCTGACAGCGTCGGCGGCGGCTACTTCAAGCACGCCGTCTACAACCACTGGGACCCCTACGAGGACATCGACGCGGTGAAGATGGCCCGGGACCGCGAGCGCATCGTCGAGAGCGACGCCATCGGCGAGGCGGAGTTCCAGGACCTGATGCAGACCGTCGCGCTGTTCGGCGCCGGCGAGGAGGCCGTCACCGAGGACCTCGCACCGCTGATGCTGACGCTGGAGGACATCAACGACCAGATGTTCGTCTCCAGCCAGATCTACGAGGAGGCCAAACACACCCAGTTCTTCGACCGCTACTGGCGGGAGGTCGTCCACCCCGTCGCCGAGGAGCAGGGCTGGGAGAAGGTGAACCCGACCGACCAGCGGTTCTTCGTCGACGGGTACATCGACCTCTTCGACCGCACGGAAGCGGCGATGGAACGACTGCTCGAGGACGGCGAGGACACCCCGGAGAACCGCGTGCGTGCGTACTGTCACTACCACCTCGTCGTCGAGTCCGTCCTCGCCCAGACCGGCTACTACGGCATCACCTCCTCGATGTCGCCGCGCGGCGACCCCGACGTCCCGAAGAAGGACTTCCCCCACCTGGAGGGGCTCGTCGAGGGCGTCTCCTACATCCGCAGCGACGAGGGTCGCCACGTCGGCTTCGGGATGCAGAAGGTCCAGCAGCACCTCGCCGAGGACGGCGTCGACGAACAGGTCGTCCGCGAAACCCTCCAGGACCTCATGCCCCTGGTCGCCGAGACGGTCAGCGCCACCGAGAAGGTCGTCAACCCGATGCCGCTGGTGAACTACGCCCGCGACAAGCTCACCCGCCGCATCGAGATCATCACGAGCAGCGACGCCGCGATCCCCGACGTCGAGGAGCTCGTCGCCCTCGACGACGAACCCGCGGCCGCGGACTGAGCGTCACCGTCGCAGCCCTTCTCGCAGTCGATTTTTGCGATTGGTCGGGGTCGCGCGGCGACGCCCGCGACGCCGCTTCGAGGTGCTAGAGAATGGCACTCCCTTAAGGAGTCAATACAGTCTAACCAGTATTAACATTAAAAATCATAAGGGTTTTGTATCACACTCCGGTCTCTACGGATGCATACGATGAGTGACCCGCAGCCCCGGTGCCGTCCGCGACGAGGCGTCCCCGAGTCGACGCCCGTCGACGGCGCCGGACTGCGCGATCTCAGGAACGAACGCCGGTGTCTCGACCGCGCTGCGGTCCGAGCCCGGTAACCCCCGATACTAACCATGGCACACGACAACGACGGAGAGGACAAGGTCGCAAGCCGAGTCCAGAACACCGAATCGATCGTCCGAGACGTCGACAACCCCGCTGCCCGCGAGCTCCGAGAGAAGTTCGACGAGCAGGACTTCACCTTCGCTCCCGGTCTCTACCACGCGCTCGACGCCCGCCTCGCCGAGATGGCCGGCCTCGACGCCGCGTACATGTCGGGCTACTCGACGGTCCTGGGCCAGTTCGGCTTCCCGGACCTCGAGATGGTCACGATGACCGAGATGGTCGAGAACGCAAAGCGCATCGTCGAGGCGACCAACCTGCCGGTCGTCGCCGACTGTGACACCGGCTACGGCGGCATCCACAACGTCCGCCGCGCCGTCCGCGAGTACGAGAAGGCCGGCGTCGCCGCGGTCCACATCGAGGACCAGACGACGCCCAAGCGCTGCGGTCACATCGCCGGCAAGAAGATCGTCTCCCGCGACGAGGCCGAGGCCCGCTTCAGCGCGGCCGTCGACGCCAAGCAGAGCGAGGACACCATCGTCATCGCCCGTACCGACGCCTACGGCTCCTCGAACGGCGACTGGGACGAGCACCTCGAGCGCGGCCGCCTCTACGCCGACTGCGGCGTCGACCTGGTCTGGCCCGAGATGCCCGACCCGTCCCGCGAGGACGCCGTCGAGTACGCCGAGACCATCCACGAGACCCACCCCGACCTGGACCTGGCGTTCAACTACTCCAGCTCGTTCGCGTGGTCCGAGGAGGAGGACGCACTCACGTTCCAGGAACTGGGCGACCTCGGCTACCAGTACATCTTCATCACTCTCTACGCCCTGCACTCCGGCGCCCACGCCGTCTACGAGGACATGGCGAACATCGCCGAGAACGACGAGGAAGCGCAGTGGGACCTCGAGGGCCGCTACCTGGGCCACGAGACCGAGAGCCACCACGAGCTCTCCTTCGTCTCCCGCTTCCAGGACATCGAGGCGCAGTTCGACCCCGAGGCGAAGGAGCGGATGGAGAAGTCCGCCGGCTTCACCGAGGACGAGAACGAGCCGCTCACGTCGAACAACGACGACGACTGATCGAGCGGCCGCTCGACCCGCGTTTTCCCCTTCTTTCGCGCACCCGTAGTCCCGACTGTACGGCCCGCGTCGACCGTCAAACGAGCCGATTCGGCCAGTTTTAATACCCGCGGCCTGCTCCCTCCGAGTGACTGAGATGACTGCAATCGACAAACGCTCCCACGACCGGAAGTTCGTGCGGACGTTCTTCACCACGCCGACCGCAGAGCAGGGAGAGGACGACTCCGCGAAGAAGCTCCGCAGCGCCATCGAGCTCCGCGGCATGCAGGCCCCCGACGTCTGGGTCCCGGACAACGAGGACGCCACCGCGCCGAACATGCGCGACGAGGGCGCCGAGAACATCGCCGAGGTCGTCGCCGAGGGCGGCGCCGACTTCCCCGGCGAGATCCACCCCCGCGTCGTCTGGCACCGCGACAGCCCCGAGACCCGCTACCGCGGCTTCCAGCACATGCTCGAGATCGCCGACCCCGAGAACGGCGCCGTCGAGAACATCGACGGCTTCGTCATCCCCGAGGTCGGCGACATCGACGACTGGAAGAAGGCCGACGAGTTCATCACCATCGTCGAGAACGAGTACGGCCTCGAGGAGGGCAGCCTCGCGATGTCCGTCATCATCGAGTCCGGCTCCGCCGAACTCGCCATGGAGAAGCTCCGCGAGGAGATGGGCAAGGCATCCAACAACCTCGAGCGGCTCTTCCTCTTGGTCGACGGCGAGGTCGACTACACGAAGGACATGCGCGCCATCACGCCGACCGGCGGCCTCCCCGAGTGGAAGGAGCTCCGCCACAACACCTCGCGTGCGGCCAGCGCGGCCGGCCTGATCTCCGTGGACGGCCCGTACGACGACATCCGTGACGTCGACGGCTACCACGAGCGCATCACCGCCAACAACGCGATGGGCATGCTCGGCATCTGGTCGCTCACCCCCGGCCAGGTCGTCGAGGCCAACCAGAGCCCGCTGCCGCCCGCCGAGGGCTACTGGATCATCGACGCCGACGGCCGCGAGGTCGAACTCGACGACGAGGGCGACGTCCAGGTCTACAACGGCGACCGCGTCGAGCTCGAGGAGGACGGCGACGGCTACGAGCTCGAGGTCGGTAGCGACGAGATCTACGTCGAGAGCGAGGAGGACCTCCAGGCGGAGCTCCTCGACCTGCTCGACTACGTCCCCAGCATGGACGACATCGTCGACTCCATGGAGGAGTTCGAGGCCGCCAAGGAGGCCGGCAAGGGCGCCATCGCGATGACCCAGTCGGCCACCGTCGAGATCGACGGCGTCCAGGTCGACGTCGCCAAGGACCGCATGTGGGACGAGGCGACCTACCAGGCCCTCATGACGCCGATCTCGCTGTTCCAGGACGTCTACCAGAACCGTCCCGACCAGCACGACGACCTCGCGGAGCTGTACAGCGAGGACGTCGTCGAGCGCGCGATGGAAGTCGGCGAGTAAGGAGCGTCGGTCCGCTACCGCTGTTTTCTTGATGGATTCTACCCTTCGAGAGTAGCCGCTGTAGCGATCGAGCGTGACGACGACGACGCCGAGGACACTACCCCGAAAGCCCTCGACCGCTCGCGGTCGCTCGCCCTTTCAGTCCACCGAGGGAGCGGGGCTCCCTCGAGCCCTCGCTCGTTTCACTCGCGAGAACGCCAGGAGTTCGATTCGTCCACCGGCCGTCGCGCTGCCCTTTCCCGGGTCGCGCGGTCGGCCTGGCGGCCGACACGCGCTCCCGGCCGATGGTGAATTGAGGCTGCGGCGTCCGCTCTAGATGGATCTTCGGTCAGGTTATCAGACCGCTCGAAGAGGATTTCAGGAAGGGAAGCGAGGGCCGACTACGCGAGGAACACGTGCCGCGGCCGGTCGGCGAGGACGTCCCGCCCCCACTGGACGGTCTCGCGGAACGCGTCGGAGCGGAAGAACTCCATGGCGTCCTCGCGCTCGCGCCACTGGCTCGCGATGAACATGTCGTTCTCGTCGTCGACGTTGACGAGCAGGCTGGTCTCGAGGTGGCCCTCGAGGTCGGCCAGCTTCTCGCCGACCTCCTCGAAGGTCTCGACGAAGTCCTCGCGGTGCTCGGGCTTGACTGTGTAGAACATCCCCATCGTCCCGAAGTTGCTGGACTCGCCCGCGCGAGCGACGATGCCCGGGAGGTCCGAGAGGAAGCCGCCGGCCTTGTCGGCGGCGTCCTTCGTCTCCCAGACCGAGACGACCGCCGACCGGTCCCCGCCGTGTTCGTCCGCGTAGACGGCCGACGTCACGTGGGTGTCGTAGTGCTCGAAGCGCTCGGCGAGGTCGGCGAGCTCCGACTCCAGTTCCTCGGGGTCGGCCTCGGAGTACAGCACCATCGCGTAGACGTCCTCGCCGTGGGGCTTGCCCGCGTAGACGTCGAGGTCCGCGAGTTCGCCGCGGATGTCGTCGTCCTCGTCGGTGCCGTAGGGTTCGGACTCCCCGTCGCCGAGGTTCGCGCCGATGCCCGGGCCGGCCCCCGAGAGGTCCGAGAGGAAGCCCGAGGCGGTGTTCGCCGCTCGCTCGTTGGCCCACAGCGAGACGACCGCGGTGTCGCCGGAGTCGGCGCGGACCGTCGTCAGGACGTGGGTGTCGTAGTGCTCGAAGTTCTCGCGGAGCCCCTCGACCTCCTCGACGAGCTCCTCGGCGTCCGTCTCCGACCGGAACAGCAGCGCGTAGCCGGCCTCGGGGTGCTCGTCGAGGCTTACGCCGAAGCGGTGGACCCGCCGCTGGAACTCCTCGGGATCCAGTTCCTCGTGTTTGGCCTCACCGCCGGGGCGGCCGCCTCCGCCCGAGGCCGACTCGTCGCCGTCGTCGTCTTCCTCGCCGGAGCCGTCCTCCGAATCAGCATCCAGCGACGCGCCGACGCCGCCGTCGACGCCGGGCAGCTCCGAGAGGAAGCCGGAAGCGGTGTTCGCCGCGCGCTCGTTGGCCCACAGCGACACCACCGCCGTCGTCTCGCCGTCGGAGTGGACGGTCGTCCCCGCGTGGGTGTCGTAGTGGTCGAAGTTCCCCGCCAGCTCCTCGACCTCGTCCTCGAGTTCGTCGGAGTCGGCGTCGGACTCGAAGAGCAGGCCGTAACCCGCGTCGCCCGCGTCGACGCCGAAGCGGTCGGCCCGCTCGAGGAACTCGTCGGCGCCGACCTCGTCGTGCTCGGCGTCGCCCGGCGAGGGGCGGCCGCCGCCACCGGACGACCCGGAGTCGGCGTCGCCGTGGTGTCGGCCGGAGTCCCGTCCGGACTCGGTCGGCGGGTGGCTCTCCTCGCCCGCACCGGGGGCGAGGTCCAGGGTGTCGCCCTCGAGCGACCGGTCGGTCGGGACGGCCTCGCCGTCGAAGACCGCCCGGAGGTCCTCCGGCGGGAACTGCCGGCCGACGTAGAAGGGGCCGAACTCGGCGAACCGCGAGGAGGAGGGGTCGAACCGCATCTCGTACAGCAGGTGCTTGATGTCCGTCGGGTCGTCGGCGAACAGCGTCACGCCCCACTCGTGGTCGTCGAGGCCGACGCTGCCGGTGATGATCTGGGTCACCTTGCCGGCGTACTCCCGGCCGATGTCGCCGTGGGCCGACATGTACTCGGCGCGCTCCTCGAAGGGGAGGTCGTACCAGTTGTCCTCGGGGCCGCGGCGCTTGTCCATCGGGTAGAAGCAGACGTGGTCGGCGTCCGGGATCTCCGGGTAGATGCGCTGCTTCATGTAGTTGCGCATACCCGCGTCCTCGATGTCGTCGAGGCCGTCGGTAAGGTCCTCGTGCATGTACCCCGAAACCTCGGTGACCGAGACGTACGAGGAGGCGCGCTCGGTGACCTCCGCTAACGCGGTCGACTCGAAGCGCCGCTCGGCGCGATCGAGGTGCTCCAGCGTCGGCCGGAGGTGCAGTATCAGCAGGTCGGCCTTGTGGCCGACGATGGAGAAGACCGCCGACCCGCCCTCCTCGGCGTCCGCCAGCGCCGCGTGCGACTGCAGGTAGTCGATGCCTTCCTCGACGGCCCGCTCCCGCTCGCGGTCGGGGGCCGCCCGCCAGGAGTCCCAGTCGATGTGCCGGAGGTCGTGGAGGGCGTACCACCCCTCCTCCGTCCCCGGCGGTCGCCGTCGTACCATGGCGGCCGGTTCGAACGCGCGACTAATGGTGTTTGTGAGTTCCGCGGGTCGGGGCAGCGAAGCGGCCGGGCGAATCCCCTTCTCCCTCACGTCGACTCGTTACTCCCTCAGAGAATCCCTTGAAGGTTCTAAAAGAATCTGGAAGGGTCGTTAATGGTCGGAAGGTCGCCGGTAAAACGCGAACGGTTCCGCGAACGGAGTTGAACTGATGCTAACCCTCTCGCGTTTATATGGGGTGGGCGGGCCAAGGATGGAGCGAGGAGAGCCCCCATGTCGAGCGCAACACCGTCACGTCAGACGTCAGCCCGGCCGGCTGGATTCCTCGCATCCTGCATCGAGCAGTGCTTCGCGGGTGTCCGCGCGATAGCGTTCTGGGCCGCAGCCCTGCTCCCGCTGCTGGTCCTCGTCGCGCTGGTCACCGGCGTCGCGGGTCGATACCCGTCCGCGCTGACTGGCTCGCTCGCCGTGAACGTCGTCTGCGCCGTCATCGGTCACGGGCACTCGCCGAACTGAGTCGCGGCTCCGAGTCGCGCCGACGAGTCGCTCGCCGACGGCCGTCGCGGGGGCGACCGCTCCCCTTCCATCGCTGGCATACCCGCCCCCGGGTGGCCCGCCGCTCTCCTCGTTTACGTTCTCAGAGCAACTGCGGGACGAACAGCATCCCCAGCAGGCTCACGATCATCGTGACACTGATAGTGGTCGTCACCGCGCTCGCCAGCGTCGGCGTCGCCTCGATGGGGAGCCGCGCCAGGATCGCCTCGACGCAGGACCGGAGGATGTGCCCGCCGTCGAGGGGGTAGGATGGGATGCAGTTGAACAGCCCGAGGTTGATGTTCACCCACCCGGTCCAGAAGAGGACGTTCACCAGCCCGAATATCGCCCCGGCGCTCAGCGGGCCGGAGACCTCGTAGAAGTTCGCGACGCTGCCGTTGAAGCCCGCGAAGTTGTAGCCGAGGTTCGGGTCGACGACGCTCGCGAACGGCAGGACGAGCAGCGCGAAGGTCCGGGAGATGAACGTCACGAGCGGGTCGTCGCCCCAGCCGCCGCCGCCCAGCAGCGAGTGGTACTGCTCGGCGGGGTAGGTGTCGATGCCGAAGTCGTCGACGACGACGCCGCTGGTCCCCTGCTGGATGCCGCCGACGCCGAGGTAGCCGTGGTCGTCGGTGGGATGCTCGCCGAGTTCGACCTCGTAGACCTGGCGCTCGCCGTTCCAGGGGTCGGCGCCGTCGCCGTGGTAGGCGACGACCTCCACCGTCTGGCCGGGGTCGGTCTCGGAGAGGACGCTCGACAGCGCCTCCGGGGTCGGCGTCCGCTCCCCGCCGACGCTGTGGATCAAGACGGGCGTGTCGGGTGCCCCCGCCTCCGAGAGGGGGTCGCCGTCCGGCACGGTGCTGGCGAAGACGCCGACCGGGAACTGCGTCGTGCCGTTCTCCGTCTCGACCTCGACGGTCTCGCTGCCGTTCAGCGCCGCCTCGAAGGCCGACTCGGTGTAGACCGTCTCGCCGTCGACGGCCCGGACGGTCGTCCCGGTCCCGATCGGCGCGTCGACGACCGCGCGCGTGACGATGAGCTCCCGCTCGACGGTGACCGCCTCGCCGTCGCGGCGGTCGACGGTCACCTCCCGGTCGGCCTCGGCGAGCGCCGCCTCGAACTCCTCCTCGTCGGCGACGGGCTGGCCGTTCACCTCGGTCAGCACGTCGCCGCGCTCGATGCCGGCGTCCTCGGCGGCCGACCCGGGGAGGGCACCGCCGATGGCGACCCCGGGGACGACCGCCACCGCGTTCGCGACGATAGCGAACAGCAGTGCGAACGCCAGAGCGGTGACGAGGAAGTTGTTCGTCACGCCGGCGGCGAACATCCGCACCTTGCTGCCGCGGTCGGCCGCCTCCTGGCTCTCCTCGTCCGGCTGGACGAACGCGCCCAGCGGGACGAGCGCGATGAGCGCGACGCCCATCGAGTCGATGTCGATGTCCTCGACGCGGCACAGCAGGCCGTGGCCCCCCTCGTGGACCACCAGGCCGACGAGCAGGCCGACGAGGATGTCGACCGCGGCCGCCCACGGCAGGAACTGGTTGACGCCGGGGATGACCAGCGCGTCCTGCGGGCGGACGAACCCGGTCGTCGCCTCCGGGTTCGTCGCGATGCTGACCGCCGAGAGCAGCACGGCGAAGAAGGAGCCGACCATGATGACGATGGCGACGCCCACCCCGAGGTTCCCCCAGGCCCGCCAGAGGCGCTTCGGCGTCGCCAGCCAGTTCAGGAACGAGCGCCCGCGCTGGGTGTGGATGGTGAGGATCGGTCCGGAGACCGTCAGCGACGACGGCAGCACCCCCCGGGACTTGAGGGCCATCGCCGCCGACGTGTAGAGGAGGATACCGACGAGTATCCAGAGCAGCGTACTCATTGTGCGAGATAGGGGCTCCGCGCGTCAAAAAGTCCGTCGTTGTGCGGCTCCGTTCGGATGGACTAGATGTAGCCGTCCGGAACGGCCGCGTCGTCGCCGTCCGTGCCCGACGCGATGCCCTCCTGGACCGCGGCGAGCTCCCGGCCCCGCTCGGTGAGCGACACCACGTTCCGGTCGCGGTCGTGGGCGACGATCCCCTCGTCGGCCAGCTTTGGCACGTGACAGTGGTGCAGGGCGGCGTAGACGTCGGCGACCGTCTCGTGGCTGCTCTCCGCGACCGAGGGGTCGAGGTTCCGGGCGGCGACCTCCGCGGCGGCGTCGGCCATGGCGATCCCCTCCCGGCGGCCTCCGAGGCAGTCCACGAGCGCGCGGCGGTAGACGTGGCTCATGAGGCGGTAGGCGCTCGTTTCCTCGAGGGCATTCCGCTCCGATTCACGGTCTCGGTGGGTGCTCATTGCCCCTCGTTACGGACCCACGTGGATGAGCCTCAGCCCTCTCACGGGAGGCCCATTATATGGACACCCGTACAGTGTGGTCGAGGGAGCCAGTCGATTTTCCGAGGGCAGAGAAGGTGATCCGGGCCGTCGAGTGGGCAGCTGCAGCCCGAACCGGGTCGCGGGAAAACGGGTACCGCCGTCAGATGTCGGGGGCCTCGCCGCCGAACTCCTCGATGAGTTCGGGGACGACCTCGAAGAGGTCGTCGACGATGCCGTAGTCGGCGAGGTCGTAGATGGGGGCGTTCGGGTCCTTGTTGATCGCGATGATGGTGTCGGCGCCCTTCATGCCCGCGACGTGCTGGACGGCGCCGGAGATACCGATGGCGATGTAGACGTCGGGCGTGACGACCTTGCCGGACTGGCCGACCTGGCGGTTCTTCGGCAGCCAGCCGTTGTCGACGATGGGGCGCGACGAGGAGAGGGTGGCGCCGAGGGCGTCGGCGAGCTCTTCGACGAGCGGGAGGTTCTCCTCCTCCTCGATGCCGCGGCCGATGGAGACGAGGACGTCGGCCTCCGTGATGTCGACGTCGCCGCCGCCGACCTCCTCGAAGCCGTTGACCGTGCTGCCGAGGGCGCTCTCGTCGATGTCGACGTCGACGGCCTCGATGGCGGCGTCGCCGTCGGCCTCCGCCTGCGGCCACTCGGCCGAGCGGATGGTGATGGCGAACTGGTCCTCGCCGATGTCGTAGGTCGTCTCGACCTTGCCACCGTACTGCTCGCGGGTGACCTCGACGGGCGAGCCGCCCTCGAGGCCGATGACGTCCGTGACCAGCGGCAGGTCGAGGCTCTCGGCGACGGCGGGCGCGTAGTCCAGCCCGTTGACCGAGTTCGGCATCAGCAGCGCCGACGGGTCGAGTTCGGCGTGGAGCTGCTCGATGGCCTGCGCGTAGATGCCGTGGTTGAACTCCTCGCCCTCGTCGACGGTGTAGATGGTGTCGACGCCCTCGCGGTTGACGTCGCTGGCGAAGGAGTCGACGTCGCCGCCGATGACCGCGAGTTCGAGGTCCTCGCCTAGCTCGTCGGCCAGTTCGCGGCCGACCGTGACGAGTTCGTAGGAGACGTCGCGGAGGCTCCCGCGGCGGTGCTCGGTGATCGCGAGGACGCTCATGACTCGACCACCCCCTTGTCGCGGAGGAATTCAGCGAGCTCCGAGGCCGTGTCGCTGGCGTCGCCCTCCCAGAGGGTCGCGTCGCCCTCGGACTCGGGTTCGTACATGTCGGTGCGCTCGACCGGGGACTCGACGACGTCGGCGTCGAGGCCGATGTCGTCGAGGCCCTGGGCGTCGAGCGGCTTCCGCTGGGCCTGCCGGATGCCGCGCAGGCTGGCGTAGCGGGGCTCGTTGATCCCGGTCTGGATGGTGAGCACGGCGGGGAGGTCGACGTCGGTCAGCTCCTCGACGCCGCCCTCGAGTTCGCGGCGGACGCTGGCGACGCCGGCGTCGGCGTCGAGGTCCAGGGCGTTGACGACCGCGGCCCACTCGAAGTCGAGCTTCTCGGCGAGGGCGACGCCGGTCGCGCCGTTGGCGTCGTCGCCGGCCTGGACGCCCGAGAGGATGAAGTCGGGGTCCTCCTCCTCGGCGACTGCCGCCAGGATCTCGGCCTTCGTGTCGACGTCGAGGAACTGGGCGTCCTCGAGGGAGTCGTCCCACACGCGGATCGCGCGGTCGGCGCCCTTCGCGAGCGCCATCCGGATGGTCTCCTCGGAGCGCTCGGGCCCGATGGTGACCGAGACGACCTCCACGTCGTCGTTGTCCTCGCTGATCTGTACGGCCTCCTCAACGGCGTAGTCGTCCCACTCGTTGAGGTCGTATTCGAGGGAGCTGTCGGCGATGTCGAGTCCGGAGATATCGAACTCGTCGTCGACCTCGGCTACCTCTTTTACGGTGACGAGTATTTTCATAGCGGCTAGTCGTCTGCAAGTGACGCCCGTTCGTGGTTAAACGTTTCCGAATCGTACGGTGTTTGCGCCCCGTTTATCGGGGACTGAACACTGTTCAACGCCGTACAGCGTCGGGCTACTCCTCGTCGTGGCCGGCCGCGAGATCGCCGACGTTCTCGCCGGGGAGGCTGATGAGGTTCTCCCGGCCGATCCGGAGCTTGTCGATCCGTTCGTCGTCCTCCATCGACGACAGCAACTGGGAGACCTTCGCGTTCGACCAGCCGGTCTCCTTGACGATGTTCGCCTGCTTCATCCGGCCGCCGTTCCGCTCGAGGAGGTACTCGACGCGCTCCTCGTCGGAGAGTAACTCGAGGTCCTCCTCCTCGTCTTCGTCCTCGTCCTCGTCGGCCGCGCCGGCCGCGCCAGCCGCCGCGACCGCTCCTCCCGCGCCGTTCGCGCCGCCGGACTCCGCAGTCCCGCCGGTCTCCGCCGAGGCTTCGGCCGGAACGGGTTCGGGTGTCCGTTCGGAGTCGTCGTCCCGACGCCACAGCAGGAAGACGCCCAGGCCGAGCGCCCCGGCGCTCAACAACATGGCGCCGCCGAGCAGGATGGTCGAGAGGTTCAGGGGCGGCAACGGCGAGTTGGTCGGCGGGTAGACGATCTCGAAGTACCCGGGCTCGAACGTCTGCTCGCCCTCCCACCGCAGGTCGCCCTCCTGGGCGCCGGTGGGGGCCGTCGTCGGGCCGCCGTAGCCCGGCGGTGACCTGATGACGAGCGTCTCCCCCTCGTCGAGGCCCGGGAGCCAGGTGCCGTCGGTCGTGTTGAACGCGTCGTCGACGTACATCGTCCCGTTCTCGTCGATGCGGGCGAAGGACGTCCAGGTGAACGAGACGCGGAGCTTCCCGTAACTGTCGACCTCGCCGTCGTCGGTCTCGTTGACGATGGCGGCCGAGCGCTCCTCGGAACGGATCGACATGTCGCGCCCGCTGGCCATCGAGGCCTCCGCCGCCGCCTGCCGGAATGTGTCGCTGCCGAGCTGGAAGTCGCGTTCGCCCTCCTCGAAGGAGTCGGCGAACGACCGGAAGTGCCGGATGTCCTCGTCGTCCTCGAGGGGGACGGTGGCGACGATGCTCCAGCGCGCGTCGCCGTCGGACTGGAGCTGCGCCTCGAGGCGTAGCTCCTCGCTATCGGTCTGGGCGGTCGCTGGCGCGGCCCCGCACACAACCGCGGTCAGGAGGAGGGCACAGATCAGGAGGGGGACCCGACGCCGCATGCGTGAGGTATGGACACCCCCGCGGGAAAACGCTTTCCATCAGGTGATAAAACGTCTCCACGCCCGATAAAGCGTCTCGATAGCTTTGCTCCGCTCGTTAGGGAGTGACTCGGGGCGGCGGCTTTTTGTTCTCCGACGACGACGCCCCCCACATGGACGGGACCCGCGCCATCGTACTCGCCCTCCTCCTCTGTCTGGCGCCGCTCGGCGTTATCTCCGCCGGCGCGATGCAGACCCAGCAGAACGCCACCATGACGGTCGTCCCCCAGGACGGCTCCGCGGAATACCTCGCACCGCCCGCCGACCGCGTCGAGCGGAGCAGCCTCGGGACGGCGTCGATAGACGTCGCCGGCGCCGTCGGCGCGAACGTCGGCCAGGTACGTTCCACCTACCACCGGGTCAGTTTCCAGCGGTCCTACCGCGAGGCGGAGTCGCGGTCCGAGCGGCGCTCGATCGTCACGAACGGGACCGAACGCGTCGGCGACCGGGTCGACGAACTGGAGCAAAAAGAGCGGCGCGCCGTCGAAAGGTACAGCGCCGGCGAGATCGGCCAGCGGGAACTCGTCAGGAAGCTCGCCGTGATCGACCAGGAGTCCAGGACCCTCGAGTCGACGGTCGACTGGCTGGAGACGCGCGCCGACAACCTCGGGATGTACGAGACCGAGAACGAACTCGCGCTCCACCGGAGCCGCCTCCGGCCGCTGCAGGGCCCCGTCCGTAGCAACGCCGAGGCGGCCATCAGCGGCCAGGACGACGCGCGCGTCCACGTGGACGTGAGCGCAGACGGGCTCGTCCTCGCCACGGTGGAGGAGACCAACGGGGAGCCCACCTACCTCAGGGAGGCCTACGACCCGTCGGCGCGGACGGACGAGTTCGACCAGCAGAGCGGCTCCGGGCTGTCGGCGGCCGAGGAGCGGCTCCGCGAACTGTACCCCTGGGTGACCAACAACAGCACGCCCACCGCGGCGCCGATCGGCCCCGACGGCGCGCGGCTCTGGCGGTTCACGTACTCCCACCCGCAGGGCAACCTGGAGACCTACCTCGACGTCGAGACGGACCGCGTCATGCTGGAGCACCAGTACAAGGAGCCCGACGCCGTCCCCACGACGACCGACGAGACCGTCGAGGGCGACCTCCGGCTGGTCCTCAACCGGACGCGCGCCGGCGGCCCGCTCGGCGTGGCGCTCTACGACGACGACCGGGACGAACCGGTCGACGCGACGATCGAGGTCGACAACGAGTCGGTCGGCTCGACGGGGGGCGAGCGCCTCTGGACCGTCGCGCCCCGTGGCGAGACCACGATAAACGCCACCTACCGCGGCGAGACGGTGTCCTACGAGGCGACCTTCGAGTAGGCGAACGTTCTTGTCCGAAGGCGCGGCCACCGGCCGCATGACCGCTCGCGCTACCTCGCCCGTCGTCGGCGTCGTCCTGCTGACCGCTGTGACCGTCGTCGCCGCGGCGGCCGTCGGCTCCGCCGTCGTCGTCGACCCGCCGGACCCGGCGCCCACCGCGTCGTTCGACGCGACCGCCGACGCCTCCGGTGAGATCAGCCTCACCCATCAGGGCGGCGACGCGGTTGACCCCGACGCCCTCCGGGTGCGCGTCCGCGTCGACGGCGACCCGCTCGCCGAGCAACCGCCGGTGCCGTTCTTCTCTGCGCGCGGGTTCGAGAGCGGGCCGACCGGGCCGTTCAACAGCGCGACCGGCGGGGAGTGGCGAGCGGGCGAGACGGCGTCGTTCCGCGTGGCCGCGACGAACGACCCGGAACTGCGACCCGGGGCCGCGGTGGAGGTGCGGCTCTACGTCGACGACCAGCGGATCGCGCTCCTCGAAACGACGGTCTAGGCGGCCTCTACGGACTCAGCGTCGGTCTCGGTTCCGTCGTCGCCGTCGGCTTCCTCGTCCGCCGGCACCGTCGCGACGGTGGTGATCGCCCGCGGCGTCCCCGGGGCGCGCTGCTGGATGTGGTGTTCGAACTCCTCGAAGCCGGCCTCGGCGAACATGCGGTCGGCCTCCGCCTCGTCGTAGAAGAGCATGATGGCGTCGGCGAGACGCTGGAACAGCGAGGAGTTCGGGTAGTCCGGCCCGACGACCAGGACGGTGCCGCCGGGCTTCGTCACCCGGCGGGCCTCCGCGAGGGCGGCGACCGGGTTCGGCCAGTACTCGATGGAGCCCGACGACCAGTAGGCGTCGAAGCTGTCGTCGGCGAAGGGGAGACGCTCGGCGTCGCCGCGGTGGAACTTCACGGAGCCGCGCTTGCCGAACTTCCCGTAGGCCTTCTCCAGCTGGTGGGCCGACTGGTCGAGGCCCCAGACGTCGTCGGTGTGCTGGAGCAGCCCCTCCGTCGCGAAGCCGGTGCCGCAGCCGACGTCGAGGACGCGGTCGCCCGCCTCGAGGTCGAGCCAGCCGAGCGCCTCGTCGCGCATCTCCTCGTTCCAGATGAACGGGTTGATGGCGTCGTAGACCCGCGAGAGGTACTTGTAGAAGATGCGCGCGCGGCCCTTGTCTTCGAGGACTCCCATTGGTCCCCGATACGCCCGGTCCGGTCATAATTGCCCCGGAATGGCGTCGGCGGGGCGGCACGGAGTGGCCTGTCGGCCCACGAATGGGCGTCCCCCGCGGGCCGGCGGAACCGCGCGGCGGCCGAAGCGCGGTTTCGCAACTACCAAATAGGCCCTTTCCGAACCTTCTGATGATATAATTATGGCCAGGCCAGAGGTTCTTGACCGGATCAAAGAGGCCGAACGCGAGGCCGACGAGATCGTCGAAGATGCCCACGAGCAGCGGGAGGCGCGCATCCAGGAGGCGCGAACGGAGGCCGAGCAGATCCGCGAGCAGGCTCGCGAGGAGGCCCGGGAGCTGAAGTCCCGGCGCCTCGATGAGGCCCGCGAGGAGATCGAGGCCGAGCGCGAGGAGATCATCGCGGAGGGCGAGGCCGACCGTCAGGCCCTCGAATCGCACGCCGAATCCCAGCGAAACGAGGTGGTAGGCTACGCGGTGAACCTGTTCACGGAGGCGGTAGATGCTCAGACCTAAGCGGATGAGCCGGGTCTCGGTGACGGGATCCAAGCGCGTGATGGACGATGCCATCGAGGCCGTCCACGGTCTGAACCTGCTGCACGTCACGGAGTACGACGACACCTGGGCGGGCTTCGAGCCCGGCAACCCCGTCGAGGGCGCCGAGGAAGCCGCCGAGAAGCTCGTCACCGTCCGCGCGCTCCAGAGCACCCTCGACGTCACCGAGGAGGACGCCGGCCGGACCCGCATCATCGAGGACGACGAGCTCGACGCGGAACTCGAGGAGGTCCGCGAGCGCGTCAACGAACTCGACGACCGGCGGTCGTCGCTCGAGGACGAGCTCCGCGAAATCGACGACAACGTCGAGGCTGCCAGGCCGTTCGCCGAACTCGGCATCGACCTCGACCTGCTGTCCGGCTACGACAACCTGACGGCGGCCGTCGGCGAGGGCGACCCCGAGGCGCTCCGCCGGGCGCTCGCGGACGCCGACGAGGTCGAGGAGTACGAGCTGTTCGAGGAGGGCGGCTACGTCGCCATCTTCGCGTACCCCGCGGTCGACCTCCAGGACGTCCTCGTCGGCGCCGCGTTCACCCAGTACGAGGTCCCGGACCTCGGCGACAGCGACGAGGCGACCAGTCCCGAGGACTACGTCGAGGACCTCCAGCACCGCCGCGGCCAGGTGGAGTCGAAGCTCGAGACCGTCGAGAAGGAGCTCGCCGAGACGAAACACGACGTGGCCGGCTTCCTGCTGGCCGCCGAGGAGAAACTCGCCATCGAGGTCCAGAAGCGGGAGGCGCCGCTGACCTTCGCGACGACGGAGAACGCCTTCGTCGCCGAGGGCTGGATCCCGAGCGAACGGTACTCGGAGCTGACCGACGCCCTGCACTCGGCCGTCGGCGACCACGTCGAGGTCGAGGAACTCGAACGCGCCGAGTACGACGAGCACGGCCACGCACACGAGCGAGAAGACGTCGGCGGGGCTGAAGGTCGCGGAGGTGCCGAGAGCACCGGCGACCCGGTCGCCGCCGACGGCGGGACCGCGATGAGCGGCGGCGAGCCGCCAGTCGTCCAGGACAACCCGAAGGGCGTGAAGCCCTTCGAGACGCTCGTCGAGGTCATCAACCGGCCGAAGTACACGGAGATCGACCCGACGTTCATCCTGTTCCTGACGTTCCCGCTGTTCTTCGGCTTCATGATCGGCGACCTCGGCTACGGGCTCCTCTACATGGGGCTCGGCTTCGTCCTGATGAGCCGCTTCGAGTCCGACGCCATCCGCTCGCTCGGCGGCGTCGGCATCGCGGCCGGGATCTTCACGGCCGTCTTCGGTGTGCTGTACGGTGAGTTCTTCGGGCTCCACCAGCTCGGAGAGATCGTCTGGGGCGGCTCCCCGCCGCTGCACAAGGGGTTGACGCCCGAGCACGCCGACTACGCTCTCGGCTGGCTCGTCGTGAGCCTGCTGGCCGGCATGGTCCACCTCGCGATCGGGTGGATCATCGACTTCTACGAGAACCTGGGTCACGGTCTCTGGGACGCCGTCACCGAGAGCGGCTCGTGGCTGCTGATGATGTTCGGCCTGTGGGCGTGGATCTTCGCCGACGCGCCGCCGACCGGTGCGTCCCCCGGCCTCCTCGTCGGCGGTGAAGAGACCACCGCCGTCTTCGACGGCGCGCCGTTCGCCTTCGGGTTCGCGGGCTTCCCGGAACTCGTCGGCTTCGCCGGCCTCGCCGCGTTCTTCGTCGGGGTCGTGCTGCTGTACCTCGGCGAACCGATCGAGGTCGTCGAGTTCCTGAACGTGCTGGTGAACGTCCTCTCGTACACCCGGCTCGCGGCGGTCCTCCTCGCGAAGGCGGGGATGGCCTTCGTCGCCAACCTGCTGTTCTTCGGCGTCTACGTCACCGAGGAACACCACCACGGCGAGACGGTCGAGGCGTGGCACTTCGGGACCGGCGGGATGCCCCAGGAGGCCGGCGTGATGTACCACGGCCACGAGGTCACCGAGATCATGTTCGGCGGCCTGCTCCACGGGGGCGTCGCGGCGGCGCTGGTCGGCATCCTCGTCCTGGTGCTCGGGCACCTGCTCGTGCTCGCGCTCGGTATCACGAGCGCCGGATTGCAGAGCATCCGTCTCGAGTACGTGGAGTTCTTCGGGAAGTTCTACGAGGGCGGCGGCAAGAAGTACGCGCCGTTCGGTCACGAGCGGACGTACACTACCGAGGACTGAACTCGGGCCCCCTCGACCCGGGAACGAACAGTTCTCCGATATTCTCCACGGGCGGTGTTCGAGCATCCCTAGCGGCGAGTGCGGAGTGTTCGCATACGGGGAATCAGGCCGCTCTCGGCGGTGTTTGGGAAGTTTTATGAAGCCAGTGGAAACATATCCGTCTGTTCGGAAGCGAGTAACCGCTACAGAGGACTAATAAACATGATGGAATTTGCTGATGTCGTGAGCAGTGTTGCACTGGTACTCCAACAGTCGGGCGGACAGGGCGGTCCGGCCCTCGAATCGTCGGGCGCTGCGGCACTGGCGGTCGGTCTCGCCGCACTCGGCGCCGGTATCGCGGAGCGCGGCATCGGTGCGGCGGCGATGGGCGCCATCGCGGAGAACGAGGACCTCTTCGGTCGGGGCCTGATCCTCACGGTCCTGCCGGAGACGCTCGTGATCCTGGCGCTGGTCGTCGTCTTCGTCGTCTAAACCGCACCCAACTTTTCAAACAATGAGCCTTGATACGGTCGTAGAGGACATCCGAGAAGAAGCCCGCGCGCGTGCGGAGGAGATTCGCTCCGAGGGCGAGGAGCGCTACGAGGAGATCGTCTCCGAGGCCGAGCGCGACGCCGAGGACATCAGGTCCGAGGCCGAGCGCGAGGTCCAGCGGACGATCGAACAGGAGCGCGAGCAGAAGCTCTCCAGCGCGAAGCTCGAGGCCAAGCAGCAGCGCCTCGAGGCACGCCGCGAGGTGCTCGAGGACGTCCGAGACGACGTCGAAGCACAGATCGCCGGCCTCTCCGGCGACGAGCGCGAGGAGCTGACCCGGTCGCTCCTCGACGCCGCCGTCGAGGAGTTCGAGGACGCCGAGTCGGTCCGCGTCCACGGCGCCGCCGACGACCAGGAGCTCCTGGAGTCGCTCGTCGACGAGTACGACGGCTACGAGGTCGGCGAGCCCGTCGACTGCCTCGGCGGCGTCGTCGTCGAGTCCGACGAGTCCCGCGTCCGGGTGAACAACACGTTCGACTCCGTCCTCGAGGACGTCTGGGAGGACAACCTGCGCGAGATCAGCGCGCGCCTCTTCGAAGAATGAACGTCAGGACCGAAGGGAGTTCGAACTACGAATACGTCACGGCGCGAGTGCGCTCGCGGCGGGCGAAGCTGTTCGACGAGGACGACTACCGCAAGCTGGTCCGGATGGGGCCGGGCGAGATCGCACGCTTCATGGAGGAGACGGAGTACGAGAGCGAGATGAACGAGCTGGGCGCGCGACACTCCGGGGTCGACCTCGTCGAGTACGCGCTCAACCAGAACCTCGCGAAGCACTTCGACGACCTGCTGACGTACTCCACGGGGCCGCTGTACGGCTACATCGCCAACTACCTCCGGAAGTTCGACGCCTGGAACGTCAAGACGGTCATCCGCGGCGTCTACACCGACGCCGACCGCGACGACATCGGCGACGACCTCATCCGGACGGGCGAGTTCTCCGACCGGCTGCTCGACCGCCTCGTCGAGGCCGGCAGCATCGAGGAGGTCGTCGACCTCCTGGAGAACACCATCTTCGGCGGGCCGCTCGAGGACGCCTACGCGGACTTCGAGAACCAGGGCGTCCTGGTGCCGCTGGAGAACGCGGTCGACCGCGCGTTCTACGCGCACCTGATGGACGAGGTCGGGACCCCCGAGCCCGACACGCCGACCGCGCTGTACCGGGAGTTCCTCCAGGCAGAGATCGACTTCCGGAACGTCAGGAACGCCCTGCGGATCGCCCGCAGCGGCGCCGACATCGACCCGGCGGCGTACTTCATCGAGGGCGGTCGACTCTTCCGTGCCGAGGAACTACGGCAACTCGCCTCGAGCACGGACGAACTCGTCGCCCGCATCCGGGAGAGCACCTACGGCGACGACCTCGCGGTCGCACTGGAGGACCTCGAGGGTGCCGAGAGCCTGATCGGCTTCGAGCACGCCCTCGACGCGGCGCTGCTTGAGTACTCCCGGAAGCTGTCGAACCGCTACCCGCTGTCGGTGTGCCCGGTGCTCGCGTACATCCTCGCGAAGGAACGCGAGATCGAGAACGTCCGGGCCATCGCCCGCGGTCGCGAGGCAGGACTCTCCGTCGAGGAGATCGAAGAGGAGCTGGTGATAACATGAGCCAGGAGATCGCCGTCGTCGGCAGTCCGGACTTCACGACCGGCTTCCGTCTCGCCGGCGTCCGCCGGTTCGAGAACGTCCCGGACGTCGAGAAGGACGAACGGCTCGACGACGCCGTCGAGACCGTCCTCGACGACGAGGGGGTCGGCATCGTCGTGATGCACGACGACGACGTCGAGGACCTCTCCCGCACCGTCCGACAGCGCGTCGAAACGAGCGTCGAACCGGTCGTCGTCACGCTTGGTGGCGGCACCGGTTCGGGCAACCTCCGCGAGCAGATCAAACGCGCCATCGGCATCGACCTGATGGACGAGTAACCATGAGTCAAGCAACAGACACAGAGACCACGAGTGAGGGCGTCATCGAGAGCGTCAGCGGTCCTGTCGTGACCGCGACGGACCTCGACGCCCGCATGAACGACGTCGTCTACGTCGGCGACGAGGGGCTGATGGGCGAGGTCATCGAGATCGAGGGTAACCTCACCACCATCCAGGTGTACGAGGAGACCTCCGACGTCGCCCCCGGCGAACCGGTCGAGAACACGGGCGAACCGCTGTCCGTCGACCTCGGCCCCGGCATGCTGGACAGTATCTACGACGGCGTCCAGCGTCCGCTGGACGTCCTCGAAGAGAAGATGGGCGCCTTCCTCGACCGCGGGGTCGACGCGCCCGGCATCGACCTCGAGAAGACCTGGGAGTTCAACCCCGAGGTCTCCGAGGGCGACGAGGTGTCCTCCGGCGACGTCGTCGGTATCGTCCCCGAGACAGAGAGCATCGACCACAAGGTCCTGGTGCCGCCGGGCTACGAGGGCGGCGAGGTGACCAGCGTCGAGGCTGGTAACTTCACCGTCGACGAGACGGTCGTCGAACTCGAGACCGGCGAGGAGATCGCGATGCGCCAGGAGTGGCCGGTCCGGGAACCCCGGCCGACCGTCGAGAAGGAGACCCCGACGACGCCGCTGATCTCGGGGCAGCGCATCCTCGACGGCCTCTTCCCCATCGCGAAGGGCGGGACCGCCGCCATCCCGGGTCCGTTCGGCTCCGGGAAGACCGTCACCCAACACCAGCTCGCGAAGTGGGCCGACGCGGACATCGTCGTCTACGTCGGCTGCGGCGAGCGCGGCAACGAGATGACGGAGGTCATCGAGGACTTCCCCGAGCTGGAGGACCCGAAGACCGGCAAGCCGCTGATGAGCCGGACGTGCCTCATCGCGAACACGTCCAACATGCCGGTCGCGGCCCGCGAGTCCTGCGTGTACACCGGAATCACCATCGCCGAGTACTACCGCGACATGGGCTACGACGTCGCGCTGATGGCCGACTCCACCTCGCGGTGGGCGGAGGCCATGCGCGAGATCTCCTCGCGGCTCGAGGAGATGCCCGGCGAGGAGGGCTACCCGGCCTACCTGGCCGCGCGCCTCTCGGAATTCTACGAGCGAGCCGGCAAGTTCCAGAACATGAACGGCAGCGAGGGCTCCATCTCGGTCATCGGGGCCGTCTCGCCGCCGGGCGGTGACTTCTCGGAGCCGGTCACCCAGAACACGCTGCGCATCGTGAAGTGCTTCTGGGCGCTCGACGCCGACCTGGCGGAGCGCCGGCACTTCCCGTCGATCAACTGGAACGAGTCGTACTCGCTGTACACCGAGCAGCTCGACCCCTGGTGGCGCGAGAACGTCAGCGAAGAGTACCCCGAGGTCCGGCAGTGGGCCGTCGACGTCCTCGACGAGGAGGGCGAACTGCAGGAGATCGTCCAGCTCGTCGGGAAGGACGCCCTGCCACCGGACCAGCAGCTGACCCTCGAGGTCGCCCGGTACATCCGGGAGGGGTGGCTCCAGCAGAACGCGTTCCACGACGTGGACACGTACTGCGACCCCGAGAAGACCTACCTGATGCTGACGGCCATCCAGCACTTCAACGACGAGGCCTTCGAGGCGCTGGAGGCGGGCGTCCCCGTCGAGGAGATCATCGACATCGAGGCGCTGCCGCGGCTGAACCGGATGAACACCCAGGAGAACTACGAGGAGTACATCGAGGAGCTGAAAGAGGACATCAGCGACCAGCTCCGGGAGCGATACTGACCATGCAGAAAGAATACAAGACGATAACGGAGATCAGCGGCCCGCTGGTGTTCGCCGAGATCGACGAGCCCGTCGGCTACGACGAGATGGTCGAGATCGAGACGCCGGACGGCGAGACCAGGCGCGGACAGATCCTCGAGTCCACCTCGGAGTACGTGGCCATCCAGGTCTTCGAGGGGACCTCCGGCATCGACCGCAACTCGTCGGTGCGGTTCCTCGGCGAGACCCTGCAGATGCCGCTGACCGAGGAACTGCTCGGTCGGGTCCTGTCGGGCTCGGGCGAACCGATCGACGGCGGCCCCGAGATCGAACCCGACGAGGAGCGCCCGATCGTCGGCGCGGCGATCAACCCGACGGCCCGGGAGTACCCCGAGGAGTTCATCCAGACCGGCGTCTCCGCCATCGACGGGATGAACACCCTCATCCGCGGCCAGAAGCTCCCGATCTTCTCGGGGTCGGGGCTGCCGCACAACGAACTCGCACTCCAGATCGCCCGCCAGGCGTCCGTCCCCGAGGAGGAGGCCGAGGGCGAGGAGTCCGAGTTCGCCGTCATCTTCGGCGCGATGGGCATCACGGCCGAGGAGGCCAACGAGTTCATGGACGACTTCGAGCGCACCGGCGCGCTGGAGCGGTCGGTCGTCTTCATGAACCTCGCGGACGACCCCGCCGTCGAGCGGACGGTCACCCCGCGGATGGCCCTCACGACCGCCGAGTACCTCGCCTTCGAGCAGGACTACCACGTCCTCGTCATCCTGACGGACATGACGAACTACTGCGAAGCGCTCCGGGAGATCGGCGCCGCCCGCGAGGAGGTCCCGGGTCGCCGGGGCTACCCCGGGTACATGTACACCGACCTGGCGCAGCTCTACGAGCGCGCCGGCCGGATCGAGGGTCGCGAGGGGTCGGTCACCCAGATCCCGATCCTCACGATGCCGGGCGACGACGACACCCACCCGATTCCGGACCTCACCGGCTACATCACCGAGGGCCAGATCTACATCGACCGGGACCTCAACAGCCAGGGCATCGAGCCCCCGATCAACGTCCTGCCGAGCCTCTCGCGGCTGATGGACGACGGGATCGGCGAGGGCTACACCCGCGAGGACCACGCCGACGTCTCCGACCAGCTGTACGCGGCGTACGCGGAGGGTGAGGACCTCCGCGACCTCGTGAACATCGTCGGCCGCGAGGCCCTCTCCGAGCGCGACAACAAGTACCTCGACTTCGCGGACCGCTTCGAGGAGGAGTTCGTCCAGCAGGGGTACGACACCAACCGCGACGTCGCGGAGACCCTCGACCTCGGCTGGAAGCTCCTGAGCGACCTCCCCCAGGAGGAGCTCAACCGGATCGACGAGGAGCTCATCGAGGAGTACTACGTCGGCGACGAGCAAGAAGCCGTCACGGCCGACGACTGACCGGTCGTCCGCGGTACGCGGCCAGTCTACTTTCTCTCGTGCGCCATCCCGGAGAGACGCATCCGGCGCCCTCCGCGGCGATATCGCACGGCGTCGGCGACACAAGGCTTATTTCGGACCCCTGAAGAGAGATAGCAACAGCCCTCCAAGCTGTCCGGACGCCCTCCGCGGTCGACTGCGGCGCCGCAGCCTGCGGTCCCGCGGTCGACGCCGGGCAGCCGGGAGGGAACTCGAATCATGGAACGGACGCCGACGCAGGGTGGGACGGTCGACGGCGACGAGCGGCGCCATCGGGCGGACACGGCGCTGGCGGCGCTCCGGCGGCGGGTCCAGTCGCGGTTCGCGGTCGACGCCCGGGCGCTGGCGGCGCTCCGGATCACCCTGGGCGTCGCCCTGCTGGTCGACCTGCTCACCCGCGCCCGGTACCTGGAGCTGTTCTACACGGACGCCGGCGTCTACCCGCGGGCCGTCATGACGGCGTCGGGTACTGGCGGGGAGTTCTCGCTCCACGCGCTGTCGGGGGCGGCGTGGTTCCAGTGGCTGCTCTTCGCCGTCGCCGGACTGTTCGCGCTCCTGTTCGTCGTCGGCTACCGGACGCGGCTCGTCGGGGCGGCCTCCCTGCTGCTGCTGTTCTCGGTGCAACTGCGGAACCCGGCGGTGCTGAACGGCGGCGACCGGCTGCTCCGGGTCCTGCTGTTCATCGCGCTCCTGGCGCCGCTGGGCGAGCGGTGGTCCGTCGACGCGCTCCGGCGCGGGACGGCCCGCCGGACGGTCGTCGGCGCCACGACCGTCGCGCTGCTCGTCCAGCCCGTCGCCGTGTTCACCTCGAACGCGCTGCTGAAGGCGCAGGGCGAGACGTGGTACGCCGGCGAGGCCCTGACCGTCGCGTTCGCCAACGACGCGATGACCATCGGGCTCGGAAACCACCTCGGCGAGTACCCCGCACTGCTCACGACGCTGAACTGGGCGTGGGTCGTCCTCCTGGCGGGCTCGGCGCTCTTCCTGCTGGGGACCGACGGTCGGCTCCGGGCGCTCGCCGTGTTCGCGTACCTCGGCGCGTTCGCGGGGATGGCGGCGACGATGGGCGTGGGGCTGTTCCCGCTGGTGCTGGCGGCGTCGGTGCTGCCGTTCCTGACGGCGCCGTTCTGGGAGACCGCGGGCCGACTCGTCCCCGACCGACTCGCCGAGTATCTCGCCGAGCGACGACCCACCGCGGCGTCGCTCGGGGCCCTCGCGGGACCGCCGCTGGAGCGTCGCGTCCTCGGGGAGTTCCGGCGACGCGGCCACGAGCGGGCGGCCGCCTACGCCGTCGACTACGCCCGGTCGCTGCTGACCGTCATCGGGGTGCTGGTCCTGCTGTGGATCGTCCTGTTCAGCGCGAGCCACGCAACCGGCGTCGACCTCCCCGACGCCGTCGAGTCGCAGGCGCCGAACGAGCAGCGGTGGGGCCTGTACGCGCCCGACCCCTCGACGGGCTACAGCTGGTACGTCCACGAGGCGGAACTGGGCGACGGCGGGACCGCCGACGCCCTCGGCGAGGGGAACGCGACCGTCGACCGCCCGCCGGACGTCGCGGCGACGTACGACTCGTTCCGCCACCGGAAGTTCATGAGTTCGGTCGACGCCGCCGCGGCCGACGAGGACGACCCCCTCGACGAGCGGTACGCCGAGTGGACCTGCGAGCGCGCGACCGAGGTCCACGGCGACGACGTCCGGCGGGTGACCGTCTACCGGGTGGCGCAGTACGACGCGCCGGCCGAGGACCCGCCCGCCCTCTCGGTCACCCCGCTCGTGGAGCAAAAGTGCTCCCCGTCGGCGACCGCAGCCGGGTGACGGGGAGGCCCGGGTAGCCGGACCGACTGGAGGCCAGGGCGACCGGGAGCCGGCGTGTTCGGCCGTCTCGACTGAAAAGGATTAACCCGGTGGGGACTCAAGGCCTCCACAAGAATGAGCAAGGACGTCAAACCGACGCGGAAGAACCTCATGGCGATCGAGGACCGCATCGAGCTCTCCGAGCGGGGCCACGACACCCTCGAGAAGAAGCGCGACGGCCTCATCATGGAGTTCATGGACATCCTCGACCAGGCCCAGGACGTCCGGTCGGACCTCGACGACAGCTACGAGCGCGCCCAGCGGAACATCAACATGGCGCGGGCGATGGAGGGCGACGTCGCGGTCCGCGGCGCCGCGGCCGCGCTGAAGGAGCACCCCGAGATCACCACGCAGTCGAAGAACATCATGGGCGTCGTCGTCCCGCAGATCGAGTCGACGAAGGTCCAGAAGTCCCTCGACCAGCGCGGCTACGGGCTCGTCGGCACCTCCGCGCGCATCGACGAGGCCGCCGACGCCTACGAGGAGCTGCTGGAGAACGTCATCCTCGCCGCCGAGGTCGAGACGGCGATGAAGAAGATGCTCGACGAGATCGAGAAGACCAAGCGCCGGGTCAACGCCCTGGAGTTCAAGCTCCTCCCCGAACTGAAGGGCGCCCAGGAGTACATCGAGCAGAAGCTCGAGGAGCAGGAACGCGAGGAGATCTTCCGCATGAAGAAGATCAAGGCGAAGAAGGAGGAGGACGAGGCCGAAGAGGAGGCCGAGCGGGCGACCGAGGCCGAGCCGATCCCCGCCGACGACTGACCGCGACCGACCGCCGACGCCGCTCGTTCTCGCCGCGCCACCCGTTCTCGTCTCGTCTCGATGTCCGAGCGACCGTTCCGCGGGCGACCGCCTTATCCCTGGGTGCCTGACGGCCCCCGACGAACCGGTCGTCCTTTCCGGGCGCCTCCGCTGGTCCCCGTATGGACTGTCCCAACTGCCAGGCCCCGATGGTGGCCTTCGACGTCCCGGAGCGGTACCGCGAGCACGCCCCGGAGTCGTCGGCCCACGCCGCGCTCTGTCCGGAGTGCCTCACGCTCTCGGCGGCCGACGCGGCGCCGGCCGACCCGCGGTTCGACCGCATCAGCGACGCCTTCCCGACCGGCGAGGCGGCCGTGCCGCTGGCGCTGGCCGTCGGACTGCTCGACTCGCTGGCGCTCAACCGCAGCGACATCGAGGCGCTGCTCGATGCCGTCGCCGAGGCCGGCACCGACCCGCTGCTCGTCCTCGACCGACTGCAGGTCCAGGGCGGCGTCGACCCGGTCTTCGACCTCGAGCGCCGGCGCCACCAGGTCGAACAGCTGTTCGAGTGAGCGGGGAAGAGAGATAGCGTCGTCCGTCGCGGCCGGCGCGATCAGACGCCGGTGGAGTACCGCAGGATGCCGGCGATGCCGCCGAAGGCCGTCAGCAGCTGTTCGCCCTTCTCGAAGTCCGTCGAGATGAACTTCACCTCGGTGCCGCGCTGTTCGGCGATCTCCATGAGGTGGTCGATGGCGTCCTCCCGTTCCTCGACCTCGCCCTCGCCGCCGTCCTCGCAGGTGTGACTCGGCGTCTCGGCCCGGCGGTCGACGAGTTCGAACTCCTCGCGGCCGCCGCAGTCGTAGGTGACGACGTCCTTCCGGAGGTCCTCGGAGATGAGCAGCCGGTCGACCGACCCCATCATGAGGTTCCGCCGGGTGGCGTCGAAGCCGTAGGTGGCCTTCTGGCCGTCGTGGAGCTGCTCGAAGAACTCCTCCATCTCGGACTTGTCCTTCATCACCTCCGTCTCGGCGAGGACGTCCTCGGCGGCGTCGACGAGGTCGTAGAGGCCGGACTCGTCGGTGTAGGAGACGTCGAACTTCCCGAGGACGTGGTCCTGCAGCTCGTGGTGGAGGTAGTCGCCGTCGAGGAACTCGTCCTTGGTCGGCGAGGGGCCGCCGACGAGGATGCCGTCGATCTCGTGGCGGCGCGGGACGAAGAGGTCGTCGGCCATCTCGGCGACCTCCTGGTAGAAGTTGTCGATGGCCTCGAGCCGGAGGCGGGCGAACCGCTGTGCGGACTGGCCGCCCTTCCGCTGCTTGCCGGGGACGAGCGAGGAGGCCGACTTGACGGGTTCGACGCGCTTGCCCTTCAGCCAGCCGACGTTGGCCTCCCGCCGGTCGAGGACGATCAGGCCGTAGAGGCCCTTGTCGCCCATCATCTCCTGGAGGGGCTCGGTCAGGAAGTGGGAGTCGCAGTGGTAGCGGAACGACTGGATGGGTTCGGGCGGCGACTCGAGGACCTCGGTGACCATGTCGGTCTGGCCGCCGCCGGCGTCGACGGCCCCGGAGAACAGCACCATCCCGTTCTCCGGCGGGTGGACGTCGTAGTACTTCAGGCGGTCCTTGATGCTCTTGAGGGCGTCCTGGACCGCGGTCCGCGTCTGCTTGGACTTGATGTTCGACGCCTCGCTGTGCTCCTGGGTGACGTGCTGGACGACGTCGCTGATGAGCCGGTCCTCCGGGACGTAGATGGAGACGAGCTGGGTCCCCGAGCCCGAGTAGTCGTCGAGCTCCTCGATGACCTTCTTGAACTCGTATTTCTGTTTTTCGGACGGGTCCCCTTCCTGTTCGCTCATTGGGTGGGGTTACAGGTCCGTGCGGTAAAACTTCGTCCTTTCAACGCAGGCGAGAAAGCAAGGACTATCGGGCCGTTGCCCGTACCCTCGCACATGGCAATGTCGGACCAGGAATCAAGCTCGAACGTCCCGCTGTCGTGGATCGCCATCTTCCTGCTGCTCGCCCTCGGACTCGGGGCGGCGGCCATCCTGGCAGTCGGCGGCGACCTGACGGCGGCCGCCCCGTAGTTCCGAGCGGCGGTCCCGCGGTATCTCCGGCGAGAGCAGCCGCGAGGGAGCGGAGCGACCGAGCGGTTCCCCGGCGGCGAGCGACCCCAGGGAGCGAGTCGCCGTAGCGCGCGCCTATTTACACCCGTGTTTTTGCCGCGGAGCGTGCAAAAACTGGGGGTACCTACATCGAGTCGGGCGCCTCGACCCCGAGGACGTCGAGGGCGTTGGCGACGGCGTGCTTCGAGGCGGCGACGAGCGAGAGTCTCGCGGCGCGGGTGGCCGCGTCGTCGGCGGTCAGCACCGGACACTCCCGGTAGAAGCTGTTGAACCGGTCAGCGAGTTCGCGGGTGTAGGTGGCGACCTGGTGGGGCTCGAGGTCGGCGGCGGCCTCGTCGACGACGCCGGGGAACCGCGCGAGCACGCGGAGCAGTTCCCGCTCGGCGTCGGTGGTGAGTTCGGAGGCGTCGGGGTCGGGGTCGACGTCGCCCGCTTCACCGAGGATCCCACAGCAGCGCGCGTGGACGTACTGGACGTACGGCGCGGACTGGGCCTCGAAGTCCAGCGCCCGCTCCCACTCGAAGGTGATGCCCTTGGAGGGCTGCTTGGAGACGATGTCGTAGCGGACGGCGCCGACGCCGACCTGGCGGGCGATGCGCTCGACGTCGTCGGCGTCGAGGTCGTCGTCGCGGAGGCGGTCGTCGAGGCGCTCTTCGACCTCGTCGCGCGCGCGGTCGATGGCCTCGTCGAGGAGGTCGTCGAGCTGGACGCCGGTGCCGCGGCGGGTCGACATCTTCCCCTCGGGGAGGTTGACGTACGAGTAGATGACGTTCTCCAGCTGGTCGGCGTCGTTGTCGAGCAGTTCGAGGGTCCGGCGGAGCTGTTCGGCCTGCAGCTTGTGGTCCTCGCCGAGGACGGTGACGGCCCGGTCGTAGTTGTCGAACTTCCACTCGTGGTGGGCGAGGTCGCGGGTGGTGTACAGGGAGGTGTCGTCGGCCCGCAGGAAGACGAGGTTCTTGTCGATGTCGTCGAAGTCGAGCTGCCAGGCGTCGTCCTCGTAGACGGCCTGGTCGAGCTCCTTGAGCCGGTCGACGACGTCGTCGGTCGAGCCGTCGCGCATGAACCGCGTCTCCTTGACGAACTCGTCGAACTCGGCGGGCAGCCGGGCGAGACACTCCCGCATCCCGCCGAGGACGGTGTCGACGACCTCGCCGACGCGCTCGTAGGCCTCCTCGTCGCCCGCCTCGAGCCCCTGGAGGATGGCCTGGATCTCGGCCTCGGCGTCCTCGACGTCGTCGGGGTCGGCCTCCTCGAGGTACTCGTTGCCCTTGCGATAGTAGCGGACCATGCGGTACTCCGCGCGGTCGCGGGCCGGTTCCGGGAGGTCGGACTCGTCGAAGGTCTCGTAGGCCCACGTGAAGACGGCGATCTGCCGGCCGGCGTCGTTGACGTAGTAGTGGCGGTCGACGTCGTAGCCGGCGTAGTCGAGCACGTTGGCGACGGCGTCGCCGATGATGGGGTTGCGCGCGCGCCCGACGTGGACCGGGCCGGTCGGGTTCGCGGAGGTGTGCTCGACGACGACGGATGTCTCGCGGTCCGCGAGGGCGCCGTAGTCGTCGGCCTGGCCGGCCTCGAGGGCGCCCTGGAAGTAGGCGTCCGAGGGGAAGAAGTTCAGGTAGGGGCCGGTCGGCTCGACGCGGTCGACGAGGTCGTGGTCGGAGACGTCGACGTCGCCGGCCAGCTCGACGGCCACCTGCGGCGGGGGCGACTCGAGTTCGCCGGCCAGCCGGAAGGCGACGCTGGAGGCCAGCACCGAGTCGACGTCCTCCGGCGGCTCCTCGATGCCGAGGTCGTCGGTCGGCAGCCCGCGGGCCTGGAGGGCCTCGCGAAGCGCCGCCTCGACCGATTCGCGGAAGGTGAGGAACATACCGCCTCTTCCCGAGCGGCGGGTATAGGGATAACGGGTTCGGGGCGACGGCGAGGGTTACGGCGGCGGTCCGGGACGGACCGGAAAGCGGGGGAGGGTCGGCCGTCAGTCGGCCTTCGCCGCGTCGCTCGACTGCTCGATCTCCGCGGTCGCGGACTCGTCGTCCCTGACGTCGACGGACTTCACGGAGCGGTCCGGGCCGTACTCGACGTTCTCCGCGTGGTCGCCGGTCCGGAGCGCCCGGAGGCAGTCCTCGACGGTCTGCTCGTCGCCGTCCGCCGTCCGCGGGTAGAGGCCGGTCAGCGAACCGTCCGAACGGAGCGCGATGCAGACGTGCGGGACGTCCAGTGCGTTCCCGTCCGCCAGCTCCTCGAAGAAAGGATCCAGCGAACCGCCGCCGACGGCGTCGCGGAACTCGTTGAATCGCGCGCCGACGTCGGCGTCCTGCCAGGTGACGACGGACGGGGCGTCGATCACGCCGGCCGCCTCGAGCCGTTCGAACTCCGCGGTCACGTCGTCCTGTCGGTCCGCGGCCGCGCCCGACGCGTTCGCGTCGAGGAACACGGTGACCTCCGCGTCCACCGGGTCCCGGTCGGCGACCCTGATGATCGTCGGTTCGTCGTCGGCCGCGCCGCGCGCATCGATCCCTCTGAGCATTGATTGGCCTTTCGTCCCGCCGAGCGGGTGAAAAACGTACCGTAGTAGGTGTTCAAACAATATTAGGCCGGGGTGAGTGAACAATCGCCACGGGACGTCGACGCCGGGCGGCGCGGACGGAGCCCCGCGGTCCGTCGAACCGCGGCCTTTAGGGCGCCCTGGCGGTAACGGCGAGTATGCCCAAGCAGGTCAGCGACCCGGACTACCACAGCGAGAACCACACGGCCGCCCAGACCTGCGGGTGGACCGCCAACGCCCTCCGCGGCGAGGGCCGCTGCTACAAGAACCACTTCTACGGCATCCAGTCGCACCGCTGCATCCAGATGACGCCCGTCGTCAAGTGCAACGAGCGCTGCGTCTTCTGCTGGCGGGACCACGCCGGCCACGCCTACGAACTCGGCGACGTGGAGTGGGACGACCCCGAGGCCGTCGCCGACGCTTCCATCGAGCTCCAGCGGAAGCTGCTGTCCGGCTTCGGCGGCAACGACGCCGTCCCCGAGGAGGTCTTCGAGGAGGCGATGGAGCCCCGCCACGTCGCCATCTCGCTGGACGGCGAGCCGACGCTGTACCCATACCTCCCCGAGCTGATCGAGGCGTTCCACGACCGCGGCATCACGACGTTCCTCGTCTCGAACGGCACCCGGCCGGAGGTCCTCGAGGCCTGCGACCCGACGCAACTGTACGTCAGCGTCGACGCTCCCGACCGGAAGACATTCGGCGAGGTCGTCAAGGCCGTCGAGGACGACGCCTGGGACCGGCTGATCGAGACCATCGACGTGCTCGCGGCGAAGGAGGAGACCCGGACGGTGCTCCGGACGACGCTGCTGGACGGGTACAACATGCGCCACCCCGAGTGGTACGCCGCGATGTTCGACCGCGCCGACGCCGACTTCGTCGAGATGAAGGCGTACATGCACGTCGGCAACTCCCGGGACCGCCTGGACCGCGACGTCATGCCCGACCACGAGGACGTCGTCGCGTTCACCGAGGCCGTCCAGGAGTACCTGCCGACCCACCCCGTCGTCCGCGACGTCGAGGAGTCGCGGGTCGCGCTGCTGGCCCGAGAGGAGGACACCTGGGTGCCGAAGCTCAAGGGCGGCAGCGAGTTCTGGCAGGCCGACCCCTACGCCAGTTCCTAGGGCAGCACGACCTGGAGGTTGTCGGAGAAACCGTCCTCGGAGACCATATCCTTGCAGCGGTCGATGGTCGTCCCCGCCGTCCCGTTCGTCGTGATGTGGGTCAGGACGCCGGCCGAAGGTCCGCCCTCGTAGGACGTCAGGTCGGTCGCGGCGGACAGCGCCGACCCGGAGTCCCCCGGCGTCGCGCGGATGCCCGCGATCCAGCTCCCCTCGCTCGGACCGGCGCCCAGGGAGAGCCCGCGGCTCCCCTGCGTGAGGTACGTCTCGCCGTTGACGACGCCGGCGCCGTACTGGACGACCGGGTCGCCGGCCGGGACGACGCCATCGACGGTGCCCGTCGGGCCGCCGAACTGCGGCAGCGACGGGTCGACGAGGTGCTCTGCCTCGGCCGGTATCTCGACGAGGCCGAAGTCGTGGCCGACGCCCTCGCCGCCGCCGAGTTCCTCCTGGCGGGCGTAGACGACGTCGCCGAGTTCGACGCCCTCGCCCTGGACCACGTTCATCCCGGTCAGCCCGCCGAAGGTGCAGTCGATGCAGACCGTCACCGTCACGTCGGTGACGTCGTCGCCCTCGCCCTGGGCGTATTCGGAACTTGCCGGCGCGTCCCCGAGGAAGCAGTGGCCGGCCGCGCCGAGGTACTTCGTCCCGTCGCCGTCCTCCCAGACGAAGTTCGCCGAGCAACCGCCGACCGTCCCGTCGCGCTCGACGAGGATCTGCGAACCCGGGCGGATGCCGGTCGCCCGCTCCGGGAACGCCGTCGGCGCGACGGTCTGAACCTGGTCGTCGACATCGAGCAGCGGAATCCGCTCGACGATGGAGACGTCGGTCGTCGAGTCGAGCGTGTCGGTGACGTCCGTCAGTCCTGCCGCCTGTCCGGTGAGCCCCGCGGCGCCGAGCGCGCCGGCCGCCCCGGCGCGGATGATGCTCCGTCGCGTGATATCGTCACGGTCTGACATACCACCACTCCCGCGTGTCATTCCATTAAGTAATTTCCACTTAGATTCCGGGTTGTCCGTGCTTACCACCCGCGCACCCCCGTGAAACGTTGCCAGACTCGGCACACTTTTACCGGCGGCGCGGGGAGTTACCACTGTAAACCGTTCGCGGTGCGCGTCTCGTTCCACTTCTGTTACGCATGCCAGTTCCGTTACGGTTAAGGGTGCGTCCCGCGTACCACCGGGTATGTCCCAGTCAACCGGGCGCGTCGGCCACGACGAGCTGGCGACGCTGAAGCTCGTCGCCCTCGACGGCGCGCTCGAGGGCCGGGCGACGGTGACCTGCGCCGCGCTCGCCGACCGGCTCGACGCCTCCAACCAGACCGCCTCCCGGCGCCTCCAGCGGCTCGAGGACGCCGGCCACCTCGAGCGGGAGATGACCGGCGACGGCCAGCGGGTCGCCGTCACGAGCGAGGGCGAACGGGCCCTCCAGCGGGAGTACGCCGACTACCGCCGGCTCTTCGAGGGCGACGCGGACGTCTCCCTCTCCGGCGTCGTCACCAGCGGGATGGGCGAGGGCCGCCACTACATCTCGCTGTCCGGCTACATGGAGCAGTTCCGCGACCGCCTCGGCTACGAGCCCTTCGCGGGGACGCTGAACGTCGAACTCGACGAGGAGAGCGCCCGGGCCCGCGCCCGGATGGACGCCCTCGACCCCATCGGCATCGACGGCTGGGAGGACGACGACCGCACCTACGGGCCCGCGTTCTGCTGGCCGGCCACCGTCGAGCACGTCGGCCCGGAGGGGCGACGGAACGGAGCCGACGGCGACCGATACGCGGACGCCCACGTCATCGCGCCGAAGCGGACCCACCACGGCGACGACCAGCTGGAGATCATCGCCCCCGAGAAGCTCCGCGACGAACTGGCACTCGACGACGGCGACCACCTCACCATCCATGTCTCAGAGCAGTAACACCGCCCGGTCCCGGCGCGGCGTCGACGCCGCCGTCGCGGCCTTCGCCGCCGGCGAGCCGGTCCTCATCCACGACGCCGCCGACCGCGAGGGCGAGGTCGACCTCGTCTACCCCGCCGCCGCCGTCGAGCCCGAGGACGTCGCCCGCCTGCGCAACGACGCCGGCGGCCTCGTCTGCGTCGCGCTCTCCGATACGGTCTGTGAGACCTGGGCGCTGCCGTTCGCCCAGGAGCTCGTCGACCACCCCGCCGGCGCGTCCCACGACCTCGGCTACGACGAGCGCTCGTCGTTCTCGCTGACGGTCAACCACCGGGACACCTTCACCGGCATCACCGACGACGACCGCGCGCTCACCATCTCGAAGCTCGGGGCGGCCGCCGGCGCCATCGACCAGGCGACCACCGTCGCCGGCGACGACGCCGCCGACGCCATCGCCCCCGACGCCGAGGGCTTCGCCGAGGCGTTCCGCGCGCCCGGCCACGTCCACCTGCTCCGGGCCGCCCCCGGCGGCCTCGAGGACCGCGAGGGCCACACCGAACTCGGCCTCGCGCTGGCCGACGCGGCCGACGTCGCCCCCGCCGTCGTCGTCTGCGAGATGCTCGACGACGAGAGCGGCGAGGCGCTCCCGCCGGCGGCCGCGCGGGCCTACGCGGACCGCAACGGGTTCGCCTACGTCGAGGGCTCCGAACTGATCGCCCGCTTCCGGTAGTCTGCCGACCGTTCCGTCGTTTTCCGTATTTTCGAGTTCCCGATCGGTCTGACTGCTGCACCCGAGAGTAACGAAGAGGGCGACTACCGCTCGACCGGATCGGCCTCGAGGACGTCCCGGTACCGGTCGAGGGCGTCGGCCTGCGCGGGCCCGTCGTACTCGATCTCGCCGTCCACCAGCACGGTCACCCGGTCGAGCACGTCGTCGAAGGACTCGACGTTGTGGGTGGAGACGACGATGCTGCGGTCCTCGGTGCAGTACTCCCCGAGGAACGAGACGATCCGCGCCCGGGAGTGGTCGTCGACGTCGGAGAGCGGCTCGTCCAGCAGGAGGAAGTCGGGGCGCTTCAGCATCGCGAGCGCGAGGTCGAGCTTGGTTCGGAAGCCGCCGGAGAGGTCCCTACCCGGCCGGTGGGCGGCGGGTTCCAGCCGGAGGGCCTCGAGCAGGGTCGCCGTCCAGTCGGCCGGCGGCGGGTCGGCGGCGAACGACCGGAACACCGAGAGGTTCTCGCGGACGGTGAGGTCGGGGTAGAACCGCGGCTGCTGGAAGCCGACGCCGACGCGCCCCGGGTCGGGGCGGCGGACGGTCCCCGCCGACGGCCGGGCGAGGCCGGACAGCAGGTGGAACAGCGTCGTCTTCCCGGAACCGTTCGGACCGACGAGGCCGTGGACCTGTCCGGGCCGGACGGCGAGGTCGACGCCGTCGAGCGCCGTGACGTCGCCGTAGCGCTTCGAGACGCCGTCGACGACGAAGCCGGCCCGGGCGTCGGCGTCGGACTCGTCGGAGGCGCTTCCGCCGCCCGCCGCCCGGTCACTCATGGACGCCACCCCGCTCGTAGTGCCGCAGCGAGACGCCGAGCAAGAGCAGGGCGACCAGGACGCTGGCGGCGAGCCACCCGAGGTAGTCGCCGTACAGCGACAGGGGGGCGTCCCGGAGCATCGTCCCGCGGAGCGTCACGATCGAGTAGTGCGTCGGCAGCGAGCGCGCGATGGTCTTCCGGACCTCGGAGTAGAACCCGACCGGGTAGAGCAGCCCGGACAGCGCCAGCGCGCCGATGGCGAGCCCGAGGTTGACGAACACCGCGGCCTGCCGGAGGCGCATGAAGAAGAGGACCGCGAGGCCGGCGGCTGCGAGGTACAGGAAGGTCAGCGCGAGCACGAGCAGCGTCTCCGGGGCGAGCGCGCCGAAGCCGTACTCGAAGTACCGGCCGGCCGCGGAGACCGTCGCCGCCGGCAGGACGACCAGCGCGCCGTAGAACAGCAGCTTGCTCGCGACGACGAGTTCCAGGCTGGTCTCCGTCCGGAGGCGGTCCATGACGCGCCGCTCCTCGCGGACCTGGTAGGGCAGGTACACCAGCGCGTAGAGGACGACGAGCGCGAACAGCGCCGACGGGAGCATGAACGCCGACAGCGACCGCTCGGTGCCGAACCCCTCCATCTCGAAGGTCACGTCGGCCGGCGCCAGCGCGTCGAACTGCGTCGCCAGCATCTCGAGGGCGAGTTCCGCGGGGTCCTGCAGCGGCGCGTTGGTCCGGTCGGAGAGGACGGTGACCGTCGCCTCGTTGCCCGCCTCGGTCAAGCCGGGCGGCACGAGGAACGCCATGTACACCTCCTCGCGCTCAAGGGCGCGGGTCGCGGCCTCGCGGTCGTCGTAGGCCTCCGGCTCGGCGAAGAACTGGACGGCGCCGCGGACCAGCGAGAGGTCCTCCTCGGCGGTCGCGTCGTCGGCCGGCGCGACCGCGACGGGGACGTCCTGGGGGACGGTCTGCTGATATGCGGCGGTGCCGGCGGCCAGCGCCGCCGGGACGACCACGAGGAGGACGACGAACAGCCCGAGGTTCCGGCGGACGGTGAGAAGCTCCTTCTTGAGGAGCGCCAGGGCCGTCACATCTGGCCGAGCCAGCCGGCCAGCGTCGCGGTGCCCTCGGCGTCGCTCCGGTAGTCGACCGTCACCACCGAGCCGTCGCGCTCGACGGCGACCCGCGCCAGCTCCTCCAGGACCGCCTGGTCCTCGGCGGTGCTCCGGAGGACCGCCAGGATGGTGCCGGTGAAGTCCCGGACACTACCCGCCGTGTCCTCGTCGGGCGCCTGCAGGTCGACGTCGATGGCGACCTCCCCGGCGCCCGCGGCGTACGTCGCGGTCGCGGTCTCGAGTTCCTCGTAGAGGTCCAGCGACACCCCCGCCGGCACCTGCTCGCTGTCGTCGTCCGGCAGGTACCCCCGCGGTCGGTCGGTGGCGGAGGCGACGTACTGCTGGAGGGCGTCGCCGCCGGTCTCGCCACCGCCGGTCTCGTTGCCGCTGTCGGTCCCGTTCTCGCCGCTCTGCCCCTCGGTCCCGGAACCACCGCCGCCCTGCTCGGCCCGGACGTTCTGGAAGGCCCCCTCGAGTGGGTCCTGGAGGCCGTCCTCGTCGCCTGCGAAGACGTCGAGGGCAGTCTTGACGTCGGCCTCGTCGCCGACCACGTACTGGCCCTCGGCGATGGTGCCGACGGAGGGGGCCTCCGGGTCGTCGGCGCTGTACACCGTCCCGTTGTCGTGGTCGACTTCCTCGTAGTCGGCGTCGCGGCGCTCCTCGGCGGCGCTGCGGGCCTCCGACTCGTCGAGGTCGGCGGCGACGACCAGCGTCTTCCGCTCGGCGCCCGGTTCCTGGGAGAAGACGAGCACCTCGTCGACGTCCTCGGGGTCGACGCCGGTCTCCCGTTCGACCTCGGCGACGAGGTCCTCGTCGTCGCCGGCGTGGGCGGCCAGGAGGTCGCGGGTCGCCCGGCTCTCGGTCAGCGCCATGTCGGCGTGGACGACGGCGCCGGCGCTCGCGGGGACGTACGACGACAGGTCGTCGGGCTCGGCGCGGTCGCCGCCCTCCTCGTTGCAGCCGGCCAGGCCGACCGCCAGGGCAGCCCCGCTCGCGAGTACGGTCCGTCGGTCGAGTCGGACGCCGCCGGGAGCGTCTGTCATGGTAGAAATGTCACCGTTGCTGGACAAAAACCTGTGGGACGGTCACTCCGGGTAGGGGACGTCTAGCTCGTCGCCGTCGTCGGGGACGAACGCCCGCCGTCCCTCGAATATCTCCCGGGCCTCCCGCTCGAGGGGCGTCGGGTTGCCGGCGTACCGCGAGGAGACGTGGACGAGCGCGAGGCGCTCGGCGCCGGCCCGGTTGGCGATCTCCGCCGCGCTGGCGGCCGTCGAGTGGCCGGTCTGGCCCGCCCGTCCCGCGTTGTCGTCGGCGAACGTCGCGTCGTGGATCAGCAGGTCCGCGTCCTCGGCGGCCTCGACGGTCGCCCCCGTCGGCCGGGTGTCGCCGGTGTAGACGACCGTCCGGCCCGGTCGGGGGTCGCCGACGACCTGGTCGGGCTCGACGACGGTGCCGTCCTCGAGTTCGACGGCCTCGCCGGCGTGGAGCCGCTGGAACTTCGGGCCGACGGGGACGCCGAGCTCCTCGGCGCGCTCGCGGTCGAACCGGCCCTTGCGGTCGTCCTCGACGAGCGCGTAGCCGACCGACCGGGCGTCGTGGTCGGTGTCGAAGGCCCGGACCTCGTAGTCGTCGGCCGACAGCGCGACGTCGCCGGCCTCGACGCCGTGGACGCGGACCGGGAAGTCGGGGTCGGTCCCGGTGGCGCCGACGAGCCGCTCGACCTCGCGCCGGGTGCCCGCGGGGACGTGGACGGCGATCGGGTCGTCCCGCTCGTTGAAATCCATCGTCTGCAACAGGCCGGGGATGCCGAGGACGTGGTCCCCGTGGAGGTGCGTGACGAAGACGTGCGAGACGGCGAAACCGGTGCCGAACCGCATCATCTGCCGCTGGGTGCCCTCCCCGCAGTCGAACAGCAGGCGGTCGCCCTCCCGGCGGACGAAGACGGCGCTGGTGTTCCGCTGGGTCGTCGGCACGGCCCCGCTGGTCCCGAGGAACGTCACGCACAGCGACATACCGGAGACCAGACGCGGCGGTGATAAACCGGTGTCGGACCGCGGCCGACGTGGCGGCCACGGATCGCCGCGCCGGCCGCGACCGGTCCCGGCCGGATTCTCTCCTCGTGAAACCGCGCTGCCACGTATTTAGGGGTCGGTCTCTCAGAGGCGGGTAGGAAACGCCGAGATGGACCCGACCACGAACGAACCGACGGTACTCGCTGTCGACGACGACGAATCGCACCTGGAACTGTTCGAGATCTGGCTCGAGGGGGCCTACGACGTCCTGACGGCCGCCGACGGCACCGAGGCCCTGGAGCGGTTCGACCGGACCGTCGACGTCGTGTTGCTCGACCGGAACATGCCGGGCCTGAGCGGCGACGAGGTGCTCACCCGCGTGCGCAGCCGGCCCGGCCACTGCCGCGTCGTGATGGTGACGGGGGCGGACCTCGACGGCGAGGCCGTCCCGCTGCCGTTCGACGACTACCTCGTGAAGCCGGTCACCCGCGACGACCTCGAGGCGGCCCTCGAGCAGGCGCTCAGACACGCCAACTACGGGCGACTGCAGGACGAGCTGTACACCGTCGCCTCGCGGATCGCGGTCCTCGAGACCCACGTCGACCGCGGCGAACTCGAGGGGAACGCCGACTACCGCGCGCTCCAGGACCGGTTCGAGGAGCTGCAGGCGGAGTTCGACGCCCTGACCGGCGACGTCGGCGACTGGGAGTGCTGGGACGAGTTCGACCGCGAGCCCGCCGCGGGCGACTGAGTTCGAGGCCGCCTCAGACCTCGAGGAACCAGTCGCCGTAGCCGTCGAGCCGCCCCTCCACGAGGTCGAAGAACTGCTGTTGGATCTCCTCGGTGACGGGGCCGCGCGAGCCGGTGCCGATCTCGGTGTCGTCGACGCTGCGGATCGGCGTCACCTCGGCGGCGGTGCCGGTGAAGAACAGCTCGTCGGCGGTGTACAGCTGTCCGCGGGCGATGGCGGCCTCGTCGTGGACGGTGTAGCCCAGGTCGCGGGCCAGCTGGATGACGGTGTCGCGGGTGATGCCGTCGAGGATGGACTCGGAGAGCCCGGTCGTGTAGATCTCGCCGTCGTTGACCATGAAGATGTTCTCGCCGGGCCCCTCGGCGACGTTGCCCTCCTTGTTGAGGACGATGGCCTCGACGTAGCCGTTGGTGCGGGCCTCCTCGCCGGCCAGCATCGAGTTGATGTACGGGCCGGTGGCCTTGACGTTCGTCGGGATCTGACTGGAGGCGTGCTTGCGCCACGAGGAGACCATCACGTCGACGCCGTTCTCGATGGCGTCCTCGCCGAGGTAGGCGCCCCACGGCCAGCAGGCGACCATCGTCTTGGTCGGGCAGTCCTTCGGCGAGACGCCCAGGGAGTTGTAACCGTAGTAGACCAGCGGCCGGATGTAGCAGGACTCGAGGTCCTGGCTGCGGATGAGCTCCAGGGTCGCCTCCGTGATCTCCTCGCGGGTGTGCTCGATGTCGTGGTCGAGCACCTTCGCGGAGTCGAACAGCCGGTCGAGGTGTTCCTCCCAGCGGAACAGCTTCGGGCCGTGCTCGGTGTCGTAGCAGCGCGCCCCCTCGAAGACTGCAGTCCCGTAGTGCAGCGAGTGGGTCAGCACGTGGGTCTGTGCGTCGTCCCAGTCGACGAACTCGCCGTCCATCCAGATGGTGTCGACGTCCATCTCCTCGAAAGACATACTCCGTCCCTAGCGGGGCCCCGTAATGAGTCTTGACGATTATTGCCACCCGCTGGCACGCACCCGGCACGGGGACCGTGCCCCTATCGACGTCCAGCTAGTCGTGCCGGCATCACCGGTCGGACGGGTCGTCGGCCGCCGCCTCCTCGACCGCCTCGGCCTGCGACTTGACATCCGAGAGGGCCGACTCCTGCTCGTCGACGGTCAGCCCGCCCGTCTCGACCTGCCAGCCGCCGTACTGCCAGGCGGGAACGAAGTCCCACGTCCGGACCTGCCCGTCGTCCTCCGTGTCGCCGTCGGCGTCGTCGACGGCGTCGGGGCCGCCGTCGTCGGTCGCGAACGGCCAGAGCCGGGACAGGGGACCCCATACCATGTGATAAACTAACACGCGATCCATACTTGTAACTATCGCGAGTGGGACCGCCGGGTAGAAGGAACGACCCAGTACCGCCTACTCTCCGGCTTCGCGCCGTCGCTGCATGCCGAGTCCCTCCCACCGGATCACCAGTTCGTCGTCCTGGTTGTACCCGCGGGTCTCCATCCGGACGTGGCCGACCTCGGGTCGGCTCTCGGACTCCCGCTTGTCCAGGACCTCGACCTCGACGCGGAGGGTGTCGCCGGGGTGGACCGGCCGCTTCCACCGGAGTTCGTCGACGCCGCGGGCGCCCATCGACGTCTCGGGCTCGAGGAAGCCGTCGACGAGCAGGCGCATGCACATCGACGCGGTGTGCCAGCCCGACGCGGCCAGCGAGCCGAAGATGGAGTCCCGTGCGGCCTCCTCGTCCAGGTGGAACGGCTGGGGGTCGTACTTCTCGGCGAACTCCTTGACCTCCGCCTCGGTGACCTCGTAGCGGCCGTCGAGCTCGTAGACGTCGCCGACCTCCGTGTCCTCGAAGTAGCGTGCCATCGACGGGGAGACGAGCCGGGAGGACAAAAAGTCGTACCCCGGAGGGCCGCCGCCGTCCAACCCGGCACGGAGTTTATACTCGCTGGCTCCCTACCGGGGGCCGTGAGCACGCGAACGAGTGCGCTGGACGACGTCATCTTCGGCGTCGACGTCCAGAGCGGGGACGTCCGCGGGGACGCTCCCTCCTACGCCCTGGTGACCTTCGACGGCGAGTCGATCGAGCGGGACGTCGTCTCCCGGCGGAAGCTCCTCCGGCGCATCGACGCCGAGGAGCCGGCGATCGTCGCGACCGACAACACCTTCGAACTCGCCGCGGACAAGGACGCACTCGTCCACCTCCTGCGGGAACTGCCGACGGAGACGAAGCTGGTGCAGGTGACGGGCGACGAGCGCCCGGAGCCGCTCTCGCGGGTCGCCGGCCGCCACGGCGTCCCCTACGCCAAGCCGCCGATGAAGGAGGCGGAGGCGGCCGCCCGGCTGGCCGCCCGGAACGTCGGCTACGAGGTGACGGCCTTCACGAACACGACGCAGATCAAGGTCGCCCGCGGCCGCTCGACCGGCGGAGGCGGCGGCTGGAGCGAGGACCGCTTCACCCGGCGCATCCACGGCTCGGTGAAGCGAGCCGCCCGCGAGGTGGAGTCCAAGCTCGACGAGGCCGCCCTCGACTACGAGATGGACGTCACCGAGAAGTACGGCGGCTACTCGCGGGCCATCTTCGAGGTCGAGGCCAAGCCCTCCGAGATCCCGGTCTCCTCGCGGCGCTCCGGCGACACCCGGATCGAGATCGAGCGGGAGCGCCGCGACGGCATCGAGTACCGCCCGCTCGTGAAGCGCCGCGACCACGTCGTCGTCGGCATCGACCCCGGGACGACCACCGCCGTCGCCCTGCTGGACCTCGACGGCAACGTCCTGGACGTCTGGTCGACCCGGACGGCCGACACCGCCGAGGTCATCGAGTGGATCGTCGAGCACGGCCGGCCCGTCGTCGTCGCCGCCGACGTCGAGCCGATGCCGGAGACCGTCGAGAAGATCCGCCGGAGCTTCGACGCGGCGCGGTGGATCCCGACCTCGGACCTCCCGGTCGACGAGAAGCTCCACCGCACCCGCGAGGAGGCCTACGACAACGACCACGAGCGGGACGCGATGGCGGCGGCGCTGTTCGCCTTCGACGACCACGCCGACCAGTTCGAACGCATCGCCGCCAAGACCCCGCCGCAGTTCGAGCGCGGCGAGGTCATCGCCCGCGTCGTCGCCGGCGAGGAGAGCGTCGAGGCCGTCCTCGACGACCTCACCGAGGACGACGAGCCCGAGGAGGAGGCCACCGAGCACGACCCCCGGGAGCTGACCGCCGAGGAGAAGGAGATCAAGCGGCTGAAGGCCCGCGTCGAGCGCCTGGAGGACCACGTCGACGACCTCAAGGACACCATCGGCCAGAAGAACGAGCGCGTCGCGGAACTGGAGGACGAGCTCTCCGAGGCCCGCCGCGAGGAGCGCCGCGAGGCCCGCGAGCGCCGCGAGGTGACGCGACTGGAGCGGGAGAACGAGCGCCTCAAGCGCGAGCTCGCGGAGGCCGAACAGGCCAACGAGGAACTCGACGGGAAGCTCGAGCGGCTCAAGGAGCTCTGGAAGCTCGACCACTCGAACTTCGCCGACGTCGCCGGCGAGAAGGAGGACCTCGTCCCGGTCAAGCCGGTGGCGCAGTTCACCAAGGGCGCCATCGAGTCGGCCGACGCCGCCTACGGGCTGGCGGCCGGCGACGTCGTCTACCTCAGGGACGCCAGCGGCGCCGGGCGGACGACCGCCGAGCTACTGGCCGACCGCGAGCCGCGAGTCGTCCTGCGCGACGGCGGCCTCTCGGAGCAGGCCGACCAGGTGCTGTTCGAACACGAGATCCCCGTCGGCCCCGCCGACGACGTGACGATCCAGGAGATCGACGAGCTGGCCGTCGCCAGCGAGAGCGACGTCGAGGCGGTGATCGACGACTGGGAGCGCCGGGCCGAGGAGCGCCGCAAGGAGCAGAAGTCCGAACAGCTCGACCAGCTCATCAGCGAGCACCGGGCCCGGGACCCCGAGCACGGCTAGGTTTTTGTCGGAGCCGGGTCCACCCCCGGTGATGGTCCTGGACCTCGCCCTCCAGCTGGGTATCCCCGGCGGACCGGAACTGCTGGTGATCGCACTGGTCACGGTCGTCCCGTTCGTCATCGCTTACTGGGTGTACAACCACGCCGAGTCACGGGGTGAGGAGAACGCGGCCCTGTGGGCGGTCGTCGCCGGCCTCGCGAGCATCGTCGCGACGCCCATCGGTGGGATGGTCGTGGTCGCGGTCTACGTCTGGCAGCGCGACTAGTAGAGGTCCTCGTAGTCCATGCCCAGGGACTTGAGGAACGACCCCATGAGGCCGTGCCCGACGAGGGCGTAGCCGAGGACGACGGCGATGGCGCCGAAGGCGGCGCGGCGGTTCTCGCGGAAGAGGACGAGGAACCCGACGACGATGGCGGCGACGCCGACCTGCCCCGTCTCCCCCAGCGACTTCTGGATGAACTCTCGGTCCATACCGGAGGATTCCTCGCCGGGGAGTAAAAGGGTGCGATTCGCAAACGCGGCGGTTCAAGACCCCTGACAACCGTTCTCGAACAGTCGACCGGCATCCGCGAGCGCCGAAGGCGCGAGCGGTTCCCGGCGACGAGCGGTGCGTGGCGCGAACGAAGTGAGCGCCACGGATGCGAACGGCGAGTGAAACGAGCCGTGAGCAAAGCGCGAGTCGCCGTAGCGCGCGCGGACTGGAGCGAGCGCAGCGAGCGAAAGGAGCACGCGCGCATATTTTCCCCAAGTTTTTGCCGGGGTGACCGAGCGAAGCGAGGTCACCCCGTGCAAAAAGTGGGTGCTAAAAAGTGGGTGTTATTAGAACTCCGTGCAGACCGGGATGCCGACCGTCGAGTAGTCGTCCATGGAGGCGATGACGTCCGGGACGTCGTCGAGGCCGACCGTCTCGCTGACGATCTTTCCGGGGTCGATCTTGCCCTGCTCCATCATCGAGAAGATCTCCTCGTACTCGTGGGGCGGCATGCCGAAGGAGCCGACGAACTCCCGCTCCTCCATGACGATGGTGTCGACGGGCAGCGAGACCTCGCCCTCCTCCTCGCTCGTCGTGAGGCCGAGCTGGAGGTTCTGGCCGCCCTTGCAGAGGGAGTTCACGGAGTTGCGGCAGGTGTCGGCGACGCCGAGGGCGTCGACGCTGACCTCGGCGCCGCGGCTGGACGGCGTGTGCTTCTTGACGGCCTGCGGGACGTCCTGGACCTCGGTGACGTCGACGGTGGCGTCGGCGCCGAGCTCGCGGGCCTTCTCGAGTTTGTCCTCGCCGAGGTCGACGGCGATGATGTTCGCGCCGAGGGCGTCGGCGATGTGGACCGCAGAGAGCCCGACGCCGCCGCAGCCGTGGATGGCGACCCAGTCGCCGGGCGTGACGTCGACGCGGTGGACGAGACCGTGGAAGGCGGTCGCGAACCGGCAGCCGAGGCCGGCGACGTCGACGGGGTCGACGTTGTCGGGCAGCTTGATGACGTTGTGGTCGGCGTTGCGGACCGGGAACTCCTCGGCGAAGGCGCCGGGCTGGAAGGAGACGAAGCCCAGCGGGACGACGCGCTCGCAGATGTTGGCCCGACCCTGCTTGCAGTAGCGGCAGGTGCCGTCGCTGAGGTTGAAGGGAACGCAGACGCGGTCGCCCTCGCTGAAGTTCTCGACGTCCTCGCCGACCTCGGTGACCCGGCCGACGGGCTCGTGGCCGAAGATGAGCCCTGGCGTCGGCATGACCCCGACCCAGTCCCAGTCGCCCTGCCAGGCGTGCCAGTCGGACCGACAGATGCCGCAGGCCTCCGTCTCGACGACGATCCCCTCGGGGTCGGCCTCGGGCCGGTCGACCTCCTGGACCTCCATCTTCTCGCCGACCTCCTCGAAGACCACGGCTCGCATCGTCTCCGCCTCTTGCTCCGTGTCTGCAGTACTCATAGACGACGATACACACCGCGTCCAGGGGTTTAATCCTTGTTACGCTATATTAATGGGCCGCGCTTGGCAGGCCGCGGGGTTATGCTGTCGAACCGGCGGCCGGCGTTCGCGGGCAAATGTTGGCGCTACTTCGTCGATTCCTCCGGCGTGGCGCGCTCGGGCGCGGTCGGTTCGGGCCGCCTCCCGTCTGAATAAAGGGTTAAAGGGTTCGCTGTCCAAGCGACCGATATGAGCGACAACGAGGGACGCAAGAACCTCCGAATGCCCGAGGACGACGAGGTGTTCGCCGTCGTCACGAACATGCTCGGGGCCAACAGGGTCAAGGTACGGTGCATGGACGGCCAGGAGCGGACCGCCCGCATCCCCGGTCGGATGCAGAAGCGGATCTGGATCCGCGAGGACGACGTGGTGCTGGTGGAGCCGTGGGACTGGCAGGACGAGAAGGGCGACGTCACCTGGCGCTACGACAAGCAGGAGGCCGACCAGCTCCGCGAAGAGGGCCACATCCAGGACAGCGTCTGAACGCGTCTCCGCCGGTTTCGAGCGTCGAACGACCGAACCTGTTTTGCCGCGTGCGTCTCTAGGACCGAGTGTGAACGCGGTCGACGAGTGGGAGGCGGCCCTCGAGGAGTCCGGCGAGCTCACGAGCGACGCCGTCGACCGCATCATCGCCACCCACGGCGACCGCGGCGTGAAGGCCATCGAGGCCGTCGGGGAGGAGCGGGTCAAGCAGTACCGCGACTTCACGGTCGTCGTCGGCCACTCCGAGGAGCACGTCGTCGAGGACGACGGCTGCGAGTGCGACGACGCCCACTACAACCTCGACCCGGAGGACCCCACGGAGCTGTGCTGGCACGTCGTCGCCGCGAAGGTCGCCCGGCACATCGACGCCGTCGACCACCACGACATGTGGTACTCGGAGGTCCGGGAGTTCCTGTAGCGGGTTCCGAGCGGAGGAGGAGGACGCGACGAGCAGTCGCGGCTGCGACGGATGTTCGGTCGTTCCTGGCTACAGGGAGAGGCCGGGGTCTGCCGACGACCCCAGGCCGGTCGCCATCAGGCGGCGCGCGACGACCACGAGACCGTTGGTGAAGCCCGTTCCGAAGATGGCCTTCTCGTCGGCGGGGGCGCCGCTGGCCGTCTCGTGGAGCGTGCTGACCAGGATGGCCCGCCGGTCGACCAGCAACAATCGACTGATCACGGTGTCGTCGCCCGTGTCGTCCATGGACTCGTTGAGCCACTCCAGCCCGGTGACGAACGTCTCCGCGTCCGGCAGGTCCGTCTGGACCCGCTCTCGGATCTCCTCGGTCAGCGTCCCGACGATGACGTCGACGCCGTCGTTCTGTCCGTCCTCCAGGGCGTCGAGGAGTTCCTCGGTGAGCACGCCCGGGTGGCCGACGACGATGACGACCTCCTCTTCGGCGTCGTCGAGCAGCTCCAGCGTGCGGGTCCCGATGGCCGTCTCGCCGGAGAGCGACCAGACCTCGTGGGAGACGTCGGCGCCGTCCTCCGAAGTGGCGGGTTCGAGACCCCGGAGTTCCTGGAGGAGGTCGTCGGTCCGGTCGGCGAAGTCCTCCCGGAGCGTCGTGGCCGCCTCTTCGACGGAGACCGCGCGGAACTGCTTGGGGCTGGCGTGCTGGACCTCGACCAGCCCCTTCGCCTCAAGGACGCGGATGGCGTCGTAGATCCTCGTCCGCGGGACCTCGGAGATCTCGCTTATCTGTTTCGCGGTGCCGCTCGGGAGCCGGCAGAGCGCGACGAAGCACCGCGCCTCGTACTCCTTGAGCCCGAGCTGCTGGAGCAATTCTATCGACTGTTCCCGTTTCGTGCGATCTGACATGGTCCCAACCATCAACCGGCGGCCCCGGCTTCTTGGTAGGTTGTCGGGCCACACACAAGTGCGTTCCTGTCGCCGTGGGCGGCCGATTCGAGGCGATCACGGGGCACCGTCGTCCGGTTCGACCCTGTTACTCAAATTATCACAGTAAAGTTATACGGGCTGACCCCGAATACACGAGCGGCGCCCGGCGGCCTGTGGTCCCAACCATCAGCACGACCGGGCGTCGAGCTGTCCTTGGACAGCTCTTTTGTGAACGCGGCTCCGCGGCCCGCCGCCGACGTAGCCGACTGTCTGTTACCCCGAGAGCGACACCGACGTCGACCGGACCGGCCGATTCGCTGTGACCACGCTCAGAGGACGCCGAAGCGGACGTCCAGCAGGAGCGCGAACCCGGCGAGCCACGACTGGAAGATCACACTGCCGAGCGCCGACAGCGCCACGAACGTCCGGTCGTCCATGTCGGCCAGCCCGGCGGGGACCGTGAGCATCCCGCGGGTGAACAGCAGCGAGTTCGAGACCGGGACGGCCAGCGGCCCCCAGCGGTCGAACCAGCCGTCGAAGCGCTCCAGTTGGTCCCGCGAGACGCGGAACCACGACTGCTCGAGCAGGTACTCGCGGCCGGCCCGCTTCGCGACCGTGAACAGCGCGTACTGCCCCACCGTGGCGCCGAGGACCGCGACGCCGATGACCGTCGCGATGCCGACGTAATCGCCGGCGCCGCCCGTCAGCAGCGCGATACCCGCGGGGACGAGCGCCTCGCTCGGCGCGAAGTACAGCAGCATCGCGCCCTCGAGGACGAGGATGCAGAACAGCGCCGCGAGGCCGTAGCGGTCCAGCAGCCGGGCGGCGTACTCCGAGTCCGCGAACAGGAAGAGGTAGATTCCGACGGCGGCGCAGGCGAGCGTGACCCCGCCCGCGAGATAGACTGCGTAGCGCTCGAAGAACCGCCCGAGCCGCTCCGTTCCGGTCGGGGTACCATGGGCCATGCGTGCCCGTGTTCCGCCCACCGGCGTTATAGGCGTTTCCGTCGCCGAGGGGGTCCGCCGGAGCGACGCGCCTTTGACCCGCCGGCTCCGAGGGCCGGTATGGACCCGACAGCCCGTCCACGGCGGCTCCGGTCGGACGGCGTTCGCTCGCTGGTCGGCGAGACGGACCTCCGCGCCTCCGACCTCGTTGCGCCCGTCTTCGTCGACGCGACGGCCGACGAGCGCGTGCCCATCGAGTCGATGCCCGGCCACGAGCGCGTGCCCGTCTCCAAGAGCGTCGCTCGCGTCCGCGAGGTGCTGGAGACCGGCGTCGAGGCGGTCATCGTCTTCGGCATCCCCGAGGAGAAGGACGCCGAAGGCTCCCGCGCGTGGGCGGAGGAGGGCGTCGTCCAGCGGGCCGTCCGCCGGATCACCGACCGCACGGACGCCTACGTCATCACCGACGTCTGCCTCTGTGAGTACACCGAGCACGGCCACTGCGGGATCCTCGAGGACGGCGCCCGCGAGGACGCCCGGCTGACGGTCGACAACGACGAGACACTCGAACTGCTCCAGCGCATCGCCGTCTCCCACGCGGAGGCCGGCGCCGACATGGTCGCCCCCTCCAGCATGACCGACGGGATGGTCGGCGCCATCCGGGAAGCCCTGGACGCGGCCGGCTACGAGAACCTCCCGATCATGAGCTACGCGGCGAAGTACGAGTCGGCCTTCTACGGGCCGTTCAGGGACGCCGCCGACGGCGCGCCGGCCTTCAGCGACCGCCGCCACTACCAGATGGACCCCGGGAACCGCCGGGAGGCGATCCGGGAGGTCCGACTCGACGTCGAAGAGGGCGCCGACGTGCTGATGGTCAAGCCGGCGCTGCCGTACCTCGACGTCGTCTCCGACGTCCGCCGGGAGTTCGATCACCCCGTGGCCGCCTACAACGTCAGCGGCGAGTACGCCATGCTCCACGCCGCCGCCGACCGGGGGTGGCTCTCGCTGGAGGCCGTCGCCCGCGAGTCGCTGCTCTCCATCAAGCGCGCCGGCGCGGACCTGATCGTGACGTACTTCGCCGAGGACGTCGCCCGGGAGCTGTAAGCGGGCGGTCCCTGCGCTGTCGAATTCTGCTGGTCTTGCACGTCCGCCCAGAGCATCGAGTCCGGCCCGACCTCGAACCCTCGGCGCGCGCGCCGCGAGACGGGGGTGAGACGACCACCTGGCAAGTGTTGCACTCGACAGTCGTCCAATATTCGAGGAGATACCTGTCCGAATCCTCGACGATAGACCACCTTATACACATATTATTGTACCCGATAACCGACGGTCGTCCATTAGGACGCGAAAGAATATCCCATCTTCAACTGCAGGATTTATGTAGTGGTATTCCATGAGGTGCTCACGTGAGTTGGAAGACAAACATGGTGCAATACGCAGAAAACATGGACGAATTTACACACGATTGCAGGAGTAGTATCGGAGTCGGACGTTCCGCGGTCGCGAACGGGGTGGTAGCATGATCGAGGCGACGCCGCTGCAGGCCGCGGACCTGGGGACGCTCGCCGAGGGGGTCAACTGGTTGTGGATCCTCGTGGTGACGTTCCTCATCTTCTTCATGCACGCGGGCTTCGCGATGCTGGAGGCCGGACAGGTCCGCGCGAAGAACGTCGCCAACCAGCTGACGAAGAACATGCTGACCTGGTCGGTCGGCGTCGTCACGTTCTTCCTGCTCGGCGCGGGGATCTCCGGGCTGGTCGGCGTCCTGACCGGACCGGAGACCGGAGCCGGCGCGCTGTCGCAGTTCGGCGCCGGTAACTTCGGCTGGATCGACTGGCTGTACGGCGCCGTCTTCGCGATGACGATGGCGACCATCGTCTCCGGGGCCGTCGCCGGCCGCGCGAAGCTCCGCGCGTACGTGACCTACACGTTCCTCGTCGCGGCGGTCATCTACCCGGTCGTCACCGGGCTGACGTGGGCCGGTGGCTTCGTCGCCGAACTCGGCTTCCACGACTTCGCGGGCGGCATGATCGTCCACGGCGTCGGGGGCATCGCCGGCCTGACGGCCGCCTACGTCCTCGGCCCGCGCATCGGCCGGTTCAACGAGGACGGCTCGGCGAACGTCATCCCCGGTCACTCGATGACCTTCGCCGTCCTCGGGACGCTCGTGCTCTGCTTCGGCTGGTACGGGTTCAACGTCGGGACGGCCGTCCCGGTGTTCGCGGTCAACGAGGCCGGCGAGTTCGTCGGCCTCGGCGGCGGCTGGGAGGTCGTCGGACGCGTCGGACTGAACACGACCCTCGGCATGGCGATGGGCGCCGTCGGCGCCGGACTCGTCGCCCTCGCCCGCACGGGCAAGGTCGACACGCTGTACGTCGCCAACGGCATGCTCGCCGGGCTCGTCGGCGTGACCGGCACCGCCGACGTCATCACCCCGATGGGCGGCATCGGCCTCGGCTTCCTCGCCGGCGCCCAGCTGCCCGTCGTCTTCGAGTTCGTCGAGAAGCGCCTGAAGATCGACGACGTCTGCGCGGTGTTCCCGGTCCACGGGAGCGCCGGGGTCCTGGGCGTCGTCCTCTACCCGCTGTGGTCGACGAGCGGGACCGCCATCGGCGCCGGGCTCGTCCCGGAGGGCATCCTCAGCATCGAGGCGTCGATGTTCGTCCCGCAGATCGCCGGCGCGGCGATCATCACGCTGTGGACGGTGCTCGCGACCCTCGTCGTCTGGGGGCTGTTCAAGGCCGTCGGTCAGGCCCGCGTCACCCCCGACCACGAGCGCGAGGGCCTCGACATCTCCGAGCACGGCACCGACACCTACCCCGAGTTCGGTGCCGGCGACTCGGTCGCCACCGACGGCGGGTTCACCGAGCGGAACGGCATCGTCCGCCCCGACGGCGGCCAGCCGAACGACGGCGGCATCAAGATGGTCATGGCGTTCGTCCGCCCGGACAAGCTCTCCGACATCAAGGAGGGCCTCGCCGAGGTCGGCGCCCCGTCGCTGACGGTCACCAACGTCTCCGGCCGCGGCAGCCAGCCCGCCAAGAAGGGCCAGTGGCGCGGCGAGGAGTACAGCGTCGACCTCCACCAGAAGGTGAAGATCGAGTGCGTCGTCGCCGACATCCCGGCCGCGGACGTCGCGGAGGCCATCCGCGACTCCGGGAAGACGGGCGAGCCGGGCGACGGCAAGGTGTTCGTCATCCCGGTCGAACAGGCCTACCAGATCCGCACCGGCGAGGTCGGCACCAGCGCGGTGTGACGTGACCGAGTCGCTCGACAGGCAGATCGTCGCGGCGCTCTGTCGGGACGGCCGCACCGACGTCCGGTCGCTCGCCGAGGGGACCGACGCGGTCGCGACGACGGTTCAGAAACACCTGCGGGCGCTCGAATCCGACGGCGTCATCGAGGGCTACGCCGCCCGGCTGGACTACGGCCGGCTCGGCTACGAGACGGCCGTCGTCGAACTGGCCGTCGAACTCGAGGCGGTCGACGACGTGGTGACGCGGCTCGGCGACCGACGCGAGTTCGTCACCGTCTACCAGACGACAGGCGAGTTCACCGTCTTCGCCGTCGGCAAGTTCGAATCCGAGGCGGCCGTCGCCGACTGCCTGCGCGATCTGCACGACGACCCCGACGTCGACTCGGTGCGGCTGAACGCGGTCTCGTCGGTCGTCCGCGAGGGCGGCTCGCCCCTCCTGGGCGACTGACCACGCGTGCGGCCGTGGGGACGCGCGTGGGGATGCACGCCAGGCCGCTTCGAACGCGGCCACTTCTTTTCTCGCGACGAAGTGAGACCATAGCAACTACGGTACCTACGCGATGCTGCGGTGGGGCTCCGGAGACGTACTCGTCCGAGCCGAATATCGGGACATTCCACGACCGTTATAGCGAGCCTCGAGATCGCCACACGAGCGGTGCAGTCGCGTGGGATGAATGCGAAACGTCGTCAGTATACGACGCCCCTGTCGGCGCTCACGTACCGTTCTGGCGGCGTTCGCACGGTCTCTCAGGAGACGGGAGACGGGATGGTAGCCAGTGAGCTTCCGGTCGGTCGCCGTCGGTGCGCCGTGGCTTCGCCCTCCGTCGGCCACGGCTGGTCCGTCGGAGTTCGCCGCAGAAGTTTCCGGTCCCCGGACTACCCGTCGACGTCCGCGACGGCGGAGCGACGGCCGTCGGCCGTCGCGGCCACGTCGGCCTTCGAGACCTCGATGCGCCGGTCGCCGCTGACGGCGACCTCGAAGTCCGCGTACTCGAAGACGACGCGTCGCCCCGGGAGCTCGCGCTCCGGCCCCACCTCGAAGAACCGGTCGAGCGCGTCCGGGTCGACCACGTCGCACAGCGTGGGCAGTTCGTCGGCGTCACACTCAGCTTCGGCAGCCACCGCCTCGACCACCGCGACCGTGGCGGATGACTCACCCCAACCGTACGTTCCCATGGGAGAGCCCTCAGGAGGGTTCCTCTTGAGTCCTTACCTTCGTTCGACGCCCGAACTTCTAGATAACTGGTAATTAATCGCTAGCCACCCCTCTGTAACAGTAATTAACCAGTTAATACCACCTGAAACGGTCGGCGCCCCGGAATCTGTCGCCGTGAAAAGTACAGGAAGGACCGACGAGGGAATGACTGTCGTCGTTACTCGTCGTCGCGATCGAACAGCTCCGGCGCGGCGTCGTAGGACGCCTCCGGATCGGCGTCAGTCATCGGTCGCCACCTCCCCCGCGCTCGGCGGCGACGACTCCTCCTGGGCGAAGGGGTACCAGGACTGCTTCCCGTCGGTGAGACAGGGGTCTTCGTAGCCCGCGACCTCTTCCGGTTCGGCCAGCTCGACGAGCGTCTCGTGGCCGGTGGCGTCGACCCACTCGCGGAACGTCTGGCCCTCCTCGCGGAGCGCGGCGTAGGCCTCGACGAGGTTCTTGATCAGCCCGGGTACCTCGTCGGCGGGTACCCGCTGGCGGACCCAGTCGATGAACGCGGGCTCCTCGCCGATGCCGCCACCGACGCCGACGTCTAGCGCCTCGACCATCTCGCCGTCCTTGCGGGCGCGCATGCCCTGCAGGCCGATGTCCGCGGTCATCGCCTGGCCGCAGTCGGCCGTACAGCCGGAGTAGTGCATCTTGATGCGGTCGACGTCGTCGGGCAGGTCGACCGCCTCGCCGAGCCACCGGAGCGTCCGCGCCATCCGGGCCTTGGTCTCGGTCAGTGCCAGCGAGCAGAACTCCGTCCCGGTGCAGGCCATCGCCCCCTGGACGAACGGGTTGGGCTCGGGCCTGTAGGTGTCGAGCAGCGGCTCGTTGAGCAGGTTCGAGAGGTTGCGGTCGGGGACGTCCATGATCAGGGGGTTCTGCCGGCGGGTCAGGCGCACCTCCCCCGAGCCGTAGGCGTCGGCGAGGTCGGCGAGCTCGACGACGTCCTCGGCCGGCATCCGCCCGACGGCCACCGAGAGCCCGACGTAGTTCCGGCCGTCCGTCTGGTCGTAGACGCCGACGTGGTCGTGGGCGCCCTGCTCGGCGGGCTTGCCGGCGTTGTAGGTGTACTCCCCGCGGAAGTCCGTGCCGGCCCGCTCCAGTTCGAACGGCAGGCGCTCGTCGAGGGCCTCGCGGATCTCGTCGGTGCCCCACTCGTCGACGAAGAACCGCGCGCGGTTCTTCGAGCGGTTCTCGCGGTTGCCCTCCTCGTGGTAGAGTTCGACGAACGCGCGGACGGTCTCCTTCGCCCGGTCGGGCCGGACGAACAGGTCGAGCGAGCGAGCGCGGCGTGGCTCGCGACCGCCGAGACCGCCGCCGACGCGCACGTTGAATCCCCTGACCGGCTCGCCGTCGACGAGCTTGCGGGCGGGCTCCAGGCCGATGTCGTTGATCGAGTCCTGGGCGCAGCCCTGCCTGCAGCCGGTGACGGAGATGTTGAACTTCCGGGGCATGTTGCAGAGGTCGTCGTCGCCGCGGATCTCCGCCTGGATCTCGTCGAGCAGTTCGCGGGTCTCGACGTACTCGTCGGCCTTACCGGCGACGGGACAGCCGGAGATGTTGCGCATCGTGTCGCCGCCGGCCGACCGCGAGGAGACGCCGGCCGACTCCAGTTTCTCCCATATCTCTGGGACGTCCTCCAGTTTCAGCCAGTGGAGCTGGATCGACTGCCGGGTCGTGAAGTCGACCCAGGCGTTCCCGAACTCGGGGTTCTCGACGGGGCCCTCCGCGTAGTCGCGGGCCACCTCGCCGATGGCACGCAACTGTCCGGGCTCGAGGACGCCGCCGCAGTTCGTCAGCCGCATCATGAAGTAGCTCTCCTGGCCGTCGCGGTGGTGGAACAGCCCCCAGAACTTGAACCGGGAGAACCACGCGGCCTTCTCGTCGTCCGGGATGGAGTCGAAGCCCCGCTCGGCGAACTCGAGGATCTTCTCGCGGACCTCGTCGCCGTAGCAGTCCTCCTTGTATCCTTCTTTCTTGTGCACTTTCAGTCACCTCCCACGCTGTCTGACTGTCCGTCTACCGATGCCGCGAATTCCTGTCCGAATGCGTCGTTCATCACGGTAGAGCATACCCTCTTTTCGGCCAAAACAGTGGCTGTTGACGAGTGTCCAGATACTCTCGCTCGATGCTTCCGACCGTGGCGTATTGGAGCGGATATGTAGAATATAAGTTGTATAAAACGGCGGCTTCCCGGTCGTTCGCTGAACGAACGTCCGCGGTCAGAGGGCCTCGAGGGCCGCCGCGACGTCCTCGGGGGTATTGCAGTTCGTCACCGCGCGGGCGTCGGCGTCCACGCGCGCGACGTCGAGGCGGGCGAGCGCGTCTGCGAGCCGTCGTGACCCGCAGGCCAGCGTCGTCTCGCAGGCCCGCCGCGCCGCGCCGACCCGGTAGGCCGCACCGAGCGGCGACGGGGGGCCGTCGGCGTCGACGACGGCCGCGTCGGCGGCCGGGAGCGACTGGAGCAGGGAGTCGGCCGTCGACCCGTCGAACAGCGGCATGTCGCACCCGACGACGACGGCGCGGTCGGCGGCGGCCACTCGAAATGCGGTCAGGAGCCCCGCCAGCGGGCCGCGGCCCGGGACCGGGTCGACCGCGAACCGCGGGGCGAGCCCCTCCAGGGCCGACGCGAGCGCGTCTCGCTGCTCGGCCCGGCAGCTGACGACAAGTTCGTCGCCGGGCAGGCCCTCGACGGCACGGCGGCACATCGGCTCGCCGTCGACGTCGGCCAGCGCCTTGTCACCCTCGGGGTACCGGCGGGAGCGGCCGCCGGCGAGCAGGACGACGGCCGTCGACGGGCGGCCCTCAGTCATCCGCGCTCACCACCTCGCCGTCGGAGAACGAGACGAGCCCGTCGACGTTGGCCCGCCGGGCGACCTCCGGCCGGTAGACGTAGGCGTTCAGCAGGACGATGGGGACGACGACGACCGCGACGAGCGCGTAGCTGGCGTGGATCTGCCCCCGGCTGGCGGTCCACGAGAAGACCAGCGGGAAGGCGACGCCGCCGACGGTGCCGAACCCGCCGACGATGCCCGCGGCCGCCCCGGAGCGGTCCGGGAACATCGCGGGGAGCTGCGCGAAGATGGCGCCGGAGGTGAACCCGCAGCCGAGGCCGACGAGCGCGACGGCGCCGACGGTCAGGCCGACGTTCCCGGTCCGGCCGGCCAGCGTCAGGCCGACGAGCGCGACGAGGAGGTAGCACATGCAGACGAACGTCCACTGCTCGCGGTACCGCCCCTCGAAGACGGGGAGGAGGGCGCGCTCGCTTCGGTCGAGGCGGTCGCTGACGTAGCCGCTGATCGGCCGCAGGCAGCCCGACGACAGCGAGAACGCCGCGGCGAAGGTGCTCGCCAGCACGAGGTCGGCGCCGAAGCCCGTCCGGAAGTACGTCGGCAGCCAGCTGTTCATCGAGATCTCCATCCCGAAGCTCAGCAGGTAGCCGAACGCCAGCGCGACCACGCCGTAGCGGGTGGCGGTGTGGGCCAGCCCCTCCAGGGTGGCACCGTCGGCGGCGGCCCGCGCTCGCTCCTCGGTGGCGGCGTCCTCGCCGAGGACGTAGTAGACGACGCCGAGCAGGGCCGCCGCGACGCCGACGTAGAAGAACGCCGCCCGCCAGCCGGCGTCGAACACCGGGCCGCGCCACCCGGTGCCGAAGACGCGCGGGAGGACGAGCGCCCCGGCGGCCGCCCCGGCGTTGCCGAGGCCCGCGTAGATGCCCTCGGCGGTGCCGAGCTGCTCCTCGGGGAACCACTGGGAGACGTGTTGGATGCCGACGACGAAGGTGACGCCGGCCGCGGCGACGACCAGCCGGAGCGCGAAGAACGTCCGGTAGGAGTCGGCGAACCCGCTGGCGGCGGAGGCGACGCCGACGCAGACGAGGGCGGCGGCGAACAGCCGGGTCGCGCCGTACCGGTCGGTGAGCCAGCCGGTGAGGACGCGGCCGAACGGGACGATCCAGACGGCGGCGCTGGCGAGGACGCCGAGTTCGGCCAGCGAGAGGTCGAAGGACTCGCCGATGGGACCGGTGAAGGGGGCGAAGGAGAACCACACGAGGAAGGAGAGGTTGAAGCTCGCGGTGGCCAGCGCCAGCGTCCGCCACTTCGTCATCCGAATCACGCCGGGACCTCCTCGCGGACGCGCTCCTCGACTTCGACCGGCTCCAGGCGGACCGCACACTGCTTGAAGTTCGGCTCGCCGGTCGGGTCCCGCTGTTTCGTCGTCAGCACGTTCGTCGCCGGGTGGTGGATCGGCAGCCAGGCGACGCCCTCCGGGACCGCCGCGTCGACCGCCAGCGTGGCGGTGATGGCGCCCCGGCGGGACTCGATCTCGACGGCCTCCCCGTCGCCGACGGGGGCGCTCTCCGGGTGGACGCGGACGGTCGCCGGGTCGGGGTCGGTCGACCGCGACCGGACGCCGGTGTTGTAGCCGTCGCCTTCCCGCGCCGTGGTCAGCGTCAGCGGGTACGACTCCGAGACGGGTTCGGCGACGCCCTCGAAAGTAGCCGCCGAGAACCGGGCGCGCCCCGACGGCGTCGGGAACGACCACCGCTCGTCACCGGTCGACGGGTCCGCGTCGGCGTCGTAGTACCGGTAGCCGGCGTGGCTCGAGGCGTCCGGCGCCGGCCACCGGACCGCGTGCTCCTCGTCGAGGCGCTCGTAGCTGATCCCCGAGCAGTCAGCGAGCGTCCCGCGGGTGAGCGCGGCGAACTCCTCGAACACCGCGGCGGGGGCCTTCGACGGGAAGAGGCCGGGCTCCAGGGCCTCGCCGACGGTCGCGATCAGGTCGAGGTCGGTCCGGACGCCCGACGGCGGGTCGGTCACCCGGCGGACCCGCGAGATGGTCCGCTCCATGTTCGTGGTCGTCCCCTCGCTCTCCCCCCAGGTCGCCGCCGGCAGGACGACGTCGGCGAGTTCGGTCGTCTCGGTGCTGAAGGCGTCCTGGACGACGAGGAACGCCTCGTCGAGGGCCTCGCGGACGGCGGTCGCGTCCGGCATCCCAGCCGCGGGGTTCGTCGCGACGGCGTAGATCGCCTCCACCTCGTCGCCAACCGAGTCGAGCATCCCGACCGGACCGGGACCGGGGTCGTCGGGCAGCCGGTCGACCGGGACGCCCCAGGCGCTGGCGACGTCCCGGCGGGCCGTCGGGTCGTCGAAGTCGCGGTGGCCCGGCCAGGTGCCCTTCGAGGAGCAGACGCGCGTGCCCATCGAGTTGGCCTGGCCGGTCAGCGAGAACGGGCCGCTCCCGGGCCCGAGGTTGCCCGAGGCGAGACAGAGGTCGACCAGCGCGCTCGCGGTGTCGGTCCCCTGGACGTGCTGGTTGACGCCCATGCCCCAGTACAGCAGCGTCGGCGCGTCGAGGGCCGAACAGAGCAGGTCGACGTCCGCGAGGTCGACGCCGGCCTCAGCCGCGGCGTCGGCGGCGTCCGGCAGGACCGCGAGCAGGTCGTCGAACCCCTCGGTGTGGGCGTCGACGAACGCGCGGTCGACGCCGTCGTCCGCCACTAGGCGCGCGAGGACCGCCCGGGCCAGCGCGAGGTCCGTCCCGGGGTCGGGCGCGACGTGATGGTCGGCGGCGCCGGCCGTCTTCGTCTCCACCGGGTCGACGACGATCAGTTCGCTGTCGTCGTCGCCGGCGGAGTCGTGGATCCACCGGAACATGACGGGATGGGCGACCGCGGGGTTGGCGCCCCACACGAGGTGGGTCTCCGCGTCGGGAACGTCGTCGTACGTCGGCGGCGGCGCGTCGCTGCCGAAGGCGTCGTAGTAGGCGGCGACGGCGCTGGCCATACAGAGCGTCGTGTTGGCGCCGTAGTTCCGGGTGCCGAGGGCGCCGCGGGCGAGCTTCCCGAGGGCGTAGGCGGCCTCGTTGGTCTGCTGGCCGCTGCCGAGGACGGCGACGGCGTCGGGGTCGTCCTCGGCGGCGCGCCGCAGCCCGTTGATGGCCTCGCCGAGCGCGACGTCCCACGTCGTCGGCACGAGCTCGTCGCCGCGGCGGACCATCGGCCGGGTGAGCCACTCGCCCTCGGGGTCGGTGCTCTCCCTGATGCCGCGGCCGCAGGCCAGCCCCTCGTTCGTCGGGTGGGCGGGGTCGCCGCGCGCGACGTCGACGCCGACGCCGATGTCGACGCCGCGGTGGACGTGCCCGCAGCCGACGGCACAGCGCATGCAGGTGGTGGGGACCGGGTCGCTCACGGCACACCCCCAGTGGTTGTAACGCTCGTCGAGTGTTTCGCCTCACAAATCGCACAGACGTATCGAAGTACCGCAGTAACCTCGTCGAATCGGATATCCATGAACGGTCGAGTAGACGAACCACCATAGCAAAACCGTAATCGTTGACGGACCTGTAGTTCTCGGCCCGACAACTGACGGCCCGGCCGGTTTCTAATGGTATATTACTTCTTTAATCACGTATTCTGCCGACGACCGGACGGACGTCTAACGGCGGTTGTCGGTGGGTGACGGGCAGAGGAACGAGATCGGGCCCCGGCAGGAGGGGCCCGCACGGAGGAACCGCTGGTGCCAGCCGTGGCGGCTCTTGGTGAGCAGTGCTGTACCGGAGACCGCGGTGACCCGCGGTACCAGACTGTCGGTGGCCGGGCATAAACACCGTGTCGAACACGGCAATAACTGTTCTAGCTGCGCGTATTGGCTACGAACATCCATATCTACGGATCTATTCTGGCCTAATGCTGCATTCGATGGCAGAGCGCCCGCCCGACGGGCCAGTGAGGGGTGGTCCCATATCCGCCGAAGCGGCGGCTCCCGAGACGGTAACCTCTTTCGGGGCGGGCGGTCAACGCCCTCCATGAACCACTCCGCGTCGCGTTCGCTGTACGATCGGGCGCTGTCGGTGCTCCCCGGCGGCGTGAACTCGTCGGTCCGCGCCGCCCCGCAGCCGTACCCGCTGTTCGTCGAGCGCGGGGAGGCCGGCCACGTCGTCGACGCCGACGGCAACCGCTACGTCGACTGGGTCCAGGGGCTCGGGCCGCTGCTGCTCGGCCACGACACGCCCGAACCGGTCCAGGCCGCCGTCCAGTCGCGGGCCGCCGAGGGCCCGATGTACGGCATGCCGACCGAGATCGAGGTCGAGCACGCCGAGTTCGTCTGCCGGCACGTCCCCAGCGTCGAGATGGTCCGGTTCGTCAACAGCGGCACCGAGGCGACGGTCTCGGCCGTCCGGCTGGCCCGCGGCGTCACCGGACGGGACAAGGTCGTCGTCATGCAGGGCGGCTACCACGGCGCCCAGGAGACGACGCTCGTCGAGGGCGACGCCGACCACCCCAGCCCCTCCAGCGCCGGCGTCCCGCAGTCGTTCGCCGAGCACACGCTCCCGGTGCCGTTCAACGACGAGGCGGCGGCCCGCGAGGTCTTCGAGGAGCACGGCGACGACGTCGCCGCGGTCCTCGTCGAGCCCGTCCAGGCGAACATGGGCATCGTCACCCCGGAGAACGGCTACCACGAGACGCTGCGGGAACTGACCGAGGACCACGGCTCGCTCCTGATCTTCGACGAGGTCATCACCGGCTTCCGCGTCGGCGGCCTCCAGTGCGCCCAGGGGAAGTACGGCATCGACCCCGACCTCACGACGTTCGGGAAGATCATCGGCGGCGGCTACCCGGTCGGCGCCGTCGGCGGCAAGACCGAGTACCTCGAGCAGTTCAGCCCCGTCGGCGACGTCTTCCAGGCCGGCACCTTCTCCGGACACCCGGTGACGATGGCCGCCGGCCTCGAGACGCTCAAGTTCTGCGCCGAGAACGACGTCCACGACCACGTGAACGAGCTCGGCCGGCAGCTACGGGAGGGCCTCACGGACATCGTCGCCGACCACGCCCCCGAGTACACCGTCGTCGGGACCGACTCGCTGTTCAAGGTGATCTTCACCCGCGCCGACGACGGCCCGCAGGACGACTGCTGTGCGAACGGCTGCCGGCAGGACCCCTCCTGCAGCCGGTACGAGTCCTGTCCCAAGCGCGGCACCGACGTCAAGCGGGCGGAGACCGAGCGCTACGCCCGACTGTTCCGCCCACAGATGCTCGAGGAGGGCGTCCTCCTCTCGCAGAACCAGTTCGAGTCGAACTTCGTCTCCTACGGCCACACCGAGTCGGACGTCGAGGAGACCCTCGAGGCGTACAAGGAGGCGCTGTAGCCGCCGCTGTTCGGGGCGAGCGTCCGGAGAAGTACCGGCGGGCGTTCAGGCGCTCGCGCCGTCGCCGTAGTTCTCCTCGAGGTACTCGACGATGTCGTCGGACTCCGGCATCCCCTCGACGCCGTTCGCCTCGTCCACGATGACGGGGACGCCGGTCTGGCCGCTGACCTCCTCGACCTCCGTCCGCTCGGAGTGGTCGCCAGGTACCTCGACGGTGTCGTAGTCGACGTCGAGGTCCTCCAGCTTGTCGGTGACCTTCGCGCAGTACGGACAGCCGGGGAGCTCGTAGAGCGTGATGTTCGCCATCGCCCGTAGATACGGCGTCGGGCGTAAAGAGCGCGGCGGTCGTGTGTCCGGCCGTGACCAGACCGGGCAGGTACCTTCGGCGTACTCGGTCTGACGGAACGGGCGCCGCCGATGGGAGGGAGGAGCGGTGGCGGCTATCGAGCCGCCTCGATCCACTCCTCGGCGACGAACTCGTCGTAGCAGGGCTCGCAGAGCGCCACCTCGAGTCGCCGGTCCCCCTCGACGACCAGCGTCCTGGTCGCCCCGTCGTCGCCGGCGGCGCAGTTCGAGCACTCGAGTCCGGCCATCTACTCGATCTCCAGGGTGCGGCCGGGCTCCTCGACAGACTCCGGGACGGGGCCCGTGAGCGTCAGCGTCCGCCGGTCGGCGTCGAACGCGACCAGACCGGCCGCCGCCAGCTTGGGGACGTGGCGGTGGTAGAGCGTGATCTCGACCCGCTCGGCGGAGTCCTCGCACTCGCTGTCGGCCGCCAGCTCCGCGGCGACCTCCGACAGCGACGCCGGCCCGTCCGCCCCTCGCAGCAGCGCGAGGACCCGCCGTCGCCGCCGGTGGGTGAGTACCTCGAACAGTTCGTCCCGATCCCGTCCCTCGGTCCGCCGGCTCGATTCCAGTTGCATTATCGCCACGGATGGGGGAGTTCGGGATAAGGGGTTTTCCCAAGATATTAGGTAAGTATCTGGAAACCGGATATCTGCCGGTCTCTTCGCACCCGTGGCCGCCCCTCACCCGAGCCGGTCGCCGATACCGGCCGTGATGCGACGGCGGTGGACGACGGCCTCGCCGACGCCCCAGCCGAGCGCGACCAGCAATCCGAGGACGAGCGACAGGAACGCCCACGAGCCGATGCCGACCGGGCGGAAGAACGGCTCGACGTGGGAGTACCGCGTCGCGAGTTCGTCGAACGCGCCGGACCAGGGCGTGTGAGAACCGAAGTCCGAGATGCCGTCGCCGACGGTGTACTGGCTGGCCGGACCGCTGTCCCCGCCGCCGGTGACCGTGTAGTTGCCGCCCGTTCCGTGGTCGGCCATCGTCGGGCCGTTGGCGCCCTCCTCGCCGCGCTCGGCGTCGTACGGCGCCCACGCGGCGTAGAACTCCCAGACGACCTCGCCCTCCGGGGTGATCTCGACGACGCGGTGGTTGAGCGTGTCCGTCACGAGCGTGTTGCCGTTCGGCAGCCTGTCGGCGTCCCGGGGCCAGTTGAAGCCGTCGACGGACCAGGTGCGCTCCCACTCGCACTCCTCGGGCGGGGTGCCGGCGCCGAGCCGCGGGTCCGCGTCGCCGCAGTCGCGCTCGTACTCGACGACGCGGTCGTTCTCGCTGTCGGCGACGAGGACGACGGGCGTGCCGTCCTCCCGTTCGAGGTACTCGGGGTTGTGCTGCTCGTACAGGATCTCGTGGTCGTCGTCGGAGCCGAGCCGCATAACGATCTCGTCGGTCTCGCGGTCGACGACGATCGCCTGATCGAAGTTCCGCGGCGAGGCGAGGACGTAGCGCTCGTCGTCACCGATCAGGTCCACGTCGTTGACGTGCGTCCAGTCCTCCGAGAAGCCGCCGTCGGTGTCGTTCGGGTAGTGCTCGCGGAACAGCCACTCCCACTCGGTCTCGCCGCTTTCGGTGTCCTCGATGTAGAGCCGGTCGTCGCTAACGCCCGTGCTCTCGTCGAAGTTCCGCATGTTCGCGACGAGCAGCCGGCGGCCGGACAGCAGGTTGACGTTGTGGGTGTCCATCGCGCCCGGTAGCTCGTGGGTCCAGACCGGCTCCCCGGTCGCGGGGTCGTACTCGAAGACGACCGTGCCGTCGGTGTTCGTGGCCGTCACGAAGAGGTTCCCGTTCGACAGGGTGTCGACCTCGTAGAACCAGTTGGCCCCGACGGAGTCGCCGTCGAAGCGCCACTCGACTTCGGCGTCCGGGTCGGCGGCGACCAGGCGGGCGGGTTTCTTCGGCTTGCCGTAGCCAGCGAAGTGGAACCCCTGGACGCTGACGTACGTCGTGTTCTCCGCCGGCTGCTCGACCGTCCCGGGGCCGAGTTCGACGGCGTCGGTCGCGACGGCGGAGTAGGCGGCGGGCAGCAGGAGCGCGAGGACGAGGGCGGCGAGCACCCGGCGGAGTACCGCACGCCGGGAGTGGCCGCTCGCTCGCGGGAAATCCATGGTGCCACAGGGGAGTGACCGGAAGGAAGGTGTTACGGTTCCGCGCCCGTCAGAACGCCAGCATCCCGGCGCTGACCGCGAAGTAGACGACGAAGTAGACGACGAAGACGGCCGCCAGCACCCACTGTCCCGGCGAGACGTCGCGGCGCTCTCCCATCGCGGCCTTGACGAGCGGGTAGCTCATGATGCCGGCCGCCAGCCCGTTGGCGATGGAGGCCGTCAGGGGCATGACCGTGATCGTCAGGCCGGCGGAGATGGCCCAGGCCGGGTCCTGCCAGTCGATGTCGGCTACTCCCTGCAGCATGAGGATCCCCACGACGACCAGCGCGATGTAGGTGGCGTACGTCGGGATGGCGGTGACCAGCGGGACGACGAGCAGCGACAGCAGGAAGAGGATCCCGACGACCAGCGCCGTGAAGCCGGTGCGGCCGCCCTCCTCGACGCCGGTCGCCGACTCGATGAAGGTCGTCACTGTCGAGGTGCCCATCATCGCGCCGACGGTGGTGCCGACGGCGTCGGCCATCAGGGGTTCGTCCATGTCGGGGAGGTTCCCCTCGTCGTCGAGGAAGCCGCCGATCTGGGAGACGCCGATGAGCGTCCCCGCCGTGTCGAAGAAGTCGACGAAGAAGAACGTGAAGACGACCAGCGCGAACGTCAGCGGGTCCTCGGTGATGAGCGAGAGGCCCTCGACGAACCCGAAGAACAGCGGCGTGAAGTCGTACTGGACGCCGAACAGCAGCGAACCGAGGCCGTCGGACTCGACCTGCGAGACGGTGCCGGGTTCGAGGACGCCGCGGTCGACGACGCCCGCGAGCGTCAGCGCGTAGCCCGCGACGGCCGTCGAGAGGATGCCGAGGACGATCGACCCCTTGATGTCGCGGGCGTACAGCAGCAGCGTGACGACGAGGCCGAGCAGCGACAGCGCCGCGACCGGGCTCTGGAGGACGTTCCCCAGCGTGACGAGCGTCGCGTCGTCGGCGACGACGACGTTCATCTCCTGGAGGCCGAGGAAGAGCAGGTAGACGCCGATACCGGCCCCGACCGCGAACTTCACCGGTTCGGGGAACAGCCGGATGATGTACTCCCTGGCGCCGACGGCGGTCAGCGCGATGAAGATGACGCCCTCGGTGAACACCGCGGCGAGGGCGACCTGCCACGGGACGCCCAGCGTGAGCACGACGGTGAAGGTGAAGAAGGCGTTCAGGCCCATGCCCGGCGCCAGGCCGAACGGCCGCTTGGCGTACAGCGCCATCACGAGGATGGCGACGACCGACGCCAGGATGGTGACGACGGTCAGCATCTCGACGACCTGGGCGAACGTGTACGTCTCGCCGGCGATCTCCGTCCGCAGAACCTCTCCGCCCTCGGGGACCCCACCCACGATGGCCGGCGCGAGGATGTTCGGATTGACGACGACGATGTACGCCATCGCCAGGAACGTCGTGACCCCCGCCAGCGTCTCCGTCTCGAAATCCGTGTCGTGCTCGTCGAAGTCGAAGTACTCCGCGAGCGAATCAGTTACACCCATAATTCACGTTCGAGCATACCGCGGGAGTGGTTCTTAATACTTGTCGTCTATTTCTGGCTTTCCTACGCACGAACTTGGATACTTCGGGGGTAGGCGGCGAGCCCGCGACGCCACGAGATAGGCACCGTTGCGGGTCACTCCAGGGTGACGAGCGAGCCGACCGGCGCGTCCGTGTGCGCCCTGGCGCGGTCGATCCCCTCGTCGCCGACGGCGATGAGCGCGAAGACGCCGGCGACGTCGGCGCCGGCCGAGTCGGCGATGTCGAGGAGCAGCTCCTGGGTCTCCCCCGACCGGATGAGGTCGTCGACGACCAGCACGGACTCGCCGGCGTCGACGGCGTTCGCCGGGAGGTAGTAGTCGATCTCGATGCCGGAGGAGAGCCGCTGTCGGGCCTCGATGAACTCCTCGACGGCCGTCTCCCGGGACTTCTTGGCGTACGCACAGCGCGCGCCGAAGTGCCGGGCCATCGCCGCCGCGAGCGTGATGCCGTCGGTCGCGGCCGTCAGCACCGCGTCCGGCGGTTCGATGCCCAGCGACTCGGTGGCGACCGGCGGGACGAGCGACAGCAGCGACTGGTCGAAGACGACGCGGGAGTTGTCGACGTACCCCTCGTCGTCGAGGGCGATGCGGGCGGTCAGCTCCTCTGCGAGCAGTTCCTCGCCGACGCCGTCGACCACCTCGCGGGCGCGTGCCTCGCTCGGGAGGACGTGCCCGTTGACGTAGCGGTTCAGGTCGCCGGCCGGCAGCCCGGTCTCGGCGGCGAGCTCCTCGTACGTGTGCGTCTCCTTCAGCGTCCGCAGCACGTCGACGGCCCGCAGCTGGAGGGCGGCCTTCTCCGAACGGTTCATGTCCTAGACGGCGGCCCCGCACGCGCATGAATACTTCGATGTATCCCGAAGAGACAATAGACACAGAGGTGGATACCGACGGCGACGGCCGGGCGGCTCAGTCGCGGTCGGCGTCGGCCAGGAGGTCCGAGGCGGTCAGCAGCGACTCGAGTTCGACGTCGTGCTCGGCGAGGTTCTCGCGGGCACCCTCCTCGCGGTCGACGACCACGAGCACGCGGTTCACCGTCGCGCCGGCCTCCCGGAGCGCCTCGACCGCGTCGACGGCGCTCTGACCCGTGGTGGCGATGTCCTCGAGGACGACGACCTCCTCGCCCGCTTCGAGAGAGCCCTCGATCTGGTTGCCGGTGCCGTACTCCTTGGCCTGCTTCCGGACGATGACGTAGGGGGTGGCAGTCTCGACGGCCGTCGCCGCCACCAGCGGGACCGCGCCGAGGGCGACGCCGGCGAGCTTGCGGCCGTTGAGGCGCTCTGCGAACGCCTCGGCGATGCGCTCGAGGCACTCCGGGTCGGTCTCGAAGACGTACTTGTCGACGTAGTACTCGGAGGTGCCGCCGTGGGAGAGCTCGAACTCCCCGAACTTGACCGCGTCGGCGGCCCGGAGCGCGTCGATGAGTTCCTGGTCGGCCATATCGGTTCCTCGCGGGTCCGGGTGAAAAACGGCGCGGAATCGTCGCTGCGGTCTACTCGTCGGCCGCCTCCGCCAGCACGTCGTCGGGGATCTCCACGCCGAGGCCCGGCTCCTCCGGCGCGCGGATGGTACCGTCGTCGTGGGCGAACCCCTCCTCGAGCATGAACGACCAGACCTCGGGCGTCCACGGCGGCTCCATCGGGTACTCGCACCAGGGGCTGCCGACCGCGGTCATCACGTGGAGGTTCGCCGCGAAGCCGAGGGCGTTCGTCCAGGTGTGCGGGACGAACTGGAGGCCGTGGGCCTGGGCCATCCGCGCGACGTCGACGCCCTGTCTGATGCCCGTCGCCAGCGCGGCGTCCGGCTGGAGGACGTCGAGGGAGCCCTGGTCGACGAACTCCCGGAAGTGGTGGACGCCGTTGTTGAACTCGCCGCCGGCGACGTTGACGTCGACGGCGTCCCGGAGCCGGGCGTACCCCTCGTAGTCGCGCCGGGGGAGCGGCTCCTCGAGCCACTCGACGCCGCCGATCTCGTCGAGGCCGCGGGCGAACTCCAGGGCGTCGGCGAACGACCACTTGACCTCCTCCTCCATGACCCGGACCGCCCAGCCCTTGTTCGCGTCGACCATCAGCGTCAGGTCGGGGAACGCCTCGCGGACCTCGCGGACGGTCTCGAGGTGGTCGACCTCGGTGACGCGGAGCTTCACGGCCTCGAAGCCCTCGTCGATCCGTTCCTCGACGTAGTCGATGCGCTCGTCGGCCGGCTGGACCTCGCCGGTCGAGGCGTAGACGGGGATGTCGGTCGCCTCGGCGCCGAACAGCTCGTAGACGGGCTTGCCCGCGTCCTTGCCGATGATGTCCCACAGCGCCATCTCGACGTGCCAGGGGCGTGGCCCGACGAGGTTGACGGTGTCGAGCTTCCCGAGGATGCCCTCGACGTTGTGGGGGTCCTCGCCGGTCAGGAACAGCTCGAGGGGCGTCTCGTACTCGAGGCCGCCGGCGAACGACGGCGAGGCGCCGTAGCCGGTGATGCCCTCGTCGGTCTCGATCTCGAACAGCTCCAGTTCGTGGCTCGACTGCGGGTAGCCGGGGATCCACGTCGGGTAGAACGGCTCCTCGAGGTGGTGCTCGAGGTGGTACTGGTTGACGCCGGTGATCTGCATGGGAGCGAGGCGCACGCGTCCGGCTTCAAGGTTCGCCCGGGCGTCGCCGGGGCGCTTAAGGTGGCCGGCGCCGCGGCCCGTCGGCCCCGACGGCGCCCGCTCTCTCCGCGCCGCCGCGGGTAACGGGCTCGCGGACCTCGGCGCCGGTGAACTCGAAGCGGGCGCCGCCGCCGGCCGCCTCCCTGACCGAGACCTCCCAGCCGTGGGCGACGGCGATGCTCCGGACGACCGGCAGCCCGAGGCCGGTGCCGCCGTGGGTGGAGTAGCCGTACTCGAAGACGTCCGCGCGGCTCTCCGTCGGGATGCCGGTCCCGTCGTCGGCGACGAAGAATCCATCCGGGAGCGCGCCCACGCGAACGGTGACTTCCTCGCCGCGGCCGGCTCCCCCGGCACCGTGCTCGACGGTGTTCCGGAAGAGGTTCTCCAGCAGCTGGACGAACCGCGGTTCGTCGGCGAGGACCACGCCGTCGTCGACGGTCTCGAGAGTCGCCCCGCCCGTCTCGACGTTCCCCCAGGCGGTCTCGGCCGCGTCCAGCAGCGACACGGGAGCGGTCTCCTCGACGGCGCGACCCTCCCGGCCGAGCGTGAGCAGGTCGTCGATGAGCGTCTCGATGCGCTCGGCGGCCGGCGGCACCCGCTCGAGGTGGGAGACGTCGCCGGTCTCCCGGGCCAGTTCCGCGTAGCCGGTGATGGCGTTCAGCGGGTTCCGGAGGTCGTGGGCCGCGACGCGGGTGAACTCCTCGAGGCGCCCGGTCTGCTCGCGGAGCTGGCGCCGCCGCCGCATCTGGTCGGTGCGGTCGCTGGCCAGCAGGACGGAGCCGTCGCCCTCCAGCGGCAGTTCGCGGGTCCGGTACCACCGCTCCGTGCCGTCGACGGTGACGGACCCCGGGTCGTCGCCGGCCGCCAGCAGCGGGTCCGGCGCGACCTCGGAGACCGGGCGGCCGACGGCGTCCCCGCTCGCGGAGCTCTCGTGGCCATCCAGCAGCGACCCGGCCGCCGGGTTGAGGTCGACCACCGCCGACCGTGCGACCGGCGTGAGGTCCGCCAGGCCGACCCGGAAGACGGCGTAGGCGAGCAGCGCGCTGCCGACCGCGAAGCCGACCGGCGTGGGGTCGACCGGGAACGCCGGGCCGAGCGAGAAGAGGTAGGCGACGTTGACGGCCCACGGGAACGCCGCGCCGGCGAGGACGAAAAGCGCCTGCCGGCGGTACACCCGGTGGTTGCTCGCGGCGAACCGCCCCAGCAGCGCGGTCGCGCCGCCGAACAGCACGTAGCTGTACAGCGCGTTCACCCAGAACCAGGGACCCGACTCGGTCGTGAACACGGTCTCGGTTCCGAACGGCACCTCGGAGACGCCCGCGAAGAACAGGTCGTGGCTCGGGTCGGTCGCCAGCAGCAGCAGCGACGCCGCCGGCACGACGAACAGCAGGGCGACGCGACGGGCGTTCAGGTGCGACCCCCAGCCGGTGTACAGCACCGCGAAGACGAACAGCAGCACCGCGGCGGTCGAGACGCCGAGGTACATGACGAGCGTCCACACGTACCAGACCGCCTCCGTCGGCGCGAGCAGCCGACCGAACGCGCCCAGCGACCACAGCAGCACCGCGAGCATGCAGGCGCCGAAGGCGGTCGCGACGCGGGTCGACCGCCGGAGGAGGCAGTAGATCGCGAGGCTCGTCGCGAGGCCGATGGCGACCCCGTAGCCGACGAGCAGCAGGAACGTCGACGTGGCGGTCGCGGTCATCCGGTGGGTCCGTGACCCCGGCCGGCCATAACTCTACCGGGAGTTCTAGCGCCGTCGGGTAGTTGCCCCCTGTCCCGTGCGTGAAAACTACAGCCGGAATCCTACAGCCGGATAACTATAGCCGGAGGTACTGGGCGTGGACCGTCCCGTCGAACTCGAGGACGTTCGCCTCCTCGACGAAGCCGTGCTCGATGGCCACGCCGACGGCCTCGCTGCCGACGAGGTTCGCCACCGAGCACCGCGCGAGGCTGGCGACGACCTCCTCGGCGGTCGCCTCCTCGCCCTCGTAGAAGTCCGGGTCGACCGTCAGCGACGCCTCGCCGTTCTCGAAGGTCTCGCCGAGGACGTCCGGATCGCAGACCGAGACGAGCAGTCCCTCCTGGGTCGACCGCTCGCACAGCAGCATCATTGCTCCTCGACGAACTGCTCCTCGGCGCGCTGCCGTAGCTCCTCGGCCTCCGCGGCGACCTCCTCGGCCTCCTCGTCCTCGCCCATCTCCTCGAGCGCGCGGGCCTTCTCCTCGAGGACGTCGGCGTCGCGGTACCCCAGCCGCATCGCGTTGTCGAAGCAGGAGACGGCGTCCTCCGCGAGGCCGCGCTCCAGCAGGAAGAACCCGCGGTTGTACCAGCCCTGCGGGAACCGCGGGTCGAGTTCGACGGCCCGCTCGGCGTGTTCGAGGGCCTGCTCGGTCTGGCCGGACTTCCACAGCGCGTACGCGAGGTTCGTCTCCGCCGACGCGGCGTGCTCGGAGTCGTCGTCGATGCGGAGCGCCTCCCGGTAGGAGTCGATGGCCTGCTGGAACTCCTGCAGTTCCGCGTGGGCGGCGCCCTTGTTCACCCACGCCTCCTGCTCGATCAGCTCGTCGTCGGCGTACTGGGCCGCCCGCTGGAGGGTGTCCGTCGCCTGCTCGTGGCGGTTGATCCGCATGTAGTCCATCGCCACGTCCAGCAGCTCCTCGGCGTCGACCTGTTCGGACGCGATCTGTCGCCGGTCGAGCGTGTCGGCCACCACGCGGGAGTCCACCGGGTCCACCTGTTCCGGGTCGGGGTCGAGCTCCGGCGGGTCGAGGTCGAACCCCTCGTAGGGGTCGCCGAACCCCTGGCCCTCCGAGAACTCGTGGGAGTCGTCTGGCTCCTCGTCGGTCATGTTACGATGTGTAGCCTACCGAGGGGGTAAAGGGTTGCGACCCGCTTTTCGCACGCGCGGCGCGGCGGAGCCGCGCCTCGCGGCAAGAACGTGGGGGAACTTCGAGGCATACCGGCCGCGCTGGGACAGGCCTTTGTTCGAGGGCCGACACGTCCCACGTAGATGGTCGGTCTCTCGGGCGGCGTCGCGTTCTACCTCGGTCTCGCCATCGTCTCGACGGCGGTCATCTGGGCGGGCAGCGGCCGCCTCGAGCGCTCCGCCGAGCGGCTCAGCAAGCACTACGGCATCCCCGTCGCCGTCCACGGCGCCGTGGTGGTCGCCGTCGGGTCCAGCTTCCCCGAACTGAGTTCCGTCGTCGTCAGCACGCTCGTCCACGACGAGTTCTCCCTCGGCGTCGGCGCCATCGTCGGCAGCGCCATCTTCAACCTGCTCGTCATCCCGGCGGTGTCGGGGCTCACCAGCGACACCCTCGAGGCGACCCGCGACATCGTCCACAAGGACGCCCAGTTCTACGTCATCAGCATCCTCGTCCTCTTCCTCGTCTTCGCCCTCGGGGCCACCTACGTCCCCGGCGGGACGAACCGCGAGGCCATCCTGACGCCCGTGCTGGCGCTGATACCGCTGACGACCTACGCCGTCTACGTCTTCCTCCAGTACCAGGACACCCAAGACCACGTCGCCGAGAAGGTCGAGGTGAACGCCCGCCGGCAGTGGGGCGTCCTCGCCGTCGGCCTCCTGCTCATCGCCGTCGGCGTCGAGGGCATCGTCCGGGCCGCGCTGGGCTTCGGCGCCATCTTCGAGACGCCGAGCCTCCTGTGGGGCCTGACGGTCATCGCCGCCGCGACGAGCCTCCCGGACGCCATCGTCAGCGTCCGCGCCGCCCGGGAGGGCCAGAGCGTCACCAGCCTCACGAACGTCCTCGGCAGCAACACGTTCAACCTGCTCGTCGCCATCCCCGTCGGCGTCCTGCTCGCGGGGTCGGCCACCGTCAACTTCCTCGCCGCCATCCCGATGCTGGGCTTCCTCGCCTTCGCCACCATCCTCTTCGTCGTCTTCACGCGCACCCACCTCGAACTCACCGACCCCGAGGCCTACGTCTTCCTGGGGCTGTACGGGTTCTTCGTCCTCTGGATGACCCTGGAGACCACCGGCGTCGTCGAGACCGTCCGGGGATTCTGACTCGCCCGGGCCCACCCCGGCCCCGACTTGCCGAAGGGACCGAACCGTGCGACGGCCTGGCAAACTTTACGACCCGCCCGCGTACGGGGAGCCATGAGACTGTTCGTCAGCGTGGGCGTCGACGGACTGGAGGAGGAGATCGCGGCCGTCCAGGAACCGCTGCGGGACCTGCCCGGGCTGAACCCCACCGACCCCGAACAGGCCCACGTGACGATGAAGTTCCTCGGCGAGGGCGACCACGACCTCGAGGCGCTGACCGACGCCGTCGAAGCGGCGGTGAAGGGCGCCGACGTCGAGCCCTTCGAGGCGCGGTTCGAAGGGCTGGGCGTCTTCCCGTCGCTGGACTACATCAGCGTCGTCTGGCTCGGCGTCGACGACGGAACCGAGGCGCTGACCGACCTCCACCGCGCCCTGGAGCTGGAAACGACGGCGCTCGGCTACGACGAGGAGTCCCACGAGTTCACGCCGCACGTCACCCTCGCGCGGATGGACCACGCCGCCGCCAAGGAGGACGTCCAGCGGTACGTCCGCGAGGAGGACCCCGAGGCCGGGACGCGCCGGGTCGAGGAGCTGCGCCTCGTGGAGAGCACGCTGACTCCCGAGGGACCCGAATACGAGACATTAGAGCGCTTCGAGTTCTGAGGTGCGCAGGGGCGTCGACACCGGCGGCCGGCCCCCGTCCCGTCGCCGGCCGTCGGCTACCCACGGCCAATGGACAAGAATTTAAACGCCGCGACGGAAGGTGCCTCCACTATGAGCAAGAAGTCCAAGGCCAAGAAGCAGCGACTGGCCAAGCTCGAGCGGCAGAACAGCCGGGTGCCGGCCTGGGTCATCATGAAGACCGACCGCGACACGCTGCGGAACCACAAGCGCCGCAACTGGCGGCGGAGTGACACGGACGAATGAGCGCCGAGTTCGACGAGCGCGTCATGACGGTGCCGCTCCGCGACGTCCACGCGGAGCCGAACGGCGAACGCGCCGACAAGGCGATGAAGCTCGTCCGCGAGCACCTCGCACAGCACTTCAACGTCGACGGCGAGGCGGTCCGGCTGGACCCCTCGATCAACGAGGAGATCTGGTCGCGCGGCCGCTCGAAGCCGCCGCGGAAGCTCCGCGTGCGGGCCGCCCGCTTCGAGGAGGAGGGCGAGGCCGTCGTCGAAGCAGAGACCGCGTAACGTGCTCCGCACGGCCCTCTCCGGCTCCGCCTACGTCGGCGTCTTCATGCGGGCCACCGACGACTGTCTCCTCGCCCGCCCGGACCTCGACGAGTCGCTCCTGAGCGACTTCGAAGCGGAGCTGGAGGTCGAGGCCGTCCCCACCACCATCGCCGGGTCGGCGACCGTCGGCGCCCTCGCGGCGGGCAACGAGAACGGCCTGCTCGTCAGCGAGCGGGTCACCGACCGCGAGCGCGACCGCATCGAGGAGGGCACCGACCTCCCGGTCGTCGAGCTCCCCGGCCGCATCAACGCAGCGGGCAACGTCGTCCTCGCGAACGACGCGGGCGCGTACGTCCACCCCGACCTCCCGCGGAACGCAATCCAGGCCGTCAAGGACGCCCTCGACGTCCCCGTCGAGCGCGGGATGATCGCGGACGTCCGGACGGTCGGTACCGCCGCGGTCGTCACGAACGACGGCGTGCTCTGCCACCCGAAGACCAACGACGAGGAACTGGACTTCCTCGAGGAGCTCTTCGGCGTCTACGCCGACATCGGCACCATCAACTACGGCGGCCCGCTGGTCGGCTCCGGGCTGGTCGCCAACTCCTCCGGCTACGTCGCCGGCCAGGAGACCACCGGGCCCGAGCTGGGTCGCATCGAGGACGCCCTCGGCTTCATCGACTGAGAGCCGTATCGGCGGAACGCTTTTCGACCCGCTCTACGAGCGTCCCTCAGGATGCCGTCCGATACCTCCGGCGTCGACGACCTCGCCTCGTCCCTCCACCGCACCGCCCTCGGTACACTGCTGGCCATCGTCGGGATCCTCGGCGTCGGTCTCGCGAGGCGACTCCCCGACGGCGACTACCTGATCGGCCTCCTGGGAGTGGTCCTCGCCCTCGGCGCCGTCGTGTGGATATCCTCCCTGCTTGGAGAGGGGTTGCGCGAGCGCTAGCTCCGCCGCTCGGCCCAGGGCGACAGGATGGCGTGGACGGCCTCGTTCATCGGGACGTCGACGCCGACCTCCTCGGCGTGCCGGACGACCGACCCGTGGAGGGCGTCCAGTTCGAGTCGGTTGCCGTGCTCGAGGTCGTAGTGCAGCGACGAGTAGGCGTCGGCGTCGAGGTCCCGGGCGAACGCGAGCCACTCGTCGACCGTCCCGTCGGGGAGGTCGACGCCCTCCGCCCGCGCGACCGCGGCGACCTCCGCCATGAGCCGCCGGTAGAACCGCCAGGCGGGCTCGGACTCGCGGATGTCGCCGACGGGCAGGCGGCTGGTCGCCGTCGCGCCGGCCTGCGCGCAGATGAAGACGAACTTCCGCCACAGCTCGACGGAGACGTCGTCGGCCAGTACCGCCTCGACGCCGTCGGCGCCGGAGAGCGCCGCGTCGAGCCGCCGGATGCGGTCGGTGCGCTCGCCGTCGAGTTCGCCGTAGACGAACCGCGCCGGCCCGCCGGTGTGCTCGACGACGCCCGGCGAGGCGATGGTGGAGAAGATGTAGGCGACGCCGCCGCAGACGTACTCGTCGCCGACGGCCTCGGCCAGCCAGCGCTCGTTGTCGACGCCGTTCTGGAAGGAGACCACGGCGGTGTCGTCGCCGAGCAGCGGGTCGAGTTCCGCGGCGGCCGACCGCGTGTCGTAGGCCTTCACGCAGAACAGGACCGCGTCGCAGGCGCCGACCTCGGCGGGGTCGTCGGTCGCGGGGACCTCGACGACGGTGTCGCCGGCGACGCTCTCGAGCCGCAAGCCGTCGTTCCGGATGGCCTCGAGGTGGTCGCCGCGCGCGATCAGGTGGACCTCGTGGCCGGCGTCGGCGAGGCGCGCCCCGAGGTAACCGCCCACGCCGCCGGCTCCGAACACCGCGAACTTCATGGCTCGCGGTTGGGGCGACGGCGCCATAGAAGTTCGGTAGCCGCCGTCGAAGAGCGGGGCGACGACCGATCAGACGACCTGGTTCGCCAGCGACTCGCCGGTCTCGAACCGCCTGGCGTTCTCCCGGACGAGCGCGGCGATCCGCTCGTAGTAGTCGTCGGTCATCGCCGCGACGTGCGGCGTCACGACCACGTTCTCCATCCCCCACAGCGGCGAGTCCTCGGGGAGCGGCTCCGTCTCGAAGACGTCCAGGGCGGCGCCGGCGAGTTCGCCGGCCTCCAGGGCGTCGACCAGCGCGGACTCGTCGACCACCGGCCCGCGGGCGACGTTCACGAGGACGGCGTCGTCGCGCATCGCGGCCAGCTCCGCCTCGCCGACGAGGCCCTCGGTCTCGTCGGTCAGGGGGACGGCGACGACCACGAACTTCGCCGCCGAGACGGCCTCCTGGAGTTCCGTGGAGGGGTGGACCGTCCGGACGTGGTCGACGGGGGTCGGCGTCCGCTTGACGCCGACGACGTCCGTGCCGAGGGCGTCGGCCCGCCTGGCGACGCCACGGCCGAGCGTCCCCAGGCCGACGACGCAGACGGTCTCGCCGTCGAGCGTGAACGCGTCGTCCCATTCCCCTCGCGACCACGCCCGTCGCTCCTGGTTCGAGCGGTAGCGGTGCAGCCCGCGGGCGAACTGCAGCATGTAGCCCGCGACCGTCTCGCCGACGGCGTCGCCGTGGATGCCGGTGCTGTTGGTCAGCCGAACGCCCGCGTCCCGCAGTTCGTCGAAGGGGAAGCGGTCGACGCCCGACTGGATGGAGTGGATCCACCCGAGGTCCGCCGCCAGGAACGCCGCCTCGTAGTCGAACGTCACCAGCGCGTCGCACCCGTCGACGGCACCGGTGGAGACCACCGACACCTCGAGGTCGAGGTCGTCGAGTTCCGTCCGGAGCACGTCCGGCGGAAACACCGCGCCGACGGAGTCGTGGATGCCGATACGCGAGAGCATGAAAGGTAGTCGGGCGTCAGCCGTAGATGAACCGGGACGCGAGGTCGTCGAGGCGGTCCTTCACCCGGCGGACGAGCACCTCGTGGCCGACGACCCGCCGGAGTTCGGCCTCCTGGATCTCGATTCGGGCACCCTCGAAGGGGTTCCTGGCGTCGCCGTCGTCGTCCTCCTCCTCGCCCCCGGCGGCGTCCACCACCGTCGAGACGCTACAGCGCCCGCAGGCCTCCGTTCGTTTCCCTCCCATGCGTATCACTCACAGGGAGTAGGCCGAGCGGGCGGTTAAATGTTCGGCGGACCTGTCGATGTCTCGTCACGTATGCCGTCTCACCGTGGCCGGTACCCCCTGGGCAGACCCGCGACCTGCGGGAACTATTTATCCGGGTAGTGGTAATCGGTGGCACGTGCGGTGCGACGTCGCCGGGAGGGTATCCGGGCTGCCGCGAACGGAACGGACCGCGGCCACGCCGGACGGGTCGCTCCCGACGGCGCCACCCTCGACCAGCCATGAGTGACGCCGAGACCCCCGACGCCGAGCGCGCTGGCGACGACCGGCCGACCTGGGACGACGAGTACCTCGAGACCGTCGGCGGGCGGCTCCACCACAACTACGACCTCGAGGCCGACTACCGCGTCGACGGCGAGTCGTTCCCCCTGTACGGCCACATGGAGATCCACAGCGAGAAGCACTTCCTCCACCCGGCCCTCTCCTTCGCCCACCACGAGTCCCACGAGCACCTCTTCGTCCGGCGCGCGGAGCGCGTCACCGAGGCCGACCTGCGACGGCTCGTCGACCTCGGCCACGAGCTCGCCGACCGGTGGATCGACCCCCACGAGGAGCACTACAGCACGGAGTTCACGTTCGTCGTGATCGCAGCCGAGATCCCGGAGAACGTTCGGTCGTTCGTTGCCGACCTCGACGAGCGGCAGCTTCTCAAGTACGGCTTCCACGGCCACTACGAGGTCAACCTGGTGGTGGCCGCACCGGAGGCCCGGGACCTCGTCGCCAGCGACGAGGCCGACGTCGAGGAGGCGTTCCGGACGTGGACGGAGATCGAGCGGCAGGAGCCCGGACTGCTCGACCTCGTCGCTCGCCGATTGCAGCTCTGACCGGTCGCCGGAGCGCTCCGGCCGGCGGCGAAGAAGGAGACGGCGTCGTCAGTCGTCGTCCGCTTCGGGCTCACCCCCGTCGGCCACGGCCGGTTCGTCGCCGATCCGTCCGAGATCGCGCAGGTTGCCGTAGCCCATCCAGACCAGCGACACGGCCAGCCCGACCAGCGTCAGCGCGATGACCAGCTGGACGACCGCCGACACCTGCCCGAGCAGCGTCGTCTCCGCCTCGGCGGTGATGCCGAGCAGCCGGCCGCCGAGCACCTGGTACAGCGACACCCACAGCAGCCCGGCGACGGTGATGACGACCATCAGCGCCATCGGGACGCCGGTCGAGACGAGCTGCTTGGTCTCGTCCCAGTTGGCGAGCCAGACGGTGACGGTCAGCAGCGCCATCGCCGCCAGCAGCTGGTTGGCGCCGCCGAACAGCGTCCAGAGGTCCTCCCAGCGGCCGCTCCCGAGGAGGAAGAACGCCGCGATGACGATGATCGCGGTGCTGGCGTAGCGGTTGGCGCCGTACTCCTGGACCGTCGTCTGTGGCGTCCCGACGACCTCCTCGAGCATGTACCGCCCCAGCCGGCAGGCGGTGTCCATGCTCGTCAGCAGGAACGCCGAGAGCACGAGCGCCATGAACACCTCGCCGACGGCGAACGGGACGCCGAGGGCGGTCAGGATGGCGCCGCCGCCGAGCGCGAAGTTGGGGAGTGCGAGCCCGATGCCGCCCGTGGCCTCCGGGGCCGCGACGACCGCGACGGCGCACAGCGCCACCGCCGCGAGCAGCCCCTCGGCGAGCATGCCGCCGTAGCCGATGAGCCGGGCGTCGGTCTCCTTGTCGAGCTGCTTGGCCGTCGTCCCGGAGGAGACCAGCGAGTGGAAGCCGCTGATCGTCCCGCAGGCGATGGTGATGAACAGCAGCGGGAACAGCGGCATCAGCGGGAGGCTGTCGGCGAACGGGCTGCCGCCGCCGAAGAACCCGTTCCAGGCGCCCAGCGATATCTCGAAGCTGAGCGCCGAGCCGCCGGTCGTCGCGTCCATCCCGGTGACGAACGTCCCGACGATCACGGCGAGCAGGGCGCCGCCGACGCCGGCGTACAGCAGGAACGACGACAGGTAGTCCCGGGGCTGGAGCAGCAGCCACACCGGCAGGACGCTGGCGGCCCCGCCGTACAGCAGGACCACCAGCACCCAGGCGCCGATGTTGGCGCTCCCGAGTAGCTCCGGCATCCAGAACGGCGCCGAGTCGAGCAGCACGAAGGTCCCCTCGGGGTGCTCGCCGACGATGGCGAGCGGCGCCTGGATGCCCGCCCAGACGGACGCAAACACGCCCGCGACGAACACGACGGTCCCGATGGCGAACGGCAGGTCCAGCTGGTAGAGCCAGACCCCGAACACGACCGCGAGCCCGATGTAGATCAGACTCGACGTCGCCGCCGCGGGGTAGGCGTCGAAGACGAGGCCGATGACCAGCGCGAACACCGCCACCACGAGGATGATGAGCAGGAAGGCGAACCACAGCAGCATGTTCTTCCCGCGGTCGCCGAGGTACTGACCGATGATGTACCCGATCGACTTGCCCTCGTGGCGGACGCTGCTCGACAGCGAACTGAAGTCGTGGACCGCGCCCAGCAGGGGGTTCCCGATGGCGACCCACAGCACCGCCGGGACCCACCCCCACACGAACGCGGCCGTGATGGGGCCGACGATCGGCGCGCCGCCCGCGATGCTCGAGTAGTGGTGCCCGAGCAGCACTGGTCGTTTCGCCGGTACGTACTCCTGGCCGTCCTCGTACTTGTGAGCCGGTGTCTCACGCTCGTCGTCCAGTTCGAGGAACTGGGACAGGTACCGTCCGTAGCCAACGTACGCGACGGTGAACGTCGAGAGCACCAGCGCCACGATCCATATTACTCCTGCCATATGCTACCACACCCCGACTGTTAGGTGTATCAGTAATAAAATTATGTGCACGTTTTTGTCGGTTGTTGCCGGCTCACCCCACTCGCTGCCATCTATCGGCAGCCGCCCGGCCAGTCCCGCCTCACGCCGCCGACCCGTCAGTGGCCCAGCGCGGTCGACAGCGCCAGTTCGTCGGCGACCTCCTCGAGCAGGTCGCCCTTCACCTCCCGGACGCGGGTCTCGATCTCGGCGGCGACCGGGACCTCGAAGCGCTCGCGGATCTCCGCGAGCCGCGCCCGCTCGGTCTCGACGCGGTCCCGGAGGAACCGCGCGCCGCGGCCCTCCTCCTCGGGGTCGGGTTCCGGCGTCAATCTGTTGACGACGAGGCCGTCCACCCGCAGGTCGGCCTCGCGCATCGACGCGAGCGCCCGCTCGGTCTCCCGGATCGACAGCTCGTCCGGGTTGAGCACGAGCGTGAACGACGACTCCTCGCGGAGCGTCTCGCCGGCGTAGGCGAAGGTCTCCTTGCGCTCCTGCAGTCGGGCGACGATGGGGTCGGACTCGATCAGCTCCGCCGTCCGCTTCTCGCCGATGGCGGCCCGCTCGAAGTACTCCACGCTCTTGCGGCGCTTCGAGAGCAGCTGGTCGATCCACCGCTCGAGGTACTCCGGGAGCGCGAGCAGCCGGAGGGTCCCGCCGGTCGGCGAGGTGTCGAAGACGACGCGGTCGTAGTCGTCGGCGCCGCGCATCACCTCGACGAACCGGTCGAACAGCGCCGCCTCGTAGGCGCCGGGCGTCCGGTGGGCCATCTCGAGCTGCATCGATATCTCGTTGACCATCGCGGGGCTGAGCTGCTCGCCGAGCTGACGGCGCAACTCCTGGAAGTGCTCGTCGACCGCCTCGTCGGGGTCGATCTCCATCGCGGAGAGGCCGTCGTACCCCGCGACGGGGCCGGGTTCGTCGTCGAACTGCTGGTCGAAGACGTCCGAGGTACTGTGGGCGGGATCCGTCGAGACGACCAGGGTCTCCAGGCCGTCGCGGGCGCACTTCAGCCCGTAGGCCGCCGAGACCGTCGTCTTGCCGACGCCGCCCTTGCCGCCGAAGAAGGTGAACGCGGCCATCAGAAGTGGTAGGTCTGGCCCTTCCGCTCGACCAGGGAGTCGCGGTCCCACATCCGGCGCTGCCAGGCCTCGAACTCGTCGCCGAGGAACGGCAGCAGTTCGGCGGTGTAGTAGGAGACCGGACTCGGGATGCCGAAGGCGTCCGGGAAGCAGGCGAGCATGAAGGCGTCGGCGAGGTCCTCGGCCTCGTTCTCGATGGCCTCGAAGGCCGGGTGCTCGATCATGCCGTGGTACAGCCCCCGCGCCCACACCCGCAGCCGGTCGATGAAGTCCTCGATTCGGTCGGCCAGCGACATGTCCCCCGGTACCGCACAGCACGGGATAAGGGTACCGCCCGTTGCGGGACCGGGCCCGCGGTCAGAGGTGGAGCAGCGCCACGAGCGCGAGGACCACGAGGACGCCGATGACCATGGCGTAGACGAGCTTCCGGAAGCGGACGGCGGCCGGGACGGTCCGGCGGACGAGTGGGTTGGCGGTCCAGACGTAGCGGTAGTAGGAACTGCCGACGGTGGCGGCCGCCAGCCCGACCGACGCGGTCACCGCCGTCGGCTGCCCGACGCCGTGGGACTTCAGGTAGAGCGGGCCCCAGGCTATCGCGATCATCACGCCCAGCAGCGCGACCACGAGGAACGGGACCGGGTCGACGGGGGTCCCGTCGCTGTTCCGGAGCCGCATCGCCTAAGAGTGGGTTCCGCTGGCGCATAAGGACTCGGACGGCCGCGAACCTCGCCGCGACGGGCGGGGGATTTACGTCGGTCTCGCCTCCACGGTGGGACGATGGCCACCGACGGCGACCCGCGCGTCCACCTCCTGCTCAACCTCGTCCTGTCGGCGCTGTTCGTCGCAGTCGTCCTCCGGGGCCTCGACTTCGTCGGCGCCCTGGATCTGACGATCCCCCGGCTGGTCGTCGGGACCCTCGCGCTGATGCTGCTCACGCACGTCGTGACGCGGTAACGGCCGGGCGAATCGGACGGACACCGGTCGGCCCGGCGGCGCTCACTCGACGTCCTCGGCGAGCGCGTCGAGCGCCCGCCGGAGTTCGCCGCGGCGCTTCCAGGCGGCCAGGCGGTCGGTGAGGAACGCCGGCCGAAGTCCCATCCCGACCGTCGACGACGCCGTCACGGCGGTCCCCTCGTCCTTCGGCGCGTACGTCAGCGTCGTCTCCATGGTCTCCAAGGGCTGGCCCTCTCCCTCCTCCTGCTCGTAGTAGAAGCCGTCCTCGCGCTCCTCGAACCGCAGGGTCAGCTCCAGGCCCGAGCCGCCGGCGACGACGAGCGTGTCCGAGGCCCGCTCCCGGACGTCGAACACCGAGAAGCTCCCCTCGTAGGCCACGATGGACGCCGGGTCCAGGGCGCGCTCGACCCGGGCGGGCTGGGCGCGGACGAACCGGGAGACCTCGACCGTCCGCATCCTCAGGGCTCGACGACGAGCTTCCCGAGGAAGCTGTCCTCCATGACGGCGCGCTGGGCCTCCCCGGCCTCCTCGAGGTCGTAGCGCCGGGCGACCTCGACGGAGAGCTCCCCGACGTCCATGAGGTGGGCGACCCCGCGGAGCGGGACCCGGAGGTCCGGCGTGTTGAACATCGACATGAACGTGTAGGTGACGTCCTTCGAGCGGGCGGCGCCGTCGTTCGTGAACCCTGGGGTGGGGTCGTTCTCGCCGATGCCGACGACCCTCGCGCGCTCGGCGGCGACGTCGGCGTCGAACTGGAGGTAGTCGTCGAGGCGGTGGTCCAGCACGACGTCGACGCCGCCGTCCGAGGCCGACAGCACCTCGTCGGCGAGGTCGTCGCTGCCGTAGTCCAGGACGACGTCTGCCCCCAGGTCGGCGACGGCGTCGTGGTACGTCGGCGAGGCGGTGGTGATCGTCCGCGCGCTCACCGCGTCGGCGATCTGGACTGCGGCGTGGCCGACGCCGCCCGAGCCGCCGTGGACGAGGCAGTACTCCGCCGGGTCGAGGGCCGCGTGGTCGACCAGCGCTCGCCAGGCCGTCCCGGCCACGACCCCCGCCGCGCCCGCCTCGGCGGCGTCGACGCCGTCGGGGAGGTGGACGACCCGATCGGCCGGCACCGTCGCGAACTCCGCGTAGCTGCCCTGGTGGCCGGCGTTGCCGATGCCGGTGCCGAAGACCCGGTCGCCGGTCTCGACCCCCTCGACGTCCGCGCCGAGTTCGACGACGACGCCGGCGACGTCGACGCCGGGCGTGAAGGGGAGCCCGACCGGCTCGTAGGAGCCGTCGCGGAAGTACGTGTCCACCGGATTGACGCCCGCGGCGTCGACCTCCACCAGCAGTTCGTGCTCGCCCGGGTCGGGACGCGGCACGTCCTCGACGCTCATCACGTCGGTCCCGCCGTGCTCGGAGAGGCGTACAGCTCTCATGGTGGACGTTCGCACGCGACGGAGGGCTATAAGGATGCGTGCCGAGCGACCAGGAGAGGGAAGATACTTCCCGTTCGCGCGATACCCTTCCTACATGAGTGAGTTCACCGTCCGGGGCACGTTCCCGGCTCGCTACGGCGACCAGGAGTTCGAGAAGCAGGTCGACGCCCCGAACGAGGACGTCGCGGTCGAACGCGTCTACTCGGAGTTCGGCTCCCAGCACGGGCTCAAGCGCACGCAGATCGCCATCGACGGGGTGGACGCATGAGCCTCGGCGGCGGCGGTGGCGGCGGCGCCATGCAGCAGATCCAGCAGCAACTGCAGGCCCTCGAGGAGGAGAAGCAGGCCATCGAGGCCGAGATCGAGAGCGTCCGCCAGGAGCAATCCGAGATCGACGAGGCCATCGAGGCCATCGAGGCCCTGGAGACGGGCTCGACGGTGCAGGTGCCCCTCGGCGGCGGCGCCTACGTCCGCGCGGAGGTCCAGGACATGGACGAGGTCGTCGTCGGCCTCGGCGGCGGCTACGCGGCCGAGCGAGACGGCGAGGGTGCCATCGAGTCCCTCGAGCAGAAGAAGGACACCCTCGACGACCGCATCGAGGAGCTCGAGAGCGAGATCGACGAGGTCGAGGAGGAGTCCGAGAACCTCGAGCAGAAGGCCCAGCAGGCCCAGCAGCAGCAGATGCAGCAGATGCAGCAGCAGATGCAGCAGCAGGACGACGAGTAAGGCCCGATGTTCGACGGACTGAAAGACAAGCTCGGCCGCTTCAAGGACGACGTCGAGGAGCAGGCCGACGAACCGGACGACGCCGAGGCGGAAGCCGCGGCTGAATCGCCGCCCGACGCCGAATCCGAGCCCGCCGACCCAGCAGCGCCGGCCGAGGAGACCGCGGAGTCACCCGCGGAACCTGCCGACGCCGACGACGGCGGCGCCGACGAGTCCGACTCGGACGACGGCCCAGGGCTGGCGAAGAAGACGATGCTGGCGGCGACGGGCAAGACGATCATCACCGAGGAGGAGCTCGAGGAGCCCCTCGAGCAGCTTGAGCTGGAGCTGCTGCAGGGCGACGTCGAGATGAGCGTCGCCCGCGAGATCACCGACCAGATCCGCGAGCGGCTGGTCGGCGAGACGCGCAAGCAGGTCGAGTCCGGCGAGCAGGTCGTCCAGCGCGCCATCGCCGACGCCCTCCGGGAGGTCATCGGCGTCGGCCAGTTCGACTTCGAGCAGCGGCTCGTCGACGCGGAGAAGCCGGTCGTCGTCGTCTTCACCGGCGTCAACGGCGTCGGGAAGACGACCTCCATCGCGAAGATGTCCCGCTGGCTCGAGGAGCGCGGCCTCTCGTCGGTGCTGGCCAACGGCGACACCTACCGCGCCGGCGCCAACGAGCAGATCGAGGAGCACGCGGGTGCCCTCGACACCAAGATCATCACCCACGAGCAGGGCGGCGACCCGGCGGCGGTCATCTACGACGCCGTCGAGTACGCCGAGGCCAACGACGTCGACGTCGTCCTCGGCGACACCGCCGGTCGACTCCACACCTCCAACGACCTGATGGCGCAACTGGAAAAGATCGACCGCGTCGTCGACCCCGACATGACGCTGTTCGTCGACGAGGCCGTCGCCGGCCAGGACGCGACGAACCGCGCCAGGGAGTTCAACGACGCCGCCGAGATCGACGGGACCGTCCTCACGAAGGCCGACGCCGACTCCCAGGGCGGCGCCGCCATCTCCATCGCGCAGGTGACCGGCAAGCCGATCCTCTTCCTCGGCACCGGCCAGGGGTACGACGACCTCGAGCGCTTCGACCCCGACGTCATCGTCGACCGGCTGCTCGAAGGCGACGAGGACTGAGCTTCTCCGGCCGCGACGACCCTCCGGGGGTCACGCCGCAGGCTCGTCGTACGGTACTTCCAGGAGCCTGTCGCCGCAGTCCTCGCAGGCCACGCCGACGACCGTCGTCGAGCGACAGCAGGACTCGACGGTCTCCGTGTCGGCGGTGACCGCCCCGCCGCAGGTGGGGCAGGTCTCGACGAACACGCGGAGCCCGCCGAGCAGCTGGCCTCGCGCCCGCGGGGTGTAGGCCTCCCAGTTCTCGACCTTGTCCGGCAGTTCCTTCGCGGCCGCGAGGTCGGCGAGCAGCGCCGTCCGGGACTCCCACTGGCCGACGCGGGCGCCGTCGTCCCGTGCGACGAAGGCGTCGCCGTAGGACTCGAAGCTTACGCCGTCGGCGTCGAGGTCGAGGTGTTCGGCCAGTTCCGCGCGGAGGGAGTCCTCGTCGGCGAGGGCGTCCATCCGGTCCGTCCAGGCCCGCTCGAACTCGTCGGTGAGACAGAGGTCGTCGACGCCCTCGCAGGGCTCGACCGCGCCGGCCTCCAGCAGCGCCCGCTCGGGGTCGAACTCGTCGTCCGGGATCGGTTCCGGGGCGGGCTGCTTGTCGAACTTCGCGAGCAGCCAGTCCGGGAAGTACTGCTTTGTCAGTTCGGGCGTCCCGGGGACGAGGTAGCCGCGGAGCCAGACGCTCGCGGCGCCGACGGCGGCGAAGCCGACCGCCAGCGGGAGCCACAGCACGGCCAGTCCCAGGGCGACGACGCCGGTGATGGCGAGGTTCGTCGCGGTACACGGCACGCAGCGGTTCTCGCCCGTGTACTCCGGCTGCCGAACCCGCTCGATGGCGTCACGTGCGACCGACATGGTCGGGCGTACGCGCGGGAAACCAAAAGCGTGCCGCCGGCCCGTTCCGCCGTCGCCCCGTCGGTTACTCCTCGTCCGGGACGCCCTCGCCGCCGCGGCCCTCGCCGCCGGCGAACCGGTCGGCCCCGCTCGCGGCCGTCTCCATCGCGCGCGAGCCGTGCCACCCCTCCGCGGCGAGCCCCTGCTGGAGGCTGGCGCCGAGGCCGTCGTACACCGCCTCCCGGTCGGTCCGGACGGTCTCCTGGGGGAAGCCCGCGACGGTCTCGGCGAGTTCCACGGCGGCGTCGAGCGCCTCGCCGTCGCCGACGACCCGGTTGACGAGTCCCCACTCCTTCGCCGTCTCGGGGTCGAGTTCGCGGCCGGTCAGGATCAGCTCCAGCGCTCGCCCGAGGCCGACGACGTGCGGCAGCCGCTGGGTGCCGCCGTCGACCAGCGGCACGCCGAAGCGGCGCTCGAAGCAGCCGAAGGTGGCGGTCTCGCCGGCCACCCGGAGGTCGCACCACAGCGCCATCTCGAGGCCGCCGGCGACGCAGTGGCCCTCGATGGCAGCGACGGTGGGCTTCGAGACGCGCGTGCGGGTGAACCCGAGCCACCCCTCGGGGCGGTCCTCCAGGTCCATCGCCTTCAGGTCCGCGCCGGCCGAGAACGTCCCCTCGCTGCCGGTCAGCACGCCGACCAGGGCGTCCTCGTCGTCGTCGAAGCGCTCCCAGGCGTCGCCGAGCGCCCTGGCGGTTTCGTCGTCGATGGCGTTTCGCCGCTGCGGCCGGTCGACCGTGACCACGGCGACCGGCCCCTCCCGCTCGTAGCTGACGGAGTCGGACATGTCGCGGGAGTCGGCCGAGGGCGGTATAAAATGCCGGCCCCACCTGCGCGATGAACTGCATGCTGCGATAGCAAACTGGTAATATCGCTGGAGAGCCCTCCGTCGGAACGGCTCCAGCAGCGGCTCGGAGCTTCGAATCCGCCGGGATCGACCACGAAGGGCCTCAGTCGAGCTGCTCGCCGACGATGCGGTCGGCGTGCTCGACGAACGTCGCCTCGTTGCCGGCCGGGATGGTGGCGCCCGCGGCGACGTCGTGGCCGCCGCCGTCGCCGCCGGCGGCCTGGGAGGCCTCCCGCATCACGACGGAGAGGTCCAGCCCCTCGCCGACGAGCGGGCCCGTCCCGCGCCCGGAGACCTTCGTCTCCTCGTCGTTCTTGCGGGCGAAGGCGACGATGGGCATGTCGCGGGCCACCCCGTCGGCACCCATGGACATGCCGGCGATGATGCCGACGATGGTCTCGCGGATCTCGTCGCCGGCGTCGAACCACTGGAGGTGCTCCTCCTTCGTGACGCCCGTGTTCTCGACCCACTCGATGCCCTCCGAGAGGTTCCGACGGTGGTTCCGCAGCAGTTCGCGCGCGCGGTCGAGGGCGCCCGCCCGGTCGCCGAGGCAGACCGCCAGCCCCACGTCCGCGCGCTCGTAGCGGGCCGTCGCGTTCAACAGCGTCGAGAACTCGCTGGCGTCGCGGAGTTCCGTCCCTTGCTCCTCCTCGGCGAGGATGTAGGAGGTCCCGACCAGCCGGTCGATCTTGAACGCCGGGACACCCCGACTGACGGCGTGGCGGACGAGCGCGCTGGCGACCGTCTGCTTCTCGTCGTCGGCGAGATCCACCCACCGCTTCCACTGCCCGTCGGCCCGGCAGTCGACCTCGAGGTCGTCGAGGAACGAGACCGCGCCGCGCTCGTCGTTCGTGATGCCGGGGATCCGGACGTCGGAGGCGAACTCCAGTAGCTTCGGCAGCGGGCGGGTCTGCTTGCCGTACACCGAGAGGTCCTTCGTCTCCTCGAGGACGCCGGCCTCGACCCCCTCGGCGACGATGCCGCTGTTCGAGCCGTGGAGTTCGCCGCCGGAGGCCTGCATGTCGCCGACGGCGCCGACGACCGCCAGCGCCGCGAGGTCGCGGTTGCCGAGGCGCGGTTCGGTATCGCCCGCCTCGGCCAACGCGCGCGAGAGGACGTACGCCGCCCCCGCGCCGGAGAGCTCCGAGGCGCCGTCGATGCCCTCCAGCAGCGGGTTGAGGTGGAACTCCGTGTCCGCGTCGGCGGGCTGGTGGTGGTCGGCGACAACGGGGGTGAAGTCGCCGGCCGCCTCGTGGTCGGCGATGACGTCCAGCTGACCGCTGCCGAAGTCGGTGAACAGGACCGTATCGTAGTCCCGTTCGGCGATGCCGGCGACGGAGGCGGCGTCGAGTTGCTTCTCGAAGACCGTCTCGAAGGGGATTCCGGCACGTTCGAGCGCCGAGGAGGCGACCGCGGCGCTCGTCAGTCCGTCGGCGTCGATGTGCGAGGCCAGCAGGACGCGGTCGGCGGCGAGCAGTCGCTCGGCGCACGCGGTCGCGCGGGCCTGCAACTCGGGGACGGGGGCGTCGGCGGCAGCCATTCGTCAGTCACTTGCCCGGGTTCGGATTTAAACCTTCAGTCGAGCCGCGAGAGGTACGCCGGCGGGACGCGGTCCGCCGTGTAGGTCTCGGGGCCGCGCTCGGAGACACGGAACCCGTCGTCTCGCATCTCCCCCACGTCCACTTCGAGGATTGCGGCCTCGTCGGCGTGTCGCCGTCCGACCGCCCGGGCGGTCTCGACGTCCGGCGAGAGGTGGACCTCCCGGCGGCCCATCGGGCGGAGGCCCTCCTCGAGGATAGCGTCGAGGTTGCCCGGCGCCGTCCCGTGGTAGAGCGTCGTCGGAACGTCGCCCTGGTCGGCCGCCTCGCCGTCCCCTGCGTCGAGATCCACGTCGACAGAGTGGCCGTACGCGGCCCGGATCTCCCCGTCCCGCGTCTCGAACCGGCCCTTCGGGTCCGCCGTCACCACCGCCGCGACGGCGTCGGCGTCCGCCCAGTCGTAGCGGTCGGTGACGACCGCCTCGACCGTCTCCCGATCTGCCCAGCCCCCGGCGTCGAGGTCCACGCCGTACTCGTCGGGGAAGTGCCGGAGCAGCCCGGAGAGGAACTTCGAGAGCCGCGTTCGGCGGCCCTCGTCGATTCCCGGGTCGGTCACAGCCGGTCGACGACCGCCTCGGCCAGGGCCTCGAACTCGGCGACCTCGGGGACGACGTCGACCTCGATGCCGTGGGTCTCGGCGACCTCCCGCGTCGGCGGGCCGATGGTGCCGACGACCGCGCGGTTCAGCCCCTCGATCGCCTCGTCGCGGATGCCCCGGTCGGCGGCGGCGTCGAGGAAGTGCTCGACGGTCAGCGAGGAGGTGAAACAGGCCCCCGCGAGGTCGCCCTCCGCGGACGCTATGGCCGACTCGCCGGCCCTCTCCGGGCGAATCAGCCGGTAGAGGACCGTCTCGTGGACGTAGGCGCCGGCGTCGTTCAGGCCGTCGGTGAGCACCGGCGAGCCGTGGTCCGACCGGGCGACCTCGATCCGCGCGCCGGGAGCGTCGGCCTCGAGTTCCCCGACCAGCCCAGCCGAGGTGTATGTCTCCGGCATCCGGTCGACCGCGTAGCCCGCTTCGCGCAGCTTGGCGGCGGTCGACGAGCCGATGGCGACGACCGAACCCTCGGGCTGCCACCCGGCCTCGTCGGCGAGTTCGACGCCGGTCTTGCTCGTCAGGATCAGGAAATCGGCGTCCTCGCGGGGTGCGGCGCCCGTCGGTTCGACGGCGAGCATCGGGTCCGACAGCGGCTCGGCGCCGAGCGACTCGACGATTTCGGCGGCTTCAGCCGCCCTCTCGTCGTCTGGCCGGAAGAACGCGACCGTCTCAGGCATGGTTTTCCCGCCTCCGGGGTGGCGATTCGGTCGATTTTTGATATAGCGTCATGCAGTTCACCATCATCTTTCGTTCTCGTTACGGCCGTTCTGCAGGAACGCTTCCACGCGGCCACGAGAGGCCGCGACACCGCCGATGACGGTGATCGCGGGGGGATCGATACCCTCTTCGTCCCGTACGTCGACGATGGTCTCCAGCGTCCCCGTGGCGACTCGCTGATCGGGCCACGTCGCCCGCTCGACCAGCGCGACCGGCGTCTCCGGCGGCATGCCGGCCGAACGGAGCTCCTCGGTGTACATCGGGAGTTTGCCGACGCCCATCAGGACGACCAGCGTCCCGCCCGTGTCGGCGAGTGCGTGCCAGTCGATGGCCGACTCCTCCTTCGTGGGGTCCTCGTGGCCGGTGACGAAAGAGACCGAGGAGGTGTGATCGCGGTGCGTGACCGGGATGCCGGCCACGCCGGGGCCGGCCACCGCGCTCGTGATGCCCGGCACGTACTCGAAGGGAATCTCGTTGGCCGCGAGGTGCTCGGCCTCCTCGCCGCCGCGACCGAAGACGAACGGGTCCCCGCCCTTGAGCCGCACGACGGTCTTGCCCTCCTCGGCGAGCTCGACCAGCCGGCGGTTGGTGTACTCCTGGGGCGTCCACTCGCCGCCGGCGCGCTTGCCGACGTCCTCCCGTCGCTCCTCGGGGATGGACTCCAGGATCTCCGGGCCCGGGAGCTTGTCGTGGAGGACGACGTCGGCCTCGTCGACGAGTCGGCGGGCCTTCACGGTCATGAGTTCGGGGTCGCCGGGGCCGCTGCCGACGAGGTAGACCTTCCCGGTCATTCCGACTCCCTCCGGGCGCGCTGGATCAGGTCGGCGGCCCCCCGGTCGGCGAGTTCGTCGGCGAACTCCCTGGCCGCTTCGGGGTGGCGCTCCACCGGGAGGTCCCGGCTCCCGCCGATCTCCTCGGTGCCGTCCTGCGAGAGGACGCGCACCCGCGCGTGGACGTACTCGCCCCGGATGACCGCGTGGATGCCGACCGGGGCGACGCAGCCCCCGCCGAGCGTCTCGAGGATCGTCCGCTCGACGGTGGTCTCGACCCGCGTCCGCGGGTGGTCGATCTCGTGGCGGATGGTCTCGCCGACGTCGCTGTCCGCCCGCGCGTTGACCGCCAGCGCCCCCTGTCCGGGCGCCGAGACGAACGACGCATCGAGCCGCTCGTGTTCGATCCGGTCCAGGAGGCCGATCCGCTCCAGTCCCGCCGCGGCCAGCACGATGGCGTCGAACCGCGTGTCGACCTCCCGGCCGAGCGCCTGCTTCTCGAACTCCGGGAGGTCGTCGAACCACTCCTCGGCCGTCCGGTCGTAGCTGGTGTCGCTCTCCTCCTCTTCGGCCTCCAGCCGTCGCTCGTGTTCCGCCTGCAGGGTCGGGGCGAGCAGCTTCTGGACCCGGGTGTCGACGTTGCCGCGGAGCGGTCGGACGTCGAGGTCCGGTCGCGCCGCCAGGAGCTGGGCCTTCCGGCGGAGGCTCGCCGTCCCGACCGTCGCCCCGTCGGGCAGCGTCTCCAGCGTGTCACCGTCCGGCGTGACGAGCACGTCACCCGGGGAGCCGCGCTCGGGGACGCCGGCGACGACCAGTTCCTCGGGGAACTCGGTCGGCATGTCCTTCATCGAGTGGACCGCGGCGTCGACCTCCCCGTCGAGGACCTTCTCGTCGAGGCTGCGGACGAACGCGCCGGTCTTGCCGAGCCGGTGGATCAACTCGTCGCGGACGCTGTCGCCGGTCGTCTCCACCTCCACGAGTTCGACCTCCCGACGGCGGCTCTCCAGGGCCTCGGCCACGGTCTGGGCCTGGCGCAACGCGAGGTCCGAGCCGCGCGTCGCCAGCCGGATCGTCTCTGTCATACCAGACCGTCCGTCGCGGCGGTTGAAACGCCCTTCGGCTTCTCTCCGGGGGAATCTGTGGCGTACCGGTGCCGCTCCGCGCGATTCGATAAACCGCAGAGGGCGATAGGAAACCGGTAGTGACAGACAGAACTGGCTCGGAAGCGACAGGGCCGGCGCTATAGAGGTGTCTCGGGAAACGAGAAATCGGATAGAGAAGGCTTCAGAAGTGGGTTACGCGGGTTCTTCGACTTCGGCGCGCTCGCGGATGAGGTTCTCGAGCTCCTCGGGGTCGTCGATGCGGTCGAACTCCTCGCGCTCGATGAGGGCCGTGCCCTCGACGGCGTCCTGACGGGCGCGGTCGACGACGTACACCGACCGGGTCCGGGTGACCTGGCCGACCGAGGACATGATCCGGGCGCGCTTCTCCGCGGTCCGGTTGAAGTCCGAGTGGCCGGTGAGCATCTTCTGCTTGCCGGACTCGTCCTCGCTGACGGCCTTGAACGGCGCGCGCATCGTCGGGTGGACCTCGAAGCCGACGCGCGTGAGGACCGTGACGAGCCGTGCGTCGTCCGGGTCGGCCTCCGGCTCGTCGGGGTCCTCGACGTCGTCGCGGACGTCCTCGGCCCCTTCGAGGACGTCGACCGGGCTGGCCAGCGGCGCGTCGAAGATCTCCTCGAGTTCCGCCGCGACCTCGACGCTGGCGTTCATGCCGTCCTCGTACTTCGAGACGGTCCGGCGGGAGACGCCGAGCTCGTTGGCGAGCTTCCCGAGGGACATCTCCTCCTCGGAGCGGACGTCGGAGAGCAGCTCCCCGTCGATGTTGACGTAGAGGCCGCCCGGCGCGGCGTAGATGAGCGGCGGGACCTCCTCGATGAAGTAGTCCATCGCCGTGTCCGGCGAGAACACCGGGACGCCGTGTCGGAAGTAGACGACGCCGGGCTTCAGTTCCTCGTTGCGCGTCCGGAGGCCGACGAGGATGGGCGTCGCGTCGAGGTACTCGCCGAGGCGGCGCATCTCCGCGCCGGTGTAGCCGTCGAAGGCGTCGATGTTCGCGAGTACCTTCACCAGCAGCACGTCGTCGCTACGTCGTGCCGCGATGTCGAAGCTCTTCGGTCGAATGGCACACCGGTCACTCACCGTGAAGCCTGCGTCCTCGAGCATCGCGGTGATGTTGCCGACCAGTGCGGACCGTGACATAGTGGTATGTAAGGGTTTCGCTGCATATAGCTGTTTCCCCGGCGGACAGCGCCGCCGTCTGGCGGTTCTGGTCTGCGGGGGGCGCTCACTCATACTCCCCGAGCCCGCGGACCGAAACCCGGTTATCCGCCCCGGTCGTATCCCGGCCAGTGACCGTCATCGGCCTCGACGACACCGACTCCCGCGAGCGCGGGATGTGTACGACGTACGTCGCCGACACCGTCGCCAGACGACTCGAAGCCGCCGGCGCGTCCGTCGAGCGCACGCTGCTCGTCCGGTGTAACCCCGCGGTCGAGCACAAGACCCGGGGGAACGCCGCGCTGGCGATCCACGCGGACGCCGACGTAGAGACGGCTCTCGACGTCGCCGGCGACGTCGTCGGCGAGGCCGCCGAGACCGACGACGACCGGACCAACCCGGGACTCGTTGTCGCGGACGACGCCCCGGAGGCCGTCCCGGATTCGATCGCCGGATTCGCCCGAGAGGCGGTCCCGGATTCGATCGCCGGATTCGCCCGAGAGGCGGTCCGGGACCACCTCACTCGCGACGCTGCGGCCACACTGGTCTCCGAGGTCGGCTACCGGTCTCGAGGCTGGAAGAACGGCCGGGGAGTCATCGGCGCGCTGGCGGCGGTCGGCGCCTGGCGGGCCTTCGACGACTGGACCGCCGAGTACATCACCTATCGCGAACCGGACCGCTGGGGAACCGAGCGGGACGTCGACTACGACTCGGTCTTCGAAGCCGCCGACGAACACTACCCGACGGTCTGGGACACGGTCGACCGCACGAGCGGCGAGGCGGTGTGCGTTCCCCGGACGCCCGGACCGGTGCTCTACGGTATCCGGGGGGACGACCCGTCGGTCTGTCGGCAGGTCGCCGACGCGATCGGGAGCGAACCGGTCGCCGACGCCCGAACGTTCGTCACGAACCAGGGGACCGACGCGCACCTCCGGCACGGAACCCTCCAGGGCGCACGCGGCGGTCGCTCCTATCGGCTCGACGGGACCGTGGCCGCGCCGCCGGAGACCCGCCGCGGCGGCCACGTCTTCTTCCCGCTGGTCGACGACGACGCGGAACTGCAGTGCGCCGCCTTCGAACCGACCAAGCGGTTCCGCGACCGCGTCCGGGCGCTCCGGCCCGGCGACCGGCTCACCGTCTGCGGTGAGGTCGGCGACGGGACGCTGAAACTCGAGAAGTTCGCGGTCCGGGAGCTGAATCGAACCGAACTGGTCACCCCGACGTGTCCGGACTGCAATCGGCGGATGGAGTCCGCCGGTCGAGGCCAGGGCTATCGGTGCCGGGACTGCGAGACGACCGCCGACGGCAAGGTCGAGCGGCGGGTCGACCGCGACCTCGAGCTCGGCTGGTACGAGGTCCCGCCGCGGGCGCGTCGCCACATCGCGAAACCGCTCGTCAGGGGCGGATTCGACGACACGACGCACCCCGAGAAGTGAGACCCCAAGCTATCCCTTCAGTCCGCTCCCCGACAGCGGGACGACCACGTCGTCGTCGGAGTCGAGAACACCCCGTTCGCGGTACTCCCGGAGTGCAGCGGGCGCGACCGCGCTCGTGGGTTCGACGTAGAAGCCGGCGTCGTGCAACCGATCGAGTTCGGTCGCGACGGCGGATTCGGAGAGGGCGACCACGTCGCCGTCCGTCTCCTCGACCGCCTCTAGAATCGCGTCCCGTTGCACCGGCTCACGGATCTGGATGCCGTCGGCGACGTCGTTGTCCTCGCCCGTGTCGTCGCCGTGCAGTTCGTGCGCTATCGGGGCGTACCCCGACGCCTGGGCGCCGAGCAATCGCGGCAGGTCGTCGATCCAGCCGGCCTCACGGAGCGCGCTGAACCCCCGGTACGCGCCGAGGAACATCGTCCCGTGGCCCAGCGGCATCACGACGGCGTCCGGGACCGACCACTCGGACTGGTGGGCGATCTCGTAGGCCATCGTCGCGGTGCCCGCGAAGAACGCGGGGTTCCAGGCGTGGCTGGCGTACCAGCCGTCGCCGCGCTCGACCGCCTCGACGCAGGCGTCGGTGACGTCCTCGCGGCTCCCCTCGACGCGGACGACGCCGGCGCCGCTGCGGCGGATCGCCTTCAGCTTCGACTCCTTGACGTCCGCCGGGACGTAGATCTCGGCGGGGAGCCCGGCACGGGCGGCGTAGGTCGCGATGGCCGCGCCGGCGTTGCCGGAGGAGTCCTCGACGACCGTCTCGGCGCCCACCTCGACGGCCCGCGAGAGGGTCGCGGTCGCGCCGCGGTCCTTGAACGAGCCCGTCGGGAAGACGTACTCCAGCTTGAACCGGGCGTCCCACTCGGGGGCGTCGACCAGCGGCGTGTACCCCTCCCCGAGGGTCACGTGCCGGTCGACGGGCAGGAACTCGTCGAACGCCCACAGTCCGTCCCGTGTATCGACGTCGGCGTCCGCCGGGTCTGCGGCGTCCGGGAGCGGTCGCTCGGCGAACCGCAACGGCGAACCGCACTCGCAGCGCCACCGGTCGTCGTACTCCCGACCGCACTCGGAGCAGCGGAGGTTCATACCGACAGATGTGCCGAGGGAACCCTGTCGGTTTCGGTGAGTGGCGAGCAGGCGGAACGGGAGCGTCGTGGGCGACAGAGCAGCCCGCGACGGCAAAGTGAACCGGCGGTCGTGTTCCGCGCTACGGCCTCGTCCGACCGCCGGCTGTGGTCAGATCACGGGCCGTCTGGGCGCGTCTTCAGTTATAAATCGTCGGTCGAGCAGAGCATCCGCGAGCGACCGGATGGCCCGCGAGGGAAGCGAGCGGAAGCGTTGGAAGCCGAGCGGTGCGCGGTTCGGAGCGACCGAAGGGAGCGAGAACCGCGGCACGCGAACGGCGAACGAAGTGAGCCGTGAGCGGAGGGAGTCCACCTGAGGGAGAGTACGGTTCTCGCTGGCGAGGCCGGAGGCCGAGCCAGCGTAGCGCCCGACGACTAACGCCGCGCGACCCCAGGGAGCGCGGCGGCTGAAGGAGGGCGCGCATATTTTCCCCACGTTTTTGCCCGACTGAGCGAGCGCCGCAGGCGCTCGCGAAGGAGGTGCAAAAAGTGGGCTAGAAGTGGGAGTTGTCAGTCGTCCGCTGGCGCCGCACCGCCGCCGTCACCGACGTTGGCGTCCGGGACGGTGCCGTCGTCGTTCCAGCCGCGGAGGTCGTAGTAGTTCGAGAGCTCGTCGTCGAGGCCCTCCAGCTCGTAGGGGAGGGCGTCGTCGTCGGCGCGGTCGAAGCCGCGCTTGGAGTTGAAGTGCCGCTCGAGTTCGATGATCCGGCCGCCGACCTCCTGGAGCGTCTCCCAGTCGGTGTCGAACAGCGCCGCGTAGCGGTCGTGGTCCATACTGGAGAAGGCGAACTTACAGAGGACGCCGGAGTCGTGGACGGCGTTCTTGTTCTCCATCTCGATGAGCCGGTCGGACTTGCCTGCGACGCCGTCGGAGTCCAGCGCCTGGTCGGGGGCGACCAGCGGGTACTCGAGCTGGTACATCTCGGCGTACATGTGGTCGGCGCCGCGGTTCGAGGTGGCGAAGGAGAGGCCCTGGCCGTTGAGCGTTCGGCCGTCGTGGGCGGCGAACTCCATGCCCTTCATCGTCCAGTTCTCGACGCCGAGCTCGTCGTGGAAGCGGTCGATGCCCTCCGCGAGCGTGTCGCCGACGCCCTCGCGGTAGGCGATCTGCTCGATGGTCTCGTGGATGAGGTCGACGTTGCCGAACTCGTCTTCGCTTGCGAGGTACGCGGAGACGACGTCGCCGCAGGAGATGGTGTCCAGCCCGAGCTGGTCGCAGAGCTCGTTGGACTTCATGATGGCGACGAAGTCGTCGACGAGGGCGTTCGACCCGAAGCTCATCATCGTCTCGTACTCCGGCCCCTCGGTCTCGAGGCCGGACTCCTCGTCGCGGGTGGGGAGCTTGCAGGCGAACGCGCAGGACGAGCAGGTGCCCTTCTTGTACTTGTGCTCGATGACCGCGCCCGAGCCGATCTTGTCGATGTCGTCGAAGCGGAGCTCCTCGAAGTACTTCGTCGGGAGCGCGCCGACGGAGTTGGCGTAGTCGGAGACGGAGACGGTGCCGGCGTCCTTCATCGGGCTGCCGGACTCGGAGGCCTCCTTGTGGATCTCCATGACCAGTTCCTGGTCGATGCCCTCGATCTCGGGGCGGGAGTCGCCCTCGAAGGTGAGGAACTTGACGTTCTTCGCGCCGAGGACGGCCCCGAGGCCGCCGCGGCCGAACGCCCGCGACCCGGAGGTCATGATGGAGGCGAAGCGGACCTCGTTCTCCCCGGCGGGGCCGGTGACGGCGGTGTGCTCGCTGTCGAGGCCGTGCTCGGACTCGATGTAGTCGTTGGTCTCGCCGACGGTCGCCTCCTCGAGTTCGGGGACGGCCTCGAACTCGACGCCCTCGTCGGTGACGTGGACGCCGACCAGTTCGTCGCTGGCGCCCGTGATCTCGACGGCGGCGTAGCCGGTGTCGATGAACGGCCGGGACATGAAGCCGCCGGCGTTCGACGACAGCAGGCCGTCGGTCAGCGGCGAGAGGCCGGTACAGGACATCCGGCCGGTGTAGCTCATGATGGAGGTCTGCAGCGGGCCGGTCGCGAAGACCAGACTGTTCTCGGGACCGAGCGGGTCGGCGTCGAACGGGATGCGGTCGTGCGCGAGCTTCGTCCCCACGCCGCGGCCGCCGACGAACGTCTCCAGGACGTCGTCGATGGCCTCCTCGGCCGTCTCCTGTGCGCCGACGTCGATGGACAGCAGCGGGCCCTCCGTGTGTATCATTGACGGTCGAATAGGCGTGGTCGTCGCCCTTAAATCGTCTGCAACGGATGAGGGGTCGGTTAATCCCCGCGGACGAGCGCCATCGCCTCGCGGACGTCGTCCTGGTCGCCGACGAGCGTGACGTGGTCGCCCGTCTGGAGGACCTCCGTCGCCTCCGGGACGAACGTCTCGTCGTCGCGGGTGAGCAGGACGATGAGACAGCGACCGGGGAGCTCCGGGCCCACCTCGTTGAGCGGCCGCCCGACGAACGCCTCGTTGCCGAGCGTGACCTCCTGGACGTCGCCCTCCTCGCCGATGGTGCTGGACCAGCGGGCCATCGCCGGCCGCTCGATGGAGTCGTCGATGGCCTGGGCGGTCGCCAGCGTCGAGGAGATGGTGTCGACGCCGAGCTCCTCGAAGGCCTCGACGTTCTCGGGCTGGTTGACCCGGCAGATGATCCGCTCGACGTCGAACTTCGTCGACGCCAGCTGGCCGACCAGCAGGTTCGCGTCGTCGTCGCCGGTCGCCGCGACGACGGTCCGGGCGTTCTCGATGCCGGCCTCCCGGAGGGTGTCGATGGTGGTCCCGTCGCCGATGCGGACGGTGAACCCCTGCTGGCGGGCCTTCTCGACCGCTGCTTCGTCGCGCTCGATGATGACGACGTTCTCTCCCCTTTCTTCGAGGCGGGCGGCGACCTCGCGGCCGACGCGCCCGCTGCCGATGATTATCACGCGCATTGGTATCACGTCCAGGTACTCCGCGACGTAGCGGGCGAGTCCGCCCTGCAGGACGACAGTCGAGAAGATGACGAGGAAGACGGTGCCGACGAGCAGCGTCGCGTCCTCGCCGCGGCCCGCCGCCTGGAGCTCCACGGCGAACAGCGTGGCGACCGACGCGGGGATGATGCCGCGCGGGCCGACGAAGCCGACGAACAGCCGCTCGGCGGTCGTGAAGCCGCTCTCCATCGTCGAGACGTAGACGAGCAGCGGTCGGACGACGAAGGCGACGGTGATGACGACGAGCAGTCCGCGGACGCCGAGCGAGATGAGGTCCTCGAACTCCAGCAGCGCCGCGAGCGCGATGAACACGAACGAGAGCACCACCAGCGTGATGTCGCCCTTGAAGTCCGCGATCTGCTCCTCGTACGGGATGTCGAGGTTGCCGAGGATGATGCCGGCGGTCGCGACGGCGGCGACGCCGGCCTCGCTGGCGATGGTGTCGGCGGCGCCGTAGGCGACGAGCGCCCCCGCCAGCGTCACGAGGCGGGCGTTCCGCGGCGCGTCGCCCGGCGAGAGGTCGATGTACCGGAGGACGAACCAGACGCCGCCGGCGACGATGACGCCGATCCCGATACCGGCCCCGACACGCTCGATGAACAGCGAGAAGAACGCGCCGACGGTCGGGTCGTCCAGCTGGATGACCTTGAACACCACGATGGCGAGGATGGCGGCGGTCACGTCGTTGACGATGCCCTCGGTCTCCAGGGCCGCCTGCACGCGGTCGCGGACCGGGACGACCCGCAGGATGGGCGCGATGACGGTCGGCCCGGTCGCGATCAGCAACGACCCGACGAGGAAGGACATCCCCCAGGTCGCGCCCAGTTCGAAGCGGACGGCCAGCGCCGTCCCGACCAGCGAGATGAGCGCGCCGATGGTGACGAGCCGGACGCTCGCGCTCGTCGCCTGCTCGAGGTCCTCCTGCCGGAGGTGGAAGGCGCCCTCGAAGACGATGATGGCGACAGAGAGGCCGACGATGGCCGGCAGCGAGGCGAAGGAGTCCTCGGTGATGATGCTCAACCCCTCCGGACCCAGGACGACCCCGGCGATCAGCAGGAAGACGATGCTCGGCACCTCGAAGCGGTCGGCGAGCAACTGCGCGGCGACGCCGATAGCGAGGATCGCCGCGGTCAGTGGGATCAGTTGGCTCGACACGCTGGCGACTTCACCGGACGGTGGTTCGAACAGCGGCCGAATAAATCCCCCTCACAGCGGTCGCCGGCGCCGTCGCGTCGCGGGCGGCTACTCGTCGGCCTCGCGTTCGTCGAGGTAGTGCAGGACGCCCCTGACGTTCATCGCCACCTCGCCGTCGGCCTTCTCGTCGCCCCAGACCTCGTCGATGTCGTCCGACTCGACGAAGTGCTCGATGACGGCTTCGTCGTCGTCCAGTTCCGCCCGCTTCTCGGCGACGGCCTCGACCCACCGGGTGATCACGTCGACGTACTCGCCGATGCGGCCGTCGGCCGGCACGTCGCCGAAGTGCGGGTAGCACAGCGTCTCCGGGTCGAGCCGGGCGATCATCCGGGCGTCGTCGACGACCTCCTCGAGGGTGAACCCCGGCGGCGGCGACGTCTCCCGGATGGCGTCGAGCGCGGGGACGTAGATGCCGGCGGCGTCGGCGACGAAGACCGCCTCCGAGGCCCGCTCGTGGAAGAGGACCTGGTGGAAGGCGTGGCCGGGCGCGTGGTAGACGTCGAGTTCGCGGTCGCCGAGGTCGACCGTCGCGCCGTCGTGGAACGGCTCGATGTCGGTCGCCGGGACCGGCTTCGGCTTCTCGTAGTGCTCGATCTGGTCGCCGACGGCCCGCTTCGTCCCCTCCCAGATGCCGTCGGGGTCGACGAGGAACTTCGAGCCGCTCTCGTGGACGTGGACCTCGGCGCCGGTCTCGGCCGCGATGAACCCCGCGCCGCCGGCGTGGTCGAGGTGGACGTGCGTCAGGGCGATCACCTCGAGGTCGTCGGGGGCGATGCCGACCTCGCGGAGGGCCTCGAGGATCAGCTCGTAGTTCGTGCCGATGCCGGCGTCGACGATGGCCGGGCGCTCGGCGTCGAGGATGTAGACGGCGCCGTACTCCGGCGTGTCGAACATGCCGGTGTCGACGTAGTAGCAGTCCGGTACCCCCGCGACCGCGGAGACGTCGCCGATTCCCATGGTGGTGGCAGGAGCCGAATCGAGGTAAACTACGGGGTCGTGGCCCGCGCCGCCGGACGCGCCCGGCGCTCAGAAGGTGTTCTTGAGGGCGGTCCAGAGCTGGTTCTGGCGCTTCTGCAGGACCGTGACCGGGGAGGCGACGCTGTAGCTGCCGTCCTCGCGCTCCTCGGCGATGCCCTCGGCCTCGAAGTCCTCGAGCGTCGAGCGGACCGTCTCCTCGGTGAACACCGTCCGGCCGGCGACGGTCTCGGGGGTCGCGCCGCCGGGGCCCCGGACGGCGAGGTACACCGAGACGCGCTGGGGCGACTCCAGGACCTCGGTGAGCAGTTCGCCGACGATGCCGTCGCCGGCGTCGCGCTCGGAGACCGCCGTCCGCACCATCTCGTCCTCGGTGAGCGGTTCGGCCGCCTCGAGGCCCTCCTCGAGCGCCTCGACGGCCGTCTTGCGGTTCTTCCCCGCCCGTTCGCGCTCAAGGAGGCGCTCGAAGGTCTCCGGTTCGCGGATGTCGGCTGCGAGGGCCTCGAGTTCGGCGACGGTCACGTCGGCCGGGTCGACGTCGACGAGGTCGTCCTCGGTGATCTCGTCGTCGGTCGTGAAGCCGACCTCGCCGTAGCCCTCGACGCGGAGGTCGACGCCGAGTTCGTGGACGCCCAGTCGGAGCCGCTCGGTGTCGCAGATCAGCTGTACCCTCTCCGCGAGGTCGAGCCCCAGCGGGTCCTCGGGGGTGATCTCGTCGGCGGTGTAGCGCTCCGACTCCGACAGCTCCACGGTGACGTCCTCGGGCGGGACCGCCTCGCCGTCGAGCCGGACGGACGTGATCCCCTGGAACTCGGCCTCGACGAGGCGGTTCTTCAGCTCGAACTCGACGCCTCGCTCGGTGTTCTCGAGGCTCTCCCAGGTGAAGAGCCGCTCGAGGTACTGTTCGATCATGGTGGTGTGCTACGGTCCACCGCACTTCGTTCTGTCGCCAACTGGACGAACATTACTCGGGGTTTATCCCGGGCTGGTTGCGGCTTCCCTGCAGCGCCATGAGAGCGGCTATCCGGTCGCCCGACGGGCCTGAAGGCCTCACACGCGACCGACACGACTTTGCCCGGGAGGGGCGAACCGCCGGCAAATGCTATCGAGGCAGTTCGTCAGGGAGAACCCCGACGAGGTCCGTCGCGCCCTCGACACGAAGGGCGTCGACGTGGACCTCGACCGGATCCTCGAGATCGACGAGGAGTGGCGCGACCTCAAGGCCGAGGGCGACGGCCTCCGACACGAGCGCAACGAGGTCTCCAGCGAGATCGGCGAGCTCAAGCGCGAGGGGGAGGAGGAGGCGGCCCAGGAGGCCATCGAGCGCTCCCAGGAACTGAAGGAGGAACTCGAGGCCGTCGAGAAGCGCGCCGACGAACTGGAGGCGGAACTGGAGGAGAAGCTCCTCGAACTGCCGAACGTCCCCCACCCGGACGCCCCGGTCGGCGACGACGAGTCCGACAACGTCGAGGTCGACCGCTGGGGGTTCGACGGCCGCCGCGAACTCCCCGACGAGGTCGTCCCGCACTACGACCTCGGCGAGCAACTGGAGATCCTGGACTTCGAGCGCGGCGCGAAGGTCTCCGGCGGCGGCTTCTACTTCGCGAAGGGCGAGGGCGCCCGCCTCGAGCACGCCCTCGTGCAGTACATGCTCGAACTCCACCGCGAGGAGCACGACTACGTCGACGTCTTCCCGCCGCTGCCGGTCAACTCGGCGTCGATGCGCGGCACCGGCCAGTTCCCGAAGTTCGTCGACGACGCCTACCGCATCGGCGGCGCCAACGACGAGGACTACGACGACGACGACCTGTGGCTGCTCCCCACGGCGGAGGTGCCGGTCACCAACATGTACCGCGACGAGATCCTGCTGGACGAGGACCTCCCGCTGAAGCACCAGGCCTACTCGCCGAACTTCCGCCGGGAGGCCGGCGAGCACGGCACGGAGACCCGCGGCATCGTCCGCGTCCACCAGTTCAACAAGGTCGAGATGGTGAACTTCGTCCGGCCGGAGGAGAGCTACGACCGCCTGGAGGGACTGCTCGGCGAGGCCACCGAGGTCCTCGAACGGCTCGGTCTCCCTTACCGCGTCCTCGAGATGTGCACCGGCGACATGGGCTTCACGCAGGCGAAGAAGTACGACGTCGAGGTGTGGGCGCCGGGCGACGACATGGACGAGGGCCCCGAGGAGGGCGGCCGCTGGCTCGAGGTCTCGTCGGTGTCGAACTTCGAGGACTTCCAGGCCCGGCGGGCCGGTATCCAGTACCGGCCGGAACAGCACGAGTCCGCGGAGTACGTCCACACGCTGAACGGCTCGGGGCTGGCCGTCCCGCGGGTCGTCGTCGCCGTCCTCGAGTACTACCAGAACGACGACGGTACCGTCGTCGTTCCCGAGCCGCTCCAGCCCTACATGGGCGGGACGGAGGTCATCGAGGGGCAGGATTCGGTCGGGGAGTCGGCGCTCGGGGAGCAGTAGCCGAGGGTCGGAGGGAGCGCGAGACTCCGAGCGCAGCGAGGAGTCTCGGAACGGCGAACGGCGAGCGAAGCGAGCCGTGAGCGAACGGAACGAACAGAATACCGCGTTCTTCAGTCGGCGGGGTGACCGTCCCGGGAGCCGCCGGCCGCGCCTTCCTCGTCCTGTGGGAGCGGCGTCAGGCAGGACTGGCAGTACGTGAAGCCGGCCTGCCCGTCCTCGCCGCAGACCCGACACCGACCGACGGGCGTGGGTGTCACGGCGGTCGGTTCGGCGTCGGACGACGGTACGTCGGCCGTCTGTTCGCTCTCGAGGGGCCACGTCGACCGGTGGACGCCGAGGAGCGGCGGGCCGAGCAGTATCGCGGCGACGATCAGCCAGGCGATCAGGATCGCCTCCATACGCGAGGTATCTCCGTCGGAGTACCTCGGCGTTCCTGTTGCGGTAATACCTGTCTGACACCCGTTATCGAAGTGAGACGCCGGGGCGCTCCGGGTGGACGAACGACGGGCGTTCAGTGCGTGTACGTCGTCAGCGAGCGTATCCGGCCGCCGCCGACGGCGAAGACGTCGACGAAGCGGAACCACTCGCTGCCGTCGGCGCGGAGGAGCCGGCCCTCGACCGCGACCCGGCCGCCGTCGTCGGTCTCGAAGACGGCGTCGAGTTCGTGCTCGGTGTCGGTCTCGGGGCGACCGCCCCGCATGAATGAGACGAACTCCTCGCGGCCCTCGATGGTCCGGTCGGGGCGCCGGTGGACGAACCCGCCGCCCAGCGCGTCGGTCAGCGCCCCGTAGTCGCCGTCGTCTATCGCGCGGTAGTACTCCCGGACGAGGTCGGCGGCCTCCATGCTCTCACCGACGGCCGCCTGCCTGAAATACGCTGTCGCCGTCCGAGGTCCACTCCGGGAGTTGTCGGCGGCGATCTGTCCCACCCCCGTCCGCCACCCGAGCGCCTTTTAGCTGAGGGTGCCCTGCTCCGACCGTGGAGCTGCACGTCCGGTACGAGGGCGACGACGACCCGGAGAAGTGCTCGGCGCGGAAGCTCGAACGCTTCGACCTCGCGGCGCTGCACCGCTCGGCGCGGGCGACGCCGCACGGCATCGTCCTCGACCCCTACGCCGACCAGGCGCTGTCGCCGGCCGACCGGGAGCTGTCGGACCGGCTCGTGGCGCTGGACTGCTCGTGGGAGACCGCCGAGGCGGAGGCGTTCAAGCTCGACGGCCCCCACCGGGCGCTCCCGTTCCTCGTCGCCGGCAACCCCGTCAACTACGGGACGGCGTTCCAGCTGAACACCGTCGAGGCGTTCGCGGGCGCGCTGTGCATCCTGGGACACCGCGAGCGGGCCGAGGAGATACTCGGGAAGTTCCGGTGGGGCCACACCTTCCTGGAGCTGAACGAGGAGCCCCTGCGCCGCTACGCCGAGTGTTCGGACTCCGAGGAGGTCGTCGCGGTCCAGGAGGAGTACCTCGGCGACTGACCGGACTCAGCGGCCGATATCGTGACCGAAATCTTATGAGACGGCGCCGTACCGGACCCGCGTGTACGAACTGAGCCTCGCCGGCGTCGTCTTCGGAGTGGGGCTCGTACTGTGGTTCCGGCCGGTGCTGGGGCTGCTGGTGTTCCACCGGTACGGCGGCCCGCCGCAGTCGGGGAGCGAGCGCCGCGTCCGCGAGCGCATCGTCCTGCTCGTCGCCGTCGGCTGCATCGTCGGCGCTGCGGCCGCCGCGACGCTCCTCTCCATCTGGAACCCCTGGGCGTAGCGCGCCGGCCGTTGTGGTCGCCGTCCCCGACTCCTCACCAGCGGAAGCCCTCAGGCCCGGAGGGCGGCTCCAGGGGGCTCCCGGGGAGGTCGTCGGGGAGCTCCGCCGCGTTGTAGCCGCCCGGGGCGACGTCGTTCGGCGAATCCGGGTAGAACAGCGACGCCAGCAACTGGATGTGGCCGCGGCCGACGCCGAGTTCGAACTGCCCGCCGCCGTAACACCGGATGTCCCGCTCCTCGCAGTACTCGAGGGTCTCCAGCAGCGACTCGAGCGTGCCGAACCGAGAGGGCTTGACGTTGAGCCACCGCGGCTCGAACGGGAGGTCCTCGACGCTCGCCACGCCGGTGATCGGGGCGTCCCAGGAGACCCGTTCGCGGACCTCGTCGATCACCGGCCGCGTCTCGTCGGTGATGCGCGGGTCCTCGACGACGGCGTCGGGGAACGCCTCGACGACCCGGCGGTACAGCCCCGGGATCGGGTCGTTGTCGACGCTGGTGCCCTCGTAGTGGCCCTTCAGGTCGACGATGCGGACGCCCCCGCGCTCGGCGATTTCGGTGACGAGGTCGTCGTCCCAGTCCGCGGTGGGGTCGAGCTTGAACTCGGCGTCGGGGTCAACCGACCGGATCTCGTCGAGGCGGTCGGCGGACTCCAGCCGCGTACTCACGACGAACGACACGGGGTCGTACTCGCGGTCCAGGACGCTCCCCAGGTCGGCGTCGTTCTGCCGCAGCGCCAGGTCCAGGGCAGCCGACTCGAAGCCCCACCGGCGGTAGTGACGGTCGGCGGCCCGCTCCGGCGGTTCGGGGAACAGTTCGAGGTCGTCCAGGCGCTCGGAGAACGAGTCCAGGGTGTACTCGCCGGTCAACTCGAGTCCGCCGTCGGCGAAGGCGTCCACGAACCGGTGGTGGTCCTCCGCCTCGTAGCCGACGTCCTCGCCGCGGCCAGTCTCGCCGCCGCCGGAGAGGGCGATCTCGGTCGACACGCGCGTGAAGTCGCTGGAGACGTCCAGCGACGCGGCCTCCAGGGCGTAGCCGTCGACGGCGAGCGGCAGGTCGGCGAGGCGGTCGTACATCGTCCGCACTTCGTCGGCCGGCGGGAAAAAGCCGCCCGCCGGGGACCGACGAACGGTTAGGTTTATCCGGCGCGACCGTCAGACCTCTCGTATGGCTAGCTTCGAAGAGGCCGAGGCGCGCATCCTCGACAAGATGATCTGCATGCGCTGTAACGCTCGCAACCCCAAGCGCGCCGACAGCTGCCGGAAGTGCGGCTACAAGAAACTCCGCCCGAAGGCGAAGGAACGCCGCGCGGCCTGAACTCGGCCACCCTTCTCCGCGAACGGCTTCGCGTCCGCCAGCTACGGCTCTGGCTCTCTTCTAATCCAACGCTCGACGGCTCTAGGGCGTCCCTCGCCGTACCGTCGCTCCGGCCTACTCGTCGTCGGGGTACTTCGGCTCGCGTTGCTCCGCGCGCTCCAGCGCCGTCTCCACGACGTCACGGACGTCGCCGTGGAACTCCTCGCCGTGGCCCGCGTACATGTTCTCGACGTCCTCCGGCATCGCCTCCAGCAGCGTCTCGATGCTCTCGATGAGCCGCTCGCGAGACTGGCCGGGCATGTCGGTCCGGCCGAAGCTCCCGTAGTCGAAGGCGCTGTCGTCGTGGACGACCACGTCGCCGCTGAACAGCGTGGTCGGGGAGACGAAGGCGACGTGGTCGTCGGCGTGGCCGGGCGTGTAGACGACGTCGAAGGGCTCGTCGCCGACGAACACCTGGTCGCCGTCCTCGAGTTCGGTGTGGCGGCGGGGGTGCTCGCCGTAGGCGTACAGCGGCGCGTCGAAGGCGTCGAGGACCGCGTCGAGTTCGGAGACGTGGTCGCCGTGCTGGTGGGTCAGGAGCACCGCGTCGAGGTGGTCGGTGTACCCCTCGATCTCGTCGACGACGCCCTCCATCGCGCCGGCGTCGACCAGCACCGTCCGCTCCCCCTCGACGAGGTAGGCGTTGCAGGTGAACCCCTCGGCGTCCGCGGTCACGTTGTGGACGTCCATATCGGTCCCTCGAACGCGGGCGTATTCACGCTGGCGACTCCGCGGGCCCGACCGTCGACGGGCCCGCCGTCACTCCGGCGACGACGCAGTCCGCGTGGGAGACGTGCTCCGGGGCGGATCACTCCGGACCCACTCCGCCTGACATACGAGGACCCGAGGGGAAAGTCGGGAATAACAGTACTGCACAGTTCGGCCGTCGATTCCGGACCCGGGGGCGGGTTCCCCGTCCCGACCCGAGTCGCCGAACCCGGCGTGGAATTTACAATCGTGTGGCCATTACCCACGGCTGGCCATGGGGTTCGGCAGCTACGACGAATCCGAACAGGAGAACCAGCAGATCGACACCGATCTCGAAGACGGCGGGCAGTCGACGTTGCCGACGCACGACGGCGACGTCGAGTTCGAGTACGACGAAGCGACCAGCGAGGACCTGCTGGAGACCTACCAGGAGATCCGCGAGGGGTGACGTGAAACCCGGCCGCCGCGCGCTGGGCGTCGCCGAGTCCTACCGCGGGACCGACGACGGCCCCGCGACGAGCACGCTCGCAGGCGCGGTGGTCAGCTCCGACCGCGCCGTCGACGACTTCGTCTTCTCTTCGTGCACGGTCGGCGGCAGCGACGCGACCGACGCCATCGTCGACGCCTGGGACCGGCTCGACCGTCCGGACGTCCGCTACCTCCTCGTTGCCGGCGTCGCGCCGGCGTGGTACAACTTCCTCGACCTCGGGGCGCTCCACGAGGCGACCGACCGGCCCGTCCTCGCGGTCTCGTTCGAGGCCAGCGAGGGCCTGACCGACGCCATCGAGGCGGCCTTCGAGGGCCGCGAGCGCGAGCGGCGGCTCGACGCCTACGAGGCGCTCCCGGAACGCCGACGGGTCGCGGTCGAGGGCGCGGACCTGTTCGTCCGGACCGTCGGCATCGACGACGCCGAGGTCCGCCGGGTCCTCGAGGCGTACACCCACGAGCGCCGCCCGGAGCCGCTCCGGGTCGCACAGCGGGCCGCCGGCCGGGTCGACGAGTTCCGACGCTCGCCGGGCTTCCACTCGGAGTGAACGAGGGATCGATCAGCGCCGGCCCGGACCCCGCGTGGTTAACAATCCGGCGGCCGAACGGCGCGTATGGAGGACGAGCTCGCGGTCATCGAGTGCCAGCGGTGTCCCGAACTCTGCGAGAGCCGGAGCCGCATCGTCAACGGCGCGGGCCCGAACGACGCCGACCTGCTGTTCGTCGGCGAGGGGCCGGGCGAGCAGGAGGATTCCCAGGGCGAGCCGTTCGTCGGCCGCTCCGGCAGCGTTCTCGACGACGCCCTCCGGAACCACGGCGTCGACCGCAGGGACGTCCGCATCACGAACTGCGTCCGGTGTCGGCCGCCCGAGAACCGCGACCCGCACAAGCAGGAACTGGAGAACTGCCGAGAGTACCTCGAACGGGAGATCGCCGCCGTCGACCCCGAGGTGATCGTCACGCTCGGGAAGGTCCCCAGCGAGCACCTGCTGGGCAGGGACGTCGCGGTCACGAAGGAGGCCGGCGAGCTCCACGAGGCCAAAATCGGGGAGGGGTCGTGGCCGCTGCTCGTCTGCGTCCACCCGGCGGCGACGCTGTACGACTCCAGCCAGCAGGAGACCCTCGACGCCGCCCTCGGAGAAGCCGTCTCGCTGGTCGACGAGGAGGGCGGGCAGTCCCGGCTCGGCGAGTACTGAACCGCAAGACTGTAACGGAATCGGTCCCCTTATCGTACGAAACGCTACCGGTGTCAGCAACTATTAGAAACGTTTAACCCGGATTCCTCACAGGGTCAACTATGTCGAAGGGGTCGAGGGTCGATCGACGCACAGTAATCAAGTCCACCGGGGCCGCAGGTATCTTCGGGCTCGCGGGCTGTCTCGGCGGGAACGGCGACGGCAACGGCAACGGTAACGGGACCCGGGGCGACTCGGACGGGCCGACCGAGGTCCGGTTCGTCCTCAACCCGGCCGAATCCGACGTCGACATCGAGGCGCAGTACCAGCCGATGTTCGAGTACCTCGAGTCGGAGGTCGACGTCGCCATCGAGCCGGTGCCGACGTCCAGTTACGCGGCGACGCTCCAGGAGATCCGCCGCGACGGCGGCGAGGTCGCCGACACCTCCCCGTCCGCCGCGGTCGCCGGCGAGGAGGTCGCCGACGTCATCGGCATCCGCATCGCCTACGGCGCGGCCCGGTACTTCTCGCTCATCACGACGACGCCCGACGAGAACGGCGTCGACTCCCTGCAGGGGCTGGAGGGCGAGAACATCGCGATGGCGTCGTCGCTGTCGGTCAGCGGCACGCTGGCGCCGATGGTGATGCTCAAGGACGCCGGACTCGACGTCGGGAACGCCCCCGACGGCGACGCGGTCGACTTCAACCCGCAGTACTCCGACCACTCCACCGCCCGCGAACAGCTGATCGAGAACCCGTCGGTCGCCGCCGCGACCACCGGCGCGTTCTCGACGGCGCCGCACGTCCCCCAGGAGCAGTTCGACGAGATGTCCCAGGACTTCGTCGAGATCTCCGCGGAGTACGAGAACGCGGGGTCGGCGACCGACGAGGCCGAACTCCAGCTGCTGGCCGTCTCCGACCCGCTGCCGCGCGCGCCGCTGATGTCGCGATCCAACTGGGACGACCCGGTCCGGGAGGACATCGAGGCGGCCATCCTCGAGGCCACCGAGGAGGACCTCGCCCACGACGACGACTACGACGGCGAACCGCTGTGGTTCACGGGCGTCCAGGAGGCCTCCCACGAGGACTTCGAGCCGATCGCCGCCATCATGGACGAGCTCGGCCTCGAGTTCGGCGACATCTCGTAACGCGGTCAAATCACTATTTCACGTTCATGAGTCGCATCACGGTCGATAGCCTCACGAAGGAGTACGGGGACGTCGTCGCGCTCGACGACGTCTCCTTCGAGATCCCCCACGGCGAGTTCGTCGTCGTCCTCGGCGTCTCCGGGTCCGGCAAGTCGACGCTGCTGCGCTGTCTCAACGGGCTGACGACGCCGACCGAGGGCGAGGTGTACATCGACGACGAGCTGGTGACCGAACCGCGGGACGACGTCGCGATGATCTTCCAGCAACACAACATCATCGGGCAGATGAGCGCCTACTCGAACGCGCTGACCGGGACGCTGAACCGGTGGGGGTTCCTCAAGAGCCTCCTCCAGCTACAGGACCGCGAGGAGAAGCTGCGGGCGCTGGACGCCCTCGAGACCGTCGGCCTCCTCGAGGAGTCCCAGCAGAAGGCCCGCCAGATGAGCGGGGGCCAACAGCAGCGCGTCGGCATCGCCCGCGCGCTCGTCCAGCAGCCCAGCGTCCTCCTGGCCGACGAACCGGTCGCGAGCCTCGACCCCGGCAGCGCCCAGCAGGTGATGGGCTACCTCCGGACCGCCGCCGAGGAGCGGGGGCTCACCGCGATGATCAGCCTCCACCAGGTGAACCTGGCCCGGAAGTTCGGCCAGCGGTTCATCGGCCTGCGGGACGGGAAGAAGGTGTTCGACGGCTACCAGGACGAGATGACCATCGAGGTGGTCGACGAGATCTACGGCGACATCGACACCGAGGGGATGCTCGCCCAGACCGACGTCGACTCGACCGACGGTGACTCCGGCGGCGCCGCCGGCCCGGTCGACCGCCCGACTGGCGGGGAGGGGCCCGTTCCATGAGCGACGATCCGACGCCGGACGGGACTACCACCGACGTGGACCGGGAGCCGCTCGCGGGCCGATTGGATCGGATCCAGCGCACCAGGCGCCGCCGGGCGGTCGGCTACCTGGTGCTGATCGCCGCCATCGGCCTCCTGTTCGTCCAGGCGCTCGCCGCCGCCGGCATCCTCGATACCGAGTACAACGCGGCGTTCTTCCTGGAGTCGCTCCGGGACTTCGTCCCCCTGACCCTGTACTTCGGGGTCGTCCCGTTCGTCGACTTCGGGCAGTACCTCGCGTTCATCGGCGAGCGGAACCTGCTGTTCGCCAGCGACGTCACGCTGCTGTGGCGCGACCCGGCGACGCTCGTCGGCGAGGTCTCGACCATCGTCGCCGAGGACGGGATCTTCTCGGTGTTCGGCGTCGCCGGCATCACGCTGGCGATGGGGTTCGCCGGGACGATCATCGGCTTCCCGCTCGCGCTGCTGTTCGGCGTCCTCGGCTCCGAACGGGTGCTGCCGTTCCCGCTGAACTTCCTCTTCCGCGGGACGATGTCGGCCATCCGCGCCATCCCGGCGCTCGTCTGGATCCTCATCTACATCCCGCTGGCCGGGCTCACGCCGGTCTCCGCGGTGTTCGCCATCGCCACCGACACCGTCGGCAACCTCGGGCGGCTGTTCACCGACGAGCTCGAGGAGATCGAGGACGGCCCCATCGAGGCGATGGAGACGACCGGGGCCAACCGGTCGCAGCTCGTCACCTTCGGGATGCTGAGCCAGGTGACGACCCCCTACATCGCCTGGACGCTGTACATCTTCGAGATCAACGTCCGCATCGCGGTGTCGCTCGGCGTCCTGGGCGGGGGCGGCCTCGGCCAGGTCGTCGAGACGCAGGTGAACCTCCTGCAGTTCTCCAACGCGATGGCGACGCTGCTGTGTATCTTCCTGCTCATCATCTCGGTGGAGCTGTTCAGCCAGCGCATCCGCGCGCGGCTCCGGTCGGACACCGAGCCGATGGGCCTGAAGGAGCTGATACTCGGCTTCCCGCGGCGGTTCGCGGAGTCGCTGACCAGGTGACCGGCCGACTCCCTCGATAGAAACCCACTTCCTTCCCGCCCGCCGACGGCTAGGCATGAGCACCACTCGCCAGACGACCGCCGAGGTCGTCCTCGTCGACTACGGGCTCGGGAACCTCCGCAGCGTCACGCGCGGGCTGGAGCGGGCCGGCGCGGACGTGACGCTCACCGACGACCCAGCGGACTTCGACCGCGCCGACGGCATCGTCCTGCCGGGCGTCGGCGCCTTCAGCGAGGGGATGGAGAACGCCGGGCCGTTCCGCGGCGCGCTGACCGACGCCGCCGCCGAGGGGCGCCCGCTGTTCGGCGTCTGCCTCGGCATGCAGATGCTCCTCACCTCGAGCGAGGAGTCCGACATCGACGGCCAGGGCAACGTCAAGGGCCTGGACCTGATCCCGGGCCGGAACGTCCGGTTCGCGCAGGGCCAGAAGGTCCCGCACATGGGGTGGAACCAGCTGGACGTCCGGCGGGACCACCCCCTCGTCGAGGGCGTCGACGGCGAGTACACGTACTTCGTCCACTCCTACTACGCGAAACCGGAGTCGCCGGACGCCGCGGTGACGACGACCGACTACGGCGTCGAGTTCCCCTCCATCGTCGCCAACGAGGCGGGGAACGTCTTCGGCACGCAGTTCCACCCGGAGAAGTCTGGCGAGGTGGGGCTGCGGATCCTCCGGAACTTCGTCGACTACTGCACCGAGCGATAGTCCGGTCCGAGATCTCCGAGCGGAGCCGCCTCGGTCGGTCGACGCCGTCGCTCTCGTTCTCGCGGCCTGCAGAAATGGGGGCAGCTGGGTAGGGGTACTGCCACGGAGCGTGGCAGGCGAGTGTCGGGGATGCTACGGGTTAGTTATTGGCTGCCTAAGAGATTCGAGAGCCCCCGTGAACCCGGTTTCGGGCAGCTTTCCGGAATTCCTCGGCCCCTGGATTCCGCGGGGCCTGGGGCGAGTCCCGACGTCAGTCGTGGGCCTGGACCGCCTCCACGTCCTCCTCGCCGTAGATGTCCTCGATGGCGGACTCGAACTCCTGGCGGATGTGCCGGCGCTTCTTCTTCATCGACGGCGTCAGCAGGTCGTTGTCGGTGGTCCACCCGTGGGGGACCAGTCGGAACTCCTTGATCTGCTCGGACTTCGACAGGTCCGCGTTGATCCGCTCGACGTCCTCGCCGATCCACTCGCGGACGCGCTCGTCCCGGCAGATGGCCGCGCGGTCCTCGGGCAGGTCGACGTCCTCGGTGGCGGCCCACGACTCCATGAGCTCGAAGTCCGGGACGACGAGCGCGGCGACGAACTTCCGGTCGTCGCCGACGACCATCAGCTGGTCGACGCGCGCCGAGGTGGCGAACGCGTCCTCGATGGGTTCCGGCGCGACGTTCTTGCCCGTATCGAGGACCAGCAGCTGCTTGACCCGGTCGACGAACGTGAAGTAGCCGTCCTCGTCGCGGGCGACCACGTCGCCGGTCCGGAAGTAGCCGTCCTCGGTGAACGCCGCGTCGGTCGCCTCCGGGTCGTTCCAGTAGCGGTCGAAGACGTTCGGCCCCTTCGCGAGCAGCTCGCCGACCTCGCCATCGGTCGCCTCGCCCGTCTCCGCGGAGTTGACCGAGTTGAGGTCGTACGGGAACGGGTCGAGCGCCAGGTCGACGTCGCACAGCGCGAGGCCCATCGTCCCCGGGCGGGTGTCCTCCGGCGGGTTGAGCGTCAGTACCGGCGCGGTCTCGGTGAGCCCGTACCCCTCGACGATGGTCAGCCCCATGGCCCCGTAGAGCTTCGCGAGGTCCTCCGAGAGCGAGCCGCCCCCGGAGACCAGCAGCTGGACGTTGCCGCCGAGGGCCTCCCGGACCTGCGAGTAGACCAGCCGGTCGGCGACCGCCCGCTTGGCCTTCAGCCCCAGGCCGGGGTCGTCGGCCTCGTCGTACCGCTGGCCGACCCCGACCGCCCACTCGAAGATCCGCTCGCGGACGGGCGACTCGGCGGCCTGCTCGCGCATCTGCTTGTAGATCCGCTCGTAGACCCGCGGGACCGAGGCGGCGGCCTCCGGAGCGACCTGCTCGATGTCGTCGCCGACGGTCTCGGCGCTCTCGGCGTAGGCGATGGTCACGCCGGTCGCGAACTCCAGGTAGTGGACGATGCGCTCGAAGGCGTGGGCCAGCGGCAGGAACGACAGCGACGTCATCCCGGCCTCCAGGGTCGGGACGTCCGGCCCCTTGTCGGGCCGCGGGCCGACGCGCCGGTGGACCTGGTTCAGGCACGTCCGCCAGTTTTCGTGGGTCAGCTCGACGCCCTTCGGCGTCCCCGTGGTCCCCGACGTGTACACGATGGAGGACAGCGACGTCCAGTCGCGCTCACCGAGCCACGACTCGAGGGTCGCGTCGTCGTAGCGCTCGGCGCCCAGCTCGTAGACCTTCGCGAGCGTGTAGACGTTCTCCCAGGCGGCGTGGTCGGCGGTCACCTCGTCGACGTCCGCGGTGACGCGGTCCATGACGACGACGAACTCCAGGTCGAGGTCGTCCGAGACGTCCAGCACCGTCTCCAAGAGCGCCTCGTTCTCCACGACGCAGCCCATCGCCTCGCTGTCCTCCAGCAGGTACCGGACCTGCTCCTCCGAGGACTCCCGGTAGACGGTCGCCACGACGCCGCCGGCCGTCTGGACGGCGAGGTCGGTCTGGGCCCACTCGGCCCGGGTGTCCGAGTAGATGGCGACGCGGTCGTCAGGCCCGACGCCCAGCTCCCGGAAGCCGGTCGCGAGCCGGCTCACCGCCTTCGCCATCTCCGAGTAGGTGATCGCCTCGTACTCCCCGGCCGCCGGCTGTGGGAGGACCCCGGGCGTCATCGACCGGTCCGAGACGGCACCCTTGTACTCCTGGGCGGGGCGGTCCCCGTATCGGCCGACCGCGTCGAAGAAGAGGCGCGGAATCGTCGTCTCCCCGATCACCTCGTCCGTGTACTCACGTTCGACCTCTCTCCAGTCGGTCATACCCGGTGATACGACAGGACGCACTTAACCATGCGTGACCGTAGCGAACTCACGCGTTGAGGGTTTATTACTAGCGAGAGTCGAACGGCGATGGTCTACCGCGCCGCTCAGTACTCCAGGTCGAACTGCTCGTTCTCGGTGACGGTGTTGAGCACGACGCTGGTGTTGGACTCCTTGATGTCGGGGTCGATGAGCAGTTCCTTGATCTGGTCGTTCATGTGGTCGGTGTCGTTGAACTTCCCGATGGCGACGATGTCGTGGTCGCCGGTGACCTCGTAGACCGACACCATGTGCTTGTGGTCGGCGAGGCGGTCGGTGATCTCCGGCAGGGCGCTGCCCTCGACCTTCATCTGGATGATGGCGGTGACGTCGTAGCCGAGTTTGCCGTAGTTGACGCGCGGGGCGTACCCCTCGATGATGCCGTCGTCCTCGAGGTCCGAGATGTGGTTCGAGACGGTCGTCACGGAGACGTCGAGGTCCTCCCCGAGCGAGCGCAGCGAGGCCCGGCCGTCCTCCAGGAGTGCGTTCACCAATTTGCGGTCGAGATTTTCGTACGTCATTACGCCCTACTACTACCCCAGGGGTTTAGAACTTTACGAATATCCACTTCTTCTGTGAGAGACGGGAGATTTGCGCAGAGCAGCAAGGTTAAAGTAGTAGGCTGCTTCGAAGCGGACGACGAGAAAAATGACGAACGACAACGTAGCCACCGACGGTGGCCTCTCCCCCCAAGCACAGAGCGTGCTCGACGAGATAGACGAGAAGAACGTCGACTTCCTGCGGCTGCAGTTCACCGACATCCTCGGGACGGTCAAGAACGTCTCCGTCCCCGCCGAGCAGGCCGAGAAGGCCTTCACGGAGGGTATCTACTTCGACGGGTCCTCCATCGAGGGCTTCGTCCGCATCCAGGAGTCCGACATGCGGCTCATCCCGGACGCGAGCACCTTCTCGGTCCTGCCGTGGCGGAAGCGCGAGGAGGGCGCCTCCGCGCGGATGATCTGCGACGTCTACAACACCTCGACCGGCGAGCCGTTCAAGGGCGACCCGCGCTACGTCCTCAAGAAGGCCATCCAGCGAGCCAACGACATGGGCTACGAGGTCAACGCCGCCCCCGAGCCGGAGTTCTTCCTCTTCGAGGAGGACGAGGACGGCCGCGCGACGACGAAGACCAACGACGCCGGCGGCTACTTCGACCTGGCACCGAAGGACCTCGCCTCCGACGTCCGCCGCGACATCATCTACGGCCTCGAGGAGATGGGCTTCGAGATCGAGGCCTCCCACCACGAGGTCGCCCGCGGCCAGCACGAGATCAACTTCGAGTACGACGACGCGCTCACCACCGCCGACAACGTGGGGACGTTCCGGACGGTCGTCCGTGCGATCGCGGCCCAGCACGACCTGCACGCGACGTTCATGCCGAAGCCGATCCCGAAGATCAACGGCTCCGGGATGCACACCCACCTGTCGCTGTTCACCGAGGACGGCGAGAACGCCTTCCACGACGAGGACGACGAGTTCAACCTCAGCGAGACGGCCAAGCAGTTCACCGCGGGCATCCTCGAGCACGCGCCGGCGATCACCGCCGTCACCGACCCGACCGTGAACAGTTACAAGCGCCTCGTCCCCGGCTACGAGGCCCCGGTCTACATCGCGTGGTCGGACCGCAACCGCTCGGCACTCATCCGGAAGCCGGCCGCGCGCGTCCCGGCCGCCAGCCGCATCGAGGCGCGCTTCCCCGATCCGTCGTGTAACCCCTACCTCGCCTTCGCGGCGCTCATCCACGCCGGCCTCGACGGCATCGAGAAGGGCCTCGACTGCCCGGACCCGGTGCGTGAGAACATCTACGAGTTCGACGAGCAGAAGCGCGAGGAGCACGGCATCGAGACGCTCCCGCAGAACCTCGGCCAGGCCGTCGAAGCGCTCGAGGAAGACGAGGTCATCCTCGACGCCCTCGGCGAGCACGTCGGCGAGAAGTTCGTCGAGGCGAAGACCCAGGAGTTCGAGGAGTACCTGGTGGACGTCTCCGACTGGGAACTCGACCGCTACCTCGAGACCTTCTGAACGGCCAGCGAGTCCGTCTCTCCTCCCCACATTTCTTCACGCGACGACCAGCGCGGCCGTCGCGACGACACGGCGGACGACGGTTTACGTACGAAGCCGCGACCATCGGCGCCGTGTCCTGACCCGACGCCGGCCGGCGTCTCGCGGGAGCGCGGTGCAGCGCCGGCCCGACGGACCGCACCGCCTGTTCGCCACTCCGGGGCCGTCACGCGTCGCCTTCGTCGGTCCACGGCGAGTCGCCCTCGCCGCCGTCCGACTTGTACGTCCCCCTGGCCATCGCGATCTCGGTCCCGTCGTCGTCGGTGACGTCGACCTCGACGGTCGCGACGTTGTCGCCGTTGTGGACCACCTGGGCCGACGCCTCCAGCGTCCCGCCGGTCGCTGGCGCGAGGTAGTCGATGCGCATGTCGATGGTCGGCGTCACCTCGTGGTTCGCCGAGACCACGGCGGCGCCGGCGACCGAGTCGGCCAGCGAGTAGGTGACGCCGCCGTGGGCGATCAGCTTCCCCGGGTTCGAGGAGTGCTCCTCCTCGAGCTCGAGGTGCCCGACCGCGTAGCCGTCCGCCGCCTCCTGCAGCTCGATGCCCAGGTGGTCGTTGAACGGCATCTCCGCGAACATCTCAGAGAGTTCCATGCCCGAACTGGACGCCGTACGCGGAAAAGCGCTGGTCTGCTACCGAGAATTGCCGCGGGTGATTCCGCCGGCCTCTCCGCCGTCGGCACGACCGCCCGCCATCGCCGACGACGGGATGCGGAACCCGCCGGCGTAGATGAACTTCTTCCGGCCGGTGTCGAACCCGACGAGGTAGAGCCCGGCCTCGTCGGGGACCGGCCAGACCATCACGGCGTCGAGGGCATCGGGGGCCGGGACCGCCGGGACCGCCGACGCGACGAGGTCGACGACCTGGGCCTCGACCTGCGCGTACTCCTCGCCGGCCTCGGCCAGCGGGACGTGCTCGGAGATGTCGACGAGGGCGCCGTTCGTGGCGTCGAAGTCGGGGGGCTCCTCCAGCGCGTTCGTCCGCGTCTGGTACTCGACGATCAGCGAGCCGCGGCGGACGTCGAAGCCGAGCTCGCCGCCGTTCGGCCCGAACTCGACGCTCCGGAACGGCGTCGGCCCGCCGGCCGTCACCGACTCGACGGCTGACTCCAGCAACTCCAGCGCGTCCCGACGCTGCGGTCCGGGAACTCCCCTGACGCCCCCCATTGCCACCCTGTTCGACACCATATACTAATACCTCTGTCGCCGGAATCGAACGCTGACCGCCTCGGATCCCACGTCGCGACCGACCCACCGGTCCGCCTCCGACCGTCGACGCCCGATTTCGCCCGGCCGTCGGCACACCGTTTTTGTCGTCGCGGCGCGCTACGTCGAGTAGACGCTCCATGTGCGAACCAGCAGTCCATCGGCGCGAGAGGTGGTGAGCGTGTTCGAAGAGATCATGCTGAAGTTCGAGGACAGCCCGAGCCAGCAGGCCGTCATCCGGCTGCTGCTCGAGCGGGGGTTCTCGGTCAACGACGAGGGGCGGGTCGTCTCCGGCGGCATCGAGATCCCGAACACCGGCATCGCCCGGGAGATCGACGTCGACCGCCGCGTCGTCGACGCCACCACCGACGCCATCCTCGCCGACGAGGAGCTGCGACGCATCTTCCAGAACATCTCGGCCATCCCCTCGCTGATGGACCTCGCGCCGGTCCTCGACCTCACCGTCCTGACCGTCCGCGTCGCCGATGCCGACCAGCCCGGCATCGTCGCCGAGATCACGGGCCGCATCGCCGACGCCGGTATCTCGATCCGGCAGACCATCAGCGAGGACCCGGAGTTCACCGACGAGCCGAAGCTCTACATCATCACGGACGAACCGCTGGACGGCGAACTCATCAACGAGATCCGCTCGATGGACTTCGTCCGGAAGATCGAACTGGAGTGAGGGGCCGTCGCCGCTAGTTCTTCTTGGGGTCGGAGTCGCCGGCGGTCTCGGGCTCCTCGGGCGGGGCGTGGCCCTCGACGGCCTCGGCGACGTCGGTGTCCTTGGGGGTGTCGACGTGCCAGCGGTCGACGGAGGTCTCGTAGTCGGCCAGCTTGTTGGAGACGCGGATCTTGAGGTCGTCGTCGTTGACGTTCACCTCGAAGACGTAGTCGTCGGTGTCGGCCCGCTGGAGGTTCGCGCTGACGAGTTCGTTGTCGAAGTAGTACGGCGACACCTGCGTCATCACGTTCTTGTAGACGCTGCCCTCGACCTTCCGGAGGGCCTTGCGGGTCGCCGAGTCGGCGGCGCGGGCGACGTAGTTGATCGACTCGCGCCACTCGTTGACGGCCTCGCCGGGCTCCTCGAGGTTGTCGTAGGAGTCAGCGAGCTTCTCGCCGGCGGTCTTGAGGTCCTCGTCGGGGTCCTTGCCGGCCTTCTCGCCGGTACCCTCGCCGACGCTGGCCTGCTCTGCGGTCTTCTGGTTGACGTCCTCGCCGAGGCGCTCGTCGGCCTTGGGACGCCACTCGTCCCACGCCTCGAGGGCCTCCTCCTCGACCGGCTGGCCCTCGTCGGCGACGTCCTTGAGCGCTCGGGTGAGCCGCTCGCCGTGCTCGACGACGTCGACCCAGCTCCCGCGCACCTTGAACCCGGAGACGCTCTCCTGGACTTCCATCGAATCCCCGTTGGATATGCGGGGCCTTACGTCTTGTCGCCGTGGCAGTCGCCGAGCCGGCACTTCGGTTGGCTTTAAGCCCGCGGCGCACGCGCTACCGGTATGCCAATCGAGGACCGCGATGACGCCCACGTCATCACCCACGCGCTGGCGAAGCACACCCTCTCGGAGCTTCGGTCGGACGAGACCGACCAGGTGGCGTTCCGCAACGGCCTCGTCGAACTCGGGCGACTCTGCGGCTACGAGATCATCGACGGCATGATGGACACCGAGTACGTCTCCATCACGACGCCGCTGGCCGAGACCACCGGCGAGGTGGTCAAGGGCCTCGACGACGTCGTCATCGTCAACGTCCTCCGGGCGGCGACGCCGTTCGTCGAGGGGCTCGTCGAGGCGTTCCCGCACGCCCGCCAGGGGGTCATCTCGGCTGGCCGCGACGAGGACGCCGGGATGGACGACTCCGGCGAGTTCCCGATCACCGTCGACTACGTGAAGCTCCCGGACATCGACGAGGACGACACCGTCATCGTCGCGGACCCCATGCTCGCCACCGGCAGCACGATGGTCGCCGTCCTCGAGGAGGTCCTCGCGAAGGGCGATCCGGAGCGGCTCGTCATCCTCTCGGCGGTCAGCGCCCCGCCGGGGCTCGTCCGCGTCGACGAGGCGTTCCCGCAGGCGGACGTCCTCACGGTCAGCATCGACGAGCGCCTCGACGAGGACGGCTACATCGTCCCCGGCGTCGGCGACGCCGGCGACCGCGCGTTCGGGACCTGACCCCGGCGACCCGACTCCGATTCCCGCCGGCGTAGTGCCCCTCGTTTCCGGTCCAGATTCTCGTTTTCCGTCGTCGCTTCAGGGTCACGTCCGCCCGTCGAACCCCCTACCTTCGCCTGGAAGTTACCGCCTGGTTGTGGTTTCGCTCCTGTCGAAGCGTCAGACGGCCGGCGCACGGCGCGGGATCGACCGATCGGAACGGGGCGACGCCGCGCACTCGAACTACAGCTCCACCCGGCCGCTGGTCGCGCTCCGCAGGCGGTCCCGGACCGCGTCGGCGTCGGCGACCGGGACCCGGACTTCGAAGGTCACGCGCTCGCCGTAGTCGGCGTCGAACTCGACGGCCTCGCTCTCCAGGACGCCCCGGACCGTCCCGGAGTCGTCGTAGTCGACGGTCGCGGCGAACCGCTCGTGGGGGCGCTCCTCGACGGTGCCGGCGGCGTCGACGGCGTCCTTCGTCGCCTGCGAGTACGCCCGGACCAGCCCGCCGACCCCGAGGTTCGTCCCGCCGTAGTACCGGGTGACGACGACCGCGACGTTCTCGAGGTCCCGGCCCTGCAGCACCGACAGCATCGGCTTCCCGGCGCTGCCCGACGGCTCGCCGTCGTCCGACGAGTACTCCCGGAACGGGTCTGCCCGCACCCGGTAGGCGGGGACGTTGTGGGTCGCGTCCGGGTACTCGGCCTCGACGGACTCGACGAACGCCTCGGCCGCGTCGACGCTCTCGACGGGGGCGGCGTGGCCGATGAACTCCGAGCCCTGGACGGCGAAGCGGGCACTCGCGCGGTCGGCGAGCGTCAGGTAGGCGTCGTCCGCTCCGTCGTCGGACACACCTCCGGCTGGGCGCGCGGCCGGGAAACGGTTTTCGCGTTCGTCGCCGCGTTCGACCGGTCTTTATACGGGGGGACGGCGTACGGACTGCCAATGGACGCGGGGACGGTCGCGACGTTCGTGGCTGCCGGGGGGGCGAGCCTCTTCATGGCGTGGGCCATCGGCGCCGGCTCCTCGGGATCGACGCCGTTCGCGCCCGCGGTGGGCGCCAACGCCATCTCGGTGATGCGGGCGGGGTTCCTCGTCGGCATCCTCGGGCTGCTCGGCGCCACGCTGCAGGGCGCCAACGTCACCGAGGCCGTCGGCCGCGAACTCGTCGTCGGGACGACGCTGTCGCCGGTCGCGGCCATCGTCGCGCTGTCCATCGCCGCCGGCCTCGTCGCCGTCGGCATCTTCACCGGCTACCCCATCGCGACGGCGTTCACCGTCACCGGCGCCGTCGTCGGTACCGGCCTCGCGATGGGCGGCGGCCCGGCGTGGGCGAAGTACTACGAGATCCTGGCCGTCTGGACGTTGACGCCGTTCGTCGGCGGCGGCGTCGCCTACGGGACCGCGAAGCTCCTCCGGAACGAGGCCGTCACCGAGCGGCTGGCCATCCCGGCGCTGGCCGGCGTCGTCGGTGCGATCCTCGCCAACGTCGAGTTCGTCCTGCTGGGGGCGCCCGGCGAGGCCGAGAGCGTCGCGACGTCCGTCGGCTCCGGGCTGCTCCAGCAGGCGGCCGTGACGCTGCTGGCCGCCGCGGTCGTCGCCGGCCTGCTCGCGGCCGACATGCGGAAGAGCGAGCCGGCGGGTCAGCGGCACTTCCTCTTGGCCCTCGGCGGCCTCGTCGCCTTCTCGGCGGGCGGCAGCCAGGTCGGCCTCGCGCTCGGGCCGCTGCTGCCGCTGTTCGACACCGCGAGCTTCTCGATCCCGCTCGTCGCCCTGCTGTTCGGCGGCGGCGTCGGCCTCCTGCTCGGCTCGTGGACCGCGGCCCCGCGGATGATCAAGGCCATCTCGCAGGACTACTCCTCGCTGGGACCGCGCCGCTCGATCGCGGCGCTCATCCCGTCGTTCGTCATCGCCCAGACCGCCATCTTCCTGGGCGTCCCCATCTCGTTCAACGAGATCATCGTCTCCGCGGTCGTGGGGGCCGGCGCCTCGGCGGGCTCCGGCGGCGTCAGCGGCGGCAAGATGGGTTACACGGTGCTGGCGTGGTTCGGCTCGCTGCTGGGCGCCGGCGTCCTCGGCTACGGCGGCTACCTGGGCGTGACCGCGCTGCTCTGAACGGCGGCGCGAGAATTCAGGACTCCTCTTCCGGCGGCTCTTCCTCCCGCTTCTCGTCGTAGTCCTCGGTCCTGACGAGTCGCGCCTTCATGATCCGGGTGTTCTCGACGCGCTCGACGTGGATCTCGATGCCGTCGTACTCGATGACCTCGCCCTCCTCGACGAGCCGGCCGGCGCGGTTGAAGATGAAGCCGGCGATGGTCTCGAACTCCTCGCCCTCCGGGATGTCGATGTCGAGTTCCTCGTTGATCTCGTCGATGTTCAGTTCGCCCTTGACGATGGCCGTCCGGTCGTCGAGGAACTCGATGGGCTCCTCCTCGCCGGCCTGCAGGATCTCGCCGACGATCTCCTCGGTGATGTCCTCCATCGTGACGAGCCCCTCGGTCGTCCCGAACTCATCGATGACGATGACCATGTGCATCCGGGTCTCCCGCATCTCCGCCAGCAGCTCGTCGACGTTCTTCGACTCGGGGACGTGCAGCGTCTCCTCGATGAGGTCCTCCAGGTCGAGGTCCTCGCGCTCGCCGTAGGCGTTGTCGCGGATCAGATCCGAGACGTGGACGATGCCCATGACGTTGTCGAGACTGCCGTCGTAGACGGGGACGCGGGTGTGCCCCGACCGGACGCAGGCCTGGATCGCCTCGTCGACGGTGGCGTCCTTCGAGACGGCCTCCATGTCGAGCCGCGGCGTCATGATCTCCTTGGCGATGGTGTTCGTGAAGCGGAAGATGCGCTGGAGCATCTCGCGTTCGTCCTCCTCGAGGACGCCCGCGCGCTCGCCGGTCTCGATGATGTCGCGGATCTCCTCGCGGGTGACGTAGGTGGACTCGATGGAGGACTGCCCGCCGGTCAGGCGGTTGACCTGCCGGGTCAGGTAGTCGAACGTGACGATGAGCGGCAACAGCAGGTACTCGGCGAACCGCAGCGGCCGGGCGATGCGGAGCGCCCACGACTCGGTGTTCTCGACGGCGTAGGACTTCGGCGCGCTCTCGCCGAACAGGAGCACGAGCGCCGTGATGCCGAACGTCGCCAGGAAGACGGCCATTGACTGCGAGAAGTAGATCGCCAGCAGCCCCGTCGCTATCGACGACATCGCGATGTTGACGATGTTGTTGCCGACGAGGATGGTGACGAGCAGCCGGTGGGGGTCGTCCTTGAGGTGCTTCAGCGTCTCCGCGCTCGGGACGTTCTCCGACACGAGCGCGTCGACCCGGTGCGGCGGCAGCGAGAACATGGCGATCTCCGACGACGAGAAGAACGCCGACAGGACGAGCAACAGGAGGATCGCCGACCCGCCGAGGAGGCCGATCGTCGTGGTGCTGAACGGGAGGTCACCGGCGTCCGTAGCGGTCTGGAGCGCGCCGACGACGTACCACTGGAGGGATCCCATCTGGACGTGCGGTTTTCTCCGCCGCCGGGATTAAGGCTTGTCATGGAAGCGAGACTCGAATCGCTCGCCATCGGGGTCGTGTGCGGCGGCTGGCCGCGGGCGACACCCTTAGGCGCCGAGCGCCACAACGGTCGTCCATGACGGACCCCGACATCACGTTCTACCGGCTCCAGGCGTGCCCGTTCTGCGAGCGCGTCGCCCGCGTCCTGAACGACCTCGACCTGCCGTACCGCTCGCGGTTCGTCGAGGGCCGACACTCCCGCCGGGACGCGGTCAAGCGCCTCACCGGCGCCCGGACCGTCCCCGCCATCGTCGACGAGAACACCGGCGTCACGATGAGCGAGAGTGCGAACATCGTGAAATATCTGGAGACCACCTACGGCGACGGAGACGTCGACCCCGAGCACGTCACCGCCAGCGCCGCCGGAGGTGACGACGAGTGAACCTCGGCTTCGACGTCGTCGAACTCGGGTCGGCCGACCACCCCGAGATCGGCGAGCAGGCGCCGGACTTCACCCGCCCGCTGGTCAACGACGAGTACTGGGAGGACGCCTCGCTGTCCGAACTCACCGACGAGGGGCCGGTCGTCCTGGTCTTCCACCCGATGGACGGCGACTTCCCGTCGACGTACATCTGGCAGGAGATCGACGACCGTGACTGGGACGAGTACGACGCCCAGGTCGTCGGGCTGTCCATCTCCTCGCCGTACGAGCACTCGCGGTTCCTCGAGGAGTGGGACGTCGAGCAGTTCCGGCTGTTCTCGGACCCCCAGAACGGCGTCGCCGAGAAGTACGGCATCGTCCACGACCTCGACGGGATGACCGGCGTCGCCGAGCCCAGGCCCGCGGTCTTCGTCATCGACGAGGACCGCACCATCACGTCCGGCTGGGTCGCCACCGAGTGGCCCGAGTTCCCGCCGTACGACGAACTCGAGGACGCCATCGACGACCTGTGAGCGGGGAGATGGCATCCGACGACGACCTCACCGAGGCCGTCGCGGCGATCCGCCGCGGCGACCTCGTCGTCTACCCGACCGAGACGGTGTACGGCCTGGCCGCCGACGCCCTCGACGCCGAGGCCGTCGAGCGGGTCTTCGAGGCGAAGGGGCGCTCGCGCGAGAAACCCGTCTCGATGGCGCTGCCGGACGTCGACGTCGCCGAGGACTACACGAACCCCACCGAACGCGAGCGCGCGTTCTGCGAGGCGTTCCTCCCGGGGCCGGTGACGGTGCTGCTGGAGCGCACCGACCGCGTCCCGGACGTCCTCGTCGCCGACCGCGACCGCGTCGGGATCCGCGTCCCCGACCACGACCTTGCGCGCGACCTCGCCCGGCGGACCGGCCCGATCACCTCGACGAGCGCGAACCGGAGCGGCAACCCCAGCGCCCGCACCGTCGACGAACTCGACGCCGGGATCCGCGAGCGCGCGGTCGTCGTCGACGGCGGCGAGACCCCCGGCACCGAGAGCACGGTCGTGAACGTCGCCGACGGCGAGATCGTCCGGCGCGGCGCCCGCGCCGACGAGATAGAGGCGTGGCTGGCCGAGCACTAATCCGCGCGGAAAACGAGCCGTAAGCTAGCTCAGGCGACCTGGAAGCCCCGCTCCTCGAGCAGTTCGCTGACGCGGTCGCGGTGGTCGCCCTGGACCTCGATGGCGTCGTCCTTCACGGTCCCCCCGGCGCCGACCGCGGACTTCAACTGCGAGGCGAGGTCGTCGAGGTCGGTGCTCCCCTCGAAGCCCTCGACGACGGTCATCGGCTTGTCGTAGCGGCGTTTCTCCGTCCGGACCGTCAGCTGCTGGGTCGCCCTGTCCAGATCCGCCGTCGGGTCGTCGGGGACATCGAGCCCCTCGAACGGGTCGTCTTGTGACACTGTCCGAGTGTAGGCTGCCAGGACTGAAGAGGGTTACCCGGTCCGGCACCCTCCCGACCACAGCACGGGAGGCCCGGAACGTCGACCCCTGCAGTCCCGAGACCGGCTAAAATGACGGCTGTGGGAGGAGGCCGTGACTTGCAAGCACGCATCGTAGCCGTCGGGAGCCGCTAGTCCGGTGTATGGAGACAGTACTCCACCTCATCTCGGGGGACGGGGACGAACAGGAGACGACGCTCAACATCGCGAGGAACCTCCTCGACGACGAGAGCGGCAGCATCGACGAGGTCGCCGTCGTCGCGCAGGCGGGCGGCATCGAGGCCGTGACGGCCGACGGGGAGTACGGAGACCGGGTGCGATCGCTGCTCGACGACGGCGTCTCGTTCAAGGGCTGTAGCAACACGCTCGAGGCGTTCGGGCTCGAGGAGGCGGACCTCGTCGACGGCGTCGAGACGGTTCCGGAAGGGGCCGTCGAGGTGACGCGCCTGCAGGACGAGGGCTACGCGTACATGCGACCCTGACGGAGGGGTCGCGGGCCCGGGCCGGTGGCGCGTCCCCACGAGGGCGCACGCCCCTTCTCTCACGCTCACAGCGACAGCCGGGAGCGCAGCGACCGCGTCCGGACGCCGCACTCGTCGCGGTACTCGCAGCTCTCGCAGCGCGAGTCGTCGTGCAGCCGCGGGGGCGGCCCGTCGATGGAGCGGGCGATCCTGAGCGCCCGCCGGTAGGTCGCCTTCCGGCGCGTGGTGAGCCGGACCGGCCGGACGATTCCGTGGGCCGGGTACTCCACGACGGCGCGCTCGACGGGGCGTTCGAGCTCCCAGGCCAGCGCCTTCGCGGCCGCGGTCGCGCGCACGGAGTGGGGCTCCCAGACGCCGCGCTCCGGCGGCTCGCCGGCGGAGACGATCACGGGCAGCGGCGGGTCCTCGATGAGCTTGTGGGCGATTCCCCGGCAGTCCTTGCCCTCCAGGAGGACGTCACGCTCGGGCGGGTCGGCCAGTTCGTCCCAGCGGTCCAGCCGCGCCTTCGCGCTCCCGAGGTTCGAGCGGTACTGCGTGGCCGTCACCGCGATGGGCTCGTCGTCGAGGCCGGCGTCCGGGTCCAGGAGGTCCTCGTAGCGGTAGGCGAGCGCCTGTATCTCCGCAACTTCGTCGGGGGGCTCGTAGTCGCCGTGCTCGCGACGGTAGTAGAGCTTCCGCGGGCAGTAGGCCGCCGTCGCCAGGTCCGTGAACGACTGCACGGGGGGTCTGAGCGCGTTCTGGTATTTGAATCCTGGTCCAAATGTGAAGTATTACCGTTCCAGGCCTGGGAATACGGAGGGAGGTACCTCCGAAGCCCTCGCCCTGCATTCGCCAGGGGACGATTGTCAGGGCTGCCGTCACCGTCGGGTTCCCGGCCGCTATCGTCACGACAGATCGCCGGGCCGCCACTCGCCGGTGGCGTAGAGCGCCAGCCTCGCGACGAGTCCGCCGACCGCGAACCCGACGCCGGTCCAGGCGACCTCGTTCGGCACGGAGGTCAGCAGGAGGTAGGTGCCCAGGACGATTGCGGCGTCGATCACCAAGTTCCAGCCACCGCGATTCGGCCACCGAGGTACGACACCGCGGGCGAGCGCAATGACGAAGACGGGAGCGACTACACAGCCACCGACCAGGAGTAGAGCTCCCAGCAGTCCCGGGGCCTCCCCCAGGAAGAGCCAGAACACGGCGCAGGCGACCACGGCGGTCAGGACGTCCCGGACCAGCCGCTGGCGGGGCGTCTTGAACACCGGTTCGACGTCGACCTCGGCCACGACGGCGCTACCGCCGGTCGGCTAAAATATTTTCCCGTCTATTGTGGCGGAACATACGGTCAAGCGTCGTCCTTCCAGATGATGCCGTCGGTCTCGCCCGACAGCACCTCCGTCCCCGACTCGTTCGTACAGGAGAGGGTCACGGACAGCTCGTAGCGGTCCTCGCGTTCGGTCACCGACTCGTTCTCCCAGACGCAGGTGATGGTCTCGCCCGTCCGGACCGGCCGGCGGAACTCGTACTCCATCCGGGTGGCCAGCACCTCGAGGTCGCCGCCGATCTTCGTCGGCAGCGTGGCGGTGAGCAACCCCTGGACGACGAGGCGGCCCTCCTCGTCGGGTTCCGTGTGGATGGGCTGGGTGTCGCCGGAGATCTCGCAGAACCGTTCGACGTCCTCGCGGGTGAAGGTCCGCTCGTAGGTGTAGGTGTCGCCGGCCGCTGGCGGTCCGTCGGTCATGCCTGTTGGCGCGTACGATAGCGAGGAAGATAAAACGGCGAGGCGGGCGGTCAGTCGTCGGCGGGCGCGGCGTCGGTGCCCGTCTGGGCCGAGGCGGAGACCGTGGCGCCGTTGGCCTCCAGGGCCTCGACGATGAGCTCCGCGACGTCGACGATCTCGATGTCGTCCTCGTAGCCGCCGGTCTTCCGGCCGTCCTCGTACATCGTCATGCACATCGGGCAGGCGACGACGAACTTCTCGACCGAACTGCCGGCCTCGGTGTCGTTGAGGGCCTCGCGGAGGCGCTCCTCGCTGGGCTTGGACTCCTCGTCGAAGTCCATCCAGAGGCCGCCACCGCCGCCGCCACAGCAGAAGGAGTTCTCGCGGTTGCGCGGCATCTCGTGGAGGTCACAGCCCGTCGCGCGGACGAGTTCGCGCGGCGCCTCGTACTCGTCGTTGTACCGGCCGAGGTGGCAGGGGTCGTGGTAGGTGACCGTGTAGTCGAGTTCGGTGCCGGAGAGCCCGAGGACGCCGCGGTCGACGAGCTCCTCGACGGCCTGCGTCCAGTGGTAGACCTCGACGTCGCCGTCGCGGTTCCAGTAGCCGTCGATGGCGAACTCCATCATCGGGTCGTCGGCGAACTCCTCGAAGTCGACCTCCGGGTACTCGTTCTTGAACGTGTTGTAGGAGTGGGGGTCCGTACAGACGATCTTCTCGTAGTCGCACTCCTCGAAGGTGTCGACGAGCGTGCCGGCCTGCTCGACGAAGAGGAACTCCTCGCCGATGCGGCGGACGTCGTTGCCGTCGTAGACCTCGTCGTCGTAGAGGATGCCGACGTCGACGTCGGCGTGCTCGAAGATCTTCGCCAGCGAGCGGGCGACCTCCTTGTTCCGGTCGTCGTAGCTCGGGTAGTCGCCGACGTACCAGAGGTACTCGACGGACTCCTCGCGGGCGTCGGTGACCTCGAAGTCGAGGTCCTCGGTCCAGTCGCCGCGGGCGGACGGCGAGTCGCCGAAGGTGTTGCCCTTCGACATGACGTTCTGGAAGACGTCCTGGATGGTCGGCGGGACGTCGCCCTGGTCGGCCATCTGGCGGTTGAGCCGGGTGAAGCTCTTGAGGTGCTCGATCTCGACCGGGCAGGCGTCCATGCAGGCCATGCAGGCCATACAGGACTCCATCGTCTCGGTGTCGATGACGCTGGCGCCGCCGTCGGCGATGATGGGCTTCTCCTCGCCGCCGGCGTCGACCGACTGCCGGTAGGACTTCAGATCGAGGATGACGTCGCGGGGGTCGAGGGGGCGGCCGGAGGCCTTCGCCGGGCAGACCGACGAACACCGGCCGCACTTCGTGCAGGCGTCCTGGTCGAGGATCTCCTTCCAGGAGAAGTCGTCGATGGACTCGGCGTTCGTCGCGTCGAGGTCCGAGGGGACGCCGGGCAGGCGGGCGCCGGCCTTCTCGTCGCGCGTGACGACGTTGGCGAACGACGAGATCATGTGGAACGGCTTGGCGTACGGGATGGCGGCGACGAAGACGAACGCGAGGATGCTGTGGGACCACCAGCCGATCGGGTAGACCGCCGCGGCAGAGGCGGCGTCGAACCCGATGCCGGTCAGCGCCAGCGCGACGGCGGTGCCGACGAAGCTCACGGACTCGGCGCCCTGGCCGATGATGCGGAGCCCCTCGAGCAGGAAGCCGCCGACGCCCAGCAGGAACAGCGACCAGACGAGGAAGGCGTCCTCCCAGTTGGTGTGCTTGCCCCAGAGGCGGTGGTTGCGCCGGACGTAGCGGCGCCACAGCGCGATGCCCAGCCCGACGACGAACAGCAGCCCCAGCGCGTCCGTCACGAGCTGGTAGGAGAGGTAGAAGTCGCCGATCCAGAAGGACTCGCCGGTGAGCGGGCGGTAGAGGTCTACGTCGACGGTGAGGATGGCGGTCGCGATGAACAGCGTCAGGAAGCCCCACATGATGAAGGCGTGCATCAGCCCGCCGACGAAGTCGCGGTTGAACTGTTTCTCGTTCGAGGCGACGATCTTCGTCGCCTCGACGATCCGGGTCGGCAGGTCGTCGACGCGCTCGAACCAGTCGTCGGTCCCCTCGGCGTACCGCGCGAAGCGCTGGTAGGTGCCGATGGCGAAGACGAGGATCGTGAGCGAGGCGAGGAAGTAGAAGACGACCTTCTGGACGGGCCCGATCTGCCAGTAGGTCTCGCGGGTGACTTCACTCCCCGCCTGTATCGGAAGCGCCGGTAGCATACGGGGAAACGGGGGTGCGTACCTGCTTAAGTTTTGTCACACGAGGCCGCGAGACGGCCGCGCTCCGGCAAAAATTGTCCACGAGTTGCTCGGTTACACGGCCGTTACTGTCGGCATCGCCGCCGCGCCCGCCAGCGCTCCGGCGACCGCCAGCGCCACCGCGTCCTGTCGCGAGAATCGTAATTCGGGGAGGGTCGGGTTCCACGAGAAGCACCGCGCCTGCAGCGCGAGCGCGAAGCGGTCGGCCCGCTCGAAGGCGCGGTTGAACCCCGCGACCGCGAGCAGTCGCATCCGCCGAGGGACCGAGCGTTCCGTCCCCAGTCTGGCTCGATGGGCGTCGCGGATCCGTCCGAGGTCGGCCTGCAGGACGGGCAGGAACCGGAAGACGAACGCGACGCCCATCCCGAGGAACTGGCCGACCCGACCGGGGATCGCCCACTGCACCGCCGCCCGGGAGTCCCGGACCGGCGTCGTCCGGACGTACGCCGCGGCGACGAACAGCACCAACAGGACCCGGTACCCCGCCAGCGCCGACGGCACCGCGTCGCCGACGACGAACCACGGCGACCCCCAGGTCAACCCCTCCAGCAGCGGCGCCGCCAGCAGGAACGGGACGACGAACAGGTACTCCCGGAGGACGCGGCCCGGCGCCGTCTCCGCGACGGCCAGCAGGCCCGCAGTCAGCACCGTCAGGACGGCTAGGCCTCGCGGCGTGGTGTAGGCGAACGCGGCCGCGGCGAACCCGATCTGGACGGCCAGCTTCGACCGGGGGTCGAGCCGGTGGGCCGGCGATGACCCGGGCTCGTACGTCAGCACGGTCGCACGTCCGCGTCCGGGAGGCGCTCGCGGGCCGCCGCTGGCGGCTCGTCGAACGCTATCCGTCCCCCGGAGAGCGCGACCACCCGGTCGGCCCGCTCGAGCAGGTCGCGGAGGTCGTGGGTGACGACGACGACGCCCGTCCCGCGCGCCGAGAGGTCGTCGAGGTGCTCGAGGACGCGCCGCCGGGCCGGCCAGTCGAGTCCCGCGAACGGCTCGTCGAGCACGAGGTGGTCCGGCTCCATCGCGAGCGCGCCGGCGATTGCGACGCGGGACTGCTCGCCGCCGGAGAGCCGGTCGACGCGCGCGTCCCGTCGGTCTGCCATCCCGACCGCTTCGAGCGCCTCGTCGACCCGGCTGTCGATCTCCTCGCGGGGCAGCCCCAGGTTCTCCGGCCCGAACGCGACGTCGGCGCCGACGGTCGCCGTGACGAAGCAGTCCCGGGGGTTCTGGAAGACCATCCCGACGGTCGTCCGTGCCGCCACGGGGTCGTCCTCGACCGGCCGGCCGTCGACGAGGACCGCACCCTCGTCGGGCGAGAGGAGGCCGTTGAAGTGCCTGACGAGCGTCGTCTTCCCGGAGCCGTTCGCGCCGGCGAGGACGACGAACTCGCCGTCGTCGATAGCGAGGGAGACGCCGTCCAGCGCGGTGGTCCCACTGTAGCGGTGGACGACGTCCCGGACGTCGATCATTCGGCGCGGATCGCGTCGCTCCGGATGATGCCGATTGCGGCCGCCATCTTCGCGGCCTCCGCGGGGACGAAGACGACTGCGCCGGTGATGACAGCCGCCCGAACCGACATCTCGAGGGTGTACCACATGAACGGGACGCCGAGGCCGTAGATGACGAGGACGGCCGCCGCCATGGCGCCGACGAGTCGGGGCACGGACGCGGCCGCGAGCGACCGCAGTTCGAGTCCGCCGTGGGCTATCGCGCCAACTACGGCCGCCGCCAGCGGGTACGACAGCAGGTAGCCGCCCGTCGGACCGAGGAGGACCCCGAGCCCGGCAGCGCCCTGCGAGAAGACCGGCGCACCGAGCGCGCCGGCCAGCAGGTACAGCACCATCGCCGCGCCGCCCCACAGCGGACCGAGCATCAGGCCCGCCAGGAAGACGCCCAGCACCTGGAGGGTGACCGGCGCCGGGGAAAGCGGATAGGGGAACGATACGTAGGCGAACGCCCCGACGAGTGCCGCGAACAGCGCCGTCCGGGCGACGTTCAGCGCCATCTCCTCTCCGACGAGTTCCACGTCGGCCGTTGACGTACTGCTCATGGCGGGAGACACCTCGTCAACCGACTTGATTGTACCGGTCGACGGGACCCCGAACGAACGTGGGTTTATATATATCAAGACCGTTATCTGAGGGCCAGGATGGACGAGAAGACCGAGGAGCTCCGCGACATCTTCATGGACGTCACGGACGAGGAGGCCGTGACGGAGCGCCAGGAGGAGTCGCGCGGCTCGCTGACCGACGAGCGCGACGCCGGGGAGCGAATCGGTGCGATCGTCGCCCAGATGCGCGAACGGTACGACTTCGACACCGAACTGACCGACGACGAACTCGTCGGGGTGGTCGAGGGGTTCTACACCGGGGCGAGCGACAGCGAGATCGCCGACGACCTCGACGTCTCCCGGCGGGACGTCTTCCGGGCCCGCCTCGACCTCCACCTCGTCCGCGAGCGGGACACCGACGCCCCGTTCGAACTCGCGGAGTTCCGCGAATTGCTCTCGGAGGAGACCCCCACGAAGGAGGTCGCAGCCCACTTCGACGTCTCGCCGTCGACCGTCCGCCGCTACCGCCGCGTCGTCGCGGCCCGAAACGAGGCCCGACAGGTCAGCGACCGCTTCCGCAGCGAGTTCGAGGACGCCCTCGTCGACGCCGACCTCGCCGAGCAGTTCACCAGCGACATGAAGGACGACGGCCTCGACGAGGCCACCGACGGCATGGAGACGAACGTCTCGTTCTGAGCGGCCCGCCGAGACACGACCCTCGATTTTATACGGGGGAACGCGGCCAGACGGACCGTGCGCTGAGTTATCGCCGTCAGTCCGCCGAGGCCGGAGCGCGGGACACGGGCTGACGGGGGAGACCGTTCCGCCTGCTCGCTACAGTTCCACGTACACGTCGTTCGTCCCGACGTACCGCTCGACGCGCGATTCGAAGGCGCCGGCGCCGGGCCACTCGACGTCCACGCCGAGGGCGTCCGGGTCCCCGACGTAGGTCCACAGTTCATCCTCGTCGCTCGGAATCCGGACGCGGACGTAGAGACCCCGCTCGACCCCCTCGTACGCGTCGAGCGTCGAGAGATCGCCGTCACGGAGCCGCAGCGCCCGACCCGCTGTCTCGCCGCCCGGGACGAGCGTCGGGTAGCGACCGCTCGCCCGCCCCAGCCCGACGAGTCGCGCCTCCGGCCCGTAGTCGGCGTGGCCCAGCACCTCGCGAGCGCGTCCCGGGTCGCGGAGCGTCCCGTAGACGAAGACGTCCATGGCACCGCTTCGCGGCGGCGGTACAAGAAGGGTCGAACCGGCGCCCCGACGCTCGCCGACCGCCTGCTCGCTTCCCCTGGGGGACCCGGGAGACAGCCGACGACGGTAGCGCGGAGGCGCGGCTCGAGGGAGTGACTGGTGAGATCAGACCGTCGTTCGGGGGGTTTCAGCCGCGACTCGGTCGAAGCGCTGATTACAGCGCGGGCGAATGTACGGACGAATGCTGTCGTCCTCGTGGAAACGTGACATCGCGTCCGGGCTCATCGTTCTGGTTCCCCTGCTCGTGACGGCCTACGTCGTCGCGTTCATCTACCAGTCCATCGCGAACCTCCCCTTCCTCCGGACCGCCCTGGAGAACCAGCGGGTCGCCGTCCGGGTGCTGGTCACGCTCGTGCTGTTCGCACTCCTCGTCCTCTCGGTCGGCTACCTGATGCGGACGACGGTCGGCGACCTCCTGGAGCAGTCACTCGACAACGTGATGAACCGCCTCCCGGGCCTCCGCATCGTCTACAACGCCTCGAAGATGGCGGTCGAGACCGCCGTCAGCGGCCCGGAGGACCTGCAGACGCCCGTGAAGCTGGAGACGTGGAACGGGATGCGGATGACCGCCTTCAAAACCGGCAAGTCGACGAAGGACGGCCGCGACATCCTCTTTCTCCCGACCGCGCCGAACATCACCACCGGGTTCGTCGTGGAGGTCGAGCCGGACCGGTACACGGAGATGGACGAGAACGTCGAGGACGCCCTGACCCGCATCCTCAGCGCCGGCTTCGGCGAGAGCCAGGAACGCGGCATCCAGATCGACGTCAGCGAGGAGTCGCCCGTCGCCCGCGCCGAGGAGCGCTCGACCGACGACGACTGACTACCGGCCGAGGACCGCTCGCAGCGCGAACAGTGCGTTCTCCTTCCGCTCGGCGACCCGCCGGTAGAAGTACGATAGCCAGCGGTCGCCGTAGGGGATGTACTGGTAGACGTCGACATCGTCGGCCGCGAGGTCGCGCTGGGCGTCCTCGCGGACGCCCATCAGCATCTGGACCTCGTAGTCGGTGCCGTACTCTGCGTGGAGGTCCCGGGCCAGCGAGATCATCGCGGGGTCGTGGCTGCCGACCGCGACGCCGCCGTCGAAGGTCCGGAACGCCAGTTCGAGGTCCTCTCGGTAGGCCTCGTTCACGTCCGCCTTGTCGGTGTAGGCCACCTCGGACGGTTCGTCGTAGGCGCCCTTGACGAGCCGGACCTTCCCCGGGAGGTCGGCTAGCCGCGCGAGGTCCTCGCGCGTGCGGCGGAGGTTCGCCTGCAGGCAGACGCCCATCCCGGGGTGCCGTCGGACCTGCGTCTCGAAGGCGTCGAGCGTCGCGTCGGTCGTCGTGTGGTCCTCCATGTCGACCCAGACGAAGCCGCCGCAGTCGGCCGCGGCGTCGACGACGCGCTCGAGGTTCTCCCGGAAGACCGACTCGCCGACGTCGAGGCCGAGCTGGGACGGTTTCACGGAGACGCAGGCGTCGAGGTCGGTCGCCGCGACGGTCTCGAGCAGCTCGCAGTAGGTCCGCGCGTCGTCGTCGGCCGGGGCCCGTTCGCCGTAGTGCTCGCCGAGCAGGTTGAGTATCGCGCCGACGCCGTCGTCATCCAGCCGGCGGGCGCGCTCCATCGCGGTCGCGGCCGACTCGCCGGCGACGAACTGCCGGGCGATGGGCGGAATCATGCCGGAGAATACCGCCGCCCGCGTCAAGAGCCTACGGGGTCTCGGGGCTCGTGGAACCCCAATCCATTATACGCCCGCCGGTCGCACGCCGGATATGGTAGTCGAGACGGTCGCGACGGCGGTGTGGGCGATGTTCCCCGCCTACATCCCGAACAACGTCGCCGTGCTGGCCGGCGGTGGCCGGCCGATAGACGCGGGCAAGACCTGGAACGACGGCAAGCGCGTCCTCGGCGACGGGAAGACCTGGCGCGGGACGGCCTTCGGGACCGCCGCCGGCGTCGTCGTCGCGCTGCTGCTCAACCAGCTCCACCCGGTCGTCGACGGCGTCACCGCGTTCGACCTCCCGGTCTTCCCTCTCCACGCCGCCGTCGCGCTGGCGTTCGGCGCGATGCTGGGCGACATCACCGCGTCGTTCCTCAAGCGCCGCACCGGCCGGGAGCGCGGGGCCTCCTTCCCCGGCGTCGACCAGCTGGACTTCGTGGTGATGGCGCTGCTGCTGACCGCCGTCGTCGCGACGGGCTGGTTCTTCGAGACGTTCACGCTGCCCGTCGTCGCCGCGGTGGTCGTGCTCACGCCGCTGCTCCACGTCGGCACGAACGCCATCGCCTACGCCCTGGGACTGAAGGACGAACCCTGGTGAACCCACTTTTTGCACGGGCCGGCTTCGCCGGCCCGGCAAAAACTTGGGGAAAATAGGCGCTACGGCGACTCGCTCCCTACGGTCGCTCGCCGCCGGGAACCGCGTGTTCCCTGCAGTCGCACGCGGATGCTGGCTCGTTGTAACCGCCCGAAGGAGAGTCAGTCATCGTCGGCTGCGGACCGCGTTGAGGCAGTCAATCTGTCGACGGGGGTCGTCGGAAGCCCCTGGCCATCACCGTCGGCGAACGCCCGGATCGCGTCGTCCGCGTGGTCGCCATGCTCGAGGTACCGGCCGTCCGCGCGGAGGTGCACCAGCGCCTCGCAGTCGACGCAGTAGCAGTAGCCGGCCGACCCGGCGGTCCCGTGGGCCGCCTGCCGGACCGACTTGCAGAGCCGGTGGCGTCCCCACCAGTCACCGCAGTTCGGACACTCGAAGACGTAGGCGTAGTCGTCCGGCGTCCGCTCGTACGGCGACCTGCACCGACCGTCGAGGTCGAGGGGGTCGACCCACGCCCGGAACGACGGGCCGTGGCCGGGCTCTATCGGAATCACCGATTCGCCGGTGGCGCCGCCGTCTCCGGTGGCGCCCCCGCCGGCGCGAACCTCGGGCGGGCCGTCGCCGACGAGCGCGACGCCGCCCGCGTGCTGGTGCTGCCAAGCGTGGACGAGTTCGTGGCGGATCGTCTCCTCGCAGGCCGCGAACCCGGCGCGCTCGGAGACGTGCGCGGCCACGGTGACGGTACAGCGACCGTCGTCCTCGTAGGTGCAGGACCCGTTCTTCCGCCTCGCGCGGGTGCTGGTCGCCCACTCGAGCCGCCCGAGGTCGAGGTCCGACAGGGGCCACTCGTCGCCGAGGACGACCGCCTCCCCGTACGCGCGCGCCCGTCGCGACAGGTCGTGGTCGTCGGCGAGGCGTCCCTCGAACCCGCCCGCGTCCGTCGGTGCTGTCACTCGGTCGTAGCTATGCGCAGGCGGGGATATAGCTGCTGTTCTGGCATCGACCCGATAGCCGTCTGGTGGTTCGACCGCTGGTGGACCGTCGAACGTTGCACCCAAGTTTATATTGCACACCCAATCCACTGCCGACCATGGACCCCGATGCCCTCCGCGACGAGGTCGAGGAGTGGGTCCGCGACGGGATCATCACCGACGCCCAGGCCGAGGAGATCCTCTCCCGATACGAGACCGACGAGGAGCGCCGACCGCGGGCCGTCCTCGTCCTCTCCATCGTCGGGTCGGCGCTCGTTTTCTCCGGCATCCTGCTGTTCCTCGCGACGAACTGGCAGGACCTCCACCGGGCGGCGCGGACGCTCGTGCTGCTCGCCGGGCCGGGGCTCGCCTTCTACGGCGGCCTGCAGGCCTACGACCACGACGTCCCCCGCGTCGGCCACGCCCTCTGCATCCTGGGGGCGCTGCTCGTCGGCCCCTCGCTGTTCCTCTTCGACGACCTGTTCTCGATCGGGATCGCCGCGGAGTGGCTCCTGCTGGCGTGGACCGCCGTCGCCCTCCCGACCGGCCACGGCCTCAAGTCGCGGCCCGGGACCGGCCTCGGCATCGCGCTGCTGGCGGGGGTCGTGGTCGTGGTATCGGAGCCCGCCGACCCGCTGCCCGCCGTCGGACTGCTCGGCGTCGCCGTCTTCTCGCTCGGCCGGATGCGCTCGGGGCGGGTCCCCTGGGTCTACCGGATGGGCGGCGTCGTGCTGAGCCTCGGGACCCTGCTCGTGATGACGATGCTGGAGGGGCAATTCGACTTCTACCAGGTGGGCTCGATCCCGGTGCTGGTGGCCACGAGCGCCGGCGCGGTCGCCGGCGGGTGGTGGCTCCACCAGGCCGACGAGCGGGAGGCCGTCGAGTGGTCGGTCATCGTCCTCGCGGCGCTGCTGCTCTCGACCACCGTCGCCGTCTTCGCCCCCGAGACCGTCCCGGAACTGCTCGCCTTCGGCTGCCTCCACGTCGCCGCCCTGGCGGGGCTCATCGCCACCGGCTACCTGGGCTACCGCTCGCGGTCCCGGACGCTCATCGACCTCGTCGCCCTCGGCGGCCTGGTCCAGACGCTGTCGTTCGTCGAGGCGACGGTCGTCTCGGCGCTCTCCGGGTCCATCGCGCTCGTCGTCGCCGGCCTCATCCTGCTGGCCGCCGGCGTCGCCCTCGAGCGGGGCCGACGAACGCTCCTGTCGCGGCTCTGAAATCGGGACCTCGCGGAGCCGCCCTGCTGTCGGGTCTGCCGCGGACGATTACATCTGCCAGGTACACGTCGGTCGAACGCCGCAGCGGGAGCTACCCGGCGAGAAATAAGGAAGGATCGTTCGGGAGGCGGTGCAGTGCGGTGAGGGGGCGAAGGGGCGTTCGTAATTCCCGTCGAATTACATCATGCCGCCCATGCCGCCGCCCATACCGCCCATGCCGCCACCCATGCCGCCGCCCATACCGCCGCCGGGGCCGCCGGGCATGTCCTCGCCGTCGTCGTCGTCGGAGCTGCCGCCCTTCAGGTCGCCGGCGGCGATGACGTCGTCGATGCGCAGGATCATGACGGCCGCCTCGGTGGCGGACTCGATGGCCTGGGTCTTCACGCGGAGCGGCTCGACGACACCCTCGTTCTCCATGTCGATGACGTCGCCGGTGTAGGCGTCGAGGCCGGCGGTGCTGTCACCGTCGGCGTGCTGGCTGCGGAGGTCGACCAGCGAGTCGATGGGGTCGAGGCCGGCGTTCTCCGCGAGCGTGCGCGGGATGACGTCGACGGCGTCGGCGAACGCCTCGACGGCGAGCTGCTCGCGGCCGCCGACGGAGTCGGCGAAGTCGCGCAGGCCCAGCGCCAGCGCGATCTCGGGGGCACCGCCGCCGGGGAGGACCTTGCCCTCCTCCAGGGTGGTGCGGACGACGCCGAGGGAGTCCTCGATGGCGCGCTCGACCTCGTCGACGACGTGCTCGGTGCCGCCGCGGAGGACGAGGGTGACGGCCTTGGCCTCGTCGACGTCCTCGACGAAGATCTTCTCGTCGCCCGCGATGTCCTTCTGGGCGACGGAGCCGGCGAAGCCGAGGTCCTCCTCGGTGATGTCGTCGAGGTTGGAGACGACGCGGCCGCCGGTCGCGCGGGCCAGCGCCTTCATGTCGGACTTCTTGGCGCGGCGGGCGGCGATGATGCCCTCCTGGGCCAGGTAGTGCTGGGCCATGTCGTCGATGCCCTTCTGGCAGAAGACGACGTCGGCGCCGACGTCCTTGAGCTGGTCGACCATCTCGCGGAGCTGCTGTTCCTCCTGGTCGAGGAACTGCTGGAGCTGGTCGGGGTCGGTGACGTTGACCTCGGCGTCGATCTCGGTCTCCTTGACCTCGATGGGCGTGTCGAGCAGCGCGATGTTGGCGTCCTCGGCGAAGTAGGGCATGTTGTCGTGGACGCGCTCCTTGCCCACGATGACGCCCTCGACGAGCTCGGACTCGTCGACGGCGCCGCCGACGACCTTCTCGACCTTCACGTTGTCAGTGTCGATCTCGTCGCCGTCGGCGACCGCGCGGACGGCGTCGACGACGAGCTCGGCCAGCAGGTCCTTCGAGGCCTCGGCGCCCTTGCCGGTCATGGCAGTGGCGGCGATGGCCTCGAGGGTGTCGGTGTCGTCCTCGCCGACGTCGATGGCGACGTCCTCGAGGATCTCCTTGGCCTCCTCGGCGGCCTGGCGGTACCCCTGTGCGAGGATCGTCGCGTGGATGTCCTGCTCGAGGAGGTCCTCGGCCTGCGAGAGGAGCTCGCCGGCGACGACGACGGAGGTGGTCGTACCGTCGCCGACCTCCTCCTCCTGGGTCTCGGCGACCTCGACGATCATGTTGGCCGCCGGGTGCTCGATGTCCATCTCGCCGAGGATGGTGACGCCGTCGTTCGTGACGACGACGTTGCCCGTCGAGTCGACGAGCATCTTGTCCATCCCCTTCGGGCCGAGCGTCGTGCGTACGGACTCGGCCACCGCCTTCCCGGCGGTGATGTTCATCGACTGCGCGTCGCGCCCGGAGGTACGCTGGCTCTCCTCCGAGAGGACGATCATTGGCTGATTGCCCATCTGTTGTGCCATGGTCGTCCGGATGATTGTCTGTGGTTCTATATAAAGGTTGCTGAACCACAGGTGGAGAAACCCCCGGACGGGTGCGGGATTCGGCTGTCAATCAGTACCACACAACATTTATATACTAGTTTCTTGCGGTTCCGCCGGAACCCTCCCCCGCCGACGGGTTCCGCGGGGGTCGCCCGCCCGGTCGGTCGCCCCGCGTCGACGCAACCCATATGCGTGCCGGTCGATAACACGTTCCCAGCATGACGTTCGATCCCAGCTCGCCGGAGCTCGACGCGGCGGAGGTACAGGAGCGCGTGGACGCAGCCATCGAGGACCACGAGGTCGTCCTCTTCATGAAGGGCGACGAGCTGATGCCGCAGTGCGGCTACTCGGACCGCGCCCTCGGGCTGCTCAAGCGGTACCGCGACGACGTCGAGGTCGTCGACGCCCTGCAGAACCTTGAGGCCTTCCGGGAGGCCCTCGAGGCCCACAGCGGCTGGGAGACCATCCCGCAGGCGTTCGTCGACGGGGAGTTCGTCGGCGGCAGCGACATCCTCGCGGAACTCGAGGACCGCGGCGAGCTCGCCGAGACGCTGAACGTCGACCCCGAGACGGTCGACGACGCCCCGGCGGGCGGGAGTACTTCGTCGGCCGGCGACGTCGACGCGCCGTTCTGAGGGGTCACCCGCGCTCGTGGCGGAGAGACCGCCGTCTACGAGCGTCGAGCAGGCTTGTCGAAGGAGGCGGAAGAAGACGGAACCGCGCGGTCAGCCGGGGTACTGGTGGTACTCCAGTTCGTTGGCCTTCATCTCGTTGTGGCGGCGCTCGAGGAACGAGTAGACCGCGCCGTGGGGCGCGCCGTCGAGGATCATCTCCGCGGCGCTGCGGACGGCGTCGACCTGGTCGGGGCTGCCGATGATGCCGAGGGTCGTCCCGTAGATGACGACGCTGGCGCCGGAGAGCTCCTCCATCAGCTCTCTGGTGCGGCCCTGCTCGCCGATGAGCCGGCCCTTCTTGCGGCGGAGGTCCTTCTTGTTCCGGGTGGCCGACTCGATGTCGACGATGTCGAACAGCTGCATGTCGTCCTCGAGGAGCCGCATCGCCTCCTCGGGGGCGAACCCGCGGCCGATGGCCTTCACGATGTCCGGGCCCTTCAGGCCGGTCACCGGATCGCCGACGGACTCGACCTTCACCGACCCCGTCTCGGAGTCGATGTCCAGCCGGACCTCGGCGCGGTCCTCGATCTCGCGCATCGTCTCACCTCCTTCGCCGATGAGGACGCCGATCCGGTCGTCAGGAATAGTGACGTGTTTCATATCCCCGTTTCGGCACGCGGGGGTTTAAGCGTTCGGCGACGGCGGCACCGCAGGCCACGGTACCAACGGGCACGCCGCCCTCAGAGGTCGTACTCGTACTCGGTCTCGGGGTGGAGTTCGCCGGCGACCTCGGCCTGGGCCTCCACGCCGGCCTCGAACCCCAGCGCCTCAAAGAACCCGACGCCGACCGCGTTCTCGGTGAAGACCCCGCAGGCGACGCGGTCGACGTCCTGCTCGCGGGCCCACTCCGCGACGCGCTCGAACAGCGCCGTCCCGACGCCCTCGCCCCACCGGTCGGGGTGGACGTATATCGTGTGCAGTTCCACCTCGTCGGCCCAGGTCCGCTCGGCGCTGGCGAAGCCGACCACCTCGCCGTCGACCTCGGCGACGAAGAACGCGACGTCGTCGTGCTCGATGCCCGCCTCGACGAGTTCGGGGTCGTAGTTCTCGCCGAGGGCCTGCTCGACCGTCGCGGGGTCGAGGAAGCCGCCGTAGGCGGCGTACCAGGAGTCCCTGGCCACGGCCGCGACGGCGTCGACGTCTTCGACCGTCGCCTCGCGGACCGCCACCGCGTCGCTCATAGCGGCGACTCGACGTCGTGGAAGGCGACGGCCTCCTCCGGCGCCGCCTCGGTGTCGACGACCGCCACCGTCCGGTTGTCCTCCGGGACCGTCGGGAAGTGCGCGCCGGGATTGATCACCGTCGTCTCGCCGACGGTGCGCTCCTCGCGGACGTGCCAGTGGCCGTGGACGACGTAGTCGTATTCTCCCGCGGACGCGAGCGACTCGATGACCGGCCGCTCCTCGCCGTGGAGGACGGCGAACTTCCGGCCGCCGAACTCCAGTTCCGCGAAGCGACCGTGGAGCGTCCCGCCGGAGAGGGCGTCGAAGGCGTCGACGAGGCCCTCCCGCTCGCCGTCGTTGTTCCCGCGGACGGCGTGGACCTCGACGCCGTCGCGGTCGAGGTGGGGGATCAGCGGCGGCGCGACGAAGTCCCCGCAGTGGATCACGGCCTCGACGCCGGCGTCCTCGAAGACGTCCATCGCGGCCTGCGCGGCCGGAACGTTGTCGTGGGTGTCTGAGACGATGCCGACCTGCATGGCCGTGGGTTCCGTCCGCTCCGAAAAGAAGCCTCGGGGCGAGGCGGAACGTCGCCGGACTTTCGAGGCCGGCGCCCCTCCGGTCGCTATGGCCCAGCAGAACGTCCTCGGCGAGGCGCTCCAGCCCTGCGGCACCGACCCGATGACCGGCTACGAGCGCGACGGGCGCTGCTCCTGCCACGACGAGGACCTCGGTCGCCACGAGCTCTGTGCGGTGATGACCGAGGACTTCCTGTCGTTCAGCGCCGAGCGGGGCAACGACCTCTCGACGCCGCGGCCGGAACTCCAGTTTCCTGGACTCGAACCCGGCGACCGCTGGTGCGTCTGCGTCCCCCGCTGGGTCGAGACCCTCGAGGCGGTCCGGCGGCGGCACATCCCCGAGACGACCGTCCCGCCGGTGGTGCTGGAGGCGACCAACGAGTCGGTCCTGGAGACCGTCCCGATGGAGACGCTCGAAGCCCACGCCTACGACGTGTAGTGCTCCCGCGGCGAGGAAACGACGCCAGCTATTCGACGTCCCCGGACGGCTCCGGCTCCGGTTCCGTGACGTACTCCAGCATCTCGTCGTCGCTCACCTCGAAGCCCTGCCGCCGGAAGAACGCGGCCACGTTGTGGCAGTCCCGCTCGAGGAACTCCCGGCTGTTCGGGTGGTGGACGGTGACCGCCTGTCCCAGGTCCAGGACCGCGAGTTCGCCCTGGTGGACCACGATGTTGTACTCCGAGAGGTCGCCGTGGATGAGGCCGGCGCGGTAGAGCCGCCGGGCGTACTCCCGGACGACCTCGTAGGCCGTCTCCGGGTTCTCGACGGTGACCTCGTTGAGTCGCTTGGCGCGGTTCTCGTCGCCCCCGAGGTACTCCATCACGAGCACGTTCCGCTCGACGGCGATGGGTTCCGGCACCCGGACGCCCGCCTTCCGCGCCCGCGAGAGGTTCGCGAACTCCTTTTTCGTCCACGCGACGACGACCTTCTTCTTGTCCGCGCCGATGCCCTCGAACCGCGGGTCGCCGTCGAGGTAGTCGCGCATCTGCTTGAAGTCCGAGGCGTTGATGCGGTAGACCTTCACGGCCACCTCGCCGTCCGGCCCCAGCGCCGTGTAGACGTTCGCCTCCTTGCCCGTCGAGATGGGGCCGCCGAAGGCGTCGATGTAGCCGTCCTGGACCAGCTTGTAGAGGGCCCCCAGCGTCGCGTCGTCGAACACCGACGCTTCCACCTTGAACTGCTCGGTGTTCTTGATCCGCTTGCGGAACTCGAGGAACTCACGGTCCTGCTTTCGGGCGATGCGGTCGGCCTCCGTGTCGGCGACGTCGATCTCCTCCCACTCGTCGCCCACCGCCTCGTCCTCCTCGACCTCGAGCAGGCCGTACTCCTCCGTCATTGGTACGGGGTAGAGGTCCGCGCCTGAAAGCGTCACCGGTCGTTCAAGTGACTACGAGGCTGAGAGTTCAGCCAGGCGTGACCACTACCGGGCCGCGAACACCTCGAAATCCGTCGCCACGTTCACCGGAGCGTCGGACGGGGTCCTCGGAGCGTATCTGCACGGGCGAAAAAGATCGTGAAAACCGCGGGGGCTGCAGGCCCTACCGCTGGTCGATGGGCGTGAAGTCCTGGTCGTCCGGGCCGACGTAGCGGCCGCGGGGGCGGATGAGGCGGTTGTCCTCGTACTGCTCGAGGACGTGGGCGACCCAGCCGCCGACGCGGCTCATCGCGAAGATGGGGGTGTAGATGTCGACGGGGATGCCCATCTGGTAGTACGTCGACGCCGAGTAGAAGTCGACGTTCGGCGCGAGGCCCTTCTCCTCGACGAGGTGGTCCTCGATGGTGGTCGAGTAATCGTACCACTTCATGTCGCCGGCCTCGCCGAGTGCCTTGGACTTCTCGCTGAGGATGCGGGCGCGGGGGTCCTTGACGTTGTAGACGCGGTGGCCGAACCCGGGGACGCGGCGGCCCTGGTCGATGGCGTCCTGGACCCACTGGAGGGGGTCCTTCCCGGAGTCGTCGACCTCCTTGAGCATCTCCATGACGTCCTGGTTGGCGCCGCCGTGGAGGCTCCCGGAGAGCGCGCCGACGGCGGAGGTGATGGCGGCGTGGAGGTCCGCCAGCGTCGAGGAGGTGACCATCGCCGAGAACGTCGAGGCGTTGAGGCCGTGGTCGGCGTGCAGGACCAGCGCCATGTCGAACGTCTCCGCGAGGACGTCGTCCGGCTCCTCGTCGTTCAGCATGTAGAGGAAGTTCGCGGCGTGGTCGAGGTCCTCGCGGGGCGAGACCGGGTCGTCGCCGTTGCGGATGCGGGCGAACGCCGCCAGCGCCGTCGGGATCTTGGCGGTGATGCGGCGACCCTTCCGGAGGTTGGCGTCCTCGTCCGTCGGGTCGGCGTCGGCGTCGGCGTCGTACGCCGAGAGATTCGAGACGACGGTCCGGAGGGCGGCCATCGGCTCCTCGTCGGCCTCCGCGAGCTCGCGGACGAGCCGGTGGACGCCGTCGTCGAGGTGGCGCTCCTCCGCCATCGATTCCTTGAACGACGACAGTTCCTCACGGTCGGGCAGTTCGCCGTGCCACAGCAGGTAGACGACCTCCTCGAAGCTCGCGTCGCGCGCGAGGTCGTCGATGGTGTAGCCACGGTAGACGAGCTTGCCCTCGTCGCCGTCGATGTAGCTCAGCGACGACTCGGCGACCAGGACACCCTCTAGCCCTTTCTTGAGCTCCTCGGACATGTGGTATCGGTTTCGATGCCCGGGAGAAAAGGGTTACCGTTCGCGTAAGCAAGAACCGCCGCTATCCGTCGGTGGACGAACGTCCACTCCCGGTTCCGAGGGCGTAGACCACCCCGCCACCGAGCGCGGCGACCGTCCCGAGGACGACCGGCAGGTACAGCGCCGTCGTCCGGACGACCGCGGGGTCCCGCGTCGCCGCGGCGACGACGGGCAGCGCGGCCACGGCGGCGACGATGCCGGCGAAGAACCCGTGCGGCGGAGCGGCCCGCCGGAGCCCCAGGACGACGCCCAGCAGCAGTCCGCCGCCGAGGGCGACCGCGGCGTAGCCGACCCCGACCGCGCCGAGGTTCAGGCCGACCGTCGCGGCGACGAGCCGGTCGGGCGTCCCCAGGCAGGGGCCGCCGGAGGGACAGCCGATCGCAGGCGCGACGACGAGCGCCGTGTACGCCACGGCGGCGACGGCACCGTCGAGCGGCCGCCACTCGTGGGACAGCGATAACGCCGTCACGAGTCGTAGGCCGAGGCCTCCCACGACGAGGACGACGAAACTGCCCGTTACCGTCGCCACGACGAGCGCGAACCCCTCGGTCACCCGGTCGAACGCCAGCGCGACCGAGACGGGGACGAGCACCCAGCCGAGCAGCCCGAAGACGACCGCCAGCGTCGTCGGCGACCGCCGGCCCGGCTCGCCGTCGGTGACAGCCAGGGTGTGCCGGTAGGCCGCGTACGAGAGCAGGACGGTGGCGACCAGCCCCGTGACCGCGAACGCGAGGACGAACGCCAGCGCCGCCCAATACAGCAGCGACTCGTCGGTCCCCGGCGCGTAGGCGAACAGCAAGAACACCGCCAGCGCGAAGCCGGCGCCCGCGATGGCGGCCGTCCGGACGTGCCGGCGGACATCCAGTTCGGCGACCAGTGCGGCGACGCCCGGGCGGTCCGGTCTGTCGGCGGACACGGTCGGCCTTCCCCCGCGAGACCTAAAAGCCGCTCCGATTCGGACGTGGATTCGCCCGCGAGTCCGTCGCGGACTGAGGAAAAGCCGGCGGGTATCAGTAGGTCTAAGAACGCCCGGGCGACGAACTGTAACAATGACAACCCTCGGGACGGCGAGTGCGGGCCCCGGCGAGATGGACACGGGGCGGCTGTCGGTCGGCGAGGCGCGTGACGGCTCCGAGGTTGGTCTCCCGGTCGCGGTCGTCAACGGCGAGCGCGACGGCAAGACGCTCTACGTCCAGGCCGTCTCCGACGGCGACGAACTCAACGGCCTCGGCGTCGTCCAGCGGCTCGTCCCCCAGCTCGACCCCGCAGAGATCGCCGGCGAGATACTCGTCGTCGGCATCGTCAACTACTACGGCTTCCAGGTCGCGGAGCACCGCAACCCCATCGACGACACGAAGCTCAACCGCGCGTACCCCGGCGACGCCGCCGGCACCGCCTCCGAGCGCATCGCGGCCGCCACCTTCGAGGCCGCCAGCCGCGCCGACCTCGTCCTCGACCTCCACCAGGGGTCGACCTCCTGTATGATCAACGAGACGCGCGTCCGCTGCGGCCCCCGCCACCGCCTCCACCGCGACTGCCTCGAACTCGCGAAGGTGTTCGGCTGCGGCTACATCCTCGACCAGAAGGGCCCCGACGGCCAGCTGGCCCGCGCCGCCCCCGACGAGGGCATCCCCACCATCGACCCCGAACTCGGCGGCGCCGTCGGCTGGGACGAGGAGTCGATCCAGAAGGGCCTGAAGGGCGTCTTCAACGTCCTCTACCACTACGGCTTCCTCGACGGCGACGTCGACCCCGACCCCCAGACCCGCGCCACCGGCTTCGAGCAGTACGGCGCCCCCGCCGGCGGCCTCGTCTCCTTCGTCGCCGACCTCGGCGACGAGGTCGAGCGCGGCGACACCCTCTTCGAGGTCACCGACCCCTTCGGCACCGTCCAGGCCGAGGTCACCGCCGACTCCGAGGGCATCCTCTGGCGGCACCGCCGCCTCCCGCAGGTCGCCACCGGCGAGTACGTCTGCTCGATCGGGACCGACATCGATCAGTTCTAGAACACCCACTTTTTGCACCTCCTTCGCGAGCGCCTCCGGCGCTCGCTCAGTCGGGCAAAAACTTGGGGAAAATATGCGCGCCCTCCTCCATGCCGCGGCGCTCACTACGTTCGCGCCGCGTTAGTCGTCGGGCGCTACGCTGGCTCCCTTCGGTCGCCAGCGGGAACCGCGAGCGCGGAGCGCTCGCGGATGCTGGTCTCTCAGTCGCCGGTCGACGTGCCGGCTGCCGACCTGCGGGGCAGTCGTCTCGCCGTCGCTTCGCCGAGCAGGGGCGCCGCGATGACGCCGCCGAGGACCACCGCGACGCCGAGGAAGGCGAGGTACGGCTCGACGTGGAACTCGTAGACGACGCCGAAGAGCCCGCCGAAGACGGCGCCGACGGCGGCCGCGACCGCGCCCCCCGTCCGGGTCGTCTCGCCGTGGACGATGGCGTCCCCGACGACGCCCCAGGCGATGCGCGCACCCAGGACGCCGCCGAGCGACGCCATCGTCTCGAAGTTGTAGGTGACGGCGGCGCCGACGAGGCCGACGAGGAGCGCGGCTGTGAACGCGCGGCCGGCGTTCGTGCCGCGGTCACAGAGCCGCCAGACCGTCACGAGGTAGGTGCCGCCGAGCGCGAGGCCGACGAGGATGTCGACCGCGTAGTGGACGCCGAGGACCACCCTGGAGAGGGCGATCAGGGGGACGACGGCGACCGCGGCGGCGTACGCCCGGCGGGTGTTCACCGCCAGCGCGAGGCCGCCGTAGACGGCGATGGCGCCGGTGGCGTGTCCGCTCGGGAAGCCGAACCCCGTGGCGGTGGCGGCGGAGACGTATCCCTCGCGGAGCAGCGCGGGGAGGAGGTCGGTGCCGACGGCCTCCCCGGCGGCCGGCGGCCGGGGGTAGGCGAGCCACTGCTTGAGCGTCGTCGTCAGGGCCTTGGCGCCGAGGCCGAGCGCGATCAGGAACGCGGCCGTCGGCCGGTCGAACGACAGCGGGCCGGGCAGCGTCTCGCCGAACCAGTAGCACAGGCCGAGCAGCGCGAACAGGAACCAGACGTCCCCCAGCTGCGTGACCAGCGCCGCGAGGACGACCAGGACCGTCGGCGCCTCGGCGACGAGTTCCGCCTCTCCGAACCCACGAACCATAGCCGGACGTCGGACCGCGAATCGTATTTACCTTCTCATCGATCGCTGAAGCGGTCCTTCAGCCGGCCGGGGAGCCCCGCGACGGTGACCGTCGTCCCGACCAGCACCATCAGCGCGTAGAGGCCGAGCGTCGACAGCCAGATGACGAGCATCGCGAGGACCGCCCAGCCGCTGGACAGCGAGACGAAGGCGCCGAGGGTCATCGCCGTCCCGTACAGCAGGACGAGGTACGGTCCCCAGCCGGTCGCCTTCCCGCGGCGGACCCGCCGGCGGACGTACCGCTTGAGGTCGCTCTCGATCTCCTCGCGGTGGACCGTCTGGTCGTCGATCCGCTCCTCGAAGCGGTCGAGTTCGTCGTAGAGCCGTTCCAGTTCCTCGCGGAGCTCCGCGTCCGATGCGTCGTCGTCGAGTCTGTCTCCGTTCATGATTCCTTCGAGTACGGCGGTCGGTTCCGGGGTGGGCTGTTCGTCGGGTTCGGCGAGGCCGGTCTCCTCGTCGGCGCGACCGGCGACGACGGCGTTGAAGATGGCGCCGAGCAGCAACACCAGGGCGCCGAAGTAGAGGAACGTCACCAACAGCAGGACCGCCCCGAGGACGCCGTAGGCCTCGTAGTTGCCGGCGTTGGCGGCGTAGACGCGGAAACCGGTCTGCAGGAGCGCCCAGCCGAGGGCGGCGAAGACGGCGCCGGGCAGCGCCTCGCGGATCGAGACGTCGGTCCCGGGGAGGAAGTAGTACAGCGGCAGGAAGGCGACCGTGAGTCCGATGACCAGCGTCGCGACCCCGGCGACGCTGACGAGGCCGGACGTCTCGAGAGCCTCCTGGAGCCCGTAGCGGTACAGCGCCGTCCCGACGGCGACGGTCGCGACGACGGCGAGGGCGACCGCGCCCAGTGCGACGACGGCGTTGCGGAGCTGGTCGACGATCGACTCCGGCGTGGGCTCGCCGTAGACCTCCGAGAAGGCGATGTCCAGCCCGCGGAAGAGCTTCAGACCGGACCACAGCAGCACCGCGATACCGACGACCGTCGCGCCGCCGCGGCCCTCGGCGCCGGTGAGCGCGTCGCTGACGAGCGTGCCCGCCTGGTCGCCCAGCGTCGACGAGACCTCGTCGACGACCGTCCCCACGAACTCCGCGTCGCCGAAGACGGCGGCCCCGACGAGCGCGAGCAGCAGCAGCGGCAGCAGCGAGATGAAGCCGTAGTACGCCAGGCTCGCGGCGATGAAGGTGATCCGGTCCGACTGGGCGCCGTTGACGACGCCGCGGGTCACCGTCACCGCCCGGTCGAGGTACTGAGGCACGCTGTAGGATACGCCTGTGTCCTACATATAAGCCGTGGGAACCCACTCCCCGTCGGGGTCGACGCGCCCGCCGAGGACGGCGTTGAGCGTCGCCCCGAGCAGGATCGCCAGCGCCCCGACGTACAGCCAGGTGAACAGCAACAGCAGGCCGCTGGCGGCGCCGAAGAGGCGACTCCCGGAGACCGCCGCGTACGCGCCGATGAGGACGCTCGCCGCGGTCCACGTCCCCGCCGCCAGTACCGCCCCCGGCAGCACCTCCCGGACGGTGACGTCCGCCCGCGGGAACACGTAGAACATCGGGACGAAGACGGCGACGAGGGTGACCAGAAGCGCCAGCGGGGCGAGCACCGACAGGAGCCCGGCCAGTTCCCCGAAGAGGAGCACGATGCCGCCGAGCAGCGCCAGCGCCACCAGGTTCGTCGCGAACACCAGCGTCGCGTTCCAGACCGTCGTCGCGAGCGAGCGGCCCGCGCGTTCCTCGTAGATGGCCGCGAACGCTCGGTCCGAGCTGACGTACATCTTGATCGCGCTCCAGCCCAGGACGACCAGCGCCACGACCGTGCTCCGGGTCCGGACCTCGCTCGAGAACACCGCGTTCGCCAGCGTCGACCCCGCCCGGTCGCCGAAGACCGAGGATGCGACATCGACGACCCGGTCGAGGAGTTCGGCGCCGCCGAACGACGCGACGACGATGGCTCCGAGCAGTACGATGGGGACGAGCGACGTGAACGCGAAGTACGCCAGCCCGGCCGCGAGCATCGAGAGCTGCGCCCGACGGGCGACCGCGACGACCTCCTTCGCCGTCTCGACAGTGAACACCTTAGAACACCGACACCTGTGCCGTCGGCTGGCGGCTATTATAGCGTTCTTGTCGGATGGGTTCGGTTGGTTGTCCGACCGCCATCAGAGGACGGCCTCCCGGATGTCGACGACGTCCGCGTCGGTCTTGAACGTCGTCCCGCCGTAGTGGGCCCGGGAGGTCTCGAAGCCGGCCTCGCGGAGTCGCTCGAGGAACTCGTCCATCGCGATGGCCGGCTCCGTCCAGCGCTTGTAGAGCTTGTGCTGGTCGTAGTGGGTGGGCTCGTGGAGCTCGCCGGCGACCGTCGACAGCAGGTCGACGGCCTCGTCGGCGGTGCCGAACGACCCGGGGACGGACTCGGCGACCCGCTCGACGAAGTCGGCGTCGTGGTTCGGCCCGAGCCAGATCGGCCCCGCGGTCCACGTCGACTGCCCGCAGTTCGGACACTCCGGCGTCGGGTCGGCGATCAACCCGGGCTCGTGCTCGCGCCAGAGGCACTGCTGGCAGTGGTCGACGTGGCCCAGTTGTTCGATCAGCCGGTCGGCGGCCTGTGCGCCCGACTCCAGCTCCAGGTAGGTCCGCACGTAGTGGCTGGAGACGTGGCTCAGGACGGGGCGGGCGGCGACGTCGTACCGGGCCGCGGTCCGGATCATCGCGGAGAGGAGGACCCGGAGGCCCATCTCGGCGTGGAACTCGGTGTTCCGCGGGACCGTCCCGTAGCTCCGCACGCCGCTCTCGAAGTGCGCGCCGCAGAGCGGGGCGGTGTCGGTCGCGGTCACGCAGACGTACCGGTCTGCGCTCCGGAAGGCGGCGTCCGCGAACGGGATGGGCGTCCCGAACGGGTCGAGGTCGACCACGTCGTGGTGGTGCTCGTGCATGTGGGCGTTCACGTTCCGGTGGACGACCTCGCCCGCGAGGTCGTTGGTCGCGAGGTTCTCGCGGGCCAGTTCGACGGCGTCGGGGTCGACGTCGCAGCCGGTCGCGTCGTAGCCCGCGTCGGCGGCGCGGACGGCGCGGATACCGCTGGCCGTCATCGCGTCGAGGTAGGAGTCGCAGTCGTCGGCGACCGCCCGGAGAACGCCGACGGTGACGTCGCGGTTCAGCTCCTGGACCGGGTTGTAGAACACGCCCGAGCCCGACCCCTCGCTGGCGCCGTGGCGCTCCTCTGGCACCTCGACCGTCACGCCTCCCTCACTGACCTGCATACCACCCCGTTCGCCCACCCGGACCGAAAAGCCACCCGGTTGCCGTGGCCGAAGTCGGCCGAGGGCGGCCCAGAGATCGCCGGATAACCGTCTCCGGCTAGCAGCCGGCGTGTCGCGACCGAAGGAGTAACCAGCCTCCGACCCCTCTGCCCGACAATGAGCCAGCAGACCGAGCCGCTCGACGTCGAGGGGCTCCGCGAGGACTTCCCGATCCTCCAGCGGGAGTTCGACGGGACGCAGCTCGTCTACCTCGACAACGCGGCGACGACGCAGTCGCCCAGGCAGGTGGTGGAGACGATCACGGACTACTACTACGAGTACAACGCGAACGTCCACCGGGGGATCCACCAGCTGAGCCAGGAGGCCAGCGTCGCCTACGAGGACGCCCACGACCGCGTCGCCGAGTTCGTCGGCGCCGACGGCCGCGAGGAACTCGTCTTCACGAAGGGCACGACCGAGTCGATGAACCTGGTCGCCTACGCCTGGGGTCTCGAGGAACTCGGGCCCGGCGACGAGGTCGTCCTCACGGAGATGGAGCACCACTCCTCGCTGGTGACCTGGCAGCAGATCTGCAAGCGCACCGGCGCCGAGTGCAAGTACATCCCGATCACCGACGACGGCTACCTGGACATGGAGGCCGCCGAAGACATGATCACCGACGACACGGAGATGGTCTCGGCCGTCCACGTCTCGAACACGCTCGGCACCGTCAACCCGGTCTCCGATCTCGCGGACCTCGCTCACGACCACGACGCCTACATGTTCGTGGATGCGGCCCAGTCGGTGCCGAACCGTCCGGTCGACGTCAAGGAGATCGACGCCGACTTCCTCGCGTTCTCCGGGCACAAGATGTGCGGTCCGACCGGCATCGGCGCCCTCTACGGGAAGGAGCACATCCTCGAGGAGATGGAGCCGTACCTCTACGGCGGCGAGATGATCCTCAAGGTCACCTACGAGGACGCGACGTGGAACGAGCTGCCCTGGAAGTACGAGGCCGGCACGCCGCCGATCAGCCAGGGCATCGCGTTCGCCGAGGCCTGCGACTACCTCGACGAGATCGGCCTCGAGAACATCCGGCGCCACGAGGCCGAACTCGCCGAGTACGCCTACGAGCAGCTCACCCAGTACGACGACGTCGAGGTGTACGGCCCGCCGGCCGACGACCGCGGCGGCCTCGTCGCGTTCAACCTCGAGGACGTCCACGCCCACGACCTCTCGAGCATCCTCAACGACAGCGCCGTCGCCATCCGCGCCGGCGACCACTGCACGCAGCCGCTGCACGACGTCCTCGGGGCGACCGCCTCCGCGCGCGCCTCGTTCTACCTCTACAACACGAAGGACGAGGTCGACCGGCTGGTCGAGGCCGTCGACGACGCCCGCCAGCTGTTCGCCTGAGCGAACGGGCGGAACTTACCCGTTACCTGCCGCCGGGGCCACCGTCAAGGCGTTCAGGTCCCTACCGCAGGTATGGAGAACATCACGCTCGACGAGCGCGACCGAGCGGCGCTCGAGCGGCTCCGCGAGGGGAGTGCCGACGTCGACGCGCTGGCCGAGGGCGTCGGCGCCGACCGCGAGTACCTCGAGGACCGGCTGCCGGAACTCGCGGACAACGGGCTCGTCGAGCGTGAGGGCGACGCCTACGCGCTGACCGACGACGGCGAGCGGGTGATCGAGGCCACCGGCGAGATGGACGACCGCGTCGACACGCCGCCCGCCGTGGAGGGTCGCATCCTCGCGTTCGACCTGCCGCCGGACCAGGAGTCGGCGCTCCGGGGGGCCTTCGCGTTCCTGCAGTACTGGGGCGAGGCGACCGCGGGCGAGATCGTCGACGGCGTCTACAGCGAGACGCCGGCCGGCTTCGACTCCCCCACTTCGTGGTGGCGCGAGTGCGTCCGCGACCGACTCGCCGAACTTCCCGAGGTCGAACCCTCGCACTCGACCGACGAGCCCTGGCGCTACGACGGCACGCCCGGCGTCGAGGCGTCCGGCGACGGCCGGGACGTCGCCGGCGAGGTCGCGGGCGAGGCCAGCGTCAGGTTCGCGCTCGCCGAACTCGGCCTCGACGACGAGGCGCGGCTGGCGGTCCGGCGGGTCTTCGACCTCCTCGTGGAACTCGGCGAGGTGTCGTCGGCCGAGGCCATAGAGCAGGTCTACCCCGACCACGACGCGGGCTACCCGTCGCCGACCGAGTGGTGGGACGACTGCGTCCAGCCCGCCCTGGAGTCGCTGCCGGGGGTCGAACGGGTGGACGGCGACCGCGAGCGCTGGCGGTACCACGCCGTCGACGCCGAACCGACGTCGGCCTGAACGGCGAGGAGGCGCGGGCGGCGGTCAGTCCGCGCCGGCTTCCCGGCCCGCGCGTTCGGCGCCGGCGCGGCGCCGTTCGTCGGGCGCGTCGAGCAGCGACTCGACCGCGGGGTCGAGCCTGGAGACCGTTCGGCGGCCGTCCCGCTCCTGGACGACCAGTCCCTCGTCGGCGAGCCGCGAGAGGTGGTAGGAGACCGTGCTGTAGCTCTTCTCGACGCGGTCGACGACGTCGCCGACGGTGGCCCGACCCTGCTCGTGGAGCGTCTCGAGGACGGCGGCGCTGGACTCCTCCCGGAGTGCGGCCGCGAGTTGCTCGTTCTCCGCGCCGAGCGGGTAGAGCCGCCGGTTGCCCCGGAGCTTCCGGGAGACGACGACCCGCTCGCGTTCGAGTATCTTGACGTGGTGGCGGACCGTCGACAGCGGCGTATCGAGGGCCTCGGCGAGTTCGGTGAGCGTCCGCCCCGGCGACTCGCCAACCAGGTCGTGGATGCGCTCGCGCGTCTCGTGTTCGAGCGGGTCCGAGCCGTCGCGGCTGCGGTAGCGGAACAGGACGAACGCTCGCCCGGCCCAGCCGGAGGCGGCGCTCGCCGCCCCCGAGAGGGCGCCGACCCACGGTCCCGCCGCGACGGCGAACAGCGCCGTCCCGAGCGCCGGTGCGACGTCGAGCGGTGCCGCGGGGTCGAATCCGTCCGTTCCGGTGGCAGCCTCCGGTCCCGCACCGGAGCCCTCCTCGGCCGACCCGGACCCGTCGACGTCCTGGGTGGGGGTCGGGGGCGAGGCCTCGCCGTGCGCAACTGCGGTATCGTCAGCAGCGACTACGGGTGCTATCTCGGTATCGGTGGTTTCCTCGTGAGCGATCTTGCCCCGCGACCGGGGAGCGAGCCCGTCGCCGTCGAGCGGGACCCGCAACGTCCTGTCCCCGACGGTCGAGCCAGTACGAACCTCGACCTCGACCGCCGAGCCGGAGACCGTCAGGCGGGGCACCTCGAGGGCCAGCAGCGAGCGCAAGCGCGGCTGGGGCGGGTCGGCCGCCTCGTCGCTGGGACGAGTAGCATCGCCTGAACTGGTGGCCCCCTCGTCGCCACCGAGGTCGTCCTGTCCCTCGCGTCCGGGGTCCGAACGGCCGTCCGTCTCGGTCTCGACGACCGCCAGCGAACCGTTCGTCGCGTTCTCGACCGCATCGTCCGTAGCGTCGACGGTGGCCCGGACCGTCTCGCCCGTGGCGTTCGTGACGTTCCCGATGGTGTCGGTGATCGAGAGGCCGAGTCCATCGCCCTCGTCGCCGGACGAAGCGTCCGCACCGGTGGCCGAAATCGCGGCGCTCGCGGTGGTGGCGAACGGCGCCGCCGCCACGAGCAGGACGAGGCACGTCGCGACGACCGTCCGGCCGGTCCGTTCCATGTCCCTGGAGTTCCCCCTTACGGCCCGCTAGCCGATCGCCACGAAGGAGCCGTCGCCGGTGATAGCCGGCCTTATTTGAATCCGCGCTGGCTCGCGCCTGTCCCACGCCGGTCACCGCTCGGCGTCGCGGAACTCTACGTCGACGACCCGCCAGAGGACCAGGGCAGCGGCGACGAACAGCGTGGCGACGTTGGCGTAGTGGCGCCCGGGGACGGCGAAGCCGCCGCCGACGAGCGCCGCCCCGCCGACCAGGAGTTCGAGGCCGGTCCCGGGGACGAACTCGGAGCCGAGGTCCGCGACGAAGGCCACGAGCGCCGGGAGCCCCGCGAGGACAGCGAAGACGGTGACGGCCTGCGGCTGGCCGGTGCTGTAGGCGGTCGTCGCGGCCAGCAGCGACGCCAGCGCGGCGAAGAACAGGAGGATGCCGTCGTCGCTGAGTCCCGGGGCGAGCCTGTCGTCGTCCGCGTCCCCCGGTTCGGCGTCGGCGGGCGTCCCCGCTGTCGCCGCGTCGTCCCGGGACTCGTCGCTCATGCCGCAGCCTGCACGCGGGAGGGTAATCCGCCTTGCGCTCCGCGCCGTGCGGAGCGTTCCCGCGACCGGTGGGCTTTTACTCGTCATTCACCTTGTCTCCGACAACAATGGGAATGGGCTCGGACATGTACCGCCAGCAGATCCTCGATCACTACAAGAACCCCCGCAACTACGGGGAGCTCGAGGACGCGGACATCGAGCACGTCGGCGAGAACCCGATGTGCGGCGACACCATCAAGATGTTCGTGAAGCTGGCGGACGACGACGACACGATCGAACACGTCGCCTTCATCGGCGACGGCTGCGCCATCAGCCAGGCGTCGGCGAGCATGCTCTCCGAGGAGCTGCGCGGCACCTCGCTGGAGGCGGTCCGGGAGATGGACCGCGACGACATCATCGACATGCTGGGCGTCGAGCTCAGCCCGATGCGCATCAAGTGCGCCGTCCTCGCCGAGAAGGTCGCACAGGACGGCATCGCCATCTATCAGGGCGAGAAGGACGTCGACGAGACGACGACCGAGTGAGCGCCGTTCGGTCCGGGCCCCAGTTTTTTGGTTCGTGACGACGTACCACACCACATGGCCACCGAACAGCGAGAGCGGCGCGTCAGCTTCGGTGAGACCGTCTACGATTCGAACGGCGAGCGGCTCGGCCGGGTCCAGGACGTCGACGAGCGCGGCTTCTACGTGACGACCGCCGAGGGCGTCTCGACGCGGTCGCAGGCGGCGAGCAAGGCCGGCGAGAAGACGCTGCTGTGGCGCTGCGGGGAGTGCGGCGAGGTCGGCGACATCGACGACGTCCCGCAGCTGTGCCCCTCCTGCGGCGCGTCCGGAGGAAGCATCTACTACTGGCAGGAAGACTGACCCGGAAACCGGAGTCTTTCTGTCGCGGGACCCGATAGCGCGGGCATGGACGTCGTCGTCTTCGGCGCCGGGAGCCTGGGGAGCCTCGTCGGCGGCCTGCTCGCCCGCGCCCACGACGTCACCCTCGTGGGGCGGGACCCGCACGTCTCGACGGTCCGCGAGCGGGGGCTCCGCGTCGAGGGCGAAGTCGAGGCGACGGTCCACCCGGACGCCCGCCGCGAGGTCCCCGACGCCGCCGACCTCGCCGTCGTCTGCGTGAAGGCCTTCGACACCGCGGCGGCAGCCGAGGCGCTCGCGGACGTCGAACTCGACGTCTGTCTCTCGCTGCAGAACGGGATGGGCAACGAGGCGACGCTGGCTGACCGACTCGACGCGACGGTGCTGGCCGGCACCTGCACCTACGGCGCGATGCTGACCGACCCCGGCGTCGTCCACTGTACCGGCGTCGGCGAGGTCGTCCTGGGCGCTCGCGACGGCGGGCCGTCCGACGCGGCCGACCGGGTCGGCGCGGCCTTCGATGCAGCCGATATCGTCACCACCGTCGCCGGCGACATGCCCCGCCGCCTGTGGGAGAAGCTGGCGGTCAACGCCGGCATCAACGCGACGACGGCGCTCGCGGACGTCGACAACGGCGCGCTGCTGGACGGCGACGCCAACGCGACGGCGATCGCGGCGGCCAGGGAGGTCGCCAGGGTCGCGACCGCCGAGGGCGTCGATCTCGAGACGGACGAGGCCGCGGTGGCCGTCGAGCGCGTCGCCGAGGCCACGGCCGCGAACACCTCCTCGATGCGGCAGGACGTGCTGGCCGGCCGGCGGACGGAGGTCGACGCCATCAACGGCTACGTCGCCGACCGGGGCGCCGAACTCGGCGTCGCGGTCCCCGTCAACGAGACGATGGCCCGGCTGCTACGCGCCTGGGAGGCCGAGAACGTCGATTCGGAGCACTGACCGGGCGGTCGCCGAGAAGGACCCGCTGCGAAATTAATCACGAGGCGGAGCCGGTCCGCATTCGTCGGGCCGAACCTGCATTATTCGTTCCCTACGGCCGTCAGATTATTCCTCGATAAAGCGTTACGTTAGGTGCTAGCATGAGTTACTCGCCACGGGAGAGGAGGACCTCGGAACGGTACGACTACACCCGTCGACGACCGGGATGACCGCGGGCTCCGGCGGGGAGGATGGCGTCGCGGAGTCCCAGTGGTTCGACGCCATCACGCGGACGGTCGGCGACGGCATCTACCAGCTCGACGAGCGGGGTCGGTTCGTCCGGATCAACCAGGCGGTCGAGGACGTGACCGGCTACGACCGCGAGGAGCTCCTCGGCGAGAGCGCGCGGCTCGTGCTCACCGACGAGAGCTACCGGCGGACCGAACGGCGGATACGCGAACTCCTGGGATCCGAGGAGAACATCGCCAGTCAGGAGATGACCCTGGTCACCGCCGACGGCGAGGAGATACCGGTCGAGAACCGCCTGGCGGTACTGGAGTCCGACGGGGAGTTCCTCGGGTCCGCGGGCATCGTCCGCGACATCACCGAGCGGAAGCGACGGGAACGGCAGCTCCGGAGCCAGCGCGACGAACTCGAGCGGCTCGACCGCATCAACGGTATCATCCGCGACACCATCCGGACGCTGGTGAGCGCCTCGGACCGGGCGGAGATCGTCGAGGCGGTCTGTGAGCGGCTGGGGGACTCGGACGCGTACCTCGCCGCCTGGATCGGCGACCGCGACCCCTCGAACGACGGCATCGAGCCGGTGGCCCGCGCGGGCGTCGACGCGGCGGCCCTCGAAGGCCACATCGAAGGAACCGACGGTCTCGTCGACGGCGAGTCGCCGTTCCGGACCGGCGAGGTGGCCGTGTCGGACGTCGCCACGGACGACCCACTTCCCACTGCCCTCGGCGCGCCGGAAGCGCTGTCGGCCGCGGCCATCCCGCTGGGCTACGGCGACCCGTCTACAGCTCGCTGTACGTCTACACCGACCGTCCGGACGGCTTCGGGGACGGGGAGCTCGAGGTGCTCCGGGAGCTCGGCGAGACCATCGGGCTCGCGGTGAACGCCCTCGAGACGAAACGGCTGCTGTACGCCGACACCGTCACCGAACTCGAGTTCCGGTACGACGACTCCGAGCTACTGGGTGTCGCACTCACAGAGTGGCTGGGCGGTACCGTCGAGTTCGAGGCCATCGTCCCCGGCGACGACGGGGCGGTCCTCGCCTACGTCTCGGTGAGCGGCGCCGAACCCGAACGGGCGGCCGAGGCGGCCGCCGCGCACCCGGCAGTCGCGGACGCCGAGGTCGCCACCGCCGACGGCGATGCCGGCCTCCTGTTGCTGACCGTCACCGGGCGGACGCCGGCGACGGCGATGCGGGAGGCCGGCGGCCGGGTCGAGCGAGCCGTCGTCGAGGAGGGGAAGGGCCGCATCGTCGGCACGGTCGCCGCCGAGGCCGACACGCGACGCGCGGTCGAGCTGTTCCGGCGGTCGTTCCCCGACGCGACGCTGGTCGCCCAGCGGGATGTCGAGCGGCCGGTCCAGACCCCCCAGGAGTTCCGCCAGCAGGTCCTCGAATCGGCTCACCGAGAAGCAGCAGCGGGCCCTCGAGGCGGCGTTCTTCGGGGACTACTTCCAGCGTCCGCGATCCATCACCGGGACCGAACTGGCGGACTCCCTCGACGTCTCGTCCTCGACGTTCCACCAGCATCTGCAGACCGGCCTCAGGAAGGTCCTCGCTGCCGTCTTCGATTCGCCTAGGCAGGACTGAGTCACTGGTAACCACACCAATGAGGTAGACGGCTTTTGGCCCCGTATCGATACCATCCAGTAATGTCACAGGACACGAGGCAGGGGACGGTCGTCGAACCGATTCCGAGCGTCGATCCGGAATCGATGGACGCCATCTTCCAGGCGCTGGCCGACGTCAGTCGACGGGTCGCTATCGAGTACCTCACCGCATCGGAACGACCCGTCTCGCGGGACGAACTCGTCCAGCACGTCGCGACGATCGTGAACGACGGCACGTCCCCCGGTGGGACGCAGCACGACGAGATAGCGGTCCGGTTCCACCACCGTCACCTCCCGAAGCTGACGGAGGCGGGCCTCGTCGACTACGACCGGGAACGGGACGTCCTCTACGCGACGCGGACCGCCGACGCGGTCGCACGCTGCCTCGAACGGCGCTGAGTCGGCGTCACTCCAGGTAGCCGAGGTCCTGCAGCCGCTCCTTCGCGTCGTCGTCCATGTGGTCGAGCGCCTCGTCGGCGTCCGTCTCGGCGTCGCCCCACTCGCCGGCGTGGTCGGCCTCGAAGCGCTCCAGCGCCGCGAGTACCTCGTCGACGACCGGGTCGTCGCCCGTCGAGGGCGACGTCTCGCCCGGGTCCTCGTCCAGCCGGTAGGCCTCGTCGTCGATGCGCTCGTTGCGGATGTACTTCCCGTCGGGGCGGCGCGCCGCGCGCATCCGCGAGTAGAACCGCGAGTCCTCCTCGAGGGTGATGCCCGCGCCCTCGGCCTTCGTCTCCAGCTGCTGGAGTTCGACGACCGGCCGGTGGTAGTCGACGAAGGCGAACTCGCCGTCGTCGACGTCGCGACCCTCGGAGAGCAGCGACCGCCCCGGCTCGTAGGGTCGGGCGTCGACCCGGCCCGGCGCCTCGGTCGCGGCTGTGCTCTCGAGGACGGTGTCGTAGAGGTCCAGTAGTTCGACCTGCTCGTCGGCCCGTTCGGGCTCGAGGTCGGGGTGTTTGACCATGAGCGGAACGTTGACCAGCGGGTCGTAGATGGCGAACTCGTGGCCGTAGAGGCCGTGCTCGCCGTGGAGTTCGCCGTGGTCGGCGCAGACCACGACGACGGTGTCGTCCCACTGGCCGGTCTCCTTCAGGTGGTCGAAGAGGCGGCCGAGTTCCGCGTCGATGTGGCGGATCTCGGCGTCGTAGAGCCCGCGGATGTCCTCGAACTCCGACTCGTCGATGTCACGCGCGCCGGAGTTGTACTCCTTGGAGTTCTGGCAGACCTCCGTGGGGTCGACACCCGGCGCGAACTCCTCGCGGTATTCCTCGGGCGGGTAGTACGGCAGGTGGGCGTCCATCAGGTTGACGAACGCGAACCAGTCGCCGTCGGCGTTGTCGTCGGCGAAGTCGGCGACCCGGTCGATTATCTCGGGGGTCTTCGAGTCGGCGCCCTCGCCGCCCGCGAGGTGCTCGTGGACCTCGTTGCCGAGTTCGACGAGGCGGTCGGCCACCCAGCGGAACCGGCTGTCGGTGACGCGCTGCCAGAGGTCGGCGGCGACCCCCGAGAGCGCCTCGCCGGGCAGCACCTCGAAGAAGTTGTCCTGGGCCTCGAAACCGTCGGTCAGGCGGGTGTAGGGCGTGATCCAGGCGTTCGAGGAGTAGCAGGCCGTCGCGTAGCCCGCCGCCGAGACGGCCTCCGCCAGCGTCCCGACGTCGTCGGGCAGGTACGGCGCCTCCTGGGTGGCGGTGTGCTCGGCCGGGTAGAGGCCGGTGAACATCGAGGCGTGGACGGGCAGCGTCCAGGGCGCCTGCGCGACCGCCTGTTCGTAGACGCGCGCCTCCGCGGCGAACTCCTCGAGTTCGGGCGTCGTCGGCCGGTCGTAGCCGTACGGCGTCAGGTGGTCCTTCCGCACGGTGTCCATCACGACGAACAGGACGTTCCGACCGGCATCGGCTGACATACCCGTCGGTCGGAGTGAAAGAACAATAAGCGCGGTGGTCTCGGGGACGCGGCGGCGAGAAGGGGTGGCCGGCTTTCAGAACGGGGCTTCGGGGCCCTCGTCGCTCTCGGGGTCGCTGCCGGACTCCTCGCCGGGGAACGACGGGGACATCTGGCCGCCCGCCATGCCCTCGCTGCCGCCGTCCATGCCGGTGTCGGCGTGGACGGTGTCGATCTCGGGGATCTCCTGGGTCATGCGGCTCTTGATGGCCTGGATGGTCATCGGGGAGATGCCGCACCCGGAGCAGGCGCCGCCGAGCATGATGGTGACCTCGCCCGACTCGCGGTCGAGGTTCTGGATGGCGGCGCTGCCGCCGTGCATCTGGATCTGCGGGAAGTTGCGGCGCAGGAAGTTGCTGATGCGCTCGCGGAGGTCGTCGTCGGCGTCGGCGGTCTCGGTGCTCATGAACGCGCCTATGCGGTGCAGGCGTATGAAGATTTGGCTCCACGCCCGCGGTCGCCGCGTTCGGCCGGGCCTTTAAGTCGATGTGACGGGCGGTAGACGCTCGTCTGACGGGCGTTTATGGTTGTTGCCGTCTTGTCGTGATAGCATGCCAACTAGACGTAGCTTACTTGCGGCGAGCGGGCTGGCGGTCGCCAGCGCCGGCTGTCTCGGACTGGGCGGCGACGAGGAGAACGGCAACACCGGGAAGGCCGAGGCCGCGGCGAACCCCGAGGCCGTCCGGCTCCAGGAGCTCTCGGTGCAGAACAACCACGACGAGTCCCACCGGGTCCAGCTCGCCGTCGAGGCCGACGACGACGTCATCCACCTCGGCAACTACGAGCTGGAGGCCGCGGGCGGCGCCACGACCGTCGAGGGCGACTGGAACAGCGAGGCGGGGTCGTACCGCATCTACGCTCGCCTCGACGACGGCGAGATCCGCAGCACCGACGTCACCGAGGGCGTCCCCGGGGCGGCCTCCTGCGTGAAGGTGCTCGTCCGCATCGACAGCGGCGGGAGCCTCGCCATCTGGAACGGCGCCGACTGCGAGGCCTAGTCCTCGAAGGTCCGCTCCAGCTGGCGTTCGATCTCCTCGACGTAGTCCTCGAGGACGGCGTCGAACTTCTCCTCGGAGACGACGACGCCGGTCAGCCGGTCGTAGGGGTCCTCGGGGAGCTCGACGTAGAACCCCTCCTCCTCGTCGTAGAACGGCTCGGACTCGTCGAGGACCTGCTGGTCGATGCCGTGGACGAGCGTGGAGTCGTACGTCTCGTTGATGCGGTTGAAGGCGTTCTTGTACGCCTGCTGGAGCTGCGGGAAGAGGTCGACGTACTTCTGCTCGTCGAAGGTCTCGGCGTCCATGCCCGGTGGTTGCTCGTCGACCACTAAAAGGCGGTCGGACGCGCCGCGGAGGGGCCGCGACGCCGCGACGGCCGAACAGCAAGCCACTTGGTACCCGCCTCCCACCCGGCGTGCATGTTCCGAAGCGGGGCCTTCGTCGCCGACCACATCACCCCCACGACCGCCGAGCAGGTACAGCCTAACGGCGTCGACCTGACCCTCGACGCCGTCTTCGAACAGCGCGAGCCCGGACGCATCGGCCGCGAGGGCAAGGAGATCGGCGACCGCCAGCCGCGGCACGCCGACCCCACCGGCGACGAGGCGGAGACGGACGATGGAGACACCTACTACCTCCCGCCGGGCGGCTACGTCGTCCGCTACGCCGAGACCGTCGCCATCCCCGAGGAGCACGTCGGCTTCATCTACCCCCGGTCGTCGCTGCTCCGGAACTCCTGTATGCTGAACACGGCCGTCTGGGACGCCGGGTACGAGGGGAAGGGAGAGGGGCTCCTCCAGGTCCACCACGACATCGAGATCGAGCGCGGCGCCCGCATCGCCCAGATCGTCTTCGCCGACGCCGACCACGAGACCACCTACGACGGGAGCTACCAGAAAGAGAACCTCTGAAGCGAATCGAGTCGCCTTCGCCGACCCGACGGCGCCGCTCCCGCCTGCGTCGACCCCCGCAGTTATCAGGCCGGCCGCGTCCTCGTTATCAACCTTCTCCCGCGTCCCCCGGCGACCAACTTGAAAGCCCAGATATTGCCTGCCCAACGCCTATCCAGAGCTAGTCGGATACAACGACAACTCGGAGGTCGGGGCTCCGCTCTCATGTCAGGGACAATGACGCGGCAAGTACTCGCCGTCGTGGCGGCCGTCGCGGTGGTCTGTTCGATAGCCGGCGCGCCGGTCGCGGCGGCCGCGGCGATCGATACCGACACGGACGGCGGGCTGTCGGGTCTCAGTTCCGGCGGCCAGTCGGCCGACGGGTCGGACGAGAACAGTACTGCGGACTCCGGAAACGAAGACGAAGCGGCCGACGACAGTGGGGGAGACGGCGGGGCTGACGACACCAACGGAACGGCGAACGGGACCGACGGGAACAATTCGACCGACGACGGCGACGAGTCGGGCGATAACTCCTCCACCAGCGACTCGACGCTCCGCAGCGGCGACGAGACCGACGCTGGGTCGGACAACGAGAGCGACGACCCGTCCACCGACGAGGTGGCCGAAAAGGTGGAAGAGACGGTTAACGAGACCGTCGCCGAGACGGCAGCGGACGTCGAGAACCGGACCGACGACGTGCAGACCCCCGACGTCGTAAATCTGGACGTCGATAACGGCACCTTAGCTAACGCGACCGACGAGCTCGTCGAAACCGTCCGGCTCGACGACTCGCTGGGACTGGGCGTACTCGAACTCACCGAGCCCCTGTCGGCCGACGGCGGAACCGTCGACGGGTCGCACACCTACGAAGAGACGGTGACGACGAACCGCGACGCGGCGCCGACGGCCACCGAGTCGACGCCGGACGGCGACTCCGACGAGGAGACGGCCGCGACGGCGGTCGGCAGCAGCGGCGGGGAGCAGAACCCCGCCGACCCCGCCGGCGCCGGCGCGGCGATGGGCCTGGGAGCGCTGGCGACTGCCGCCGCACTCCGGGGGTCGCCGCTCCTGGTCGGCTCGAAAGCGGCCAGTTCGAGCGGCTGGGTCTCGCGGCTCGTCGACCGGCTCCGCCCCTTCGTCTTCCCGCTGCGGTACAGCCGCTACGACGACTCCGACCCCCTCGAGCACGAGGCCCGCGAGCGCGTCTACGAGATCGTCGACGGGACGCCGGGCGCCTACCTCTCGGAGGTCTCCCAGGAGGCCGGCCTCCCGCTGTCGACCACCCGCCACCACATCAGGATCCTCGAGCGCGAGGACCTCGTGACCGGCGCGAAGCTCCACGGCAAGCGCCGGTTCTTCCCCGCCTACGCGGAGGGCAAGGAGCTCGCCGCCGCCCTCAACGACGACTCGACGGCGAGCATCATCGACGCCATCGCCCGCATCGGCGCCGCGTCGGTCAGCGACCTCGCCGACGAGCTCGGCCGCGACCCCAGCACCGTCAGCCACCACCTCCAGCGGCTCGAGGACGACGGCGTCATCACCCGCGAGCGCGACGGCCGCGCCGTGGTGAGCCGGCTCTCGGCGGAGGCCCGGACGGCGCTGGAACCCGAGTCGGCACCCGAGACCGGCGAGTCCGGCGAAGTTCTGGCCGGCAGCGCCGACTGACCATCGGATCGGTGGAACCACTTCGGCCACGACGTCCCCCGCCACCATCCGTTCTCGTTTTCCGGACTGACCACCCCCGTAGCCGTCTCGGTTCTGGACGCGAACCTGGGAAGAGAGCGGTCGCCATCCGGCTTTAGTCGGCGACGAGACACTCGCAGTCACCCGGTGGTCATTGGGCGCGACGTAGTCGGTCCGAGCGTGCTGCTACGCAGGGTAGCTCGAACGCGGAACGGGGGCGAAAAGAGGCGGTAGCGAGCCGCTGCAGCGCAGAACAAACTCGGGGGAGCCGAACCGACGGCGGGTATCAGCCGGTGAGCTCCGAGAGCGTGACGACCTCGACGTCGGCCGACTCGACGTAGTCGAGGAGGTCGCGGAACCCGTCTTCGGTGATGTCGAACTCCTCGCTGTTGTCGCCGATGGTGTGCCACATCGGGGCGACGAGCTGGCCGTACTTCTCCGCGAGGTCGACGTACCCCTTGAGCGTCTCGGGGTCATACCCGTCGACGCGGCCGACGGTGTGGGGGTCGTTCACCGGGAGGCCGACGTTGCCGCCGCCGTAGCTGATCGACGCCGCGTGGTACTCCCGGAGCAGCTCCATGTTCGTCGCGTCGCGCAGTTTGCCGGGGGCGATGTAGTAGTTCGCGCCGTCCCCGAAGCCGCGGGTCTCAAGCCAGTTCTTCGAGTCCTCGATGATCTGGCGCTGCTCGCTCTCCGACCAGTTCTCCTCGGTCAGCACCGCGCTGCCGTTGCCCCGGGGGTGCGGGTGGGAGACGACGTCCCAGCCGCTGGAGTTCATCTGCCGGAGCTGGTCGGTGTCGAGCCGCGAGACCGAACCGACGGCGTGGGTGATGACGCCCTCGACGCCCGCGAAGCCGTACTCGTCCATGATCTCGAGGGCCCGGGCGTGGCTCTGGTGGCTGTCGTCCCAGGTGAGCATGACCTTGCCCGTGTCGGGGGCGTCGTGGACCCGGATCTCGTCGATCGTCATGTCGATGGGCTGGCCCTGACTGCGTTCGCGGCCGATCAGGCGGAGCTCGTAGACCTCGCCGAGGTCCGGATTATCGCGCTCACCGGTCGCCCCCATATCGAGGGTCATCCAGTAGTCGGTCGGGCCGGTGTTCGTCCGGTTGAGTTCGAGGGTGTTCCCCTGGTCGGGGGCGATCAGCTCGACCTCGACGCGGTGGATCTGGGGACTCGACGCGCGGAGGGACAGCGAGAGGGTCTTCCCGCGGAGGTCGACCGGCTCGGAGAACGCTTTGACCGCGCCCACGTAGGGCTCGTCCTCGCCGGCGGTCAGGCGGATGCCCTGCTCGCCGTTCTGGACGTCGTTCGTCGCCTCGAAGGAGCCGTAGGAGTCCAGTTCGTACCAGTCGTCGACGCCGTTGGCGAAGTCCTCGACGACCTCGCCGGACTCGCCGTCGGCCGTCTGGGTCGGCTCGTCCGTCTGCGAGGACGAGTCGTTCCCGTTCCCATCGGGGTCGGGCCCGCCGCTGCTCATGTAGCTTTCGAGTTCACCGACACAGCCAGAGAGCCCGAGTGCGAGGCCGGTGGCACCCGCACCCTTCAGGAACCGACGGCGGTTCTGTCGCGTCATTGTGGTCGAGTGGTCGGACCGCCGGGTCTTCCTTATGAATCTGATAGGTTCGCTTACAGGAGTGCTACGCGAGGGACCCACCCTGATGGATAATATCTAATCGAGAGTTAATCCGGTGAATCCCGTGAAACAGTCGAGGCCGGTAAGCGAAGCGCGAGCGGGTCGACGACGCCCGGACTCGGCCTCGCCGGGACGACGATTCCGACCGTTCCAGCCCGAAACCGGTCGCCGATCCGAGCCCTCTCCCGTAGTTCGCCGGTCGAGGGGCCCGCCCCTCCCGACACCGGTTACTGCCGGGTCGGTAAGTGAGTTGGCTGGAAGACGTTTAGTACGGCTCACGTATCGACTCGTATGCCGAAACGGTGTCGCGTTTCGCGACGGCGACTCCTGATCGCGACAGGGAGCGCCGCTGCCCTTGCGGGCTGTATGGACCAGCTCTCGGGCGACTCGAGCGACGTGACGGCCAGCGAGGGCGGGTACGGGTCGCCGACCGCCTCGACGTCGACCGAGACCGAATCACCGGCGGCGACGACCACGCCGCGGTCGACGTCGACGCCGGCGAACCCCACGCCGGTGACCTCGACGCCAGCGAGGACGCCGACACCGACCACAGAATCTCCGTCGACGCCGACGCCCACTCCCGCGGGAACGGACGCCGAAGCGTCGTCGGCCTCGCTCTCCCAGACCGGCGTCGGGAGCGGCGGCGGCCGCACCGACCCGCCGGCGCACGGGCGGCGCGAGCGGACCGACGCACCGACGTCGACGCCGACCGAGACGCCCACCCAGACCGCAACGCCGACACCCACGCCGACAGCGACACCCGGGCAGACGACTACTCCTACGGAGACGGCGACGCCCCAGGAGACGGCGACGCCGACTGCCACTCCCACTCCGACCCCCGAGGAGACGACCACCGGTGGGTACCTCGAGGGCGGCTACGGCAGCGAGGCGTACGGCAACCCCACGTGATCATGGCAAACAACACCCCTAACCACGGACTGAACACCTACGAGATCGGAGATACGGACTGGACGCACACACCAGACATGGAGGCACTAGAGCGGCGCGTCACGGTCCGGGACGTCGAGGCGAACGTGACGAACTACGTCGCCCACGAGGGCGCGAAGTTCGAGGCCACGGACACGGAGGCCGTCTTCTACGGCGACGGCGACGGCTGGGTCCGCGCCAGCACCGCCGGGCCGAACCAGCGGCTCGAGACGCTCTCGGTGAACAGCACGGCCACGACGGCGCTCTCCATCGAGGGCTGGCGCGTCGTCGACGTCTCGAACCACGGCTTCCCCGGGGACGGCTCCGGGGGCGACCTCGCGCAGTTCGTCGCGGACACCGCCGGCGACGTCGCGTTCGTCCTGCCGGCGGGCACCTACCGCTGGGAACGGCCCGTCCACTTCACCGGCGGCGACGGCGAGTTCGAGGAGCCGATCCCCGACCGGTTCGCCCTGGTCGGCAAGCCGCGGGCGACCGTCGACGTCCACATCCCCGCGTCGCTGTGCGCCTGCGACCGCCTCATGTTCCGGTTCGGCACGCCGAACGACGGCGCGGCCCACGTCGAACTCCACGACCTCGATATCGACGTCGGCGACGCCGACCCGGACCGCGACGCCGGCATCATGCGCGCCTACGTCGGGGGGACGATGCACAACAGCAACGTCTCGCTGACGAGGCGCCACCGGCGGAACGCCGACGACACCCCGAACGGCGACCGCCACACGTACAAGGTCGACGTCGTCGACCCCGAGGGCGTCGCGACGCACCGCCAGATCGACCTGACGGCCGGCGACGTCCACCGCTCCGGCTCGGACTCCGTCGGCCACGCCATCCCGTTCTCGAGCGAGCCGTACCACGAGGGGACGAACCGCTGGATCGGCTGCCGGGTCGCCGGCTTCACCGACAACGGCTTCTACCTCCGGGACGGCGACGGGGCGAACATCCTCGAGGGCTGCCTGGCCCGCAACTGCGGCGGCGCTCACATCCGGCTCGGCCGCTACGACGTCGCCCGCGGCTGCACCGTCGTCGTCGACGGCAGCGAGGGGCCGGCCGACGGGGCCGGCCTGTGGATCCAGGACGCCGAGGCGACGACCGTCGACGGCCTCCGCATCGACGCGCCGGCGATGGACAACGACGCCATCCGCGTCACCGGCGACGTCCAGAGCGGCTCCATCCGGAACGCCTACGTGAACCAGGGCGGCGCCGAGTACGGCATCAAGGCCACCGGCGACTGCGAGGGGTTCACCTTCGAGTCGATCACCATCGAGGACGCCGGCGACGGGAGCACCCGACTGGCCTGCGTCTACTGCACGATGGACGGCGCCACCTTCCGGGACGTCACCGTCCGCAACCTCGACCACGGGGCGGCGAACGGCCACGCGAACGTGATGGTCGGCGGCGAGAACGTCACCTTCGACGACTGCCGGTTCGTCACCGACAACCCCTACGCGATCGTCTTCGGGTCGTTTAGCAGCGCGGGCGCGACCGTCGGCGCCCGCTTCGTCCGCTGTTCCTTCGAGAACCCCGGCTCCCCGAAGGCGCTGGCCCGCTACCACGACGACCCGACCCCCCGGCAGTTCCTCCTCAAGGACGGCGACCTGCGCGACTACGACGTGCTGATCCACCCCGACTACGGCGATCTCTCGGACTTCGAGACGGGCGCCGTCCGCGACAACCTCGGCTTACCGAACAGCGGGTCCTGATCGCTCCCCGGGCTGTCGACCCGGACGGCCGACCGATCCGGGCGGTCGCTTCGGCGACAGTTTTCTCGCCTGCCGCCAGCACCCGGCAGTTGTAACCAGATTCGCGATGGTCGGGCGGATTTTCGTTGCCCTTACTGGAGACCCCGGAGCTTCGAAAAGCCGTTTAGGCGTTCGATTCGAAGTCGGCGTACGGCGAACCCCTCGCCGCCGTTGACCCATGAGCGCGCTCTCCGCAAACTCGACATCGGTCGAAGCGAATCCCCGGAACCACCGCCGAGGACCTCCGACGGGGCGCTTCTGAAACGTGGTCGAAGCCTACCCCGTCGCCCTGGTGGTCGTCGGCATCGCCATCCTCGGTGCGGTGTTCCTGCCGCGGGTCCTCTCCGACGAGCCGCTCTCGCTGCCGATCATCTACGTCATCTCGGGGTTCCTGCTGTTCACGTTCTCTCCTGGCGTCAGCCCGCCGGACATGGTCGAGCAGTCCGTCGCCGTCGAGCACCTCACGGAGCTCGTCGTCATCATCGCGCTGATGGGCGCCGGCCTGAAGATCGACCGCCCGTTCTCCTGGCGGGACTGGTCGTGGACCTGGCGGCTGCTCGGCATCACCATGCCGCTGACCATCGTCGCGGCGGCGTTCCTCGGCTGGTACGTCCTGGGGCTCCACGTCGCGACGGCCGTCCTGCTCGGCGCCGTCGTCGCGCCGACCGACCCGGTGCTGGCCTCCGACGTCGACGCCGGACCGCCGCTGCTCGAGAGCGAGGAGGCCCGCGAGGAGTACGAACACGAGGAGCGCATCGTCCGGTTCACGCTGAGCTCCGAGGCGGGTCTCAACGACGGGCTCGCCTTCCCGTTCACGTACCTCGCCATCTCGCTGGCCGCCGCCGGCAGCATCGCCTCCTTCGGCTGGGCCGGCGACTGGCTGCTCGTCGACGTCGTCTACAAGATCGGCGTCGGCGTCGGGATGGGCTACGTCCTCGGGAAGCTGCTGGCCCGTATCGTCTTCCGGTTGCCCGCCGAGTCGCTGCTGGCCCAGACGATGGCCGGCGCCGAGGCGCTCGCGGGCACCCTCATCATCTACGGGCTCACCGAGGTCGTCCAGGGGTACGGCTTCATCGCGGTGTTCGTCGGCGCGCTCGTCCTCCGGCAGTTCGAGTTCGAACACGAGTACCACCAGTCGCTGTACGACTTCGCGGTGATGGTCGAGCGGCTGCTGATGGCCGCCGTCCTCGTGCTGTTCGGCGGCGCACTCGCCGGCGGGCTGCTGGCGCCGCTGCGCCCCATCGACGTCGCCGTGGCGCTCACGCTCGTCGTCGTCGTCCGGCCGCTGGCCGGCATCCTCGGGCTGCTCGGCACCGGCATCGACTGGCCGGGCCGGGCCGTCATCTCCGCCTACGGCATCCGCGGCATCGGGTCGTTCTACTACCTCGCGTACGCGCTCAACGAGGCCACCTTCGCCGAGCTGGAGCTGCTCGTCGCCGCCGACCGGCTCTGGGCCTTCGTCGGCTTCCTCGTGCTCACCTCCATCTTCCTGCACGGGCTCACCGCCAACCGGGTGATGACGGCCCTCGACGCCTGGCAGCAGGCCAAGCGAGAACAGCCCGACCCGTCGTTCGTCGCCATCATCGCCAAGCAGTTGCTGCGATAGGAGGGGCGCTTCGCCGCGCCGCCCTCAGGGCTCCAGCAGGTCGAGTTCGTGGACCGCGCAGTCGAACTCCGCGGCCATCGTCTCGTGGACCTCCGGCTTGGCCGTGAGGTAGACGATCTGCCAGCCGTCCTCGGTCAGCCCCTGCAGCGTCTCGAACCCGCTGCGGAGCCGCGTCCGGTCGGCCGCCAGGAACGGGTCGTCGAGCAGGAGGAATCCCGACTCGCCGCCGAGCAGCTGCCGGGCCAGGGAGAGCCGGGCGGCGAAGTACAGCTGGTCCCTGGTCCCGCGGCTGAGCTGCCGCGGCGCGAGCGTCGCGCCGTCGCCCGTGGTCACCGCGAGCGTCTCGGCGTCTGGGTCGTAGTCGACGGTCTCGTAGCGGCCGTCGGTGAGGTGGGCGAAGATCTCGGAGGCCGGCCCGTCGGGGTCGAACAGCGTGGCGACCTTCCGCTCCTCGTCTTCCCTGATGTCGTCGAAGATGCCGACGGCCTTCCGCGAGGCGTCGGCGTTCCACTCGACGGCCTCGACGACGGCCCGGAGGTCGGCGGCGAGGTCGCGGAGCCCCTCGTTCGTGCGCGCCTGTAACGCGGGGTCGACCTCCACGAACGGCGGCGTCGAGAGCTCGCTCGCGCGGCGCTCGAAGTCGTCGAGCCGCTCGTTGTACTCCTCCAGGTCGGCCTCGAGGGCCGCGAGCCGCTCCGCCAGGTCGGACTGCCGGGCCTCGAGTCGCTCCAGTTCGTCCTCGTCGTACCGCGCGGCGTCGACGTCGGCGTCGCCGACCTCGGCTCGCCACTCCTCGAGGGCCGACTCCCAGAACTCGATCTTCGCCTCGGGCGAGTCGGTCTCGGGATCGCCGACCTCGCGCTCGAGGACGAGTTCGGCGTCCGAGCGCTCGCGCTCGTGGTCCTCCTTCGCCTCGACTCGGTCCGCGTACTCCTCGACGGCGTCGACGTCGCGGTCGGCCAGCACCGCCTCGAGCTGACCTTCGAGGTCCGCCGCCCCGGATTCGGCCGCTTCGAGGTCGTCCCGGAGCTTCTCGACCTGCTTCTCGAGTTGCTTGTGCTCCGCCTCCAGTTCGGTGACGCGGCCCGCGGCCCGCTCCAGGTCGTCCTCGAACTCCCGGACCAGCGGCGCGACGTCCGCCGGCTCGTCGACCGCGAAGCCGGCGTCGCGGGCCTCCTCCAGGAGCTCTCGCTCCTGGGATGCCGCGTCCTCGGCCCGGTCCGCGAGCCGGCGGTGGGAGAGCCATGCGCCGACGGCGACCAGGAAGCAGACCACCGCCACCGCGAGCGCAGCTCCGGAGCCGGCGACGGCGCCGCCGCCGGCCGCCAGCCCGCCGCCGACGACGCCGGCGGCGGTCGCGTAGCGCCGCTGGGCGAGCCGTTCCTCGACCCCCGCGCCGTCGCGGGACGCCCGGTCCCGGTAGGCCGCCAGCGCCTCGCCGACCCGCTCGACGTCGGACTCTCGCTGCCGGAGTTCGGCGTGGCAGTCGCGGGCCTCGGCGAGGCGCTCCCGGCAGCGGTCGGCCTCCGCGCGCTGCCGCTCGAGGTCCGTCTCGAGGCTCTCGATTCGCTCGCGCGCGTGGGCGAGGTCCTGCTTCCTGTCGCGCAATTGGTCGAGGGTCCCGCGGTCGAACCCCGACAGTTCCTGCACCGCCTCGGTGGCGGCGACGTACTCGTCGAACCGCTGCTGGGCGTCCTCGAGGTCCGCCACCTCGCCGGCGATCCGCTGGGTCTCCAGGTCGGACTCGACGGTCGCCAGTTCCTTCCGGAGGCGGAGACGCTCCCGGACGGCCTCGTCGACGCCCCGATCCGCGGCCGTTTCGAGATACGACTCGACGTCCGCCGCGAGCGACTCAGCCCGGTCCCGGGCGTCCTTCGTGTCGTACTCCCGGTTCGCGAGGTTGAGTCGCGTGGCCGTGAGCCGGCCCTCGTCGACCAGTTCCTCGCGGATCGCCTCGATCTCGGTGGTGTGGATGTCGCCGAGGTGCTCGACGAGCGTGGTGTAGTAGTCGGGCCCGTCGGGGAGGACGAGGTCGCTGTCGCGGACGACGAAGAGGTTGTAGAGGTGCCGCGGCTCGATGCGGGAGACGTCGCTCAGCCCGACCCCGTCGCCGAGGGTGTGCCGCTGGCCGCCGTCGTCGAGGACGACGCGGCCGGCCGGCGCCCCGTCGACGCGCGGGCCCGGTGTCATGTGGTCGACCACGGACGGCTCGAGCAGCTGCAGGACGCCCTCGAGGTAGAGGGTCTTGCCGGACTCGTTCGGGCCGGCGACCACGGTGATGCCGTCGTCGCACGGCGGCCGACACCCCGACAGCGGGCCGTACCGGTCGATCTCGGCGGTCTCGAAGCGCATGGTCACTCCAGCCCCCGCGAGGACCCCACGCGGCCGGCGGCCCGCAGCGTCCGCGTCCACACCGCCTCCTTCGTCTCGTCGTCCCAGTCCGTCTCTCCGAGTCGCGCCTCGAACTCCTGGATCACGGGGTGGGCGGTGACGTGCTCGACGCTCACCGTCTCGTTCGTGATCCAGTCGGGGTCGGCGATTCCGACGAGTTCCTCGGCGAACTCGGTCTCGGCGCGGTCGACGACGCCGTCGACGACGATGGACGGGTGGGCCGTCGGCGTGACCGCCGTCTCGACCCACTCGCGGAGCTCCTCGAGGACCGCGTCCTCCCGCCCCGGCGTGACGGTGACGCGCTTCTCGAGGTAGTGGAAGCTCTCCAGCGGCTCGAAGGCCAGCCCCTCGCCGGTCTCGAGCCGGACGACCCGGCGGCGGCCGGTCTCGGAGCTGCGGGTCGACGCCGGCGTCCCGGGGTAGGCGAACTCGGCGCCACCCTCGAACTGCAGGAGGTGGGGCCCGTGGTAGTGGCCGGCGAGGTAGTGGTCGAAGCCGAGTTCCACCAGCAGCGCCTCGGTCACCGGGAAGTAGCGGTAGGTGTCCTCCTCGCCCGCGTCGGCGCCGATGGGCGCGTCGAGGCTGCCGTGGAACAGGAGGACGTCGGTCCCGTCGAAGGGCTCGCGGTCCGCCAGCGCGAGGAGCAGTTCGTCGCCGGCCGTCTCGCAGTACGGGATGCAGACGACCCGGAGGTCGCCGTCCGGGGCGACCCACGTCCCGAAGTGGTCCTCGTCGGCGACGACCGTGCAGGCGTCCCCGAAGAAGAGGTCGCCGCGGAAGGCGTCGACGTCGTGGTTCCCCGGGACGAGCACCACCTCGAACGGCAGGTCGGTGAAGCAGCGGTTCCGGAGGTCGCCGCGGAGCGTCTCGACGTCCGCCGGGCGGTCGAAGAGGTCGCCGCCGATCGTGAGGACGTCGGCCCCGAGGTCCGCCGCCGCCTCCAGGACCGCCTCGAGGGCGTCGAGCCGCTCCTGGGCGTCGGGACGGAGGTGGACGTCCGCCGTGTGGACGAGCGTCGTCATCGGTCACCCCGGTACCGACGCAGGCGATGACGCAAGCGCCGGTCGAGGGGCCGGCCGCTCGAGCGGTCCCACCCCGGGTCGCGTCCCCCGCGCGGCCCGGCTGTGTCGTCCAGCCGATATATCATGGCTACGGGGTAGCGGGGAGACCGGATTATAGTTTGCGGCACCCTCGGGCGCGTGAACGTCTGGCGCCCGACGGGAACTCGACGGTCTTACCAGTCTCCCGGGAGTAGCGCACCTACCAGATGGACCTCTCTATCGTCGACATTGCACCGGTCAGGAGCGGGGAGACGGCGACGGACGCCTACGAGGACTCCGTCGCGCTCGCCCGGGCGGCCGAACGGCTCGGCTACTCGCGGTACTGGGTAGCAGAACACCACGGCCTCGCCGACTCGATCGCGAGCACCACCCCGGAGGTGCTGATCGCCCACCTCGCCGCGAAGACCGACGACATCCGCGTCGGTTCGGGGACGGTCCTGCTCAACCACTACAGCCCGTTCAAGGTCGCGGAGACGTTCGCCGCCCTCGACGCGCTCGCGCCGGGCCGCATCGACCTGGGCCTCGGGCGGGCGACGGGGATGCCCGCGGTCGACCGCGCGCTCGCCTCGGGCGTCCCCCACCAGCGCGGCGGCGACGACCACGCCGCGAAGATCGAGGAGACCGCCAGACACGTCTACGGGGCGTTCCCGGACGACCACCCCTACAGCGACATCCGCATCCCGCGCTCGCCGGACGGTGTCCCGGAGGTGTGGGTGCTCGGCTCCAGCCCCTCGAGCGCCGCCATCGCCGCCGAGCTGGGGCTCCCCTACGCCTTCGCGGCGTTCATCCGGCCGACGGTGGCCCGGACGGCCCTGGAGACCTACCGGGAGGAGTTCCAGCCCTCGGAGTTCGACGAGGGGCTCGCGGAACCGCACACCATGCTCGCGGTCAACGTCGCCTGCGCCGAGACCGACCACGAGGCGGCGCGGCTCCGGGCGTCGTCGGAGGCCGCCTACCAGCGGATGGCCCGCGGCGCCTTCGGCCCGCCGCCGACCGTCGAGGAGGCCGTCGACGAACTGGGCGGCGTCCCGGAGCCGACCCCCGAGACGCTCGAGCCCGGCGAGTGGCCGCGCGCCGTCTCGGGGAGCCCCGAGACGGTCGGGACGCTGCTCGAGACCATGACCGACGACGTCGGCGCCGACGAGGTGATCGTCCAGAACCTCATCGAGGACCCCGACGACCGGATCCGCTCGCACGAACTGATCGCCGAGGCCGTCGGCGTCGCCGACTGAAGAAGGAGAGGCTCGGTCTCCCGGCGATCTATCGCTCGCCGTCGCGGCTCTCGCGGCCGCCGTCGCTGGCCGCCTGCGGGGCCGTTCCGGGCGTCGGCGCGTCGAAGGACGCGTCCGGCCCGAGGTACTTCGTCCACAGCACGAGCATGCTCGGGAGGACGAGCACGCTCGCGAGGAACGCGTAGATGATCGTCATCCCGGTGATGAGGCCGAACTGCTGCAGCGGGGGCAGGATGGCGAAGACGAGCACGCCGAAGCCGCCGACGGTCGTCGCCGCGCTACCGAGCAGCGCGCCGCCCGTCCCGGTGAGCGTCCGGGACATCGCCTCCCAGACCGACCCGGTGCGCCGCAGTTCGATGTTGTACCGCTCGCTGATGTGGATGCTGTAGGCGACCCCGAGCCCGACGGTGAGGCTCGTGATCATCCCCGTCATGATGTTGAACGGGATGCCGAGCAGGTACATCGTCCCGAGGATCCACGAGACGCTGAACACGACGGGGAGCAGCGTGACGACCCCGAGGGTCGCGCTGCCCTCCGTGATCCGGTAGGCCAGCATCAGGAACGCGAAGATGGCCACGAGCGTGATCAGCAGGCTCTCGATGACGGTGTCCAGGAGCTGCTTCTGGACGATGTCGAACAGGATGGTCTGGCCGGTCGCGGTGGCCTCGACCCCGTTGCCGTCGATCCCCGCGGCGATCGACCGCATCTCGCTGGTGACGTCGCCGGAGTCCGCGCTCCCCTTCGTCGAGACGACCATCCGGACGGCCCGGTACTCGCCGTCGTCGGTCCGGTGGACGACGTTCGCCGCCTCGTCGGGCGCGACGTCGTACAGTTCGTCGTAGACGGCCTCGACGTTCCGGTCGGGGACGCCGTCGCCGTCGGTGTCGGCCGCGGCGAGCGTCGCGTTGAACGACTCGTTGCGGTCGGCGACGTCCCGCATCGTCCGGATCGGACTCTCGACGTCGGCCTCGTCGCCCGAGATCGTGACCACGACGTCGCTGTCGGCGGCCGCGTCCTCGGCGTCGGCGAGCCGCTGTAACGTCGCCGGATCGGTCACGTTGCCCTCCACGAGGATCTGCGCCTGCGAGTCCTCGCGGACGAAGTTCTGGTTGACGAACTCGAGGTTCTCCTTCATCGTGTAGTCGCCCGGCCGGAACGGCTCCGGGAGGTTGTCGGTCCAGCCCGGCGGATCCTCGGCGATGAAGTCCTCCTGTTCGAAGCTGGTGTCGACCTGTGTGGCGCCGTAGGCGCCGCCGAGACTCACGAGGACGGCCAGCAGGAGGACGACGAGCGGGGCGCGTCGCGCCGCGGTGCCCCCGACGGAGATCAGCTGGCTGAACCGGCCGCCGCCGGTCCCGAAGGCCCGCTTCTTCCGGTCGAAGCCGCGGTTCTCGAAGAACTCGTCGAGTTCGATCTTCAGCGCGGGGACCAGCGTGCCGAACACGAGCAAGGCGACGAGGATCCCGACGGCGCTGACGATCCCGAAGTCCTGGATCGGCGGGACGGGACTCGTGAGGTTCGAGAGGAAGCCGATGGCCGTCGTCGCGGTCACCCACACGAGGGCGACGCCGACGCCGACCAGCGCCACCCGCATCGACCCGCGGGAGCTGTCGCCCCCGTAGGCGCCGCTCTCCTGGCGCTGCTCGCGGTGGCGCATGAAGATGTGGATGGCGTAGTCGATGGACAGCCCGATCAGCAGCACCGGCACCGCGATGAACATCTGGTTGAAGTCGATCCCGGCCCAGCCCATGAAGCCGAACGTCCAGACGAGGACGGCGGCGATGCCGAACAGGCCGAGCAGGATGTCGAGGACGTCGCGGTAGGCGACCAGCAGCGCGACGACGACGAACAGCAGCGCGAGCGGCCCGACGATGGCGAGGCTGTCGCCCATCGAGTTGTTGATCTCCTCGCCCATGATGCCACCGCCGAAGACGATGACGTCCGACCCGCCGGCGTCGGCCGCGTCGTTGGCGATGGACTGCATGGCCAGCTGGGCGTCGACGATCTCGTCGGAGGCCATCCCCCCCTGACCGCCGCCGCCGTCCTCCGACTGGTGGGTGACCACCAGCATGGTCGCGTTCGCGCTCGGCGACCCAGCCTCGTAGTGTGTCGGCATGAACGCCAGCCCGCTCATCTGGCCGGCGTCCTCGCTCAGGACGTCGTCGCGGGCGTCCTCGTACTCCGTGGCGTTCATCGATTCGATGGCCTCGATCTGCTCCTCGAGGGTCGGCGACGTGGCGTTCTCCATGGCCGCCTGCTGGGACTCCAGCTGGCTGCCGAGTTCCTGGAGCCGTTCCTGCTGTGCCTGGAGCTCCTCGCTGCGCTGCTGGAGCGCCTCGTACTCGTCGGCGAGCACTCCCTGGGTGCCGAGCTGGTAGGCCTCCTCCAGTTGCGACTCGTTCTCCGCGGCCCGAACCTGCCGGGCCGACTCGTTGAACGTCGCGTACTGCTCCTCGTCGAGCTCGACCGAGGAGTTCGCGCGGACGGACTCGAACTCCGCACGCGGCGAGGCCGACCGGTTCTCCCGGAGCGTATCGAGGGACGCACGGAGGTCACGCTGTGTCGCGTTCAGTTCGGCGCGACGCTGCTCCAGCGCGGCGCCCTCCTCGCGGACGGTCGCGTTCAGCCGTTCGAACTCGGCGGCGGTCGCCTGCAGGTCCGCCTGCTGCTCGCCGACGATCGCCGACGTCGCGACGAGGTTCGCCACGCCGACCGTCGGCTGGTCCTCGACGAGCGTCCGGTTGATCGTCGTGTTGTCGCGGAACCGTTGCTGCAACCGCAGCATATCGAGCGACGACTCCTGGGAGATGACGTTCTCCCCTCTGACGATCAACTGCGCCGACGTCGTGTTCTCGGCGCCCGTCGAGAAGTTCTCCTCGACGTACGTCAGCTTCTCGGACTCCTCGGTGTCGCTCTGGAACTGGTCGAGCGAGGAGGTCTGCTCGATCATCCCGGCGCCGGATCCCACGACGACCGTGAGCACGAGCATGATCACGATGAGGGGCCGGCTGTAGGCGGTGATGGCCCCCGAGAGGCGGTCGGAGAGGCTCACGCTTCGGCCCCGTTACCGACTGTTTCGGTCGCAGCTACGGGACACGAATCGGACAGGACCAGCGGGTTCGTAGACGCGTCGTCGGGGGTCCGGGCGACCGTCGCCATTCGGCTGCGAGGTCGGCGGCAGGAGAAGAGCGGGGCCGTTCCGAGCCTGGCGGTCGGCGGCGCGCGATAGCGTTCGAGGCGGCAAGTCCCCACCGGATCGCGTGACGGGCGTCCCGGTGGGCGTCTGAGCGTCGTGGTCCGTCCGTACATCATCTGTTGAATGAATATTCAGTCTACGTTTATCAACCTTCTCACTCCGGACGGGTCGGCCACACCGTGTACGTGATGCATACCGACTAGATACCGAAGAAGTAGACTGAGTATTCAGTCAATTTATGTACGTCGAACCGATAGACCGTATCCGAGACGGCGACCGGAGGCGGCGCGCTCGACTCCGGGGACCGACAGCGGACACCAGACCATGACGCAACCATCATCGTTCCTCGAGGACCCCGAGGACACCTCCGAGGAGATCATGCGGGCGACGTACGTCGCGCTCTGCGAGCACGGCTACAGCGACCTCACCATCCAGCGCATCGGCGAGGAGTTCCCGAAGAGCGAGTCGCTGCTGTACCACCACTACGACAGCAAGGACGACATCCTCCTGAACTTCCTCGAGTTCATGCTCGGACAGATGGAGGAGCGCCTGCCGCTGCAGGACGCCGGGGGGGCCGACGACCACGTCGAGCGGATCGTCGAACTGACGTTCGAGCCGGGCGGCTTCGCCGGCGACGGGTTCGCGCGGGCGCTCGTCGAACTCCGGGCGCAGGCGGCCCACGACGAGGCCTACCGCGAGCACTTCGGGCGGAGCGACCACTTCGTCCGGAAGTACATCGAGCACACGATCCGCTCCGGCATCGAACAGGGCGTCTTCCGGGAGGTCGACCCCGGCGAGACCGCCGCGCTGTTCCAGGTCGCGTTCCTCGGCGCCGTGACCCAGGGCGTCACCAGCGACGACGGCGTCCTCGAGGACGCCCGCGTCGAGTTCGAGCGGTACGTCCGGGAGTGCCTCCGCAGCGAGGACTGACTGGCGTCTTCTCACCGAGACTCGCTACGGGTCAAGCCCCAGCTACTGTGGCGGCCGGAAGGCCCCCGCTCAGACCGCCTCGACCCGCTCGAAGAGGTACGCCCCGGCGGCGACCGTGATAACCGAGGAGACGACGAGCGCCCCCAGGTCGAGCGCGAGCGGGTAGGCCGAGGTCCCCACCAGCACCGCGCGCAGGCCGTCGACGCCGTAGGTCAGCGGGTTGCCGTACGCCAGGAACCGGACCGGGTCCGGCAGGCTCGAGACCGGGTAGATCGCCCCCGAGAGGAAGAACAGCGGGAAGACGACGAACTGGACGACGAGCCCGAACCCCTCGCTGTCGCTGAACTGCGAGGCGAGCGCGACCCCAAACCCGACGAACGTGACCGCGATCAACACGAGGAAGACGAGCGCCAGCGGCAGCGACAGCAGGCTCGCCGGCCGGAAGCCCAGGGGGATCGAGAGGACGAGGATCAGGAGCGCCTGGACGAGCGCCGTCGTCGACCCGCCGGCGATCCGGCCGAGCACGATCGACGTCCGGCTGACCGGCGCGACGAGGATCTCCTTCAGGAAGCCGACGTCCTGGTCGGAGAGGATCGACAGCCCGGCGAAGGAGGCCCCGAACAGCATCGTGAACCCGACCATCCCGGGGACGAGATACTGCAGGTAGTCGACCCCCTCCGGGAGTCCGGGGACGGCCGCGCCGCTGAACCCGTAACCCAGGAAGAGCAGGAACAGCAGCGGCATCGCGACCGACCCGACGATCCGGGAGGGCGACCGGAGGAAGCGCTTGACGTCGCGCAGCCAGAGGGCGTAGATGCTCAGCGGGTCGACGAGGTTCATCGGTCCACCTCCGTCGCGCCGCCGTCGGGTCGACCGCCGTCGCCGCCGCGTCCATTTCTCGGACCAGTCGCCACTGGGTTGTCGTCGGCCGATTCGCGCTCCTCGATCGTCGCGCCCGTCAGCGAGAGGAACACCGTCTCGAGGTTCGGCCGGTGGACGTCGACCGAGGTGATGCGGACGCCGGCGTCGTCGGCCAGTCGGACCAGGTCGGCGATCCGGCCGCCGCCGTCGTCGACGGTGACGGCGACGCCGCCCTCGGTTCGGGCGGTCTCGAGGACCCACGGTCGCTCGCCGAGGCGGTCCCGGAGGGCGTCGACCTCCCCGTCGTCGACGTCGAGGGCGACCACGTCGCCGCCGAGCGACCCGGTTAGCGCGGCGGGCGAGTCGATGGCGGCGATCCGGCCGTCGTCGACGACGGCGACCCGGTCGCAGAGCTGTTCGGCCTCCTCGATGTAGTGGGTCGTCAGGACGACGGTCACGCCGGCCTCGTCGTTCATGCGCTGGATGTACTCCCAGGTGTCCCGGCGGGTCCGGGCGTCGAGGCCGACCGTCGGCTCGTCGAGGAAGAGCACGGACGGCTCGTGGAGCAGCCCGCGGCCGATCTCGAGGCGGCGCTTCATCCCGCCGGAGTACGTGCCGACGGGGGCGTCGCGTTCCTCGCGGAGGCCGACCAGGTCGAGCACCTCGTCGATCCGGGCGGCTCGCTCGTCTCTGCCCATCCCGTACAGGCGGCCGTGGAACGCGAGGTTCTCCTCGCCGGTCAGCTCCTCGTCGAGGGCGGGTTCCTGGAAGACGATCCCGAGGCTGTTGCGGACCGCGGCCGTCTCCTCGACGACGTCGTGGCCGTCGACCCTCGCGGTGCCGTCGGTCGGCCGGAGGAGGGTGACGAGCACGTTGAGGAGCGTCGACTTCCCGGCGCCGTTCGGGCCCAGCAGCCCGAACAGCTCCCCGTCCTCGACCGAGAAGGAGAGGTCGTCCACCGCGGTCACGCGTCCGAACGTCCGGGTCAGGCCGTCGACTTCGATTGCGGGCATGGAGGGCTGATCGGGGTTGACTACTCCGTCAGCCCGTAAGTACCCGTTGGAGCCGGCCACGGAGTTCCAGCCGTCGACCGGCCGGTATTAGGGGTAGCGAGAAGACTTATGACTGACTGGCCGGTCAGTCCAGACATGCACCGATCCGTCTCACGGAAGCGGCCCTGGCTCGCGGCGCTGCTCGCCGCACTCGCCACCGGCCTCGGCCACCTCTACCTCCGGCGGTGGCGACGGGCCGTCGGCTGGCTCGCGGTCCTCCTCGTCGCGACCGTCCTCTTCGTCGACCCGGCGACCGTCGACGCGCTGGCCGCCGGGGACGACGTCGACCCGCTCGCCGTCGCCCCGATACTGCTGGTGGGCAGCGCCAGCGTCGTCGACGCGTACCTGCTGGCGCACGCCCACAACTGGGCGACGCAGTCGACGAGGGCATCGGCAGAAGGGCTCGCGGAGTGTCCGAACTGCGGCCGGGAGGTCGACGCGGACCTGGAGTTCTGCCACTGGTGTACCGCGGAGTTCGACGACGTCGACGGCGCGTCACCCGGCGATAGCAGCGACCGAGAGAGGAACTGACCGGGAGGGGCGGCGTCAGTCGTCGGTCGGGGGCTCGTCGAGCAGGACCGACTCCACGTACTCCTCGGCGGTCCGTCGTGCGGTGTCGAGCGCCTCGTCGTCGCCCGGCACGACCGCGCGCGTCCGGGCGCCGTCGACGATGGTCAGGAGCGCCCGCGCCACGTGGTCGGCGTCGACGTCCCTGAAGACGTCCTCCTGGACGCCCTGCTCGATCACGGTCCGGAGCATGTAGCGGACGTACTCGTCGTTCTTCCGGAACCGGTCGCGGAACGTCTCGTTGTAGGGCGCCTGGCTCCGCATCTCCAGCATCGCGACCAGCAGGTCCTGGTGGTCCGCCGGCGCGACGAGCAGCTTGTCGAGCAGCAGGTCCAGCCGCCGCTCGGGGTCGGTCGTCTCGACCTCGTGGATCGTCTCCTTGAACCGCGCGAGGACGAACTCGATGAACGCCGCCAGGAGGTCCTCCTTCGTCTCGTAGTGGTAGTGGATCGCGGCGGTCGACTTCCCGTACTCCTCGGCGATCCGCTTGATGGTCAGCCCGGCGTAGCCGTGGTCCTGGAGGGCCTGGTAGGTGGCCTGCATGATCTCCTCGTCGGGCCCCGAGAAGGATCGCTCCGGTGAGTCCGCCATTGGTGGTACCTTCGTGCTGAGCCGGATAACAGTTTTGACCCGGCCGTCAGTTCCGGCCGCCGCACGTCCCGCCGAAATGTGTGCATACAGTTGCCGAGGTGGCGTTCGAGGTATCCGGGAGCCGGGTTCCAAAGCCTTTTGACTGACTAGTCAGTAAGTCAGGCACCGACCCCTATGGACCACTATCCCTCCACTGCCGTTCTCCCTGTGACGGTTCGGTCGCACCGCGAGTATCGCACGGAGGTAGACCGATAATGGGCCTCCGAGAACGCGTCGACGCGCTCTTCAAGGGCCCCGAGGAGTTCGACCTGACCGACGGCAGCATCGGCAAGCCGCTGTTCTTCCTGTCGATGCCGATCGTCGTCACGAACCTCTTCCAGACCGCCTACAACCTCGCCGACACCTTCTGGCTGGGCCAGTACAGCACCGACGCCCTGGCCGCGATCAGCTTCGCGTTCCCGATGGTGTTCCTGCTGATCTCGCTCGGGATGGGGATCTCGGTGGCGGGGAGCGTCCTCGTCGCCCAGTACACGGGCGCCAGCGAGGCCCGGGAGGCCGAGTACGCCGCCTCCCAGACGATCACGTTCGCGCTCATCGCGTCGGTCGTCCTCGGCGGCGTCGGTTACCTCCTCGTCGAGGAGTTCCTCGCGCTGATGGGCGCCTCCGAGGCCGTCCTGCCGATGGCCACCAGCTACATGGAGGTCATCTCGCTGGGGCTGATGTTCATGTTCGGCTTCTTCGTCTTCGTCGCGCTCATGCGCGGGTACGGCGACACGATCACGCCGATGCTCGTGATGTTCGGCTCCGTCGTCCTCAACATCGTCCTCGACCCGTTCGTCATCTTCGGCTGGGGGCCGTTCCCCGAACTGGGCATCGAGGGGGCGGCGCTGGCGACGGTGTTCTCCCGCGGGCTCGCGCTGGCCGTCGGCCTCGCGATCATGTTCCGCGGGACCCGCGGCGTCCAAATCCACCTCCGGGACATGGCACCGGACCTCACCTACCTCCGCCGGCTCGTCCGGATCGGGATCCCCGCCTCCATCGAGGGGACCGGCCGGGCGCTGTCGATGAACCTGCTGCTGTTCATCGTCGCGATGTTCCCGGACCCCGTCGTCGCCGCCTACGGCATCGGGACGCGCGTCTTCTCGGTCGTCTTCCTGCCGGCGATCGCGGTCGCCCGCGGCGTCGAGACGATGACGGGCCAGAACATCGGCGCGGACGAGCCCGAACGGGCCGCGGCGGCCGCGGGGCTGGCCGCGAAGGTCCTCTTCGGCGTGCTCTCGGTCGCCGGCGTCGTCGTCTTCCTGTTCCCCGAGCCCATCGTCTCGGTATTCGTCGGCGCCGGGGAACCCGACGCCGAGCGGGTGATCGAGGTCGGGACGCAGTTCCTGCGCATCGTCGCGCTCTCGTTCGGGTTCATCGGCGTCATGCGGGCGTACACCGGGAGCTTCCGCGGGGCCGGCAAGACGCTCACCGCGGCCGCCATCTCGGTGCTGATGCTCGGCGTCATCCGGTTCCCGATCGCGTGGTTCGCCGCCAGCGAGATCGGCGAGACCGGCATCTGGCTGTCCTTCGCCGTCTCCAACGTCCTCGGGGCCGCCATCGCCTACGCGTGGTACCAGCGCGGGACGTGGCGCGAGGGCGACCTCACCGAGTCGAAGGTCGACGTCGACGACGTGAGCCTGGAAGCCGGCACGACCGACGACTGAACGCCGCGGCCTGCTTCTCGACGGCGAGACGGAAGCCATCCGACCACAGCCAGTCACAAACTGCGCTAATCTAAGCCCGTATGTCTACTTTATTCGGTTAAGTTAGGATGTTCGTAGCGTATCTAGACATAACCCTTAATATTCGTCGACTTCACTACCGATACAGACGACATGTCCTGTAAATCCCTCACGACGGCCCTGACGCTCTACCGTAGCGAGACGCTCACCCTGGAGCAGGCGGCCCGGCGAAGCGGCGTCCCGGCAATGAAGTTCGCGGCCGCGCTCCGCTCGCACGGAATCCCCGTCAGAGAGGAGCGCGGCGAAGCGAGGTAGGTCGTCGCGAGAGGCGCCGAGAGCCCGGATACCGGATAACGGGTCGAACCTACCCGTCTCCGTCGTCCAGCTCCCGCGTGGTCACCTCGTAGTACCTCCCCTCGTACTCGTAGATGCGGTCGGAGCGCGAGCCGAAGATGGGGCGCGTCGAACTGTACTCCTCCAGCCGGACCGCCTCCGCGTCCCGCTCCCTCGACAGGGCGATGGCGTCGCGGAGCCGGTGTCGCCGGAGCACCTGCTCGGTGATCAGCTGGGTCGGGGTCGCGCCGGGGTCCTCGACCCGTCGGAGTTCGAACGCGCCGAGCCGCGAGGAGTCGCCGCGCCGCCCGCGGGACGACTGCGCGACGAGCGTCTCGCCCTCCCACGCCGTCTCCTCGATCGCGTCCGTCGGCGTCAGCGCCAACTGGTCGCCGTCGAACTCGAAGGTGGTGGCGAAGGCGATAGCCTGCCCATGGTCCTCGCCCTCGAACCACCCCCGGCTCCGGAAGGCGTAGGTCCCGCCGCCAAACCCGCCGACCGTGATACTGTTTTCGCCGCCGGATCGCGGGACCGGGGCTCCGTCCTCGATGCCGTCGTTGTCGACCGTGAGCGTCCAGGTGTGGGACCCACCCGGCTGGACGGTCATCAGCGGGTCGTTCGAGCCACGCGGCGCGACGTGGTACCACTCGCCGTCGACGCGCTTGTGGACCAGCCAGTTGTAGAAGTTCGTCTGCAGCGTCCGCTCGCTCCCGTTGTAGAGGGTGAACTCGATCGGTTCGTCCGCCGTCGCCGTCCGGGGGTCGGGCTCGAGGTACGCGTCGACGGATTCGGGGTCGATCCCGTCGTAACAGACCACCCGATCGACCCGATCGTACTCCGGACACGCGGTCTCGAGCGATCCGGCGGGCGTGCTCGCGGGCGTCTCGGTGGGCTGGGGCTCGTCGTCCCCCGACGGCCCCGTCAGACAGCCCGCGACGAGCGCCGCCCCCGTGGCGGCTCCGGCGGCCGCGAGGAGTCGTCGTCGGTTCATCTCGCGCATGCTGGTGCGATAGGACCAGCCGGAGATATACGTCGGGATACGTCAAACGAGCGTTTCACCGAACCTGCACGGGCGGGGGAATTCGTCCACGCGTCCGCCGCGGCGAGAGTGGTTCGATTCAGTAGAGTTATGCTCGGAGATAACGACCCACTCGACACCCCTCCATGGCCCTCGCCCGCGCGCTGTGGCGCCGCCGCTCGGAGCAGCCCCGCCTGTTCGCGGTCACGGTCCTCGCCGTCGCGGTCTTCGCGGGCTGGCTGTACGTCGACTACCGGCTCCGGGGCCTGGGCCTGGCGACGCCCTTCGGGTTCAACGACTTCGGGGCGTACTACAACGCCGTCGCGCGGTGGCAGGCCGGCGAGACGCTGTACCTCCGGGACGGCGACGGCGGCTTCCACGGGAGCTACCTCTACCCGCCGGTCACGGTCCTCGCCTTCTACCCGCTGTACGCCCTGGAGTTCCTCACCGCCGCGGTGCTGTTCTCGGCGCTGTCGCTGGTGCTGCTGTGGGTCGGGCTGGACGCGGTCGTCCGGCGCCTCGGCTACCGGCCGACCGTCGGCGAACGACTCGCCCTGTTGCTGTTCCTGTTCGTCTTCCACCCGGCGCTGCGGGACTTCAAGTGGGGCCAGGTGTCGACGCTCCTCGCGGCGCTGCTGTGTTTCGCCTTCTACGCCCACGAGGTCGCCGAGGAGACCGCCGGGGCGGAACGCGAGGACGGGCGGCTGAAGCGGACCGCAGCCCAGATCGCCAGCGGCGCGCTGACGACGCTCGCGAGCGCGTTCAAGCCGTTCGTCGCCGCCTCCGGCGCACACCTGCTCCGGAACCGCCTCCGGCTGGCCGGCGCCATCGGCGCGGCGGTCCTGCTGGTCGGCGCGTCGCTGTGGGTGTTCGGCCCCGACGCCCACTGGCGGTACCTCGAGGTGCTCCGGTGGGGGAAGGGCTGGGGGACGACCGAACCCGTCCGCCGCTGGGACACGGGCGCCGCGTACCGGCCGCTGTACGCGTTCGGTCGGTTCCAGCCGGCGCTGAGTCTCGTCGGCTGTCTCGCCGTCGTCGCCCTGGTCTGGCGGGCCCGCGATGCCCGGAGCCGGCTCGCCCGTCACAGCACCTTCGCGCTCGGGGTCGCCGTCGTCCCGCTTCTGGCCCCGCGGGTCGACAGCCACGACCTCGTCCTGTTGCTCCTGCCGGCGGTGGTGGCGCTGTCGATCGAGCTACGCGCGGCCGACGGCCACGCGTGGCTCCCCATCGCCGCAATCCTCGGACTCCACCTCCACCGGTACGTAATCGCCGTGCTGGCCTGGCCGCCCGAGTGGCTGCTGGCCGAGTCGACCGGGCGGCTGCTCGTCCCGTACCTCCAGCCCGGGATGTGGGCGACGTTCGCGCTGGTCGGCCTGCTGGCGTGGCGCCTCTACCAGGCGGGCAGCGACGACCCGACGGCCGCCCCCGGATAGGCCGTCCGAAGTCGGGAGTATCGATGTCCTAACCCGCCGGCTGCAGCCGGGTCGTCGGTCAACCGTCCCCCCACCCTCATACGGCGTAAGCCCGTAGCGGAACGCGATGGCACCGCTGGTACCTGCCTTCCTCGTCGGCGCGGTCTTCGCAGTCGTGGAGTACGTCTCCTATCGCACCCTCAACCGCTACGGCGGCGGCCTCGACAGCCTCCCGACGGTCGTCATGGAGGAGTTCCCGGAAATCGACGCCGCGCTCCTGGAGAAGTTCACCAGCTTCGACCCCGAACTGGGCTGGGCGCCGCAACCGAACATGGAGAAGCAGAAGGACACCGGCGACCACCTCCCGGGCGAGGAGGTCCGGACCGTCGTGACGTACTCGACGGACGAGTACGGCAGCCGGGTCTGTCCGGCCCGCGACCGCGACCCCGAGCGGACGGCCGACCCGGACGCCGACGCCGAGGAACCGGCCGAAGCGGCCGGTCGAACCGACGGCGCCGGCGCGGCGACGGGCTCGACCGACATCGCGGACTCCGGGTCGCCGTCGGTCTCGACGTACGGCGACTCCTACTGCTTCTGCCGGGAGGTCAACGACGACGAGACGTTCCAGCACTACCTCGCCGAACGGCTCGACGCCCACGTCGGCAACTACGGCGGCGGGAACTACGGGCTCGACCAGGCGGTCCTCCGCATGAAGCGGCAGTACCCGAAGGACCCGACCGACTACGTCTGCATGGTCGTGACGGCCTCCTCGATCGCCCGCATCCTCAGCGTCTGGAAGCACTACCAGGAGTTCGGCAACGTCCTGGCGGTGAAGCCGCGCTACCGCCTCGAGAACGGCGACCTGGAGCTCGTCGAGAGCCCCGTCGACGAGAAGGAGGACCTCCTCGACCTGGAGTCGCGGGCCGACCTCCTCCGGTCGAACGACTTCCACTACGACCGGTGGTTCCTGCCGCACCTGGCGACGTTCCCCTACTCGCGGACCCTCTTCGGCGACGCCGACCACGTCCGCTACTGCGCCTACGGCGCCCTCCAGGACCTCGAGGCCCGGTACGGCCGCTCCATCCCCGGCGTCGACCCCGCCGACCGCCAGAAGGACACCGTCCTCCGGCTCGAGGAGGACCGCGTCGAGTACCACCAGGACCTCTACGAGGAGCAGTCGGACCTCTTCGAGGCCGTCGTCGGCGAGTTCGTCGACTACGCCGAGGAACAGGACTTCACGCCGGTCTTCGCGATGGTCGGCCAGCTCCGCTACGCCAGGCGCCGCGCCGAGCACGGCCCCATCTACGGCGACCTGCTGGACCGCCTCGACGACGAGTACGACGTCCTCGAGACAGTCGACGTCGCCGAGCACTTCCCCGAGAGCGACGACCCCGACGCCGTCGACTCGCTGTACGTCGACCGCGGCGAGGGCGGCCACTACAGCCCCCAGACCAACGAGCGCATCGCCGACATCCTGATGGCCGAGGTCTTCGACTGAACCGCCGCGACCGTTCTGCAGCGACGTTCAGGCGACGCCGGCGCCGACGAGCAGCCGGACCAGGCCGTACGTGACGGCGAAGGCGCCGACCAGCGAGCCGACCCACGCGGCGATCGTGAAGTAGAGCTTCCGCGGGTTGACCTCGCCGGCGGCGCCCGTGGCGGCGCCGCTGCCGACGATGGCGGCGATGATGATCTCGTTGAAGGAGACCGGCACGCCGTAGGCGATGGCGATCTGGGCGAGCAGGAACGCCGGCACCAGCGCGGCGATGGACCGCGACGGCGACAGCGTCGCGTACTCCACGGCGACGGCCTCGATGAGGCGCGCCGACCCTGTCAGCGCCCCGACGACGAGCCCGCCGGCGGCGACCAGCAGGACCGGCGTGTAGCCGACCGACAGTTCCTCAAGGAGCGGCATCACCGGGCCGACCGCGAGGCCGATCTGGTTGCCGGCGCCGGAGAAGGCGACGAGGATGCCGAGCCAGACGAGCAGCCGGCGGTTGGTCTCCGACTCGCCGTGCTGGAGCGTCAGTCGGTACCCCAGCCAGGCGCCGCCGGCGGCGAAGAGGATCGGGAGCCCGACCCGGACGACCTCCTGGACCACCGGTGTCCAGGCGGCGAGCGTCCCCGCGAGCGTCCCCCGCTGGCCCGCCGGTCCGAAGTACGGGAGTTCGAACAACGGGATCGTCAGGAAGACGACGCCGGCGACCGCCGAGACCGCGTACTCCTTCGGCAGGTCGTCGCGCACCAGCAGCTTCGCGATGACGTACGAGGCGAGGGCGACGACGAACGGCGCGACGACCCAGACGGCTGCGAGACGGGTGTAGACGTCCCAGGCGGGGGCGCCGCCGAGTGCGAGCCCGGCCGCCACCATCGACCCCGTGACGGTGAAGGCGGCGGGGATCGGGTAGCGTCCGATCGCGCCGATCGCCATCAGCACCGCCGAGAAGAGGATGGCGACGCCCGCCGCCAGCGGGGTGACGGCCGTGCCGCGGACGAGCCCGCTCCCGATCGTCTCGGTGACGCTGGCCCCCTGGAGGAGCGCGCCGAAGAACCCGAAGACGGCGAGCAGAACCGCCGCGCGGCGAACGGGGATGGCGTTGGCTCCGACGGCCGGCGCGAACGCGCCGCCACCGATGGCCACGGCGCCGATCGACCAGGCCATGAACAGCCCCGCGACCGCGGCGACGACGACGGTGATAGCGAAGAGCGTTCCGGCCACACGCTCCCTACTCCCCGGAGCCCCTCATACCCACTGGACGATGGTCGATCCGAGCGACTGCGTGGTGACCAGCGCCGCGACGATCATCAGCGCGACCGCGGTGACGAACGAGAAGTCCTCGAACCACGAGAGCTCGTAGTGCTCGTGGGTCGCGAGGTACAGCGCGACGACCGTCGCCGGCAGCCCGACGACGCCGTTGACGGCCGGCATCAGCAGCGCGAGGCGGACCGGCGTGAAGTCCGTGAACGCGAGGATGGGGACGGCGAGGACGACCGACAGCGCGATGAGCACCTCGACGACGAGCCGGAACGGCCGGTCGCCGAAGCTGGTGTCGAGGCCGAACGCCTGTGGGACCATGAAGCCGGCGCCGAACAGCGTCCCCGTGGCGCTCGAGAACGAGGCGGCGCCGGCGGCGATGACGAACACTGGCAGCGCCCACTGGCCGGCGTGTGCGACGAGCGGCCGCGCGGGGTCGATCAGCGAGGATTCCCCGGTGGGGACCGTGATGGCGGCGATGATCAGCACCGCGGCGCTCATCAGGATCGCCGCCAGCAGTCCGAAGGTGTGGTCGCGGCGGTACCGGCCGAGCGTCTCGAAGGGCTTGTCGCCGTACATGCTCGTCTGGATGAAGAAGTTCGGGTAGTAGATCGTCGTCCCGACGAGCGCGATGATCATCGTCAGGTAGCCCACGTCGGTGTTCATCGTGGGGACGAGCCCGCCCGCGGCCGCGGCGACCGGGACCTCCACGCCGAAGAACAGCAGGAGGTACGACCCGAAGACGGCCAGCACGAGGATCGCGATGACGGTCTCGATGCGGTGGTAGACCTTCAGTTCGACGAGCGCGAGGCCGGCGGCGCCGGCCAGTACGGTCCAGATCAGGACGTTGTCCAGCGGCGTCAGGTACGCGAGCGCCGCCCCGGCCAGCGCGTAGTTGGCGACGCTCCAGAAGTGCATGATGAACGCGATGAAGAGGGCGAACCCCTTCGCGGGGCGATCGCCGATGCCGTCGCGGATGAACGCCATGAGCGGCTGGTCCCGGACGGCCATCCGGATCGACATCTCGTGGACGGCGAGGCCGACCAGCAGCGACGCCGGAAGGACCCACAGCAGGCTGAACCCGAAGTTCGCGCCGGTCGACGTGAGGATGTAGATCGACCCGGCGCCGAAGATGTTCGCGGCGAACAGCAGCCCCATCCCGTAGCTCTCCAGGACGTGCTGCAGTCGACGGTACGTTCCGTCGGTCCACTGGGCGTTGCTCATCGGAAGCTACACCCCGCGTGATACACGTCGTGCCGCGCTCCACCGTCGGAACCCCATACAGGTTGCATTCACTCCCTGTTCGAGGGGGACAGGGGTAGGTGCGGAGCCTAACCAGATTGGGATACCGTCACGCCAGCGATGAAAAAAGCCGCCAGAGACCCAGATGGCCCTGTCTTCCGTACCGTACGTTTATATCAGCAGTTTGATGCTAGAATTATCTGACAGTTACGCTGCAGACGGTTCCATCACAGTGCCTGCCGTGCCCCTTGAACTTCGATTCGTGTGTGCTATTTGTCACCGTGAACCCCTGTTCGATTCTGATCGACGATGATTCAAGGATCCACCGTGCGAACTGTGCATCGAAGATAGGTGGAAACTGTGCCACGTAGCGGTGATTCTCACGGTTCGCTGTAGGAGTCTAGAACCGCTTCTAGGTTATCGAAAACCGGCTGGGAAAACCCCTTAACAATTTGACTCGTCTATAGAGTACACGAGGCGTGTCCACTCCGACGCCGTCCACTCGCGGTTCGGGTCGCGAGACCCAGACGCATGCAGACCGGAAGACGGCCCAGTCCGTCTCCGGAGTTCAGACTACCTATGCTAGGACAGGCACCACGGACAGACGCATCGCTACCGAACCAACCCGCCGAAGTACAAGTACTTCGTTCTGAATCCCACCACGGATCGATCGGACTTCACCGACGTACAGCAGCGGCCAACCAGATCAGAACGCACTCGGGAAGTGACACATGAGTAGCGATACGTCCACCGTCGTCGACGTCGTCCCCGGCGGCGAGGCCATCCACGGCGCGCTGTACCGCTACGGCCTCGGCATCCTCTTCGCCGCGAACGTCTTCGGCGCCGGGTCGGTGTACATCCTCGCCGACACCGGCGCGAACTTCGCGTTCGCGCTGCTGTGGGTGCTGCCGCTGGCCTTCCTCATCGACATCGCGCTGCACGACATGTCGGCGCGACTCGCCGTCAAGGACGAACCGCTCGCCGACTACATCGTCGACGTCCTCCCCTTCGGCGGCCCGTCGCTGCTCGTCGGCATCTCCCTGATGTCGGCGCTGTGGGCCGTCTCCAACTACGCCGTCGCCGGCGCCGCGCTGGCGTGGCTCGTCCCCGGCCTCGACAACGTGTTAGTCGGCATCCTGCTGGCCGCCGGTATCGGCATCGCCATCGTCCAGTTGAAGGTCTACGACCGGGTCGAGGCCGCCATCGCCGCGATCGTCATCGCGGTGTTCGGCTCCTACGGGCTGCTGCTGGCCGGGCTAGACGTCCCCTGGCAGTCGGTCGCCAGCGGCCTCGTCCCCATCCTGCAGACCGAAATCGGCTACCTGACGGCCGTCATCGCGCTGCTCGGGACGACGGTCTACTGGCCGAACTTCTTCATCCAGTCGTCGATCAGCCCCACCAAGGAGTGGGACGACGTCTGGCGGTACCGCCGCGACAACGCCGTCGGCATCGCGACGACGCTCCTCATCGGGAGCTTCGTGATGATCGTCTCCGCTGTCACCCTCTCGGAGGGCCAGATGACCCTGACCGGCCCCGGCCAGCCGCTGGCCGACGCGCTCGGGCAGGGCGCCCTCATCGTCTTCCTCGTCGCGGCGTTCCTCGCCAGCATCAGCTCGGCGACCGGGACGCTGTTCGGCGCCGGGTTCATGGTCCCGCAGGCGCTCGGCAACCGCACCGTCTTCGGCGACCAGGGCTTCCGGCGCACCGTCATCGCACTGATCGTCGCCTCGGCGGCCGTCGCCATCCCGCTGCTGCGGTTCACCGGCTTCGGGCCCGTCGAGATGGCGATCATCATGCCGGCGATCAACGGCCTCATCGGCCTGCCGGTGACCGTCTTCGCACTGATCGGCGCCGTCAACCACTTCTACGACGTCGAGTGGTACGAGAACCTCGGGTTCCTGGCGGCCGGGCTCGTCCTGCTCGGCGGCAGCATGCTGACGGCGCAGTCGCTGTACGAGACCATCGTCGGCATCCTGTAGCGGGCTCGGCGTCGGCGCCTTCAGCGGGGTCTCGGTCCGGTCGACGCTACGCCCCGGATTCGGCCCAATCACCACCCGACGACCCCTGGTTCGGGGGCCTCAATCCTGCCGCCAGTCGGCGACGATGTCCCGCCAGAAGTCCTGGCCCTCGAAGCCGGTGTCCATGTCGAAGACGACGCGGTCGGCGACGCCGCCGTACTCTTGCCGCACGGCGTCGGCGATCTCGTCGAGCGGCGCCTCGACTGCGAACGTCTCGACCATCTCGTCGGTGACCAGGTCCGTCATCTCCCCCCAGCTGCCCTCCCGCGAGAGCTCCCAGAGCTCCCGGCCGGTGTCCGCCCAACCGTGGGTCTCCATGACGGGCTTGTAGGCCGGGGTGCTGCCGTAGAAGGCGATCCGCATCCGCACCATCTCGCGGCGGGCCTCCATGGCGGCCTCGTCCTCGCCGGTGACGACGAACGGGCTCGCCGAGATCGTGACGTCGTCGAGCGACCGACCGTGTTCCTCGGCGGCTTCGGCGAGCCACGGCTTGATGCGCTCCTCGGTGTACGTCGGCGTGTTGAAGCTGTGCAGGCACAGCCCGTCGGCGAGCTCTCCGGCGAGCTTCACGTTCCGCTCGTTGACTGCCGCCAAGTAGATCGGGATGTCCGGGTCGGGGATGGGTCCCGGGTTGAACACGGTCGTCATCAGCGAGAACGAGTAGTACTCGCCGTCGTAGCCGAACTCCTCGACGTCGCCCTGCCAGTAGTCCCAGATGTGGCGGATCGACTCGACGACCTCGCGGAGTCGCCGGTTCGGGTCCCCCCAGTCGACGCTGAACCGCCGCTCGTTGTGCGCCTGCACCTGCGTCCCGAGGCCAAGCCGGAACCGGCCGCCGGAGAACCGCGCGAGGTTCCAGCCGATGTACGCGAGGACCATCGGCGACCGGGTGAACGCGGTGGCGATCCGCGTGCCGAACTCGATGCGCTCGGTCTGGTTGGCCGCGATCGGCAGCGGGAGGAACGAGTCGTAGTCCAGTTCGGGACTCCAGAGGCCGTCGAAGCCCATCTCCTCGGCGAGGCGGGCGTGCTCGCCGACGTCCGCGTCGAGGCCGTCCAGGGTGGCGTCGATCTTCGGCATACCCCACACAGCGGCGCCGAGCCCGTAAAACTACGCGCCGCCCGGGACCGCCCGGCGCTCAGTTCGCCGCGCAGTTGTTCGGCCCGAGTTCGAGGTCGCCGGCGTCGTCGTCCAGCGGTCGCTTCCCCCAGTTGATCGCCTTGATCTCGTTGAAGTTGGCGGGCTCCTCGGAGAGCCCCTCGACGATGGCCTCGACGAACTCGTCGCGACCGTCCATCCCGAACAGCTCGTTGGTCGCCGCGAGGTCGCCGAGCGTGCTCGCGAGCGGGCGTCGCTCCTCGTCGTCGAAGTGCCCTGGGTAGACCGCCGTCTCGGCGGGCAGGTGGGCGAGCTCCCGGAGGCTCTCGAAGAGGGCCGCGGCGGCCGCCCGGACGTCGGTCTCGTCGCTGCCCTCGAGGTCGGGGCGGCCGACGCTCCGCAGGAACAGCGTGTCGCCCGACAGGAGCGCGTCGCCCCAGGTGAGCGAGACGCTCCCCGGCGTGTGCCCGGGGGTGTGGTGGACCGTCAGCTCCGAGTCGCCCACCGGGATGGTCTCGCCGTCGGCAATCGGCGTGTAGCCGTCCAGTTCGCCCGCGTCCTCGGCGTGGAGGTAGTAGGGGACGCCCAGGTCGTCGGCCATCGGGCGGCCGCCGCTGACGTGGTCGGCGTGGGCGTGCGTGTCGACGGCGCCGACGATTTTGACGTCGCGCTCGGCGGCCACCTCCCGGTACTCGTCGACGTAGAGGCTGGGGTCGACGACGACGCCCTCGCCGGCGTCGTGGACGAGATACGAGACGCAGCCGGTCCCGGGGCGGACGACCTGGACGACGCCGGGCGTCTCGGTCTCGTAGGGCACGTGGACGCGCGCCCAGCCGTTCATCCCGTCGGCCATCGACCGGGCGTCGTAGCCGCGCTCCCGGAGGAACTCGGCGGCGCGGGCCGACGTCACCCCGGCCACGCAGACGACCGCGATCTCCCGTTCCGCCGGAAGCTCGTCGAGGGCGGCCTCGAGGCCCGAGAACTCCTTCTCGAGGAGCTGGTCGTAGATGGGGAGGTTGCGGCTCCCCTCGACGTGCCACTCCTCGTAGTCATCCTCGTTGCGGACGTCGAGGACGAACAGCTCGTCGTCGTCCCGCCTGGCGGCGACCTCGTCGGGCGGCATCGTGTCGTCCCTGCGGGTGGTCTCGCTCATCTCGTAGAGCCCTACGAGGTACGGCGGGGAAAGACTGTCGCGGGCGCGGGTGCCGTCGGGAAGCCCCGACCGGCTACCAGTCTGGAGTGGGGAGCCGCGTCGGGAGCCTCGGGTCAACGAGTGAGCCTCGACGCACGTTCTTGTCCGTTGAGGACCTAGCAGGGACTAGACCGTCGATGACGCCCGCCGAAATCCGTCTCCTCACCCGGGTCGCCGCCGCCTTCGAGCATCGCTCGTTCTGGCAGCGGCTCGTCCGGCACGCCGCGATTCCGGCGGCTATCTTCCTCGCCGTGTTCGCCGCGAGCCTCCACCTCGGCGACGGCGCCGGGACGGACGAGGGCATCGAGGCGCTGACGGTCATCCCGGGGGCGACGATGACCACCTGGGAGATCTTCGCGAACAACGCGACGGTGCTGCTGGCGATCTTCGTCGGCGGCGCCCTGACGTTCGCAATCGGCGCCATCTTCGTCCTCGCGAAGAACGCCGTCCACTTCGGGTGGGGCGTGAGCCTGCTGGCCGAGTCCTACGGGACGACGGTCGCCCTGGCGGCGTTCCTGCCGCACGGGATCGTCGAGACCGCCGCGTTCCTCGTGGTGGCCGGCGCCTCGGTCCGCGTCGCGGTCCTGGTCGTCTGGTCGCGCGTCGCGCCCGGGACCGTCTGGCGCCGCGACGTCCTGCTCGACGTGGCGGCGCTCGTGGCCGTCGCGTTCGCGTTGCTCGCCGTCGCGGCCGTCGTCGAGACGACCGTCACGCCGGCGTTCGTCGAACGGGTGGCGCAGGGCTGACGGGTGGCGACGGAGCGGAACAGACGGGGCACACGACCCCGAGCGAGCAGTCCAGACCGATCGCGCAGCGCGTATGCGTGGACTGTCGAGAACGGGAAGAGCGGCCGGACCCCGGATCAGGCGCCTGGGACGCCGAGCGCATCCGGCGTGACGATGCCGAGCGTCGAGAGGGCGAAGAGGATCAGCACGGCGACGACCCACGCGATGATGGCCATGCCGATCGCGGTCCCCCAGCCGCCGGGGAACAGCCAGTTGATGATGCCGATCCACGCCAGCAGCATGAGCAGCGGCCCGAGGAACGGGATCCACCCGAGGAACAGCCCGACCACGGTGTAGACGGCCGCGCCGATCAGCGCCGTCAGGATGGCCCGGCGGAAGCCCGTATCTCGGTCGACCAGCAGTTTGGCCGCGAGGTGGATCGCCGCCGCCCCGACGAGCAGGCTGACGAGGAAGACGAAGACGGCGCTGATTATCGCGTCGGTCTCGAAGCTCGCCTGCAGTACGACACCGTCGACGTAACCGCTGATTCCAGCTATCATCGTTCGATCAGTGGTCCGTCTCGGGTTCGGTCTCCGTCTCCGGTTCGGGCTCCGATTCGACCTCGTCGTCGGACTCCGTCTCGGCGTCGGACTCCGCCGTGTCGCTCGTCGGGTTCCAGTTGAACGTGATGGCCACCTCCTCGGTGTCCTTCCGGAGCCGGCGCGACCGCTCGGTTATCGTCGTCTCCTGGTCGATGGTCTCCGGCGGCGACAGCCGGATCTCCTTGTTGCCGACGGGGATCTCGACCGTCCGGCTCTCGGAGTCCAGCTGGTCGGCGACGGTCCGCAGGAACGTGGCCGCCTCCGCTCGAGTCAGCTTCGTCTCGTCGGTGGTCGTTTCGGCCATGGGTACAACAGTCACGTTTCGGACGACCGACGGTTAACTATGGAGTCACAAATCTCGGTTGCAGACACCTACGCTCTCGTGAACGTCTCTTTGCGGGAGCTTACTCGGCCGTACGCACCGCCTCCGAACGGGCGACCGCGAGGAGCCGCGCTCCCGCAAGCGGCGTCACGACGCCGTCACCGGGGAGATACGCAGAGGGAGGTGCTCCGCCGGTCCTTACTAGTTTTTTAGGAACATCTGGTTTCCCTGCAGAAGTGCTACCTGCAGGCGAGATGGAGAGAGACCGGAGCGGCACGGCAGGGCTCGACGTCGACCGGAGCGAACTCGCCGCTGTGCTGGCCGGCCAGCTACGACGAGGCGTCGTCGAGCGACTCCAGGAGACGGACGTCCCGCTGAGTCTCGCGGACCTCGCCGTCGAGCTGGCGCGGACCGACGTCGAGACGGAGGTCGACCGCTGGACGCGAGCCGAGTGCTACTGGATCAAGCTGTACCACAACCACGTTCCCGCCCTCGAGGAGGCCGGGGTACTCGAGTACGACCGGGACAGACGGACGGTGTCGCTCGCGCCCGGCGCGGCGGACGGGGAGTTCGACGACGAAGCGATCACCGCGATGGAGGCCCACCCCGACCAGCGGTGGGTTCAGGAGTGAGGATAGTCCCCGGATACTGGAACGGAGAACCTCGGGAAAGTATGGCCGACGCTACCCCCTCGGCACGGCGGGGCCACGGCTCACCCCGTGATCACGGCGCGGGAGAGGGGTCGGGTTCGCAGTTGAAGACCCAGCCGACGTCGGGGTTCTCGCAGTCGCAGCCCCGGTACCGGCTGCTGGTCTGGAGTTCGCCGCCCGGTCGGAGGTTCGCGGGAAAGCGGGTCTCGCAGGTGCGGCACTTCACGACGCAGAGCGCTGGGGATTCCGTGTCGGACATGGGAGTACAGGCGAGTATACGCTAGGGGAACTATGAACGCGTTCATTCTAGAGGTAACTCGCACGGAACCGGTCATCGCTCGGTAGCGAAGGTGAGAGCGGTAGCCCGGCAGAGAGCCTCCGAAGGCGGCCAAAACATTTTGGCGGTCGCCTCTTGCGCGCGAGTCCCCTACGTACGAACCGATGGAGCGAGTTGGAATCACCGCGGCCGACAGAGAACGGATCCGACGCTACCTCGAGAAACCACCGCACGACCGTGACGAGGACGACCTCGTCCCGGACAGCTAGTAGTCGCCGGAGTAACGCCCTCGAATCGACCCCTACCGCCCGTCGATCGGAAGCGGTTCGACCTGTATCTGCTGTGGACCTTCGACGGTCACGTCGTACCCGTGATAGCTGAACGTGACGTGATCGACGCGCCGCTCCGGAGTGGCGAAGAGCGCCATCAGCGCGTCGGTATCGACGACGTCGTGGAGCGGCGGAAGATCGAGGGGGTCGACGTTCTCGCGTGCGGCCACCCGCTCGACGATGGCCAACGGGAGCGGCCGGGTGACGGATTGGTCCGGTTTTGCCTTCGTTTCCATAGCGGGAACACTGTGTGCTCCGTAGCATAAACCCAACGGTAGTTTTCTCCGGTTGAAAGACGGATAAATCGTCGTTCCCCCGGCCGTTCTGGCCGGAGGTCGACGACTCGCCTCATCCGAACAGAATAGATCCTCCGCCCGATCTACCCAGACAGGCGATATTCTATCAGGTAACGTATATTTTATCGGGTCGCGGGTCGCCGGGAGGTCCGACTCGATGTGGTAAGGATGGCCATCCGGACCCCCCACGATACGGCGGCGTGATGTCGTCAGTACCACCGTCCCTACTATCGACGAGAGTCGTAATCGAGACCACAAGGGGAACCGGTCTCGCGCCGTGAGAGACACTAACGATACCCCAGGACGGCGCTTTGTTGACACCGTGTGGCTTATATACCCCGTTCGCTTCCTACCACTGTGTACGACCCGACTACTCCCGTCTCCCTCAACGGGGTGATCCGATAATGTGGCAAGATTTCATCTTCCTTACAGGTAGCATCATCTCCATCATTTCGCTGACACCTACGCTCCGGAGCGCCGTCGCGAGCGTCCCCTGGGCCACGAGCCTCCCCTCCGCGGCGATCGGTCTCGTCTACGGCGGAACCTACCTCTCGCTCGGCATGACCTTCTCCGCGGCAGGCTCCCTCGCCGCCGGGCTCATGTGGTCGCTCATCCTCGCCTTCCGGCGCCCGACCGCCACCGAGTCCCGGTCGTTCCTCCCGACCGACACCGCCAGCGACTCCATCTAGGCGTCTCCCACCGGAGATCCAATCGGCTCTGCCGTCCGTTCGTTATTTCAGGTAAAGTGCGCCTAGCCTCCGGTAGCCCGCCCGGGGTACGTCACATCGCTTCACTACCACCGATGACGGTCAGTCATCGTACTCCGCGGTGACGTCCTCCAGGTTCACGACGCCGTCCGGGACGCGGTAGGCGGCGACCACCGACCGGTCGGCGTCCGGCGAGTCGACCGTCTTGTCGACGGCGTAGCCGACGTACGTGCAGTCCTCCCGCGTGAACTCGACGACCGAGTACCCCCAGTTGTGGCTGTCGAAGAACTCGATGTGTGGGTTCATCGCAGGGATCAGCCACGAGAGCAGCGGCTCCGTGACCCGCTTCCGGCGGCCGCGCGTGAGGTGCAGCGCCTCGGCGACGTTCAGCGAGGTGACGGCCGGCGTCATGAACTCGACGCCGATGCGCTCGCCCTGGGCGACGCCCTCGCCGCCGGTCACCCGACCCGGGTAGGAGCTCTGCTTGTACGCCGCGACGTAGCAGTGCATGTCGCCGGTCAGCGTCACGAAGTTCTCGACGTCGGCAGCCGCGATCGTCTCGGTGATCGCCATCCGCTCGCGGGTGTAGCCGTCCCAGCCGCCCTGGACGGGGTAGATCGACAGCGGCCCCGACCCGAACCGGAACGGCGACGTCAGCACCTCGTCGGCCCACACCGTCCACTTAGTCTCCGACCCCGTGATGGTGTCGAGCAGCCACTCCCGCTGTTCCTCGCCGAGCATTGTCCGCCCGGGGGGCTCGCGGTTCGGGCCGACGTTGTCCGGCGTCGGGATCGCTCGCCGCGGCGGGTCGCGGAACAGCCGCTCGTCGGTCATCGCCATCGTCACGAGGTCGCCGAACTCGAAGTCCCGCCACAGCTGGAAGCGGTCCTGCAGGGAGTCGCCGCCCGGGTCGTACTCGACGCGGGCCGGCATGAACTCCCACCAGGCGTGCATCGCGTCGGCGACCAGCCGGGTCATGAATTCCGGGTCGTCGGCGCGCGGGTGGTCGCCCGCAGGCGCGTCGGTCTCGGAGTCCCAGTAGAGGTCGTTGACCATCTCGTGGTCGTCCCAGCCCGCGATGAGGGTGTGGGACTCCAGGGCCTCCTGGAGGAACCGGTCGCTGCGGTACAGCCGGTAGAGGTAGCGGTAGTCCTCGAGGCCCCAGACGCGGTCGTGGCCGCTCGGCAGCGACTTCTCGCGGCCCTCGTACTCGTAGGAGCCGAGGCCCTTGAAGTGGCCCGCTCCGGACTCGTAGATGAAGTCCCCCAGGTGGACGAGGAAGTCGACGTCCTCCTCGGCGACGTAGTGGAAGGCGGGGTAGTAGCCGTTGAGGTAGTTCTGGCAGGCCAGGACCGCCAGCCGGACCGACTCCGGGGAGTCCTCCGGCCGCGGCAGCGTCTGGCAGCGACCAACCCGGGAGGCCACGCCGCGGTAGACGAACCGGTAGTGGTACTCGCGGTCCGCCTCGAGGTGGCCGTCGAGGTCGACCTTCACCGTGTAGTCGTGGGCGCGGATCCCCTCGGTGTCGGTGACGACGCCGCTGTAGACGATGTCGGACATCGCTTCGTCGCGGGCGACCTGCACCGCCAGCGGCGCGCCGGCGTCGAACCGGTCCGGGGCGACGCGCGTCCAGAGGATGACCCCCTCCGGCGTCGGCCCGCCGCTGGCGACCGACTGCGGGAACGTCTCGTCGGGGTCGGCCGCCGCGTCGAACTCGAAGGCCGGACCGTCGGTCGTCTCGGCGGCGTCGGCCGCGACGGCGATGTCGTGGGAGTCGAGTTCGGAGAGGAGTTCGGAGTGGTCGTCCGCCCCGCGCGACGGTTCGTCCAGACCGGCCAGGTCGACGGAATCGGGCACGTTCGGTTGGTTCGTGGAGAACTGATTTCGAGGTTACGGCTGCGCGGCGAACGGACGCCGTCCGGCCGCCGGTTCGCTGCAGCTACGGAGCCCGTCCAGGGCTCACTGGCCGGACTGTTCCTGGGCGGCCGGGAGCCAGTCTGGGTCCTCGACGGTGGTCGAGCCGACGCCCGTCAGCGAGTAGCTGAAGGTGATCGTCTGCTCGACGCCGTCGGCGTCGACGCCGTCGCCGCCCCAGCTCTCGTAGCGGACGAGGCCGTCCTCGTCGACCAGGACGACGTAGTCGAAGGAGGTCCAGGTGAACTCGCCGTCGGTGGCCTGGTCGGTGACCCAGGTCGGATCGTCGGTCCGCTCGTAGCGCGTGACCGTGACGCCGTCGTAGGTCTCGGTGCCGGCCGCCTCGAACGCCTCGAGGTCGGCCCCGCTCGCGAAGGAGCTCTCGACGGAGAACATGGTGTCCCCGGGGGAGAACTCGCCGGTCGCGACCTGGTAAGTCGCGTCCTCGTCGGACCCGTACCGCGAGTACATCGTCCCGTCGGCGTAGAACGTCTCGTGGTCGGTGCTCACGCCTTCCTCGCCGGCCAGCCGCATCCCGAAGTTCGACCGTTCGTTCTCGTAGTCGACGGCGTGGGTGTACGTGGTCGCGCCCGCGCGTTCCCCGTCGCTGTCGAAGGCCATCTCCCAGGTGGACGTGTAACTGCCGGCCTCGATCAGCGCGGCCGTCCGGTTCTCGACGAGCGTGACGTCCCCACCCGAGTCGTCGCTGTCCGTCGGCGTTTCACCCGAAGCGACGTCACCGTTGCCACCGCCGGCGCAGCCGGCGAGGAGGACGATCAGGACGACGAGCACGGTCGGTAGCACCCTTCCCTTCATGAGAGTGATACGACAGCAGAGTATATAGAACTAGCAGTAGAAAGTCCAGATGCCCCGATATACGCGCCTGGACGAATTACTGTAACGGGACACCCCATACATCAGTCAGTTAATATTACGGGATGGTTGGCCTTGCTCTCGCCGAGTTCGACCGAAATTGAGAGCTCGATCGAGGTTGTACGCCGCTGCTGTCAGAAGACCAGCATCTGTGCGAGGAAAATCAGAGTCACGAAGAGCGCCAGCGCGGCCATCCCGTGGGTGAGCGGTCCGTACTCGTCCGGCCCGAGGGTCTCCCGGTCGGAATCGCTCAACCGGTAGACGCCGGTGCCGAGGATGATGAGGGCGACGCTGTACTGGGTGAGGCTCTCGAATCCGAACTGGAGGCCGTACGTCAGCGAGTGGGTGGCCAGCAGGACGGCTCCACAGTACAGGAAACAGTAGCTGACGAACCGGCCCGGTTTCATCGATAAGTAGTCACTCTCCGGCGGAATAAACGTAGCGGCCGGACCAGGCGGCGGTTGCGGCGAGCGGGGGAACTGTAAAATCGGGGACGTTCGAGCAGGCCGGGATCGCCGATCCTGTTCTCGAGTGAAGCGCCGACAGTCGGCCTCCATCACCCGGTATCCACGGACTCCCGGTACCGCCGGCTCACCGCCTTCCACCGGCCGGTCCGGAAGAGGCCGTAGTTGATCCAGCTCGGGACGTGCATCTCCAGCAGCAGCGCGAGGTACAGCCCGCCGATCCCCAGCGGCGTCACGAGCCCGATCGCTGCGACCGGGAGGGCGAACACGTAGCGGCCGAGCAGCGACGCGGCGAACGGCAGGCGCGTGTCGCCGGCGCCGATGAGCGCCCCGGTCGCCGTTCCGTCGATCCCCTGGCCGACCGAACTGATCGCGCTGACGATCACGAAGGTCGCGGTCTGGGCGACCGCCGCCGACCCGGAGACGAACAGGCCGGCGATCGGGTCGGCGAGCACGACGACCAGCGCCGCGATAGCGACGTAGACGACGGCCGCCAGCCGGATGATCGACGCCCCGTAGGCCCCCGCCTCGGCCTCGTCGCCCTCGCCGAGGTACTGCCCGACCAGCGAACTCGAGGCCAGCGACAGCCCCCAGTTGAAGCTGTTGACGAGCGTCCGGACCCGGCGGGCCACCTCGAGGGCGGTCACGACGACCGGGCCGAACGAGGCCGCGATCCACAGCAGCGGGAACACGACGATACCCTGGGCGAGCCGCCGGCCGATCTCCGGGGCGGAGATCGCGAGCAACTGCCGCAGCAGCGCGCGGTCGACCCACGGTCGACCCGGTGTGATCGGAACCGGACTGGGTTCCATCCCCAGGCGACCGCCGTACGAGCGTCCTGTCATCCCCCAGCCCAGGGTGAGGGTCACGACGCCCGTCGAGATGGCGGTACCGAGGGCGGCCCCGGCCACCCCGAGTCCGAACCAGAAGATGAGGACCGCGCTGAGGGCGATGTTGAGCAGGGCGCCGGTCGTCCGGTTGACCATCTCCGTGTACGTGTCGCCGATGCCGGTGTACGTCCGGCTGGCGACGAGGTTGAGCATCTCGAAGAGGACCGCCGGGGCGACGAACGTCAGGTAGACGCTGCCGTGCTCCAGCGAGGCCGGATCCGCACCGAGCACCCCGATCAACGCATCCGGAACCGCCACGAACACCGCCATGATGGGGGTGGCGAGGACGACCGTGAGGATGACGCTCTGCTCGACGACGCGGGCGGCGCGTTCGGGGTCGTCGCTGCCGTAGTTCTGCGAGACGAGGCTGATCGTCCCGCCGGCGAGCCCGAGCCCGAGGAGGGCGACGATCCCCCAGTAGGACAGCGCGAACGCCAGCCCCGCGGTCCCGGCGGTCCCGACGGCGACCCCGACCATCGCGAGGTCCACCGTCTGCTTCGACATGATTGCGAAGCCGGTGACGATGCGCGGCCACGCGAGGTCGAACGTCCGGCGGAACCGCTCGGCGGTGATGATGCCGGCTCGTTCGAGCAACCGCCCGGCGTTCTCGACAGGGTCCATCGCCACTCGCTCGTTGCATCGGGCTACCGGTACCGGGGACTTCCCGCTGTCGTTTCCGCGGTCGGGCGACAGGGCCGGGGCCGGTGGGCCCCCGGACCGACCGTGTGGGGGCTCCGAGAGTGCCGCGTCAGTCGTCGCCGGCCAGGGACTCGGAGCCGTCGTCCGCCAGCTCCTCGGGCGACGACGGTTCGTCGATCGGCGTCTCGGCGAGCGGGCGGACCTGGACGTTCGTCACCTTGTACGCGGGGATCTTGCTCAGCGGGTCGAACTCCTCCTTGGTCAGGGTGTTGACGGCGCCGTGGACGAAGTGCATCGGGACGAACAGGACGTCCGGTCCCGACGTCTCCTCGACGTTCGCCCGCACGACGATTTCGCCCTGGGCGGACTCGACGACGACGTACTCGTCGTCGGCGATGCCGAGCCGCTCGGCCGCCTCCGGGTGGATGGTGACGAAGCTCTCGGGGACCTGCCGCATCGACGCCTCCGAGCGACGCGTCATCGACCCGGTGTGCCAGTGGTAGAGCACGCGGCCGGTGGTGAGCGTGAACGGGTAGTCCTCGGTGGGGGCGGGATACCGGTCTTCGGCCAGCTCCGAGGGGACGAACCGCGCCAGTCCGTCGTCGAAGTTGAACTCGTCCTCGTAGAGGTACGGCGTGCCCGGGTGGTCCTCGTCCCAGCAGGGCCACTGCAGGCCGTCGCCCTTCGCCTCGAGGCGCTCGTGGGTGACGCCGCCGTAGATCGGCGCGAGGTCGTTGATCTCGTCCATCACGTCGCTGGGCGTCTCGTAGCCCCAGTCGAATCCCATCCGGCCCGCGAGGTCCTGCAGGATGGCGGCGTCCGTCCGCGCCTCGCCCGGCGACTCGACGGCCGGCCGGACGAGCTGGACCCGCCGTTCGGTGTTCGTGATCGTCCCGTACTTCTCGGCCAGGGAGGCCGCCGGCAGCACCACGTCGGCGTGCTGGGCGGTCTCGGTCATGAACAGCTCCTGGACGACGAGGAAGTCGAGGGCCTCGACCGCCGCCTCGGCGTGCTGGATGTCCGGCTCCGAGAGGAGTGGGTTCTCGCCGACGATGTACATCCCGTGCAGGTCGGTGTTCTCGGGGGAGTGGTCCTCGTCGGCCGACGGGTCGTCGGTGCCCCGCTCTTCCTCGCCGTCGTCGGGGTCGTCGCCGCCGTACGCGTCCTCGCCCTCGTCGCCGCTGACGGTCTGTTCGACGCCCGGGACGGCGCTGAACATCTCGGTGACCCGCAGGCCGACCTCGTCAGGCGGGCGGACGCCCCACGACGCCTCGAACTTGTCCAGCACGTCGTCGTCGGTGATGGACTGATACCCCGGGAGGTTGTTGGGGAGCGGCCCCATGTCCCCGCCGCCGCCCTGCACGTTGTTCTGCCCGCGGAACGGCGAGAGCCCGGAGCGGGGCTTGCCGAGGTGCCCGCAGAGCAGCGCCAGGTTGACGATCGCCAGCGCGTTGCGCGTGCCATGGGAGTGCTGGGTCAGCCCCATCGCCCAGCCGTAGACGCACGTCTCGGCGTTCGCGATGGTCTCGGCCGCGTTGATCAGGTCTTCCGGCGGGACGTCCGTGACCTCCTCGACCACCTCCGGCGTGTACGGCTCGACCGTCTCCTTCAGGTCGTCGAAGTGCTTGGTCCGGTCCTCGACGAACGCCACGTCGTAGAGGTCTTCTTCGATGATGTGCCGCATCATGCCGTTGAGCCAGGCGATGTCCGTCCCCGGCTTCGTCCGGACGTACTGGTCGGCGTGCTCCGCGATAGTCATCTCCCGGGGATCGAAGACGAACAGGTCCGCGCCGTCGCGGACGTTCTGGACGATGCGCGTCGCCAGGACCGGGTGGCTCTCGGTCGTGTTCGACCCCGTGATCAGGTAGCAGTCGGTCTCGCCGACGTCCTCGTTGATGCGGTTTGTCATCGCGCCGTAGCCGACCGTCTGCTTGAGCGCGGCGACCGTCGAGGAGTGACACAGCCGCGCGCAGTTGTCGACGTGTGGCGTCTGCAACACCTGGCGGGCGAACTTCTGGGCGAGGAAGTTTTCCTCGTTGGTAGCCTTCGACGAGGAGGTCACCGCCAGCGCATCGGCGCCGTACTCGTCGCGGATCTCGGTCAGGCGCTCGGCGACGCGGTCCAGCGCCTCGTCCCACGACGCCTCGCGGAACTCGCCGTCCTCCTTGACCAGCGGCGTCGTCAGTCGCTCGTCGGAGCCGACGTAGTCGTAGCCGAACTTCCCCTTCACGCACGTCGAGAAGTCGTTGGCCGGCGTCTCCTCGGGGTCGGCCGGCCGGACGCCGAGGACCTCCCCGCCCTTGCCGTACAGCTCGAACCGGCAGCCGACACCGCAGTAGGTGCATGTCGTGTCGGCGACCGTGATGTCACGCTTCCGGGCGCCGCTGACGACCTCCGCGGCGTCGAACATCTGGCCGATGGTCAGCGACCTCTCGGCGACCTCCTCGGTGGCGTGTTCGACCCGCTCGAGCGCGCCGTCAGCCATCCGTCTCGGGAGCTCCGAGGCTTCCCGCTTCGCGTTAGCCATGAACGCGGCGACGCCGGAGAGCGACCCGGGGTCGGGCTCTCCGGGGCGACCACCGTCGTCGCGGCCCGGGACGTCCCGGTTCGGAGCTTCGGCCGTGTCGGCCGTCTCGACCGATCGGCCCTCCTGGACCGACCCGATGGAGTTCTTCTGGGTGAACCCGGGAAGCGGGAGCGTAGTCGCGTCGACGAGCCCGTCCTCGACGAGGGCGCCGGTCGGGCAGACCGTGACGCAGTGCCCGCAGGAGATGCAGGTCGAATCCTCCATCGTCTCGGCCTCGGGCTGCTGGAAGTCGATGTGGAGGTCGTCGCCCTGGCCGGACATCCGGAGGACGCCGGCGGCCTGGACGTCGTTGCAGGCGTCGACACAGCGGCTACAGAGGATGCACTTGTTGCGGTCGATCTGGATGACGTTCGTGTCGTCGATGGGCGAGTAGGCGTCGCGCTCATCGAAGACGCCGTACCGCGGCTGGTTGACGCCCTGTTCGATGGAGGCGTCTTGGAGCTCGCAGCGACCGTTCTGTCCGCACGTCGTACACCGCAGATTGTGGTTGCCGATGACGAGGTCGAGGTTGACGTCGCGGGCCTCCTCGGCGTCGGTCGCGTCGGTGCGCACGTCGAGGCCGTCCTCGGCCGGGAAGCTACACGCCGGGACGAGCCCGTGCTCGTCGGTCTCGACCGTGCAGGTCCGGCAGGCGCCGTAGGGGCCGACCTCGTCGGACTGCTCGGTGTCGCGGTCGTACGCGCAGAGCGCCGGGACGTCCGAGGCGGTCTCGACCGTCTCGATGGCGTCGAGAAGCGTCGACCCCGGTGGGACGGCGACCGGGTCGCCGTCGACCGTCACGGTCGTCATCTCGTCGCCGCGGGTACCGACGTCGGGATCGTTGGCCCGCCCCGTGCGGAAGTCGTCGGTCAGCGGGGTGCTCGACCGGGGGTCGTCGACGTTCGGAACGCCCGGCAGCGCCTCGGTCGGGCCGTGCTCGGTCGGCCCGGGCGGGTCGTCCATGCTCACGACGAGGTCACCTCGCAGGTGCCGCTGGGGCAGTGCCCGTCGGCGTGGGCTTCGAACTCGGTCTCGAAGCGGTCGTGGGCCGTCTCGACGCTCCGGGCCGCCGACCGCCCGACGTCACAGAGGCTCGTCCCGCCCATCACGCGGGTGAGTTCGCGTATCATGTCGTCCTCGTAGCTGCCGTCGTAGATGTCCCGCAGGAGCCCGAGGAGCTGTTTCGACCCCTCGCGGCCGGGGAAACAGCGGCCGCAGTTCGCCTCGCTGGCGAACCGGGCGCGCTCGCCGGCCAGCGCCAGCGGGCACCGGTCCTCGCCGAACAGTTCGACGACCCCCTCGGTCCCGAGGTCGGCGTTCCGGAGGCCGACCGCGCTCACCGTGTGGTCCAGCGACCGGGTGAAGCCGCCGAACTGGCCGCCGACGCACGCCATCTTGACCCGGCCGTCCGTCTCGACGGCGCCGCGGACGGTCGCCAGCCCGCTTCCGGTCGGGAGTTCCACGGTCGCCGGCGCCGCCACGTCCCCCGCGACCGTGAGGAGTCGCGTGCCCGGATCGGCATCGGCCGCGTCGAAGGCCTCGGGGTCGAGGAGCGCCCGGCGTATCTGTGCGAACGTCCGCGGTGTGTGGACGGTAGTCGGCCGACCGTACAGCCCGTGGCGGGCGGGGCCCGGCGGGCGCAGGCGCGCCTCCAGCCGGTCGTTGCCCTCCAGGGCTTCGAGGGCCATCGTGAACTCCCCGGCGATGTACTCGTCGGGACCGGCGACGATCTGTGGAGTGGCGGCGTCGTCGGCATCCCCTTCGACGCCGACCGCGTCGGTGACGGCAGCGGTCGCCTCGCGGGTGCGGCGTTGCGCGAGGGCGTCGGCCTCGTTCGTGTACACGACGACGTCGCCGGGGGTCGCCCCGACGATCTCGGCGACCGCGAGCGCCCCGTCGAGGACCGCCGCGGGCGACCCGCCGAGCAGCGTCCGGTCGGTCTCGTTGCGCCGGTCGCTCTCGTTGGCGTTCACCACCACGACCGGCTCACCCGCCGCGTCGCCGACGACGGCCAGGTCGTCCGCGATGGGGTCGTCGCGGCTCGCGTCCCCGCGACCGCGGCCGAGGATGCCGAGGTCGTCGAGCTGTTCGAGCGCCGCGTCGGGGTCGTCGCGAGCGAGCGTCGCGGCGCTCTCGTCGGCGTCGATACCGGCTTCGGGGTCGACCCACCCGCAGCCGCCGAGCACCCGCCGCGTCCCGACCGCGAGCGGCCCGTCCGACGGCGTCGGCAGCGTCCCGGGATCGGGACCGTGCTCGACGGTCCATTCGGCGTCGCCCGTCCCGCGTTCACCGGCGTCGAGGTCGCCGACCAGTGTTCGCGTCTGCTCGACCGAGACTCGGGGGTAGTACGCCGTCCGTCCGTCGTCCGTGACGAGGACGAGGGGTTCGAGCGCCCGCACGCCGGTCGACCCGACCTCGAGGACGTCGACCTCGCCGGCTGCGTCACGAGCCGCCTGTAGAACGTCGCGACCTCGGTCCAGGGTCCCGTCCCGCTCGTCGGTATCGTCGGCTTCCCGCTCGGCCGTCCCATCTGACGCATCGCCGCGACCAACGGTGACGCGGACGGTGGGACGTCCGTCCTGGGAGTTGTTAACTCGAGACACTACCACATGGATTCTCGAGAACGGAGCAAAAGATTGGTTACCGATTGACGAGGCGACGTGTCTCGGAAGCCCGTCGGCCGGTCAGAGCGGCCTCGTCGCGGGATTTCGCTGCGGGGTCGGGCCGCCCTCGCTCCCCTCGTCGCGCCGTCGGTTCCGTACGTGCCGGGAGAGCGGTGCCGTCCGACGCCAGGCCAGGAAGGCGGCGCCCCCGAGAGCCGCGAACAGTCCGAGAGCGATCACGAGGTTCGAGACGCCGGCCGTGTCTGCGCTTCGGTCCGCCATACCGGCGATACGACCCCGTTACCGGTAGTGGTTTCGGCGAACCGGACGGCCGTCGGTGGGCGGGACCGCCGCGTCGACGAGGGAGTCGACGGCCGGTAGTTGAAGAGTCTCGAGCACGTAGTTTTCAATTCAATGACTAGTTCCGACGAGGCGAGCCTCGATGACGTCGAGTTCGACGAGCTGGAGAGCGTCGACCAGTACGAAGCGACGTTCTCGGGGACCCTGGACGGTGAGGACGTCGTCGTGACGTACACGCTGGAGAGTGCCATCAGCGCGGACGACGAGACGACCGTCTACACGCCCGGCGACAGTGAACTCGAGCAGGTCATCGTCGAGCCGGACACCTACGAGTTCGAGGACGACGGCCGCGAGACGGTCCGGTTCACCGGCAGCGACGACGACGAGTCGGTCCTCGGCTTCGTCTACGCGCTCGCCACCGTCGAAGACAGCGACGAGAACCAGGTCAACCTCTCGGTCACCTCCGACGCACAGTAAGGTCGGGAACGATCCTTTTTCCAGTCGACTCTAGCGCACCCACCGAATCGACCTGTCCGTCGTGCGTGTCGGTAGAGGTCCGGATGACAACCAGTCCACCACGGGTGACGTGGTACTCGATAGCACTATTACACGTCGGCCAGTCGTGACTGGCCATGCACCGACGCTGGGTGACCTGTGGGACGCCGACGATGCCGGGGATCCTGAATCCGCTTATGGCCGCCTGCGACAGCGGATACGTGCCGGACGAGGTGTCGATCCTGACGAACCCGGACGTCGCCGACACGGTCGACGAAGCCTGCGAACACCTCGAAGTCATCGTGGACCGCTACGGGGGAGACGCGGTGATCGAGCAGGAGGAACTGCTCGAGGAGACCGACTTCGAGGCGATCGTCGACTACTATCGCTCGGCCATCCAGGAGGCCCGGGACACCGACGCGACGGTCGCGATCGACATCACGCCCGGTCGGAAGTTCATGTCGGCGATCGCCTTCCAGGCGGGCGTCCACTTCGAGGCCGACCACGTCTACTACTTCCACCGGAAAGCAGGGGGCTACCCCGGGCGGTTCTACCCGGAGATTCCCCGTACGGCCACCGACCTCATCGACTTCACGGAGGTGATCTGATGCATCTCGAGCGCCGGCGGCTGATGGTGCTGCTGAACGCCCTCTACGACGAGGGGATCGACTCGATCCCCCTGGTCCATCCCTGCGACGAGATCGGCGAGCTCGTCCGAATCGAACTGGAGGACCACGGGCGTGCGACCGTTCGCTTCACGCAGGGGGCGCTGACCTACCAGGACAACCGCGAGACGATCCCCGCGAAGTACGGCGAGCCGGCCTACGACGACCTCCCGGACGCCGCGACCTACACGCGAGCGATGGTCGCCAGCGGCCACGTCGACCTCGCGAACCGCGAGGCCGTCGAGGCGTTCGTCCGGCGGTACGGCTATCCCGACCTGGAGGCCGGCCACGAGCCGGTCGTCCTCGGCATCGACGCGAACGTCTTCGGCTGGCGACTGCCGGAGGTCCTAGACGTCGACAGCGAGACCGGCAGCGAGGACCCTAAGGGGCGAGCACCCACCAACGGGTACGCCCTCGCGACCGGCGTCAAGGAGGAGCTCGACTGGCACTACAAGCAGCACAACACCCACGAGCTGACGGCCGCGTTCGGCGAGGCGTTCGCCCGACTGGACGACCAGCCGGCCGGGAGTAACCGAGAGGGGTTCCTCGGGCTCTACGAGTACCGACGGCTGCTGAGCGACCGGACGGTCGATATCGTCGAGTGCGACCGGGGCGACGAGGCGATCGTCGAGGGGTACCGACGCTTCAACGACGAGAGCCGCAAGCGCGCCATCCTGTTGAGCAACGACCGCGGCTTCGTGGAGCGGGCGACCGACCACGACGTGCCCGCACAGCACGTCGAGTATCCGGTCGACATCCCGCGGAAAGCATCCGGCTCGTGGACCCAGGCCACGGAGCTGATCTACTACCTGTCGATCCTGTTCGGCGTCGTCGAGCTGCCGAAGGTGACGCTGTTCGGCGTCTGGAACGGGAAGGACGGTCGCCACTGGCAGGCCGAACAGATCGACGTCGACTGCCGCAGTCCGAACGTCGAACCCCGCCTCGAGCGTGACGCGGCGATCCTCGGTCGCACCGACCGGAGTCGCTGAGCCGGACGTCCTCAGAGCCCGAGCGAGCCGATGGAGTCGACGGCGGCGTTGTCCTTCCGCCACAGCCGGTTGGTCGTCGAGTTCCCGCCGCCCCAGTGGCCGTCGACGTCGGGGTCGCCGTTCTCGTCGGCGCGGGCGTACTCGACCGGGCCGAAGGTGTAGTTGGCGTGCGATTCGGGCGACTCGACGTAGTAGACCGCCTCGCCGTCGTCGAGCCGCAGCGAGACGATCGTCCGGTAACCCTCGACCTCGTGGACGTGGTCCACGTCGGAGTCTTCGGCCTCGACGACCTCCCACTCGGTCGGAATCGCGTCGCGGACGACCACGTCCTCCTCGCTGTCGGCCCGGATGGTGACCTGGACTCGCTGGCCGGACTGCGAGACGGGGACGTCGTGCTCTCGCGTGATGTCGACGTCGATGGGGGTGTCGTAGCCGACGTCGGCGGCCCCGTCGTGGGTCTCCCGCATGGCGTGGGGACCGGCGTTGATACCGCTGGAGAACACGACGCCGTTTCGCTCGACGCCGTTCCAGAAGAACGGGGTCGACGCCGTCAGGCCGTCGATGCTGGCGGGCGACTCCTCCGGCGTGTCGAAGGCCATCGCGGACTCCTCCGGGATCTCCTTGCCCTCGCGGAAGTAGGCCGTCGGGACGATCTCCCAGCCGTCCGCGGACCCGTCGCCACCCTCAAACGGTGGGGCACCGGCGGCGTTCTCGTTGGCGTTCTCCGAGTCGTTGGCGGGGCCGTTCCCATCTCGGTTCCCGGGATTACCGTTACCGTTCGAACTCTCGCCGGGGACGATCTGGAAGGCCCGCATGCCGGCGTGGTAGCAGCCGGCGTAGAGGCGCCCTTCGGTGTCCATGTCCAGGTTGTGGTTGCTGATCCGGAAGTCGCTGAACCCGTCGTACGGGCCGGGTTCCTCGTCTTCGTCGGCGGCGTTCTCGGCTTCCGTCTCGAAGCCCCAGGCGTCCTCCCAGCCGTCGTCGCCCATCCCGATGAGGACCCAGGTGTCGAGTTCCGTCGCGACGCCGTCGCTGCCGTCGCCCTCGACGACGTAGGCGTCGTCGTCGGATTCGTACATCTGGAACGGCGCCCGCTGGAGGGCCGTGGCGGCGTCGCCGTCCTGGACCGTGCTCGAACAGCCGAGGTACACCTTCTCGACGTCGGGGTCGCCGCCGTCGGCCGGGTCGTCGAACAGCGCCAGGTCGAGCGGGTCGGTGTCGACGAGGTGGTACCGGCCGGTCTCGCCGTGCGGGTGGTCGTCCGGGATGTAACTGTGGTAGTGGGAGTCGGGGTTCTCGTGGCCCGTGACGGCGACGCGCTTCCCATCGATCAGCGTCGGCGCCGGGACGGCGTGGTGGGCGCCCTCTTGCTCGAAGACGCCGACCTCCTGGACGTCGGTCGGGTCGGAGACGTCGTAGATGCGCAGCCCGGCGTTCCAGCAGTGCAGATACGCGAGCGGCCGCCCCGTCTTCGGGTCCTCCTGGACGTTGATGTCGTGGTGATACCACTGGTTGCTCTCGACGCCGTACTCGCCCTGCGCGAGGTCCGTGTCCCAGGACCAGGCGTTGACCTGGGTGAACTGGCCGGTCGAGCGGTCGTACTCGAAGACGTTCGTCTTGCTGGCCGCGCCGCTCGTCCCGTGGACGGTGAACACGTACTCGCTGCCGCCGATCTGGTGGTACCAGCAGTTGTGCGGGCCGACCGACCAGTGGCTGAGCTCGATCTCGCTGGTGACCGTCGGGTTCTCCGGTTCGGAGACGTCGACGGCGACGAGCGAACCGGCGCCCGGGCTGTTCCCGCTGCCGTCGCCGTTCGGCTGGAAGTTCCGCGCCTCGCCGAACAGCGCCGTGATGGTCTGCTTGGCGACGAAGACGGCGTTGCCGTCGTCGCTGACCTTCACGTCCATGCAGGCGGCCTGGTTGTTGTCGTTGCGGACGAACGACAGTAGCTTCAGTTCTGCCCGCTCGAGGTCGCCCTCGCTTTCGGCCGTCGTGAAGTCGCTGATATCGAAGATGGCCAGGCCTCGCTGGGAGTCCTCGCCGCGCGCCGAGAATATGGTCACGAAGGCGTGTTCGTCGTGGATCCGCATCTCCGACATCGCACCCTTGTGGGCGTTCTGTGCGTCAGATTCACCGACACCACCGCCGCTGTGGTAACCGACCAGTTTCGCGTTCTCGGAGGAGTCGGCGACGTTGTCGCCGAGATAGCCCTCCGTGCCGCCGTAGAACTTGTTGTTGCCGCCGTCACCCGGGTGGCCGATCGTCGTCCCGGCCGCCGCGAGGCCGAGCGCCGCGCCGGCGGCTTTCAGCACTGCACGTCGAGTTTTCTCCCCGATGTTGGTCTGGGGTAGCATGTTCTCCCCGGACGAACCTGTTACTGAAAGGACTAGTGACAAAACTATCCAAACAGATGCCGTAGCGAGAGGCCTCGAGACGGGATTCGAACCTCTTCTAGCGTTCACTCCGCCGCCCGCAACCCGTAGACGCGGCCGCGCTCGTTGACGACCTCCGGGTCGTCGCTCCGGTACCCGGAGATGTCGCCACGTTCGGCATAGAAGATCCGACCCTCGTGCGGGACGGGCTCGCTCGTCACGTGCCCGACGTTCTCGACGCGCCAGCGGACCGCGCCCGTCTCCTTCTCGAGGGCGTAGAGGTGCGTGTCGTACGAGCCGACCAGCACGGCGTCGGCGGTCACCGTCAGCGAGCCGAGGACCTTCCCGCCGACGTTTCTCGACCACAGCTCCTCGCCGGACTCGGCGTCGAGCGCGTAGACGTGTCGGTCGTCGCTGCCCATGTAGACGACGCCCGCGTCGGGGTCGATGCCGGGGTTCGACATGATCGTCCGGCCCGTCTCGAAGCGCCACTCCTCGGTGCCGTCCTCGAGGTCGAGCCGCCGGAAGTAGCCGTCCCACGACCCGACGAACGCCCCGCCCTCGTAGGTGGGGATCGTCCCCTTGATCTCGCCGTCCGTCTGGAACTCCCAGGCGAACTCCAGGGACGGGAACTCCCAGCAGTAGCAGACGCCGTCGTTCGACCCGGTGATTATCCGCTCGGTGGCCGGGTCGATCGCCAGCGACGGGTGCGGCATCCCCCAGAGGCGGTCGTCGTGCCACAGCGGCTCGCCCGTCTCGGCGTCGAGCGCCCACATCGTCCCCGACGGCTCCTGGAACGGATAGTTGTACTCGGCGACGACGTAGATGACGCCGTCCCAGTAGACCGGACTCGACCCGATGGCGATGGCGCCGTGCAGCCGCCAGTTGGAGGTCTTCCAGACGCGCTCGCCCGTCTCGACGTCGAAGGCATACAGCGAGCCGTCGTAGCCGCCGATGTACGCCACCCCGTCGACGATCAGCGGCGTCCCGTGGATGCCGAGGTTCGTCGCCCCCGTCTCGGCCGTCCACAGCTGCTCGCCGTCCGGCCGCACCGCGTGGACCTTCCCCGTGTCGGCGGGAATCAAGATCGTCCCGCCGTCCGGCGTGGGTCGCGGACTCGCCTTCGCCGCGGTGTGGCCCACCTCGTTGATCGGCATCGACCACTCGACCTCGACGGCCTCGGGAACGACCGCGTCCGGGTAGTAGCCCAGCCGCCGCGTCCCGCGCCGGAACATCGTCACGCCGTCGTCGTCCGGGTACGTCTCGTCGTAGGAGAGCATCGGAGGGTCGAAATCGGACTGGCTCCGCTCGTAGTCGTCGAACACGGAGGTACAGCCCGCGAGCCCGACGGTCGCGGTCGCACCGAGCGACGCGAGCAACCGGCGCCGCGTCGACCGTCGACCTCGTGGCGGTGTCATATCCGGTCCGTAACGACCCACCGGATATATTCACCCCGGTCGAACGATTCGGTGTACCGACGTCTCGCCCTGCTGGACGCCGACAACTGACAGCCGTTCGTCGTCGAATCTAGCGGCGCCGGCTGGAATTATCGACCGAGGGCGCGGACGTCGTTCCCGGCGAGCGAGCGGCGTCGAGCTGTTCGGTGATGGCGTTGTTGACCCGTGCGGGGTCGTTGACGTTCCGGAAGACGAGTTCGGCGCCGCCGCTGCCGGCCGTCGAGACGTAGACGTCGCCGTAGCCCAGCAGCCGCTGGCTCGCCGACTGGTTGAACCCGCTGTCCTGGATGCGGTCCAGCCGGAGGTTCGTCACCGACCGCGAGAGCATCCCCCGCTTGACGTACAGTTCGTCGCTCGTGATGACGTACTCGACCGACTGGAACCGGAGGTACGTCCAGAGTCCCGCGAGGATCCCGGCCAGCGCGATGATGAGTCCGACGAACCGGATTCCCCCGGGCAACGCGCCGGCGCCCGGGAAGGTCCCACCGTCGACCAGTCCCGGACCGATCCCCGCGATGATCAACCCGACGACGACCAGAACGGCCTCGCCGAGCAGTGACGAGGCGATGACCACCGGGCTCGGACCACCCGACCAGACGATCTTCTCGCCGTCAGTAAGCGTCACCCAGTCGGGAACCTGTCGCATGCACTCGACCACTCGGGGAACCGTGTTAGTATCTTCGACCCAACCGGACGAGACAGGGCGTTACCCCCTCGCTAACTGGGGTATCGGGGTCGCATCGTGGGCGACGGCTCTCACTCGCTCTTCGACCACGCGAGGCCGAAAGCGGGACTGAGCGCGAGCCCGATAGCGATCCCCATCGCCAGGTTGTCCAGCGCGAGACCGATGGCGACCCCGATAGGGAGGCCGACCGCGAACCCCTTCCCCATCGAATCCCGCGTAGCCTCGTTCGCTCCCTCGTCCGACATAGGTCACCGTTCGCCGTAGCAGGCGATAAACGCTCCACTCGGCGTCACCGTCGTGGGCTACTGTTTCCGCGGCTGTTCCACGCTCTGGAGGAAGTGCAATCTGAACACCCCCAGGGGTCGCCCGACGTGTTCCTCTTTGCCCGGTGACGCACCCAATCATTCCCGAGAATATCTCTGGATGAGGTACTGGAGGCCGACCACGAGAACGAAGATAGCGAGAGCGAAGACGAGTATCAGCTCTGGCCCCGCGGCTGGCCCAGTCGATTCGGCGTGCGCGTGGCCACCGTGGAGCGGGAGCCCCATAGCTCCATCTCGGCCGGTCCCGAAAAGGCTGTTTCGGGGGCGGCGATTTGGCGCGATAGCCTCTCGAGCCGTGTCGGGGGCTGCACCACCTATATGCCACCCCTCTGCGACCGGGTGAGGTATGGAATCCTCCAATCCAGAGTCGGAGAGTGGCGATTTCTTCGACGGCCCCGTCGAGACCCTGTCGCTCGGACTCGCGTACGTTCTCGTGGGGATCGGCCTGTTCTATAGCGTTGCGACGGACTCGACGACGCTGTTTCGCATCGTTCTCGTCGCGATACTCCTGCTGGTAGTCGTCTCGCTGTACGTCCTCTACAGGCGAGAGGGTCTGCTGACGGCAGAGAACGGGCTGATCGGCGGCTTCGTTCTGCTGGCGATGGCACTCCTGGTCGTGCTCTCTGCGTTCACCGCGCTCCCATTCGAGGTGGTCTTTGGCGTCGTCTTCGTCGTGGGCGTCCTCGTCCCCGGCGCGATCCTGGAGTACACCGAGTTCGGAAGTGCCGACTAGTCGACGGTAGCGCATTTCTAGACCGCTGCTGTCGTGAAAACCGCTCGCAGATGAGTCAGACCGGCTCCGCTGTGAGAGACAGCGAGGCGCGAGAAGGTTCGGTGATCGTCACTCGGTCGGCGAGACGCTCTCCAGGTCGCCGAGGTAGGTCTGTCGTTCGACGGTGCGCTGGCCGTCCTCGTCGCCGACGGTGAGGCTGTAGACGCGGCCACCCATCACGCCGGTCAGCTGGTCGTCGTCGGTCTGGACGAAGAGCCCGCGTTTGTCGCCCTCGCCCGGCGTCTGCAGGACGGACCCCGTCCGGGAGACCTGCCCGCCCGAGCGGTTGGATTCGTACGTGACCTCGACGACGTCACCGGTGGCGATGTCCTCGAACATATCTCGATACTCGAACGGGGGTCCCGTAAACCTGTGGCAGGCAGCAGGAATCAGACCGTCGTACTGACGCCGAATTCCCAGTCCAGTTCGCGGGTCTTCCCGGACGCCCACCTGACCTCCGTCGTGGCAGCTATGGACTGCGGCGTATCGCTCTCGCCCTCCCAGTAGGGAGCGTACGCCCCGCCGTCGCCGATTCGCGTCTTCGGATCGACACCGATGGTCCCGGCAGCCAGCGGCATCGTCGTTCGGAGGGTCGCGACGTCGAGCCGACCGCTTTCGACCGTGTACTCGGCGCTGGTCTCGGCGTCGTAATCCTGGGCCGGCGAGTAGATGCCCAGCGCATCGGCGTCCGACGGCAACGAGAGGCCCGTTTCGATTCGCCGGGCTCGACTGTCGGCGGCGGGTTCGACACCGCTCCAGAGCCACACCTGCGACGCCGGCGTGCCGTCCGGCGCGTCCGGGAGACCGAACATGCCCAGCAGGTGCGTGGAGGACGTCTCGTCGGCGTGGTCGAGCGTGCCCGTCCACGCGCCCTGGAACGATACCTCGTGGTTCGGTTCCGCTTCCGCGGTACCCCACACGCCTCTGGAGCCGAATGTCTCGTGACTCCCTGCGGCAGCCGCCCGGAACTCCGAGGCGGTGAGATCGCTGTCGGCGAGGTCGATGCGTCGCTCTCCGTCGACTCGTTGGCTGTCGTCGCCGAGTGCACTACAGCCGGCGAGCCCCGTCGCGACGCCGGCACCGAACACCCCGATGAACGCTCGTCGATTCACGTGTCGAATCTGGCCGGAAGCCACCTCGAACCTTCCGGTGAGTCAAAGACCCGTTGTACATACGCAGTGGGTCGTCTGGGAAGCGGGGTCCGATAGGGCAGGCGAGCCGACCTGTAACCAGTGATAAAGTAAATTCTAGTCAAACCCTAACCGATAATCTCCTTCTCCCGGTTGCCTCGACTGGAATGCAACGGGGGGTCGACCCATCGAACGAGCCATCGAGTCGTACAGACCAGTCCATCAGTCCGTCGAGACGCCGGCTGCTGACCGCCATGGGTGCCGCTTGCATCCCGGCGGTCGCCGGCTGCAGCGAATCGTCCTCCGACGAACCGAGCACACCCACAACGACACCGACCGGAACCATGCAGCAGTCCACCGACCAGAACGACGCTATCGACCCGCGATTCGGCTACATCGGTACCGACGACGGCAGCAAACCCGTCGAACCAGATCACACCATCAATCTCCAGATCAAACCCCGCGAGAATGCGCCACTTCCGGAGTTCTACTTCGAACCGACCGGCCTGACCATCGACGTCGGGGATACCGTCCAGTTCAACCTCGCGACCCCACACCACAACGTGAACGCCTACCATCCAGGCTTCGGCTACACCCAGCGCGTCCCCGAGGGCGTGGCCCCGTTCTCCTCGCCCATCCTCGCCGCTGGCGACTACTGGCTGTACACGTTCGAGTCGGAGGGCGTCCACGACATCATGTGTGCGCCACACGAGGTCTTCGGGATGGTCGGCCGCATCGTCGTCGGCTCGGCCTCCGGCCCCGGAGCGAACCCGGTCGGAGAGGCACCCGGCGACGAGCGGGCCCGACCCCCGGAGTACACCGCGGCGCTCGTCCTCACCGACGACGCCATGCAGCCTGACAACATCGTCGAGCAGGGTTCGGTCTCCTGGAGCGACCTCCAGAAGGAGAGCAAGCGACCGATGCTCGAGCCCGTCGAAGAGGAATAGCGGCCAAACGGTCACGGACCGGACCCTGAGATGAGTCTCAGAGTCGATTCTTTGGACGACGTTTACGGCGGTCAGGGAGCCGAGGCTACGCGCTGAGCGTCGTCAGTCCGGCCCGCGTTCGGCATCGCTCGCATCCGCCGCTTCGATCCGCCGCCGACACTCGTCGCAGCGCTCCATGAGATCGTCCCGGTTCGCCGCCGTGTCGATCGACCCGAGGTCGAGGTCGTCCTCGTAGTCCAGCGGCGAGTCATGGTTCATCCCGCGGCGCCGTAGCTCCGCGGCCAGTTCGTCGTGTCGGCGCTGGATCAGCGAGGTATCCACCTGCTGGCGCTCCGCGTGCCCCTCGACGATGGCCGTCCCGTGCGGGTGGTTCTCGATGGTGCCGGCCTCCTGGTGCATCTCGGTGTGCTCTCCGAGCAGGTGCTGGTCGCAGAGCAGCGTCGGGTCGATGCCCCACATTCGTGTCATCGGTCTCTATCCCTCTGCAGGACTATCGGGGCCGAGGCCCGATAAGCACTGTATCTATCGCACACTGAAACCCTCACTAGCCCTAACTATCGAACCGGGGAGTATGCACCATGTCCCTCCACGACGGTCAGCGCCGAGCCAGTCACACAACCAATCCGGTCGTGTTTGAATTCGCCATCGTCACCGCCGTCTTCGGTGGGCTCTATCTCTGGCAGGAAGCGCTCCGGGGGAGTATCCTGTCGCTCTTCGACCTATCCTTCGGCGGGGTACTCGCCGACGGCCTCGTCTACACCGGCCTGTTCCTCGGCGGCCTCGCCGCCTTCGCCGTTCCCTACGCACGCTACCGCGGCATTCGAATCGGCCTGTCGCTCCCGACGCGAACCGACGCCCGAGTACTCGGCCTGGCAGCCGTCGGCCCTGTCGCACTCGCGGCCCTCACGAAGCTCGTCGGCGTGCTCACGGGCGTCTCGTACAGCTCGCTGACCATGACCGCCGTGGCTGCTGACGCGCCGCTGACGCCGGTCCTGGCGATCGCCGGGCTCGGTATCCTCCTCGGGACGCCCGCGCTCGTGATCGTCTGTCAGGTCTTGGTCCAGGGGAGCTTCGAGCAGGCGGTCGGCAGCACTACTGCCGTCGTCCTGACGCCGCTGGTCGCCGGGTTCGCACTGTTGAGCGAGACGGGCGGCCTCGGTCCCGTCCCCGACCTCGGGAAGCTGATCGGGGTGGTGCTGTTCACGCTCCTGCTGGCTGGCAGCGTGGCTGGTGCGCAAAGAATCGGCAGTGGCCGACGCCGGATTCTGGCTGCCACGCCTGTTGCCCTGTTCGTCGCCGTCGTCGTCCTCTCGGGTATCGCCGAGATCGAGTCCGTCGCCGGCGGCCTGTTCGTCTTGCTGCACTTCGCCGTCCTCGGCATCGCCGCATACGGTTACGAGCGAAGTGACTCCCTCCTCGTGCCAGCGGTCACCTACACGAGTCTCTTGCTGGCGAACTCGCTGATCGTATACTTCTTCGAGGCAGGGATGCAGAGCTGGTGATCTGCGAGGGCGGAACTTCCTGAACTCGATCTTCTCCTCGCATCTTTTACTGAGCTATATCGTTAGAAGGGCAGCAGTGGGGACCCGCCCATTGCAGCCGTCAAATGCGGACGTCGGTCAGCACAGTAACAGGAAGAACCAGTAGGGCAGGCGGATGAGACGGTCGTCCTGCACGGCGATCGGCTCGTCGGTCGAGACAGTATCGCCGACGAGCAGGAGGCCGACGGGGGCGTCGTAAGTGTCGAGGAACTCGGTCAACGCCGCCTCGACCGAATCGACGGGCGGTCGATAACCGAAGCCGACCGGGACTGGTGTTCCGTCCACCTCGAAGATGAAATCGACAGTGTCCTCGCGGCCGCGCCAGTACTGGACCGACGGCTCGACGGTCCGCCCCTGGATCGCTTCGACGCCGTACTGGAAGCGCATCGTGTGATCGAAGGCGGCCGCCCGTGCGAGGTCTGCCTCGCGGTCGAAATCGCTGAGCACCCGCGATGCGTCCCCGTCGGCGAGCGCCGTGACGAGACCGGTGTCGCGCAGGTAGAGCCGAACCGAACGCGGTCGGCTGTTGTCGTATTCGGTCACCCCGTCGAGGAGGTACAGCTCCGACAGCGCCGGCAGGTAGCTGTCCGTGATCGTCCGTCGGTCGACGTCGAACAGGTCGACCAGTCGCTGGTAGCGGATCGGATCGCTTGCACAGTCTCGAGCGGCGAGTGCACACAGCCGCTCGAGGTCGGCGATCGTCTGGATGGTCTCGAAGCCGGGGACGTCCTGATAGAGCGCGTCGCGGACGTCCTTGCGGAGGCGCTCGTAGTCGCGCCGCGATAGCTCGCTCGCGGAATCGACGACGCCCTCCTGGCTGTAGCTGAGGACGCCGCCCATCGCCAGGTAGTCGACGACCTGCGACTGGATGCGGCGGGTGTCGTCGGCGATGCGGTCGTACTGCTCCCGCAGCCCCTCGACGAACAGGTCGATGTCACCCGTCTCGACGGCCGTCGGCAGGGACTGCTCGCCCGTTCGGAGTGGTGTTGGCGACACGCGTTTGTCGTCGGCTTCCAGGTCCGGATACAGCGTGTAGATGTAGTCGCGGAACTTCTCGGGGAGGATCGGCTGGACGTCGTACTCGGAGGCGTCGATCCCGACGCGGTCGAGCTCGCGTTCGACCTGGATGCCGGCGCTCGCGGTGACGATCACGTGCCGGTCGGGGGCGTCGAGAAGCTCGCTGACCGGTCGGCCCCAGCCGGTGCTGTTGGGTTTGCTCGCGTGCTCGACCTGGTGGACGTCGTCGAGCACGACGAACTGTGGGGTCGGGTCGTCAGCCCGGCCCAGAATCCGGCTCTCGTAGTAGCGGACGGCCTGCCGGAGCTGCTCTGCGGACTGGAGCTGATAGAGCGGGTCGGCGTCGAAGGGGACGTAGAGGAACTGCTCCGGGTCCGCCCCCGCTTCGATGCGATGCTGGACGAACTGCTCGAGGAGCGTCGACTTCCCGACGCCCCGTCGGCCGACCAGCGCGGAGATGGGGTGGTCCTCGAACTGGCTGATCGCCTCGTCCGGGCGGGCGAGGTGATAGAAGTCGCTCTTCTGGCGTGCGGGCAGCGAGAGTGAATCGACGCCGTCCTCCCACCATGGATTGTGATCGTGTAGCCGACGCAAGAGCGCCCCACTCGCCTCGTCCGTGCTCATATCGGTGTCTTGTCCCTCATTCTAGACCCTGTACGATGACTGTTACGGATGATCGCTTTCAGTTGTCAGACCATTACCCGCCGGAAATCTACGCCCGAATGTGCTTTCTGCGCTATTAACTCACCTCTAGATGCATCTAGACAGAAGGTTTAAACCAACAACCCTCATACTAGAGCGTGCGAAGTCCCCGAAAGGCACATCGCGATGTTGGTTATGGTGTGCCAATCTGGGGATGGAGCGTGTGTATCGGTCCGGGTCGCAATCCAGGCAGTACGGCCCGGTGACCACCGACTGCGACCACCAACAGATGGATTCAACTGACACACTGCGAGGCGGGACTCGGCACGAACTCACCGTGGAACCCGGCGCGTCACCGGGTCGCGACGGTGAGGGGGACAGGGCCCGGCAGTGGATCGGCGACGAGGACGAGACAGGCAGCCTGTTCGGCCCTCCCAGCGTCGACCCACAGCCGGCCCTCCGGACCGGGGTGACATATCGGTTCGCGGGCATCTGGGGATGCACCCACGTCGCCCCGGTGGCCGGGTGTGCCGAGACAGCACAGCAGGCGATCCAAGGGGAGGACCGGACCTGTAGGGGGTCACTCCCGTGTGGGGAGTCGAATGACGAAGGGGACCTCACCATCGACGACAGCGAGTTTGAACCCCTCCGTCCGCTGCAAGCGACTCTACTCTCGGCTGCCCCGGAGGTGACGGGGGATGTGTGAGGCCGCCGAGTGCGACGTCGAGTACGAGACGAAAGGCGACATCCGACCGTCGGGGCTCGACGAGTTCCGATCATTCCTCGCCGAGCAAGCCGACGCGGCAGCGTACGAGCTCGCGTACACCGACGACGAGGGAGACCACCAGCGGCTCGTCGCGAAGCTGCGTGTCATCGAACGGACGGTCGAGCGCCCGGCCGCAGCGATCGCCGTGGCGTGTACGGCACTCACGCCGGATGAAGACGACTGGACCGTCCGTCTCGACAGTATCGACCGGGTGACCGCCCTGGAACTACCGTCGGATGAGGCCCTCACAGGGGAGCCCACACCGAAGTACGATAACGCCGGTGCGTTCCTGAATCTCGCTCGGGTGGCACCCGAGCGGATCGACGTCCCGGATCTCGTCGCGTTCCTGCGGGGCGCCGACGACGACGGCCGGGATGCGGGGCTCGGCGCCCTCCGGTCGGCGCTGCGTGCAGACCCGGAGTCGGCCGAGGTCGCAATACCGCTGCTCCGCGACCTGCTGGCCGAGGAGCACAACGTGACGCGCGTCCTCGAGATTTTGGCGACCGTCACCGGCGAGCGGCCGGCCGAGGTCGCACCGTTCGTCGAGGAGCTCAGGCCGTACCTCGGCGACGACGGAGAGCGTCGTGCCTACGCCGCGGAGTGTCTCTCGGATATCGCCGCCCACGACCCCTCGGACGTGATGGCGGCTGTGCCGGCGCTGGCGTCGCTCGTCGACGACCGCGACGACGGGGTCACCCACGCGCTGTTCGCGCTGAACCGGATCGCCGCGGAGCATCCCAGCGAGGTGCTGCCCGCGGCGCCGACGCTCTCCGACGCGCTCGCCGAGCCGTCGCTCTCGAGCTCGGATCGCCTGAACGCGACCGCGGCGCTCGGCCGGGTGGCCAGCGAGTATCCGGATGCCGGCCTCGACACCGTCGACGACCTCGTCGAGCTCCTCGATTGTGACGATCCCAGACTCCGGGTGAACGCGACCGGCGTGTTGAGCGACGTGGCCGTCGTCCACAGCGGTGCGCTCGTCCCGCACGTCGACGAGCTCGAGTCGCTGCTGTACAGCGACGACGAGTACACCCTCATTAACACGTCGGCCGGCCTCGGCCGGATTGCGGAGGTCGAACCCGAGGCAGTCGAGCATTTCACGGATCGCTTCGTCGAGCTGCTCGACCACGACCAGGAGGTCGTCCGCGAGAACGCCTGCTGGGCGCTCGGCTACCTCGAAGCCGAATCGGCCCTCGAGCGTCTCGAAGCGGTTCGACTCGACGACGAGGCGGAACGCGTCCGCAACATCGCCGCCTGGGCGATCGCCGAGATCGAGGGGTGGGCGTAGCCAGGCGGCCGCGACCACATCGACCGGCACGACTGCATCGCGCGTTCGAACATCACGGCTCGACACTACTCAACCAATGACAACGAAAACCCACGTCACGTTCGTACTAGATTCCTCCGGCTCGATGGCAGCTATCGAGGACGACACCCGGGGCGGCTTCAACGTCTTCCTCGAAGAGCAGCGCGAAGAGGAGGGGGACGCGACGGTGACGCTGTACAACTTCGATACGAACGTCGAGTGCGTCTACCGGATGGCACCGATCGAGGCCGCCGACACGCTCGATACGGACAACTACCGCCCGGGCGGACAGACGGCGCTGCACGATGCCCTCGCGACCGCCATCGACGAGACCGCCGACGGGATCGAGGGGCTGGCGGAACCCGACCGACCCGAGAACGTGATCGTCGTCGTCCTGACCGACGGCAAGGAGAACGCCTCGGAGACACCCCAGCAGCGGGTACGGGAGAAGGTGACCTATCGGCAGACGGAGGACGACTGGGAGTTCCTCTTCATCGGCGCCAACCAGGACGCCGCGCTCACCGCCGAGAGCATGGGGATGGCCGCCGAGAAGTCACTCGACATGCACCACAGCGGCGACGGTGTCAAGGCGGCACAGGAGTCCACCTCCAAGAGCATCAGCCGCGCCCGCAGGGAGGGTTCGACCGGTGGGTACGACGAGAGCGACCGAGCCCAGCAGAACGATCCCGAGAACCGCTAATCAGTGTAGATATCGACGGTAGCTAACTTCGGCCGACTCAGAGTGGGATTAGCTCGTCAGGTATCTCCATGTGAGGATACAGCGCTCCTTTAGCTGCAGAAGGCCTGTCGATTAGAGATCCCCGCGAAGGTGGATCTTCTCGTCCGCTTTGGTCTCGATCGCATCCTCGTGGACGTCGTACTCGTCGGTATCGCTGTCGGCCCATCCGAGGTCTGCCTTGGTCGTCTCCAGGAGTGACGGATCCGGATCGACGGAGGCCGTCTGGTTCGTGATTTCCGTCACGATACCGAGTGTGTTCCCGCTCGCGTCGACGACTTCCTTGCCCTCGTCAGCGTCTGTAAGAGTTACGCTCACTGTACGTTCGTTCGCCAGCTCCCCGGTAGTAGGTTCGGGCTGCACTTGCAACCGGAAGGTATCACCCGCCGTCTCTGAATCGACGAGCGTCCCGCACTGATTCTGCTACGGTCCCCAGCTCGATTCACGCCCTCGATCGAGCAGCCGATTCGAGTCATCGGCTACGATTTCACGAGAGCCAACTGGTTCGTGTGATTCCTCGCGGTTCGTCCAGCCGGACGGCGATTGAACACCTTGAATCACTCGTCAGCTATCATCTTTACATAATAGAAAATCTCCCGATATATCGTTGTCGTATGGAGTCGAATTATTATTACTCACACCGCACAGCCCACGGTGGTGAAACCGGAATTTCAGTCGCGCTTGCTTGCATAGTCGAATGACAGAGGAACTGTTACAGAGAATAGCCATCGAGAACGCTGTGAATCCCAAATTCCTCCGAACTTAGATGCATCACCGACAGATCGTGGAGATGATGAAGGGCCTATGTTGAGAGTTTCGAGTGAAACCCCTTTAGCACCGTTCTGCGCCTTCGTCAGCTGTGATAGACACATTCCTCCTGTAGACTGTCGTACCGTCTGCTGGTTCTTGGGATTTCCTCACCGAACCTGATGCGATAACATATTTGATATATAATAGTTCTCTCTACCCTTCAAATTTCGTATGGTTAGATATGGTTGGATTGTAGGTGAGTCCCTATCGACGACTCTCCATACTCGTTGTGATCGTGCTACTCGACTTCAAGTTCTCTACAAGCATATTTTCCGATCGTTCTACTACCCGTCCAGTAGAATACGTACAGCAACTAACCCGGCCCGATACAGACAGCTAACCCGATATCGTCGCTCAGAGGTCGGTGATGCGATGATAGTTGTCGTCAAGCGCCTCGGCGTCCTCCGGCAGCAGAGCTACGATGAGGTGGTCGCTGTACTCTTCGAGATGGTTCACGAGCGTCGCGATTCGGTCCGAATCGATCGCCTCCAGCGAGTCGAGGAGCATGAACGGGACCGTCTCGTAGACGTTGTGGGCGAGGTAGCCCGCCAGCGCGAACACGAGTCCGGTCACCTCTCGTTCGCTCTCGCTCAGGTGCTCGATCGTATCCTCGTACGTCGCGCCACTCTCGGTTTCGCGGATGATGTGCAACTCGAAGATGCGTTTCGTGACCTTGCGTCGACCCTCGCGGACCTCGCGTTCGACCCGCTCCAGCCAGATGCGCTCGAGGTTCCGGTACTCGAGGATGTCCAGGACGGTGTCCATGTGCTCGTTGAACGCCTCGATGGCCTGGGACTCGATCCGATCGATCTTCGTCCGCAACGTCTCGATCTCGGCGTCGATCTCGGCGCGACGCTCGACTAACTCACTTTCGTCGTCGAGACGGGCCTCGATCTCGGCGATCTCGGCTTCGACGTCTTCCAGGTCGCCCTCCAGGCGTCCCAGTTCGTACTCGTACTGGTTGGCTTCCTTGTGGAGGTCCAGGACCTCTTCGTACGAGTCGTCCTCCAGGTCCGCGATCTCGGCTTCGAGGGATTCGATCTCGTCTTGGAGTTCCTCACGTCGATCGCCGAGCCGGTCGATGGTCGCCTCGCTCGTCTCGATCTCGGCTTCCGCCTCGTCGATGCGACGCTCGAGTTTCTCGCGCTTCCGTTGCTGCTCTCGGAGCTCCCGGATCTCCGTCGACAGCTCGTCGATCTCTGACTCGATGTCGTTTACCTCCCCGAGCTTGTTCTGACTGAGTTCCTGGAGGCGACTGACGGTCGTCTCGATCTGGTCTTCGGGGACCTCGCTGCCACAGGTCCAGCAGGTCACCGTCTCGTCGGGCAACAGTTCCTCGGTGACGTCGTCCGCCGGCTCCTCCAGTGCGTCCAGCACGTCACCGCTGGCGTCTTCCAGCATCTTCCGGTTGAACCCGATGACGCTCTGTATCTCGTTGACCTCCGACTCGAGGCGGCGTTTCTTCTCACGCAACTGGTCGCGCCGTGACTCCCGCTCGTCGATGTCCCCGATCGGCGCTTCCGGGAGTTCGTCGAGCTCGGCCGCTGCCTCCCGCTTCTCGGCCCGGATGGATTCGAGGCTCTCGCGCTCCGTCTCGAGGTCGTAGCGGACGTCCTCGATGGTCGAGCGCTTCACCCGGAGCTCCTCTAACCGCTCCTCGAGTTCGGCCTTCTCCTCGCGTGTCTCCTCGACGTCCGCGTCGCGCTCTTCGATCTCCTCCTCCAGTGACGCCAATTCCTCGCTCGTCTCCTCGATCTCATCGCGAAGCTGCGTCCGGCGCTCCTCCAGCGACGGGAGCCGATCCTTCAGTGAATCGAGCTCCTCCAGTTCGCGTTCGACCTCTTTTCGCTCCTCGACGAGCCGGTCGATCTCACGCTGGATCTCGTCGGTATCGATCGGCCGCATGATGAGATCGCGAAGGTTCTCTTGGGTGACGACCGCTCGTCGGGCTTCGTTGGATTCGAGCAGGAACGCGAAGAGGTCCGCTATCGTCGAATCCTCGAGATAGGGGTCGCCAGTACTGCTGAACGACGTCCCCTGACGTGTCAGTTCGCGGGTGTACGTCTCCCCCTCCAGCTCGAGTTCGACAAAGGCCTCGTCGGCGTCGCCCTTCATCGACACCTGGTCACTGCCGAGGGCGGCCATGATCGCTTGGAGGAACGACGTCCGGTTCGTCGCGTTCTCGCCCTTCAGCACGGTCACACCCGGAGAGAACGTAACTTCGGTCTCGTCGATTCCGCCGATGTTCCGCGCCCGTATCGAGACGGGGTCAGTCTTCTGACGAGAACTCATTACGTGGGTCTCACGCGGGACGTGACGTAAATGTAGTGACTGTAATCATCAAGGACTACGGAGCACAGTCGCAGCTCCCTGATTCGAGGAGTTCGAGGACGTCGTACTGGGTGTTGCAGTCCTCACAGACGACGCGGACGTCGACGAGCGTTCGGAACGTGCCGATATCGAGTGCGCCGCTACTCTGTAATTGTTCCAGTTTCCCCTCCGTGACCGAGTCCACTCGACCCCGTAACTGCTGGATGTTCGTGATCTCCCGTTCCAGCGGATCGGTCTCGTCTGGGGTGTACTCGGCGTCACGGTACTTCGTGAGATAGCTGCGGATCGCCTGGTAGGTGACGAACTCGTCCTGCAACCGATCGACGTCGATTCCATCCCGTTCGAGCCGACGACGTGCACGTGTCCGGTCGGCACTCCCGACATCGTCACTGTTCAACAGACGATAGGTGTTCTCGACCTCGCCGTCGAGGGTCTGGACGCCATTAGCCTCCATCGCCGCCTCCAGTACGGCTTGATTGAAGTGGTCCGCGAGGTCGCGTAGACTCCACCGATCCTCGTCGTCCGTCCAGCGTCGTTCCATCTCGGCGCCCAGCCCCTGGAGGTCGTACTCGTCGATGAGGCGTCCCACCTTGCTGCGTCTCCCCCTCCCCGACGTATTAGAGTCCTCCGTCATGTCCTTACACCGAATATACGGGGCCTCACGGAGAACCTTTCGTTGAGACCTGAGACCGGGTCACCTCCGCTCACACGCCTGTAACAAACATAGCTGTGTTATCGAAATATCGAACCTAGTGCCAGCATCATGGCACTATTCTTATTATTTTTCTATCCATATTTTGTCTTTATGAGTACTGAGCATCAATAACACCAGTTTCCGCATATAAGCCAACTTATCCGCATCTTTCCGGGCCTCTAACGCGAGTAGACGTTTACATCTATATATTTCGTTTTATACCTTGCTATCGCCTATCTATGTCCTTCTCAGTCAGTTTTAGCCATTACACGTTAGAAAGTTTATGCATAATATCTGAAATTGATGTCGACAGGTTATTTGCTAAAACGGATATCGCATGATCGCCGCTCGATTAGCGGGCCACTCCCTAGAGATACACCCTTCGGAACCCTATATATCGAAGATACAGCCAAATTCAATTCCGAAACGTGAATACTGCTGATAGCTGTACACGATTACGGCTACGAAGTGCAGAGATGGTGGGTGTTGTTTCCGATCTGGCGAGTCGAAGTCGGTGTAGAGAACAGGCTAACCTGGTGATATCGAATCGCGGCTGTAAGAAGTTCCTCAGTCGAGGCTGCATCTCAGATATGGAAAACGGTGGATACAACCCCGTTCTTCGGGGGGTGTGACGGGTTTCAGTGATCGCGGCCTAGTGTTGCGAACGCCAGATCTGGTGACGGAGCCGAACGGCCAACCCCCGCTGGGAGAGGTCCTGGTTCGGGAGCCAGCGGCCGGTTTGCCTCGGTATCGAACCCGGTGAGCGAACTCGCCATGCGGCACGGGCGCCCTCGTGTAGGCGGTGGTTCGGCAGGTCCGCTTCACACCTGGACACGAACTGCTCACTTTCGGAGCGGGTTCGAGCCTGTGGACGCGGGTCTGCGGTCGTAACAGACCGCCTCTCGCTGTTCCTGGAAAGGACGCGGGTGTGAGTGATGGAAGGGACTGTGGATCGGAGCCAGGGATGGCAATCGTGCCCAGCAGCCCCGTTCGATTGAGCTTGCAGAGGGCGTCCACCGAGTACCAAGGCGACTGCACATGATAGCGAATCGCGCTGGCCGACGTGCTGCAATCGGCACGCGCGGCGAGCGCGCTTGAGACCGGTCGGAGACGACGTCGACGGCCGCTTGGAGGTTCAGTTCGGCTCGCATGATGCCTTGAGTGTGTCGCCGCTCTCGAGCGTATAGCTGGTCCGAACCCACTCATCACGCCGGTGCGGAGTAGTGGGCATGCTTCCCGGTTACGCCGTTCGCGATATCACTACCGATGACGTGCGGTCCGCCATCCGGCTGTTCGGTAGTGGTCTCGCCTGTACGCTGCTCCTCGGCCTCCTCGCCGGCTGTGTCTTCATCGTCCTCCTCCTGCCGCTGGCCATCCTGGCGACGCTGCACCCGACGCTGGCGTTCGGTGGCGTGCCCCCGACCCAGTACCCACCCACCTATCTCGCTATCCAGGCGGTCTGGACAGTCCTCTTTGGACTCGGGCTGCGTACTATCGCCCGAGGACTGGAGCTCTCACCGGCCTCCATAGCCGCGACAGCATTACCCGAGGCGTACCCGTCCACGCCGCGCAACGAACGCGTCGCCGGTCTGATCGCTGTCATCGATTCCACCGACCAGGAGTAATCCGACCGAGAACGCAATCGGCGTGCTCACCGAGTTAAAGAGGTGAGAACAGACGGGGAAACTGCTAGCCCGCATGTTTTGATTATTTTGGTAACAAATCTTTACTCCGTGGATGCGGCATTATCGATTGTCGGGTTACGTGGCCCGACAGCACTCCACGCGAGATGTGTCACCCATTCGATCTGCCAGGATCCACCGACGCCCCACCCCTCGTCTCAACCCCCCGGTGGATTCTCGCGAGTACCAATCACTTTCTCCGGGTGACACCCCCTGTCCCACTTGTAGAGACCGATCCGGAGTAGGTGATCTGAGAACATCCTCTGAACGCGGAGGAGACAGAACCGCCTGACTGCTCGATCCTCTGCCGAACGAGGCCGCAAAGAAGAGTAGTCTCGACCAGTCAGATGGGTATCCCTTCTGCGCCGAAAATTCCGATGGACGTACTCCATCTGTCCCCCACGAGGAGGTAGTCCACTCGTCTTCGTGAGTCGTTAGTTCAGCCAGTTGGGGTCGGATTTACTCCAGGGTCTTCGGGGTGGATCAACCCTTCAGTCGTCTCTTCTCATCAGTTAGCTGTCTGTCACCCAGAATCTAGATAACGCCGTTCCTTATCCGTATCACCGACGAAATACGGATGATGGATATCGCAACGACCATCGTTTCAAGGGTCGGAGAGTTAGCGCAGCGGGACCCCCTCGAGCTCCCGCCGCTGGCCGAGACGATCGACGTCGACGCACTCGAACGAGCGATCGACTCGGTTGACGGGCCATTCAGTATCCAGTTCACCTACTGTGGTTATACGGTGACGATCACCGGCGAAGACGACGTCTCGATCTGCGCCGTCACGGAAGGCGGACTCACCGATCCCAGCGGTCCGTCCCCCGAGCGTACCCGATTATAACGCCTCCAGTTCGGTTGTCGCATATCTGAGGTCGAATCGACACTGCAAACCTGCATGCCGACCTCACCTGCACCGAAGCCGGACTCCGTTACGCCTCGCTCGCTTCGAACCGTCGGGCCGCCTCGCCCATCGTCAGCACCTCGATTCCCCGGTCCTCGATCCACTCCAGCGTCTCGCGGATGCGGGCTTCCGTGACCTCTTCCTTGAAGGTGTGCGCCCCGAGGACGCCCAGTCCGCCGGTCGCGGCCACCTCGTCGAGAGCGCTCTGGACGGTCTCCCGGCTGGTGTACTCGACGAAGTAGTCCCGCTGGGTCCACAGCGGCTCGTACTCCCCGGGGTACGTTATGATCGACCCGTGGTCGCCGTTCGCGACGACCTCGTAGTACTCGCTGGCGAACCGCGCCGAGTACGCGTCGAACTGGTCGTACGGTGCGAGCAGCGTAGACACCTCGAAGCCGCGTCGCTCCAGGGCCTGCTTCGACTCCTGTAGCGTCTCGGCCATCAGCTCGGGCGGGTGGCGGATCTCGCTGTCGCCGGCCGCGAACGCCGTGTCGAGTGACTCGGCGAGCTCCACGTAACTCTCGCCGGACTCGTCGCGACCGCTGCCGGCGACCGTCGTGGCGACCGTCCGGTCGCCGTCGGTGATCTCGACCGGCTTGCCCGGGTGGTGGCCGTGGCGGATCTCGGCCGGATACACTCGCGAGTCACCCGCGGCGGCGTCGGCCGTCAATTCGAAGGACCCCAGCGGCTCGTGGCCGCTCGTGTGCGAGGCGATCTCCCAGCCGGCGGCGGCGAGTTCCTCGAGGTGGTCGACGGCCATCATCTCGCCGGTCGATCGAGACGTCCCGATCCACTCCGGGACGATACACGACGTCGCCGGGGCGTCGAACGCCCGGTGGGCCGGGAATGCCTTCGTGTAATCCGACAGCGGCCCGTCGTCGTAGACGAACGCGACCGCACCCCCATCCGGGAACGGCTCGGGGTCGTCATCGGGCGTTTCAGTCTCTGTTCCGGGATCGGAGAACTCGTCGTCGTCCGTCGGCGTGGCAGTTTCGGTACTGGGTGACTCGGTGCTGGCGAAGGAGAGACAGCCGGCGAGACCTGCGACGCCTGCGGCTGTGGCTAGTACACGCCGGCGCTGGACGCCGCGGCCTCCCGAACCCCGTTCGTCTGTTGGCGTCTCATCATCGTCAGCCATCGCACCCGCTCGTTCAGAGGGCATCTCTCAGGGCGATATCCCACGACGCACCTTGCTATGAACCGCTTAAGGACGAACATAGTACTCTAATAAACGTCATTAGAACAACAGTATGTGGTGATTATAGCATCCGAGTGAGGTTTACCAGGTGTCGACTGCCCCGGTCGATTCCTCGAAGTGAGTCTCTGTCACAGTTTCGTCGCGATCAGTTCGAGTGTCCGCAGGATGCGATACAGGAGATAGATGACTGTGAGGAGCACGAAGAAGACCATCGCGACGACCTCGTCCCAGGCGACGATTCCGACGACGATACTGATGAACAGTAGTCCGATAACGACCTCGATGGGATACGGCGACGTTCTCGGTTCGTCTGTAGAGGGCATAGCCCAGGGTGTTTCGCTCGGACGCCATTAACACTCGCATTGGCACGGCTCCCAGTCGATGGGCTCTCGAATCCGGCTCGCACGCCGAAGTCGTCGTACCGACCCGGGGACACCACAGAGATTTATGCGCGAGAATACTTTCACCAGATATGCCACACGGCCTCTTCCTCTGGCTCGGGGGGAGTGCGCTGACCCTCCTCGGAATATCGGGCGTGATCATCTATCTGGTCTTCCTCCGCAATCCTGTGTAGCAAGCGTTTCTGCGTCGGTCAGTCGGGCGTAGTGGGTATGGGATCGCCGTCATCGTCGGTGGGTCGCTCCCACGGGGCTATCGGAAGTGGGAACAGGCAGAGCTCGCAGAAGAACACGAGCCGAGCCCACGTTCGTCGACTGACCATACCGCTCGTTCGATTCCTGAGAGGAGAAATACGATGACCAGATACCCCTCGGGGCTTGGAGAACTCGAGGGTTCCGTTCATTCCCCGTGTTGTTACGGTGATCACAGCCTATGATATATGGTCGAAAGGGTATCCGTGGACACGACCTAGGCTCGTCCGCATGGGAGAACCGTGTCCGCGCTGTCGCGAACGGGTGTCAGAGACGGTGGATCGAACGCTCCTCGAATACGGTGTCGAACGGGTCTACGAATGCCAGGAATGCGATAACCAGTTCTCCGTCCGGGTCTGAGATCTACGGACCCTCTATGGATTGAACCGGTTCCGTGGATGCACGTGGCGACTACCAGGCCGACGAGACAGAATTTTCCCTCTATGCCATCCGATTTAGCGGGCGCCGCCTCGAGTATCACGCCCGTTGGAGCGACCGGACACCTAACTCTAAAGGGGAGATACCGAAGTACGTGCGTCTGCTTTGTCTAATTGTAATGTCAGAGCCTGCCACGGGCGATGAGCGAGACGATGGCATCGAACTCCAACCGACCCGCGATGGTGGGTGGGCATGGGTCGATACGCGGTCTGATAGCCAGGGGCCGGATGTAATCGATACGGTCGAAGATGTCGAGTATGCCGCTATCTCGTGTGTGGTCAACGGCGTCGACCACCTCCAGATCACCGAGGTGGACGCTGAAAGCGAGGACGCTGGAACGGCCCTGGATTGTACGATACAGTCGTCTCACTTCTACGACCTCGACGAAATGCGGTAGTTGCGTCTGGCGCCCATCGCTTCGTAGTCCGCCTATACCGACGTCTACTGAGTCATTACCAAAGTCCGATGGGCGATTCGTGACGCCCGTGATGACGAAGACGAGTGCAGGAAGTGGTCCCGAGGATGCCATCGAACCCGTTCGGACGGCCGATGGGTGGGCGTGGGTCGATACGGATTGTGAGGGACCGGGGACGCGCCTCATCGAAGAGGTCGATGTTGTCAAATACGCCGTCACCCCCCGTGATATCGATGGCGTCGATCATCTGCAGATCGAGGAATCGACAGCCCAGACCGTCGGGCCAGTCTCCCCGTCAGGCCGTGTGATCTGTTCGTCGCACTGGCTGGATCTCGAGGAGATGCGGTAACTACTCTACTCCGTTCTGCAGGTCGCCCCTCACCGCCGGTGTCGAGTCTCGAGTGCTCAGACACTGCATGCTTCAGTACCGCCAGTTCGCAAACAAAAACGGGGAGGCAGGTAGCCTAGAGGAGCCGAATTCGATGAATCGATTGCTACAGCATCTGCGTAAGGAGCTCGTCCTGATTACGAACGAGTGCTTCGCCGCGCGCCGTCAGCTCGACGGTATTCTCCTCGTAGTTCATCGTGACGATTCCGTAGTCGGCTAACTTGGGGATATCCCGATGATAGAGCGAGAGGTAGCAATGTTCGGCCTCATTCTCCGTGACTTCGTCTCCAGGGTTATCGCGGGTTCGCTGGACGATCTCTTTCGAGACGTCCGCCACGGCGAGAGGGACGTCTCGCTGGTCGAGACAGGCGAGGAGGGCTCGACGCATTGGCTGGCTTATGAGACGCAAAACGGTGTCCCGCGACAGATCATCGACCGGGGCTGGAGGGTGTTCTGCAAACTGTTGTCTGGAAACCATCAGTATATGAGAACCGTTGACAAAGCATACGCTCCTCGCCTCGCATGGGTGGGTCTATATATGCGATGTACGAGACGCGGGGAATCGCGATGGTGTTCGTGATCGTCTCGCAATTGGCCTTGTCAGGCCGGTCTCCGTCGGTGAACGGCGGAGAGACGAGTCAGCGCGTCGCTGCAAACCGGAGGAGGCCAAATCCCGGAATTGTCTGCACTGTCCCGCACGTCACTTGTGGCACGAGCCTTGAATACCGGCGCGACCATCGGTCGATTCATGGCTACACTCGACGGCGAACGGATCATCGTAACCGGTGCGAGTCGCGGGCTCGGTCAGTCCATGGCCGAGCGGTTTTCTGAGGAAGGCGCCCGGGTCGTGCTCACCGCACGCGACGAGGAGCGGCTGGACGCCGTCGCCGACGGATTGCCTGGTGAATCGCTGGTCGCGCCGGCAAACGTACGCCACGCCGACGCTGTCGACCGGGTCGTCGAGCGAACCGTCGAGGAGTTCGGCGGCATCGACACGCTAGTGAACAACGCCGGGGTGAGTCTCCTCGGGATGCAGGACGACCGGAAGGAACTGACGGACGTCACCGAAGACGAGTGGGATACCGTCCTGGAGGTCAACCTCAAGGGCGTCTTCCTGTTCACTCGAGCGACGCTCCCCCATATGTACGAGCAGGCGTCGGGCAACGTCGTGAACGTCTCCTCGGGGCTCGGTCGGCACGCAATCGGCGGCGCCGGCGCTTACGTCAGTTCCAAGTGGGGCCTCGAGGGACTCACCCGGGTGACCGCCCTGGAGGCGGAGAATCGCGGCGTCACAGCCAACGCCATCGACCCTGGCGGGCGTGTCGATACGGACATCTGGGCGCACCTGCCCGACGAGGAACGCGAACAGATCCTCGACCCCGACGTGATGGACGACGCCGCGGTGCTGTTGGCCGCCCAAGGACCCGACGGCGTGACCGGCGAGTCGAAGACTGCCGAGGAATGGGAGCAACGGCTGGAGTAGTCAACTTACCAATATCAAACTTTTATCGAAGATATCTTTCCTCGGATTCCTCCAAGAGGACTGAATCGATCAACCCAGCTCCGATACCTCAAATTCCGTATCATTTTGTAGCACCCCGAACCTGTGGAGCTACGTGGACTCCCGGTCAACAGTTAGGCTCCCACGCAGGTCGGGAAAATACTGTGCAAATCGAATACTTCAGTTCGAAATACAACGATACAGCAACTCTTTGACCTGTTTACCGCGTCCGTCTCACCGAAAACCGGGGGTTTCCCAAGAACAATCCATTTTCCAACGGATCTGACCGGGGTCGAAGCTACAGAGCGGCGCTCAGCCGCAAGAATACACGACGAAGCAGGCTGAAGAACGGGGGTCCAACAGGATGGCTGCGTGGTGGGCCCTCGGGATCGGGTTTCGGTGGGAGCAAGGCTGGCAGGCGGGTTGCAGCAGGGTTCTCGTGGCGGTCTGTTGATGGGCGTGGGGAAGTTGATCGGGACGGGCCGGTAGCGGCAATCGCGGCGTCGGCGGTTCGACCTGTTGGAATCTACTTCACCCCGGTGCTGTCGTGCGATTTTCACAGGTCAGCGAGTCGGTATCCGGCGAGGGAGAGAGATCGCAGAATCGTGCATGATTGGGCCCGATACGGCTGTTACGGTTGGTTCTCCGCTATCCGGGCCAGGCACCCGAGACATACAGTTCGTGATAAGAGTACGTTTGAAGCAGCCTTAGCCTGTACTTCACCCCGATGCATGCCAGTGGTTTCGCGATAGAAACACGTCCAATCAACAAGCGTATGTGATTAGTCTACTCTGTTCTCAACCGTATTCAGACGGCGTCTCACGGCAGATATCAAACGGGGCGAACACGGCGGTCGACGGTCGATTCGCCTTGACTCCAGTCAGCGCACCAGTTTCGGTGATAGAAATGTTCTTGCGGATGATTCGAGGGCTGAAGTATTTCGGTCGGGAGCGAGGCGATGGCAACGGGGTTCGAGCGCCGAGTGTGCCACCCAGGGAATAGGGAGTTACGGCGGCCGGCTCGACCGGCCGCGGTAGCCGTTTGTACCACAATCCTGTCATAGTGTGCCGGTGCCAGCAGCCGGTGGGTCCAACCGGGGACTGTGACGTTCCATCGGGAGGAGAGAGCGGTGACCAGGGGCCGGTGAAGCAATCAGGAGAGCGGTGGGCGGAGGCGGGTCAGTCGTCGATCGCGTTGCGCATCGACTGGAAGGTGTAGACGTCGGTCAGCCCGGGCGTGTCGATGGTGAACTCCTGGGGACGCATCTTCTCGCTGTAGGTCTTCTCGACACGGGGGACGCCGTCGGCGGGCTCGTTGAGCGCCTGCAGGACCTCGTGGCCGGCGCTGCGGTTCTTGACGACCCAGATCGCCTCCTCGGGGTCACAGTTGGCCATCTTGTCGAAGTCGGTCGGGACGGCCTCGGCGAGATCGTGGTTGATGCGTTCGGCCTCGAGCGCGACGACGACGTCGCCGTCGGCGTCGAGGGCGGCGACGTCGAGGCGGCCGTCCGCGACGTCGTGGTACTTGCGCGTCTCCACGGCCGGGTGGTCCGGGTCGGCGACGAACAGCTGATCGAGGAAGCGTTTCCCGACCTCGGTGAGGGCGACGTGGAAGCTGGACTCGCTGAGGTCGCCCTGGCCGTCGCCGTGGGCGACGCCCTCGCGGTGGCCGACCTGGATCTCGTCGCGGCCCTCGGGCGTCACGGTGTACAGCCGATGGGGATGGTCGCAGTCGCGTTTGAGGAGGCCATCCTCGACGAGCTCGCGGACCCCATCGGTGTCGATGCCGACGTACTCCTGGAGGCGGACCATCGAGTCGACGACGAGATCGTACTCGAGGTCGGGGTTGAACGCCTGCTGGTGGGCCATGTAGACGGCCGCCAGGAACCGGAGCTGGGCGTCGGTGTAGTCGCTGTCGCGGCGCTCGGTAGCGGTCAGCGAGAGGTCGACGCTCGTGATGGGGATGTCCTCGCGGTCGACGGCCGCGAGGTCGTGGCAGCACTCGATGGCGTTGCCCATCCCGTCGGTAGTCGGCGGGTGTCGCGTCTCACAGTGCCGGCAGACGAGCGGGTACGGCGGCTCGTCACGATACGTCACGGAGTCGGGGAACCGCTCGGAGTGGGGAATCGTCGTGCGCAACGCCTGACCGGCTGCGGTGTCTGCGGCGTCGGCGTCCGCTTCCCCTGCGGGCTGGTCGATCACATCCGACGCGGCCATCCCGTCGGCGTCGGCCGTCCCGGTATGCGTGTGTTCGCTGACGGCGATCCCGTATTGGCGATACATCCGGGTCTCGAGCAGTGTCCGTTCGGCTTGGTAGGTGGTCTCCTCGCTGTCGATGAGCGGTTCGTCGCCGTCGGGGTGGCCCCGTGGGAGTGGCCGTGATCGGCAGACGAACGGCAGGGGCCGCTCGTCGCCCCAGGGGTCGCCGAGCCGGACGAGCCACTCGCCGCGGTCGAGGTTCGCGATGCGGGTGGCGACGGTCTCGCGGTCGAGGTCGCCGGTCGTGTAGGGGGCGGCGAGCGCGCCGGGGTCGTTGACGCGGCCGGTGATGTGGGTCCCGATGTCGATGATGAGTTCGCGGAAGAGCCGCGGGTTGGCGTCGCGGACCTGCTGTGGGAACTGCATCATGAGGGTGACGCCGACGCCGAAGGCACGGCCCTGCGAGAGGAGTTCGCCGAGGATATCTGCGGTGGCGACGTCGGCGGCCTCCTCGATGAAGAGGTTGACCTGCGAAAGGTCCTCGTGTGGGTCGCTTCGTTCGACGCGGCGTGTGAGCGCCGTCCAGAGCTGGGAGACGATGACGAGCGTGAGGAGCCTGCGTGGGTCCTCGCGGTAGTCACTGGTGTCGATGACGATGACGCATTGCTCGTCGAGATGGTCGAGCAGGTCGAACGCGACATCGCGGTCGCCGTGGTCGTTGAACAGCGGGCGGAGGCGGGCGTCCTTCGAGGCCTTCTTGATCCGGCGGGCGGCGCCGGTCATGATGTTGTCGAAGGTGTTCGGGCTGTTGGCCGTGACGTCCTCCAGCGACATCCGGAGATACGGGTCGGAGACCGTCGGCGGGTCCTGCGAGTAGTGCATGTGGCCGCAGGCCTCGAGCAGCTCGTACTGGGTGATGGTGTCGCTGCCGTGGATCGGGTCGAACAGCGCCTTCACGAGCATCTCGATGACATCGACGGACGACTCGGCGTTGTGGAAGTCCTCCGTGCCCATGTAGGCGGCGAGGACCTCGATGAAGCGGTCGGCGACGTTTTCGACGGCCTTCGCACGGTCGATACCGGCCTCGAGTTGCGGTTCGATGGTGAGCATGGGGAAGGCCGGCAGGAGGTCGCCGCAATCGAAGTGATAGACGTCCTGGAGGTCGCCGTGGCGGGCGAAGTGTGCCCGGAGGAAGGCATCGGTGCCACCGTCGCCCTTGGAGTCGAGGAGGATCGTCGCGCCCTCGGTCGCGTCGGTGGCACCCGTGGCCATGTCGTGGCCGAGGGCGGTCTTGCCGGCGCCGGAGCTGCCGAAGACGGCCGTATGGAGCGGATGGGCGGCCGGTGGCAGCGAGACCGTCGCGTCGAGCAGTTCGCGATTCGCCGTCTGTGGATGGCCGATATGCATGCCGCCTGCCGAGAGGTACGTGTCGAGGACCGCCCGTGACGGGAGCTCCAGGCCGGTCTTCGCAGAGGGGGTAGTCGCCAGGGCACGACCGGCGGGCGAAGAGAGGGCGGCCCCGCCCAGCAGGCAGAGAGCGCCGACCGAGGCCGGGTCGGCGACGATCGCACGACTCTCGTTCGGGACGAGGGGAACGATGTGGCGGTGGCGCTTCGGTGTGTCGTCGAACTCGCGGGTGAGGACGCGCTCGAAGAGCCGGGCCGCCTCGAGCGAGCCGAACGGATACTGCGTGCCCCGGATGCGATAGTGGTCGGCCTCGAGGTCCCGGAAGGCGTCGACGAGCGGCCGGAGCGTCTCGTCCGCAGTGTCGGCGTTCGCCCCACGTTCGAGTGCGATAGCGCGGGCGTTGACCGTGAACGACCGCCGGGTGTCGACGGATTCGAGCGCCTGGATACGCCGGGCTTCCGAGGCCGCGATGGACGACGTTTGAGACGGTTGCCGGGCGGTGGTGGCGTCCGACTCCCGGCGCGTCCCCGATCTCGTCTGGGTCCGAGTCGGCGTGTCGCTCGCGCCGGCGCCACGGTGCCGGCCCGCGTCCGTCCCGGTTCGATCCTGTCTCGAGCGGGACTCGCCGCCGCCGTCCATCGGCCCGTAGAGCATCTCGATGATCGCCTCGCCGATCTGATAGCGGTACAGGTCCTCCCCCTCCTCGAGGGCGAGGGTACGGCTGTCGCGGTCGTAGCTCCAGTCGGGCTTCGGCTCGACGAGCAACTGGACGAGCGTCGGTGCGTCGCCCTCTGCGAGCCCGTCACAGACGCTCGCGAGCGGCCACGCGGGCTGGCTCGACGCGGCACCCTCGAAGGCCTGCATCTCCTGGAGTGGCAGCTGCCAGTCGTCCGGGCGATCACCGACGCCGAAGAACTCGACGCCCGCGACCTCCCAGTCCGGCAGAACCGGCTGGGCCGGCTCCGGGTCCGGATGCGAGAGCTGGTCTGCGACCGCCGCCCCGAGTGATTGTATCCCCGAGGCGAGCGCCGACGGGTCCAGCCGCGCCGCCATGGCCGATTCCTCGTCGGAGGCAGGTGGGTCGTCCACGTCCGGGTCGGCGGCTGTCGACGGCACTGGTGTGGGCTGCTCGTCGGACGGGTCCGCTCCCGAGTCCGGAATCGGAGTGTCCTCATCCCGGGGTTCGGTCTCGGCCTCGCGGTCGTCGATCTCGATCGGGAGTTCGAGGATGTCGGCGTAGCTGCAGGTGGTCTCGACGACGTCGTAGCTGCTGGGCAGACACGCCGTGAGCGCCCGTCTCGTCGCGGCGAGAGCATCGGCCGATGGATCGCCCGCGACGCCCACGAACCACGCTAGCGACCGCGTGCCGGCGTCGTCGCTGTCGCCGACCGCGGCGAGCAGGAACTCGTAGGTCGGGTAGTCGCCACCGCCCCGGGCCCGTCGATGGAGCTTCGTGATCGAGCGCTCGATCGTCGCCGGCTGCAGTGGGTCCTCCGTCGGCTGGATTCGGAGGTAGCGCCGCTCCTCGGTGAGAAATTCCAGTAAATCGGGTATACTTGACATTCCTACTCTCGGGCGGCCCGGTGACAGTCGGTCGGCGGTGCGACGCCGGCACGAGTGGCAGTACTGGGAGGCTGCCGACGCATAGGCGTCAAGGCGGACGCGACGCCGCGGCCAGGTGTCATCGTTGGTAGAGCGATCCCTGCACGTCTGGTCGCACTCGGCATACGCGACCTCGTGAGAGCCACCGTATGCTTAGTGGTGATTCACCGCGTAATTATCGCCATTGAGTAAAGCAAGATACAATCAGGCCGCCAGAAGAGAATGCCAGCGACCTGCATCCACAGGTGAGCAACGCCCGACGAAGCGTTGCCGTCGACATCGCTTCGTCTTTAGAGAGTCAGTTCTGGTCGGGGACGCCACCACATGTGGAGTAACATGTATGGGTCTTGGGTGGGTATAGCCCCATATGGGAACTGACAGAGGGGCCGAGGAAACGAAAGTCAGCGACCGTGGGATGGTCACGATCCCGGCGGCCCTCCGCCGACAACTCGACATCGAGCCAGGCGATAAGCTCCGGTGGACCGCCAACGACGAGGGCGATCTCTCGGTCGAGATCGTCCATCAGCGTGAAGGGGTGTTCGACGATTTCGAACCCGTCGACGCCGGGCAGACGGACGCGGTCGACGCGGAGGCCGAGTTCGGGGCCGAGTAATGGGGAGCGCGCTCCTGGACACGAACGTTCTGTTCGCCAGTGTGAGTGCCCGTGACGCATACCACGACCGTGCCCGGGAGATCGTCCGGGGCATCGACCACGGGGCGCTGCCGGACGCACTCGTCACGAACTACGTCGTCGTGGAGACACTGAACCTCTCGCGTGAGAAACTCGGTGCGGATGCAGCCAACCAGCTGTTGGACCGCCTCATCGAGGGGGCGCACTTCCAACTCGTCCATGCCCCGAAGGCGGATTTCGCCGCCGCGCAGGCCCTCTTCCGGCGGTACGACGAACTCTCGTTCGTGGATGCGACGCTCGTGGCGTATCTGGAGCGAGCAGAACTCGAGTACCTCTACTCGTTCGATACCGACTTCGACGCGGTCGACGGCCTGACGCGCCTCGAGACGGCCGAGAACCCGTTCAGCTGACCCTGGTCAGGGCGGTTCGGCGCCGTGACGGCGGACGCTACTGTCGATGGCGGCGGTGACCGTCACCTCGTCGTGTCGCACCTCGGGCGGCGGGCTGGGCTGGTAGGCATGAGCCTGGGGGCGGTCCTCGGAACCCACCGCAGCCGTAGTTGCGAGATACCCCTGCGGGGGCTCGCCTGGCGGGGTGTTCACCCGCGGATCGACCTGGGTCATCGGGTCGTCCCAGTAGTCAGGCCGTCCGGGGTCGGCCTGGAAGGCCTCCATCAGGAGCCCATCGGGGTCAATCGCGAGATCCGGGTCGGGGATAGCGACCCGGCTGGCGGTGTGCTCGGTGATGGCGGTCTCGAGGCGGTCCCTGAGGAACGGTGCCGGTGGCCCGCCGAAGACGGGCGCCAGCGGCGTCTGGGTCGCGTACTCGAGGAGGGCGGCGAGCAGCGCACCGTCGTCGGCGACGAACGGTCGGACGCCGTCGACGACCACGGGGAACGCCTGCGTGACGTCGCCGGGCGGTTGTGCAGCCGCGAGGAGTCGACAGCAGATCGCGGCGACGAACAGCCGGGCGCCCAGCTGTTTGGGGCGACGTGGCGACCGTTGGCGGAGCTCCGGAATGTCGGCCGTCACCAGGACGATGTGGTCCTCTTCGAGGGCGCGGCCGACGTCGTAGGTCGTCGGGCCACAGACCGGGTGGCCATAGTGGCCGTTGCGGTGACTGGTCAGGAGGCGGCGTGCACTGTTGACGTCCGCTTTCGAGTGGAGGGCGGCCGCCCGGAGCTGCCGAACCGTCGAATCGTCGCGCTCCAGTCCGAGGCACCGGATCGTGGACTCGATGCTGAGACGCGGGCCCAGCCGGGAGAGGGCGCGGTCGAGCGCGTCGAGCCGGTTGAGCTCGGCGGTGACCTCGTCCTGGAGGACGGACGGCAAGACCGCCGAGATGATGCGGGCGACGTTCCAGTTGTACAGCTCGGACTGTTCGCGCGCCATCTCGAGGACGGCGTTGATCCGCTGGCCGACGGGGTCGAAGCCACCTAACACGGGGTCCTGCTCCGGAACCTCGTAGGGGTCGATCTGGACGCGCTGTCGCGCCTCCAGGTCGTAGTCGCTGTACGGGCCTCGGTTGAAATCGATCCAGACGACGTCATCGAGGCGATCCTCCGGGAGGCGCTCGAGGAGCTTGATGGGGGCTGGGCCGGTCGGATGGAGATAACAGAAGCCGTGACCGGCCTCCGCCCACTCGACACACCACGACTGGAAGAGGACCGTCTGGAACGGTGTGCTGTCGCCTGCCACGTAGCACCCCTTCGAGAGAGCGCCCTCTGGGAGGGTGACCGGCTCGTCCGCGGAGCCTGGGTCGGGGCCGAGCGTCGTCGGCGGTTCGTCGTGGATGGAGTCGCTGGTAGCCTGCTGCATCCCTAGTCGCCGGCTGTATCGGGGGATGTTTGTTGCTATTTTTCTGTGTAAGTATCGCGTGGGAAGAAGGCAATTGACAACAAACTCGTGGCGATAGCTGGGACGACACGGGCGAGCCAGAGTGATCGATTCCGTCGGTCTCCATCTGGAGAACAGACTTGGAGAGCCTCAGGAGTGAACTTCGAAAGCCCTCGGCGCGCTCGCGGTCGCTCGCCTGGATTGAACGCGAACACGCCCCGCCCTTTCAGTCCCCCAGGGTTAGTTCTCACTCGAAGCGAGTGCAGACCGAAGATCCGTCTTGCTGCCACACATGGTTCGGCTAGCGGGGTAGTGACTCGGAGATGGACAGTGAGTAGCGGACGGACGAAATGGATAGGAGCCGCTACCGAATCATCCTAGCCCGACTTCCAGACGAACTCCCACTAGAAATCTACGGCCCTTCAGTCCGTTCATGGGTCAGCCACTCGCCAACGTGGCGTTCATTGCCGGTCGCCGAATCAGACGCCGTCGCTTCGGAAGCGGGTGACAGCGACCTCGGTGACGTCGTCGTAATCGTCGTCGGCGCCGGCGAGGAGCGTGCCATCCAGCGTCGCGGCCGTCGCCAGTGCGAACGCGTCACCCAGCGCCGGCGCATATCTATATTTGAAGTCGGCAGCGGCCGACCACGTCTCCTCCGTATCGACGCGTCGGATCCCGCTCTCCGCAAGGACATCCATCACCGCATCAGCACGGGTCTCGCCGTCGATCGCCCGCACCACGTAGTGGACCTCCGCGAGGTTCACCGCCGAGATGTATCCATCCGACGTGCCTTCCACAGCCTCGACGTACGTCTCGACAGTGTCGCTGCCCGGTTCGTCACAGAAGTACGCGATCAACGGTTCGGCATCGAAGACGATCGTCTCGGGGAGGTCCGTTCCTTCGGTCATTCCTCGTCGTCACCGGCGTACCGCTCCCGGAGGCCCTCCTCGTCGGCCCTGTCTCGCTCACGTTCGGCCTCGAGTCGCTCGGTGGCAGTCCGGCCCTCCTCGTCGGTCGCTCCGGCGAGGACGCCCCGGAAGTCAGTCAACGAGGTGATCGGCCGGACGACGATCTCCCCGCCCTCGGTCCGGACGAACTTCACCCGGCCAGGTGTCTCGATGCCGAGCTCCTCCCGAAACGCCTTGGGGATTGTCGCCTGGCCCCGTGACGACACGGACACCACCTGTTCAGACTCCTCGCTACTCATACTATCTCTATCCATTACTTTTCTCCAGTAATACTTAATGTTGTCTCTGGCATACCCTGTCAGGTGACTGTCGCAGACGTGATGCCCATGACGAATGATGCCGAGTAATCACACTCCAGGAGCTGACAACTGCTCCGCTCGTCGTCAGTCGTCAGTCGCGAATGAATCCGTCCCGTAATACTCGTCTTCGGACAGATGGCCATATGGCAGGGGCATGTCGTCGGGCCACTCGTGTATCGCGTCGCCGCCACTCTGCTGCCCGGACAGGTGTCGGGCCTGCTCCAGCTTCTCGTTGTAGTGGTCGATGGTCTCGTCGTCGAGCAACTCGCGGGCAGCGTATTCGCTGATCTCCTGCTCAGCGTACAGCGTCAGAATGAGGTCTGTGGTATCGGTGTCCATACACGTCTCGGCGCGCTGAGCCCATATATGTCTTCGGCGCTCTTGCCTGGAAGCGCCACAGGGAGTGTGTAGCGGCTGTGAGGCGGTGTTCTGGGGTCACAAAGCCTTGTTACGAGTCTGAATGTGCGTAGCTTAGTGTGGGTCCGTTAGCGGCTGCTTGCCGAGAAGATCAAGGATATCTCAGCGCCACACCGGGATGTCAACAGCACCGTCGAGTAATCGCTCCGTCGAGTATCCGCAGGACCTTCGGGCAGCGGCACGGGGTGTCCTGAGGACTACTCTTTGCCGTCTTTGGACGTACGAGTTGTAATCATCCTCGATTGCCCTCCTATCAACTACCAGTAGTGTGTATGACGTTATGATACTTTCTGGCCGAAAGGGAAATAGCCAGAGAGACCGAGTATGCTAGTAAGGGACAAGCAAATGGATAGCTTCGATCTGGTAGACGACATACTCCGCGCGCTGGCGGACCAGGACCGCCGCCTCGCCCTCTACTACCTCCAGAAGGAGGGCGAGGCAGAGGTAGAAGAGCTCGCTCGGCAAGTCGCCGCCTGGAGCGATGAGAAGCCCATCGACGAGGTGACCGACGACGAACTTAAGCCACTCATCATGGAGTTCCGGCACAATCACCTCAATCGGCTTCGAGATGCCGGTTGCATAGAGTACGATGAACGGACGGAAGTGGTTCGATACAAATCTCCTCCAAAATTCCTTGAGCCAGTATTGAGTGTGCTTGCCCCGTTCGAACACCCGGAACGGAACTAATCTCCAGATAGCTCCCAGTTCTTTTTCAACTGACTCTGCCGGACGTTGGTATGACTGCTTCGGGTGGTCCTGGTCGAATCAAGGTAATGCGTCGATTCAATGGCCGATCAATGGTATTCAACCGGATTCAACTCCGTACAACGATACGTTCATCCCCCCTAGAAGCATCACCACACCATGGAGGAGTCGAACGGACAACAGAAGGACGGTGTAACCCGTGTTCCGGTCTACTGTGAGAAATGCTCGGCGGTCTATGCCGGACGGCAGTTGGAAAGCGGACGGGCGATTCCGATTGGCATGGAAAGTTGTCGCTGCGGAAACTCCGAATTCGCTGTTCTCGAAGAATAATCACCCGGGAGCTGCAGTGACCCACCGGTGAAACCGAGGTTGTGTCCGCATATTCAGCAGCAGATCGCTATCGTCGCGGATCCCGATAAACTGACTCACGGGGGGACGGAACCCTGTCGTCGCAGGCACCGATTCGATGCGCGATGTCTCCCGAGAGAGGATGGCGTTCGCGATCGCTATCTCCGGTCGACGAAGTCGACTATGTGTTCGGCGCAGGTTTCGCCGGCGTCTTCCTGCAGGAAGTGCCCGGCGGCCTCGACCCAGACGTCGGGTTCGTCGTCGGCCGTCGGGACGAGGTCGCGGAACAGGTCGCGATACTGCTCGGTGATGGGATCGCTGTCAGAAAAGAGTGCAAAGAACGGCTTGTCCCACGCTTTGAGGTCTTCGCGCAGCTGCGCGTGGCGGTCGGCGCCGGGCGTGTCGGGGGTCTGGGGGACCATCGGCGGCCACGCATAGGCACCGGCCTTCGATTCCTCGTCGGGGAACGGCGCCCGGTAGCCAGCCAGCACGTCCGCGGGGAGATCCGACACGCAGGCGCCGTCGATCAGTCGTGCGGGGTCGAAATCGTCGGTTTCGACGACCAGGTCTTTGAACTGGTGCCACGTCTCGACCAGCTCGATCTCGCCGTCGGTCAAGAGGGCGTTCATCGCAACGATGCGGTCGAATCGCTCGGGCTGGTCCGAAACCGCAAACGGGAGACCGAGGACGCTGCCCCAGTCCTGACAGACCAGCGTCACGCCGTCGAGGTCAAGCGACTCGACGAATCGCCTGAGTGTCTCGTAGTGCATCTCGAAACTGTACTCATCGACGTCGGTGTATTTGTCCGAGCGACCGAAGCCGACGAAGTCGGGGACGACGACTCGACCGCGCTCGCGCAGGCCGGGGATCATCTTCCGGTAGAGGAACCCCCACGTCGGCTCTCCATGCAGACAGAGAAACGTCTCGTCGCCCTCGCCGGGCACGTCGACGTAGGCCATCTCCGCGCCGTCGTCGGTGACGGTCACACTGTCTGCGGGATAGTCGTACTCCGGGACGTTCTCGAACCGCTCTTCCGACGTGCTGACGAGAGGCATGCTTCGACCAATGGCGGACAGTCACTCAAGAATTTGGGAGCGACCAGACTCCATCGCCGACGAGGGACACTAGGTGGCGATTGCAGTCAATGGTGGAATACTGTCTAGGTCCTCATCCAGATCCCCGCGTTGGTCTGGGTGCTGAACAAGATCTGCTGCTGCACACAGCTTCTATATTCATCAGGCCACTTTTGATGAATTCTTGGTAGGTCACTGACTGCCGTGGCAACTGAATCCCTTTATCGACCGATCTGTGAACCTCCTGTATGGAGCGAATCGGTGTCTGTAGGGGAACGTGGCGACTCACAGGTCAGCAATGACTCGAACAGCCCCGATGTCGAACGGTGAGTCGACGAGATAGCGTCAGCGGGCGGTTTCCTGGTGCGGCCGACACAGTGGTCAGATAGGCTGCGCCCCGGCGCCTGTGGCGCTCGTGAGGCGCTTATGACGACCCTGGAGGTCGGGTCGTGGGTGGCGATCAATAGGAATCGGTGCCGTAGCGTTGGACGCTGCGTGCGATGGCGTCAGTGACCACCGACTCGTCGTGTCGCGGTTCGGGCGGCGGGCTGGGGCGAACCGGGTAGGCCTGCGGCCGATCCTCGGAGCCGACCACCGCTGTGGTCGCGAGATACCCATGCGCGGGTTTACCGGGAGCAGGGTTCCACCAGGGACCTACCAGGGTCATCGGGCCCTCCCAGTAGTTGGGACGGCCGGGGTCAGCCTGGAACGCCTGCATCAGCAGCTCGTGGGGGTCAATCGCGAGATCCGGATCGGGGACGGCGATAAACGCGAATCCGCCTCGCCTTTTCAGTCCACCAGGAGCGCTCCGTCACCGGTCATGGAGCTGTCGACGCTTGACTGGCCTATGGAGACTGCGCTCCCTGCGTTCACACCTCCGCGAGAGGCGGTGGATGCAAAGCGCGTCGCTGAAGTAGAAAGCCTCAGGGCTTGATCCGATGGTGAATTCACCTTTCCCGACTGGCAGCAGCGCTTACCCGACGGCTGGCTTCCAAGGGACCAACGGTACATCACTGTCTCCCCATCGGAATGTCTGCTATACAGCGGAGTAGTGTGGCGGCACACTAGGCTTTTCACGGACGGCCACCTATCGATGGATATGAGCAGCGACAGAATCGACGCCGAAAGCAAGGTGTCTGGAAACCAGGCAAACATCCCCGCACGGATTCGGCGCGAACTCGATATCGACGATGGTGATCAGCTCCAATGGCAGCTCGAAGACGACGGGAGCATTCGGGTCCACGTCATTTAACAGCAAACGGGGACGTTCGCCGACTTCGACGGCTACGCTGGGGAAGCGTCGACCGATGTGACGAGCGATCACGACGCCTGGGGCGTCGACGTCGAGTAAATGCCTCGTGCACTCATCGATACGACAGTCCTCTTCGCCGCCGCATACCGGCGGGATGGATCCCACGATGCCGCGCTTCCCGTCCTCCAGGGCATCGACGATGGAACGCTCCCGGAGGCTGTCGTCCTCGACTACGTTCTCGCGGAAACGCTCAACGGCCTCACGACCCACGCCGGCCACGACGCAGCCGTCGATCTCCTCGATCGTATCGAAGCAAACGCCCGCTTCCACATCGACTCACTCACCACCGACGCCCTCGCGACAGGGAAGTCCCTCTTTCGCCAACACGAACCGCTCTCTTTCGTCGATGCCTGCATTATCGCGTATATGCAGACCGAGGGGCTCGGCTACCTGTATGTGTTCGACGACGACTTCGACGCAGTCGAGGATGTCTATCGGCTCGATACAGCAACGAATCCCTACGATCCAAACTAATGTTGGCAGACGCCACGGCTCGACCCGAACGTGGATTCGTTCGTCTCCGAGACGATTCGATACGTAGACGCTCTGTACCGATTAGTTCGGGATCTGGTCGGTGAGCGTGGCAACTCCGTGGCCGCAACCACCTCGAAAGCCCTCGGCGCGCTCGCGGTCGCTCGACGACATCTCCTCACTCAGGAAGACTCGCTTCGCTCGTCTTCCAACGCTCCCGCTCGCTCTGCTCGCGGGACCCCCGTTCGGATAGCGGTCGCCGAGACGACTAGAGTGAACGCGAGCCCGCCTCGCCCTTTCCGTCCACCAGGTAGAGAGACTGATACGCGGGCCGTAGAGCGATTTTCTGGTGCGTTCAACGCAATGGTCAGCCAGGCGGCGCTCCGCGGTCTGTGGCGCCTGTGAGGCGCTTATGAGAGACGGTAGGTAGGTGCCGAGTCTGATGGACGGTCGGTGTGCCGTGAGCGGCCCGCCGCGCTCGCCGCTGCCGGCCTCCGCTTGCTCACGGCTCCCTCAGGAAGACTCGCTCCGCTCGTCTTCCAACGCTCCCGCTCACTCCGTTCGCGGGACCTCCGGTCGCCGTTCGCATCGAGGCGCTCACTCCGTTCGCGCCTCGCTTCACTCGCGACCGACCATTCCGGGCTGCCTGCCGGCATAGCGGGCGGGCTGCCGGGCTGAAGTGCATCTGGTCTCGACGCCAGCGGGTAAGCGCGGAGGGTTGCGCTCCAGTCGGTGCTCACCCCCCACGCTTACTCCGCTGGCCGCTCGCTCCGGCCGGCTCACCGGAAGACTCGCTTCGCTCGTCTTCCGAGCCCTGCCTCGCTCCGCTCGGCAGGACGCCGCGCGCGGCTGGTAAGTTGCCCTTCCTATGGCGCGCTCTCGCTCGCGCCCAGGGGGCGCTCGCGAAGGCGCGAGCGAGAGCGCGCAGTCGTGACTGGTCGGTCTGATTCCGTGGAAAACCGCGATGGTAGTGACATCGCGGTGTCGGGCGCTCAGCGAGCGCCTTCAGGTCACGGTGTGACCAATGACTACTAGGGAAATCCTCGAATTTGAAGGTTCGGATGTACAGGATGCAGAACAGATTGAGAGTGAGCAGGGCGACGAGGAGATCGTCGTTGACGTTCGCGGTGCCGAGTGGCAGGCGAGGTGCCCGGAGTGCAGTGGTCGGGTGCAGCAGCGTGGTCACGAGTCAGTGTGTTCGGAGTGTGGACTCGTGGTCGCGGTCGAGTCGCTTGATCGGGCGCCGACGCTGAAGGCCCAAGCGCCGGATACCCACGACCGGAGTGGCGAGTGGGCGTGTGAGGTGACGAACGACCTGCGGGTCGACAAAGGGCTGCACACGACGTTCTTCCTCAGTTCGGACGCGAAGGGTAACACGCTGACGCCGGCGAAGAAGGACAAGATGGAGCGATTACGGCGGCGGCACAAGCGGTTCACGATGCACAACCGGCGGAACCAGCGTCTCAACGAAGGGATGCGCGATATCGGGATGCTCGGGGCGAACCTGCACCTACCTGAGCACGTCCAGACGGATGCATCACACTTTCTGAAGGCGGCGAAAGCCGAGCGACTCCCGGGCGGGCGGATGTCCTGGGAAGCCCTTGCAGGTGGTGCAATGCTACTCGCAACGAGGAAAGCAGGCACCGAGCGCAAGCCAGAGGATGTGGCCACATACGCGAAGGACTCGCTGGACCGGGTCTGTGCGGCAGCGCGGAAGATCCGGATGCAGACGAACGTGGAGGCGCCACCAGTGCGCGACAGAGCGGTCGATCAGGTCGTTGCGGCGCTCGGTGAGACGGTGACGGTCGAAGCAGCGATCGAGCTGGTGCGACTCGGCGAACGGCTGTTGAACCTGGCCGATAGCGAGTGTATCGGGCCGGGCACGCATCGGACAGCGATGGCTGGCGCGGCAGTGTACGCAGCTGACCGGCTGACAGACGGCAAGAGCATCACCCAGGACGATGTGGTCGAAGCGGCGTCGACGATCGTGCCCACATCGAAGTACCAAGTCAAGGACTACTCGACGGAGATTCACGATGCGGCTGAAGCGCGACTCAACCCCGACGATGCAGTGACGGGGCTGGTCCAGGCCGACTGAGGGACCCATCCCTCTTTTTTCGCGGCCACCACTCCTCGCCCGCCGCCCCACCCTCCGCTCCGTGCTCGCCTTCGGCTGCGCACGCAGCCACGACCTGGCTGGATACCGTACCACGGTCTGACCGAGAACCTATCGGAGTCTAGAAGCTGGTACTGGGTACAACTCAAAGAAAGAGTGTCGCTCCGGAAATTTCTGCTATCCAGTCCTGCTGTTGCGTCAGTCTGGGTAGTACAGCAATAGGTATATACAGATCGGAGGGCTTCCGTAAGCTATGAACCTCGAAGAGACAGTCGATTATCTCGCCGAGGAGCTCGACCTCGAGCGAAGTGACCACGTCCGAGAGGTCGGCCAGTCGGTAGCACCGCTCCGCGACTGATCAAAGTAGTTCTCTGAAATCTCGTTCGACGAGTCCCGTCTCCAGATAGTCGAGGAAGTCTTGCTTTGTTGGCCCTGCCTGGTCGAGGAGATCGTCTCGACCGGCGCGCATAAGGACTGCACGAGCAAACTCCGTACAGTGGTCTTCGTGCCGGGTGGCGTACCTCGAGAGAGCGTCGCGCCAGTGCATATCCAACTCGAATTCGGCTAATCGAATCTGAATGCCGTCTTTCCGCTCGACGAGATCAACGTCCAGCTCTTGGAGTTGCTTGAATCGGACGTTATTCCGGCGGACCGTGGTGAGGCGCTTCGATTCGAGGATATATGGGTCCACCCACTCTTGCCACGTTTCATCGTCGAGTTGGGTCCGTGGCAGCTCGAAGGCTGGATCTGCACTCTCGATACAGAAGTGTAACATCGCAATTCCGGTTCGATGATTCGCGTTCGGCAGCGAATGACGGAGAATCAGGTTCGACATCACGTTGCCAGCGACCTGTGGAAGTGATGTTCCCCACGAGACATAATCGAGTGCCTGCTGAATCTTCTGTGGCTCAAACTCCTTGTAGAGGTGGAATTCGTCCTCCTCTCTGACGTCGACAGCCGCTTCGAGCAACTCCAGTAACCGAAAGGCGACAACCTGTCCTTCGCGGGGGAACTCCTCGATCTGGTTGCTGAGCCACGTCTTGTCGAACTGGATGTCAGTTGCGTCCGTGATCTCTGTGTCGCCCTCGTAGAGAATGTAAACCGGGGTCTCAAACGGATAGCCGATGAGCTTCGTCGCGCCCTCGAGGTTCTTTCTGCGAGCAAGGGCGGTCGCTGGAGACTCCGAGCTGAACTTCAGCGAGAAGTTCTCGGCCCCGGGATGGTGATAGTAGACGACACGATCCATCGGTAATCACTGGATTTGTGATACTGACTTAAAGACTACCGGTCGACCGAGCGAATATGCTCGTGGTCGCTCACCGACTCGGTCTACGACTGAACACTATCTCGAGAGGACTCGGACATCCTAGACACCTCTTGAAACAGCATGCGTGCTTAGTTCTGATATGTGTTCGTAGCTTATCGAATAGCCAAGGGAGATCGCGACAGTCGTTTCTATTTGCATCGAAGGCCCCTCAACCTATATAGATCCCCAGGCCATTATCTCTTCCATGGAAGACAAGGACGCATCGCCAGCGGGTCTCCGGGACCAGCAGACGACAGGCGAGGATCGGGTGCGGATGGTCGCCAGGCAGCTGTCGGAGCCCCAGACTGTGAAACTGGATCGCCTCCGAAGCTGGGTGGTCACACGAACCGACCAAACGGGTTCTCGAGCGGCTTGTCGATGATGGTGTCCTGCATCGCGATGACGCGGGAGCCCATACCACCTACCGGCCGGACTATCGCCACCAAGTGTTACAGGAGGTGATGCGGCTCCGTGATAGCGTCCAGAGCGTCGAAGAACTCACCGAGCGGTTGACCGAGATGAACGCCCAGATTCGTGACTGGAAATCGGAATACGAGGTCGAATCGCCGAATGAGCTTCGGGCGACACTCGCAGACGAAGATCTGGATGCAGAGGAAGAAGCAGAGCGTCGTGAACGGGCCCAGGACTGGGAGCACCTCCAGCGACGCATCCGGATCGTCAGCTTCGCGATCCGAGAATGGGACTTTCTCCGCCCGAACAGCGAGCACGCCCAGGCCAGCAACTAGTATCGAGGAATGTCGGTGCCACACCCGGGCGGTGATCCGAACGCCCAGCTCTACGAACAATTGAAACGGGACGTTCTCGAGTGGGTGCCGCTTATCACGACTGTCGAGGCGAGAATCTACGGGAGGCTATACCGCTAGGTCTGGAAGGTGATATAGAAAGATCCGCCTCGGAGTTTCTCAAGAATGGTAGCCGAGTTGCTCTCAATTCCCACGAAGTCGGCGACGTTCTCGATATCGAAGAGCTGCAACCGATTGCGCTCGTCTTCGTTTTCATTCCAATCCGTGGGAAATCCGACTAGGCGGACGAGGTAGCTGTGTTTCGTGGTGTCTTCTGTCGTGTCGGAGGCACTACTCGTCGGGCCGGGACGAAGTGCCATCCGCAGTTCGTTACCGGTGAGTTTGATCCGACCGTTGTGAATACGGCCGCTATCGACGGCCTTTGCTTCGACACGTCGCATCCATGTGGGCTCCCAGTCCTCTAGCTCATCGTCGGTTGGCTTCATTGCGAATGGATCGATAAGGTCGAAGCCCGGCCCTCGTTCTGCTGAGGTGTCGAACAGTGCGTGGAATGCAGCCTTTGTTTCGGGCGTGGCCTCAAGTTCGTTAGCGTCGAGACACGATAACAGGTCCTCACGACTCTGACTTCCACTGGCGGTAGGAGCCGGAATTGAATTCGCGACTTCTTCAACTGTGTCAAGCCGCCAGTCTTCGTGCGCCCGCCACTCCTGAACCACCTCGAATATCTGCCTGCGGACCTTCTGAGGTGCATCGCGAAAACGTCTCCAGGCTCGGTCCAGGCAGATCAGCTCGCCCTCACGGCCACGGGCGTCGATCTCCGCGTTCACGTGAGAATAGCCTTCTCCGGTTGACTCACTGATATTCGGAGAACCACCTTCGGTCACTGCCGCGGCTGCCTCGAACTCAGTCGCGATCTGTTCCACTCCGTCGTCATTGCCCTTGATCCAGTTCGTGGTGAGGTCGGCTCGGCTCCCATTGGTCCCGGCTGTCGACTCACCATCCCTCTGTTCGTAGGTAGCGAATACGTCGGCAACACGCTGTTCTGCGGTTTCGTAAGACGAGACGGCGTCGACGAGTGCACCGAGGAAGTCGTCGATATCTGGCTCGCTGTAGATGATGTCCGACTCCTGAAGCGCAACCCGCTCGCTCTCGACCCACTCAGTGACGGCATCGACGAGCTGGTCGGTCACCGGCGGTTTTCGTGTTACATAGGGAATATCGCCGAGACGGAGGTATCGAAGCGACGAATCGAGGTTGCTACCATCTCGAACGAGCGTAGCGACGCGACGACTCGGACCCATTATCCGAGCAGACGTCACTGTCTCACGGACTGCGCGTACGATGCCTTCCTCGCCTTCATCTTCGTGGTCAGCCAGTGCATCCCAGAACCGTCGGACGCGATGGACGGCCGCGAGATACGACTTTACTGGTTGGGTGCTCCGCGATTGCGGCCATTCATCGAGTTCTGCCCATCGGTAACCGTTGTCGACGAGATCGTCGATATCGAGGACGTTATCGCGTCCAAGCCGATACGCGATCCGCAGTCTTGTCTCGTGAGAATCAGTTGCTGCAGCGACGAGACACATTGCCGCGATATCCCTCTCAAATCCGCATTCAGTGGTCAATTGCTCGCCCCACGCTCGCAGGAGCGGATTGCTGTCGTCGAAGCCCTCTCGCTCAGTTGCTGACCGTGCCGCCGTTAATGTCTCTCGAGGTTCAACGTCAAATCCGTCGGGTGCGGGGAGCGACGCTCCTGAACAGTGCGTAGAGACCAGCCCATCAAGTGTTTGGAAGACTTCCTCCAGACGTCGTGCCCGCAGTTCGGTTACCTCCCGACGGATATTTTCGAGCGCGTCGCTATACTCGTCCTCGAGGGCCGATTCGTTCTTGAACAGAACGTTCTCAAAAGTATCCCGCAGGTCGAATTGCTCGATCACCTGAACGAGCCCGTCAGCGGCGAGGTATGGCGGTATAGCACCGTCGTCTCTTTGGTACCGGTCAACCGAATCACGGAACAGAGCGATGTGTGATGAGGTACTCCCCTCGCTGGGCTTCCACTCAGCCGAGTTCCGCTGGGCATCGTCATTTTCACTCCGCTCGACAACCCCAATCGGATTCTCGACGACCACCGATAGTTTGTCATGGACCGACTGCAGGTATGGTGCCGTCGCGTTCTCCAGATAGGCTGCCAAGAGGTACTCCTGTCGGTCACGGAGCTTCGACCGCAGTTCGTTGAGTCGGTCGCTGCCGGACTCCACATCCGCACCGTGAACCGGTCGTGGCGACGGTGGTTCGGTTTCAATCGCGATGCCAAAGTTCACGGATTCAGACTCGCCACCGAGCACATACGCGAGTTCAGTCTCATCGGCCGGTCGCTCAACGAACCGGCGGCCGTCATTCACTAGTCGTTCACGGGAGTATTTCGACAGTGGCTGTGTGAAGACGACTGTCTCGGAATCACCGTCTGGACGGCGACCACGCCCGATGCGGAGCGCCTTCGGCACACTCCCTTCGGTGACCGGGAGGCACGTACCGAGGTGCTGGAGGTCACGCCGGATCCAACGTCGCTTCGGTTCCCTGTCATCGAGCTCTCGCGAGAGAGCATCGTCTGCGACAAGACGCCGCAATAGTGCGTCAGTCGGCACGGACAGTGCCTGTGTGGCCCAACTCGCTGTGACAGTGAACGTTCGGGCCGTGGTCCCGATGCTGGCCTCGACGGCGAACTGCGAGAGGAACCACTCTAGGCGCGCGGCCGCCATCGGGGGAGTCAACGCGTCAAGGGGCCGGATACCCAGTGACCGGAGTGCTGCCGGAACATCGACGACGTCTGACCCCCCTACGTCCAAATCAGTTGCGTCTTCTAGGCGTTCCTCCAGTGCGTCGACATCGACCCGTGGTAAGTACTGGATAGCTCCTCGGAGATGGTCGTCGTCGTGAAGCAGGAGTTTCCGTGCCGAGAGCTGGTCGCCGTCTGAGATGGTGAGCCTGTCGTCACCAGGTTCCTCTTCAAACATTCCTTGAGCAGGCCACAGTTGGTGGCGGGCGAGTTGCACAAGCCCGAGCGACGGAATCCTGCTATTGTCGTCGGCGGTGCTGAAGCTGTGCCACCGGCTACAGAGCCAGGCGACTTCGGTGACACCCTCGGACAGTTCTGGCCACATGAGGAGCGTGGCATCACGGTAGTCACGGCCGGCGGCTGATTCTGGATCTGGGAGATCCGGGAAGTACCACCACATCGGGAGCAGCGCTTCGTCCGGATAGTCCCCCACGAGCTTTTCCACGTTCGGATTCAGCCAGCGGTTCCCACAGCCGGTCGAATGGGAGGCGCTGAACGCCGGGTTGTTGTCGGAACGCCAGATCGTGTCCCGGTACGCCTCGACGAGGGGCTGGGGCGGGCAGAAGTCCGACGCTTCCGGTAGCTCGCCATTCGCGAGGGTCTGTGCGTCGGAAACAGTGAGTGTGCTTGCTTCAGCATCACGTTCGCCCCGCGTCGGAAGTGTCCATCGCCACTTAATCCGTGGCCCGACCTGCACGCCGAGATGAAGCAGGGCGTCGAGACGTCGGACGCAGTCGAATCCATCAAAGTCACATCCGTCGCTGAAGACTGCGTTCCAGTAGTCGTCGTCTGGCGGAGCGATTTCGTGGTCACCGTTGGATCTCGCGCCGGCAGCGAGGCGAATCGCGGCTGCCCATCGGCGAAAGGCCGCCGCCCGCGTATCCTCGTGGCCATTTTGGCCGCTGAATCGGTCGACCTCGGGTCCGGTCTCTTCGAGTGTATCCGCGACCGCATTGAACTCCTGGGCCCACTCGGTGCCGAACGACAGCTCTTCGGCCGGTCGCGTCTCGAGCCGACCTCCATGTGATGACTCAATGGTGGTGGCTCTCTCGGTCGACCCGTCGGAACCGGCGATCGGGAGCCGTACACGCTGAACGTAGCGCTCTTCCAGATAGTCGTCGTAATCCGAGGGGAGCGAATCAGTCCCCCCGCCTTGCAGGGTCTCCTGTAGCTCTCCGAACTGATGATGTCGGTGGGGCTGCGGCCTGAGCCAGTCTGCGATCTGACCCTGGGTCACCGTTCCGTACAGGTCAACGATGTACCCAATCACGTCAGGGTCGGACGTCGAATCTCCCGAGTAGCCACCAGCCTCGGCGGCCACCCGGCGGTAGAACTCTGCAGGACTATCGAGGTTTCGTGTTCCCCAGTCTCTGTTAAAACTCTCCAGCGGCCCGGTCCAGCCCGACCTGAAGGGGATCACAAACACAGCCAGGTCACTCGGTGGCGTTGGGAGGTCGGAGATTATTGACCGCGCCGTGTTCCCACCGGTCCGTCGAAAGACGATGCGTTCGCTCCGTTTCGAACCTCGGCCCTTGCCGCCGTCGTGTCGCGATCGTGCTCTGACAAGGTGAGTGATCGCCGGCGAGTCATCGTCGCCATGGTTTCGATGTGCCTCGGCAGGTAAGAGGGGAACCCGTTTGTCCCCCAGTTGCGCTGCTGCTTTTTTTGCATCGGTCCCGATCTCAACGTCAAGTTCCTCGCCGTCCGAGGCCGCGTGGAGGACAGCGCAGATGGACTCGAAGTACTGGGTCGCGTGGCGGACGTCGTCGACTGGGATGGCCCAGTCGGTTGTACCCTCTGAATTAGTACTTGAACCCCAGTGCTCGCTGAGGATGTCGATACAGCCACGCTGCCCATCACCATCGTCGAACGGCCGGTCGAGAACCTTCGTGAGTCCGATGCGAGCGGCACACTGTCGGAACGCCGAATCGGACTCATCTTCGGCCCCGGAGATGGCAGCCCGCCACCTGCTGCCGGACTTGATGACGTTGCGTCCGGGGACCGGTGCCGTTGGTGCATCGCGTCGGAGGGGCTCGAAGGCACGAAGCCGCTCTGGATCACACAACACCGCAGTCGGTCGTTTGGGTTCGTTAGCGTCGGTCGGAACGATCGACTCTTCACGGAGCCGCCTAAGTGTGTCTTCCACGGCGGACGCGACTAGCTGCGATGCATCGGTGCCGTCTGCCGTTTCGAGTGGGGTGACCAGCCACGGCATCCACTGGGTGAGCGACCCAGACTCATCCGAATCCGTTGGTGACTTGTCAGTTGCGAGGTCGGCTGCTGCGGTCGAGACGAGTTCAGGCAGTTCATCGAGTATTCGCCGGTTCTGCTCATCTGCCGTGAGCGATTGACGGTCGAACCCGACCCGAAACGGCGCGTGGACGACGAAGGGGAACGGTGTTTCGACTTCCTCTATCGGGTAGTACAGATAGAGCGGCTTCGACTTAGGTTCCCAATCATCTCCCGGTGTCGGCTTCTCGAATAGGAGGTGAACATCGTCAAGGTTCGACCCCGCCTCCTCGTCGCCAGTGAGGTCATTGTACGTTCGAGTGTACTGACGGAACGTCCGGATGTGTTCATTGGACTCATCGTTCTGGGGTTCTTCCACCCTGTACGTTACTCGTCGCCGACTGACTGCGGGCGTATTCGGGAGTGGATTGGCGTCACCCTGGTCGACCGTGATCCGTCGTCGGTTGTCCATTTGCAAGACCCCATCCCCGTTACGTGATACCCGGATCAGATCTAGTTGCTCGATATGTCCGAGTAGTATCAGCGTCTCCGGAGAGATACTCGTACATTCCTGCCAGAGCGTTTCCTGGCGTTGTTTACTGAACGCCGCAGAATCGCTGTCCGTTGATGACCGGTGGTCTCGGAACGTCGACAGCGCCTCGTCGTTGGCGTCCGCAAGCATGCCTTCGACGCGGTCGAGGAGTGTCCGCCATTCGCTATCGACGTAGTCGAGTTCGACGACCGTAGTGTACGACCCGCCGTGGTTACCAATCCACGAGCGCAGGTCCTTACTGTACGGTCTGTTTGTGGTGGAAACCGTCTCGTTCGTCCCGACGAGGCCCGACCGTAGCGGAGAGACGTCCTTCTGTGAGTCATCAGGGAACGGATACCGGAACAAGGAGAGTCGCGGCAAATCCGAGAGGAGCGCGTGGGGACTTGGCGGCTCCTGCCCCTCATTTAGCAGCCGACGTCGTAGCGTGTCCTCACTAAGATATCCCGGTAACGCGCCAGTGCCGATATCTGCAGAAAGCGACCGGCAAGCGTCAACGAGCCCCTCACCGTCGGACAGTTCGATGCGTTGCCTGAATGAATCCGCTTTGAGCAAGCTTCCGTACGTGGCGAGCAGCATGCGAGCGGTTCTTGCCCTAGAGAAGTGGGCCGAGAGCTGCTCAGAATTGACCTGTGAGTAAATACTGAATTGCTCGCTCAGCTGGAGCACCGACTTGAGACCAACTCCCTTCTCACCTATAGACCCCCGATCTTGTGCTTTCGCAGATCGCCCCAGCGAGGTAACAGCCCGAAACACGTTCTCATCATCTAAACGGAAAGGACTCCCCGTGTTCGCGACCATGAGCGAATCGGGACCGACGATCACTGAGACACGGCCATCCCCGCCGCCCTCGATAATCGCATCTCGAGCGTTCTGGACGAGCTCTAAGACTGTTCGGTTGTCATGAGCAGCAGAGACAATCTGGTTCCCGTAACCTAGATCGGCTTCTTTACTCCATGCAGTTTTGTTGTCCAGACCGTCGAGTAACTCTTCGTGTTCTTCGCGACAAAAGCTGGTGAGACGATCAACGACGGATGCATATTCAGACATCTGAAGTACCGAGTTGTGTACTTCTCTCGTCCTACGTGGTAAGTAGTACCGGTCGGGTTCTGAATCTCGCTGTCAAAAATTTGACCGCACTTGATCGGCAGTCTCCTCATCACTCCGGTCGTTGAGGGAGCTCGGATACAATTGCCGTACCCACTATCTGGCGAGAAGACCGGCCCGGCCACTGATCGAGATACATGGGGACCAGCGACATACGGAGGTGGTGGGTTGCAGAAAACGCTCAGTGAGAGACACAATCTTCTCGTATCCTTCTTCCCGACCAGTAGGCAGCAATGCATGATGACGGGGGGATTGAGGGAAAGAGAGTAGTCTACAGAATATCGTGCGGCCGACCGCAAACATGTGATCGTCAGAACGCTCTCCGGGGTCCGTTGCTTTCTCAGCGTCGCTTTCGGTGCTGAATATGAACCTGGAATTTCTCGTGGGCTATGACTCGTATGACCATCTGAAAGAGGAGCTGGCTCGGAAACCAACAGGTCTTATCGGCAAACTACTGCCCAACGCCCTATATCGGCTCTGTTTCGGTGTCCGTCCCCCACCGCACGAGGACGTTGTGGCCCGACGTGAATCCGTCATCGAGACCTATGACCGAACAATCAACCGATTCAAAGTTATCTGTAAGGATCTCTCTGAAGGACTATATCGAAATCCTAGTTACCGACCGCCTGACGAGGTACTCGCTGGCGGTATCGCGACACCAACGGTCTCCGAATGGCTCCCACCGACGACAGATGACCACGGCGGCGTCGACCTAGAATCCTACCAACGCGAATTGGACAGCGAAGCCAAGAGTTTGGTACGGCTACAGGATTCGATGCAATCGTTACTCGAACCCTCGAATCGGGTATTCTTTACCGTGCGTGAACACAGTAGTTCCGAAAGTCAGAATCTGTGCACGAGTCTCGTGGTTTGCTATACAACAGGTGTCTTGACGAAAGGAGTCGAATTGACGAACGAGGCCATCATTTAAGGTATATCTTGCTAACGTCGTGAACGGGCCGAGAGGCCCGGCACCCTCAACTGGTAGGCTGCTGGTTTGGTGCCATTGCCGGGCTTGCACCCCGACATCACTGCTTTCCAGGGGAGAGTAATTCGTCGTGGAACGACATGAAGATAGTATAAAAACGATCTTGTTAGCAGAAGAGGGTGATAGAGTCAAGGTGGGTGGCCACCCCGTTTTCACTGTGATTCAACGAGTTGATACTGAGCGAGGGCCGGCTCTTATCCTCGATAATAACCTATACAACCCCCGACTCAAGCCGGTTTTACTTCCTAGACCAGAAGACGACAAGCTCCCCCTCGAAATCTGGATGTGTTATGTCTCTGAAGATGGAGAACTCAAACGGGACCCAGACCGAAACGAACATGGCATAGCACAGCTCTTAGAGGATCGAGACTGGCATCGGTGTAGCTGCGGTGAACTCATCCAATCCCTCTCCCATCACCGAAAAGCAAACCGGGGGGAGGGGAGCCATTCACTCTGAAAATTAGAAGGAGACTATCTGCAGAGTAATCACGGAATCCAGGAGCTGGCACTTCCCCGACATCATATGCAGTGTCACCAGAGGCTCAGAGTAGGTAAATCCGGTTCTGAGACTTCAACAGAGTTCCGAAAGTCAAGATCTGCGCATAAGTTGTGACGCTAGTTGGGCTACAGAATAGATTCGCCTTCTAGCTAACGAGCTGACGGTGGTAAGAACCCAATCGATATCCGAATCCCTTCAATCGGGTCCATTCTTTATTAGTGATGGTTTACAAGGACTCTTCTCCCAGTTGGGTCGGCCCGAGCCGACCTGAAGTGCCAGCGGCTAGGAGCCGGAGACCGGGCGAAGGTCGGGAGATTATAGGGAAATCCCTTGGCAAACCTCGGGTCGTTCTGGGACAGAGGCGCCGCATCGACTCCGTTTACATCCATCCACAAAGTCATAATAGCCGGACCCGGCAATTTCTGGAAGATTCAAGAATTCCGTATTCGCAGATGGCGGAATGCTTACTAGAACAGCGCCAGTAAACAGAGCAACGAGATGCTTCACGTTGAGGAACGGGAAATGGAGATTGGAGGGGGGACCCCCCGCTTTGGGTGGGTGACCGTCGTCATTTCTCAGAAATACACGTTCGCAGGGATATTGATAGCCATCATCACCACTGCACCGATACTCCCTTTCCTGCTTACTGGAGCCCTTGTCGCCCCAGACTCACTCATGATGCGCGGCGCTGCGGTTAGTTACTTTATCTTAATAATTACAACTGGAATCAGTGCAGGCGGCACCCTTCGCCGCTATCGGTTCTACATTAACTGGGAACGAGCCGCAGCCAAGGACGGGTTCCGCGACCGGCCATTCGATGATCAACCTTCCATGGATGACTACAGCCGGCTTCTTGTGCTGTTTATCGCCGGGTACTCACTGTTCGGTTCACTCATCGTTATAGTATCCGGAGCAGGTGCCGCCATATTTGGGGCTCTCCCAGCCATCTTTCTACCCTTCGGGTTTGTGCTGATTGAGGAAAGGCTTATTAAATCTAATCGGCGGTCCATAGTCCAGAACGGGATTCATTTGGCCGCTATTGGCTATGAAAGGTGGGCTGAACCCACTGTACGCGAACGTTCTGAATTAACTGCGCTCGAGGCCATAGCTGACGCAGTCGTTGCACTCGTTGCACGTCCTGCACCGAGAGCCACCAAATACACGATCGTTCATCGGTAACTACACTGAACAGCGCCAGTATATTCTCTGTATCCGAAGCAGAGAACGAGTCCTATACCAATCGCTGCGGGTTCGATTTGTGACAAATCCGCCGATAGGGGCCCAATTGCTAAACTTCCGCTACCTGATGGGAAGAGGAAGTGTACTGTGATGAACGTGGACAATATCCATGGCCAACTCCGTATTATGGAAAAGACGAACTCTACCCCAGCCTTCACCTTGAGGCCAACAATCCGCTCTCGTGTAGAGCCATTTAATTTCTGTCTGGTCCACTCCTTAAGCCCCATTAACGGGTCTAGCCTGTACTCTCCATGAGATAAACCTACGGAATACACCCTCCTCCGGATAGTCTCAATCACCCTCCTCTGGTAGCAGTATAAGCCTGAGATCGTCTACTTAGATTGCTCATCGGCGGAACTTAGAAACCTGCCCCAGTCGAGACGGCCTCTATGTCCGAGACCTTCAACGATATCGGACGCATCGCCGCATTCAGCGACCACTATCAGGAGGAATATATCGAGGGGTCTCCCCAGGTCCTCGACTCCGAGAAAGATCCCTTTCAAGTCCATCTACTGTTTCGCAAGGTTTTCGCGAGCGCGCGCAGTGATACTCTCTCCCGTCAGTACCGAGAAGCGGCGGAGACCGTACTTCGGGAGTACGAAATAGAAATCGAAGGTCGATGGACGGCTGATGCGGTTGCCCTCTCTGAGGAAGAGTTTCTTGCTGAACTCGAAGCTGCGGGTATCGGGAACCAACATGACCGCTGATGGTCGTCGAGACGATAGAGTACCTCGGTGAACTCGATGATTTCAATCATCGTATCATTGAGTACACCGAAGCCTCGATCGAGGATGGTGATATCGAGACGGTGTTCGACGAGTTGACGTCAATCCATAATGTTGGCCCGAAGAAGGCCACGCTCTTTCTCCGAGATATCGTCTCGGGTTCAAACCTCGAGGAGTACGTGACTAGAGATGAGTACCGCTACGTGTTCCCCGTCGATACCAGGGTGTTCCAGGTCGCTGAGGAACTCGGGTTAGTGAGTACGGAGTCTCCAAAGTGGGAGACCAACAGCGCAGAAATCGTTGAGGCCTGCGGAGATTCTGTCTCACCAATCGAGTTCAATCAAGGTGCGTGGTACATTGGTGCGAATGCCTTCGAAATCGTGATAGAGCAGCTCGACAACCTCAATCTAGAGAAGAGATAGGTCGTTCCCCCTTGACACGAAGTATACCGCTCGATGAATTCAGACCTGTAGAAAGATAGACTCGGCCTCCTCAGCGGGTACCATCCACGAATTCTGCAGCCGTGCAGATAAACAAGCTACATGCGAACGACCGAGTTAGGTCAATTGCGTCATTTATTTCTGTTTCGTTATCACAGAAATCCCCCTGATCATCTGAAACGACCGTCTCTTTCCCCTGCTTTCAGCCCAATCTACAGCTCCAGCAATGACAGTACAATCATCGTCATTAGACACCCGAGAGCGCAAATTACCAAGGAAGCTTGGATTCAAGTCAGCTGGGAAAACTTCGACAATATTCCCTCTTCCAAACAGAGCCTGTTGCCCCTTGTCAAAACGCTTCCATCTGGTGTTGAGTTCTCTTTGTGCCTCTTTTGGGCTACTATTCGCTAATTCTTCAAGAAGCTCTTCTGCATACTCCTCATCAGATATAGAGAGTGCGTGTACATCGAGAAACATAGCGTCATGCCGATCAGGAGCGAGATTACCCTTTCAACGGTGAATGGACCGAGTAAGCGAAAAATATGAGAGCGATAAAGAACCCGCCGGTAAACGTCTTGAGCGATACGATAGACCGGATAATTGGATTCGCGATGTCTGGTCCTCCGACTAGAACAAGTCCGTTGAATGCTTCCGGGATTAGTAGTACATGGGTTAGTCGGCAAGGCCGTCTACAATGACCAAGTCAATATCACCTCTGAGAAGAGCAAGTTAGTCCCTATTAGTCGGACTCAAGTAACCCATGCGTTCGATACCACTCCCGGAGATGCGTGGGACCATTGAATTCTGTTGGTCGATGGATGAGACCACCTTCCTTCGTGCTCTCAGCGAGGTTATCGAACGCCTCTTCGTCGAATGGCTGTGCGCCGACTCTTAGAAGGCCGTTCATGGGTTGATCCCGGCCCTGTTTGCGGTAACTCGGACCTCCATATGTCGGGTGGAAATTGAATCGGTAGTTGAGGTCCTCGACGGTAAACTGGATAACTAAGATGTAGAGCAATACCCGTCGGTCGTACCACAACTCTACAGCCTCGGAACACTGTGGCATCTCGGCGTCCAGCTTCTCAATGATGTCTGGAGCCTCGCTCATTGGTACTTGGGCATCCCACAACCGGTAGAGTGCCCCAAGGAATTCCTTTCCACTATCAGGACAATTCAAGTGTCGGCCAACGTCTATGAACACTCTCGACAGAAGTGGTTTGGTTTCCTCTTTCGTCGTTAAATCCGGTCCATCGATATGATATGTGAAGTCATCAGCATCCTTTCTCCCGGGACGTTCGACTGAAATCGTCCAATCGCCAAAGGTCGCAATATCCAGCTTGCGCTTCCCACTGTCGAGGTGCTTGTAACCTGGAAGAGATTGACGGGCCCACTCCGTCTGAGCCAATTTCCGCCGTTCGCGTGCTCCATCGAATGCAGGTCCCGCAGATTCGACTTCGCTATGACGGGGATGGAATTTGAACAAGAAAAAGTGGCCAGTAGATGTTTTGTATTCCCCCGCTAAACTGATACCAAGCGTATCAAACACTTCGATTACCCTATTGACTGTCTCCGGATCTGTGTCAATTTGGTCCGACAACTCAAGAAGTACGCTGCCGGCAGATAGCGCTCCGGTCGTGAGGTCTAATTCGTTCATCGCGAATTTAGCTTCAGCTTCACAATGACGAGATACAGTCAATGAGGTACCGGTCGGAATCCGCTCAATGCATTCTTGAAGTCTTGAGGTGATAGTGTCAATATCTAGCGGATCGGGGCGAAGGACGACTGAATACAATGGACCCTCAGCGGTATCCGATTGACGTAATCCATCGGGATTCACCATATACTCCTTGTCGACATCTGCCATCAGTCCCGTCCCCGTTGCATACGGGTGGGCGATATTAAAGACGGATTTTGAGTGACGATTATCAGAAGTGAACATCGGGAACTGCAGCGGGCTTTCCGACCAGAACGCCCCGACGCCATCAAGTGGTTCGATAGAGGGGTTCGTCGGGTCTTCAATCAGTCCGATGGCATCGATTCCAGCAAGCCGCCGGCTCATTTGATTGTCGTCAATCCGCTCAGACAAAGGAACGAGAAACCCACAGCCATTCGAGAAGAAGTCGGTGAGGAGGTTTCTGATACTATCTGTCTTCTCCGTCGAAATGTGGGCCAGAACCCCGTCATCGCTCTCGGGGGGATATGGCTCGATTTGTCCATGCGAGAGCGACCATCCAGTCTGCTTGGTGTCAATCAAGCGGTCCTTGATGAGCCAGAATATTTCGCGTCGAACGATAGAGGTATCAGCTTCGTTGTGTGGGTCGAAAGCATACAGCACTGGTTCACCCATAGCCGTCCACGACACCCGGGTTACTGTAAAGGTTCGTACTCCTCCTAGAGTCGAACATTAGAACGATAGGTAAAGGGAGTTTTTAGTCGTGGGTGGTGAGTGGAGTAGTAGTACGCGTCAGAGTGCATTTCGGGAATTGGAAGCCAGCCGTCGAGAGGAGGCAAGGTAAAGCCAGAGCGCTATTTATCGACCAGGCTCTGTGAGTTGGGCCGTTACTCGTCGTCCGTATTCTCGAAGGGTATGTAGGATGACCCATGCTCGACGATCGATATCGGTAAGGAGTCGTCAACAACCTCCCCTGAGACTTGCTTTGTAAAGAGCACTGCTTCGATACGATCGTCAACCCCGCTATCCCGATACGGCTTCTTGAGTAAGTACTCATTGGCGCCGTTTGAGCACAAGTAGACGTATTCGAGCAGCTCACGAATTCCCGATTTGAGATAGCTCTTGTTGTCTGAGTATTTCACCTCCCCAAGGAGAACCTTCTGGAGCGATCCGGTGTCCCGGTCGAGTTTATAGAGGATAATGTCCGGAATCCCCGCCCAGATATTGGAATCCGGGGAAATGTCGAATGCTGTGTCCGCATAAGACGCAGCATGTGCTTCGGCTGCGAACATTCGGGGGAGATACCCTTCCGGCTCGCCGGGAGCGGTCTCAACTTCGGTCTCGACGTCGGACAGGGGGACTGTAAAGTCAAGCGGTCCCTCGGTTCGATTCGTCCGATAGAGTTCGTACCTCGATTCGGTGTCTCGCCATACAGCAATCAAATCGTCGCCGTCGGTGACTGGCTTGAGCCGTGCATCCCCGAGCGCCTCAATAAGCGAGAACATCCAGTAGAGTTCAAAGAGATCACTGCCGGTCTCTGAGTCGGGCCGAATATACGTATCTCTGAGTACTTCCCGTGCTTCTGATTCAGAGAAATCTCGGCTGTCGACAACGCGGTGATAGCGTTCCAGGAGGTGGGCTGCTTCCCGATAGATGGGCTTTCGCGTTCGTTTTACAGACCGGATCTCCCGCAGCGATACCGACCCCGTCATACCGGGTTGTTGCTGCTCTCGCCGGTCGAGTGCGCGCATGACCGGGTTCCGTGCCAGTGTCCGATCGAGGATAGGTTTCAGTGGCTCACCATCGTCGGCTTGTAACCACGGATTCAGCCACTGGAAGTCGTCCGGGTCATCGACTGCGGCCGCGAGTTCATCTTCAAAGACCGACTGCAGAGTGACCAACAGTTCACGAAGGACATGGTTCCCAGTAATCAGCAGCTCATCCTCGTCACGACGGGTCACATACGCGGTCCGATTGACGTACCCCTGCTTCCGATACAGTTCCGTCGTCGCTTGCCAGTCGACAGGACCATCGATACCGCCATGGGAAACCTGCCGTTCAGTGTGAATATCCGCATCCAGCCGGCGGACACGATCCGCTAACGTCCGCATAAATGGGATTACGCGTGGATTGTCTTCGTCGAAGCTGGATTGGTTGAGCCCGCTCAACAGAAAGTGAACCCGAAGTACTTCGTCCAAGTCATCAACGTTGAGCGACGGCTGCGGGGTGGGGCCCCCATCAATCAGCGAACTTGGGCCGGGTATGCTGATCCCCTTTCCGAGGTACGTATGGAAGCTCTCGGCGACATCAGCGACGAGTTCGTTGCGAAACGTTGCCTCAGTATTCGATGGCATGCTTACGCCTGCGTGTTCTGGAGATCGCTACGATTGATTCCCAAGTAGTCTTCCGAGAATGTGATGATCTCCTCGGCCTTGAGCTGAAGATCCGCGTCTGGGTCAAGCAATGCGTCAATCGCATTCTCTTGGGTCTGGCGCGGCAGATCCTCGAGCTGAGGTATGACATACATCTTCGTGGGCCGGGTCAAATCCACATCCTCACCACACAACGTGCGAGCGACTTTCTCAATGACGGCCGGCCCCAACGCGCGGTGGGGCTGCAGTTGTGACCAGTATTGTTGGAGTTGCTCGACCCACTCGTCTGATAATGTACCAGCTAGGTCGTCCGGGGGCATCTGGTGATTGGATGTTGGCTCGGTCTCCGATTCCGTACCGTCCGGACTCGTCTCCCCAGCTGTGCCTTCAGCGTCGGTGTCCTCGCCGGCAGTATCCGCGTCGATCGCGATTTTCCACCGAGTCAGATATTCCTCGATAGCGTCGTTGGTGATGTCTGCTTCGCTCGGTGCCCCAACGTGTATGAAGGCAAACCGACGAATAAATGCGTAACTGAGATCGAACAGCGACATCTTGTCATGGGTATTCATCGTCGCAATAAGTCGCCACGTATCGGGGACGCAATAGCGGTGGGCAGCAATCGACTCACCCGAGACATCCGCCTTGGTGACCAACTCGATCTCCTTGCCATCGTCGGCTTTGAACGACGTAGTGACGCTATCGTCAGCCAGCGCCGAAAACAGCGAGCCGAAGGCTTTGTCGACGTTGGCGCGGTTCAATTCGTCGACGATTAGCCACTCGTTGGTTGGGTTCCCGTCATCGTCTTGGAACCGATCAAGGAAGACACCTGGCGAGAAATTCAGCCCGGATTGGCCTTCAGGCTGATACCCACCAATCGTATCGAACGATGACCAGTCTGCGGTTGCCGTCACCATCGTCACGGATGAATCGGTGAGCTTGGCAGCTACCTGCTTTGCCAGCTCACTCTTCCCGGTTCCAGGCGGCCCAACTAAGACGATATGTTGACCGCCAGTGAGCGCTTGGATCATCTGCCCGATGATCTCTGCAAGGACACCATCCCCTGGGTAATAGAGATCCTCAATCTCGTCTGATGTCGGGGGATTCTCGAATTCGTACTCCGGGACTGCCTCTGAGTATGTGTGACCGGCGTCGACGGAGCCGAGTATTGTTTTTGCGGCGGCTGAACCGAGTTCGCCGATCGTGACGTCTGCTAGGCCGGTCGCTAAGAACGGGTAGCTGTCAGGGCGGGTTATTGAATCGGCGTGCAACAGTTCACCGATAACTTCCTGCATACTGACGGGGTCGTCGAACCGAACGACGTCGACGGGGACGCGCCGATATCGTGTGCCGTTTTGCGTAGTTTCGGTCGCCGCTTCTGATTGGCGTGAATACCCACGGAACTCGTCTTCCACGAGGTGGAAAAATAGCACATTTGCCGATAGCTCCCGTGCCGAAATATCATGTTGGTTGTCTTCCGGAATGAGGATTTGGTTCTCGTGGAAATCTCCAATATCTTGGGTTACGAGATATATTTCGGGAGGATTGTCTTGGTCGAAAACGTCGACAATATCGGTATGGTCCGGCGGGTCTTGGAACTGTGCCCGGACAGTTTTCCCCTCGATGAAATTTCGGCCGTCCTCACTGAGCGAATACCTACCATCTTCAAGTTCTACGTATCCAATTGAGCGGAGATAATGCAGCCGGCGCGTCACCTGCTCCGCTGTGTCCCAGTCAACACCGATATTGTCTGCAAGGTACACATTGAGTTCCTCAGCGCTCGCCTCATGACGGAATAGCTCTTCGAGAATTTCACGAAAGCCGACAGTCTCACTGTCAAGGGTTCCGAAATACGTTTCCGCATCCGCACCTTCAGCAAGCCACTTCCCGCCCTCGGGTCCGGGGCTAAGCCGTTCCCCAGTTTTGGCTAAGATATTGATTCCGACGAGAAACCGAATGACGCGATCGGCTCGAGTGTCACCTTCGAGGGGGAATTCCTCCTCAAGCCAGTCGGCAAGGTCCTCGACGAGTGGCGATTCCAAGTCGACATACCGGAGGATCTTATTAATTGACGCGATTTGGCTATCGACGCCACCCGGAATTCGTTCGACGCTGTTGCGTGGAGACATTGTGAAGCGGTGCTACTCTGTCACCCACGGCCGATCCTCGGACTCCGTTCCCGGCGTGACGACGACAAATTCATACAGGCCATCGTGGTCGTCGGTCCGGCGTGTAATACTGTCGTAATCGGACTGTGCGTCATCGGTAAGACCAGTACAGAGCAGGATAGTCTGCCCATAGTCTCCGTCTCCAGACCTTTTGAAGTGGTCTTGGTACATCATCATCTCGTAAATGTCTTCGGGGCGAGCCTGGCCATGTACGATCTTATAGAGGTTTGTCGGCCCATCCGCTTGATTATGGATGAGATCAATCTCGCCACCATCGATCTCCGTTTCCGCCTGGAGGCTGCCCCCCGCCTTTGCGGATGCTTCTAGGTTGTCAACGAGTCCTTCAATGTCAGTTTGGTCAGATTCGTCCTCATCCTCATCGTCGTCGGTCTCGTCGTCGTCATCCCAGCCGTCATCGTCGTCACCGCCGGATTCATCATCACTATCGGTTGTGTCGTCGCCGTTGTCGTCACCTGTATCGTCATCATCGTCTGTCTCGTTCCCGTCCCCCCCAGTGATATTACCCTCACCGCCCGTGTCGTCGCCACCATCACCTGTACCCGTGTCATCGTCGCCACCGTTCGTGTCACCAGTGTCACCGCCATCGCCACTGCCTGGATCGTCATCATCATCGTCACTACCACTCTCGTATTGCGTTCGTTGTGGCCTCCGAGAGTCGTCATTGAGCCATTTCCGCAACTTCTCCCACAGAGACGATGTCTTATCGATACCTGTCTTCTCGTTATTCGTCGGTACCTCATGCTCTTCGGAGGCAGGTTCGATGCGGATCACCCCATTGAATCGGTTTAGTGTCTGATGTCGGCTGATATCGAACGGCCATTCATTTGTGTCTAACACTCGGCCGTTTGCATATACGTCAACCCCTGCATCGTTCGTCGAAATCCGATAGCGATAGCGGAAGTTATCGCTCCCGTCCGTTGTCACCTTGAAGTTGCGCTCATCGGCGTCGACCGCCTCACCCATTGCCTTGAGATCAATATTCCCATACTCATAGGAGACGTTGTACGTGACCCCGAGTTCGTCAGTAATCGTCGTCGTATCGTAGCCATATTTCGCGTCTTCGGAGATTTCTAAGTCAGCAACCGCGGCTTCGAATTCCTCGAACGAATCGTAGTCGGCCATATCCGAGGGGGCAGACTCGGCTGCGTCTATGAACGCAACGTCGACTGGAGGTACTTTGATCGTATCCTCGGAGGAAACCTCTTCGTCCCCGTCGATATCTCGGTAGGTGATCGTTATCGAGTTGTCCGCTTGTGCACCCAACAGCCGCCGAAATCGAATGCCGAGTACCAGCGCAACGTAGCTGGCCTTCATCTGCATACTCGATGAGCGTCGAGCAACATCGACATCGAAATCCGACCGTGCGGCGGTCAAATGCACGCGAGTCCCGGAAGAATCTATCGAGAGTTCCGAAGCGCCTTCCGCCCAGAGCTCCTCATCCTCCGAGTTGTAGACCGACATCTCATTGCTAATCGGCCCATCAACCCGCTGAATCGGCGCGTCAGAACCAGTTCGGGAGAGCAGATGGAACCCGTTTGTCGAGAAATTCGCTCCTGGAGCCATCCGGAGCGAGTTTTCACACCAGGCAATACTGGCTTTGAGCCCCGCACCCATGTTGTTGAGAATGCCATCAGACGCCTTCTCATTTGCAGTCTGGAATATAATTTCGCGAATCGTATCCCGATCCATTCCTGGACCTTCATCGGCTACAATCGCACGGACGGTGTTCGGACGGCGTTCTAAATCGATCTGGATATTGACGGGTTCTGGATCTCTGAAATACTGCTCGGATTTTACAGTTGCGGAGACCGAGTTATCGATCGGCTCTTGGAGCATCTCCAAGTACTGATCGTGCTGTTTTGCGAGAAAACTCGAGAGTTGCGCTAAATCGGAGGTTTGCTCAATCTTCTCAGGGTCTTGCGTTACCATATATACGAATCCAGGGTTAGTGGTCACCCACTACCCAATGCCATAATAGTATTGCGGAGACCATTTTGTCTGTTATTCTCGTGAGATTCAAACTGGAACGCTACCCCTGGATACTAACTTCTTCGAGTTGTGCGTACTAATTCAGGAATTCTGATGTGATTTGGGTGATGATTCCGTTCCAAGAAACCTTAGAATGACATCCTACTGGTTCGCTGTTAACTCCCTTTGGAGTCGGTTTTATTGTCTCAGTCGGGAGATTCTCATTCTATGTACCCTACCCCACATCAGTGGACAACGGATGATGGCTAGACACAAGTCTTCTACAGTAACCATCTGCCGCCAAGCACTGGATTTGGCTGGTGGACCTCTGTGATGAGGTTCAAGTTCCGATAGAGGGAGAGCACTCCGAACTGGACGATGATGTAACAGCAGACGATATTCCGTGACAGTAGTGTCAGAATCGACCTGTTCACCTGTCTGTGTCCATCGACAACGTATCTATTGCCGGTATGAACGGCTGTCAGATTCGCGTCGGGCGGGATGGGAGTGGCGACATCGACCAAGCTGAACGCCTTTGCAGAGGTCCCCTCCACTACACCATATTCGAACCGGGCTCCTTCAGTGGAAATCTACCTAACCAGGCTGACTCCGTATGTAAGAACTTGGAAGACGTACGTTTCCCACTAGTGGAGCAGTAACGTAGAGGGGGCAGAGTTACCCTGCAATTGTGCCGACCGGCTGTTTTCATTCATCGGTTCCTAAAGCCCACCATATAAAGGGATAATCGGCTCGGTCCTCACCGGTCCCATGAATATACCAGATAATGAGCGTCTTATTGAGCTTCTTTCGTAAAGCAGGGACCTCCGCCCAGTGGTCTGCCTCTGCGATATCGTTGTAATTCACCATCGACAGCACCAGGCGCTCCTTCGGCCGGACTATTTCATCATCCCCCGTCGGCCGCAGTGGGGTCCCTTTTAGTTCAATTCCAGCCTCTTCGAAGTCGGGTTTTGGGAGTTGTTGATCGAGATGCCAAAATACCCTTCCTCGATGACGTTTGCGACCCCATGCTTAGAACGAGCACGTACATCTTGGATGCCGTTAATTTCCTCATCTATATCCCCGAATATCTTTCTGAGCAGCGCCTTAGTCGCCCTCAGAATATCTTGTTCAGACGTGGTAGCTTCATGCAGCAATCCGGACATAGCTAACAGAATTGCCACCGCCCCGTTTGAATTCTTCTCTTGAATCGAGTATGATGAAAGCGTTGGAACTCTAGGGAAACTCTGGGGATGTTGACCAACTGAATCATTTGATGGCTCACACCGTCTATCACTCGAACCAGAACGTAACATATCCCCCATATATTTGATTGGCCACACTGCCTCATCATTCAACCCAATAACTGATTACCCAGAACAGGTATCACGGAAGTATGGATAAGGGAGCCGGGTTTCGTGAAAAAGATTGGCCCAGAGTCATTGAGACATCTGATGTCGATTTTGCGGCTGACTTCTACGACCCACTACTCAGCGAGGCCATCGAGTACAAACGAGGGGTTGGCTATTTCACCACTGGCTGGCTTGAAAGTGCGGCACGCGGCATTGTCGGGCTCGCAGCAAATGCAGGTACAGCTAGATGGATTGCCAGCCCAATTCTGTCTGAAGACGACTGGGAGGCCATTGAAACTGGAGAGGCCGCCCGGTCGGATCCACAGCTGAAAGAAGCGCTGAGGTCGTCGATTGAATCGTTAGCGCACGAATTGGAAACGGACACTCGCAACGCCATAGCATGGATGATTGCGGATGGCCTATTGGAACTCAAATTCGCCATACCAGACGGAAAACTCCACGGGCAGTTCCACGATAAGTTTGGCATTGCTCGTGACAAGGAGGGCAATCGGATTGCTTTTCATGGTTCACAGAATGATAGCCAGAACGCGTTTGAGAATTATGAGGCCTACACTGTCGACTGCGATTGGGTGAGCGATCGAGAGGCCGAGGCAGTCGGTATGCACGAGGCTCGGTTCGATGCACTCTGGAACAACGAGAAGCCGAACGTGACAACGTTCACACTGCCAGAGACGATTGCCAACCAGCTCCAACAATTACGTACCACTGACCAACGGCCGTATCCAAGACCTCCCAGCAAAAAGCCAGAGGATGACGACGAAGACGAGGGGATAACACTCCGAAACTATCAGCAGCAAGCTGTCGATAACTGGGTCGAAAACGGTCGCCACGGGCTCTTCGAGATGGCGACGGGGACAGGAAAGACGTACACGGCAATCGGAGCAATGCGGGACTTACTGGATGAATACAGGGCGCGCGACGACACACTCGTCGTGGTCATCACTGTCCCGATGACACACCTGGCCAAGCAGTGGGCAGATAGTCTGGCTGACTTCGGCTATAACTCACCGAGACTCCTATATGGGTCATACGACACAGAGTGGAAGGGGAAACTGTCGACGCTGCTCGATGACGTAGAATTGGGCTTCAGTGAACAGGAGATAATCATCACAACCCACGCGACAGGCTCTCACGAGTTCTTCCGCGAGCGACTGAAGCAGTTGGACTGCGACGCACTCGTCATCGCGGATGAAGTGCACAACCTCGGGGCTGAACACCAGCGGAAAGGGCTTGTACCGCAATTCGATTATCGACTAGGGTTGTCAGCCACACCGGAGCGATTCTACGACGAAGAGGGGACAGATTTCCTGTTTCGCTACTTCGACGAGACCGTCTTTGAGTTCACTCTCAAAGACGCCATCCCGGAATATCTCACACCCTACGAGTATTATCCGAGGGTCGTCGAGATGGATGAAGAGGAACTCGAACGATACCGGAGTATTTCGCGGAAGATTGCTCGGCTCAGTAACAGCGAGAGTCCTGATATTGAGGAAACCCGCGAACGGTTACTCAACAAGCGTGCGAATATCCTCAAAAGTGCTCGCCGGAAATATGACGAATTAGAGGCGATTCTCGATGAAATAGAGATTGACCACCTGCTCGTGTACACGAACTACGAGCAGATCGACGAAGTTCAAGAGCGAATGGCCGACCGTGGAATTGTCCAACATCGGTTCACCGCAGAAGAGAACGATGAAGAGCGACAACAACTCCTGAATGCGTTTGCGGATGGCAGCTATGAGGCACTTGTTGCTATGAAGTGCCTCGATGAGGGAGTCGACGTACCTTCTACTCGACAGGCAATCCTCATGGCCAACAGTCGGAATCCAAAGGAATTCGTCCAGCGACGGGGGCGCGTCCTTCGGCAGCACCCAGAGAGTGGAAAAGAGAAAGCGATTATTTACGATATGGTCGTTGTCCCAACCACGGATCCGGACGCCGACCTTGTTGCCTCAGAAAAAGGAATCCTGGAGCGTGAGCTCGACAGATTCGAAGAGTTCGCTGCGACCGCTCTCAATGAAGATAGAGCCAGGTTGGCACTACAGGATTTACGCCGCGAATTTGGAGTGTAGTCGGTACGATAGTTCGGTTCGAATATACGATATCGAGACAGAGCCGTTAGTTGATATATTCGGTAATCAGTACTCGGCGATGAATTCAAGTAGGTACCACGATAGTACCTTTACATCACTCATGGATGCGGATGAAGTCAACCGAATCATCACAGATGAAGTTGGAAATATACCAGATGCGCAGCGAAAGCAGTTTGTCCGAGAAATCCTCAAGTTTGAACGTGGTAAATTAGATAAGAATAACTATGAATACAAACAGACGTATAAGAACCTAATTAAAGAATACAACCAAGGTGAGGAAATCTAATGGAATTACTCTCACTTGAAATAAATGACTTCCGACAGTATAAGGGAACCCAAACAATTGACCTGCAGACATCAGATAAAAAGAACCTCAATATCATCGAGGGTCAAAACGGAGCCGGGAAGTCGAATATTCTAAACGCGATTACACTCTGTTTCTATGGACGCGAGCTTCATCAAGAAGCCCGGGGCGATGATGTCGAGCAGCTTCCCATGCTCACGGAAGACAAGTTGGATGAGCTCTCTACAGGTCAAGCAGCGAGTGGGCATGTCAAGATTGAGATGGGCGATGGGAAGCCCGAATATATTTTTAAGCGAGACTTTACCACATACAAAGTTGGGACGTCCTTCAACGACGATATTGGAGACCTTCAGCTCCAGCGTCGCTCCAATAATCAGTACACTATCGTAGAGAATCCCAATCGAACGCTCACACAGATCTTGCCTTCACGGGTGAAGGATTACTTTCTCTTCGACGGCGAAGCGCTGACAGACTTCTTCAGCGAGGGATACAAAACCCGAGTAGAGGATGCAATCGTCGATGTCTCGCACATCGGCCTGCTAAACGTTTCGATAGAGCACCTTGAGACGGTCAAAGGAGAGATTCGACGCAAAGCGAGTAATCTCGAAGGGCGTCCCAAAGAGATTCAAGAAGAGATAGATTCAATCAAAGCCGACTTAGACCGGCTTCGCACCGAGAAGGCAGAAAAAAAGCAAACTATCGAGGAATACGAATCTCAGATCGCGAAGATTAAAGAGAAGCTCCGAGGCGCGGCGAATGACCGGGCTCGCCAACTCGTTGAGCAACGAGAGTCACTCGAAGAAGAGATTGAGGATCTGAAGGAGGACAGAGAGGAGCAACGCACAGAGGCCCGAAAGTTGCTCAATGAAGCTGGCCCCAGCATTTTCTCGATGTCGGCGCTGGATTACACACAAAAACAGCTTGCCGAGATGGAGGAAAAAGGCCAGCTCCCGCCCAAAATCCGGGAAAGCTTTATTGATGAACTATTGGATGAAGGCACCTGCATCTGCGGCCGAAATCTCGAAGAGGGGAGTGACGACGAGGCACGTGCCCACCTGAATGAGATGCTAGAAACGGTGTCGGAAGTCTCCACAGACAATCTGGAAGGCAAATTCCAGATTCCTAATATAATCAAGGACGGTAATGAGGCAGCCAGCAGCTTGCGCGATAAGCGCCGCACGATTCGTGACCTGGCGGACCAGATAGACAAAGCAGACCGTGAGCTTGACGAAGTCAAAGCCGAGCTAGAAGGTTTTGATGTACCCGATGAAGTCGATGTCAGTGAGCTCTCCAAACAACAGGACAAATTAGAGCAACAGAAGGATGAACTGGTCGGGGAAGTGGGACGTCTCAAGGGCGAAATCGATTCTAAAGAAAGCACGTTAGATTCCAAAGAAAAGGAGTTCCGCAAAGAGGCTGAAAAGCAGGGCCGCCACGAGGACATCCTTAGCCAGGTTGACTTCGCTGACGGTGCACTCGAGGAGATGGAAGAGATTCGCCGGACAATCCTAGAGCGTATCCGGTCAAACACCGAAGAGAATCTCAACCAATACTTCAACGAGCTCATCTGGAAGAACGAGACTTACGATATTGTCCTAACTGATGACTATGGCATCGAGATCAGTGGCCCAGATAGCACTGATAACCGGATTGGGGCACTTTCAGCAGGGGAAAGCCAAGTACTTGCTCTCTCATTCATGGCGGCACTTTCGGATATCAGTGGCTTTCAAGCGCCGATCGTTATCGACACCCCACTCGGCCGTATCTCAAGCGAGAACCGGAAGCTCATTGCTCAAAATCTTCCCGACTATCTGGAAGACACGCAGATCACGTTCCTCATGACAGACACCGAATATGATGATGATGTTCGCAATCGGATGAAACACAGGGTGGCCAACGAGTACCTACTTGATTTCGACGGTGGGACAACGGAGGTGAAGCCCCGTGGGTGACCTAGAAAACGCCCCACGTGACATTACCATCCCGGAAGAAAAACAGCCAATGTTTAAGGAGTTGACTTCCAACTCGGACTCTCCATTCTTCAATGAGGATATGAAGGATCTATTCGTTTTCTCGGCTGCCTACGGCTACGACCGTGGGCTTCGTACAGAGTTGGAAGATACCAGGCACGCGCTATTCAATCGAGCCTCCCTGAGTGATGACCAGGTCTGGATTTTAAAATCCATTGCGGTCAAAGAGACCGAGTCACCGGAAACGCTGAAAGACGGAGCTGAATTATACGAAGTCGTTCGCGAATTTGCAAACGGTGGTATCGACCAGTTGTACACACAGTATACCGGCCCAAACGACATGTTTAGCAGCCTCTCGAAGAACATCATCAAAAAATCCGACATATAAGGTATGAGCGAATTCGATACGAGTAGTCGTGAGCCCGTTGCACTCAACGGCACCACTGTGGAACTGGAACTACGACCAGCCAATGGTACATTCCAAATTGGCCACTGCTACGGCTCACCAGAAGACCCTGGCCATGTCGCTTTACTCCGCGACGGAAAACCGATATTCCACAATCGGCCCATCAATCCACGCAGTACCTCTATCACCGATAACGGCCGCGCGGTAGTCGCTGATTGGCGGGAATATGGCGAGTCAACTGGCTCTAAAGTGTCCGTATACGATCCCGATGGTACTGTCGTCTGGCAGAAAGAATACGACGCGAGCTCACCTTTCGTCGCTATCTCGGCAGGGGGTGAATACATCGCTGTGTCACCGTACAATGGCGAGACTCGTGTCATTGCAGTCGATACAGAACAGCTAATAACTCTTCACTCGAACAAACTTGATAACCGAGAAAAGCCGGTCTTTGTGGGCGATAACCCAGAACTTCATCTTGGGCGTAATACGGGTGACAAACCAGCATATGGGATTACACTGGATGACGAGATCGTCTGGCGGAGTGAGGAATTTGACAAACATAGCTTCATAGGCTCCTTAGAGCTGGAAGCAGGGATAGAATGGGCTGAGACGGCAGACCGATTGATAGAGTCCTATGAGAGCGGCGACCAGGACATGCAACAACGCATTATAGAGACGATATTGGACACGTCCCTCGCGAATCTAAAGAGCGAATCTGAGCTTGAGCCCCCTCATAACGCACTGAGGCGTCTCTATGATTGTGTCAAGGGTGACGATCACAAACGAGCGGTTGCGATTCCGCTTTCGGATGCGAAATACCGCATGGCTCGTGCATATAAACGTCATAAGCCAACCCAAGATTGCCTAGATGCACTCGGTCAGGCAATTACCCTGGCTGAAGAGGGCCTGCCATGGTATGACGCAAAAAAGCAGCTCGCAAAGTGCTACCGATTCCGTGCACGGTTACACAAACAGCGGGGCAACTATGCCGCAGCAGTAGACGATATCGAACGTGTGTTCAACTTAGAAAACGAGTACGATGTCCAGCTTGCGACAGATGCTGATCGAAATCTCCGCCAAGAGTTAGTCGGCTGACTCATCAGACGATGAAGTTCGGTCAACGGGTGTGATATCCTCCGACCAGACGTCCTCGAAGTGTTCTGGTGTATACTTTCGATTTCTCTGACGACGGCTACCGCGGGTAGCTAGTGGCTCAAAATCAATGACAATCTCATAGAAATTTTGTTTCGTGTGGTGAGATTCATTGAGGAATCGGGGGACTAGCTCACCATGCAGATAGGCCAATTCGTCACGTTTCGCGACAAGATACGGTCCAACAACAGGTGCGAACTCGTCGATTGCTGCGGCACCATCAATTATGGTATTGAGGTACTGCATTTCATCAGTCGTAGTGCAGGGTAGGTTTTGCTGTTCACAAAACTGTTGCACTGATAAACCAAACGCCGGGTGGACACCACCTCGGTAAAGACGAATTTGCGGAGTCATCACGTAACCCATGCCGTAGCTTGAACGGCTGATAGAGGGACGAAAGGTGGCCAGAGCATCTATGATCCCGCCGATATACTCAACTGGATAGCCGTCTCGAAACCCAGTGTTCGGAATCACGTGCGTTTCCGGCTGTACGTCGCTGACATCATATTTATCGCGAAATTGCTCCGGGTCAGTGAGAGAGGCCCGACCTGAACTCGTCGTTCCGTAGTGGAGCTCGTTGACTGTTCGTGCGAGGCGATACATTTCATCGACTGAGAGAGAGTCCCGAGGCGCAATCTCGTCTCGATACGTACCAACGAGAAATCCGAGCTCTCTGACGGCATTGGCCGAGCGTCCTTCGACAAAATTGTAGAGTTTCTCAAATCCTGCATGTCTGTAGATACTGAAATACTCATGGCCCCCGTCTGGCGCAACAAGCTCGAAGTCAATTTTATGTTTTTCGAGTAGCTCTCCAATGAGTGCGATCACCTGGTCATTTCCGTGCCCCCCGATTCGGACCGAGGGCTGTGGGCGAAACTGCAGCTCAGGTTCGGTTCTGATATGGAATCGCACCCGAAGGAGTGAATCGAGAAGGCCGAGGTAGTAGTCGTCTGGAAGGCCTTCTGTGGACATAGCCAGTAAGTTGAATTCCGGAGTTATGGCTCTGTTGAAACCCTCCGCTTCTGACATGGGAGAATGTCGCTCTTCTTTCGGCTCGCGACCGAAGCGATAGCGATTATCCATTTTGTGAAACCCCACGGCATAAAGAGGATTTCAACAAAATCAGAGATATGAACCACCGGGATTCTCTATGCAGCAGACGCAGAAAGCCAGCCTCACTGATGAGGATAAATTCCTTTGGAAACATATGTGCTAGAGAAAAGCTATTTTAATGTACTGTCTAGCCACCAGTGCTAGCCACGATGATGAATTTGCCGTCAGGGTCCGATGCAGATGAAGACGATATTCTCCGCGCGACGAATGCCCTGCTCGGGCGAACGTTTGGAGATATTGACGAGCAGATTCACGGTATGACTGATGACAGTCGTGCAAGCTCAAAACACGGCGTTGCGAACGTTATCGAAGAAGGATATTTTAATATCCCAATCAACTCCGACGCGGGACCAGATTTTAGCAAAACCGGTATAGAACTGAAGGTCACGCCACTCCGATTGACTGGCAATAATGATCTCGTGCGACCGAAGGAGCGGCTCGTACTGTGTATGTGCGACTATAACGAGGTTGTGGATGCAAACCACTGGACTGACGTCCCCGCGTTACGCAAGAAGCTCAGTCGTGTGCTTATCATCTGGTATCTCCACATAGTCGGCCAGGATCGTTCGACCTACCCAATTGTCTGGTGGACACTGTGGGAGCCGATGACTGATCCTTACTGGTCAGAGATTCTCCAGTCAAACTTTGAAATCTGCAAGCAACGAATTCTCGACGGCGATACACCCAGCGAGAAGCACACCCGACTACTCGGGACCTGCCCGAAACACGGAGGCGGATACGACCGTGATAATCCGAGTCAATCTCCGCGCTCATCCCGCGTAGCCCCTGACGCACACCCCACACTGGACTACGCCGAAAAGCGTGGATGGTCGATCGGTATGAGCGGCTGTATGGAACTTTTTACTGCTGCAACTGGCCTCGAGAACGCAAAACGAGGACGGGCGACGGGTATCGAGCTGAACGCACTTTGGGGGGCTGCCTCACAGCGTGCTGCACACGACGTGCCCCGATTCAGCGACGCTTTTGAGGTTAGTGATTAGAAGATTAAAAATCAGTCAGCGTGGCGCCACCCTCGCTTGCCCGGACCTCTTCGATATCAGTGACAACTTCTTTACCGTCAGAATCAACATTCAGGTATAGATTGGAGATAACCGGTGGATACTCGTATGCAACGTGGTTCTGCCGCCAGCCATCCGGTGTTTGTACCATCGCATCCCACGTCTCAATAGTGATGGTTCCAGCGGGGTAGTTGTAATCGTTTTTGTCGTAGAGATACAGTGGGCTAGCTTCAAACTCGTTCGCGGTCTCGCCGACGAACTCACTCACCGTCTGGACGGACACATCAGCATCGACAGGGACTGCACTGCAGGGGTCTTCCTCTTGAGCCGCAGCGAGTGACTCTGTGAGCTCGACACGTGCTGCTTCCGAAGTATCGTCGTCGACAATGATGGCTGTCTTTAGCGGAACGCGTTCTGTCTCACGAGCCGCCAGCAGTTCGTCATCTGCACAGCCATCCAGGAACACCGTGTTGATGTTCAATTCACCCAAGTCCCGCTCTTCAGACGACCCTGGCAGCGACTGCAAGAGTTTCCGTGGAAACACGAGTTGCCGTAGCCGCCATATCTTCTGTGCCAGGCGTGCTTGCTCTTCCTCGAGAGTATTTCCCTCAGCTTGTCGCTCTTTCCACTCTTCGATTATCTCTTCGCGAAGTGTCGAATATGCTCCGACGTAATCGTCACTTAGCTCAAAGCCGAGGGGCCAACGATTCATTGCCTCAGCTTGAGCAAGTACTGTCCCAGTACCGGCAAAGTGGTCAAAGACGACATCGCCAGGGTCAGTTGTTAATTGAATAATTCGCTCCACAAGCGGTCGCGGGAAGGGGGCGGGATGGTCTATCGTCATATTCCCCCAGCCACCCTGAGTCGGTGTCACCATCTCCCATATGTTGTCCGGGACTTTTCCACGGGGGTGATACCGCTCTGGATAATTAATCCACCAGTCTTTAAACTCTGTAGCATCGGCGATACGGATCTTATCTAGGTCGAAGTGGAAATCGTTCTGCTTACTGAAGCAAAGAATATACTCAAAAACGTTTCGAAACTTGCCCTTTCCGCTATACGGCAGTGCGCGAACCTTATCCCAGATAACGATATCCTGCAGCACCCATGAGTCAGCGATCGAATCGTATTCGAAGGAGCACTCATCATCAGTGCAGTAGTGGACCCCGGTTTCACGATCCTTTGTTAGTGGGGCTCCACATTTGTCGCAGTTGGTTTTGTTCTCAAGGTTTTCACAAATATCAGCAATATCTGTCGGAAGTCGGATAGTCCGCCCACCCTTCTTGAACGTATTCACGATGACCCACAGGGAGCCATCCGGCTTCGTCAGGTCGTACGTCTGCTTGTAAACCCTGCGGAGCTCCTCAAGATAATCTTCGTAATCATCTCCAAGACCAATCTGTAGCTCTTCATCGTATCCATAGTCCTTCACATCGCCGTATGGTGGTGACGTAATCGTCGTGTCGATGAGTTGGCCATCGACATCACCGAATTGCTCAGTAAGTGTATCGTAGTGAGACCGAGTGTCAGCGTGATAGAGTCCGTAGCCCTCTGGAACCTCGCTATCAACAGGCGGAATAGGGGACGTATCGGCCATTAAAGGATTTTTAGAGCCAGGGTATATTGGTGCTGTGCTTCCTGAATCGGTTTGTAGTCACTATCTTGTTAATAAATATATCCTCCGGAGAGATACTCGAAGGGTGGGGAAAACAGAACAGCTCGTGCTCTATTTGTGTAATCACACCGCAACCGTCGTAACAGGCCACTTGACGCAGGTGTCTACGCTGTAAAGGGGGACTTTCCTCGGCGCTCATTATTTGGTACACCCACATCGGTGGCTAGGACTATACAACGTATCCCATCGTCTAATGGACTAGATGGGAACCGTTGAGCGACTCGCATTAGGGTGAAAAACGATAGGATGACTTCGAGATCTGCAATAAAGGGAGGAGGATACCTTCAGCGAGAAAACCACTACATGATTGGGGAGTGCCCAAACCCCAGTGAGGACTATGATCACGACCAGCTCGCTTCCTCTCCAGTTATACTCTCGTCGCCCCCTGATTCCGGTGTAAACTACTCCGCACGGTATGGCACGTAAATCGGTATAGGTGGCGCGATACACCTATACCGTGAAGTGGGGAGGCCTGAGGAAACTTTTGAGGGGGTATGCCAGCAGTATCGGAGTTGGACTGGTATGGAACGCAGTCAACAACGCTTGGCCAACAAAGTTTCCCGGTTCGGCAGTGCGTAGCAATAGGATCGTATTTCAAGAACCGCTTTGCCTCAACTGTTCAGTAGCCATCCAGCGTGTTTTGGTTGTTCTCCTGGAACTTATCGCCGAAGTAGGTCCGGAGGTCGTCTTCGAGAGATTCCTCCACCATTGCAAGATTATACAGGTCGTGGACGTCCTCGTAGGCCTCCCTGAGCGTCGAGGATTCCTTCCACTCCCAGCCATAGCCGTCGGTAATCCAAACGAACGCCGTTTCATTCTCACGCATCTTCGAGGAGAGGTCGTCGTACTCACGTTCGGTTGAGCTCACTTTACTTCCACCAGTCGTGTAACAGTTCGACTCGAAAGCAACAAGCAGCGTTTCCTTGTGGAAAATAGCGAAGTCGACTTGCTTCTCCTGGTCTTTGTTTTCTGGTTTATACCCGGTTGTGTACTGTGTATCGAGCCAAATATCATACCCATCGGCCGTGAGTGAATCAACAATCGGTTGTAACGCCTCTTCAACGGCATCTTCATACAATGTACCACTTCGCCCTTTTCGTGCATCGGTTTGGAAGCCTATCCGAACGCCAAGCGCGATGCTTCGTGCATCAGCCCCAGACTGTAGGACCTTATGGAGCCCAATGTCACACAGCGTCTCAGCGATTGTACGCGCTTGATCGAGGTTCCCACTCGCAACAGCCGCGTCTTCGGCGATCGGAATGCTCCGGTTTGTGGAAACGTACACGTCCTTTTTCGTACTGTGTCCGACCAGGAGGAAGCATGTCTTGACGAGTTCCTTTGGTGCACTGTGCTCAGCTATATTCCGGGCAAGCTCATTGACGAACTCATTCTCGGTCGTCGGTAAGGCGTCAATGGTTTCAAAAGGGCTCTGGTCGGCGAACCCGTGATACTCTAAGTCGGACCGTATCGTCTCTAAGTCGAGAAATGCATCATCGGGAATCGACCCCGGCCGAGCCGTCCGAAAGAATTCAATGAGAAAGTCATCAGTCGGTGGCTCCGACTGGCGAACATACATATAGGGTGCATCAGGTCCTCCAGATATAGTACCTTGCGTCATCTCAGCGGAAAAAACGCTACTAAGGTCTATCCCCTAGTTGTGCTTCTCAAGTTTCCGTAAATTGTTCGACACCCGCCTGAACGGGTGTCTCGGGGTTCTCGAAACCCTCGGAAGGTATCTCGTAGTTCACGTAAAGCGACTCGACACGTCCCTGGTTCGAGTTCGAGGCTGCAGTTTTCTTTTCCGCACTTTCAAGTCTCTTCCAGCCTCCTAGCAACAGCGAATCGTAGAGGTCGCTCTGATAGGTAGAAATCGCGACATCTGCAGCGCAGTCATGCAGCACGTCCAGCAGCGCTTTATGTTCTTCAGCTGCCATTTCATGGCGGTACGCGCTCCCACCCCGCGTGCCCAGCGGGTAAGGTGGGTCAAGATACATTATCGTATCCTGTCTATCAAATCGCTCGATAACGTCCAGTGCGTCTCTATTGAAAAACTGGACTCGCTGAAGTCGGTCTGCAACAGCTTCCAAGTGCTCAATTTTGCTCTTGAATCGAGAGGTGTGTTGCGCCATATCGCGGCGAGATTGAGTCGTTGAGTACGAGAAGCTCCCACTGCCGGCCGCCGAGTTGTATGCCATCGTTGAAGAGAGCCAGAACCGACGAGCTAGCTCAATGTTGTCAACCTCACTGGGATCAGTGTCGACTGCCTGCTCAAACTCACTCTCATGGTACGGCGTTTTTTGAAGCGAGTTAATAAGCTCCTCAGGGTTGTCGCGAAGTACCTCGAAAAATGTCATTACGTACTCGTCGAGGTCGTTGAACGCCTCGATAGGCGCCGGTTCGCGGTTCAACAGCACGGTGGCACTCCCGCCAAACGGTTCCACGTACCGTTTTCTGTGGGGGAGCTTTGGTAGCAGGAAGTCGAGCCACTTGTACTTCCCACCGTACCACGGGAACGGCTGCAGTCGGTTTGCCATTTGGTCTATACCTCAACTCGAAGGATGTGCTGATGGATATTTCGATTCCGATGGTCGTTAGGTCGTCGTATCGTCGGCTGCTCTGACATGGTTGGTATTCCCCAATATCCACAGCCAGCAGGTCGTATAAGGTACAGACCAGCACCAACCTGCGTGGCTCTGTCTATCGGGACACGACATTCTGGCCCCGTTTTCTGTTATAAAGTTTAGTCCAAGGGGAAGTACGGTACAACCAGAATCAGGGTCAACCCCGGACAGAACGCTGGTAGCGTCGAGATTCCTGCCATCACAGGGGCGGGCTGGAGTAGTTCTGGTATCGAGCATGTGGACGGCGACCTCACGCTCCGCGATGCGACCGTAGTCGAGTTTGGAATGAGACGAGTCCGGATACACCGTGAAGCGGAGCCACTATCTCGACTCCAACGTGTCGAGCTCACTAGCGATTCGATCGACCGTCTTCGAGCGTAACTCGTTCAATTCATCCGCGTCCCACTCGAACTCGTGCGGTACCTCCGGCGAGGTGAAGTACAACGTTGCCAGAACGTCCCGATTGGAATCCTGCTGATGAAGCGCGATCGCATAGGCCTCAAGCTGCGTCCGATAATACTCAGCTTTCTCCTCAACCTCTGCCTCTGTGATGTCGTTCGTCTTGTAGTCGACGACGTGGTAGGCGTCCGGCGTAACCACGAGGTGGTCGATCAGCCCCGAGACCTCCCCGTGGTCGAACGACGCCGTGACTGAGAGTTCGTCGTACGTGTACGCCACCTCGTGGCGCTCGTGAAGTCCATCGACGAACTCCATGGCCCGACTGGCGTGGTCGCGGACTCGTTGGCGCATAGCGTCGGTGAGCTCCACCTCGGAGTCCTCGGCTTCGTGCGTCCGCTCTATGACCGCATCCCACTGGTCGGACGGTGGCCTGAGCTCGCAGAGCCGGTGGACCATCTCACCGAAGACCGTCGACTCAAGGTCATCCGGCGGCCCCGCTTCCTCACCCGTACCCGACGCATCGGTCTCCTCTTCGGACTGGTAGCGGACGGTGTTCGTCCATTCGTCGACGACGAGCGACCCCCACCCGTCGAACAGTGATGCGAGATCCGTCGGCGTGAGGTAGAACTGCCGCGGCGGCTGCGACGGCGTTTCGGAGAGCTCCAGTTGCAGGTCTGGCGCGGCGGCATTCCCAGTCCAGTCCGCAGCAGGCGTGGGCAGCGAGATCGTGACGCTCGCGTCGCCGACGGTCTTGGTAATCCGGTCACGCTCCTCGAGCGCCTCGAGGACGGTGTCCGTCAGAACGTGCGGTTGCACCCAATCACGCCAGCTGCCGGCCTCCTCCGGGTCACCATCCTTCACATCGGTCATCGTGAGGACCTCGTCACCGTCGCCGTCGAGGTCGTGCGTCCCGGAGAGGAGCAGCCGGTCGCGCGCCCGGGTACAGGCCACGTAGAGGACGCGTTTCTCCTCGGCGCGCTCCTCTGCCCGGCGTCGCTCCTTGAGCGCCTCTCGGGCGATCGTCCCTGTCATGTCGAAGGGGTCGTCGGGGTCGGGCGCCTTCAGCCCGACTGCGTACGCCTCGTCGTCGACCTCCTCGAACTCCACACGGCCGTCGCCGACCGCGGCACGCATGTTGAAGCCCTTATCGAGCCCCGGGACGACGACCACGGGGAACTCCATGCCCTTGGCGTCGTGGACGGTGAGGATCTGAACGCCGTCGCCGCCGCCCTGGATGGTGGCCTCGCCTTCGCCACCGCCGAGGTCGCGCTGCCGTTCGATGCGGTCGACGAGCGTTGCGAGGCTGGTGACGCCGTCCTCGGTGTACGCCCGGAGCTGCTCGCGGAACTTGTCGACGTTCGCGACCGCCTGTCGCCCTCGCTCGTCGGCGCTGACGCTCGCGAGATACCCCGTGTCGGCGATAATCTGCGAGAGGAACGCGGCCCACGATCCATCGAGGTGCTGTTCGGGATCAGGGCCGAGTCCGGCTCGCGACCGCCACGCCGAGAGCAGACCGTAGGCGTCCGCAAGTTCCTCTTGGTCAGCCTCGCCCAGAGCGTCCCACAACGCTTCGCCATCCCGTTTCAGGAGCGCCAGAGTGTCGTCGGACAGGCCGAACAGCGGCGACCGGAGCGCGCCGTACAGCGCCCGCTCGTCGGCAGGGTCGGCGAGTGCCTTCAGCAGGTTCACCAGTGCGGTTACCTCCGTGGTCTCGTAGAACCCGACACCGGAGGCCACGGTGAACGGGATATGCTCCGCCTCGAGCGCCCGCTCATACCGCTTGAGGTGGGTTCGGCTGCGGAGCAGGATCGCAACGTCATCCGGCTCGACGTCCCGCGGCTCGGAATCGTCGACGTCACCGTCTTCGTCGTAGATCTGTGCGGGCTCGTCGAAGAGCTGGGTCAGGCGCGCGGCCAGGGCCATCCCCTCGAGTTCCGCATCGTGCTCGACGCGCGCCGTGGCGAACTCGTGGTCGTCGGCGAACCGCCGCGCCCGATAGTCCTCATCGGTCGGGACCGCGAGGTATTCCATCCCTGCGAGGTCGGCGGGGTCGTCCCGGTGGGCTTCGAGTCGCTGCGGTGCAGCCTCGTACGCAGGACCGTCCGCCTCGAACACCTCGTCGAACACTTCGTTGACGAACGCCAAGACGTCGGGGAGCGTCCGGAAGTTCGTCGAGAGCTGATCGTCCTCGCCAGCTACTGCGCCAGGTGGGTTCGCCCGTTCGAGCTCCGCTTCGGTCGCGTCGAACTGCGTGACGTCGGCGTTCCGGAAGCGGTAGATGCTCTGTTTCGCGTCGCCGACGACGAACACGTTCTGCGCATCGAACGCTTCGGGGTTCGGCGCCGTGAGGTGCTTGACGAGTTCCCACTGCCGCGGGTCGGTATCCTGGAACTCGTCGACCATCAGGTAGGCGAACTGCTCGCGGAGTTGTGCTCGGAGGTCTTCGGAGGCCTCCTCGCACAGGAACTGTAAGGCGAACTCGATCTGGTCGGTGAAGTCCACGACGTTCCGCCGGCGCTTGCGCTCGGTGTACTCCTCGTGGGCAATGAGCGCGAGTTGGGCGAGCGCCCGGACGAAGGGGACGCTGTTCTTGTCGGCCTCGATGGAGCCAGAGACGAGGTGGTCGGCGGGTTCGACGACGTCGACGATCGTCTGCATGGCGTCGTCGAAGACGGCCTTCTCCTCGTCCGCACCGCTCCAGCGCCCCTTGGCCCCCGTATAGCTGCTGTACTCGTCGCCGGAGCCCGTCGTCAGCTGGTCACAGAGGATGACGAAGCTGTCCCGGACCTCGAGAGTCTCGCGACCGGAAGCGTAGTCGACGCCGTCGAGGCACTCGAGGACGTCCAGCGCACGGCCCCAGGCCTGCCCGCCGGTCTCGAGTGCCGCCGGTGGCGAGTTGACCAAAGCCTCGACCGCGGCGACCGCCTCGCAGAATGTAGGGTCGGCGAACCGCTCGGCAGCTACGGAGGGCGAGACGGGGTGCAGTTCCTCGTTGACGAACTCGAGATAGTCGGCCTCGGTCGCATCCGCCCATCGCTTGGCCCACGTCACGCAACCCGGACGCTCCTGGAGCAGGTCGACGAGGACGGCCTGGAGGCCGTTCCGGTCGAACTGCCGGGAGAGCGTGCGGACCGCCTCGTGGTCGTCGTGGGTCTCTAGCACCGCCGCGACCGTGTCCTCCAGTAGTGCCCGCGTCTCGTGCTCCTCGAGCGTGTCGAAGCCAGGGTCGACCGTCGAGGCTGATAGGGCGTGCTCGCGGAGCAGTCGCGCACAGAAGCCGTGCAGTGTGTGGATGTATCCCTCGTCGAGACCGTCGGCGATCTCCCGCCACTGTCGATACGTCGCCGCATCGGAGTCTTCGACACGCTCGTTGATGGCCTCGCGGACGTTCGCCTTCAGTTCGTTCGCTGCCCGCTCGGTGAACGTCGTCGTGACGATCTGGTCGGGCGTCAGCGGCGCCTCCGGGTCCTCCGGTACCTCGTCGTCGAGTCCCCGTTCCAGCATCCGGACGTACCGCTGGGTCAGCGTCGTCGTCTTCCCCGTCCCGGCGCCGGCGGTGAGCGAGACGTTCCGGTCGAGGGCATCTGCTGCGCGTTGTTGCTCATCCGTGAGGTCCTCGAAGTCGACCATCTCACTGCACCTCCAGGGAGTCACTCGAGTCCGCATCGCGAGCGGCGAGTGGGACGTACGCGGCGACGCCGCGGTCGTCGATCTCGTCGATAACGTCGCGGCGACGATGCGGCCGGACGTCACAGGTATCGCTGTAGCCGCAGTACCGACAGCCCGCATCGTCGGGGTCGAGTACCGTCGGGTGGTAGTGGCCCGCCGTCATCCCGTCGGCGAGTTCCCCGAGTCGACCCGGCAGTACTGACTCCACGAACTGGCGGTACGCCCGGTGGGTCTCGAAGGTCGGCTTGCTGAACCGGGTGAACGGCGTGTCGACCCCGTCGCTGCCCTGCCACGCCGCGTGCTCCTGGGAGGCGACGAGTCCCTTCCGGTGGTTCACGTCACGCGGCGGGCTGACCTGGTAGTACGCCCCGCCCACGACCTCTACGTCATCGAGGACGTCCTCGATGAGGTGCGCATAGATCGGGAGCTGGTAACTGAAGCCGCCGAGAGTGTCGGTCTCGCTGGGCGTCCCGCCGGTCTTGTAGTCGCGGACGACCAGCTGGGTCGGGTCGGTCCCCGGGACGACATCGACACGGTCGATCATCCCGTGGATCGGGACTGGGCCGGCCGGCGTATCGACCACGACAGGCTTCTCACGGAGCGCTGGGCCATACTCCGACTTTCCGACGCGGGCCTCGAACCACGCCGGACGGGCCGTCGCCTTCGCCACCTCCTCGAACTCGTGGTCGAGAAACCGGACCAGCAAGCCCCGTTCGGCGCCGTCGTAGTTGCCGGTCCCGTAGTAGGGATTGCTGTCCGGGTCGCTCAGGCCGGCAAGCACGCCGAGCAGCCACTCGTACTGGAATGCGGTGGCCTCTTCGTCGAAGCGTTCCTCGAGGCGCTCCAGGGCGACGTCAAGGAGGTGGGCTTCGCGTGTCTCGCGGTCGGCGACGATCTCGACCGGCTCACCCGGCGCCGACTGCAGGTCGGCGTAGTAGTGTTCGAGGACGTCGTGGACGTATCCACCGCGGTCGCGGGCGTCCGGCTCGAGGCCGATGTCGTCGGGCTCCTCGATGTCCAGCACCGTCCCCATATAGTACTTGAAGCCGCACGTGGCGTAGGTTTCCAGTTGGCTCGGGCTGTACGGCTCCCGGACGGCCGGCCCGTGTAGGCTCGCGACGGTCTCTGGACTCAACTGGCCGTCGTGTGGGGTGAGCTCGTCGCACGCCCGGGCGGCCCCACAGGCGACGCCGTCCTGACAGCGTCTGTGCTGGGCATCGTCGAACGCGCCCGTCTCGCGTGCCTGATCGACGAGCGGCGCATACTCGTCGGTCCCGTCGTGGGCGAAGACCGAACCGAGGGAGCGCTGGACGTCCTCACAGCAGCCCGGCGGCGTCTCCTCGGAGGCAACCGACTCGGGGTCGAGGTCCGTCACGTGGCGCAGTTCCGTGATCACGTCGGCCTCGACGTACGGGTCGCCCTCCAAGGAGCGTTCGGGGACCGACAGCGTGAGCGAAGCCTCACTGGCCAGCAGGACGCCGAAGTGGTAGCGAGCCCGCTGCTGGAGGTCGGCTTGCTCGAAGTCCTCGTGGGCTTCGTTTATCGGCTGGAAGTAGAACGGCCGCTCGGGATTCGACGGCGCATGGCCCTCGGTGAGCCCGAGGACGTAGGCGTGCTCGAACTCCCGGGGTGCAGCGTCATCGAGGTCGCAGACGAGGACGGTGTCGTCCTCGCGGCCAGTCTCGGCGTCGAGGGAGACGCCGCTGAGGGCGCGGTCGAGGCGCTCGACGGCATCACCTCGGTCGGTGTCCGCAACGCCGTCGGTGAGTGCCAGCGTCTCCAGCACGCGATCGAGCTTGTTCGCGGCATCCGTCTCTGTCCGGCCGTGCGGCGACTGCGGGAGTGACTCGATGCTATCGACGACGCCCAGCCGGTCGAGAAGTTCGTCGACCGCCAACGGGAGGTCCGCGAGCGACGTGGCGCGAAGCGATTTCGCGTCGTCGACGATCTCCTGGATCGCCTGTGCCGTGTCGGCGTCCAGGTGGTCGTAGGCGGTCTCCAGTCTGCGAGACGTCAGGCGTCGCGCTACGCGGGTGATTTCGCGGTGGTCGATAGCGTCGTCATCCTGGCCGATGGTCACGAGCGGATTCGAGAGCAGCGACGTCACGGAGTCGACCGTCGGGTCCGACTGGCCGAGCGACAAGAGTTCCGAGAGTACCTCGCCGAGCGCCGTCGCACCGAACGGGCGTTCGATGGCCAGCGTCGCCGGGACGTCGTACTTCGCGAGCGTCTCGACGAGGCGTTCGTGATACGCCCCGCCGTCGACGAGGACGATTCCGAGATCGCCCGGGTCCGTCCCATCGGCGATCCGCGACCGGATGTCGCAGGCCACGTATCGGAGTTCCTGGGGAACCGTCTCCGGCTGAACGAGGTCGACGTTTTCCGGGTCATCAGAGGACTCAGTGGCTCCGCGATGCCGGTACATCCGTCGTGGCGTTGCGGTTCGGCCACGTTCGGCGTCGCCCGGTGGGACGTACTCCCGCTCGAAGGCCAATTCCCGATAGGCACGAAGCCCACGGTCAGCACCCCGATCGACGCCGACCGCCTCGTCGGTGTCGGTCACCTGCGGCAGGAGCGCGACGGTCGGCCAGGCGTCGGTGATCGCTTCGACGAGTTGGCGTTCCAGCGGCGAGAACAGCGAGAACCCGCCGAGGACGACCGCCTCGACCGAAGGGAACCACTCGGTGAGGTCGGTGTCGCTCTCGAGGGTGTGTCGGTATCGGTCTGCTAGATCTGTCCAGTCGGAGCCGCTATTGATTTCCTGTCGAATATTCTCGAAGGCTTTGGCAATCTGAGCAATAGATTCAGCATGGGATTCCAACCCCTCGTTTAGCAGTCTAGAACGGATTTCCTCTGGTGATTGAAGATTGGCGAACTTTAGGAGTGAAAGTAGATCCTTGACGTTCGTGCAGAGACCCTCTGAAGCCAACTGATTGCTACATCCAAGCGGATTTTCTGGATCATCGATTCCTTCAACAGCCAGTTCGAATAGGCGATCGCGTAGTGTTGCGTCCAAATATTGGTTATGACCGATGTACGCATCTCGTTCGAAACAGCCGTTTACGATACTTTCAAACGTCGCCACCCGCAGCGACAGCGGCGATCCGTACTTACGCCAGCGCTCGCGCGTCAGTCGTTCGGTGTGGTCGCTCCGCGCGAGATAGAGCACACTCTCGGGCTGGTCGCCCACCGTGCCCGCGAGCGCGTCGAACGCAGTAGATTCGAGTCGAGGATATCGCGGCCCGGTATACAGCTGCCGAGAATCCATGAATAACACGGAGTCGCAGGTAACGAGCAAGAAAGTTTGGGCGAGCACTCCAGCGGAATCCGCGGACAGATGCCTCGTGGGTTACCACCACTCCAGCGTCTCGTTGTATCGATATCGACGGTGATCAGATCCGCTGGCAGCTCTTGGTCAATCAACGGTAAAGAAGGGGCTCTGAAGGGTCTGTCTCAGGTCTACGGAAGCGGACTACAGCCGTCGCGAATGTTTTTGTAGACGATTCCACTCTTAGAGATATGGCAAACGGCCTGGATCCGACAGAGGAGTACGATGGGTCGATAATAGTGCGGACGTTCGACGACGACGGGTCGCGAGAGCGAGAGAAGTGTGCATCGTTCAAGGAAGCGATCGAGACGGTCAAGGAGTTACGGCACTCCCACGATGTCGTCGAAATCGTCGACAAGGACAACGAGGCCGTATTCAACTCGGTCGATATGAACATCGAAGACTGGGAGGTCGAATGGAAACACGCCAAGCGGCGACTCTCCGTGGATGTCGAGGAACGGGAATGCCCGTACGATAACGTCGCGTGTTTCGCAGACGACCTCTGTGTCCAATGCAAGATCGATAAGGTCCAGAATCAGGTTTGAGAGCTCTTGACGGCTGAGAACCTCCCTTCCTCAACATTACGTGATCCAGAGTTTGCCATCGAACTGCAACAGGTGAGGGGCGCATTACCCGGAGCCGAGAGAGCGTATCCGTGCGGTCGGATTCTCCATCCCTACGTAGCCTCTCCTCGCCCCTCCTCGCAGTCTTCGGTCACTCCCTCGTCTGCCTTCCTCGTTGAGTCACCTAGCCGGACGAAATTCCCTCATTTCCCGCACCTCAACACCCGACCGTGGTTACCAATCGCACAGACAAACATACCAGATGAATTCGTAACTAACAGTCAAATTCGCTTATACGGCTAGCAGACCACATCTAACCTGGTAACCGACGGCCAGTACGCCTCCTCGAATCCATGCCTCCCAATAGCCAACTCCCCCGCCAGCGGACACCAGCGCTGAGCCGACGGCTCACGATCGTCCTCACCATCGTCCTCACGGTGGCGCTGGGCGTGCCCGTGGTGAGCGCCCAAGATGGATCGACGCCCACACCCCAGGACAGCGCTATCGGGCCCGACGGCGAGATCCAGCGATGTACGGCGATCACCGAACCGGGGAACTACCACCTGAGCAGCGACTTCGAGGCCAGTACGGACGGGACCTGCCTCACCATCGAACACAACGAGTCATCGGTCACGATCGACGGCAACGGCCACACGCTTCAGGGCCCCGGCATGGACGGTACGACCGGAATCGCGGTCGACCCCGGCCAGGACGCTGGCAGCGTCGAGATCCACGCCATCACGGTCGCGGGCTGGGGCAGCACCGGTATCGAGCACATGAACGGCGACCTTACGCTCAGAGATGCGACCGTGACCAACAACGGCGACGGCTACCGAGCCCAGGGGATGAACAGCGGGACACTGCGGAACGTCACGTTCACCGGCAACGACGGCGCGGGAATCAGCACCGAGATGATCATCGACCTCCGCGTCGACGACGTCCAGTCGACCGGAAACGACGTCGGGATCGAAATGATCGACGGCGGCGACGTCCAGGTAACCAACTCGCACTTCACCGCCAACGACGGCGCCGGCATCTCAGTCGGCCACTCGATGAATGCGGCGTTCTCGAACGTGGATGCGTCCAGCAACGGCGGGAACGGCGTTCTCGTCGCCGGCTCCTCGATGGGCACGCAGGCCACCTTCGAGGACAGCTCGTTCACCGCCAACGCCGAGGACGGCCTCGAGGCCGTCTACTACTCGGGCAGCAACGACCAGGTCGACCTGACCAACGTCCACATCGACGAGAACGCCGGGCGAGCGATCTCGACGTCCGACACGAGCAATGGCGAGCAGGGTGACCCTGCCGTCGTCCAGGCGACGAACGTCACGCTTGGTGGCGGGCTGGCCGTCGACTTCGAACGACAGGGCCTGACGATCGAGACGGAGAAGACGGACTGGTCGGCGACGGACACGATGAACATCACAGGGAGTTCCGAGACAGCCGTCGACGCGACCTTCGACGTTGGCGGTGCGAACGGCCAGCTCTGGCAGCAGACGGACGACGCCTGGAATAAACAGGGCGAGTACAGCACGTCGGACGGGCGGTTCGAGGCGACCATTGGCGCAGGCACCTGGACGGCCGATAGCCCGGATAGTACACCAACGCAGGACGCGACAGCGACGCCCAGCGGCCCTCAGTCGTCGGGGACGACCCAAACCTCTCCTTCGGGTGGGGGCGGTCCCCAGGCGGCCGGTCAGACGGACACAGCGACCAGTGGGACGAACGGTCCGGGTATGCAAGCTGATTCCGATACTCTGTCCCCCGACACCGAGTCGACTCCGGGTTCGAACACGACGGGAGGGGGCAACCAAGTCAATACGATTGCGAATTCCCCGACCGATGATCCGGAGTCGCCTGCCGGACAGCCGGATACCGAGACCGTCACGCCCAGTGATACCGATCAGGACGAGGACGGAGATGGAGTAGTGGGCGACGGCCCTGGCTTCACGGGCCTGACGACACTGATTATACTGGTCGGGGCAGTGCTCTTGGCGGCCCGGCAATCGTAGATGGCGGCGTGATAACCGTCCCAGTCACGGGGTCGCGCGGATGACTTGGCCACCACACCCGCATTGCTCGACGTACCTGAGCGTCACCGCGTCGAACTCGGCCTGCAGGGCGTCGACGAGATAGTCGTCGGGGTGGCCGTGGGCTTTGTGCGTCACCAGGTTCACGTGCTGGCCGGCGGTCGTCTGCCGGATTGCGTCTTTGGCGTGCTCGACGAGCAATGCCTGGTCGTCCGCGTACTGCGGGAACTCGAGGTTCGCCGACCACGAATTGTCCTGCATTCGGTCCGTCACAGGCTGTACATCTGCATCATTCACTGCCAAGTGACTACCTACGTGAGCCGACCGCAACTACCCCTCGTACGTGTCTTATTCGGTGAGACACGGGTAATTTCATCCGATGTGAACGCGATACCCCGATATGGCGACGCTATTCAACCGCTCGCTGAATGCACTACTGGAGATAGATGACAGTACAAATCGCGGATAAGCTTCGGTCGCGACCGCGTGCTATGTCTCGACCAACTCTATTAATGGCCGGATGTTAGGTGTTAGTAGAGATTTCGCGGGTTCCAAGAGCGACGATCTGCGCCTAGCAATGATATCAAGGAGCCTGTCTCAATCCATGATAAGGACATCAAAACCACCTCAGGGCATCGGCACCCATTGACTTGTTCCTGTTCTTCCCTCATGACGAAACCCTTGCTGTGGAGGGTATAGAGACCTTGGACACGATGATAAGTAATTGGTCGGGATTCTCTTTGACAACCTAGTTGAAACGATTTCCGAGATGTAGGTGGCGGGATGAATTTTACATCTAGTGTTAATATCAAATTCCCTTTTGTTCCTTTTGAGAACCAATCAAAGGGTATAAAATCCTACAGTGGACTATATTCACTAATGCAGACAGTCTGGGCTAACCATCAGATTCGAGATATACTACTCCAACCAGATCAGAAGACCGCTATGTCTACATTACTTCATTTCGTCGTTTTCCTGATTCCATCCCCCCAAATTACAAATGCTTCGGCAGAGATTGGTCCAACTCTAAGTACAGAATTAACGCTCAATCATGGGATTATAGTACTTCTGTGCGGTTTCTTTGTACTCGGCGGGATATTCATCTCCCGACAGATAGGCTACATGTCGTCATCGGTCAGCCTTTATGGAATTATCGTTGGTTTTGCTTTGATAGCATTCGGCGCGACAGTATTATCGGTTACGTTATATGGGCCATCATACACTACTGGATCAATCTCATTTCGGCGAGGATGGTATCCAATATTTGCAATACTAGTTGGTATCTTTCTTGCAGGATTAAGTGTCGTCATCGCATGGTACCGCTGGCCCTCACTTAATTGATTTGCTGTATGAATCCGATGTAACCTTGTATCCTCGAAATCCTCATTAATTGATACCAGGGCAGGGCCAGTGTAACACGACGCGCCAGCACTGCCATATTTCAGAGTGGCAGCCACAAATCGACTACAAGGAACGTCTCCTAAAACTGTCAAGAGAAAGCATTTGAGGCTATCTGTAATATGGCTTAACTAGCGAGATCACCGGTTTTCTTTGTACTCGCCGACGACCTCCTGCATCGTCGCCTTGCCGTCGCCGAACAGCATCACCGTGTTGTCCTGGGCGAACAGCGGGTTGGGGATACCGGAGAAGCCGGGGCTGAGGCTCCGCTTGTTGACGACGACGGTGCCGGCCTCGCCGACGTTGAGGACCGGCATCCCGGAGATGGGGCTCCCGTCGGACTCGTTGGCTCGCGGGTTCACGACGTCGTTGGCGCCGGTGACGATGACGACGTCGGTCTGGGAGAACGTCGGGTTGATCTCCTCGAGCTCCTTCATCATGTCGTAGGGGACGTCGGCCTCAGCCAGCAGGACGTTCATGTGGCCGGGCATCCGGCCGGCGACCGGGTGGATGCCGAACTCGACCTCGACGCCGTCCTCGTCGAGCAGCTCCGCGAGCTCCGCGACGGCGTGCTGGGCCTGCGCGACCGCCATCCCGTAGCCGGGGACGATGACGACCCGCTGGGCGGTATCGAGCAGCATCTCCAGTTCCTCCGGGGAGGTCTCCGTGATGTTCCCCTCGTAGATGTCGTCCATCTCCTCGGCGGTGGCCTCCTCGCCGAACCCGCCGAACAGCACGTTCGCGAGCGACCGGTTCATCGACTCGCACATGATGACAGTGAGGATCATCCCGGCAGCGCCGACGAGCGTGCCGGCGATGATCAGGGCGGTGTTGTTCAGGACGAACCCGGTTCCGGCGGCGGCCAGCCCCGAGTAGGCGTTCAGCAGCGCGATGACGACCGGCATGTCGGCGCCGCCGATGGGGATGACGAGCATCACGCCGAGGACCGAGGCGGCCGCGAGCAGCACCCAGAAGGCCGGCACGAACTCCCCCTGGAGGGTCGACGCCAGGAGGTCGGGCTGGACGACGAGGTACGCGCCGGCGAGCAGGGCGGTCAGCAGCAGCACGGCCTTGACGACCTGTTCACCCGTATACCGGATGGCCGAGCCGGTGACGACGCCGTGGAGCTTCCCGGCGGCGACCATGCTGCCGGTGAACGTCACCGCGCCGATGATGCCCGAGGCGGCCGCCGCGACGGCCATGTCGGCGGGGAACGTCGCGGCCTGCACCTCGATCAGTTCGGCGCCGGCGACCAGCGCCGACGCGCCGCCGCCGAAGCCGTTGAAGACGCCGACGAGCTGGGGCATCTCGGTCATCTCGACCTTGACGGCCAGCCCAGCGCCGACGAGGCCGCCGAGCGCCAGCCCGCCGACCAGTACCGCCGGCGAGAGGATCTCGAACCACAGGACCGTCGCCGCGACGGCGACGAACATGCCGCCGGCGGACGTGAGGTTCCCCCGGACCGCGGTCCGCGGGTGGGTCATGTCGCGGAGCCCCTGGATGAAGAGGATCGCCGCGACGAGGTAGATCAGCCGCAGGACGGCCTCCGAGAACAGCTCCGCCATGTCAGCGACCCCCTCCGTGGAAGTCCTCGAGCATGAAGTGGCTCACCAGGTAGCCGCCGACGACGTTGATGGTCGCCATGACGACCGCCAGAAATCCCAGCGCCGTCGCCAGCGTCGAGGAGCCCGACCCGGCGACGACGACCGCGCCGACGAGCGTGATGCCGGTGATGGCGTTGGCGCCGGACATCAGCGGCGTGTGAAGCGTCGCCGGAATCTTCGTGATGATGGAGTAGCCGAGGAACGCCGCGAGGACGAACAGCGTCAGGTGGGTGATGACGTCGGGCACGGTTACATACCTCCCTCGGCCGTCGCCGGGTCGACCGGCGATGTGCGCTCAGTCATCGTTGTCCTCCGTTCGCTCCGCGGGGTGGGTCCAGCGGATTTCGCCGTCATGGGTGAGCATCGTCGAGTCAACGATCTCGTCGTCGGTATTGATCTCGTTCGTATCATCGTCGAAGAGGTTCTCCAGGAAGTTCGAGACGTTGTTCGAGTACAGCTGGCTGGCGTGGTGGGAAACGGTGGCTGGCAGGTTCGTCGGCCCGAAGACTGTGACGCCGTCGTGCTCGACGGTCTCGTCGGGGCGAGTCAGCTCGCAGTTCCCGCCGGTCGCCGCCGACAGGTCGACGATCACCGAGCCGGAATCCATTCCCTCGACCATCTCCGTGGTGACCAACTCCGGTGCTGGTCTGCCGGGGACGGCAGCCGTCGTGATAACGACATCGGATTCGCCGACGACGCGGGTGAGTTCCTTGCGCTGTTGTTCGAGGAACTCGTCGTCCATCTCACGAGCGTATCCTTCATCGTCGCCGGAGCCCTCGGTCTCGAGGTCGAGTTCGACGAAGTCAGCGCCGAGGCTCTCGACTTCCTGTTTGACTTCCAGGCGAATGTCGTAGCCGCGGACGGAGGCGCCGAGACGGTCGGCGGTCGCGATGGCCTGCAGTCCCGCAACGCCGGCGCCGATGACGAATACCTCTGCAGGCTGGACGGTGCCGGCAGCGGTCATCTGCAAGGGGTACATCTTCGGCAGTGCCTCGGCAGCGACAATAGCGGATTTGTAGCCGCCGATGCTTGCCATCGACGAGAGGGCGTCCATGCTCTGGGCGCGGCCAATCCGGGGGATAAGCTCGAGGGCGAACGCCGTGACGCCGCGGTCGGCAAGGACAGTTAGTTTCTCGTCGAGGTCATATGGGCCAAGCTGTCCGACGACGACCTGGCCCTCCCGGTAGGGGTCGATGTCGTCGCCCAGCGTAGCGCCCAACCCGCGGACCTGCAGGACGACGTCGGCGCGCTCGAACACGGTCTCCCGGTCGTTAACGACGTCGCAACCGACTTCGCGGTAATCGGCATCAGACCAGTCGGATGCCACGCCAGCTCCCGCAGCAACGCATACATCATGGCCATCTTCAAGGAATTTTTCTGCTACGGATGGTATGAGTGCAACTCGTGTCTCATCTCTTGCAGTCTCTCCTGGGATTCCAATTATCACGTCTCATCACCGGGTAGAGTGTGATGATTGCAGCTGTTTGAAAAATACAATGTAGCCGTGGCAATCACACACGGACTTTGGTTCATAGGTTTGCTCACAGATGGGTCTATCGTTGATTGTTATCATATCTGCAATAAATATTCAGATAGAGGAGAATTTTGTGATATCCATCTCAACCCGTCTGTTCTAGAAGATCATGTCAAAGGTCGTTGAGACCTGGGGAAGTCCATTAGAACCGGCAGATAGTGTTATACCATAGCACACTAATTCTATTTCTAGTCCGAGTGGACTGGTGTCAATATCACCAGGGGGGAGAAAATAACACATCGAAACAAGCGATTTTGATAGTTTCTAGTGAATCCTTCAGGATAACCGGGAAAGCTTCCCTGATATGAATGTAATCAATTCTCCATTTCCGAGATACCAGCTAAATTGTTCCAGTCAGTAACTATGTCGTTATATTTAATATCATGATATCATGATTATTGAAATCTGACTGTGCCATTACTTTGGAGCAATAATGAACGTCTCAACCATTGACTATGATCAAGATTTCGGATACAGACGGTGAGTTACTGCGAGACTGGGGGCGAGACAACAGACCAATCTTGCGGATTGATTGTATTAGCCTCGAACGTAGTGTTTTCGGGATAGGTGGTGAAGACTAGGATTTCAACCCGGTCAGCTAAGTATTCGACGAGCGTCACGAGATTTTCGTCTGCGAGACCCCCAAGTCCGTCCAACAGCATGACAGGGATTCTGTCTGTCACGTCAAAGGCCTCAAAGCCAGCTAGCGCTGCTACGATTCCGATCAACTCTAGTTCGCCCTCGCTCAGAGCAGACAGGTCCGCTTCACGACCCTCTCGCGCGACCACAAGTTCATAGTCGGAAGTAAGACGGACCATCTCAAACCCGACGTCGAATGTGTCAATGATCTCCTGAATGGCGTCATCGAAAGCTTCCCGAGTACGGCGTTTTATCTCTGCTTTGCGGTCGCGAAGACGGTTGATTTCCTCGGTTAGATTTTCGCGCTCGGATTCAAGTTGTTCACGCCGTTCAGCCCGTGATTCGAGTGTCTTCATCTCTTCTTGGGCCTCCTCAAGCCGTGTCTCAGTGTACTTAATCTGACTCTCTATATCCGTTAACTCAGAATCCTGAGTCTCAACGGCTTCCGAAAGGGTGTCTATTCGATCTATCAGATTCTCTCGACGTTTTCGCGCTTCACCTAGACTCGTTTTCCTCTCTTCAAGCGTGGATTCAAGTGACGCAATTTCGTCTTCAAGGTCGGATTCACGACGTTGAGTTCTTTTTATTTCCTCTTGCCGCTCCTGAAGATCGGTTACGTCGTTTCGGAACTCCTCCGCCTTTGACTGAAGCTCCGAGATGCGATCACTGAGCTGATCGAGATTCTCCTCAACTGCCGCTTTACTCGTCTTTGATCCACACGTCCAGCAACGGATGTTATCCTCTAGGAGGTCTCGGTCGACATCTGTGATTAAGTCAACACGATCCTCATCGATGAGGCGCTTCGTCGGAGCGTACACAGACTGGAGCAATTCCGCTTCCTGTTCAAGTTTGTCGAGGCGCTGCTTGCGTTCGGCAATCCTGCTGGATAAATCCTCTTCTTCTTCAGGAACCTCTATGGCGGCCAATTCGGATCGTTTCTCCTCGAGTTTTTCCTCGGTTCGTTTGATAGTCTGCTCAAGCCGTTCAACTCGCTGTTCGACTTCATCTCGCTCTGCTTTTGCGTCGCTCAGTTCGTCGCGTTTATCGGAGACTGCCCCTTGATCATCATCCCCCTTACGGATGGCATCGCGCTCCGCTTCGAGATCTTCAAGCTGGGTTTTCAGCTGCTGGATTGTTGTCTCCACTTCCGGCAACTGTTCGGCCGCCTTTTCCGCGCGTTTGAGTTCCGTCTCGACACTATTACGCTCCTGTTTGAGATCCGCAATCTGTTCGTCAATGTTCTCAAAATCGAGCGGCCGTGTGAGCACCGATTCGAGATTATCCTCGTGACGGACCGCATCACGGACGGCGTTATTGTCGTCCAAGAATGCGTACAAAGATGCGGTCACTCGCGCTTTCTCAGAGGAGAGGTACGGATCACCCGATCGAGTAATCGTGTTATTTTCGCGGGCGAGTTCAACTCTATAGCTATCGGCATTGGTCCGGAGTTCAACTTCTCCACTTGATTCGCCCTCCGTTAGAACTTTCTCCGTACCCATCACCGTTTCGATTGCGGTGACAAAACTAGATTTCCCTTGCCAGTTGGTCCCGCGGACGGCGTTTATTCCCCGTTCAAGGGTCGCGCTCCCAGACCGGATCCCCGCAATGTTCTTGAAATTGAGGTTCCAAGTCATCTCAGCCCTCCACCTCCACTGACGGCGCTTCTTGGAAGTGATCCTTGCAGACGAAACCCCGCTCAACCGCATCCGCAATCGGAATACGGATTGGGCATTCCGGGCAACTAAGGAGAATCTGAATCTCAATGTCCGCTTCGTCGCCTTCTGGAAGTACGTCCTTTGTGTCTAGCGACGAAAGCGCTTCTCGTACCTTTGATCGAGTGATATTTTTCGCCATTTCAAGGCTTCGTTGCTCCCAATCGGAATTAGATTGGTCAACCTGTTTCTCCCCCTCAAGACAGGAGTTGAGGTGTTCGCGCATTGTGCTATAGGACACCATGTCACTGCAGACTCGTTCTGGATTAATTCCATCAGCTCGGAGGTCATCCATGACCTCCTCCCGAAGAAGATCGTCGTCGCCCCTCAGGGCCTGATAATCGCTACTTATCCGCTTGCCTGTTGTATTTCGACCGTGTTTGTCATATACGGATTTCAATAGTCGCTTATTGAACCATTCCGTCAAAGTTCGATACCCATCTGGACTGCGGCCGTCACCACCGGTCCAGCGGTTCAGGAGTCGATCGTCAACAGAGGTGTATCGGCTCCCAGAGTTATCAAGACCGTATCGATCGCAAACGATATCGATTTTGCACTGGGCTTGTGTCATTGTGAAAATCAACAAGCATCAAAACTATAAACTTGACCATTATCTCGATTAAGATGGGTCCTCGCATTGGGCGGATCAGCTACGGACTTCATAACACGTCGTTGTCACGGAATCGTTCAATCTCCGCATCCGAGTAACCGAGTTCTCGGAGGATAGCTGCAGTCTGCTCGCCTAATTCAGGCGGGTACTGCCTGATTGACGTCGGCGTTTGCGAGAAGTGCATAGGACTTCCAACCATCTCAACCTCACCAGCCGACGGATGGGAAACAGTCCGGTGCATCCCTCTTGCTTGAACTTGTGGATTGTCGAAGACCTCGTCCATATCCTTCACGTCCGAGGCTGGCACCTCATGATCGTCAAACCGGTTGAGAAGCTCTTCCGTCGTGTACTCCGAGAGTTCGGCTTCAAGAATCGCATCAAGTGCCGATCGGTTATTGACTCGGTCACTATTCCTCTCAAACCGCTCGTCCGCAAGGAGGTCAGCCCGGTCTATGGCTTCACAGAACCGCGGCCAGATATTCTCGGAGGCAACCGCAACCACGACGTAACCGTCGGTAGTAGGGAACGCTTGGTAGGGCGCGATCGTTGGGTGTTTGCTCCCCATTCGCTCTGGCGGATCGCCAGTTGCGAAGTAATTTGAAGCCATGTAGGTCATCCAAGCGACCTGTCCATCAAGGAGACTGACGTCAATTTTTTGGCCGGTACCATCTCCGAGTTCTCTGTCCAGGAGTGCAGCAAGGATTGCTTGTGCGGCATACATCCCCGCCCCGATGTCAGCGATTGCGACTCCGACCCTGACCGGCGGCCCGTCCTCCGGACCGGTTATAGACATCATGCCGCCTTCGGCCTGCATTATGATATCATAGGCTGGCCGGGAGGAGTCTGGCCCCCACTCGCCGTAGCCCGAAAGAGAGCAATAGATCAATTCGGGATTCTCCGCTCGAAGGTCTTCATAACCCAATCCCCATTTGTCCATTTGACCCACGCGGAAATTTTCGACGACCACATCCGCCTTCGCTGCGAGTTCGCGGAATAAATCTCGACCGTCTTCACTAGCTAAATTGAGCGTGATCGAGCGTTTGTTTCGATTGATACTCATGTAATAGGCACTCTCCTCACTGTCACCATATTTTGGTGGGTGCCAACCGCGGGTTTGATCTCCTCCGTCGGGGCGTTCAACTTTAACAACATCTGCACCGAGGTCGCCAAGCTGCATCGTGCAGAATGGACCCACCAAGACCCGGGAGGCGTCAAGAATCGTCAGTCCATCAAGCGGTCCAGTATTGGTCTCGGCGTCTTTCGCTTCTCCAACCATTGTTACTTGTAGGCCTTCAGGCCGGTGAGGTCCTCGCCGAGGATGAGCGTGTGGATGTCGTGGGTACCCTCGTAGGTGTAGACCGTTTCGAGGTTCGCCATGTGACGCATCGGCGAGTAGTCGGCGGTGATGCCGTTGCCGCCGAGCATCTCGCGGGCGATGCGGGACTGGTCGCGGGCCATCCGGACGTTGTTGCGCTTGGCCATCGAGATGTGCTGGGGCCGGAGGTCGCCGCGCTCCTTGAGGTCGGTGATCCGGTAGACGAGCAGCTGGGCCAGCGTGATCTGGGTGGCCATCTCGGCGAGCTTCTGCTGTTGGATCTGGAAGCGACCGATGGGGCCGCCGAACTGCTCGCGGTCCTGGGCGTACCCGCGTGCGGTCTCGAAGCAGTCGCGGGCGGCGCCGACGGCGCCCCACGCGATGCCGAAGCGCGCCTGCGACAGACAGGAGAGCGGGCCCTTCATCCCCCGGACGTCCGGGAGGACGTTCTCCTCTGGGACGTACACGTCGCTGAGGCCAATCTCACCAGTGATGGAGGCGCGGAGGGAAAGCTTCTCCTCGATCTTGTTCGTTGAGACGCCGTCCCGATTTGTCTCAACTAGGAAGCCGCGAATGGGTCTGTCAGAATCAGTGTAATCTCGCGCCCAGACGATTGCCACATCCGCAATGGGAGAATTTGTGATCCAAGTTTTCGAGCCATTCAGCAGATAGCCGCCGTCGGAATCTTCGGCGCGGGTTTCCATCGCCGTTGGGTTTGATCCGTGTTCTGGCTCCGTGAGACCGAAGCAACCAACTGATTCACCGCTACCGAGTTTTGGTAGCCACTCTTCTTTCTGTTCCTCGCTGCCGTAGGCGTAAATCGGATACATCACAAGCGCACCTTGGACGCTAGCCATTGAGCGAAGACCCGAATCACATGCCTCCAGTTCCTGCATTAGCAGGCCATACGCTTTTTCTGAGATATTGGGTGAACCGTAACCCTGCAGGTTTGGCGCATAAAAGCCCATTTCGCCCATTTCAGTGATCAATTCGGTCGGGAAGCTTCCCTTTATCCAGTGGGTGCCGATGTCGGGGCGGACCTTGTCCTCTACGAAGTCGCGGGCCGTCTCTTGTATCATCCGCTCTTCTGCGGACACATCCGACTCTATGCCGACGTAGTCGAGCATGCAACCCCTTGAATTCGACCGGTAATAATGGTGGGGGATACCAAATGTGATGCCTTCGATTGTCACGCGGATAATAACCCATGATGTATCTAAGAGCCTATCACAACCGGTTTGTATCTCTTAAGTCGTACCCAGGAAGAGGGGAAAACGCTTACAGTCTGTGGAAACAATTTGAGTTTGAATGACGGACAGCAGGTGGAGCGTTCCTGAGTCGAAGGTGTATGCGCGAGCTCGGGAACTACTTGACGCTGAGAAACGAGCAGTTCTCGCGACCGTGATTGATGTGGAGGGAAATGCCTATAGACGACCAGGTGCGAAGATGCTCGTCACACCAGACGGGGATGGTGTTGGAAGTGTGACTGCAGGGTGCCTAGAAGATCAGATTAGTCGCCTCGCAGCTGACGTTCTCTCGAATGGCCAGCCACGCGTCGAGACCTACGATATGATGGAGGACGATGACGATATATGGGGCCTAGGCGTCGGTTGTAACGGCGTTATTGACGTCCTCCTTGAACCTCTGACAGAGAGGCATCGGCCAGCTTTTGATGCCATAGAAGCTAACGAACCCGTGGGCATTGTAACGGTCCTCAAGGGCGATGTGCCGACTGGAAGCAGAATCAATTATCGCCCTGGCCACGGAATTTCAGCAGACAAGGACACCCCTAAATGGCTTCATTCGGCAGTTGAACCCGAGGCCCGGTCCTACCTCGATCAAGAACGTAGCGGAGTCGTCAGTATTGAGACCGACGAAGGAAGGGTGGAGGTATTCATTGATGCACTCACACCTGCTCCCAAGCTCGTTATCGTAGGTTCAGGGCACGATGTACGGCCTGTTACCGAACTGGCCACAAACGTCGACTTCCGGGTCCACGTCATCAGCTATCGCGGGATTACGAGTTCAGATTCGTTCCCTACTGCAGACACTGTCAGTACAACATCGCCTGCCCAAATTGGTGACGAGATTTCCTTCGACGAGAATACCTACGTTGTCGTTATGACTCACAACTTCGTAGATGACCAGATAACTCTTGAGCAACTTCTCCAGACGCCAGTTCCCTATATCGGTCTCATGGGACCGCGTAAGCGGTTCAGGGAACTACAGGAAGCTATGGCCGACGAGGAGTCTATAGAACCACCTACGGAGACCGGATTCGATCGAATATACACACCGATTGGCCTCGATTTGGGTGGTGGCACACCATACCAGATCGCACACAGTATTGTGGCCGAACTGATGGCTGTGGCGAACAACCGTGACCCGAAACATCTCTCGGATCGCGAGGGCGCAATCCATAGCCGTTCAGACGACAAATAACCTCGAATCTAGATCTCGATAGCGAATATGTCAGGGACAACAGGACGACGAAACGGACGCGTTAGTTGACGAATTAATCCCGAATCTCTTCAGCGAGTTCGAGAATGCCGTCAACATCTAGGGTTCCGTTTTCGAGGATGACGGTGCTGTCAAGTTCGACCGTCGGTTCAAGGACAAGTCCGTCGAAGTGGATTTCACTTTCCAGAGTGCCCCCGAGGCTAGTATCGTCACCGATAGCGAAATGGACCGTACCGCTTTTCTTCTTATCTTCGGCCAGATTACCGATGAGGCGAGCATCAGGGTTTGTCCCGATGGCGAATTCAGCGAGATTCCTAGCGTTTTCGTCGGCACCGTCGACGATTTCTTGCAGCTGATCGGCCTCGCTACCACCCGCGATGTCAGTACAAGTGCCATCCTCGAAGGTTAGCTCAATCGGGTCTTCAAGTTGGCCGATGTTATCCATCGAGTAGTCGATAACGACAGTCCCGTTCGTGTCCGGCTTTTGAGGACAGGTCGGCGATTCGCCTCCGGGCAGCGCTGAGAACCCGTAGTCATGGAAGTAGCCGTCTAGTGAGAATGCCGAACTGCCGTCAAGGTTTAGGTGGATATCTGTCCCGGCAGGGCTAGTGACAAGTCCTTCGCTTGCAGCATTAAGGACATCTCTGGTAGCGGCGGTGACTTCCCTAAGCTGGTCGTAGTCCGTGTTCATGCCTCCTTCAATCAGCATGTCCTCGGTGACGCCCCGGAGAACGACAACGCGAGTACCAGCATCTGAGGCCGCTAGTCGAGACTGAGTGTGAGTAATTGCATGTGTCGTCGCGGTGAAGGCCACGTCGGCTTCCTTCATCGCAGCGGCCACGGGACCCGGCGGTTCATTTCCGTGTGCGTCCAACCTCGGCATTATCGATAGTGTCGCATTCGCGCCAGTTGAGCGAGCCGCGTTGGTTATGGCGCGTCCAACACTCACCTTTTCGGGGTCAGAGATGACGAGTACCTCCTCGTCGGCCGTAACGGTTGCCAATTCTTCGACGATGCGTCTCGATATCGGACTGAGTTCTAAGTCAATCATTAGATTCCAACTCCAAGGTAGTTTTCCAGTATCGCTTCGTTTTCACGCAATTCTGCGGGTGTCGCTTGTTCGTGGATTCGGCCGTTATCCATCAGGTAGATGCGGTCGGCGATGTCCAGCACCAGGTCAACGTTCTGTTCAACAATGACGATGCTGTACCCCGATTCGGCAATCTCCTCGGTGATCTCACCAATCTCGGGGATTAAGGATGGCATCAGCCCTTCCGTGGGCTCGTCCATCAGCACAAGTTTCGGGTCCCGCATTAGTGCGCGGGCCATTGCCACCATCTGTTGTTCGCCACCAGAGAGGGTTCCGGCTTTCTGGTGCATACGATCTTCAACACGAGGGAACCGTTTGAAGATCTGTTCGAGAATCTCGTCGTCGCGAGAGGCCGTACCTAGGCCCATTACGAGGTTCTCTTCTACGGTCAGATCGGGAAACATACCCCGGTCCTGCGGGACGTAGCCAATCCCTCGGTTTGCGATGCTGCTTGGCGAGTCGCCAGAGATCACTTCACCGTCAAACCTGATCGTGCCCGTTCGCGGCGGCGTCAGTCCAATTATGGACTTCATGGTCGTGGTCTTTCCGACGCCGTTGCGCCCCAGTAGCGCTACGACCTCGTCGTTGCCCGCCTCGAAGGTCACGTCATGGAGTATATGGCTTTTCCCGTAATAAGTATTGATAGAATCGACGTCGAGCATCAGTAGTCCCTCCCGAAATAGACTTCCTGAACTTGTTCGTTCGCCTGTATATCCGCTGGCGACCCCTCAGCGATAATCTCGCCGTGGTGAAGCACGGTCAGATTGTCAACTAATTCCATTACGAGATCCATGTCGTGTTCGATGAGCATTATCGTGATTTCCCCGCGAAGTTCCTCAAGCAGATTAACGACGGTTCTCGTCTCGCTGGCTGAAAGCCCAGCGGCCGGTTCGTCAAGTAGGAGCAGTTCGGGGTCGCTTGCGAGCGCCAGTGCCATCTCAAGGACCTTCTGATCACCATGTGAGAGATTCTCGGCAGTCTCATCAGCGTGTTCAGCAAGCCCAACGCGGGTAAGAATCTCCATAACACGTTTGATTCCTTCCTCGTCATCCCCATACCGCTCCAGTGGATTGAGGAAGCTCTTCTGTCCGTTGAGCGCTCCCAGGACGTTCTCGGTGACCGTCAGTTCGGGGAATATACTGGTGATCTGGAATGCTAACGCCATCCCCCGATTGGTGATTTTGTGAGGTGGCATATCTGTAATCTCCTCATCGCGGAAAAAGATCTTGCCAGACGTTGGGTCAAGCATTCCTGAAAGCATGTTGAACACAGTTGTCTTACCGGCCCCATTCGGGCCGATAACTCCACGAATTTCGCCCTCATGGATCTCAAGGTCAACGTCGTTGACGGCGGTCAATTCACCGAACTTTCGGGTAAGTCCGTCTGTCCGAAGTATGGTCTCACTCATCGGTTGTCACCTCCTTTGGCGCGTTCGAATCACTATCAGGTTCGGCCGGTGGCTCCTCCTCATCGGAGCCTGGCAGTATACCGAATTCCGTCAACCGATCGCGGATTCTTTCGTATACGCCGACAAGGCCTTCCGGCTCGAAAATCACTGTTGCCAGTAACAATGCACCAATGATCAATGGATAGGCGTCTGTGAGACCACTCACGTAGTTTGAGGCACCCTCAATTAGAATCGCACCGAAGATAGCCCCGATGAGGGTTGCACGGCCACCTACGAGAGTGTACACGACCGCATCTCCGGAAACGATCAGGTCAAAGTGTGAAGCGCTCACGAAACCAGTAACGTACATACTCAACGCGCCGGCAAGGCCGGCAAATGCGCCGCTGACGCTGAATGCGATCAGTTTGTAGGCTGTGACGTTGTAGCCGAGCATCCGCACTCGCTGTTCATTGTCTCGAATCATCCGGAAGACGAGTCCAATCGGCGAGTTCACCAGTCGATTCATGACTAGAAGAGAGACGGCGACTACAGTAAGTACGAAAAAGTACCGGAACATCGGATCAAACATCGAATATTCTCCGAGTAATGGTAGTGTGAATTCGGGGAGTAGGACGCTAATCCCGTCTGTGCCACCGGTGATGGATGTCATGCTCACGGAGGCGAGGTTCGCGATCAACACAATCAGGATTGTGACAATCACAAACCCATGCGAACTCACTCGAATCGCAATGAGCCCGATGCCTATAGCGATTATCGCTGTGAGAAGGAATCCAACAATGAGACCAGAAAGGAGTCCCTGGCCGTAGTCTTGGATTGCGAACGTTGCTGCGTACGCTCCGATTCCGTAGAATACGGCATGTCCGAAACTCAACAGCCCCGTATAACCATATATCAAATCAAATGATGCCCCATATAGACCCAACGCGAGGATTGATGCGGCCAAGAATAACAGAAAGTCCCCGACCGTAAAGGGATAGATTATGGCGATTACTGCGAGGAGAATCCAGCCGCCGTGTTTTGGCGTCAGCGTACCGAGAGGGGTATCGAACGTACGTGTCATGCTGAAGCACCTCTGAAGATACCGTCTGGGCGTACCAACACAAATGCGATCATCAGCGAGAAGGTCAAGATGCGCGCCTCAACTGGCGTCATGAATATAGTAGTCACATTCTCAACTACCGCGTATATTAAGCTGGCGACGAGGACACCACGTAGGGAACCTAGTCCGCCGACAATCACAACCATGAAAGCGACGGCAAGGACATCCAGTCCCATCAGGTGGCCAACACTGACGATGGGTGCCAGTAATACACCGGCTAGCGCGGCTAAGAATGCACCGAGGCCGAACGTGAATATGTATACCTTAGAGGTTGGTATACCGAGCGCACTAGCAGTGTCGCGGTCTTGGCGGACTCCGCGCATCCAAGTACCGTATCGAGTCCGAAAGAGAAACAGGTATAGACAAACCATTAGTCCGATTGAGACGCCACCCACCACTAGACGGTACAGTGAGTAGGAGATGCCCGCAAACGAGATCGTACCGGCAATCGGAGCCGCCACCGACCGAGTGCCTGGCCCGAATGTCATCAAGGCTAGTTGATCGAGGATCAATAAGAGACCGAAGGTTGCGATTAGCGTGATTGTGAGGTCGTCCTCAATGGGCCGGAGGATTCCACGCTCGACTGTCATCCCAATCACACCGACGGCGAGGGGTGCAATCAATAGCGCGGCAAGGAAGCTCCCTGTAGCACCAATGGTGAACCATCCGATGACCGCACCCAACATATACAGCGACCCGTGTGCCAGGTTCACGATCTCGAGCAGCCCATAAATCAGATTTAATCCAAGGGCAATTAATGCAATAATCAATCCCCAAGTGACGCCGTTCAGAAGCGCCACTGCGAGGTCACTTTCCAGCGCCATATCTTTAGTAGATTTCCCCGTCTGAGCGACTTACAACGCGATTTCCGTCAATCAGCAGCCCATATCTCGACAATAGATTTCGAACCTGCCAAATTACGCCAAGCTTGGTAATCATACACCTGCCACTGTTATTCACACTCATGACCTGGTCGAGTAGTTTCAACGCTATTGGTATAAAGGTTGCTGGAAAATTCGGTCAACTGGATGGACTGTGACCACTGGACAATGGAAGATTTTGACATCTATACCACTTGGGGACCACCGATGATCGGACTCATGGAGGACATGAACAAGCTATATATTTCATCTCTCTAAAGCCATACCGTGGCATGAGTTACCAATGCAAGTCCCAGGAGATTGACCGACCATGACAGATTTAACCGGCGGAAAAATCGTCGTGCAGAACACTGATGAACTGCCGAAGTTCGGAAACGAAAAGTTTGCAAGCCAGATACTGGCCGATGAGACCATTGGCGTCGAGAATGTGAGTGTTGGCGTCGTAACGTTCGAACCTGATGCGGAAGGCTCACGACACGTTCGGGAAGTTGAGGAAATTGTATATATTCTCGACGGTGTAGCCGAGATTATCACCGACAACGAAACCTACCGGCTCACGAGGGGACAAGCAGCAGTGATTCCGCCCGGTGTGTATCACAAACATGTGAATGCCGGAACTGAGCCGCTCCGAAAGCTCTGGATATTCGCTCCACAAGGACCAGAAAAAGACATCCGCGAACGAGAGGTAACTGGATCATGAGCACACTTGTGACGAACATCGGCCAAGTCGTCACTGGACGTCTTGAGGAACCTATACTCGATGTGGAGACGGTCTACATCGAAGGTGGCAGGATTCGGGAGCTGGGTACGACGACAGCAACGGCTGAAACCACCATCAACGCAAACGGCCTCACCCTGACACCGGGCCTCCTTGACTCACACGTCCATCCCGTATTCGGCGACTACACGCCCCGCCAGCAGACGGTCGGATGGTGCGAAAGCTACCTTCACGGTGGGATTACTTCCATGATTTCGAATGGAGAGCCGCACCTCCCTGGCCGCCCCGACGACATCGAGAGCGCAAAGTCACTCGCTACACTCGCCCGAAAATCCTATTCCAAGAAGAGGCCGGGGGGTGTGAAGGTCCGAGGTGGTACCCTGATTCTCAACGGAGATATGACCGAAGCAGACATTGAGGACGTCTACCGTGAGGGTGTCGAACGACTGAAATTTCTTATGCCAGTTGAAGACCGCGATCGCGCTCGAGATTTGGTGACCTGGGGGCACGAGCGGGACATGATAGTTCTCATGCATTGCGGTGGCACGAGCCTTCCAGGCGTGAAATCTACGAACGCGGAGATGTTCGTCGACATTGAACCCGATATCGCCGCCCACGTCAACGGTGGCCCAACACCCATTCCTGACGACGAGGTTGCAAAGCTGGTCATCGAGACAGACATCGTTCTAGACTTGGTACTTGCGGGGAACCAGCGGGTCGCAGTCGATGTTCTGAAGATGGCTGACGAACGGAATGACCTCCATCGCGTACAACTCGGTACCGATACACCCTCGGGAACCGGTGTAACTCCGCTCGGAGTCCTGCTGGAAGCCGCTTTTTTGACCGGCATGACCGATATAGCCCCCGAATCTGTCATCTGTTTGGCTAGCGGAAACACAGCTAGACATCACAATCTCGACACTGGTAGGATAGAGAAGGGGCGGCCAGCAGACATGATATTGATGGGAGCCCCTAAAGGGAGTCAGGCTGAGACAGCTCTCGAGACACTGAATGCAGGGACGTATCCAGCAATAGATACGGTGTTCGTTGATGGAGAGGTCTTGGTCCATGGGAGTCGAAACACCGCTCCTGCAAAAACGACGACAACAATCGAAGGAACATGATGAAACCAAGTATTCGGACACAGGCGATGGTTGAATTGACAACGTACCGTGACGGGGAAAGAGCGCTTGATAACCCAATCACGAAAGTTGCCGGAGTGGCCGTCCTCGATAACCCTTACTCAGGAACGTGAGAAGAAGACCTGTCTCTACTTACCAAGTGGGGCGCCGACCTTGGTGAGAGATTAACCGAGTCTGCCGTCGATCGACTCGGCGGGGCGAAAATCGTCGAGAGCTATGGGAAAGGAGGTATTGTCGGCAGCGACGGTGAGCTTGAGCACGTTGCGGCGATGCTCCACCCCGAACTCGGGGCGCCGTTACGAGAAGTCGTTGGCGGTGGAGACGCAATCATCCCCAGCGCAAAGAAACGTGGAGGACCCGGTGCGGTGCTTGACGTGCCGACCCATTACAAGGATGAGGCCTATGTGCGGACGCACTACGATGCAATGCCGGTCCGAATTGAGGATGCGCCTGCGGCCGATGAGCTTGTCCTGATTATCGTTGTAACCGACGGCGGGCGGCCACACCCACGCATCGGCGGGCTACAGAAAAACGGGCTCGAAGACTGATCAAGCATTAGACCTGAAGCGCGACGAGAGCAGCGCCCAGAGCAACGATTGCACCCGCAACAACGATTTTCCAAGTGACCCGTTCAAGCCGCTGAAGGAACACGTACGAGATAACAATGACAAACAACGGACTCGTCTGCAGGACTGGCTGAACAAGCACCACAGGGGCGACTGCAAGCGCCGCGTAGTAACTGAGTAGGAACGCCGAGTTCGCGAGCCCGGCCGCCACGTACCACTTCGTGTTCGTCGATTGAAACGCGCTCCGGCTAGGTAACGTCCCCCGGTACCGCAAGTATGCGTAGAAGGCTACGGTCGCGGTCAGCGTCTTGACGCCGAGGCCGACGAAAGGAGAAGTTCCCGTCGCCAAGCCAACTTTTGCGAAGATCGGCTCAATGCCGTACAGGAAAGCGGACGCCAACGGCAGGGCAAGGTAAGACCAAGAGAGTGAATCGAGTCCGTCCGAAGAACTGCGGCTCTCCAACGAAATGATGGCAACGCCGATTACGACCAATACTGTGCCGACACCCATGAGTGGCGTCAGCGTCTCTCCGAGGACGAGGACTGCGAGGATAGCTGCATGAATCGGCTGAGAGGCTTTAATCGGTTCTGATCGGCTCGCCCCTATCCGTTCGATACCTGCGTACTCGAAGGCCCTACCCATCATCGTACCGACCAGCCCGGCAGCAGTGAAGGCGAGCAATGCATTCTGAGGTAGGGTATAATCCGGATAACCAACGGCAATTCCGATTGGAACAAGCACGGCGATGTTCACGAGTAAGACGACGATCAGTGCATCGTTGGACTGACCACTATCTGTTCCCACGCGGACGCAGCCTACTTGTACTGCGAGGAATAACGCGGCTGATACCGCGAGTCCAGCACCGACTAAATCAACCATTCATTTATTCAATCACAGAGACCCATTTTTGTTTTATCGGTTCTTATAATATGAATGTCCACGAGGTAACGACTACTCACTTTCCGTCGGAAATCCCCTTGGGAGTCAATCGGGGTGAGCCATCTGGTAGCTGCGAAACGTTCCCATGGAGCGAACAACTCCTCATCGAGTAGATCTTATGGCCATCGGCTAATCGAAGTACTGGATTAGAACTCCTGATCAGCTAGGTTCGCCCTCGCTGGTAGTGGCGGTTCCGTTAGCTCCATCTTCGACACCGTTTCGAGTTCCGAACCGGAGACCCTAGTAATGTAGCGGTTCATGAAGGCTTGGTGGTCTTCGCCACGGATGAATTTATCACCTTGTGGGTAGGCCGTTCCGGCTTCGACTGACGGCCCCGTTTCGAACCACTCAATGAATGCCTGATGGTCCTCCTGACTTGACCAGCCCGATGCTTCGATTCCGTCTCGGATGAACGAGAGCGCCTCGTAGGCGACCCAGTACTGGCGGACAAGAGCCCTATCTGTGCCCTCAACGTCCGCAACCTCCCGAAGGTGATTATTCCCCTCTGTGTCCAGGTTTGGTGGGAGTCCAGTAATGAAGGAGGCCCCCTGCCCGGAGTCCTGAATATCTTCAATGTTCGTACCTTCGATTCCAGATATGTCACCAAATCGCTCCCCTGGAATACCCAAATCGGCGCTCTGTTTCAGGAAGCTGATCGAAGATGGGAGGATAAGTGCCGTGAACAAGACATCTGTCTCATCCGGGACGCTGTTTAGGTGCGGTGTGAGATCTGTCTCACCAACGCTGACTGGAATTGTATCAAGAATCTGGCCTTCGTTACCCATGACCTCTTTTATCGCGTCCCGCCATTGCTGGCCGAACGCGTAGTCTTGATACATGATTGTCCAGTTCGATCCGAGATTCTCCAACCCCCACTCTACACCTAATGCAGCGTTTTGTGTTATGTCATGTGCGGTCCGAATTGTCCAGCGGTTCCCATCCTCGCCGGTAACTGATGGGGCTGAACCGCTTGGAAAGTACGGAACCTGCATCTGTTTGGCAAGTGGAATCGATGCAATATTCACGCCTGAGGAGAATGAGCCGATAATAAAATCAACTCCTTCCTGCTGAGCGAGGCGTCGAAATACCTGACCACCAGCCTCCGAGTTGGTTTCTGTGTCCTCTACAAACAGTTCCACATCTCGGCCATCAATTCCACCGTTACTGTTGATCTCCTCAATGTAGCCTTCCAGAACCCGTCTGAACCAGAACCCATAGGTTGACAGTGATCCAGTAAGGTCGGCCTGCAATCCGACTTTAATTCCGTCATCAGTATCACTATCACCACCACTGAGGCAACCAGCCAGTCCGATGGCACTGCCTGCACCGAGTGATTGGAGAACGCTACGCCTGTTAACGAATTCTCGTGCTCTCTTCATGTTTTGTTGACCCTCAATTTGATTAGGTCACACACCCCGTGGTATGTGCCTTCATCACATAGCGTATCTAAGGTGCAATAACTCTTCTGATGGTGGTATAGCAAACTCAGGCAGAAAAGCGAATTTCAGCTATTTTGGTCTACCGAATACCCTCCGCCCTTCACTATAGGAAGTCAGCTTTCAAATAAGACCCCTTAGAATTCTTGGCCTGCCAAATTCGCACGCGCTTCAAAGGTAGGTTCATCAACGCTGACACGCGTGGCGTTCACCAGCTCTCCACCCTCAATTCGCTCTATGTGCATATCCATGAATGCCTGATGGTCTTCTCCGCGGAAAAACTTCGGTCCCTGGGGATAGCGATCCCCTCCTTCAACGGAGGGGCCTTCTTCAAACCATTCAATGAACGCTTGGTTATCGTCCTCCCCAGACCATTCAGTTTCCATCACGGCATCCTCTATCCATGAGAGGGCTTCATAGGAGGCGTTAATGTGGCCACCAAGATAGATGTTATCCGTTCCTGATGGATCAGCCATCTCACGGAGTCTATCAACGCCATCAACGTCGGTATTTGTCGCTTCACGCGGGAGCATGGTCACATACTCCGCCCCTTGTGCACCCTCACCGGTTTGACTGATGTCCACGCCCTCAATAGAGGCAATCGCGCCAAGTCGTTGGCCTGGTGTTCCGAGATCAGCACTCTGTTGTAGGAAATTCAACGATGAGGCACCTATCAGTGCATTGAACAGAACCTCCGTATCGTCTGGAACCTTATTTAGATAAGAGGTCAGGTCGCTCTCACCGACTGGAACGCCAATGGAGGTCAATACCTCACCATCACGTCGTTCAACGGCAGCGGAAACCGTGTCCCGATATTGCTGTCCGAATGCGTAGTCCTGGTAGATAATTGTCCACCGTGACCCACTATCCATTCCGTGTTCGACAGCAATTTCAGCAGCGTGTTCCGTACTGTGATTATTCCTGACGACCCAACGGTTACCGTCCGAGCCGGTGATAGAGGGTGCCTCGCCCAGCGGAAAATACGGGACTTGCATCTGTTTGGCCAACGGATTCGTCGCGATTGAAACCCCGGACGATTGGGACCCGATGACGAAATCCACATCTTCTTGCTGAACTAATCGCCTGAATACCTGGCCGCCCGCCTCTGAGTCAGTTTCTGTGTCCTCAACGTGCAGTTCAACCTGGCGTCCATCGATCCCATCGTTTTCGTTAATACTTTCGACGTAATTTTCGAGTATACGACGGTGCCAGAACCCGTAAATCGACAGTGCACCAGTGAGATCAGCCTGCAACCCGATCTTTATCGAATCATCGTCGTCACCTCCTCCTTCCGTACAACCGGCGAGACTGATAGAGCCAGCCCCGGCGAGTGCAGTGAGTCCTTTCAGTGCTGACCGTCGTGTAACGTCTCGATTATGTCCCTCTACCCGAGGGTTGTGATTCTCACTCATACTTCTGTAAAGAGAGATATTATGCATCTATTTATAGTTTGTGGGCCCATCGAAGGAAAGTATCCTTCGCTGACATCTTGCCGCCAGGTTGTACTGATAAGGCGCTTCACCACTGTGGAACGGTCGAGGAGGAGGAGGAATATCCACATGGAGAATATCGCAGGCAGCCTAGCCGGTACATTTACGTTCCAGTATTGAGACGCAATCACATGGGTGATTAAGTGCAGTACTATCAACCCGATTCGCTCTCAGATGCGGTGGACCGCCTGAAGGAGGCTGATGAAGCAAAAATCGTCGCCGGCGGACAAAGCATGATGCCCCTATTGCGCCAGGGACTCATTTCACCCGACAGGCTTGTAGACATCACTAATATCCCTGATCTAAATCAGGTCACGATATCCGGCAGGAGCGTCGAAATTGGTGCCCTAGTGACTTACTCTGAGTTGCTAGAGACGGATTTGTGTACCGAGCTTGACCTGCTCCGAGACGCTATAGAGGCAATTGCCGACGTCCCTGTACGCAATGCTGGGACGATCGGCGGCGGCGTCTCTCATGCGGATCCGGCACAGGATCTGCCCCCGGCACTCCAGTGTCTTGATGCCCAGGTCGTAAGCTTTGATGGCAAGGAGACGCGCCGACACGACTTGACGGAGTTCTTCCTTGACTACTACCTGACCGAACTTGCGCCTCACGAGATCGTCACCGGAATTGAGTTCGAGATGCCGCCTGCCCATTCCGGCGGCACATATGCGAGCGATACCGAAGCACCGGGCGGCTGGTCAACTGCCGGTATCGCTGCGCTAATCATTCCAGACGAGGACGATGGTGAGACGTGCGTTGATGCCCGCCTGGCCTACTGTGCAGGCGCCCCAGTACCGGAACGCGTTTCTAGCGAAATAGAGGAGACGCTCATCGGGAATCGAATTGATCGGGAAATCGTTGACGAAGTCGCTACGGCAATAATCAGCGATCTCGAATTAATAGACGATGTTGGCGACGATATTGAATACCGGAAACACCTGTTTCGTGTTATGACGAAACGCGCGATTTCAACGGCGCTTGAGCGGTCAGAGGCGCCACCACTCGTGGAGGCTTCACAATGAGTGAAATTAACGAGATTACGATTGATTTGAACGGAGAGGAACAGACGTTCTCGGTCAAACCCGGAGTCCCACTCCGGGACGCTATCCGGAACGAATTACAGATGACGGGGACCAAAGAGGCATGCGAAGTCGGCGAGTGCGGATCCTGCATGACACTCATCGAGGGCACACCAGTCAAGTCGTGTTTGGTGCCAGCCCACCAAGCCAATGGTAAGGAAGTCACAACTGTTGAAGGCCTTGCCGACGACGATCTCCATCCGGTTCAGGAGGGTTTCATCGAGGAATTCGGTCTCCAGTGTGGCTACTGCACTCCGGGTTTCATCATCTCTTCAGTCGCACTACTAGAGGAAAACCCAAATCCGAGTCGGGAAGAGATCAAACAGTACTTGAAAGGAAATCTCTGTCGATGTACGGGGTATACCAAGATTTTCGACGCTGTAGAGCACGCTGCTGAAGCGTACGACGAGTAAATATCCACCAGGACGGACATCAGAGTGGGTGGTAATTACTGAACTTTCCTGTGGGACGATGGATGTTCTATGCCGGTTATGGTCGGAGGGAATCTATTTATATCTCGCTAGTAGACTTCGAGGCGGAGATGGAGATTCAAGACCTATCTATCCGTGTTGATGAGGAGACTAGTGTCCCACCGAAGCTGCCGACGTTCCGGCAAGGGAGGGTCGTAAGACATGAGGAATCGGACTATGAGAGTGACTTCATGGCGACGACGACTCACATCGGTACGCACATGGACGCACCCTACCATTTTGACGCTAACGGACGCAAAATTGGTGATATTCCGCTAACAGAGACGATTCGACCAACCAAGCGCGCCGACGTTCGCGACATAGCCGAACCGAATATGGAAATTACGCTTGCAGAGGTGAAAGATCGTCTGCCAAGCTCGCTCGAAGAGGAAGAGTTCCTCTTTGTCCACACCGGTTGGAGTGACGAACACGAGGGGACACAGACATTCTATGAGGAGAACCCCTATTATGCAGAGGAAATCGCAGAATACGTGGTTGAGAGCGGCGCTCGCGGCCTAATTACTGATGCTGCAATTGACCCAGGCGATGAGGGCTACCGGAATCACTATACCCTCCTCGAAGCGGACAAAGTGATTGTTGAGAACGTCGTCAACTGTGAGGGATTGCCTGACGAGTTCCGTACCTACGTCATTCCGATGCGATTGGCTAACGGTGATGGAGCCCCAGCACGGGTTTTCGTGGTTAAGGACGAATGACTCCAAAAGTCGCCGCTATTCAATTTGAGGCTGGACCGGATGCAACACCCGCGGCAAATCTCGACCGGGGGATGGACATAATACGTGAAACAGCCGCTGACGTCGATATCGCCTGTCTTCCCGAGTATTTCGCAACCCCGTATTTCCCGGCCGAACAGAAACCTGAGAATTTCGATCTCGCTGTTCGCGACGATAGCAAGTTCGTCGACCAAATCCGCAAGACAGCAGCCGAGACCAATACAGCAGTCATTGCTCCGGTATTCGAGGAAGGATATCCAGGCGGCCGTTATTACAATACGGCACTGATTATCAATGCTAATGGCGATCTCGCTGGGAAGTACCGGAAGCTCCACCCGTTCCAGCGGCCCGGCTATAACGAGACCTATTACTTCTCTGCTGGAGACCTCGGTGCGCCCGTATTTGATATCGGTGATCTGACTGTCGGGGTGATGATCTGTTTTGATAGACACTTCCCGGAAATCGCTCGTGTTCAAGCACTCCGCGGGGCCGACGTGGTGTTCGTTCCGACCTGCAGCTTCGGTGAAGAGAATCGTGACGAAGTTTGGGTAAAGGAACTCACCGGTATAGCTGTCTCGAACTCCATATACGTAGTTGGTGTAAACCGCGCGGGCACCGAGGATGGACAACTGCACTTCGGTGCCTCAACCGTCATCGACCCTCGTGGCGAGGAGCTCGCTACACTTGGTAACGACCCTAATACCCTGGTTACCGAGGTATCCCCGTCAATAGTTACCAACGTCAGGCGTACTACGAAACATCTAAACGACATCAGAAAAGAGTTACTTCCAGACCTCGAGTCACTGTGACTCGGCTGGAGTTATTGTAATAGAACCAACACTTCAACACACCCTTAGGTCGTGTATTTCTATAATGAATCCTACATTAATTCTGTCGGAGCTGTCACAACAGATGGAAATCAGGAGAAGAATTAAGTCGTTTGTTCGTCTCTGCATACCTGCATGGAATTTGAAGGAGAGTTCAGTGTAGCGAGCAGTCCCTCGGAAACGTGGGACTTCCTCCAGGATCCCGAGAAAATCGGGTCGGTCATCCCCAACTGCCAAGATATCAAAGTTGTCGACGACACACACTACACCGCGGAGATTGGTGTTTCGGTGTCCCACATCTCAGTGACATTCAATGTGAATGCAGAGATCGTTGAGGCAGTAGAGGAAGAATTGCTAAGGTTCCGACTTACAGGTAACGCCAAAGAAGGCGACAGCCGAATGGAATCGAACGTTACAGTCCGTCTGTCACAGGGGGAGGACCCCGGAATAACGGACATTTACTGGCAAAACAACGTTGACGTCACCGGTCGCATCATGAACATGGGCAGCCGGATCGTCAAAAGTGTCGGTATGCGTCAAACCAACAAGACAATAGAAAACGTCAAAGAAGAACTCGGGGAGGTGGAGAAAGAGGAAGAGGAGTCTGGTGGACTCCTAGGCTGAATAGTTCGAGACTTCATAAGTAGGAAAATACGCGGAACAGTCCGTCCGAGACCGAGACAACCACAATACGGTCTAACGGTGATTGCCGATACCGTTATTATTCGGACGACGCGCCAGATCCGTTTTCGACGGCTTCAAGTAGCATTTCTGGCGTGAATGGAATCTTCCCTAGTCGTTCTCCAGTTGCGTCTTTGATAGCGTTCCCAATGGCCGCAGCGCTAGGAATCAGGACCGCTTCGCCGACCCCTTTTGCACCGTATGGACCGTCTTCATGGGCCGATTCGACTATTTCGGTGTGGATATTCAACGGGTGCTCGGTCGAAAACGGGACCTTGTAATCCAAAAGATTCGCGTTGTTAATGCGACCATTGTCGTGTGTCAGCGCCTCATATAGCGTGGACCCAATACCCATACTAATACCACCTTCAAGCTGCCCCTCAACCATTTTGGGGTTGATCGCGTTGCCGACGTCGTAAACCGAGACGAACTTGTTGAACCGGACTTCGCCGGTGTACTTGTTAATTTCAAGGTCGCATGCCTGGGCACCATGTGTATAGAATGCTGTAAGGCGGTCGCCACGCCCGGTCTCCGGATCAACATTCTTTACTGGGGAGTGCCAGGTCGCTTTCCCCAGAATCTCGCCCCCCTCCTTTAAGAACCCGCCGCCGGCGAATACAGTCGGCTCAAACAGGTCCGCGAAAGGCATCCGGCTCTCATCATCCTCACCCTTGACATACACTTCGCCACCGGTAGTAGCAAGGTCCTCTGGTTCTACGTCAAATTTCGCAGCAGCGTGCTGGAACAGTTGCTCTTTAGCATCAAAGCAAGCTTTCCGAACAGCATTACCTGTGTTGAACGTGAGTCTACTGGAGATTGACCCGTCATCATATGGAGTAACCTCAGTATCTCCACGGAGGACACGCACATCGCTAAGGTCAACTCCGAATTCTTCAGCGGCAATCTGTGCAAGAACAGTCATCGACCCAGTACCAATTTCCTCGGCTGTGGTCCGTACCTCAATACGGCCATCGCCGTGGACCTTCACGAACGCGCTCGAAGCTGTTGGAGCCATACTATACTTACTTCCTTGCGCAAGCCCAACCCCGCGAAGCCAATCGTCATCATCTGCTTCACGTTGGCGCGCGTCCATGTCGATGGCTTTAGCCGCACGGTCAAGGCACTCCTTCGCCCCCATGCTTTTCATCACCTCGCCAGCTGGGTTCTCGTCGCCCTCCTCCATTGTATTCTGCTCTCGAAAGGCGATTGGATCCCAACCTTGGTCCATGACGATGTCCTCAATTAGCGACTCAATGGCGAAGATAAGCTGTGAGTTGCCGAAACCACGGAAGGACCCCGCAATGGGGAGGTTCGTATAGACACCGTATGAATCGAACTTCAAATTCGGGATATCGTAAGTCCCAACTGCAGCGAATCCACAGTTTCTAGTAACCAGAAATCCCGTACCGGCATAGGCCCCTCCCCCGAGATAGGTCTTAATCTTCATCCCGGTAATCTCTTGATCATCCGTGACACCGATTTTCACCTCCGTCTCGAACGGTGTTCGGTATGTCCCCTCGATGAACTGATCCTGCCTCGAAAAGGCCAATTTCACCGGCCTGTGGTCGGTATGTTTCGCGACTGCTGCCGCGATCGGTTCCGTCACTCCCTCTTTGCCACCAAAACTCCCGCCAACGTAGGGGACCTTTAGGTTGATCGACGATGAGGGCACGTCAAAGGCGGCTGCGAGCATATTCTTCACGCGGTAGGTCGTGTTCGTGGACGTCCACATCCGGAGTTCGTCCTCTGGCGTCCACTTGGCGACGCTAACATGAGGCTCCATTTGGACGTGGTGCATCATCTCTGTGTCGAAAGATCCTTCGTAAACGTGGTCTGCCTCATCAAATCCTTTCTCTATGTCGCCAGTCCGGATTCGGTGGTTTGCGTAAAGATTTGGTCGGTTGGGATCCAGTCGAGGTTTGAGAACGTCGCTTGTCCCATAGTCATGGAGGTCTTCATGGACGACGGCTGGTGGGTCTTCTTTGAGTGCCTCTTGAGTATCGAACACCGCGTCAAGTGGCTCATACTCAACCTCGACTGCGTCGGTTGCTTTGCGAGCAATTTCCTCAGTCTCAGCGGCGACAGCAGCCACGGGTTCGCCGACGAATCGGACCTTCGCCTTGGGCAAGATGTACTCATCGTCAATCCCGGAGCCGAAGCGATTGTCGGGGACATCTTCGCCAGTGACCACCGCGGCGACACCCGACATATCCTCAGCCTCGCTAGTGTCTACATCAATGATTTTTGCGTGAGCGTGCTGGCTGTGGACGAGTTCAACGTGTAGCATCCGGGGCTTCTCGATGTCGTACGTATACTCGGCTTCGCCGATGATCTTGCTCACTGCGTCGAGACGCTCCTCAGAGGACCCGACGACGTCAGTATCCTCATCGGCATCCCGGTCGACCGTCTCCTCGGGGACGGATTCGTGCTTACTCATGCCATGCGTCTATTGCGAGGTGTTGCATATATAATTTCGTCCTGATGAACCATTGACGACCTCACTATCTGGCAAGTCGAGACTTTGTAAAGAGGAGCCACGAGAAAGGGAAGTTTCTGTCACCCACCGGACAGCCCTCACTACTATTTGGCCTTGCTGTGTCTTACCACAGGACATACCTTTATAGTGCGTGCCTCAAAATACACTTTCAACATGGCGATAGAGCAGCGTAACAACAGCGAGTTTTACAGAGCGAGCTCGTTCGCAGAAGCCGCGAACCTCTTACGGGAGCACGATGCCGCAATTATCGCTGGTGGACAGAGCCTGATGCCACTCCTCCGGCAGGGCGTGATTGATAAGGAGGCCATCGTGGATGTCTCTGCAATCGAAGGCCACAACGAAATCGACACCGACGATACCGAACTATATCTCGGCGGGCTCGCGACTCACCGAGAGTTGATAGAAAGCGATCTAGCTGAAACTCCTTGGGACGCGCTGGTGGAAACTGCGAAAGAAATCGGCGACCGCCAAGTCCGCAATTGGGGCACAATCGGAGGATCAATCGCCCATGCCGACCCCTCTCTCGACTATCCCCCGACAATGATCGCGTTAGACGCCGAAGTCGAGTGCTCAAACGGAGAGACCACCGAGTACGTCCCACTCGAGGATTTCTATGTGGCCGAGTACGTAACTGTCCTCGATCCGGACCAGCTTGTTACGGGAGTTCGCATCCCGCGTCCCCCCGAAGGGTCCGGCGTTGCTTTCGAGAAATTCGCTTGGCGAAAAGGTGATATGTCACTGGTCAACGTCGCCGTGCGGCTGAGCGTCGAAGGGTCCGAAATCACTGAGGCCCGAATCATTGTCGGATGCATGGGTCCTACCCCACTTCGAATGGAGGAGATGGAAGAAGCGCTGGTTGGTTCGTCCATAGACGACACCGAACGCCAACGCGCAGTAGCAGAACACGTAGATAAATTCACCCAACCAGTAGGTGAAGAGCATGCCTCTGTAGAATATAAGAACCGCCTGGCCGAACGGCTGACAGAGAAGGCGTTGCAGACTGCCGCGGAGCGCGCAATGGAGGGGACCGCATGACTATTACACTCACCGTTAACGGCGAGAAGAAGGAGATCGATGTTGACCCGACCATTCCACTCTCAAAGCTATTACGTGAGGAGCTTGAACTAAAAGGGACTAAACGCGGCTGCGAGACCGGTAAGTGTGGAGCCTGTACCGTAATCGTCGACGGGAAGGCCACAAAGTCGTGTCAACGTCTTGCCGGCCAGTCCGAGGGCACAGATGTGCTGACGATAGAAGGCCTCGCTGATCGGGCCGAAGAAGGCGACGAACTCCACCCCGTCCAGCAGGGATTCGTGGATGAATTCGGGATGCAGTGTGGGTATTGCACGCCGGGCATCGCCATGATGTCAGTTGCTCTGCTTGAGGAGAATCCCAATCCAACACGGGAAGAAATCCAGCACGGCATTAAAGGGAACCTCTGTCGCTGCACCGGCTATGCTAAGATATACGATGCAGTCCTCGGTGCCGCCGAGCAGATTGAAGATACGTCTCTTGAACCAAATGAACTATCAGGCGACGACTGAGATAGCAATGGTTACAAATTAGCCTTGAAAGTGACACAATAGGTTCATAGCGTCAGTAAAGCAATCATATCTGGCCCTCTTAGGCCCTCCTACGGCCCCCAGAATATATCATAATCCTGTTAGCTACCCTATGATTTTTGTAGTACCAGCGTGTTTCCAAGGTCGTGGTAGCACAATGGACCTAGGAATTAATGGTAAAGTTGCGGTCGTTACAGGTGCAAGTCAAGGAATCGGGAATGCGATTGCGAACACCCTAGCAGAAGAGGGCGCAGATCTGGCGATTTGTGCTCGGAGTCCTGGGCCGCTTGAAGAGGCGGCCGAAGAGATTGAATCTAAACACGGTGTTGAATGTTTGCCGAAGACCGCCGATTTTACGGACCGCGATGACGTGGCGGCTTTCGTTGATTCAGTAGTTGATCACTACGGCAAGATTGACATCTTCGTGAACAATGCCGGTAGTGCACCAGGCGGCTTATTAGAGAACCTTGACGAGGACGACTGGTACAAGGCGCTTGATCTGAAGCTGATGGGACACGTCCGCGGAGCGACGGAAGCAATGCCTCATCTTGTTGAGAGCGAAGGTGTATTGGTCAACTTGGTGGGCAATGACGGGACAAAACCCAGCCCTGGCGAGCTAGCACCCGGTGCAGCCAACGCGGGTGACATCAACATGACGGAGGCACTGGCAAAGCAGTACGGCCGGAAGGGCGTTCGGGTCAACGCAGTTAACCCGGGCCCAGTTGCGACGGGCCGGTGGGACTATCTTGTCGAGATTATGGCCGACGAACAGGACCTTACCTTTGATCAGGCGATGGAGGTCGCGGAGAACAGCATCCCGCTCGGTCGTATCTGTGAACCACAAGAAGTCGCCAACGTTGTCACGTTCTTGGCCTCCGAGCAGGCGAGTTTCGTTAACGGTGGCGTCATTGATGTTGACGGTGGTCAAGAGAAGGCGCTGCTTGAGTTTGAGACCATTCGCGCTGCGAGTGAAAACTTGGATTGAAAATCAGAGACACTAAATGAGCGACGACGACATCCGATTGCAGGATATCGACCATATCGGTGCTCCAGTCTGGGACGCCGATGCGGCGACGGCGTTCTACCAACGCTTCGGCAAGGAGGTAGTCATAGACGAGGACCTTCCGGAGTACAACATCCGGGCGGTCTTCCTAGATTTCGATGGAGTATATCTGGAGTTTCTCGAGCCGGCCGGCCCAGGAAACGTAAAGACGTTTCTCGAGCGTCATGGGCCGGGTTATCAGCACATAGCCTATCGAGTTGACGATATCGAGGCGGCCGTCGAATATCTCCGTAAAGACGGAGTTGTATTCCAGAGCGATGAACCCATGCCCGGCGCGGGTGATACCCGAATTATATTCGTTGAGGAGCGACACACTGCAGGGTTCCAAGTAGAACTGGTTGAGCGCATTTAACCAGCGATAAAATACGACTTTCGGCGGTTCTCATTATTGTTGTTAGCCGTTAGTCGAGATGGGGAGGAGAGTCTCCAGATGTGAATCAATACCGTGTTTTGTGAAAATAGGCCGAGTAGAGGTCCTTATTGGTAGATAATGTCCTTAGGGAGAGAACGGACGACCCGTTCAGGTTTGAGAGGTAACTCGGTGATTCGCGAGTTGGTAGCGTCGGCTACGGCATTGGCGATTGCCGGCCCGATCGGAATGAGGGCGGACTCACCGACACCCTTGGCGCCGTATGGTCCATCTTCGTCACTAGCTGACTCAACAAGGTGGGTCTCGATATCCGGAGCTTGACGGCTCTGAGGGATGTGGTAATCCATAAGCGAGGCGTTCAGAATTTGGCCTTGGTCGTCTAGTTCGACTTCCTCCATCAGTGTGTGGCCCATGCCCATTACCGCACCCCCCTCGATCTGCCCCTCAACAAGAGCCGGATTCACCGCCGTCCCTACGTCGTGGGAAGTGATGATTTGTTCGACTTCAACAACTCCGGTTTCAACATCAACCTCAACTACAACTCCATGAGTAGCGAAGGAGAAGGTGGGATAGGGGCTTCCCCTGAAAGTCTCGATATCGAAGTCGAAGAGGGGCGTGTAAGAAGCGGTCCCGGTCAGGAGGAGGCCATCATTATTGCAGGCAAGAACTGCTTCCTCGAATGGTATTGTTTCGTCAGTTGAGGGGGCGACAATCTTCCTTTCGGTAGCACGGAGGTCTGCTGGTGCGACACGCACATCAAACTGTTCTTCAAAAATTCCAGCGGCCTTCTCTAGGATTGTCCCTAGGGCGTCCTCAGTTGCTAACCTGACAGCATTTCCCGAGACAAACGTTTGCCTGCTGGCCGATGTTTCGTTAGCGTTAGGTGCGACCGTGCTGTCGGTGACCAATTTCACGTCATCAATATCGAGACCAAGAGTCTCCGCTGCAATCTGACTGAGTGCGGTGTCGGAACCCTGTCCGATTTCGGCAGCAGCGCACTGTATTGTAGCCGTGCCATCGGAATGGATCTCACAGAATGCACTCGAAGGATGGTGATGGCCGGTTTCTCCACATCCGTACCACATTGATGCCAGTCCAACTCCGCGGCGCTTGGCTGGGTCTTCGGGCTGTTCGATCTCGATATCTTCTAGCGCAGTCCGAACGTCCTTGATGGTCTCGGGTAGCCCAGCGGCCTCAATCTCTTGACCAGTCGTTGATGCGGGCTTTGAACCGTCGAAAGCGTTTCGCTCGCGGAGTTCGGCTGGATCCAAGCCGAGTTCCTCCGCCAATACGTCCAGTGTAGACTCGATAGCGAAAGTCGTTTGGAACATGTCGAAAGAGCGCATCGCCCCACCCCAGGGTTTGTTCGTGTAGACAGCCCGTCCACTAGCATCGACTGCATCGACGTAGTACGGCCCAGTACAGTGGACTAAAGACCGAACTGCGACTCCACTGGAGAAGGAGAGATAGGAGCCGCCGTCTACCGTGATGTCGGCCTCAACTGCTCGCAATTTACCGTCCTTGTCGGCTGCAATCCGGTAATCGAGTGTAAGAGTATTCCGCTTTACCGTTCCGCGAAACTCATCGTCGCGCTTGTACTTGACTCGGACAGGACGGTCGGTTATCCAGGCTGCAACCGCAGCGTAGCAGGGTTGATTGTGCTCAAGTTTCGATCCGAATCCACCGCCAACAGCCGGGCGGTTGACCTCAATGTCTCGTTCTGGGATATCGAGAACTCGGGCGATGCTCTGCCGGTCGCCATGGGGATGCTGAGTGCTCGTCCAGACCTCGACAGTATCGTCATAACATCGCTTCGCCGTCGACGCTTCGGGTTCCAGTGGGACGTGATCGATCATCGAACTCTGGTATGACTCCTCAACAGTCACGTCCGCATCCTCAAAGGCTGCATCGGGGTCGCCTCGAGTAAAGCCGTATTCATCGATGAGATTCCCCGTTTCATGAATTGGTTCCGCATCCTCTGCTAACGCCTCATCCGCATCGAGGGCTTTCGGCAAGCGATCGTACTCAATTACAATTTTGTCTGCCGCCTGCCTAGCGGTCGCTTCATTTTCGGCGACAACCAGGGCAACTGGATCACCGAGGTAGCGGACCTTCTCGTCGTTAAGGAGCGGCTGGTCGGGGATAATTGATCCAATGCGTTTCTCGCCTGGAATCTGATCGGCGAAAATTACATCAATTACGCCTTCTATTTCAAGGGCATCGTCGACGTCAATGGATTCTACGTAGCCATGCGCAATGGTGCTTCGCACCAGTTGACCATGCGCTAAGTCATCGAACGGGATGTCGGCAGTATAGTCCATCTCGCCTGTGACCTTCCCAAGCGCGTCTACCCGAGCTTCCCGTTCGCCTACCGGACCGTCTGGCGCGTCTTGCCCAGTATCCGCTGGTCGTTCGACTGGTTCTTGCTGACCCATACCAACCTCAAGTTGAGCCGGTTGCTTATAATTATCGCCAATCACCCATCCGAAGCGTTTTTTCCCAGAAATCTCCTCGTTAATCTGACACCTTATCTTCTAGACGCAGTGGCAGTAATATTATAATCAAAAATCCTGCATACCCACTAGAGGAGGAAATTTCTCTTGAGCATTAATATGAAGGTCCCATATCTCGGCAACAGGACCAGCTCGCTTGAGTAATTCGTAGCTTCGGGCCCCCATTCACGCTCTTCGTCAGCCTCTGAGCGCCTCCATCTATGCCCACCTCCATACTTCATCTCGCTGGAGATTCAACGCTCGTTGATACTACATCGAAGAGATTCTTGGCAGTATACCTTGACAATGAGAGCACCTTCAGAGAAATACCAATGTATTTTCTCATAATCTTTTGATAGGTAAGCCAACCAAGGTTGGCGAGCTTTCGAGCCAATGGGGAATCGCTCGCACCCCAAACACATATTACACAGGCCACTAACGCTGAGACCAAATGTCACAGGATTCCAACTCTGATGCAGCGTCAAAGCTATCGATTACACTACCTCCGGATTGGACCAATGCTGAAACCGAACGGCTTGACGAGAACTCATACCTAGTACAGCGGCTGGATAACTCAAACCATCGACCGCTATTGGCGTTACCCGGCGGTGAGCGTCCCATCCTAGTTGACGTACACTATGGACGAAGCGTCATTGTTCGGAATCGGATTGACGCAATTAGATACGGCTACCAAGAGAGCGATGTTTACACAGAGTTCTATTATCTCCAGATTATCGATGAACCAGAGTGGGTCCAGATAACCGAAGAGAGCCCGGAACACGACCTGGCAATCGTACCTCACCTTGAGGAGTGGGTCGAATCAGGTGAGCTTACAGAAGCCGAAGCCGAGTGGGCAGACGATCAGTTCGACTAAGCCATGCTGCTGAACCGTTCTCAATTTACGGTTGATTGGTCTCTGGTGTCGTTCACCTTGTGAATAATTAACAAACGAAGCTCGTTTTCCTTTTTGAGATGAGGGCGTAGAGCCTGTGGATCGTGGTAACTATAAGCGTGTCACGGGCGATATTGCCATAGAGGGGATCCACCTTCGATTTCTGGACGATTATCTGGTTGCATACTGATCAAGGCGGACTACGATCGCAGTCGAAGGTATGTGACAACACACCACAAACCATAAGTAGATCTATGAGCTAATCTACTCGTCATGGCTATGGATAGCAGCAAATTCGCCAAAGAAGTGATTAGCGAGTCAAATCATCGCGGGAAGGAACTCGCTGAGAAAGTGTTCAACGCCGACGACACGATAACCGGCGACGACCTCATTCCGATGCTCAAGGGTTTCATGTGGTCGGAGTTCTATCTTGGCGTCATCCCCCCGATGCGGGTAATGTCGATGATGTATGATGGCGCATACGAAATCGACGTGGAGAACATAGACATCATGCTCGGGCTAGGCGACCAGATTCGCGACGAAGTCAAACATTCTAAGTTGTTTTCGCGACGGGTTGAAGAGTTGGGCGGTGATCCTAATGTGATTCACTATGAACCAACCGACGAGGACCTATTCCTGCTTGAACGGACGGCAGACTGGGATGATCCGATTGAGATCATCACCGCCTTGAACTGCGCCGGAGAACCGGCATTGGCCGAGGCGTTCAAAGCGATAATGGAGAAGGACATCGTTGATCCGCGGACTAAGGATGTGATTCACAAGGCTAAGATTGATGAGGGGAACCACATCAACCTGGGTAAGAAGATGCTTGCGCGCTTCGCGACAGACGAGGCGACCCAAGAGCGTGTCTGGGAAATAGTGGACGCAAAGTTTGAGGCGGCCTACGCCTTCCATGGTAAGCAGATGGATTCAATGTCCCGCCCCGACGAGTTCTCCCAGACTGCAGACGATTGAGTCTGCCGAGGTTTTGGTTAGCTGACTTGCTACGAAAAAGTTCTAGACTTCGTTCCAGGTACCAAAAATGGATGAACCGGCAGCAGAAATACTGGACGCTATCTCAGCAACCAGGCTATGTTCAGGATTAGAGGTACTTCAGCCGGACTCTCGGGTTCCAGCTGGTATCTCGCCAATCGTCACCCATCTTCCGCTCAACAACATCTAGTTCACCGATCACCGCGGCCAGCGCCGTCATGTTAAAAGAACACTCGGTTACGATTGTCTCGCCGTCGACCTCTTCGAGCTCTACATCTGCAAGACCCATCTTCTCCATGTCCTCTATATCGAACTTGGACACTTCGTGTCTGCCAGAAAGTAATAGCGTCGTCTCCTCCGGGTCAAAGGTGTAGTTCTCATCGGCTGCTTCTAGTCCCGCCGCTTCCGATTGTGAGTCAGACATGAGATAACAATTAACACAATTATATAAAAACCCTCGGTTCACTCTTAGATTCACATCATTACGGTGGTGCAACAGACCTCATCGATTTCGAGATCGCATGTACTAGGCTGCCAAGTGGTGATCATGGGAGATGGTACTGGCGACGATAACCCTTTTGGGCCACCTATTCGTTCGGTTAGATATGGTTCATGATCACGAGGACATGGTCTGGCGTTCGGTAGCCGTAGAAAAAGTCAGTGAACTCCGGCAATCAGCGCTAGCACAGTCCAGTTCCGAAACCATCGTGATTGACTCGCTATCCGGTCGTGTTCTTACGACCACAATCGTCGCAAAGCGGGATATCCCGTCGGTTGACCATGCGACGATGGACGGGTATGCATTCGATGCAACTGACGATTATCCGCTCTCAGTCGTCGATGGCGAGGTGTTCCCAGAGGACGAGCCAGAGCCGCTCAACAATGGCGAAGCAGTCGAGATAGCAACTGGAGCTCCGCTCCCGCCGAACGCAAATGCTGTCTTAAAACGGGAAGCCGCGACCGTCGACGAGGGTCAGCTTGACGGCTTAGAAATCGATCCAGGAATGTATACCTACGCTCGTGGAAGTAATGTCAGCGCGGGTGAAACGCTGTTCGAGCGAGGTGAGCGCCTCTCGGCCAAGGACGCGATCTTACTCGGTGATCTCGGGTACGATGAGGTGCAAGTCGCAGAACGCTTCTCGGTCGGCATTCTCGCTACAGGAACAGAAATTCACGAAAAGCAGCGCAAAGACCTCGATTCCGCGATGCTCGCCGCTCTCGTCCGATCGTGGGGACACGAAGCTACCTACGAAGGAACTGTTCCTGATGACTACCAGACCGTCAAATCAAAAATTGCAGGCCTCGCCGACCGGTACGATGTCATTCTTACGACGGGCGGTACCAGTGTCGGGCATAAGGACTACGTGATTCGTGCATTATCCGAACTTGGCAACATCCACTTCCACCGTGTTCGAGTTCGACCGGGTAAGCCGATCGCTGCGGCGACCCTTGCGGACGATGAGGCAGTTGCATTCGCAATACCCGGAAAGCCACTTGGTGCCCACACAATCGCGACGCTTATCGCGCGACCCTTCTTCACTGGGAGAGTGGAACTCCCGACAATCAATGCGACGTTAGAGTCATCTGTAGACTTAGGTCCGGACGGGTTTGAGTATGCCATTCCCGTAGTCTTGGAAAATGGAAACGCGATTCCCCTCGGGCACACCAACTCCCCACTCAAGGTATATGATCGACAGTTTGATCCAAGCGTACTTTCCTCGACAACTCGGGCAACCAGAGCCGACGGGTTTGTTCTCCGACAGGAGGAACTATCGGCAGGTGAAAAAGTGGACGTCGTCCCCTACTCTGTACTCGAATGACCAGGGAAGAACTCCCTACGGTCGCCCCAGAAGAATTCCGGAAGACCGGTGAGCGCACTGAGAAGGCTATATGGGGAGTGCTACTCGCCGCAGGTCAAAGTAACCGCTACGGTGAGGAGAACAAATTACTCGCTGACCTTGATGGTATGCCGCTTATTCATCACGCTGCTACCACGCTTCTTGAGAGTTCTCTTCAAGGAGTTACGGTCGTAGTTGGACATGAGTGTGACCGTCTCAGAGAAGCAGTCGACGATTTCTCCGTCGAGATTCGTGCGAACCCATCTTACGACGTAGGACAGAGTACATCCGTTTGTGAGGGTGTACGAACGGCTCAAGCCAACAGCGCCGATGGCGTCCTCATTGCTCTAGGCGATATGCCGGCAGTCACCGTCGATTCAATCAACCTTCTGATTGAAGCGTACGAGTATGGCGTGTCCGACGTTCTTGCAGCGGCTTGTGGAGGAGCACGTGGAAATCCGGTTCTGTTTGATGAGCGATTCTTTGATCGACTGCTCGCTATTGATGGGGATATAGGCGGCCGAGACTTGCTGACCGAAAATTACAATGCAAGAGCTATAGAAACTGGTGACCCTGGTGTACTTAGTGATATTGACCGACCGGATGATCTTGATTTGTTTCGATAAACGATTAGCATAAATCAGGCTGCACAGATAACATCCTAGAAAAGGCCATGCTTGATGAATCCCTACATAATTCGCCACATGTGAAGAAAATTCTACTTGGTTCACCCAATTATAACTGCACCATTGTTGATTTTCCTGTAGTCGTAACACTCCCCCCAAGCAACTGGAGCAATCTCGTCGTCGATGGTATCTAATACATCGACCGCATTACGAAGTTGAGCCAATGAAAAATCAGGGTCCGTCGTGTACTTGTCCACGAGTGGCTTTGTAAGGAGAACACGCCGACACGTCTTTTTATTGAAGAAACCCTCTCCCCCAAATGAGAACTGAATATCGTAATGGCGAACGAATACGTCGTGGAAGGGATCTTGCAGTGCTGTAGCTGCTTCACCGACGAAGTCCCAGACGAGATCTGTATCAGGCGTCTCAATGTCACTACCAAGTGAGAATTGGGTGATGGGTACAACAATCTTCTCTCCATCCCGACTTTCATTGACGACAACTGTATCTGTCACGCCACAGTCTACAACAGTGAACCCATTCAGCTCGATAGCGGCACGAAGTGTCTCATCAGCCTTCTGCTGCCTCACTTCAAGATCGATATTTTTGTCCGATGTGTCATCCCCAAAAAGTCGATTACGAAATGATGACATCATACAATTCACTTGGAATAGCAGGGGCTTTGCTGTTGGGGTGGATAGTATGGGGATAGTTACAGTCGCAGCTCAAATATGAGCGATCCTGATTATGGGATCCAATCGCACTTCTTATCCAGACATTGGGTTTATAACTAATATTTACAAAACTAGTCCTTGATTCCCCACGGAATGTGGTCCCATAGTCGTTCATACGTGTAATATGTTATAGTCTTTAGTATGTTAGTTATTATTCCAATATTTATAGCATCATTGATATTACCAACGATCAGCCAGGCAACGATCATCGTGATGAGCATCATAAATATCCGATAGAGGATCGTTTTGACGATAGCCCGTTTCTGAGATTGGATAGCTGTCCGCGATACCAAATTCGGCATCATCATCTAAATATGTAAGGTATATCAATAACCTTTCCCTTTAATCCACAATAAAGAGAAGTATTTAAATTATAGCAGGGTTTTATCATCCCGATATATTATTCAATTATGACATATGTAACCTCACATAAGTAATCTGATATAGTCAGAATTCCATAACTTAGGTGTCTTGGCGCAACACCAAGGCTGATAGATCTGCTGTGGCGATATAGCAGCAGTCCTTACCGAAGCGATAGAATAAGTAGGAACTATTGATATGAAATGGCTTGTTTACTTTTGGAACCGATTAGACATTCCCCACCCCTTGTTAATCGTATACTTTATTTTATCGAATAATATCCTAATAATTTATTATATCTCGATTTTATATTCTATTTTGAACATCCTCTGGACCCTCTGTGCCATTGGAATTTTTCTTTTCCACATTTCCGATGGTTAGTCAAACAGGCCAGTCCACACACCATATATTCTATATGTATTATAATCTGTCACCTCCATCTCCAAACGGACGACGCCTGGAATAAACAGAGAGAGTACAGTACGACGGACGGTTGGTTCCAGGCGACCATCGGTGCGGGCACCTGGACGGCCGACAGCCCGGATCGTACACCGACGCCGGACGCGACAGCGACGCCGAGCGGCGCCCGGTCCTCAGGGACGACCCAGACGTCTACCTCGGACGACGGCGGCCTACAGGCAGCCACTGGGACCGACACGGCGACCAGTGGGACGAACGGTCCGGATACGCAAGCTGATTCCGATACTCCGTCCCCTAACACCGAGTCGACTGCGAGTTCGAACACGACGGGAGGGGGCAACCAAGTCAATACGACGGCAAGTTCTCCGGCTGATGATTCGGAGTCGCCTGCCGGACAGCCGGATACCGAGACCGTCACGCCCAGTAACACCGACGAGGATGATACTGGAGTAGTTGGCGACGGCCCTGGATTCACGGGCCTGACTGCACTGCTCGCACTGGTCGGGGCGCTCCTCATGGCCACCCAGCGACGGTAACTCGGGGTTTCTCACGCCGAATCATGCTCGCCGAGCGTCCGATCGGAGTACCGATGCACAGAGCCGGGACCGAGGGACCAATTCGGCGTTTTACACCCAGAAGTGCGCCTCTGTGCTCCTCTGACGACTATGACCGACTAACCTGGCACAACAGCTAATGTCATTGTTAACCATGATAAACTGATTCGAGCTGACCCTCCCTTCGGGATGTCCCACGGACGGAGGCGGGGTCGCCCCGAATCGGAGGGAGGACTACCGATGGCAACAACGCAACCAACAGAGACCGTGAAGAACGGGGTGGACCTCGAGGAGTTCCATGAATTCGTCGAGTACGCGACCGAGAATCCAGAGGCCGTACAGTTCGAGCTCGGCGCTCGGGCCATCTCGGAGGGCCGACTGTTCCACAGCCTCGCGAAAGTGGACGCCTACACACTCGGTGGCGAGGAGATCAAACGCGAGACCCGCGAGTACACGCTCCCGATGGGCGCCTGGAAAGAGGTCGAGGACGTCTCCGGCTTCATCGACCCGACCGACCGCATGGAACCGATCGAGGTCGCGCTCGCGGCGATGACCGCCTGCGTGAACGTGGCCGTCGGCGTGACCGCACTCGCCAACGATATCGAACTCGACGACTTCGAGACCACCGTTCGAGTCGACTTCGACCCCCGTGTGATCCTCACGATCCACGACGTCGACCACTCCGAGGAGACCTTCGGCGATATCGACGTCGAGATCACCGTCGAAGGTGAGGACCTCTCGGAGGAGGACGTGGAGCTACTGACGGCGGGCGCACAGCGCTCGCCGGTCTGGAACCTCATGCGGCTCGCTCACGAGATGGAGCCCGTCGTCAGCGTCGGCTTACCGTCGCCGACTGCCGACTGATCCCGCGACTGCGAAGACGTCGGCCGTCGTTCGATTTTTTGAGGCGGTCGAGCGCTCGAAGTCCCTTCGACGGGTCAACTCGCCGCACTGGACAATTCGTCGGGCGCCCGATGGCTTGCAGTGTACTGCCTCTCCGGCTACAGGGTCGCGCGGAGGACGTGGCCACCACACCCGCATTGCTCGACGTACCTGAGCGTCACCGCGTCGAACTCTTCTTCGAGGGCGTCGACGAGATACTCGTCGGGGTGGCCGTGGACCTTGTGCGTCACCAGGTTCACGTGGTGGCCGGCGGTCGTCCGCCGGATCGCGTCTGTGGCGTGCTCGACGAGCAACGCCTCGTCGTCGGCGTACTGCGGGAGCTCGAGGTTCGCCGACCACGAGTTGTCGTGCGTTCGGTCCGTCACAGGTTGCACATCTGCATCGTTCACTGCCATGCGACTACCTACGCGTTCCTACCGCAACTACCCCTCCTACGAGTCTCACCCGATGAGACAAGCACCGATTCATCGAGCTTAGACGCCTTGCTCAGCCCCACTTATTCACCGACAGTAGCGTCGCGGTCGAACCGCCTATCCGACTACCACAGTGCTATCCCGTCTTCTGAACATTCCCGATAACGGTTGCACTTTCGGCGATATCGACTGTTGCACCACTGACGTCCCCTCCGATGTGAGCGTTCTTCCGGATCGTCACCATCTCGCCCGCTTCGATACTGCCGTCGATATCGGCCTTCTTGCCGATATCCACGTGGCCGCCGGCGTCGATTCCGCCCTTCACGGTCGCCTCATCTGCCACGGTCACCGAGCCATCCGTCGAGATATCGCTGTCGTGCTCGGATTCAACCTCGACATCCTCGTCGCTCCCCGCTCCCGGGTCTTCACCGCTACCGGAACAGCCAGCGAGACCGATCGTTACCGACGTCGTCACTAGAGTGATGAATTCGCTGCGAGTGATCTCAGCGTCCGCCATCTATCCGTGCTTCTCTCTTGGGCCAATTAGTAAACTACCCATTATAGACTACAGTCTCTGCATTCAGGTCATACCAGCGATCTGGAATCAACCTACAAAAATAGCAGGTATAACGCGGCTGTACACTCATGGAGCTGGTCAGCGATATCTGTTGTACGACTTATGGGTAGCGAACCGACACCGGTCAGATCCGACGGCGAGATCGCCTCACAACCGGGGTTAGATGGGATGCGGGCAGCGATGTACGGCGAGATGGCGGCGACCGCCGCGGGGGACCGGCCGGAGCGGACATCTGGAAACGAGTGGGATGCAGCGCTCGCGGGCGCGAAACAGTTCATCCTGGAGAGTGCAACCGACGAGCAGACGAAACAGGCGCTTCTCAATGAAGCTGCCACGACGTGTATCGCGGGCGAGGTCGGCGAACGAGACCGCGCGAGCGCAGTGATCTGTGACCGACTCGCCGCGGAGTTCCGGTGGCAGCTTCGGCATCGCTAAGCTTGCCAGGTGAGGAACGAACCTCAACACTCTCCGCCGACGGGAGTTCTTGACGAATCGCCTGGTGCTTCTCTTGATTCGAGGGGATGGTGTGCAGGCCCGTTACTAACTTCGTTGCCGAGCTGAACTACAGGTGGGAGCTCTACCAGTCCAATAACCCTCGGTGTAGCTGCCAGTTGGTTCCCGTTCCTGAACTTTCGAGTGAAAGGAGCGTTTATCCAGACTCACGCGTATGCTAGTCCATGTCAGGGAAAACGAGGAACGAAGAGCAGGCCGCGATGGACGGCGATAGAGCCGGCGTCGACGCGGCGATCGATGCCCTCGGACATCGACATCGGCGACAGCTGCTCGACCATCTCGCCGACCAGGACGATGCAATCGACCTGACAGAGGCGGCGCACACGTTGGCTGCCTCGGATAGACTGAGCGTGGAGGATCTGCGGTTCGACCTCTATCACCTCCATCTGCCGAAACTCGAGGGGCTCGGACTCGTCGAGTTCGACGAGGGGAGCAAAGAGATTCGCTACAGACCGGACGTGCGCGTGGAGGCACTTCTCGAAACGATCGACGAGTGGTGGTGAAGCCGCCTGCGGTATAAGCCTCCGGAGCAGTCTCGGAGGCCAGCGCGTATTGGAGGAGACCCCAACCGGGTGGTGATGGCGAGGAGGGGTGGATGAAAAACAGAGCGGTTGCACAGCGTCGTAGCCAGCGTTCTATGTCCGGCACCCACCCCTAGGAGGCAGATGATCGCTGGAGGTCGAGGGGTGTTCTATACGTCCAACTGGAGTTCGCCTATCCAGTCGGTGAGGCTGTCGTCAGCGACCCACCGCTGAAGCGGTGGGCTTGTCGGTGGACACCCACTCCCGGCTGACAAACTCGCCAGCGGGCGTGAGCGTCCCCGACATCAGGGCCAGCTGACTGGTAGCCCTCCCGGACGAACACGTGTGGCCCGTCGGGATGGATTCAGACGCTTCGAGGAAGCGCAACCCGATGTTCTTCGCCGCGTTGTAGTCCGCGTTCACCGCGTACCCGCAATCCACGCACCGAAACTCCTTGCCCGCTCGACTCTCGTCGTCACTACACTCGCAATCCGTCCGGCTGCACGCAATACTCGTCTCCCGAGGATCCACTCGCTCGACGTCGATCCTGTGTTCCGCTAGCTTGTACGCGGTGTAGGTCTGGATTTGACGGAACAGCCATTGCTGGGATTTCGGTCGATTCGAGATATGGTCCCGAATACGGGTGAGGTCTTCAAACACGACATGGGTCGCCCCGACGCGAACGGCGTCTGCTACAATCTCGTTCGCGACGTCGTGGCAGTACTGTGTATAGTATCGCCGCTCGACGCCCCTCCGAGCCTGGAGTCGACGGTGTGCGCTCTGGGTGCCCGTCTGCTGGAGTTCCGCCCGTAACGTTTCGTAGGCCTGTCGGCGATGGGTGAGTGCATCGGCGTTCCCGTGGAAGCCGCCGACCGACGTCACCGCCGTGTAGCCGTCGACGTTGACGTCCACGCCGAGGACTCTCGTCAAGTCCTCGGGCGTGTCTGAACGTGGCGTCGACGACGTCGATGCGTCGGTATAGGTGCGCTTCAGGACGGCGTGTAGCCAGAACTGCTCGCCGTCGTAGACGAGCTTCGACGTCGAAAACGACCATCGTCGATCGAGGACGTATCGCTCATACGGCGTCCCGGCCAACTCCGTTGGCAGGCGGTAGCGACATTGTACTCGGCCATTGACGGTCGCCAACGACACCGTATACTTCTGGAAGGTGGCGGCGCGCTTGTCGTAGGTCATCGCATACGAGCCGTCCGTACGGGCATCGAAGCTCGGTTTACTGATACGGTCGCCGTTCTTCCAATGGGTTTGACACGAGGAGACGGCAGCGACCGCGTCTTTGATCGCTTTCTGGACGAGATTACTGTGTAACCCTGCCGTCTCCTCGCGCAACCGGTCGTAGAGTGTGCGTTCGACCTCGCGAGTATTCGTCGTGAGATCAGACGGTCGAGTCGGTCGAGTCGGCCAACAGTACGTCGCAGTGCGGTTCTGACAGTAACGGTACCAATGGCTGGTCGCATGCAGGTCGTCAATACGCTCAGCCGGCACCTCGAGTGGAATCCTGACAGTGCGACGGGCCTCCACGACCATACGTCCACTCCACTCGTGTTCGTATTTGAACTCCAGCATCGGGGTGTCGACCGGCAGCAACATGTCGATGTGTCATTGATCGTCGGCTTCCTCCCACGGCTGAAGCCGTGGACATCCGCCTCGAATCTCTGTGAGTCGGCCCTATTCGAGACTATCGAGCGACGACGCACCCTCAAGCGACAGCTGCTCGTCGAGTTGTGCGGTCGCGGAATACAGGACCTGCCCGTCCTCGTTCGTCTCGGTGTCCAGATACCCCTGTTCGACCAGCCACTCGAGGCCGCGCTGGACGGGGCCCGATGCCACCGCAGCCGCGGCGGCCCTGGCCCGTTCGGACGGCGCCGTTCCACTGGGCATCGCGATGCCCTTCACACAGTCTTCCATCGTTACCGGCCCGTTCGCGTGGACGAACCGCGGGAGGGAATCGAGTAGCATCTCTCGGCTGACGCCGGAAACCGTGCTGAGTTCCACCGCCTCGACCTCAAGTAACGTCTCTTGCATATCCCACCCAACGCATCGGACTAATAAAAATATGTAGTCGTATTTAACACAGAGCGACTGGTAATATGAGCGCTATCTGCTCTGGGAAGCCGTACCCGCGTCTGCCGCAGAGCCAGACGGGTGCACTGTGCTTGCGTCAGGTCCCCGTGTGAGGCATTCGGGAACCCCGGAGGGCAGCTGGTCCAGACAGGGCGTCCATTGATTGGTCGGTGTAGGGGATACCCCTATTAGTCTGAATAGAGGTCTCAGGGATCTCCGTTGAGTGCTACCGAAAGTATATGGATAGTCTTCACTCTCTGAATTTATGAAGAAGCGGCAGGTCTCCGTCTTGTCTGGCGCGGGCATACTCTGTTTGCTCCTGGGTAGCGACCTCTTTGCAGGGTCTGAAATCATCTCATTCCCCGGGATTCTCCTTCGAGCCGGAGTAATCTATCTCACCCTTGGCGTGATCACCTACGTTTTCTCGCCCATCACGATTCGGACCGCTGTTCTGGGTGGGATTTGCGCGGCAGGGCTGGTGTTCATCTCGGGAGCGGCAGTTATGTACACCTCCTACGTGCAGGGGGGTGGGTCGCCGCCGCAGACCGCCTCGCTCGTATTGACACAGGCCCAGGGCGTCCTCGTGACCCTGCCTATCAGTGCAGGGTACCTATCGGGCGTTCTGGCCCGCGCCGATCGTCGAAGATCCGCGATAGAGGTATTTCTCGGGGCGGTCGTGGTCGGCGGGTACGCCGGAGCGGTAGCTGCGCGGGCACTCGGCTCCGCGTCGGGGTTCACAGAGATGGCATTTATGATTGGGGCCATCACAACTGGTGGATTAGCAGTACTTCCCCTCGTGCTGATGCAATCTGGAACAGCCGTAGAGGGGGATATACCGGAACCACCAGAGTCGATCGACTGGTGATAGGGGGCGATGTGCTATCCGAAAAACTGCTCTCTGAATACATCCAGAATCCAATATCCGTAGGCCTCTCACTTGTCGTCGCTCTGGCCATCTTACGCCAATAATCTCGTGGATTATTGCTCGGCAATTTGGCACCTACCTAAAACACAGATGTTCGAATTTGTGCTATTCCCAAATGGAGATCACGAGGTAGTATATCGTGAGCCAATTATGGATCGCTCCCGAATAGCTCATTGTGACGCCTAGAAACGGATGTGTGGCGGCGCTCCGGCCGTTCGGCATTTGGGGAGCTCACGACCACCCAGAGGTGATATTCAGCGTCTGTGGGCGTGACAGAACCAACATCGCCGTCACGAGCGGGTATCTGAAGTGAGTGACGTAAATGACGATGAAACGGATGACGAACTCCGTGAGTCGCTCGACCGGGCCGCATCCGGGGCTCCAGCCGCGGGGTGGGCCGTTCGGGATCGCTTCTCGGCGAACGAGATCTTCGAACGGATTCTGGCCAGTGCCGCCCAGGAAATCGGGGCCCCGAAACAACAACTGTTTTTCAGCGGCCTGGCCGCCGGCTTCGCCATCGTCCTCACCTTCCTCGGGCATATCGTCGGGGTGGAGATGTTCCCCGATAATCGGTTCTTGAGCTCGATCCTCTATCCCGTTGGATTCATCTACATCATCCTCGGCCACTATCAATTGTATACCGAGAACACGTTACCCCCCGTCGGCCTCGTCCTCGCTCGCCTCGCCAGTCTGCCACTCCTGATGCGCGTCTGGGGGGTTGTATTGATCGGCAACATCGTCGGAGCGGGACTCGGTGCGTACTTGTTGGTGTACGGTGGGGTCCTTTCGCCGGAGGCAGTCCAGACCGGGACGACGTTCGTCAGTGGCGGCCTCGATCACGAATGGTGGTCGATCTTCAACCGGGCGCTGTTCGCCGGGTGGTTAGTCGCCGGTGTTGTCTGGCTCGATCACGCCGCACGAGATACGATCTCGCGGTTGTTCATCATCTATATTTCCTTCTATCTGATCGCCGCTGCCGACCTCTATCACGTGATTACGGCTGCGGCTGAAGCGTTCTACTTTCTGCTAACCACTGACTCGGGCGTTTTCGTCGTCTTCTCTCAGTACTGGTTGCCGATCTTCCTCGGCAATACTATCGGCGGCGTGTTTTTGCTTACACTGGTGAACTACGCTCAAACCGAGCAATCGCGGTACCCTGGTATCCGGGAACTCACGATGCGCGAATTACTGTTCAGTTGGCGCGGAGGGACAGAGGCAGGACCGTCAGCCGAAACAGGCGATACTACCACTGATACTGAGTCCTGATAGGCCAACTCCCTTTGGCACTTGTTCGAGATACGTAAGAACGGACACCGAGTTTCGGTCGGTACACTGCGGGCAGGTAGTGAGCTGAAGCCCTATCTTTCAGGGTCCAAGGAGGTCGATTCGAGAGAAGACCGGTGTCGAGAAGAGGTGACGGCGTTCTCGGACCGTATTTCAGTGTCTGATTGGTAATCCTTGATATTCCTCGTCGAATTCCCGCTCTATCCGGTCTACTTTCGGAACGTCGGGAGGCGAAGCACGCATTCAATGGTGATCACAGATACTCCTGTTCACGGAGGTCTTTCCAGACTCGTTCCCCGGTGTCGGTGAGACCGTAAACGCGGCCTTTCCGACGGTCCTCGTCGACCAAGAGTTCGATGCAATCCTTCTCCCGTAATTGCGAGAGGGCGTGGCTGATGCTGGCCATGGTTGCGTCCGTCCGCTCGGTTATCTGTGAGGGGGTCGACGGGTGGTCGCTCAATTCCTGGATGACCAGCTTCCGGTATCGCGAGGCGATGACGAACCCGATGAGATTCCAATCGTCGGTCATGAACTGCATCTATTGACCAGAAGATGTCTCTTAGTTTTGCGTCGCTTAATAGCTTGACAAGCGTTCACAGTCACTCAGGACCGATACGGAATCACATCTTGTTGGCAACAAGTTCAAGCCGGGTCTTTATTTCGAGAGATGGCTTCAGCCCCGGCTTACCCAGTTACTTAGGGGTATTACTGAAGGTGACAGGAGTTCTTCACCCGTTCACGATGTCGAGCCTGGCAGAGTACATCGAATGCCGCAATTGTGGATTCGTCACGTACTCGGAAGATTCCTCAGCACCTGAACCGCGGAACTGGGACGCGTGCCCGGACTGTCACTCGACAGAGTTCGAGTTCACGAACCGCTGAGTCCGCGCGACACGCATAGCAATTCGATTCGCCTCTCCGGTGGTATCGGATAGTAGGAAGGGGGGAATGGAATCGGTGACGCTTCGCAGCCTACTATTCAATCGACGATTCGAACGATAAGCGGTAACGATTCTGTTTGGTTCCGTAGTAGACTGATATTTTCCGGCACACTGGGACGCTGAACGGTGAATTGGGACGCGATGGTCGGTAGAAGGAGAGATCGTATCGTAGTGGGGTGATGCCCTCTCTTAGAGGACTCCAGTGATGAAGCCGAGACCCATGAGACAGAGCACGAAAGCGGAAAACGCCGGTAGATACGGCGTGTACCGTTCGACACGTTCCTCGGAGTGCTGGTAGCCAGCAATCAAGAGCATCGTCAGCCCCACGATGCCCAAAATCACGGTCAGTGCATACGCCACCATCAGTTCCAAACAGTAGACCGAACCCGCACAGAGGGCGATAATCTCGAACTCCTCCTCGTGGGCGAACCCGAGGACGAACGCGAACCACGCGATCCCGAAGAGGCCACGATCGGCGGCTTCATCGAGTTCATGGTGGGAGTGCGAGTGCCCACCGACGAACGGAACGAGCCCCTTCAGACGGGAAATGAGTCCACTGCTCTCGTGGGCCTGCGATTGGCTGTGGTCGTGGCCCTGCGGATGGTTGTGCTGGTCGTCCGAGTCATGACCGTGTCCGTGTGGGTGCTCGGAGTCGTGATCGTGCTGCTGGTCGGGACCGTGGGTGTGCCCGTGATCACCACCGTGGTTCCCGTGGGAGTGGCCGTGAACGTACTCGCGGACGCCCAGCGCGATCAGCAACACACCGGCCACGAGACTCACCGGCCCACCGATTTGAAGATCACCGAGTACGGTGATCGGTTCGTCGACCTGCGTGAGATCGAAGTACGCTTTCGCATAGAAGAACACCGCGACCATCGCTAGACTGCTGATGAGGTGGCCGACGCCGATGAGGAGGCTAGCAGCGAGGCCGTACAGCCACTTGTTCGACTGGTCGAGGGCGTACGAGGCGGCCACGGGCCAGCCGTGGCCGGGTTCGATACCATGTATCGCTCCAAGTGCGATCGCGCCCACCAGTACACCGATGTTTTCACCGACCACCATCTCGTTGCGTGATTTGAGAGGGCACCCGGGATATGGGTATTTAATACCGAACCCCGGAAACCGTCATAACACGCAGTAGGTCTATGCGAACGAGTTTCAGTATTCCCGACGAGGTCATCGCCGAGTTCGATACGGTCTGGCAAGACCAGGGCCTGGAGTCCAGGTCTCGGGCCGTGCGTGAGGCGATGTTGGAGTACATCGAATCCCACTCGCAGCTGGAGGCGATGACCGGTGAGGTCGTCTCGCTCGTCGGGTTCGATTACCGCCACCACGACGTGATCGCGGAGCTGCACGCGGTACAACACGAGTACCAGGACGTGATCTTGAACACGAGCCACACCCATCAGGGCGAGTGGTGTCTGGAATCGCTGTTCTGTCGAGGGCCAGCGAACCGAGTTCGAGAACTGACCTACCGGCTCCGGGATTTCGACGGCGTGCGCCGTGTGAAAGTGATGGTGATCCAGGATACGGTCGAGGATTCGTGAGAGAACGTTCGGAGACGATGTTTCTGCTTCCGTCATCTCGAAGTGCTGATACTCTCGCAGGCTCCGCCGCTGGGCTGATTCAGTCTTGCCACGTTGGAACCATCTGACGCCTGGATCAGGCGGTACAGGAGTATACGTATCGATGAGCCGGGGTGATGTGAGGCTGGTCGTGTAAAGACGCGTGATGATGGCTCACGAGCAGACGTGGAAAGCCAAGGTGGCGAGAATCGCGTTTAATACGGCATATGGGAGGACTTCAGCACCGATAGCACCGAGATAATTATATTGCTAATTGACTTGCGTATGAATATGCCGGACAGCCCTCCACGAACACCATTAGTGAAGCCAAAGCGGTACTTCGACGAAGCTGACGACCCGCTACCACGAGGCTTAGCCGCATTCGCTCTGTACCTCATCGGGACATCGTTTCTCATGTATACTGCCGTCCGTGGGGTGGTTCAGAGGATTCAATCCCCTCCTGTCGGACTCAAACGCCATCTGATGAACAGGGTGTTCGAATGGATACTTCTCTCTGCCATATTGGGGTGTATTGTGCTGCTCGGTATCGCTGCTATCCTCCACTACGGGAGTGGACCCCCAAGGATGCAGGGTGGCGAGTTCCACGAGGCAGTAGCGGTGGCGGCATGGGGATATGCACCGAACGCGTTGTCCGTTCCGTTCTCATATCTGTTGATTCGCCGAAAGCTCGATGAGTTCGAGAGTAGTATCACGAGCCCAGAAGCTCTCCAAGCGCAGGCCGAAGCAATGCAGAGTTCAGGCGGTAGCCTCCATATAGTACTGTCACTCGCCGTCATCATCTGGAGTGTTTACATCCTTGGACATGGGATTCATTCGACGCACGGCATAAATCTCCAGGATGGCCTTGTGCTCGCTGGATTCATTGGCCTGTTCGCGTTCCTCTGGAACTTCATCTAACGCCGCAGCAATCCGTGACGGTTCGACGACCGGTCCAGATTGGAAGACGTTCTATCCACAGGTTCAGTGTGAGGCTGATCCAGTTCTGTCGCGCTGGAACATCCTACGCTTGGTTCGATCGGTACAGGGTATTCGTGCCTCAGTCAGTGGAACGCTGTCAATCCTCGATTACCGTTCCTGTTCAGGTGGGTGTACAGATCCCCCGTTTTACGCGGAGCTACACCGACCGTCAATCAGCCGTCCCCGCTCCGAGAACGGCGCCACAATCGGGACAGGTGAAGGCCTCACACTGGGAGTTCGGAACGAGATCGCCGTTCACCGTCAATTCCGCTATGCGACTACCGCAGTCTGGACAGTGAGCCATGACGACTTACAGATTTTTTCAGAGTATCAAATCCATGCACCCTTAGATTTCAGGTCTGTCATAGGCTCGGATACCGAGAGATACACAGACGCAATCGCTCGGCTGATCCAGTCTCGTTTTGGTGGGACCACCTCATCCCCGTATCGATCGATACAGGTGACGCAAGTATCGGGTACCGCAGCCCACGACAGCTACTGTCGTCTCTGTCACTCGGTGACGTAAAGCGACTCCTCATTGTCTCTCCAGGTATGCACCACCGACAAATGTCCAGTCGATCGACGAGGGACGCACTCCGGATTGGAGTTGCCACTGGAGTCACGATTCTCTGTCTCTCTCTCGTGACTGGCTACTTCGTTGGCGGTTGGAGCCTCAGTGACTTCCTCACTCATCTGACTCCCGCGACCGTCGGGTGGGTGGTGTTGGCCAGTGGAATGGCGATCGCCGTCTTCGCCATCCCCATCGCAGCGTATCTCCGGTTGCAAGTGGTGGCGCCCCTCGTCATCCTAGGCTTGCTCCTTCTTGGATGGATCGGCCTCGGTCTCGGGCAGGGAATTCCCCTCACAGCTGTCTTCGGGCTTGCCCTTTATGCCCTCTATCTAAGCCCGGTCTATCTGCTTCTCTATCTCGTCTGTGGTGGCATCGAGTACAGGGTGCAAAACTGAAAACGGAGTGGCTACTTGCAGGCACGGATCAGGTGATTCAGTCTCGTCGCGTTCGAACCCACTCCCGCTAGGTCGATGGAGGGTCCAAATCGGTACTACCGATGAGCCGGTCCCGGGTTAAGCGAATCGTCAGATATAGGCCGCGAGATACGCGGCAGAAGCATTTATTGAGTCATCGGTTCGAATGCAGATATGCCGACTCAGTCGCTTCTGGAATCGATCATCGAACACGATTCCGACAGACTCCTCGTTTACGGGGCGATTTTCATCGCGGTCGCTGTAGGTGGACTCCTCGGCACAGGCATAGCGTGGATGTATCTGGTTCCTCTGTTTCTCGTCATCGGATTTCTCGGGATTGTCGGGTATTACTACCGACAGACAGTACATTCCGGCTGACCCCACTCACCGATGGATACGAAGGCTCAGCCAATCGGCAGATTCAGTCTCATCCCGCTGGAACCATCTGACACCTCGAGTGCCTCTTCTAAAAAGGAAGAGAGGCACTGTCCTGTGTATTCCAATCGTGATGCAGTAGAACGAGCCCGACAGGGTTAACCCGAAAAATCGCCCGAAGGCGCGGCGATAACGTTCCGCGCGGAACGCAGCCAGATTAACAGCGCCGCTGGGAAGCAGTCCACATCATGGTGCGATTCACCCCACCACCATGACCGACGATCTCGAACCGATCGATCCGCACGACGCAATCGAATGGTACCTCGAAGACAAACGCGATGAATACTCCGACTCAACGGTCGAGGCCCAGAGCTACCGACTCGCCATCTTCGCCGACTGGCTCGTCGACGAGCGAGACATCGAGAACCTCAACGAGATTACCGGCCGCGATCTCATGCGGTACAAGACCTGGCGTGGACAGAACCTCGCCAAAGCCAGCCTGAAAGGCCAACTCGCAACTGTCCGTGTCTTCCTCCGCTGGTCATCCCAGATCGACGCGGTTCCGGAACGACTCTACGAGAAAGTCCAGCTCCCCACCATGGGGAAGAGTGAGGGAAGCCGAGACGTGATGGTCGACGGCGATGAAGCGCGACAGATCCGAGCCTACCTCAGCGAGTTCCGGTACGCCTCACTGTGGCACACCTACGTTGAGCTGCTCCTTTCAGGGTTACGCGTCGGCTCGATCCACTCACTGGACGTACCCGACTACGATCCAGAGGAACAATCCCTCCAAGTTGTCCACCGTCCCGAGACGGGGACCACGCTGAAGAACGGCGAAGAGGCAGAGCGCAAAATCGCCATCACGGACAAGGCAGCGACAGTCATCGATGACTGGCTCGCCCATCAGCGGCCGGATGTCGAAGACGATTACGGCCGAGAACCCCTCTTAGCAACCAGTCAGGGAAGAGCCGCCAAACAAACGCTTCGCAGCATCTCTTACAAGATCACTCGACCATGCTTCTACAGCAGTGAGTGCCCGGACGATCGAGAAATCGAGTCCTGTGAAGCCAGAGTACGTGGAGGGGATAGCGCGAACAAATGTCCTTCATCAAAAAGTCCCCACCCGTGGCGGCGAGGAACCATCACCCGGATGCTCCGCAAGACAGACGCGCCCGATCGGGCAGTGTCAGGCCGGTTCGATGTTGCTCCCGACGTCATCGACAAACACTACGACCGGCGCTCAGAGGAAGAGAAGATGGAATCGAGACGGAAGTGGGCTGAGGACCTCGACGAGGAGTAGATAAGGGCTGTGACTGCGATAGCCGGAGAATAGCCTCCACCCCAGTTTCTCGGTATTGGAGTACCCGGGTGGGGACAGACATATAAATCAGACTGTTGCACCGATATAAAGTTTAAGTGAATAGGAACACAGACCCTTTACAATGACAAGGAACGCGAACAGTGTATCAATAGAAGGACCCTGCATCACGCTCGATATACCAGCTCAGGACAGCAGTATCTTCAGAAGCGAGACTATTGACAATTTGCTCGTGTTTTTAGGTCGTCATCCAGACGAGGCGTTTTCGATTACAGACCTCGCAGACGCAACCGAGCATTCACGGCCCAGTATCACCAAATCAGTAGATGTCCTCTCCAGCAACGACCTCGTCATCGAAAAACGAGACGGACAACGCCGACTAGTACAGATTAACCGGGAACGGCTCTCAGTCCCTGATGATCCGTACCTTCAGATACCTCAGAGAGAGTTCCACGAACCGATAAAGGCCGCTACAGAAGCGGTAGTAGACGAGCTAGGAGGAGTAATCGCCGTCGTTCTGTACGGGAGTGTTGCGCGTGGTGACGCCGATCGACGAAGCGATATTGACCTGTGGGTCTTGGTCGAAGACGACCGAATGGCGAACCAACGGCGAGCAAACCAGGTTAGACAGACCCTCGAAGAGGATACTTTCGATGGCCAACGCTACAGCTACGACATCGACGTCGAAGTGCTCCAAGCAGTTCCGAACTACGTAACAGAACTGCAAGAAATCGTCCACGAGGGACTCACTTTGTACGAATCCGAGGAGTTTGCCACGGTGAAGAGTCTGATACTACACGGGGAGGCAGATGAGTAACGATTCCGATCCGAAAGCGGTCAAGCAAGCCCTCTCAGACGCAATTGACGCGTTCAATGAACAGGGACGAGGGTTACCGACCTATGAAGAAGATATCGACACTACTACCGATTGGAAGACGCAGTTAACCAAGGGATGCAGACTGCTTCGAGCAGTCGATGAAATCCCGGGGGATAAGTTCTATACTGCGAATATTGAGCTCTGCTTCGGCGCGATAGAGCGATCGTTAGAGGCTTTTGCCCTTTCCGAAGGAGGAGACGAACTATCTGATTTCCACGACCACACATATTGCTACGAGCGAGTAACTGCTCTCGGACTCCTCTCACGAGAGACCGCAGACCAACTCAAGGGCCTCTACAACGAAAATAGGACAGATAGCTACTATGGCGGAAAGCAACCGACAGAGGAACAAGCGGAAGCGATCCAGCGACTAGCAAGCGAATTTCACCGCTACGTTACGGACCAGGTGCAGGAAGGTGGCGTCTGTACGTGCGACCGATGACGATCATCTACCCGAAATCAGCGATGTCGAGGAAGACGGTTCTGTCTTCGAACTTTTCCTTCTCAGGTCTCTCTAAGTAGTGTTTCCGAAGGACGGACATCGAGACGTTACACCGCTGCATGATCAGCCAGAACGGAAGCCCCTCGTCTCGCAGTTTCGTGATGTGAGTCGATCGAAGCTGATGGGGACTGACTGATTCAGGACATTTCGATGCGTTGTTTTTCCGAGATTCGGCTGGGCATTGCGCTACGTTCTTCGCATCTTCCGGCCGTTCATCCGGTTCGATAGGACAAGCGCTGTTATTGACAACACACGGCAGACTCATCGCGTACACGTCCCGTCTGAATGTCGAAGGCTGAGGGCGGCCACTGGTCGTTCCGATCAGGGGCATCCGACCAAATTCGTCTCTCACCTCCGGATGATTACAATCCAGGTAGTGAGAGAGGACATTTGCGGCCTTCAGAGGAAGCCAAATCGGCCGTTCACCACCTTCGCCGTTCTTCAGAGCTGTACCTTTAGCAGGCTTGTGCTTCGGTTTGAGATACGCAGTTTCGCCGTCAATGTAGAAATCATCTCGATCTAAGGATCGGAGCGTGCCCAGACGCATGCCCGTGTATAGAAACAGAGACACGATGGTATGCTCACGCGAGCCGTAACGGATTTGTCCGGCACTTTCAACGATACTTTTTGCCCTTCCCCAATCTATCGGGTCCAGCCTGACCTCATCTTCAACGCCAATGTCTAGTTTTGTCGGGTCTATCGCGCTAACGATCTGCGGTTCGATGAACCCGACAGTAGCGGCATGGGTGAGACACTGCTTCAGTACCTCCAGATCCTTCTCCAGCGTAGTAGCTGCGACGTTGCTTGCTCTATGCTGTTCCCAGTCACTGAGGAGCCTTCCATTCAGGTTACTCATCGAATGGAGGTTCTGCTCCTCACAGAACTCTAGGAACTGATTCAGCTTTGACTCGTACGTTTCAATACTACTCTCGCCTACTCGATACTGCTTGCTATCAATGAAATCCTGGATGGCCTCCGCAGGGGAGACATCCTCAAGATCATATTGGCCAGTCAGCGCCCCGCACGGCTCGTAAGCGTCGTACTGTTCCATCACATGAATGCGATCGATGGAATCCCCGTCTTCGAGTACCGCAGACTGTCTACCGTCCAATACGCTGTCATTCTCATCGTTCGACAGAGATACCTCTGTCTGACTATCTTCTGCGCTCATATTGATCGCTACCGCACCACTGACCCCGGTAAGTCGGGGCGTTCAGCGCGTCTACTCTCCGCTATGAGAGGTGGTATATTAGTGTTAAGGGACACCCCGGCGTAGAAGGCCAATTCATCCGGAAGAGATTGACGAAAATTTCTACGAAGGCCTGGGATAAGAGGTAAGGCCATCTAAGGGAGTATTGACGCGTCTAAATCCGTGTCTTGGCAGACGCCTATGGGAGGATAGCCTGACTAAATATTACTATGGGGATTTTCGTATTCCTCACTCCTCCAGTTTTCCCCAGTCAATGCGATATATGACATGAGGAGGTAGCGATCTAGCATACGTACCTTCCTCTTCTTCCCATATATCGATCCAGCCATTCTCTCTAATCCGGATATTCTCGACATCCCATTCTCCCCGTTCATCCAGATATTCATCAGCTTCTTTGCTAACATGGACTGTTGCTTCAGGCGACTCAATACGGACTATATCGTGGATTTTCTGGGTCATACGATAGACAGATGTATATGTGGCTAAAGTACAATAAAACCCAAACTATGCGCACATGTGCGCAAACTGGCGCTCAGAATGAGGCTGGCTAGAATCTCTCTCCCGTTCTACTTTCCTGTATCGATCGAACTGAGTGGAGGATACCCCCAGGGCGGCGAGGCTGAGACGACCGAACGAGTGAGCCTGCGTATTGCCCCATACTTTTCCAACCGGATCCAGATACTATTGAGAGTCATCGACACTATTCCGGATTGTCCGCCAGACTACGAGACAGGAGACACGTTTACCATCTTGGGAATCTTGGGCCCCTTATGGCCGAACCCACCCAAGGGCGACCGATAGATATTCTCTTAGTTGAGCCGAATCCCGGTGATGTCAGGCTGACCAAGGAGGCGTTCAAAGACGGGCGTATCAGGAACGATTTACACGTCGTCAATAACGGCCAAGACGCGCTCGACTATCTTGAGGGCCAGGGGGAGTATGAGGGCCGCCCGAGACCCGATATCGTTCTCTTGGAAATCAATCTCCCGGACATGGATGGGATGGATATTCTCACGGCGATCAAGGAATCTGAAAAGTTAGAGACGATTCCAGTGATAATTCTCTCTTCGAGCGAAGCTGGGGAGGAAATCGTGCGGGGATACCAGCTCCAAGCGAACGCCTATATGACGAAGCCGCCGGACCCGGACGAGTTCATCCAGAAGATACGGACGCTGGCGAATTACTGGATACAGGTTGTCGAATTACCGGCCGATTGTGGATTGTAGGTCATTTGAATCGGAACGCCCTGGCCATCCCCGCCCCTCAGTCCCCGAGGGGGTGGATTCTTTCTCCGCTGTAGGTTCCGCCTCACGGCATCCATCTTCTACACCTTGTCTGTCGCTTCGGACACGATTCGGAAAAGTATGGCGAGAATCCGATAGGTAAGTCCCCTCTATCGACCGAATCGAGAGTAGAATGATTCCAGCACGACGAGACTGATTCAGCGGAGCGATCAGGTCTGCTTCCTGATCGATGGAGGATACGTTATCGATTCCCGCGTTCCGGGACTCGGAGGTACTATTATCACTTTCTCTGGACTATCTTCGCTCATGAGTTCCCCAGCTGATGCACACACCCGGTATAACCAACTCCGATCGACCATCGGTGGCGTCACCGTCGAGGGACAAGCCCACTCGCTCAGCGCCTGGTTTGTCCTCGCGTTACGCCTCGTCATCGGGATCGCGTTCCTCTACTCCGGCGTCGAGAAAGTCCTCGGTGGATTCTCCGCCGGGGGGTATCTCGGGAACGTCGCGGCGACGAACGGGAATCCCCTGGAGGGGCTGTTCCTCTGGATGAGCCAGACCCCCTGGTTCGTCGAGTTCGTCAACGTTGCCGTTCCGTGGGGCGAAGTCGCCATCGGCCTCGGCATCATCGTCGGGTTGCTGACTCGACTGGCCGCGTTCTTCGGCGCGTTCATGATGTTGTTGTTCTACTTCGGGAACTGGGATATGGCACACGGCCCCATCAACAGCGACTTCATGTACATGTTGGTGTTCCTCTCGGTGGCCGCCTTCGGCGCTGGTCGCATCCTCGGCCTCGATCAGTACGTCGAACAGTACGAGATCGACGGCCAACCCCTCATCGAGAGATACCCACGGCTTGGCCTCCTTCTGGGCTGATTGAGTATGTAAAAGGTGTACAAAAGGATTATTGGTGAGACCCCATTAATTATTAGTCAATCTGTTAGTGACTAGTAGATAGGGGTGGTATGATTCTACCGTTGTTGGCCATTCTGCCAGAACAGAGTCGCCGCTTTTTCCGTCGCTATCGAGTTGATTACCATCTAGACATACATCCCCATAATGACTTAGGAGCCACCATCTTGGCCCCTGCCCATATTGTCATAGGTATGTCGAAGACTGAAACAGAGGCGAGATGCGCCGCCCAGTGTCGTTCCTGCGGAGATATCTACCCAGCGGAGGTTCGTGGCGATGGGTCACCCCAGCCCATCGGCGTTGCCTCCTGCACCTGTGGCAGTGACGACTTTCGGCAAGTCGGCGACTGAGACATCGTATCCGCCCCCTTCGGTGTCAGTAGTACGTGAAACTATGAGTAGTGGTCGGTCCCCGAGTAAAACGGGCCGTGACAATAGTCGTCCGACATTCATACGTCAACCTCTATAGACTCAAACGAGACGAACATGAATCAGAGGGCGAATATTAACTTAAATCGGTAGATAATTACGGGAATAACACAGAGAGTTTCGTATGTCTTCGACAGTAGTTGGTGAGCTCCAACCCCAGGAGGTCGTCGAAGCCCGCGTCGAATCCGGAGACGCACCAACCTGGGTGGCAGACCACTGGCAGACATTCAGCAACGGACTTCTCGGAGAACGCAATAACACTCCGTTCCCGTGTTTTTTCGGTGCAGAATCGGTTAGGGATGGCGACCCCCTTTACACGGCGGTCCCTTCTATGACTGACAAGGATGCCCTCCTTGGTCTCGGCCGAACACTTCTCGAGTATCTTGAGACCTACCAGGAACACAGCGAACGGGCCTCCCTCGTGACGTTCTTCCGTCCCCCATCGCGTGACCTCTCCGAGGCAGAGTATCACGAAACACTCTGGCATATCCTCCAGTTCCTCCATATCCACGATCCGGAACCGTGGCCCGAGGATATCCCGACCGAACCGGACGACCCGCATTGGGAATTCTCGTTCGGAGGCGAACCAATCTTCCCGACTTGTCGAGCACCGTTCTACGAGGAACGGAAAAGCCGATACTGTCCGATCGGATTAGAGATCACCTTCCAGCCACGGGCACTATTCGAGAACCTGAACGTCACAGCTGATGAAGAGACAGGGCAGCGTGCACGCGAGATCATCCAGGGGCGGCTAGAAGAGTACGATGGCGTCTGTCCCCACGCTGATCTCGGTGACTGGGGAGTCGATGGTGACCGCGAGTGGGTACAGTACATGCTCTCATCGGATGAAACCCAGATGCCGGATGTCTGTCCGATAACCGTGACGCGAGAGCATCCGAAGTCGGACATCCTGCTCGACAGAAGCGAACCGATTGCCGATACTCCACGACGATGATATCAACTACGCCACCCGCGCTTATTCTCGTTGATTTCCAACAGGGATTCGGCGACGAGGAGTGGGGCACTCGAAATAACCCCGATGCAGAGATGGCTGCCGTTCGACTCCTCGAAGAATGGCGAGAGCGAATGTTCCCCATCGTCCACATCCGACATGACTCGGCGGAACCTGACTCCCCGTTACGGAGCGATAAACCAGGGTACGAATACGTGCCCGGACTCGAGCCAGAAACCGGCGAGGCGCAATTCGTCAAAGAGGTAAATGGGGCGTTCGTGGATACGGGTCTGGCAGAGTGGTTACGGAAACGCAGCATCGAAACCCTTGTCGTCTGTGGATTGACGACGGACCACTGCGTTTCTACGACGATTCGGATGGCCGAAAACCGCGACTTTGAGGTATTAGTTCCACGCGACGCCACGGCGACGTTCGACCGATCACTCGACGATGAGCACTTCGAAGCAGCGTTAGTCCATAGAACGGCCCTCGCACAACTCGACGGAGAATTCGCGACGGTCACAACCACCGACGAGATTCTCGAAGAAATCGCTAGATAAGACTGTTCTCCTTGATGCCGGCCTGAGACTCCCCCCGTCGTCTCCGCTATCTCTGCTGACGATTTCCCTCCCTCAAGTAGCCACAGCATCAGAGACACGTGAACGTCAAGAAGAATACCCAGAATCCTTGGATGGTCAAACATGGTGATGTATTCAGTATTCGTTAAAGACCCAAACTATCTCTGGATATTCGGAATCGTATGGGCTGCTATTCTAGTTCTTCTAGGTCATTTGTCCACAACACTTTAGTAGCATTGCGCATATGGTGTTAGTACGATGAGCGTCCAAGACCCAGACACGCCATCCGTACCGACGACCGACTCGCCGAGTGCCCCTCGCTGTGCCAGCTACATGGGTTGTCGCCACTGTGAAGAGGGGAATCTCGTCTACGATCACGCGGCTGGAGCATCCCGCTGTAGCAGTTGCGGCGAACTCGACTGATCACCAACCCGGTGGACATACCGTCCCCCTCACCCAACCATGAACAGACGATTACAGCGACCCGGGCGAATCGATAGCATTCCCTCCTGTCCCTGTGCCGGCTGTGGGAAGAACTATGGTCGCGACCGAAGCGACTGTCCAGCTTGTAGCATCGATTGAGTCCCACCACAGGGGTCGTACCTCCCCGCTGACAATCAGCGAGTCACTCATAACTGACAGTGTGCCCCAGTTCTACCCGCTGACTCCGATCGAGAACAACAGGATATCAGGCTCACTTTGGAGGGGAATCAGACGAATACCGAATGGTACCCGTCAGGATTCCTCGATTGGGTTATCAGTATCAAACAGCTACCACTCTCCGCAGCGTCTGGCAGTTTGATGACCTAAATCACCATCAGTATTCACACCAGAGAGAAGGGAGAATATCCCGAGCTAGGATTTCAGACTGCTAAGTACTCGGCAACGGTATCCTCATCTTCGAGCGCCTCTGTACCCACCTCGTCGACGAGTTCTCCCCGTTCCATCGCATAGCATCGATCAGCTAGCTCGCGAATGACCCCGAGGTTCTGTTCAACGAAGAGGATGGTAGTGTTGAACTCCTGGTTTATCGTCCGCATATCCTCGCTGATACGGTCGATAATGGAGGGCTGGACGCCCTCGCTCGGTTCGTCCAACAACAGGAGATCTGGATCTCCGACGAGTGCTCGCGCGATTGCAAGCATCTGCTGTTGTCCTCCGGATAGTGTCCCGGCTTCTTGCGTGGCGCGTTCCTTGAGGATCGGAAACAGATCGTACATCTCGTCGTACAGCTTGGTCGAACTCTCATCGTTCACGAGTTCACCCATGCGAAGATTCTGCTCGACGGTCAGTTTCGGGAATACGTCCCGACCCTGTGGAATGTAACCCATTCCAGCACGTGCCCGAACATCCGAGGAAGCTCCCGTGAGGTCCTCGCCTCGGTACGTGACAGTGCCGTGGGTCGGTTCGAGGATACCGATGACGGTCTTCAATAGGGTTGTCTTTCCGACCCCGTTCTTCCCGATGACACCGACGATTTCACCGGCCTCGACAGTAAGATCGATGTTCCGAAGTACTGGCGTGGGACCGTAACCAGCAGTCACATTATCTAACTCCAGCAATGTCATCAACTGTCACCTCCGTCACCGAGGTAGATCCGCCGTACCTCTGGGTCCTGTTCGATATCAGCAGCTGACCCTTCGCGGAAGATATCTCCCTGGTGAAGGACCGTGACTGTATCCGCGATTTTGGCGACGAAATCCGTATCGTGTTCGATGACGACGAACGCGATTCCTCGCTCTTCGTTGAGCGTTCGTATCCGCTCCGCGATGCGGTCACGTTCATCGACCGAGAGACCGGCGACGGGCTCGTCCAGCAACAGGAGTTTCGGATCTAACGAGGCTGCCATCCCGATCTCTAGTTGCTGCTTCTGGCCGTGTGATAACGCACTGGCAGTAACGTTTTCGTAGCCTTCAAGCCCAGCAGCAGCGATTGTATTGTCGATCAATCGGTCTCGTTCGAGGCCATCTGCGAACTGTTGGATAGGGAGGCGAGCGTTTTCACGAACCGTGAGGTCGCCGTATACCGATGGAACCTGGAGTTTCATACTGATGCCACGCTGGACCCGCTCGTGCGGGGCCAAGTCTGTGATGTCGTGGGCGTCGTAGTAGATGCTCCCGCTGGTCGGTCGATACGTTCCGGTGATTAACTTCAGCAACGTCGACTTTCCAGCCCCATTGGGGCCGATGAGGCACCGGAGTTCGCCTTCTTCGACGGAGAACTCGGGTTCATCGGTTGCGGTGAAGCCACCAAACCGCTTCACCAGTTCGTCCGTCTGAAGAAGTGTATCGGTCCGTTCACCGGTCGCCTTCGCAGCGGCGGTCTGGCGGACGTTCGGTCCGAGGCTCTCGAGGTCGGTTTCGTGTTCAGATTCACTCATGAATCAGTTACCTCCGTCGATGCGTCGGGTGTTTCCCGCCCATCGATGTCAGCTGGGTTCGTGCGTTTCTGTACCATCCTGTAGACCCAGGGGACGAATCCTCCAGGGAGCACGAGGATGGTCACTGTCAGGAGCGCGCCGAGCAGGACGAGTGCGAGTTCGCCTTCCATCGATACGCGAATGTACTCGATTGCGATGGTTGCCACAATCGCGCCAAGGAGGCTCTTGCGGCCGCCGACGCTGACCCAAATGACGGGCAGAGTCGCGAACAGCAGCGTGAACACTGTCGGGTCGATGAAGACGTTTCGGGCAGCGTACAGGACTCCTGAGAGCCCAGCAAGAGCACCACCGAGTGTGAATGCCACGAACTTGACTTGGATGACGTTGTATCCGAACAGTTGCGTTCGGGTTTCGTCCTCGCGGATCGCAACCATAACACGCCCGTAATCGGAGTTGACCAGCACCCGCAGCCCAAGATAGGTGATTACCAGAATCGCCAACGCGAGGTAGTAGAACGGATCAAGTTCAACAATCCCCATACCCGGGACTGTGAGGAGAATATCGTTGTAGAGGAACTGGAACGAGAGTCCCTCGAAGCCAAGCGTGAGCAGCGGGATCCGGGGCATTCCATTGAAGCCACCGAGTGCTGCCTCCCCGATGGTCCACTCTGAGCCGGCCGTTTGAGCCATGAACGTGTGAAGGACCATCACGGTGACAAGCGTGATAATCGTGACGTAGACATCACGGACGCCGCCGTAGAACATGAAGTAGCCCAGCAATGCGGCTCCGATAGCGCCAGCCAGGATTCCAACGATGACGGCACCGGTGATTCCCTGTGGTGTCGCGAAGTTGATCGAGACGACCCCGAATGTGTAGCCACCGATACCGAAGAAGGCGACCTGGCCGAAGCTGAGGACTCCCGAGTAGCCCCATACGAGGGAAAGCGAGAGTCCGAGCAGTGCTAGGACGAGGAACAGTGAGAACTGCTGGGCGTTCCCGAAGACAGGGAAGACGAGCAACGCCAGTAACGCGACCCCGAATCCAGCCCAGAACATTTTGGAGTTACCGATGGTGTTCGGACCCTCGAGACGGTCTCGTAGCCGCGTAATGACCGACCGATTGGGTCCTGATTCGCTTACCGACATCTATTTGGCCTCCTGACGGCGGGTTCGGACCCGTTCGATGAATCCAGTGATGCCATCCGGAAGGAACCGTAGGGCCAGAATCGCGGTCACCAGGAGTGCGATACGACCGAAGAACGTCCCGTAGGTACTGGAGAACATGGCCTGGATAGCACCCAATAGCCCACCGGAAAGTGCTGTTCCGAGCACAGCACTCGATCCGCCGACGACCACTGCGACGAACGCTTCGACGAGGTAGTCACTCCCCATCGTGGGTTGCATGGGGGCGATCGGCGCGAAGAGCGCACCGGCCAAGCCGGCGACGCCCGATCCGATCGCGAACGTCGCCATGTACGTCCGTTCTGTGTCGACCCCGAGCGCTCGTGCCGTCGTCTCGTCTTGGATCGTTGCCCGGGCGCGCATTCCGTAGTCCGTTCGGGTGAACAGGTAGTACACGGCAGCGAGGATACCGATGCTGACACCCGCCAGAACGATGCGGTACGTCGAGTACGAGAACGACCCGTAGGAGACATTGCCGAACGGAGTGGCTATCTGATCCATCGAGTTCCCGAAGATAATCCGGGCTCCCTGAATCATGATTAGGCTCAACCCGAATGTGGCGACCATGGAGTCGGCCAATCGGTCGTAAAGTGGTTCGACGATGTCACGACCGATGGTTCGCTGGGCGAGCCAGTTCGGGAACGCACCAGAGATGATGACCCGTTCGACGAGCAGTCCGAAGATAGCCGTAGCGAACGCACCGACGACCATCGCGACCACCAGCGGGAGACCCAATTTGGTCACGGCGAGCGTTGTGGAGTACGCTCCGACGAGGATGAACTCGCCGTGAGCGAGGTTGATGATGCCCATGATCCCGAAGATGATGGCCAACCCCAGTGCTGCTAGGACGATGAACGCGAAGCTGTCGAGGAACAGGAACACCTGGTTGAGCCAGTTTACCATCCTTATTCCGCCTCCTCGTAGAAGTCAACCGGGGTGTACTGGGTCTGTTCGGCTTCTTCCCGAAGGTCACAGCCGACGGTCTCCGAGAGGAATTTCTCGGGGACCTTGAAGTCGTCTACAGCTTCGATGTTGTGTTCTTCGTCAGCCCGCAGGATCCACATGTGGTGGTCGACGTGGTGGGTGGCTCCATCAAGTTCAATCGTCTCTCCTGCCGGCGCTTCGGGTGCCCGTTCGGTTCCCAGACTGATGCCCGACTCGAGGGCCTCGATGACCTCCGGCTGTTCGAGCGTACCGGCCTGTTCGACAGCCTTCTTGTACATGTACGTCGAGAAGTAATTCGTCTCGGCCTCCTCGTTGAGGTATGGGGCATCGGGGTACTTCTCGAAGTACCGGTCGACGAATCCACCGTCGCCAGTGTTACTCTCTGTGGGAACTTCCTCCATGTAGTTGACGCCAGCGTAAATGTTCGCCATCGCGGGCGGATCGAGACGCCGGTGTTCGTACCCTTGGGCCATCGCGGTTGAGGTTCCGATAGGGATATCCAACCCAGCGGAGGCCTTCTGCTCGTAGAAGGACGTGTGGTTGGCGCCGACAAGCATCGACATAACGAAGTCCGGATCGGCCTGTTGAATGTTGTTGATGACCGATCCGAACGAGGATTCCTCGAGTGGGATGAATTCCTCGCCGATGACTTCTGCGTCGTTCTCGTTGGCGAGTACCTTTACCCAGTCAGCTGAGAGTTGACCGAAGTTGTAGTCTGCAGCGATAGTGTAGATCTCCGGGCCGTACTCCTCGCGGAGGTAGGGAAGCACGGTTCCGAGCTGCTGGCGTGCCGTTGGCCCGACTGCGAAGGTGGTCTTGTCGCAGACACCACCTTCGTACTGGGTCGTGTAGAAGTACAGTTGTTCGTTGCGGTTGATGATTGGCCGGATGGCTTCACGGGTCGCTGAGGAGTATCCAGCCCAGAGGACGTCGACCTCGTTCTCGTTGATCATCTCCCGCGTAAGTTCTTGGTATCGCTGATTGTCGGATTGAGGGTCGCGGCTGTAGACTTCGATCTCTTTGCCGTCGATGCCGCCGTTGGCGTTGATCTCCTCGATTGCGAGCATCGAAGCCTTGTATTTCGGGTCCCCGACCAAGGCGAAGTTCCCCGACTGATCTTCCAGCACGCCGATTCTGACCACGTCGCTATTTCTCGCTCCGCCGGTCGAGGCGCCTTGATTGTTTTCGGTTGTACACCCCGCGAGGCCGGCGACAAGTGACGCACCACCTGCCGTGATGAATCCACGACGGCTAACGGAAGGTCGCTTCATTTAGCACCACCCTTTCTCGTAGTGCACGTGTAAACAAAAAACGCTTCTTGGCCTAGCAACCCGGAACGATTTTCGAGCATAGTTGAACTTTCGTCCATTGTCACACCTCCGAGAATCGATGGTTCATAAATAAATTTTTCCACTTCAATATTATGTCTTCATTCGAATGTTCGCAATAGTATAAGGGGATTGTAGGCATAGCGAATTTTGGAATATGAAACTACCACATCGAAAAGTGGATGAGCATAGAATAAAGATTATATATCTGATATATGGATGGATGCAGGAGAGATATGAAGCGAGCGGTAGCCCCCTTTCAGGGATGGGGGATCAATGAGTAAATCATTCTTCTCGTTGGTTGCCTTTTCCAGGTCTCAATGACACCGGCCTGATGGGAGAGAATCTGGGTACAATAATTTCCCAGTCCAAGTAACAGGTGAATCTACAGAGAAGACTTGAACATCTAACTTTACTCGATTTTTCCCCTGGAGTATTCCCACGGAATTGTTAATACACTCCGCTTTTACCATACAAACGTAGGAATACTTCTGAACATAGTGAAAATATCGCCAGTATAGGTACGCTTTGTACTACCCGGTTCCCTCCTCCGTCTATGTTCGACACACTGTTGCACCTTGGTATCGAGCACACTGACTTCAGCAGGCCAATCGTCACCGCTCTCTTCGGGTTCGTCGCGGGAACTGGCGTCGGCCTTTCTGTAAACCGTGTCTCGACGGTGCTTCGCAATCGGGTCAAGAATACTGCAGAATGAGCCTGGCACTCAACTAATGCGAACTACACTTCAGCTCATCAAGTTGCGAACTCTCGGGCCATCTAGAGGAGGGTTCCAGCGGTGACAAATTTCGTCCCAGGGGAATTACTCGCCGGTGATGACCCGATCGAAATCAATACTGATCGAGAGACGGTGACCGTAAGCGTCGAGAACACAGGTGATCGTCCGGTCCAGGTGGGCTCGCACTTCCATTTCTTCGAGACGAATCCAGGACTTTCGTTCGACCGTGAGTCAGCTTACGGGATGCGCCTCGACATTCCTGCCGGTACCGCGATTCGATTCGAACCGGGCAGCGAACGAGATGTCGATCTGGTCGCCATCGCAGGAAATCGAATCGTGCATGGGATGGCAGGGCTCGTCGATGGTGAACTCGACGACGACGAGGTACGGGCTCGCGCACTCGAACGGGCGACCGAAGAAGACTACGTGGAGGAAAAAGAGTGACCCGAGAACTCTCCCGTCGTGAGTACACGGACCTCTTCGGAGCGACCGAGGGCGATCGGCTCCGCCTCGGTGATACATCTCTCCTGGCCGAGATTGAACAGGACCATGGAACGCCCGGAGATGAGGCCGTCTTCGGGGGCGGGAAGACGATGCGGGACGGCATGGGGATGCAGTCCGGTACGACGCAAGCCGAAGGAGCCTTAGACTGGGTTTATTCGAACGTCGTCGTCATTGATCCGATACTCGGTATTCAGAAGGGGGACATCGGTGTTCGTAACGGCCGCATCGCCGGTATCGGCAAAGCCGGGAACCCCGACACGATGGATGGCGTCGACGAGGAACTAGTTATCGGCCCGAGTACGGACACGATACCAGACGATGGCCTGATCGCCACCCCCGGTGCATTCGATATTCACGTCCACTTCAACAGCCCACAATTATTCGACCACGCGCTGGCCAGTGGCGTAACGACGATGTTCGGCGGTGGGTTTGGGGGCGGCGCCACCACGTGCACACCGGGGCCAAAGAACATACAGCGGTTCCTGCAGGCGGCCGACGAGTGGCCGATGAACGTCGGCTTCTACGGAAAGGGGAACAGCAGTCAGGTCGACGGCCTCCGCGAACAGATTGAGGCAGGCGCCTGTGGACTCAAACTCCACGAGGATTGGGGGTCAACACCAGCAGCGATCGATTCTTGCCTCGAGTACGCCGAGGAAGCTGACGTTCAGGTGTGCATCCACACGGACACGCTCAACGAATCCGGATTCGTCGAACGGACCTTCGACGCTATCGGTGAACGTGCGATACACACCTTCCACATCGAGGGTGCCGGGGGTGGGCATGCTCCGGACGTACTCGAACTCATCGGCGACGAACACATGCTGCCGTCGTCGACGAATCCGTCGATGCCCTACACGACGAATACCTTCGACGAGCACCTCGATATGGTGATGGTCTGCCACCACCTCAACCCGGACGTTCCGGAGGACGTCGCGTTTGCGGAATCCCGCATCAGGGCGGAGACGATCGCCGCTGAAGACGTACTTCATGACCAAGGGGCAATCAGTATGATGTCCTCTGACTCCCAGGCGATGGGTCGGATGGCCGAGGTCATCTCCCGGACGTGGCAGACGGCGGATAAAATGAAGAAACAGCGTGGTCCTCTCCCGGCAGATGAGGGGACTGACGCTGACAATTACCGCATCAAGCGATATATCGCGAAGTACACGATCAACCCAGCGATAGTCGCTGGCATAGATGACCACATCGGCTCGCTCGAACCCGGCAAAATGGCCGACGTCGTGCTCTGGGAGCCGGACTTCTTCGGCATCAAACCGAAATACGTCATCAAAGGCGGCTTCCCGGTATACAGTCAGATGGGTGAAGCCAACGGCTCACTCATGACCTGCCAGCCCATCAAGATGCGTCCGCGTGCAGGTGCGATGGGCACTGCAAAAAACGCTCTGTCAGTGTCGTTCGTCAGCGAAGCGGCATACGAGAACGGTGTCGATGACGCATACGGGCTAGAGACTCCCATTCGACCGGTCAGTGGAACGCGGTCAGTCAGGAAGGCCGACATGGTCCACAACGACTACTGCCCCGACGAAATCGAAATCGACGCTCAGACATTCGAAGTATCGGTCGACGGCGAGCACGTGACCTGCGAACCGGCCGATGAACTCGCACTCGCACAGCGCTACCACCTCTGAACCTATGAAACTCAATCCGAAAGAACACGAGCGACTGACAATCTTCATGGCGGCGGAACTTGCTCGCCGCCGGAAGGAACGGGGTATCAAGCTAAACTATCCGGAGACCGTCGCGTACATCTCTGACTGGGCATGCGAACGCGCTCGGGAAGGAATGTCGGTCGCAGAGATACGGAAGGAAGCGACGACGCTGTTGACTAGAGAGGACGTCATGGATGGGATTCCAGAGATGGTCGACATGGTTCAGGTCGAACCGATGTTTCCGGATGGGACGAAACTCGTGACGATTCACGATCCGATCCGGGCCGATACAAAGGAGCAACTGGAGGAATAATGGGGCACAGAGACGTCGCAACGGTTGGACTCGGCGGTCCCGTCGGATCGGGGAAAACTGCCATGGTGAAACGGCTGGTCCCCCGATTAGATGATGCTGGCTACAACGTGGGCGTTATCGCGAACGATATCATGACCCAGGAGGACGCTGATCGCCTTCGACAATCCTTCGATGGTGTTCTTCCGCCGGACCTCGTCGAAGGCGTCGAAACGGGAGCATGTCCCCATACTGGAATCCGCGAAGACCCCTCGATGAACCTCGCGGCCATCGACGAGTTCACGGAATCGTATCCGGAATTAGATGTCGTCCTGCTCGAAAGTGGTGGCGACAATCTCGCCGCTACCTTCAACCCAGAGTTGGCTGATTACTTCCTCTTCGTCATCAGTGTCGCAGAGGGCGATGACATCCCTCGCAAGCGCGGGCCGGGTGTGACGCAGGCCGATTTACTCGTCATCAACAAGACCGACCTCGCTCCACACGTCGACGCCGACCTCGAGGTGATGCAGCGTGATGCCGAGACGGTTCGCGGTGACGACCCAACTTGCTTCACTGATTGCAAGGCCGAGGAAGGGATCGACGACGTCGTCACCCATATCGAGGAGAGTGTGCTCTTCTCATGATGGCCGTCCCTGAAGCGTTCAGGTCGTACGGTGATGAACGCCTTCAGCAAGCACCAGCGTTCGGTCACGGCAAGGACGGTGTTTTTGAAGCTACGCTCGTGCGTGAGACAGGCGGTGAAACGCGACTGCTCCGCGATTACACGAAGGTTCCATACCACCTCACTGGGACACTGGACAACGACCCGGCACCTGGCTTGACTACTCTCTGTCTTCAGGAACCCACCGGAGGGGTGGCGCAGGGCGATCGCCATAGTATCAACGTCGAAGCACGAGCTGATGCCCGAGCCCATCTGACAACCCAGAGTGCGACGAAGGTTCACAGTATGCGGGCGAACTACGCTCATCTCGATGCGACCCTCGAGGCCGGTCCGAACGCACACCTCGAGTACCTCCCCGGGCCAACGATTCTCAACGAGGAGGCTCGGTGCCTCCAGACGACAACGGTCGACCTCGCAGAGTCTGGGTCCGTGATCGTCGGGGATCTCATGGTACCGGACGGACTCTCAGATCACGATCCGTTCTCGTTCGATCATTATCACACCCGGCTCGAAGCACGTCATGAGGAGCGTCTGATATGTGCAGATGCAGTAGACCTTCGACCGAGTGATCGCCAGCCACAGGACCCGGCGACCGTCGGAGAGTACGGGATCATAGGGACACTATACGTCCTGGCACCCTCAGAAGATGTCGAATCGATTTCCGACGCCATATACAATCAGTTGGCCGATAATGAGTCAACGGAAGCCGGAGCATCGGAGCTCCCGTACGGAAGTGGAGTTACTGTGCGTATCCTCGGCCATCGTAGCGCGGACGTGACTAACGCGATGACTACTGCCTGGGATACGGCGCGGAAAGCAATTTTGGGGGTCGGCGCACCTGCCGACCGGAGGTACTGATGCGACAAATCGACAGCATCACCGGCAACCGATACGATGACCCAGAACTCGACGCAGCAATCCATGCCCACGAGCAGGATGGCACCCTCGAACGAGTTGTTCTGGAGCTCGGCGACCGCAAGAAATCACGACTGCGCGTCGAGACAGACGCTGGGACCGACCTCGGGATTATCGTGGATCGGCCTGAACTCCGCGCGGGCGACGTGCTGTTCATCGATGAACAGCGGGCGGCGATCGTAACGTTCCAGCAACGAGAGGCATACGTCATCGAGTTACCAGAGCCAGCTGACGATGCGATGTGTATGGCGGTCGAACTAGGTCATCGGATCGGGAACCAACACTGGGATATCGCGCTTGAGGATCGAGCTGTCTACATCCCCGTCGAGGCAGACAAACACATCCTGGAAGATGTCCTCGAGAATTACATCCCAGGCGGGGCGTCGACCCGATACGAACAGGTAGACGCGGCCCTGTTCCTTGACCAACCTCGTAATCCCGAACCGGAGAAGCATGGCCATGAACACGAGCACAGCCACATTCATTCTGACCAGGGACACGAACACACTCATACCGACGCGGGAATCAACTCTCACAGCAACGAGACCGGCCATGAGTGACACGGCCTTCCTGACAGCGATGCGATTCGCGGATTCATTCCTCCCCGTAGGGACGTACACCTCGTCGTACGCTATCGAGCAGTACATCAACGAAGGTCGAGTCGAAACGAGTTCTGAACTCCGGTCACTCGTCGAGGCGTATCTCTGGCGAGTGATCGGCCCGGCCGAAACGGTAGCACTGGCGAACGCACACACTGCCGCAGCCGATGAGGATCTCGAGGGCATCGTCGCGGCCGATGAGCGGCTACATGCAGCAACGATACCCACGGAGTTCAGAGAAGGATCGACACGAGCGGGGAATAAGCTACTAGACCTCGTTACTGAGACGGATGAAACCTTGTTCGGTGGTAGCCCTGATTGCGGGACCGTTGCAGCATTCGATGAGGCCGTATCGACGAACGAGACACCAGGCAACTATCCAGTCGTGCTTGGTGTACTGACGCAGCGAGCGGGTATCGAGCGTCGAGAAGCGTGCCTGGTCGGGATGTACTCGTTCGCTTCTGATCTACTCGGTGCGGCGCAACGTCTCGGTCGCTTCGGTCATACAGACGTCCAGTCCCAATTGGCCGATCTCCTGCCGGTGATGGAATCGGTCTGTGACGAATACGCTGATTCGGAATTATCTGACTTATCATCATTTGCACCGCTAGCAGAGACGATGAGCATGAAGCACGAACGTGCAGACCGCCGACTCTTCATGAGCTAATTCAAGGGCATCGTCGAGAGTAGGTCACCAAGACACGTTGAGAGTTCATCTCGATATCGCCCGCTCAATTTGTTGGCCAGGGATAGTTGCACTGCCATTCACAGGAGAGGCCGGTGTCTCGCCCCCCGTCGAATACCATGAGTATAAACTGTATGCGATAAAAAATGTACGTCCATTTCCCTAATCTTGTTTTAGGATGATAATGTGGGGGTTTTATGTGCTCGGAGAGACCATGTGTCGGTGTAATGCTCGCAAGCCGCTCACGGGATGGAATCCCGGTGTTGCTCGCACCGAGTGTGCCCCTACAACCATCCTCTGAGGGGGTTGCTGAACCGTCGATGGCACGCACGGAGGTGTAAGATCAAAAATCAGATTCCACTACGTGAAACTCTGGTACCTGCCACTGTACCATAACAACCTGTCATGAATGCGTCAGGTATCTACCTGTACATATGGTACACGTCCGCGTAATCCCAGCGGGCACTAATCCGTTTTCGCGTCTGCAAGTTGCTCCATAGACACATCACTGGAGGGTTCTATCCCTCTATTCGACTTCACACTCCTGTAAGACAATAATCCAGATAGATCCCCCGCTAGTGAACATCTGCAATAGTAGGAGCCTATCATTTTCATCAGGTCTGGAAGGGATACAGCTTCCTGTAATCAAGGTCATCTCGTCACTCTGAAATCCACCTGTCCCTTATTCAACCGAGCCAGCGCTATTCACCTCCAAAATATAATATTTGCGCTGAAAACCATTCATCACATATGAATGTACACCTATTACTGTATTCAGACAATTATCCGACACTCTTTTACGGAATCTTTGTTTATATGCAAATACCGATAGCGCTCAACGAGAATTTGACTCCAGTAGTCCCATGGAGTCCTCATTTAGCACGCGCGATTACACCCAAAGAATCCATCCACAATGGCCACAACCGAACAAAACACCGAACCCCCTGAACTAGCGACCGAGTTTCGAGATGATCTCGACATCATCAAAGAAGAGTGCCTGTCACTCATCCGTTCAACCGTCACTGAAGCCGGTGCAGACGGCGTTGTCGTCGGATTGAGCGGGGGCATCGACTCCACGACGGCAGCCACCCTCGCTGTCGAAGCGCTCGGCAAAGAGAACGTCTATGGGCTTATCATCCCAGCCGACGCGAGTGATGACTCGAACATCAAGGACGCCCAAGACGCAGCCTTCGATCTCGGAATCAACTTCCGGACCGTTGACGTCCAGCCCGTCGTCGACGCGCTCACCGACACCATGGCGCAAGAGTACTGGCTCCGGCAGATGGCGGCACTGTCGTTCGGGTCGGATGAGGCGGTGCAGCTCTGCGATCCGATCAAGGACCGCGACGGCTACACCGAAGCGGTCGGCAACGCCACCGCCCGCGCCCGGATGATGGCGACGTACTTCGAGGCGAACCTCCGAGACCGCCTGGTCCTCGGCACCGGCAACCGCACCGAACTGTCGCTCGGGTATTTCACCAAGTATGGTGATGGAGGCGTGGACCTGCTGCCGCTGGGCGACCTCTACAAAACGGAGGTCCGGCGGCTCGCCCGACACCTGGGCGTCCCCGAGGACATCGTCGAGAAGCAGCCCACCGCCGGACTCTGGGCGGGCCAGACCGACGCCGACGAACTGGGCGCTCCCTACGAGACCATCGACGCGGTCCTCCGGGAACTAGTCGACGAGGGCTGCAGCGTCGAGCGGACGGCCGCGGAGCTCGGCCTCGACCCAGAACTCGTCGCCGAGTTCGAGGAGATGTACCGCGCGGCCGCGCACAAACGCGACGTCCCGCCGACGCCCGGGACGCACTTCAGCTGACGATGACCGTATCCGATATCGTGTCGATGGCAGTATGACTGGAGATTCCGGCAATCCGACTACCAATCTGGATAAATCAGTCACTCTCCCGGAAGGGATGACTGTAACCCCTATGGAGGTCCGCGAGCGCGCGACGACCTTTATCGAGGCTTATGTCTCGGAATCGAATGCAAGTGGGGTAGTAGTGAATCTCAGTGGCGGGCTCGATTCGACAGTCACTGCAACCCTCACGGTTGAGGCACTCGGGCCCGAGTCTGTGTACGGGCTCGTCCTCCCCAGTAGCAAAATCGATGGAGCGACTGCGCAGGATGCTGAGGAGATCGCCGAGCTGCTGGGAATTCAGTACGACACCGTCCACCTTCAGCCGCTGCTCACCGTGATGAGCGAACTGGCGCCCGAGGAAATCGACCTCCATGGTGACCCGATCGTCCGAGGGAATCTCACTGCGAGACTCCGGATGGCATTTGCCTATCTCGCTGCAAACGCGATGGAACGGCTGGTCGTTGGAACGACCAATCGGAGTGAACTTCTCTTGGGGTATTTTACGAAGTACGGAGACGGTGCAACGGACTTCCTCCCGCTCGGAGAGTATTACAAAACGGAGGTGCGTGCGCTCGCTGAGGAGCTTGACGTTCCAGAATTCATCCATGAAAAGCCGCCGACTGCCGCGTTCTGGCCGGGGCAATCAGACATCAACGAGATTGGTAGCTCTTATGAGTTGATCGATGCGACACTTTTTCTCCGCGTTGAGAAGGACCTCGACTCGGAAGCAATTACTTCAGAACTTGAAGTTGAGACGAATGTGGTTGAACGAATCCTCGAGCATTATCATACAACGAGCCATAAACGAGAGTTTCCGCCTGCCCCTTGATTTAGTCGGCACAAACGACCATTATTTGGTGGCCGCTCTGTCGACGCCGAGCTACTCACAACGCTAGCGAAAACATTGCTCGTGGTTCAGTCAAGAACCCATCCAGTCATTAACGCCCTTCAACGACGACGAGATGAGACGCTGGACGATTATGATATCAACGTGCAAGTTCTCAACCCTGCCGATGCTGATGAAGGCGCGGAGACGAGTGTTGGGCTACTTGTAGGGATTGTTTCTGGCATCTTGGACCGGCCGGTTCGGTCACAAGCTGTCGTGTTGGGAACGATGAGCCTAATGGGCGAACTAGTGGCTGTGAGTTCATTGATCGACAAACTACAGTTGGCGGCAGATTCCGGCGCAAAAACGGTGCTCCTGCCAGCTAAGAACAAGGAGGATTTAGCGAAGATACCAGATGAACTCCTCGACCAGCTACAATTGGTGTTCTATACAGATCCGTTGGACGCTGCCAGTAAAGCGATCGAGCTGGACTAACTACTTTGGAAATACCACCACCGAATGAGCGATTTCTCTTGAATTGGTACTCGTAGTGGAACCAAAGCAAGGTTTTTGAAACAAGATATGCTTAGTCAGGGTGAATCGCACCTGCGATGTGGATTTCGCTATGTCACAACACGAAATCCAGAAGCGGATTCGGCATGGGTATAAATACGCCCCGCTGCCGTCCGTTAAATCTGGTGCGTTCCGAAAAGGAACGAGCCCGACGGGATTTGACGGTTGCAGGCCCTCTAACGTCCGTTCTCGGGCTCTGCAACCAGGCCCGCTCTTCGCCTTCGCGAAGACCGGCCATCCGCGCCATCGGAGTCTGTCCCGAGTCCTACCAGGGACCCACCCAGTGAGGAGCGGGGTATCCCGCATACTCAGTGTTCCTCGATCAGCGGACAGCCTCAGGGCCGGCTCTGTGCATCGTCAATGTCGACGTCAAACCATGTCAACCCACATTGACGAGCTCGACCCGATCGAGCCCAGAGAAGCACTCGAACTGTTCATGGACAAGCGACGGTCGAACAACCGCGCTCCCTCAACGCTGACGTCGAACCGTTCCCACCTTCGCATCTTCATCCAATGGCTGGAAGGACAGGGCCTCACGAACCTGAACGAGCTCACGGGACGGGACGTCTTCCAGTACCGCCAGAAGCGAGAACACGAGGATGGATTAGCCCCAGCCAGTCTCAAGGGCCAGATCTCGACGATACGAATGTTCCTCCAGTTCTGCGAAGAGATCGAGGCGCTCCCCCAGGACTTCCACCGGAAGGTAGATCCAGTGAAGCTCAACGTCGGTGAAGAGATCAGCGACGTCGCCATCGACATTGAGGAGGCAGAGGCAATCCTCGACCACCTCCAGCGATTCGAATACGCCAGCCAGAGACACGTAACGTTCGCACTGCTCTGGCACACCGATATGCGGACCGGAGCTCTCCATAGCCTCGATATCGATGACATCCGGTGGGACGACCGAGCACTTCGTCTCCGCCACCGTCCGGACACTGGAACGACGCTCAAGAACAAGGAGCGTTCGGAGAGAATGGTCGCAGTGGGCTCAGATACCCTCCAGATCGTCGAGGACTGGCTAGCCCACAACAGGCCGGACACCACGGACGAATACGGCAGAGAGCCACTCATCGCCTCCCAACAGGGACGAGCCCACAAGTCGACCATCCGGCAGGTCATCTACAACGTTACCCGCCCCTGCTACTACCAGAACGAGTGCCCTCACGGGAGAGAACCGACGGAGGAGGGGTGTGAGGCAATCCCCTATCACTCAGCAGGGAAGTGTCCAACGAGTGTCGCGCCACATGCAATCCGAAAGGGTTCGTTGACACGGGATCTGGCGAACGATCTCCCTATCGAGACGCTCAGTGAGCGGGCTGACGTGACACCCCGGGTGCTTCGCCAGCACTACGATACGCGTACTGAGAAGACGAAGATGGAGCAGCGACGAGATGTACTCGGTCTCGATTGACCACCCGCCCTAAGAACTCATGACAATATACAGTCAGCGGGCGGTCGATGTGAAGCTCGCCATTAGTGGCGACTACACACTCACGGGCAACAGAGTTCGAGGAGAGAAGAAGCAGCGAGATCGAGTATGGAAGCGCTTCGAAACTGCTGAAGGGGACTACTATTGCTCCATATGTGACGAGCAAATCGCCTGTGGACACCCAGAGAGGTCCTCGAATCTGAAGATTGGCGAATGGCATCACCTCGTCAAGCGCCAGTACTTCCCCGTCCCGAGTGAGATTGACGAGGGGAAGTACTCAGTCCGAGATCGCCGAAGTCAGCACCACATCTCGAATTGCGTCATCCTGTGTAAGAAGTGCCATAGCCAGTTAGAGGGATTAGAGAAGGGCCGACCGCACCTGATGTCCTGGCTCTGTAAGGACCTCACTGGCCTCGAGATCCCCCTCGTATTGCCAGCTGACTCTCAACTCAGAGAAGGCCAGTGGAGAGACTGGGTTAGTCTTCAGCGTGAGATGGAGTACACCCACGAGTACAGATGTTCAGCGTGTGGCCACACTCAACAAGTGAACCGACGCATCACTATAGAACTCGAGGATGGCTCTAGCTTCGAGTATACCGGCAGAGACGTTCGAGCTGTCCACGTCCTCCCACCTTTCTCGGCACCAGAGCTGATCCACCACCCGTTGAACATCGAACTCCTCTGTATCCAGTGTCTGCTCGGACTAAACGGGCAACATCGAGGGAACACGTATCGGAGAGGGTGGATTGATGAGGCACCGAGTGAATGGGCTGAGACATTCAGTCCTCCTCTCAGCGGGATATGTCAACTGAGTGGCTGGAATTCAAGGAGCTAAAATGGGTTCCCCTATTTAGAAGCTCGCTCCAGGCTGTATCTCGTAATTGTACACACGGTTACCATCCATCCCGGGATAAATCGCCTCGAAGTTCCAGCTCCGACCTGCTGCGAGATTATTGATGTTGTCCATTCCACTCTCAAGCTGGCTACCACTACTGTCGAGGAACACCACTTCCACGGAGGCATAACTCATGGGCTTATCGCCAGTGTTCACCGCCTGCCCGACAACGTAGAGATTCCCGTATTGTCCCCGAGCCATCCGATGAGAACGGATTTCAAGTGCTTCCTCCGCAGCACTCCCAGTGCAGCCCGATAACCCCATCACGGTTCCCATCGATGTTGCAGCCGTTGCTTGCTTGATAAATTTGCGTCGGTTCATGGTTCTATATGGATTCGATAGTTCTGGTTGTAGGTTGATTTCGTCGGTCCATTGATGACAGGAATGAGCTCGTTCAACCATCGAACCTCTTCCCACCCCCGGATGACCCACATCACGAATGGGTACTAACTCCAACATCGAATCCCCTATGACAGCCCCTCTTTAGCAGAGATCGCAGCGATGATCTCGGGCAGTCTGTTCGGATTTGAGTCATTAGGAGTCCGACGCCGTATTGTCGCTGTTGTCTACTATCAACCCCACTAGAGTACCGACAATCGAAACAAGTGATAGATTCATCTTCACCCTTTCCTGAGAGGAGTCCCTTCAATCAGTCAATTCTTCTAAGTTGTTTCCGGCGGTACAGCAAGTGGGGTCATGTTGGACGTAGAGGGATGATTATCGCCTACCCATATCCGAGGAGTTGCTGACTAGCCTAAGCATGATCGAAGAGGGGAAGATGACCAGTGGGAGGGGACTCACGAACCGATTCATTCAGGAGATTTAGAGAGTAGACGAGGGTGGGTATTGAACGGTCAACAGTCCATTTCCTTGCCATTGGTAGGGTCTGAATCCGCTTCGTCGGTCCGATAGGTTCCGTCCTCGCTCACGTGATAATACGCCATCTCGTAGTGGTCAACGATGACTTCTCTATCTTCGCTATCTCGGTAAGAGTGGCCCCAAGCAGATTCGACAGTATACGTCCTCCAGTCATCGTTGGCCTCGGTAGAGATAACTTCCGAGTGAGGGTCACCGGATTTTCGCTCTCGAAGGTATGACTCCTCACACTGTTCGATGGTCTCATTGGATACAGTAGGAGGTTCAGACTCTCGCAAATTACAGCCCGATAGCCCTGCGAAACTGAGAATAGTGATAATGATTGTTCTTCTGTTCACAGATTTCAATATAGCAAATTAGTAATAAGATTTCGGTGAATCCCACGTCCCTTCGTCTACCGCTCGATTCGCAGTCCCCATATAACACCTGATCCAGATACATTTCGGTGCAAACAACTAGATCCCCGACACTGACGATAGGGTAGCGCAATCCGATTTCAGACTGAAGCTATCGGTCTTTGAGTCACTCCCCTCATTTCGCTGACGAGTTAGTGCCCCTTGAGGTTAAGTATCATCAATCGCTACCTGATCACAGATCATGGGGAGCGATGAACTCAAGGAGTTCCGTGGGGTCCTGGAGACGGAGGGGTTGCGTGCGACCGAGCTTCTCCGAGAGTATCGAGCGCAAGAGCGGGACGATTCCAACCAACGCTCTCCTAACGAACCCTGACAGCCACACTCATTAGAGCGGGAACAGTGAAGATCAAGTCATCACGCTATCCGAAGATTGGTATCGAGAGTAGCAATAACGAGTTTCGACCAAGCTTGGATGCTGGTTTCAAAGAGCTTCCATGTTTACTGAGTTGACCCGTGGTGTGCAACTTCGTAGCTCCGAAGGTAAGCGCTGGCCACAATGAGTACGAGAGTTAGGAGGAAGAAGGAAGTTGCCACGATGGATGATGCCAGGATAGCGATTGGAGCATCACTTGACTGCTCGATCCCATCCAAGAGATAGTACAGTCCGATAACTGCCGGTATGACAGAAACTCCAGCGAGCCACCGAGCATACGACTCAGCACTCTCCGGGAGTGCATATCCACTGGACATCTCTTCATCGACATCCACCTTCGACATCTTGGACTGACTGGGGCTTGGATCGTCACTCATAGGCTAGATAACCTCGTGATGAGAGATGAGGTGCTCAGTAGGGCAGTCCACAGACTTCGGGCCAGAACAGGTGCTCGAGCATCGCTCAGTGTCAATTAGAGGGTCAATCGATTCACGATTGAACTCATGCCAGTAAACAGATCGAGTCAGTCGAACCCACCATTTGGTTAACTTGTTCATTGATACAATCAGTGGTCGCTTTGACTCAGCTCGCTTAAACGTACCTACGATATCGACTCTTAGTCAAGGAGTCAGTACTGACCAATTGAGATCGGGTTCTCCCTTCGTTTCTATGACAAGGGAGAAGGAGAGAGGGAGGATTGGGTCGAATCAGTGTTAGGGGTAGTATCAAGAGAAGAAGCAGTGAGAACACGGGGGGTCATGCTCCCTAGCCTGATCTGCCCACCCCTATCTTGCGGGTGTTACACTAGATCGAGAGCAAGGGTAGGAGCTGAGCAACTGCAAGGTCTGCATAGACGGGGCATCCCTTCCAGTGTAGATGGTCTCGGTCTCCTTCTCTCCGTATAGATACTACTGTAGTTGTAGATGGGATACCGCCCATTAACTGAAGTGGAGGCAGTAGACCGCCACACAGAGCCTGTGTTGCCCAGAGACGGGAATCGTGGGCACCCGAGAGCCATTACACACAAGGCCAAAAGAACAGCCTCTGGAGGACACCTGGACCCGTTGGGGATAACGATAGGAGGACTCCTTTCACACAGGTTGGGGCACAGCTGGTGGGTCTTAGCATCGTTTCGCCCGAAGCAAAGCAGGAAGAACACGGTGTGGTGGTGAGAGACTACACCAGTCAATGACGGCACCTTGGACTAAGATAGACACTATCGTTGCTCCCCTTGCAACGGAGGGACCAACTCTAGGTGGGATTGGACACCCCCTGGACCGTTGACCACATGGTCCCCAACTCCATCCTTTCCCCGCGGGCCGTACCAACCACGCTCAGTCGAGGGAACTCGATCTCACTGTATTGGAACAGGGCTACCATCTTGACCTCCCTCGTATAGATACTACTGTATTTGTAGACATCAGCGTCGTTGGACCTTCTAGATGCGGTTAATAGAAGAAGAAAGCCGGTGGGTTACTTCCAGACGACGTACTTGCCGACAGTGTACGTGTTGGGGTTCGACGCTATCGCTACCTGAATCGTTCCTTCACCGTAGGACCTTCCATCTCGGTAGCTTACCTGACGCCACTTCGATCGGTGACGCGAGGAGGCTCGGAAGCATCGATCCATTAGACTGGCATCCTCCTGACACCAGAACGCTAGGTGCGAACAGAGCGCTAGATCAGCCTCCGATGCTGAACTGTAGCGATCAGTGCTTCCTGCTGGTGACTCCCAGAGTCGGAGCGCGTCCTTTGCACCCTCCATCCCACCAGCAGCGTACTCCTTGATCGTCCGACGGATAACGGTAGGAGTCAGCGAGAGTGTGGAGGTAGACAGTCGCTCCATGTCTACCTCGTCGCTCGGTTTAGTCTTCTTCCATCCGTGGTGGCCATCCTCATCTCGGGTCGGGAGCACCTCTCGTTGGAAGTCTTCTAGGGTCTTGCCACCGGGAGCGATGTCGGTAGCAGGACCGAGGCGTCCACCGGTGAATACGACGTACTGGTTCGCGTCGTACACTTCTACCGTTCCCGGGCCATCGAGCTGGCCTTTGGTTAAGCGGTCTGGCAGCCTCGCTCCTTTACAGACCACGTGAAGGCCGGTACCCGACCGGCTGACCTCCGTGTAGGTATCAAGGCCGTCTATCAGGCCCTGGACAGTCTCTGAGTACTCGCCCGGGGAGCCGACGTCGTCCAGATCGATGACGACGTATGGATCATCGGGGCGTAGCACGAAGGCCGGGTCCCAGTGGGTACCTGCCGTGACGTTGAATGCTCGCCTGGAGCCGAACTGCTTTTCGGGAGTGTTCCAGCCGGACAGTGGCCTGACCGGCTTCTTCTCGTCCGTGACGATCCATTGCTCTCGCTCGAGGAGCTCGTCTGGGATGGGGTCTGCCCACCCCCACCCGTGTTCTCCTGGCTGTCCGCTCGTTCCCGACATCAGTTCTCCTCCCCTGTCGGAGCGTAGGTCCGGAACAGGTAGGAAGCCAACGCATCCGCGTCGATTCCGATCGACGAACACGTCTCCTTGACGAGAGGCCAGTAGGCGCTCGTAGACAGCTCCTCCTCGGTGTCGACGAGAGAGATGATGGCGAACCCTATGGCTGCGCCCTTCACCCCTCCATGGTGGCGTGAGAACGCCCTGCAGTCCGTCATCACGACGCGAGATACAACGCCCTCACGGACGTGGCGTGGAACCTCGAGTTGCTGCAGTAGAGTGTCGCAGACGAGGTACTTCCCGCGGTGGGCTCGGTTCAGCCGGTGTCCGCGTTCGACTTCATCGAAGGGACACTCGGGCCAGCCGTCGATCCCCTGGTCGATCAACCAGAGGGCATCATACCGCTCTTCTTTGTGCTCCGGAGCGTCCTCCGCGTAGAACGTGGTTCTCGCGGGCACGAACCCGGTGTTAAGATCGGGCCGGACGCCGGTGGCGAACCCTGGTGAAAGGGTGTACGCCCAGCAATCGCGGAAGCAGTCTTGTTGGGAGTGAGATCCATCGCCCGGTCGGGACGAGATGCCTCCGTCTGTGAGTAGGGTGGTGTGGTGGTGGGAGTCAGACGATTCGACTTCATCACCATGTTCATCCTCGTCATCCGGACGGGGATGGCCATGGCGGTAGCGGGCCCAGCGAGTGGACCGAGTTTCGGTTCGAGTAGATTTGGTGCGATTCATGGTGTCGCACGCCACTCTCACCACTCTGGGAGACTACCGTAGTCTCGTTACAGGGGCCACCTTCTGCACCTACTTCGGTGAGGTGCCAGTGACTTCCTGCAGGCGAATGGGTTGTTGAGCGGTTCGTGCGACAGTGACCCTCACTCGACCCGTTCGAAGAGGGGACCCCGGTACACAGGGTGCGTCCGTGAGTCGTTATTCACCGTCGGCGGTGTGTCGACATAAGCATTTCTAATTTGACCGACATGAAGTTGCATGATGTGCAACCTGACCCTGCTTCGGAAGATCGTCAAGTCTTAGCACGCTTGGTAGAGTGCAGTTTGTAGCGTCATTACTCGTCTCAGCTATCATGTGTACGCACGTAGACAAGATGGTTTTCATCCACCACCAATGGGGTTGTTTGCACGGTCGGGTGTTCAGCAGTCTTGCGCACTCTCTTGGTAGAGATCGAGAAGCATGTTGAGTGTATACCAGTGAGGTGTTCGTTCGTTCGGACGGCTAGCTTCGTGGACTTCAATGAAGTGTTCGTACGTCTCTACAGGGATCGCGATCGACTTACGTCCATCTGATGGCATGGTGTATAGGTAGGGTTGGAACGTCTGTCCACCCCGTCTAATCCGTAGTCGAAGCGCGCCCTATAAGCCGACAGACAATACTCACCTCGTCATCGAACTGCCGACAGGGATGCTGAGTACAGACCTCTCGAATTTTCTACACGCCTGCCCCTGGTTGAAGGAACCATCGAAACAGACCTTATAAAAAACGGACATCAAACAACCCCCGTGTTCTCACTGCTTCCCTGGAGAGCCATTGAGCCAAGGAGAGCTAGCCACAGCGATTCGCCCTCGTCCAGGAGCTCTGTATCTCCCAGACATGGACAAGAGATTAGCGAGACCTCCGTCAGGCTTGACTATCCCGGCCCAAGCGGGCGAGCTCATGAGCGCGACCGAGCTCCTCTCGTGATACCCACTCGAAGACGATAGTCTCAAACTCAAGAGCAAGTTTGGTAGCCTCTTGGCGGAGGGCCCGAAGGTAGGTGTCCCTCACGCGATACTCACCGTTCATTTGTCGAATCAGGAGTTCGGAATCGCTCTTCACGGTGAGATGGTCCACCCCTTTGTCACGTGCCAAGCCCAATCCTGCGATGAGGCCTCGATACTCCGCCCGGTTGTTCGTGGCCGGACCAATTGAGTCGCTCTCTGTGTAGGTCTCATCGTTCACCTGGAGTACAACACCGTAGCCCGCTGGGCCGGGGTTTCCGCTACAGGCTCCATCGATCTCGAGCACCGCCTTTGGCTCTTTAGCCATGCTAACACCTTGGAGGCTGACACGGATATATCATATCATACAACTGATAATCGATACCACTTCCTATACCACAACCACCACTATGTGACTAACTGTCAAGGAAGAGTCGATACGCAGGAGTAAGCGATTAAGTAACTACACCGATGAATCAATCATTACTGATAGCGTTCGAACTAAGGAATGAAACGCCACCAACCCAATCACTAAGCTATGATCTATGAAGGAGACAAAGTACGTGTTGATATCCCAGATAGGGATGACCCCGATTTCAATCTCCACCGAGAAAAAGGAACCATAATAGATGTTATAGAAGATGACGCATCTGAATTCACCGGTGATGAACGAGACTCAAAACTATTCCGCGTGGAATTGGAAACGGGTGAGATAGTCGATGTTCGATGGCGTGACTTGCGACCGATCTAACTACGCGTCAGGTGCGATCTCCTCGTACTTCTCCAGTACCAAGTCAAAGTACTCTTCTGTCATCCGTCGAGGGCTACGGACTTGGTGGAAGTCCTCAAGGATGAACTCCGTCTGCTCCCTCGAGAGCTCGTATGCGTGGAAGGACGCTGCATCGATCTCGGCCTGAAGACGTTCCCGCTCACCTGGGGCAGTAGCAGGCTCAATACCCCCGAGTCGAGTGCGCATCTCCTCGAACTCCTCACCGTAGCAGTTCAGTCGAGCAGACCGGTGCGAGATGAAGTCAAACCATTCGTCTCCCTCAGTGAGACGTGGCGCCTGTGATTCAGTCAATTTGTAGTATACTACAGTAGAGTCGACCTTGGTCCTCATCAGGTAGTCGAATGGGAGGCTATTCATCAATCCCAGGGCAACGAATAGTTCCTGGTCGCTGAAAATGCGCTTGTAGACCCCATGCAATGGTGTATCTGTAAGGTCATCCTCTTCGGGTTGGATTTCGTAGGGACGGAATGTTGGTGCTTTGTCGTGACACACCACGCCCTTGGGAAGCACTGTCGTGATCATAGTTCTCTCATCCGTTGAGCGGGCAATGTCTCGAAAGGCAAGGCGGTATTCAGTACAATCGAGGAGGACGTCATCCTCCCCGAGTGGCTCGTCGCGATGGTCCTCCAGCAACTCGTTGACGAACCCGATTTGGGAACCTTGCCCCTCGAAGGCGTTGTACAGTTCGCGTTTCAAGCGACGGAAGTTCTTCTCACGAATCCTCCGTTTAGCGCTGGACTCTGGGTCAGAGTCCTCCTCGACACTCCAGAACTTGGGTTCTTCCAGATCATCAAGGAACGTTGAGTCATACATAAACTGGTAGATGTTACTGCCACCCAACACAGGGTAATCGCCATCTGTCTCACGTTCTACAAACCGATCAGTATCGCTGCCTCGATGGAGTTCTGCATAGGGTTCCAGATACCATTCGTCATCTGAGCGTTCGCCAATCGATGGATGTGCTAAGATCGTGTGGAGTACATCCACTTCTTCCTGCGATTGTATGTAAGGGAAGATGCGGGCCTCGGGGGAGTAGTCTCGAAGTACCCGTCGTGGAATCGTCAACGCGTCTGCATCAAACGAGTCTAAGACCTCCATCCCAACTTGTTGGAAGATACCTCGGAGGTCCTCTGTCCGACCATCATTTTTGAATGCGATTACACCAAAGTTGTACCTCGTGTCAATTTCCGGGAATATCCCCCGGTTCTCGAATGTGACAAGCTTCGTGATTGTTGTCTCATCCAATAGATGTGTCCGCAGATCTTTCGTTGACGCACCATTGAAGATCGCCCCAGGGAGCACCTGAGCGACGTATCCACCGGATTTCGCGAGCTGGAAGATTCGTTCAAGGAAGAGTGCCGAGAGGTCGTTCTCCGTACCTTGGGTGGACCCACCGATTGTAGGGGTCTGCATCGTGTACTCGCTAGACTCATGGAAGTACTCCGATATGATCTCGATTTCATGCTGATACTCCTCCCACTTACCTGCTATCTCGGGATCTTCCAAGAGGTTCTCCTGACGATCTTGTTTCGCCTCGGGAAGGAGAGACCGGAAGTCCTCATCGTAACGGGAGAAAAAGTCGTCCCGTTGAGGTGTAAGGCGGTCCCAGGGAGGGTTACCGATGATGACATCGAAGCCCCCTTCGGCGTAGACCTCTGCGAACTCGAGGACCCAGTGGAACGGAGTGTACTCCTCCAGCTCATCCTCGGTGACATCACCGACGACATCCCGGAAGTCTTGGATGATTTCCTCGTCTAATTCCGCACGGTACGTCTCCAGGAGGTCCTTGGCTCGTTGTCGGTGTTCCTCTGCACGTTCCGGGAATGCGCTGTATTGCTCGTAGAGTTCGATCTCCTCGATCACCTCCTCGTAACGTGAACGAACGGTGTCTTCCGACCAACGCTCGAAAGTGGCTAGGCCGTCCTCGGTCTCCTCGGGGAAACCAACGTAACCGATGAGCGTATTCCCCTGTCGGACGTTGAAGGTGATGTTCGGCAGTGCGATCTCCTCAACGTCCAATTCCTGGAGGTCCTCTTCGCGGAGCTCGGAGATGATAGAGAGCCACAGCCGAAGCTTTCCGATTTCGACCGCTGGCTCCATGATGTCGACGCCGTAGATGTTGTTGGCGACCGTGGTCTTCTTGAGCCGGTGTCGGCTCGGATGCGAGTCCTGCTGGGCGTAGAGCGCCTCACGGACGTTCACTAGCTCTTCCATCACCGAGGTTAGAAAGTGTCCGCTCCCCATCCCAGGGTCGACCACGTAAAACTCGTCGATCTCTGCGAGCAGTCGTGTCAATAGATCGCCTGAGCCCGGTAGCCCGTCGATGAGCTCGTAGAGCGTTTCGTATTGATTGAGTTCAGCTTCTGGCCAGTCGCGCTCCTCTCGGAGCACGTCCTTGAAGCGTTCGGTGAGGGCTGGTCGAACCGTCTCTTCGGCACAGAAGCGCGTGATCTCACTCGGCGTGTAGTAAGCTCCTAGATCGGCGTTCTGGTCGCCAGGATCGGTCGTGAGGTAGTTGATCGTCTTCTCGAAGACACTACCGAGGACGCTCGGATCGATGTCTGTCGGGCCACCATCGGTGGAGAACCGGTAGCGTTCAAGGAGGTCAATGATGGATTCGAGCACACTGTCTCGGACGTCGAAGTCGCGCTCGTCGACCGAGGACGATCCGCCATTGAGCTCGGGTCTGAACAATCCGCCGTTCAGATACGGGATATCTGAGTAGACATCGACGCCGGTCACTTGGGGGTCTCGATCGTCTGGCTTCTCGTTGAAGACCTCGTAGAATAACGGCTCCAAGAACGTCTTGTAGAACGTCTGAGGGTATACGCCATCTTCGTAGGTATCTGTCAGTACGTCTAGAAGGTCAGAGCGGACGATTCGCTTGTCCTCGAGGAACTTGATGAAGAGTAGCCGGTTCATGAGGTCGACGGAGAACAGCCGGACATCGTCTCCGTCTGCATCCTCAGGTGGGATGATGCCTTCACCGATGAGGCTCCTTGCCCGGCGTTCCTCAGCATCCTCTTCGACCCCGAAGACGATCTGGATGTAATCATCGTAGAACGCGTCGGTGATCTCCTCCTGGGTCCGTTTGATGACTTCCCGGGCATCGTCGATAATCGCACGGAAGTTATCGAACTCGAAGGAGCGAGCCAAGGTGGCGATCAATTCCCGGTGATCCTCAGAGACAACTTCCGTTGGCGGGGCTTGTTCGGTGGTCAGGTTCTCGAACAGCCGGAGGAAGACTGGTTGGAGGTCAACCTCCTCAATCACGCTATGGCTGTACGAGTCGGGATCGTATCTGATGAAGATCCATCGGACTCCATCTGTTGCGAACCCGTAATCGCTCTCGAACTCACGTTGGCTCAACCAGCTCTTGACCTGATCGAGACCATGTCCACGATCACGGAGAGGTTTGTTGATTGGTTCGGCTTCGATGAGCAACCGGCTTGAGGCGACGCTGTCGACGTCTCGAAGGGAGACTGCGTAGTCAGCTTGCTCTCCTCGTCCTCCGGAGAATCCTCCAGCCTCGTACCCGTACTCGTCGTAATTGAGCACATCAAGGAGAGGTTCGATTACTCGGGCCTTGGTGGTGGGTTCGGGGTCGAGTTGGTCGCGTGTGAAGTCCGACCGGAGAACGTATCTACCGGGGTCGGACCGGAAGACCTCGTCCAGTGTGTCGTCGTCAATCTGCTCTCGGAGGCGCGTAATGCTCTCGTGAATCGTCTCGATGATCCGGTTCTCGTCCTCGGTGGTTACTTCGGTCTCGAACTCCGAGAAGTCAAACACTGCCTGCGTTCCTGGGGCGGACATCAGTTAGACGTCCGGCGTTCTCCCTTGCAGGTCATTAAGCTACCCCCGGTTTCGGTTGGCCTCGTCATCCCGCGAAGATTGCTCCCTCGATAACACCCCCTCCGTGTTCTCCTTGCGGTGTGCTGGAACTGAGAGTATCAAGAGGAGACTCACTTTGATTCGCACTAAGGATTTATGATGTTACCAGGTACATTGGGAGCAAAGGGTCGGGGGATGACTGATATATCATCGGAGGTCATGGAGAGCCTCTATCGTGAAGAGAAGATCTTAGCGGAGGATGTCTCTTGGGACCACCGCTTCGATGCGAGGTACAGTTTGAATGCCCTGGTACATGCGATAGAGAGCGATGCTGTTCTGACCGTACGAGGAGAGATCTGGGAGAAAGGGTATAGCTTCTCTCTGCACTACAGGAACAACATCATACGGCTTTGGGACTTCAACGACCATCACCAGGGCATCGAAGGTGGCCATAAACATCCGTATACACCAGATGCGGAGTATGGGGAGCCGTATCCAGTAGACGATGTGTCTACTTCCGACGTGAACCAAGCGCTTATTGACTTCCTTGAAGAATGCACAATAAGGCACGAGGACGCTACCATCGACGAAATCAGGGGGATTGAGGACTATGTTTGACTGTACTGACACCATTCGTCCGGCGCTCGAGGACGCACTCGATGCCTTCGAGATCGAGCGTGATGATAACAGTTGTCGAGTCCTCACCCCCTTCCAGCAGCAAAACGGTGACCTCGTGCGACTCTGGATTCAACCGAAAGCTGGTGATCAGCTACTCATTCGAGACTACGGAGAGACCTTCGCTATGCTGGAGCTCTATGGCGTGAATCCAAAGTCCGACGCGAACAAGCCCCGTGTTCGAACCATCAAGAAGCGCTTCAATCTGGTCGATGGATTCGAGGGTGAAATCGCTGCTATCTCTCCCTCAGCTGAGCTAGGGCATCGAATTGTGGATGTGATTCAGGCAGTTCAGGCGGTCTCGTATCTGATATACACTCACCAAACCAAGCAACCGTCTCGGTTTAGAACAACTGTATCCGAGTACTTGGAAGGAGTTGGGTACGACTACAAATCACCCGCTGAAGTCCAGGGTGCTACTGAACCTCGCGAGTTCGATATTGGAATCAATCATCGTGAGCCAATGGTCCTATTGGATACCGTGCATTCGAAGCGTCCGTATCTATTGCGTCAACAGGTTGACCGCGTGAAACTCAATTGGTGGGAGATCCAAGACACGGACTATTCCCACGGTGCGATAATAGACGATGTTGATGGACTATATGAGGACGAGATAGTAGACCAGTTAACGGACTCTCTGGACTATTGTTTCCGCTGGTCTAATAAAGAAGAGATCACCCAGGAGATCCCTGTCAAAGCGTAATCTCTCGGTCCTCCTATCTTCACAGGTTGTGACAGTCGTCTTCTCTTGGGGGCGGAACCAGCCGATGGATGTCGATCCCCGGTAGCTTTTTGACCCTCATCCTCGGAATAGTTATCACGATGCACGGCCGGCAGGGGGTGCGTTTCAAAATGTGGCGCGACTGTAACCAGCGGGCCCCCAGCTGCCAAAAAGGCTGTCAAGGCAACATAGAGCCTTCCCTTGATTACGAAACGAGTAAAATTATGACGAGCCCGACGGGATTTGAACCCGCGACATCTTGGTCCGGAACCAAGCACTCTGTCCACTGAGCTACGGGCTCCTACCAGTTCGTATCCCGGGCGCCGATAAAACGGTTGTGACACGCCGGCGGCAATCCCACCCTTAATCCGGCCCCGCCACATTAGCTCTAGTATGGATTATACGCTCCAGTACTACGATCTCGTCCTCGTGGCGATCATCGGTTCGATCGCTCTCGGCGGCGCCATCGGGGCCCTCACCCCGATCGCGATGCCCTTCGCCATCGTCCTCCTCGGCGCCGTCGCGATCGCCTTCATGGGCCACGCGATGTTCGTCAACGGTCCGGTCGACGACTTCGAGGACCTCACCCAGGAGGTCGACGAGAACCCGATCAACCCCGGGCTACTCGACTAACGGTCCACGAAGCACGCACCGAACGACACCGAGTCGGAATACCGATCTCGCAGCGAGAAAACGACGCGCAGAATTCTATCGACAGTCGATTACGGCGATTCGCCGGTCTCCAGCGTCAGGTCGGACTTCGGATAGGCGACACACGTCAGCGTGTAGCCCTCGTCGAGCTCGGGTTCGCCGAGCATCTGGTTGGTGTGGTGTTCGACGTAGTCCTCGGCGTTGCCGCCGTCGGTGATGTGGCCGGCACACGAGATGCACTGGCCTTCACGACACGCGTAGGGGAGGTCCCAGCCCTCGTCCTCGCCGGCCTCCAGCAGCGTCTCGTTCTCCTGGACCTCGACGGTCTCGCCCTCCTTGACGTACTCGACCTCGAAGACCTCGGCCTCGTCGTCGGGGATCGCCGCCGGACTGTCGTCGCCGGATTCGCCCTCCGCGAGTTCGCCCTCGCCTTCGCCCCCGGCGCCGCCGACGGCGGCGACCGCGCCGCCGCCACCGATCGACCGGTTGCCCGGCTCGGGGAAGTCGGTCTCGGGGACCGTCTCCGCGCGCCGCTCGAGGACGTCCTGGGAGATGTCCTCGCGGGGCGTCCACTCGGAGCCCTTCGAGTAGTGCAGGACGACCGCAGCGAGCGTCAGCAACGCCCCGCCAGCGATTCCCACTGTCGTAGCAGCCATATCGGGTGGTTCGGACAGCCCCCTCAATAGCGTTGTGATAGAGTTACGAGCGCATACCCCCTCTTCAGGCGGGGTCAAGTGGATAATAGCGTACACCCCCACCGACGACGGCACGACTGGATTTTCCACCGATTCACCGTCAATATTAGATACCAACACTCCATACTGTGCAACACGGATGAAGACCACACGGCACGCGACCTACAACCTCAACTACCACATAGTGTGGTTGCCGAAGTACCGCAACTCGGTACTCGCCAACGAGGTTGCAGACCGTGTGCGAACCATCCTCCACGAAATAGCCGACGACAAGGGTTTGGAGATACTCAACCTCACCGTTCAGCCCGACCACATTCACCTCTTCATCAGTAGTCCGCCGAAAAACGCCCCCTCGCTTCTCGCCAATTGGTTCAAAGGGATTTCCTCGCGAAAATACAATCACCGCTACGCGGACAACGACGGTGAGAAGATTCGATGGACGCGGGGCTACTACGCAGGAACAGCAGGCAGCGTCTCCAGCGAGACAGTCAAGAACTACATCCAACGTCACGAGGCGGACGAGTCGTGACCGAACTCACCAAGACGCTGGAACTGAAACTGGTTCAGCCGAACGCACACAAGCGGCGGAAACTCCGTGAGACGCGAGAGGCGTACCAGCAGGCGCTTCACGACACGTTCGGCGCCCGATGTACCACCCAGACCGAAGCGAACGACGTAGTGGTCAACTACGACCTGTCGGGGTATGCGAAGAACGCCCTCAAGAAATATGTCCCGCAGTTGACGACGACATACAACGCGGAAGAACTTCACGACGACCACCCTATCCGGTTCACGAACGAAGGGCTACGCCTCGACCACAAGCCCGAGAACGCAATCGAGTGGTACGTCAAGATCCCACACCATGAGGACTACCATCTCTGGCTGCCAGCACAGCCGAATCCCGAACAGCGGGGCTGGCTGGAAGCGTTGCATGCTGGTGACGCGGAGCTGGGCGAGAGTCGGCTGTTCGAGCGAGACGGGACGTGGTTTCTCCACGTCACCGTCACCCGAGACGTGGAGGATAGTTTCGAGGTGTCCGCCGAAGAACGGACGCCTATCGGAGTGGACATTGGGGAAGCGTCACTCGTTACGGTGTGTCACCGTGACGACCACGGGTCCCCAACCGCTCCTGAACTATGGGCCGATGAGGGCAAGACCGTCCGTCGGCTCCGCAAGACCTACTTCACCGCTACGCGACGGCTTCAAGAACGCGGAAGCGATCGTCTCTCCGAGTCGTTCGGTGACGACCTGTGGAGCCAGATAGACGACGTGTTTCACCGCGTCACCCGAGAAGTTGTAGAATATGCTGAGTCAATCGAGAACCCTGTGCTGGTGCTGGAAGATCTAACGTACATACGGGAGTCGATGGACTACGGTAAGTACATGAACCGCCGTCTTCATGGATGGGGATTCGCCAAACTCCACGCTCAAATCCGCTACAAGGCCGTCGAGAAGGGCATTCCCGTTGAAACAGTGAATCCGCGTAACACGTCGAAGGAGTGCCACGCGTGTGGTGAGGTGGGGTATCGTCCGAAGCAGGCGACGTTCAAATGCACGAACGACGACTGTTGGATGGGCGAATATCAAGCCGACGTGAACGGGGCAGTGAACATCGCAGACCGCTACCTCGGCGGAGAGAGTCGTTCCAGAAAACACGAGAACGACGATGACTCGGCTGAGGATGGGGCGTGTTTGACCGCGCCACAAGACAGCCAAGCCGATGCTAAAACCCAGCAGGCGACGCTTGGAACGTATGCGTCTTGAAACCACAAGGTCGATCAGACGCTCGACCTGAAATCCCGTGGTGGGATTCCCGCCTCTTCAGGCGCGGAAGGAGGTCAATCGCCCTGTTTCGGGGCAATCTGGGAGCCACCCCAGCTGCCAGCGACCGCCTGGTAGCGTGTCACGTCAGAAGCGCATCGACCGCACGAGGCCGTCACTCAGTTATTCAGTACTACGGCGCAGCGTGAAAAGGACCGCCAATTAATGTGACCGGTGCCGAAGGACCGAACAGAACGATGTCCGGCTCGAGACGACACATTTGCGAGTGTGTCCACCACGAGGGTGGCATCGACTGGGGCTACAGGTCGGACGATACTCGGGTGGCAGCGGGGAAGCGAGCAGTGTCCTGGACGGGGACGTCCGAAGAGAGCACGCTATCGCGGGGGAGCGATTGATGCCGTCCACGAGTCGGTTCGTCCTGACCGGTACGCGCGGCGGTGCCGACCGCACGCGGATACTGCTCCTCGTGGCCGACCAGGCCCGGACCGTCAAACAGCTGGCCGACGCGATGGGGCGGGACTGCGCGACGGTACAGAGCCACCTCGAGGTGCTACAGAAGAACGACCTCGTCGATGCACGAGCGAAAGACCGGACGTACTACCGCCCGACACCGCGGGCCAGAGCGGACTGGGAGACCATCGAGAAGGCGGCGGAGAGTCTGGACCGCAAGCAGACGAGAGAGCCGAACCAGCAGCTTCTCTAGGAAGCGTCTCGACCATGATATCCGCGATACTCGGTCGCCGGACCGGCGAATCACGAGCCGTAGCCGGTTTCTCGGCAAACGCACACGTCGCCAGCAGTCCTATCCGGCCAGCACGCCTAGCGTGGATATGGTCAATCAGTTCGTCGACGGCGAGTGGGTGACCGACTACGACCCGACCAACGAGGAGGGGGAGTTCGAACGCCAGCCGACGACGTTCCGCGACCGCGTCGGCAGCGAGGACGCCGAGGCCGGCCGCTATCACCTCTACGTCTCCTACGCCTGTCCGTGGGCACATCGCACGCTCGTCACGCGACAGCTGCTCGGCCTCGAGGACTCCATCACCGTCGACGTCGTCGATCCGTACCGCGACGACGACGGCTGGCAGTTCACCCCCGAGAAGGACAAGTGCACCCCCGACACCGTGAACGGCTTCGACTACCTCCGGGAGGCCTACGTCGAGGCCGACCCCGAGTACACCGGCCGCGTCTCGGTGCCGGTCTTCTGGGACAAACAGGAGGACACCATCGTCAACAACGAGTCCCGCGAGATCATGCGGAACCTCACGGACGTCTTCGCCGACGAGGTCGGCAACGGCGTCGACCTGGTGCCGGACGAACTCCGCGACGACGTCGATGAGGTCCTCGACGCCATCTACGAGCCGATCAACAACGGCGTCTACCGGACGGGCTTCGCCGAGAAGCAGGCAGCCTACGACGAGGTCGTCACGGAGCTCTTCGACGCGCTCGACCACTGGGACTCGGTGCTCGCCGACCAGCGCTACCTCGTCGGCGACCGGCTGACCGAGGCCGACATCGCGATGTACACCACGCTGGTCCGCTTCGACGAGGTCTACCACACTCACTTCATGTGCAACCACCAGTTCATCCGGGAGTACGACAACCTCTGGCCGTACCTCCGGGACCTCTACCAGACCCGGGGCTTCGGCGAGACGACGCACATGGACCACATCAAGGAGCACTACTACACGACCCACCCGGACGTCAGCCCCAAGCGCATCGTCCCGATGGGCCCCGACCCCGATTTCGAGGCGGACCACGACCGGGATTCGCTTGCGGGCGAGCCGCCGGTCTAATTTCTTCTCGCCGTAAATCGCCGGACAGCGCCGTCCTGGGGCAGGTACCGCCGCGTGCAATAGGTATATATGCGTGTGTGTGATACACTACCATGACCATGCCCGACACGAAGCGAGGTCGCGAACGGAAAGGCCAGAAGAAGCGGCAGCAGCGCCGCCGGTTCGAGATCGAGCGCGAGCTCGAGGCGCGAGAACGCGAACTCGACTTCGACGAACTCTACGAGGAAGAGGAGATCGAACTCGAGATCTGAGCTCGCGGGCCTTTCAGTCGACCCGGGCGTTCCGCCATTATCCCTGTCCCGAACGCCCGGATCGGCGCCTGCGGCTCTCGCCATGGTTTCTCCGGCCGAACCAAAAACTGGATAGCGCCGCGGCTCCCATTCCCCGCCCATGGACCGCCGTCAGTACCTCCAGGCCTGCCTCGGTGCCGGGACAGCGGCCGGCCTCGCCGGCTGTACCGACCTGGGCTTCATCGAGACGCAGGAACTGCCCTCCACGCCACCGGTCCTCGAGGACCGCCCGGACCGCGTCTACCACCCGACCCACGTCGACGGCATGGAGATGGTCGGGCAGGCGGAGTCCGACAACGGCGACTACGGCTTCGCGCTCGTCTACACCTACCCGCACCGTTTCTGGCGGGTCGACGCCACCACCGAGTCCGTCGACGATGCCATCCTCAAGGACCCCGACGGCAGCCAGGACGTCCACCTGATGTCGGTGCTGTGGGACCCCCAGACCGGCCGGACGCTGCCGGACGCCGGCATGAGCGTCGACATCCGCAAGGACGGCGAGGCCCTCGACGAGCAGGTCATCTACCCGATGCTGTCGCCGCGGATGGGCTTTCACTTCGGCGCGAACTTCCAGCTCGACGGCGACGGCGACTACGAGATCGCCCTCTCGGTCGGCGGGACGAGCATCCGCCAGACCGGCGACTACCAGGGCCGCTTCGGCGAGCAGGCCACCGTCACCGTCCCCTTCGAGTTCAGCACCGAGGAACGCGACAACATCGGCTTCGAGCGGACCGAGGACGAGGCCGGTGAGGCATCGCTGCCGCCGGTCATGGACATGGACGTCCCCCTCGGCGTCGCCCCGGACCCCGCGGAACTGCCGGGCACCCACCACGGCACCGCAGAGAGCGGCGACGCCCGACTCGAGGTCGTCAGCATGGAAAGTCCGCCGGCCGGCATCGACGGCGACGGCGCGTACCTCGCCGTCTCCGCCCGGACGCCGTACAACCAGCTCGTCCTCCCGCAGATGGCCCTCGACGCGACGCTCGACCGCGACGGCCAGACGGTCTTCGAGGGCGCCCTCGAGCGCACCTTCGACAGCGACCTCGGCTACCACTACGGCGCCGCCGTCGACGACGTCGCATCGGGCGACGCGCTGACCATCGACGTCGTCACCCACCCGCAGGTCGCCCGCCACGAGGGCTACGAGACGGCGTTCCTCCAGATGCCCGCCGCGGAACTGACGCTGTAATCGACGCCGCAGTTTTTAGCCACCGGCGTCTACCCCGGCCGTGGCGCCCGCATGTACGGTCTGTGGCGACGAGGCGACCGTCAGCGACGCCTGTCCGCACTGTGGCGCGGCGTGCTGTCCCCAGCACCGGCCGCCGACGGCCCACGACTGTCCCGGGACCGACGCCGGCGAGACGACCGGCTGGCGGCTCGACCTCGACGGCACCGACGCGACGCTGCCGGCCGACGAATCGCTCACCTCGCTGTTCCGCCCGGGACTCGGCCTCGCCGTGGTGACGCTGCTTCTCGTCGTGACCGCCCTCGGGGCCGTCGCCCTGGCCGGCCCGCTCGACGACGGCGTCGACGTGGGGACCCTGGAGACGCAGATCGAATCGATCAGCGACGACGAACGCGAAGCCCGCGACGTCGCAGCGACGACCCACGACCCGACCCTCGCCGCGGTCGCCCGGAACCACAGTCGCGACATGCGCGACCGGGGCTTCGTCGATCACACCAACCCGGACGGCCAGCGACCGCAGGACCGCGCCGCGGCGGCCGGCCTCGAGTGCCGCGTCGGCGAGAACATCTACCAGACGCCGCGCGGCTCGCTGGCCGATTCCGAACGCGCCGTCGCCGACCACGTCGTCCGGTCGTGGCTCGACTCGCCGGGCCACCGCGAGACGCTGCTCCGTGACCGCTACACCAGACAGGGCGTCGGCGTCGCCATCGGCGAGGACGCACTCTACGTCACCCAGCTGTTCTGCTAGTCCGGGGATTCGACTCCGACGCCACCGTCGTCCCGGGCGCCAGTTCGGACGCTCAGTAGAACATGATGTACTCGGAGGTCTTCCCGTAGATCGGCACGCTCCCGTAGGCCTCGATGGTGTACTCGGTCCGATTGAGGACGCCGTCGTAGACTCGCTCGTACCAGACGTTCCGACTCTCGCCGGGGTCGAGTTCGATCTCGAAGCGGAACTCGTCGGTCGTCGGCGTCGAGACCCCACCCTGGAAGGTCTCCCGCTCGAGGCCCTGGTTCACGATGTCGAACTCGACGCGGAAGTCCCAGGGGTCGGTCCGGATCTCCTCGACGCCCCGGGTGACGAGGTACGGGGCGCCGGTGACGTCGAACTCGTGGGCCGAGTAATCGCCGGTCGCACCGGGGTCGTCGACCGACCAGTTCCCGTTCGGCCCCCAGACGATGGTGGCGTGGGGCTCCTCCTCGCCGACGGTCTGTGTCTCCCGCCAGATGCCGAACCTGAGGACGTCCCAGTACCGCTCCTGGAGTTCGTCGATGACGAGCTTCCGGCAGATGTCCAGGAGCTTCTCGCGGCCCGGCGGCGCGATGCCCCGCTCCGGGTCGCCCTTCACCTCGAGGTGGACGGTGAGGCGACCCGCACCTGCGGTGTTGTTCTGTTCCCGCTGGAGCACCGAGTGCGAGGTGACGACGCGCGGCTTCTCGACCGGCGTCCCGACGGTGAACGAACCCGTGACGGTGTCGTCCTGGACCGTGATGGTGTACTCGTAGTAACCGTCCGGCACGTCGCTGAGCTCGATCTCCTCGACGTCCCGGGACCCCTCCACCTCCATCGAGCCCTCGTAGCCGGGTTGGTCGCCGACCACGACCTCCACGGGCACCGTTCCGTCGCCGCCGGAGTTCCCGACCTCCAGCGTGAGGGTGACGTTCGACCCCTGGATGAACCGCTCGTCGCCCGCCGAGACGTCGATGATCTCGATATCGGGTTCGGCGGCCGTCGCCGTCGGCGTCGACGTCGCCGTCGGGTCCGTCGAGTCGTCGTCGCCCAGCCCCTCGATCGACGAGCAGCCGGAGAGACCGACGGCACCGGCGGCGGCTAGGGAGAGATACTGTCGACGTCGCATAGTTACCCGTTCGTAAGCGCAGTTTACACGTAAAGGAGCGGATTGACCCAGCTAACTGGCTACAATCACTGTGCGGCGGTACTGTCAGCGCCCGACGAACGGTGACGACGACCCGCGAGGTTCAGACGGGCGCATCCGACGTTCGAGGCCTCCGGAATTCCCACCCGCGAGCGTCGTATCGCGAGAGCTACTCGACGTAGCGGCGCTGGAACTCCTCGTCGGTCTTCGTGAGGTAGAGGATCCCCTCGACGATGCCGACCAGCCCCGGGATGCCGGTCCAGAAGAAACAGAGGTACAGCAGCCCCAGGCCGGTGTCGCCGAGGTAGAACCGGTGGACGCCCGCCCACCCGAGCAGGATGGCGAGGACGCCGGCCGTCACGCGGTCCTTCTCGTAGTCGGCGGTCGCCGGCTTCTGGCGGACGCCGCACTCCGGGCAGATCTCGGCCTCCTTCTTGATGATCGCCCCGCAGCTGTGACAGAACTTCTCGTCGGGGCCGGTGTTCACGCCCGGCGTCGCGGCTGGCGGCCGTTCGTCGACGTCGAACGGTTCGTCGCTGCTCGCGTCGTCTTCGGCCTCGTCGTCGGAGGGCATACCACCAGGTGGTCGGCGTGGCGATAAATAGCTACTGTCGAGCGTGACGGACGAACAACAGGAATCCCGCGAGGAGACCGTAGACGACGCCGATCGCGAGCACCCGCAGATCGCCCGTCAGGTACAGCGTCGCCAGGCCGACCCCATAGGCGTAGCCGAGGCCGAACCCCGTCGCGGTCCGCACCGGATTCCACCCGCGGCGAGCCGTGAACGCCGAGACCGCCCAGTCGACCAGCGCAGGCATCGGCAGGAGCGTGACGACCCAGAGCCCGGTCGGCAGCGGCGACCCGATTAGGGCCGCCAGCAGCCCGGCCAGAATCCCCGGGTAGATCCCGAGACAGCGCGCACAGAGCCGAACCCGCCGCCCGCCGACCCGGGGGGCGTAACAGCGGTCCCACTCGCCGGGTTGGTGATGCGAGAGGAGGTACGGGCGCGTCGCCGCCAGCGCGGTCCGGACCCCGTCCCAGTCGATCATCGGCCCGGCTTGGCCGCGACCGACCGTAAATCCCGCCGTCTCCGGCCGGGGAGTCGCTCAGAACAGTCCGTTCAGGCGGAGGCGGTGTAGCCCGCGTCCTCGACGGCATCGACGAGCGCGTCGGTGTCGGCGTCGCCGTCGACGGTCGCCCGCTCGGCCTCGCGGTCGACGTCGACGTCGGTCACGCCGCTGACGCCCTGCAATGCCTCCTCGACGCTCTGTTCACAGTGCTCGCAGGTCATGCCCTCGACGGAGATGGTCTGGCTCATGGTCGAGTGTACCTACGGGCTGCAGTCTTTTGCGGGTTTCCCCTTCCACTCCAAAGTGAAACGGCGATTCGACCTTCGATTCCGAAGCCATTCCGGGCAAACCATATTACGATGCAGTATCGTAGGTGCGGTATGCGCGACCTCGACGAGACCGACGTCGAACTCCTCTCGTTGCTGGCCGAGGACGCCCGTCGCCCGTTCAGCGAACTCGGCGAGGCCGTCGGCCTCTCCGGCCCGGCCGTCTCCGACCGGGTGACCAGGCTGCAGGAGGCCGGGATCATCAACCGATTCACCGTCGACGTCGACCGCTCGCAGCTCCGCGCCGGCGTGCCCGTGTTCATCCAGGTCGAACTCGACTCGGCGGCGGTCGAGACGGCCAGGGAGCGCCTGCGCGACGCCGACGGCGTCGAGCACCTCTTCGTCACCGCCGGCGGCGACGTCTGGTTCTACGCCCGCGCCGAGGCCCAGAACGTCCGCGAGTGGGTGGCGCGGCTCTTCGAGGGGATCGACCTCGTAGACTACACGGTCACGCTCGTCGACGACGTCGAGTGGACGCCGACGGTCGACGGCGTCGAGTTCGCGCTCACCTGCGCGGAGTGCGGCAACACCGTCGACAGCGAGGGCGAGACCGCCCGCATCGACAGCGAGGTCTACCACTTCTGCTGTCCGTCCTGCCTGTCCCGATTCGAGGACCGCTACCAGCAACTCGAGGAGGGCGCGTGACCGCCGCTTTGGCATCGAAGGTTTCCGACCCCCGATAGCCCCGGTCTCGAAGCGGAAAGACGCCTAAAGATGGAGGCCCTACACTAGCACAACCATGAGCACCAGGACGACCAGGCTCGACATCTCGGGGATGTCCTGTGCCAACTGCTCGGCGACGATCGAAGAGCGTCTCTCGTCGCTGGACGGCGTCGAGGAGACGAACATCAACTACGCGACCGACGAGGGGAGCGTGATCTACGACCCCGACCGGACGTCGCTGCGGGAGATCTTCGACGCCATCGCGGACGCCGGCTACGAGGCCGTCTCCGAGACGGTGACCATCGGCATCACCGACATGACGTGCGCCAACTGTGCGGAGACGAACGAGTCCGCCCTCGAGTCGACGCCGGGGGTCGTCGACGCGGACGTCAACTACGCGACCGACGAAGCGCAGGTGACGTACAACCCGGCCGATACCTCGCGAACGGAACTGTACGACGCCATCGAGGGCGCCGGCTACGAGCCCGTCCGCGAGGACACGGACACCGATGGCGGCGGCGACGCCCGCGAGGCCGCCCGCCAGGACGAGGTTCGCCGGCAACTGCGGCTGACGCTGTTCGGCGCGGCGCTGTCGCTCCCGCTGCTCCTCTTCATCGTCGACAAGCTCGTCCTCGGCGGCGCGGTGCTCCCCGAGACCGTCTTCGGCGTCGAGTTCGGCTGGGTGGAGTTCCTGCTCGCGACACCCGTCCAGGTCGTCCTCGGCTGGCCGTTCTACAAGAACTCCTACAAGGCGCTCGTGAAGAACGGCCGCGCCAACATGGACGTCCTCATCGCGCTGGGGTCGTCGACGGCGTACCTCTACTCGGTGGTCGTCCTGCTCGGCCTGCTGGCCAGCGAGGGGCTGTACTTCGACACGGCGGCGCTGATCCTCGTGTTCATCACCCTCGGGAACTACCTCGAGGCCCGCTCGAAGGGCCAGGCCGGCGAGGCGCTCCGGAAACTCCTCGAGATGGAGGCCGACACAGCGACGCTCGTCGACGACGACGGGACCGAACGCGAGGTCCCACTGGAGGACGTCGAGGTCGGCGACCGGATGAAGGTCCGTCCCGGCGAACAGATCCCCACCGACGGCGTCGTCGTCGACGGCCAGAGCGCGGTCGACGAGTCCATGGTCACCGGCGAGTCCGTCCCCGTCGAGAAGGGCGAGGGCGACGAGGTCGTCGGCTCGACCATCAACGAGAACGGCGTCCTCGTCGTCGAGGCGACGAAGGTCGGCGAGGACACGGCGCTCCAGCAGATCGTCCAGACCGTCAAGGACGCCCAGTCCCGCCAGCCCGACATCCAGAACGTCGCCGACCGCATCTCCGCGTACTTCGTGCCGGCGGTCATCGCCAACGCCGTCCTGTGGGGGACGGTCTGGTACCTCTTCCCCGGGGCGCTGGCGGGCTTCGTCGAGGCGCTCCCGCTGTGGGGCCTCGTCGGCGGCGGCCCCGCGGCATTGTCGGCCTTCGAGTTCGCGGTCGTCGTCTTCGCCTCCTCGGTCCTCATCGCCTGTCCCTGCGCGCTGGGGCTGGCGACGCCCGCCGCGACGATGGTCGGGACCACCATCGGCGCCCAGAACGGCGTCCTGTTCAAGGGCGGCGACGTCCTCGAGCGCGCGAAGGACGTCGACACCGTCGTCTTCGACAAGACCGGCACGCTCACCGAGGGCGAGATGGAGCTGACGGACGTCGTCGCCTTCGAGGACGGCGCGCCGGTCGCCGACGGAGGGGACCCGGCCGCCGACGGTGGCGCCGTGACCGGCCGCGAGCGTGTGGACGAGTCGACGGTGCTGCGGCTGGCGGCCAGCGCCGAGCGCGGCAGCGAACACCCGCTGGCGCAGGCCATCGTCGACGGCGCCGAGGAACGCGGCATCGAGCTCGCCGACCCCGAGGACTTCGAGAACGTGCCCGGCCAGGGGGTCCGCGCGACCGTGGAGAGCGCGGAACGACGTTCCGCGGGACAGTCGAGCGGCGACGAGCCGCGAGACGGCGACGAGATCTTCGTTGGCAACCGGAAGCTGCTCCGGGACGCCGGCATCGATCCCTCGCCTGCCGCGGAGACGATGGAACGCCTCGAGGGCGAAGGGAAGACGGCGATGCTCGTGGCGCGCGTGCCCGCTGGCACGGAGCAGGGCGAACTCGTCGGCGTCGTCGCCGACGCCGACACCGTCAAGGAGAGCGCGAAGGACGCCGTCGCCGCCCTGCAGGAACGCGGGCTCGACGTGATGATGATCACCGGCGACAACGAGCGGACCGCCCATGCGGTCGCCGAGGAGGTCGGCATCGACCCCGACCGCGTGCGTGCGGGGGTCCTGCCCGAGGACAAGTCCGAGGCCGTCGACGCCATCCAGTCGGAGGGCCGCAAGGCGATGATGGTCGGCGACGGCGTCAACGACGCGCCGGCGCTGGCGGTCGCCTACGTCGGGACGGCCATCGGGTCGGGCACCGACGTCGCCATCGAGGCGGCTGACGTCACGCTGATGCGCGACGACCCCCTCGACGTCGTGAAGGCCATCCGCATCTCGGACGCCACCCTCCAGAAGATCAAACAGAACCTCGTGTGGGCGCTGGGTTACAACACCGCGATGATCCCGCTGGCGTCCCTGGGACTGCTCCAGCCCGTCCTCGCGGCGGGCGCGATGGCCATCTCCAGCGTCTCCGTGCTGTCGAACAGTCTGCTGTTCCGGCGGTACACCCCCGACCACGACTACGAGCTGCTCGGACGACTCCGGTAACGCGGGCGAGGTGGTGGTCCGGGCCCGTTCCTATCTCTCGTTTCGCGGTTCCGCGACCGGTGCACTAGCGACACGGCGAGTCGACGAGAAGGGAAACGACCGCGGCTTGGCGGTTAGACCAGGTTCCGCTGTTCGAACTGCTCGTGGAGCCGCTCCATCGACGTCACCGTGTTCTCGCAGTGCTGTTCCATGCCGCTGGTCGGGTTGAAGCAGACACTGTCGGTGGCGGTCTCCAGCATCTCGCGGTCGTTGTCGTCGGAGCCGACCGCGATCGTCTCGTCGACGGGGATCTCGTTCTCGACGGCGATCTCCTCGAGGAGTTCGCCCTTCGTCGCATCGAGGATCCGCCCGGAGACGTCGCCGGTCAGCGCGTTCTGGTCGATATCGAGCATCGGCGCCACGACCGAGTCGGCGCTGACGCCGGCGTCGGTGAGCGCGACGTCGACGGCCTGTCGCGGCGCGGCCGTGATGATGGCGACGTGGTGGTCGTTGGCCTGCAGTGCCGAGATCAGGTCGGCCGCGCCGGGGTCCAGCGCCACGCGGTCGAGGGCCTCCTTCATCTCGAGTTCGGGCAGGCCCTCCAGGTAGTCGACGCGGCGCCGGATGCTGTCCACGAGCGCGAGGTCGCCCGTCCGCGACTGCTCGGTGAGGCTGGCGACGTCGCCCGCGACGCCGGCCTCCTCGGCGAGCAGCGCGTAGGCGTCCGATTCCGCGAGCGACCCGTCGAAGTTGAAGGCTACCAGCATACGCGAGGGTACGCCCGGTAGGCCCATTAAATGTTGGACAGGAATCAAGTTCTCCGCAATCGGACGGGAATGGGCGCTGCTGGGAGCGATGGCATAATGACGCTGCTGGCCGTCAGTGGCACGTGTATGGAGACCACCCTCGCCGATCTCCTCGAACGCAACCAGCGGCACGTCGAATCGCTCGCCGACGGTCACTTCGATGCCGTCCAGGACGGCCAGGAACCAGCCGCCGTCTCCGTCTGCTGTTCGGACTCCCGCGTCTCCCAAGAGGGGATGTGGGACGTCGACGACGCCGGGTTCCTCTTCACCGTCGGCAACATCGGCAACCAGGTCTGGGACACCCGCGACGGCGAGCGCGTCGTCAACGGCGACGTCCTCTACCCGCTGCTGTACGCCGGCACCGACGTCGCCGTCGTCGTCGGGCACACGAGCTGCGGTGCGGTCACGGCGACGCTGGAGGCCCACCGCGGCGAGAGCGCGGACTTCCCGCCGGGCGTCCAGGAGCGCGTCGACGCGCTCCGGCCCGTGATCGAGGCGGGGCTTGACGACGACCGCATCGACGAGGAGCGGGAGGTCGGCCTCGTCAACCAGCTCGTCGAGTACAACGTCGACCGGCAGGTCTCGTTCCTCCGGGACAGCGGCGAACTCGACGACGAGACCGTCCTCGGGTTCGTCTACGACTTCCAGGGCGTCTACGGCAACGAGCGCGGCCGCTGCTATCTCGTCAACCTCGACGGCGAGACGGACGAATCACGGCTGCGCGAGGCGGTGCCCGAGGAGTACGAAGCCCACGCTCGCCGACTGCTGTAGCTCGGCGCGACGGGACCGGCCTCGGCCGGACGGCGCCGTCGCTATCGGAGTAGCGCTCGAAGAATCTGGTTGTCTCGCGTACTGCGGCCGTTACAGCCGGGTCAGGTTCGTTGCGCGCGGACCCTTGTCCGCCTCCTCGATGTCGAACTCGACTTCCTGACCTTCCTCCAGGTCCGGGCCGCCGACGTCCTCCATGTGGAAGAACACGTCCTCGTCCGCGTCGTCAGTCTCGATGAATCCGTAACCGCCGGTGTCGTTGAAGAAGTCAACAGTGCCAGTTGCCATCTCAATTTTATCAAGACGCGGAACACGGATAACCTTTGCGAGACGGTGAGCCGCCGATACGAGGCTCAGGGCTGCCGCTCGCCGGCGAAGACCGCCCGAAACCGGGTGCGGCGACGCCGCTGTGGGTGTAGCGTTCGAAGAATCGTGTGGCGTCTCCCGGAACAGAGTCCGCGAGGATGCCGGCTCCGCACCGGCGCGTTAGCACCGACCGAAGTGATATCAGACTGAACCGCGCGAGATCCGACTTAGAGTCGGGTGACGTTCGACGCTCGGGGGCCCTTGGGGGCGTCCTCGATGTCGAATTCGATGTCCGTCCCCTCTTCGAGGTCCGGGCCACCAACGTCCTCCATGTGGAAGAATACGTCGTCGTCCGCGTCGTCCGTCGAGATGAAACCGTAGCCGCCTGTGTCGTTGAAGAAGTCAACGTTTCCTTTCGCCATTGCAAATAGACAGATGCCCGTTGCGTATATAAGTGTTATTAACAATGCGTAACACACTCGCGAGAGTTTTGGATGTTCGTGCCCCAGGACGACTATCGTGTAGACGAATGGTTCCGATAGAGTCGAACCACGCAGGATTCCTGGCCGACTCGTCGGTTCGAGTTTCCCTTCTGCCGGAAGCAGGAGATACGGCTCCGCTTTCTGCCGGTCGATGGAGGTCGTGATCCAGCAGTCGATCAGTCCTCGCCGTCCCGCGGCGGCCGTTCGGCGGCGCGCCGCCGCGCGTCCGCGAGGAACTCGTCGGGCAGCGACTCGATCTCGCCGGCCTGGACGCTCCACAGCGTCGCGTAGAGCCCGCCGTCCTCGAGGAGGGCCTCGTGAGTGCCGCGCTCGACGATCTCGCCGCCGTCGAGGACGAGGATGCGGTCGGCGTCCCGGACCGTCGACAGCCGGTGAGCGATCACGAACGTCGTTCGATCCTCGGTGAGCCGCTCCAGCGACCGCTGGATGAGCAGTTCGGTCTCGGTGTCGACGGCGCTGGTGGCCTCGTCGAAGACGAGGATCTCGGGGTCCTGCAGGACCGTCCGGGCGATCGAGAGCCGCTGACGCTGCCCGCCCGACAACTTGACGCCGTCCTCGCCGACGCGAGTGTCGTACCCCTGGGGCAGTCGCTGGATGAACTCGTGGGCCTCGGCGTCCTTCGCCGCCGCGACGACGTCCTCGTGCGAGGCGTCGAACCGGCCGTAGCGGATGTTCTCGGCGACCGTGCCGTCGAAGAGGACGGTATCCTGGCTGACGTAGCCGATCGCTCCCCGGAGGTCCTCGAGGGCGTACTCGCGGATGTCCGTCCCGTCGAGCCTGATCTCGCCGTCCGTGACGTCGTAGAGCCGTAGCAGGAGCTTGCAGACCGTCGACTTCCCGGCGCCGGTCGGCCCCACGAGTGCGACCGTCTCGCCCGGTTCCGCGGTGAACGTGACGTCCGAGAGGACGAGTTCGCCGTGCTCGTCGCCCTCGGCGGCGGCCAGCGCCGTCTCCGGATACGCGAAGTCGACGTCGCGGTACTCGACGCGGCCCGCCACGTCGTCGAGCGGCGCGTGGTCGTCGGGGCCGGTGATCTTCACCGGGACGTCCATCAGCCCGAAGACGCGCTCGCTGGAGGCCTTCGCGTTCTCGTACTGGTCGACGATGTTGCTCACCTCCGCCAGCGGCGTGACGATCCGCTGGGTGAGGAAGATGAACGTGACGAACGCGCCGACCGAGAGCTCGCCGGTGAAGGGGCCGGGCGCCCCGGAGAACAGCCAGACGCCGCCGACGAGGAACGTCGCGGCGAAGGCGACGCCGGCGAGCAGCTCCATGCCCGGCCGGTAGAGGTAGTTCAGCCGCAGGACGGCCATCGTGTGCTCGAAGTACGAGTAGGAGGCGGCGGTCACCTTCTCGGTCTCGTGGTCCTCGGTCGCCGAGGCCTTCACCAGTTCGACGCCGCCGAGGCTGTTCTCCAGGCGCGTGTTCAGGTCGCCGACGCTGGAGCGCTGGGCGACGTACCGCGGCTCGACAGCGCGCATGAACCAGAGCGTGAAGCCCACCATCGCGGGGATGACCACGAGCGTGACGAGCGCCAGCTGCCAGTTCAGGTAGACGAGGACCGCGGCGATGCCCAGCACCATCACGCCCAGGCGCGCGGAGTTCTGCAGGGCGTTGTCGAGGAAGACCTCGAGGTTCGAGGCGTCGTTGTTCAGGACGCTCATCACCTCGCCGGTCTGCTTGTCGTCGAAGAAGGGCATGTCGAGTCGCTGCATCTTCGCGAAACTGTCGGTGCGGACGTCGTGCATCACCCGGTGGGCGAAGACGTTGGCGGCGACGCCGTAGATCCAGGTGAAGACGCCGGTGACGACGAAGGAGCCGACGATGACCGCGACCGAGAACCAGAACTGCGCCTCGTCGCCGGTCGGCAGCCAGGCGTCCGGGACGAGCGGCAGCGTGTAGTCGCTCTCGCCGACGAACACCGCGTCGATGGCGACGCCGAGCACCAGCGGCGGCAGCAGGCTGGCGACCCGCGCCGTGACGTTCGCGACCATCCCCAGCGTGAACCACTCGATCTCCCTGAGCCCGTACTCGCGGAACAGCCGCGAGAGCGGCCGGTCGACCCGGTCGCGGTAGACCTCGAAGACGCCGTCGTCGTCTGCCGTTCCCATCGTGCCGAGGGAGACGGCCGCACCCCATGTATCCCGCGATAGCGGTCGGTTCGGTCAGTCCCCAGCCGATCCGCTCGTTCACTGCCGGCCGATCCACAGCAGGATACCTGCCGCGACGACGAGTACCCCCGCGAGCGCCGCGAACGCGACGGTGAAGTCGAGAGCCCCGGCCGTGAACCCCACGAAGGCGGGGCCGAGGCTGCCGACGCCCTGGAACAGCGCCCGGGCGGCCCCGAGGTCGCCGCCCGCGTTCGCGTCGGGCGCCGCGTCCAGCAGGATGGCGTCGATGACCGGGAACTGCGCCTTGTAGCCGACCGCGAAGAGGACGATGGCGACGCCGATACCGACCAGCGACTCGGCGACGACGAGCACACCGAGGGCGGCCGCGGCGAGGATCATCCCCGCGACGGCGACGGAGTGTCTGGGGAACCGATCGCTGACCGCACCCGAGACCGGCTTGATGGCGATGCCGAAGCCGAACAGCATCGCGTAGGCGGCACTCGCCAGCGTCGGCGAGAACGCCTTCGTCTCGCGGAGGAACTCCGGCAGGAAGTTCAGCACGCCGTTGACCATGAAGTAGAACAGGACGAACGAGACGATGCTCCAGCGCTGCCGCGGCGTGGCCAGGAGCCGGCGGGCGGTCGACAACACCGCCAGGTCGGCGGCCTCGACGACGTAAGGCTCGCGATTCCAGAGGACGAACAGCGCCGCCAGCGCGGCGAGGACGACCGCGACGGGCAGGAACACCGCACGCCACGTCGCCAGCGCGATCGCCGCGACCGCCGCGCCGGAGGCGAGCATCCCGCCGAGGTCGGTGCCCGCGCTGAAGACGCCAAGGGCCCGCCCTCGGTGCTCGACGAACAGGTCCGAGAGCAGCGCCCGCGAGGGGATGGCGTAGAGCCCCTTCCCGAGTCCGAAGACGCCCACGCCGGCGACGAACCACCAGTAGCTCCGGGCCGTCCCGACCACGACGCACGCGCCCGCGAGGACGACCAGCGACGGCACCAGCAGCGTCGCCCGGCTCCAGCTGTCCGAGAGCCGGCCGCTCGGGTACTGGAAGACGGCGTAGACGCCCTGCAGGACGGTCAGCGCGACGCCGGCCTGTGCCAGCGTCAGCGAGAGGTCCGTCCGGATCTCCGGCAGCAACGGCGGCACCGCGAAGCGTGCAAGCTGCAGTGCCGCCCACGCCAGCGCCGTGACCGCGAGCATCCGGCCGGTGTAGCCGCCCACCAGTCGCTCCTCGTGCTGCACGTCTCGAGTGGCGACCGGGCCCCACTTCGGTGTACGGATATCGAGACGAGGACTGCGGCGAGGGGCCGCTATGTCACGATTTATCCGTCTCTCGGCCCTACGTAGGGTGTGGCACCACTCGACGTGCTCGCCAGGAACGAGTCCGTGAACGCCGGTGTCGGCTGGCTGTCGACGGGCCTCGTGGCGTTCGTCGTCGTCCAGAGCGTCCTCTCTGGCGCCCTGCTGTGGGCCGGGTTCGCAGCGATCCTCCTCGCCGTCGTCGTCCTCCCGCCGATCTGGATGCGCGACTGGCGCGTGATGGCGCCGTGGCCGCTCCTGCTCGTCTCCGCGGTCGCCGCCCTCCTCGGCGGGTACGGGCTCTCGACGGAGGTCGCCGGCTACTTCGTCGTCGCCGGGTTCGCACTGCTGACGGCCGTCGAGATAGACGCGTTCACGTCCGTGGAGATGAGCCGTCGGTTCGCCGTCGCCTTCGCGGTCCTCTCGACGCTGGCCGTCCAGGGGCTGTGGGTGATCGCCCAGTACTACTCCGACCTGTGGCTTGACACCGGCTTCCTCCACTCTCAGCGAGAGCTCCAGGTCGACATCGTCGCCGTGACCGTGGTCGGCCTCGTCATGGGCGTCCTCTTCGAGTGGTACTTCGGTCGCGTCGAGCACGTCGGAACGTACGAACAACTGGACGACACCGCTCGTTCGCCATGACGCTCGGCGACCACCTGCAGCTCTCCGAGACACAGGAGTACCGCCTCGTCCGCGCCCTGCAGGTTGCGCTGGCCGTCATCCTCGGCTACGGGCTGGTGACGCTGCAGTTCGAACTGGCGGTCAACGCCGGCCTGCCCCTGGCGGTGACGTTCCTCCCAGCGCTCCTGCGGCGGGAGTACAGCTACACGATGGACGCCGGACTCGTCCTGCTGATCACCGTCGCGGTGTTCCTGCACGCCTTCGGCTCGCTGGGGTTCTACGTCTGGTTCTCGTGGTACGACGAGATCACCCACACGGTCTCGGCGTTCCTCGTCGCCGGCATCGGCTACGCGGTGCTGACGGCCCTCGAGAAGCACTCCTCGGAGATCGAGCTCACGTCGAACCTGCGGGGCGTCTTCATCCTCGTCTTCGTCCTCGCGTTCAGCGTCATCTGGGAGGTCTTCGAGTTCGGCGCCGTCTGGGTCTCGCAGGTCCTCGGGACGACGTCGCCGGTCCAGGTGTTCGGCATCGACGACATCGTCACCGATATGGTGTTCAACGTGATCGGCGGCGTCCTCGTCGCCGTCTGGGGGACCGGCTACTTCGAGGACTTCGTCCCGTTCATCCGGCGCCGACTCCGGTGAGGCGCCGGTCAGCCCGAGTCGTCGGCGTCCGAGTCGGAGCGAGACCCGTCGTCGGAATCCGGCTGGAGCTGCCGGACCAGGTTCAGGTGCATCAGGTGGAGGTGCATCCCGATCCCGAAGAGGATCAGTCCCAGGCCGACGAACGTCAGCGGCATCTGGATGGCCTGGATCGCCTGCGCGGGGCTGTCGAGGTTCGCGGGAAGGACGCCGACGACCGCCAGCAGGAACGCGATCACGATGACGCCCAGCCCTGCGCGGACGAGGCGTGAGTACCGACCGACCTGTTGAAGTCGCTCCTCGATCTCAGCGTTCGATGGGGTCGCCTCCTGTCCTGCCATACTATCGAAGTCGGCCTCCAGACATTTGGATATCTGGCCGCTAGGGAACCACCCTCGAACGAACGCAGAGGCGACGACAATCAGAACGTGCGTTGATTCCAGAAAATCCCTACCCGAAAATACTTAGGCCCCCCGGTGTACCCGTTCTGGCTATGGTCTCCCGCCGAACGCAGGCCGCCCTCCTCGCGGTCGTCGGCCTCCTCCTGGTCACGAACTCCATCTGGCTGTTCCCGCACGCCGGTGAGTCCGAGTACACGTACGAGCGCTCGGAGATCACCGTCGAAGACGGGACGATAACCTACGACGGCATCGACAACCGTCGGTTCCACCGCCGGAACAATCTCCAAGATGTCGGTTGCCAGCGGACCGATCGGGAGGGCGAACGCGCCTGCGCGTTCGACGAGTACCTCGCGGACAACCCGCCGGTTACGGTCTCGAGACAGCTGAAGTGGGGCCATGCCACTCCCGATTTCGTCGAGATCAACGGCGACTACTATCGACGGATCCACCGACCGAACGACTCCAACGTGACGCACGACGTCACGCAAGTCCCGCCGAGGAGCGTCCTGACCCAATCCGCGGCCGACGTCTCGGGCCACTCGATCCCCGACCGCAGCACCACCACCCTGGAACACTACGCCGCCGTCAGCGGCGAGACGGTGACGTCGTTCGAGGAACTCGAGCGGGACGACCTCGGTCGCATCTACCTCCAGAACGGGACCTTCTACACCGTCGTGGGTACCGACAGATCGATCAACCACCCCGGACCGGAGTTCCGGCAGTACCAGGCACTCCGGTACGTGCTCGGGTTCGTCGGCGTCGTTCTCCTGTTGATAGGGACCCACATTGAACTCACCCGGGAGGGCGACTAGCGGTCGCGAACGAGTCGGGATCAGCCCTGCCCTCGAAGCCACCGGAAGCGGTTAGGAGGATCCAGTCCCTACTGCCGACGGGATGTCCGTCCCCGAGACACTCACCTGCGAGACCTGCGACGCCGAGGTCCGCAGCGAGGCGGCCCGGCGGACGAAGACGATGGGCGGTCTCGACCCGAAGAAGTGGCAGACGCTCTGCTGTCCGCACTGCGGGAGCCGACTGAAGACCGTGTTCGTCGGTTTGGAGTAGCGTGTTCCCGCCAGCCCACCCCGGCGTCGCCTACCTCCTGTACAGCGGGAGTCGCCGAATCGTCGACGAGGAAGCGCCGACGACCCTGGCGACGCTAGCCCTCGTGGGCGGTGCGGTGCTCCCGGACCTGATCGACCAGCCCCTGTACCACCTCGCCGGGTTCCCGACGACGCGAACGATCGGCCACACGCTGCTGCTGGCACTCCCGGTCTGCCTCGCCGTCGCCCGCCTCGTTCGCCGCTCGTCGCTCCCGCAGCCGGTCGGCACGGCCTTCGCGTTCGGGTACGGCGCACACCTGGCCGGCGACGCGCTCTGGCCGCTCGTCCTCGGGCTCCGCGACGAACTCGGGTTCCTGCTGTGGCCCGTCACCCCCATGCCCGAGTACGAGGGCACGAAGCCGCTGGTCGATATCGGCGGGGCGACGGTCACCACGCTGTGGGTGGAACTCGTGTTGCTGGCGCTCGCGGTGGCGCTGTGGTGGAACGACGGCCGTCCCGGGAGTCCAGTGTGACGCTCAGGTCGCGTCCTCGGGTGATGCCCCGGTCTCAGGGACGAGCGCGCCAGCGTCGCCCGGTCCCTCGTCGTCGAGTCCACGGACGAGTAGCGTCGCTCCGATTCGACGCTCGACACCGTTCTCACGAGGAGGATGGACGCCGCTCGTTGAACTGCGCTGTGCCGGCGGCCTGTGGCGCAGTCCCGTCGGGTCTAGTCGTCGCCAGCGAACCGCTGGATCGTGAGGTACAGCACGCTGAACATCACGACGAAGACGATCAGGCCCCGCAGGCCCCTGGCGAGAGTGCTCTTCTCGCTGCCATCGGCGGACTCCTCGGTCTCCGCCTCGTCGACGTCCGCTTCGTCGGTGGGCGCCACGGGCTCGCCGGTCACCTCCTGGACGGCCTCGAGGATCGGGTCGCGGAGCGGCGAGAGCAGCCCCACGCGGACCACGTCTCTGACGACGTCCTGGACGAGTTCGCTCTCGAGATCGAGTTCGGTGTTCATGGTCGCGGTCTACGTCCAGGTTCGGCCGCCGCGCCTATAATACTCCGTGGCATTGGCGTGACATCGACTACGTCGAGGCTCTCGTGACGACCAGAAAACGTTCGAGGAGAGGCCGTTCGAGACGTCCGGCGTCGCCGCCGTTCGCAGTGCGACGCGGTCAGTCGTCGCCGACGCCCTGCAGTTCGGTCAGCGACTCGAGGTCGGGGATGTCCTCGGCGGCGTCCTTGATCTGCTCCATCCGCTCGACGTGCTTGTCGGTAGCGAAGGCCTGCAGCTCCGTCGGCGAGGGACCGACGTCCTCGACGTACTCGTCCTCGGGATTGGCGGCGATCTTGTTGACGTACGGCAGGATCTCGTTGACGGTGTCGTCGAGCAGTTGCGGGTCGACGCCCTCCTCGACGAGCTCCTTGAGCTTCGCCATCCCGAAGCCGACGTGGCGGCCCTCGTCCTGCCGGATGAGCGTGAAGCCCTCGTAGAGGCCGGGGAGGTGCGGCAGCTCCGGATGGTCGCTCTCCGAGTAGGACTGCTGCATCCCGTAGTAGCCGGTCTGGGCGAGGATGCCCTCGATGACGAGGTGGTAGTGGCAGTACGCCTTCGCGAACGTCTCGGGCGAGGGGTCGTCGAGCAGGCGGTTCATCGCGTCCTCGTTGCGCTCGAAGAGCTCGTCGTAGGCGTCGTTGAACCACTTGTCGTCGGTCGGCGAGGAGCGCTCGAAGCCGAGTTCGTCCTCGGCGTGGTGGATGACCTCCCGCCAGTAGCGGTCGAAGTGGTCGGTGTGTTTGGCCTCCTCGTAGATCTGCGTCGTGACGAACATCTGGTCGTCGATGTCGTCGAGGGCGGTCGCCAGCGGCGCGAGGTCCTCGGTGACCGCCTGCTCGCCGGCGCCGAACCGCGCGACGCCCATCCGCATCCCGTCGAAGTGCGACTCCGCCTCGTCGACGGTCTGCAGGTGGTCGACGAGCGCCGCCTTGTCGGCCTCGAGGTCGATGTCGAAGGGGTCCCAGTGTCGTTCCACCGCGTTCCGGTAGTAGCGCGTCCCCCGACTCTCCCGGTCCAGCTGGAGATGCCGCGTGTTATCGATATTCATGGTCGGTGCTTCCTTTGCGAGCCACCACCATAGGTGTTCGACCGCGCACTGCAGGTTCGTTGAAAAGCCGGCCGTCGAAGTACAGGGACGGGCCCGGCGTCGCCGTCGGTCAGAACGTGTAGGCGAGCATCACTTCGTCGACGTGGTCGTCGCCGATGGTGTAGTGGTCCTTGCGGACGCCCTCGGTCTCCCAGCCGTTGTTCTCGAGGAAGGCCAGCGCGCGGTCGTTCGTCGTCGGGACGCTGTTGTACACCTTCCGGTAGCCGTTGGCCTCCGCCCAGTCGAGGGCGCGCTCGGTGAGGCGGGTGCCGATGCCGTGGCCCTGGAACTCGCTGCGGACGCCGACCGTCAGCTGGGCGTTGCTCTGGAGCTTGTCGAGCTGCGGGAGGTCGAGGTGCGACCAGCCGACGACCTCGCCGTCGACCGTGGCGACGAAGAAGACGCGAGACTCGGCGGTGTTGTGCCGGTTGACGGCGTCCTCGTAGAGGAGCTGTTCGGCGATGGACTCGGCGACGACGTACGTCTCCTCGCTGGTGACGTCGCGGATGGTGTTGATGAGGCTCTCGAAGTCGGCCTGGCGGGCCGGCCGGACGACGTACTCGAGGCCGTCGTCGGTCGAGTACGCCTCGACGGAGCCGACGTCAAGGGCGACCTCCAGGGTGCCGCCGTCGTCCTCAAGGTAGCCGCGGGACTGCAGCCGCTCGAGGGCGTCCTGGAACTCCTCGGGGGGCAGCGACGTCACCTCGCGGACGCGGTGTCGCGCCGCCGTCCCGTGGCGCTCGACGAACCGGTAGATCTCCTCGCCGGCCTCGCTCTCGAAGGTCGGCCGATCGCTGGTCTCCATATCGGTGGGACGACCGGCACGTCTTTGAGCCTTTGGTTCTGGTTAGCACGGGGTCCGACCGGAACGGCGCGACCCGACGCCGACCGGAACGGCGCGTAAGTGCGGCCTTCGCCCCCGCGCTGCCTCGAGACCGCCGGACTACGGGAAGCGTACTAAAGGAGCGGTCCGACGTCGTGTCGGTATGGCCGAACTGCTGCGCCAGGCCGAGGAATCGTCGAGCGACGACCGGCCGTCGATCGTCCACTGGATCGGTCGCGGCGTCCAGGGCGGACTGGTCGCGACGTTCGTGATGACCGCGTTCCGGCTCCCGCTGATGCGGTCGCTCCCGCCGTCGGCGAACTTCTGGGCGAAGTTTGTCCGGGGCGGCGACCCCGAGGACTACCCGGTCGCCGGCCTGCTGCTCCACCTCGTCTACGGCGTCACGTCCGGCGCCGTCTTCGGCGGACTTTTCGGCTTCCTGGACTCCGAACGGCCCATCGAGGCCGAACAGCGCGGCATCATGTGGGGTGCGGTCTACGGCATGGGCCTGTCGGCGTTCGGGTCGCGCGTCATGCTCGAGGAGATCCTCGACATCCGGCTCGACGAGGACGAACTCACGCTGTTCCACGCCGGCCACCTCGTCTACGGCCTCACGCTCGGCGCGTGGGTCGGCTCCCGCGGCGAGGGCGCCGACGACCCCGAGGAGGAGTACGACTACGAGGACTGACCGGCGAGCCCAGGGCTCTGGAGTGAGAGCGACTGCAAAAAGGGCGGCCAGAGTGCCCTTGTGAATCGCGGTGCTGCGGGGCGACTTACTGCTGCTGTTCGATCGCCTGCTGGACGCGGCGGACGATGCCGGAGGCGCCCTGCTGCTCCAGTTTCTCCTCTATCTTGTTCAGGCGGAAGTAGCTCGCGAAGGCCAGCAGCGTCGGCGGCCACAGCCCGATGAACAGGCCCTGCTCCTTGTCGCCCTTCCCGTAGAACGCCGCCCAGGCGAGCAGGACGGACGCACCTGCGGTCAGCACCAGCGGATCGATGGCGGTGCTCTTCGACGCTTCTTTCGACTCCTTCATCTGCGATTGGTTCTGCATGCATAGGTACTCGCGCCGCTTTGCCCTTTGTTAGCAACAGGGTGCGAACGGAAAGCCAGGGCACCTCAGAGTAAGACCGCCGTACATCGCTCGCGGCGGTCGCAGCGAGCGCTCGGAACGCGGTCGGTCCCGATGGAAGTAATCAGCGGTCCGAGCCGGTGACAGAACGCGGTTTCAGGCGTTGCGCCGGGCTTTCCCGGGAGTAACGCGAACGTACATTTTGATTGACGTGTTGGCGGTCGGGAAGCCGACGTATACTAATCCGGCTGTCGCGGCTACGTCCATCCGCATGAGCATGGACTCAATCGAAGACCTGTTCGAGCACCAGCTGGAGGACATCTACTTCGCCGAGAACGAGCTCCTGGACGCCCTCGAGGAGCTCGCAGAGCAGACCGAGAACGAGGAGATCGCGTCGGCCTTCGAGGAGCACCACGAGGAGACCGAGGGCCACGTCGACCGCCTCGAGGAGGTCTTCGACATCATCGGCGAGCCGCCGGAGACCGAGGAGTGCGAGGCGATCCAGGGACTCGTCGAGGAGCACGAGTCGTTCCTCGACGAGGACCCCGAACAGCACATCCTCGACGTCCACAACATCAACGCCGCCGAGAAGACCGAGCACTACGAGATCGCGGCCTACGGGAACCTCGCGTTCCTGGCCGACCAGCTCGGCTACGACGAGGCGGCCGACCTGCTGGGCCAGAACCTCGAGGAGGAGAAGGAGGCCCTCGAGAAGCTCAAGGACCTCACCGAGTCCTACGACTACCAGCAGATCCCCGCGTAACGCGGTTCGTGGCCGGAAACCCCGCTTTTTTGCCCGAGAGCGCCGACGTGGCTCCTGAGAGCTGATGGTCGAGGTCCCGCCGGAGGTCGAGCAGGTGTCCGAGGAGTACAGCCAGCTCGCCGAACCGGCCGCCTGGGGCATCTTCGCGTTCGTCGTCGCCTACCTCGTCGGACAGCTGGTGGTCAGGCCGGCCATCATGCGCGTCATCCGCCGGCGCAACCAGCGGAACCCGACGCTCGTCGACGCCGTCGGTCGGTACACGCGGCTGGCGATCCTCGTCCTCGCGGCGATCATCGGCCTCGCGTTCTCCGGGTACGGCGACCTCCTCTCGGGGTCGGCGCTCGTCATCGCGGCAGCGACGCTGGCGCTGGGCGTCGCCGGCCAGGAGGTCATCGGCGACCTCGTCAGCGGCCTCTTCCTCGTCGTCGACCCGGACTTCAACGTCGGCGACTGGATCGAGTGGGAGGAGGGCGCTGGCGTCGTCGAGACCATCCGGTTCCGGGTGACGCGCGTCCGGACCGCCGACAACCAGGTCATCGTCGTTCCCAACACCACGCTCGCGACGTCGGCAGTGACCCACCCATACAACCGCAACCGGATCCGCATCGGCGCCGAGTTCGGCATCTCCTACGACGACAGCATCGACGCCGCGGCGACGGCGCTCCGCGAGGAGGTCGAAGAACTGGAGGGCGTCCTCGAGACGCCGCGGCCCCAGGTGGTCGTCGAGGACCTCGGGGACAGCGCCGTCCACCTCCGCGTCTTCTTCTGGCTGGAGGACCCGACGCGGAAGAACGTCATCAGGACGCGGTCGACGTACATCCGTCGGGTCAAGGAGCGCCTCGAGGCGGCGGGCATCGGCGTCAGTCCGCCCTCCGAACACGATCTCTCGGGGGCCCTCCACATCGACGGTGACCGGGACCCGGGTCCGGACCCGGGCTCCGAGCCCTGAGACAGCACGTCCCGGTTAAGCCGACCGTAGTCGCCACCGGCGGAGGCGTCGCCGGCAAACCGTGTCGGGTCGTTATGAAGCGTCGAGCCGTATTCGCCGACCGTAATGAGCGACCCTCCGACCGACCCGAACCGCAGCGCCGGGAACGACACCGACGAGCGGACGGACGGTGATCGACGCCCCGACCCCGACAGCCAGGTGACGGGCACTGACCGGCTCGGAGCCGGGGACGCCCGAGCGGGCGCCGATACGAACCGGCACCGGTCGGAGGACTCGCCGACCACCAGTTCCAACCGCCGGCCGTCCGAGCGGACGGACCCCGCCAACACCGACCCGGAGCAGGGCCGCGTGGACACGGACAGGAAGGGTCGTGCGCGCGCCGACACGGACGCCGTCAAGTGGCTGAGCGGGGTCGTCTCGCTCATCGGGCTGTGGATCGCCGCCTCGGCGTTCCTCTACGAGACGGCCCGGGTGTCCCAGTGGAACAACGCCGCCACGGGCGGTGCGATATTCCTGCTCGCCGGCTACGGCTTCTACCGGATGTCGAAGGACCGCCGACCGGACGTCGGGAGCACGAGCCTCACGTCGCTGCTCGGGCTGTGGGCGATCGCCGCGCCGTTCCTGCTGGCGTACGGGAGCGCCGCGCTCGTCTGGGGTACGATGGCCAGCGGAATCGCCGTGGCCATCCTGTCGGGGTACAACGCCTACGAGAGCCGACGGACGGACGCCCCGCGCGGTTCGAGCGCCCGCGCCTGACGCGCTGACCGTCCCGGTGGACGGTCAGTTGGTCGCGGACCCGTACGTCTCCGTCTCGAGTCGGTCGACCCGGTACTGTGCGAACTGGTAGGACACGAGCAGCGCCGAGAACGCCAGCATCACGGCGGCGAAGGGCACCGAGACGAGAAAGGAGAGCCCGTGGACGACGCTGTTGAGCAACTGGACGGCGGCGACGACGATCGGCGTGGCGACGAACAGGCCGCTCCGGACGGGATCGGCACGGACCATCTCGAGGACGGTAGGGTGGTCGGGAGACGGCATAGGGGAGTCTTACCCGGCCTGCGACACCGAGGAGTAATACGTTTTCGGGTGGGACCGAGGCGGCGGTCCGAGCGCTGTCGCACGCGCGGACGCGTGCTACGGTCGGGTGAAACGCTTTTAGGCGGACGTGACGACGTTGGAGTATGAACTACGACGCCGTCGTCTTCGACAACGACGGCGTGCTCGTCGGGCGGACCCACTACGAACGGTTACACGAAGCCGCCTGGGACGCCTTCGAGGAGGTCGGCGTCCCGGACCCCGACCCCGAGCACGTCGAGTCCATGGTCGTCGGCGTCTCGCCCGACGACGTCCGGAAGGTGTGTACGACCTACGACCTCGACGCCGCGGAGTTCTGGGCGACGCGGGACCGGGTCGCGGCGGACGTCCAGCGCGAGGAGATCCGCGAGGGCCGCAAGCGCCTCTACGACGACATCAGCACCATCGCGGACCTCGACCAGCCGCTCGGTATCGTCTCCTCGAACCAGCAGGCGACCGTCGACTTCGCCCTCGAGCACTTCGGTGTCGCCGACCTGTTCGACGCGGCCTACGGCCGGGAGCCGACCGTCGAGAGCCTGCGCCTGAAGAAGCCCGAACCGCACTACATCGAGCGGGCGCTCGCTGACCTCGACGCCGAGACGGCGCTGTTCGTCGGCGACAACGAGAGCGACGTCCGGGCGGCCGAGGCCGCCGGCGTGGACTCGGCGTTCCTCCGCCGACCGCACCGCATCGACCACGAGCTATCGGTCGACCCCACCTACGACCTCGACTCCCTGCACGACCTCCACGGCGTCTGTCGGTGAGGCCAGACCCGGCTCGGTCGACGTCGCGTCGGGTCCGTCGACCCGGGGGCTCGATCAGTCCTTCCTGACGAAGCGGCCCTGGTCGTCGCGCTCCAGGTTCTCCGAGGAGTTCTTGCCGCCGCGACTCCGGTCCTCGTCAGTCAGCCCGCTATCGCTGTCGTCCTCCTCACCTTCGTCGGACAGCGCTTCGGACTGTTCGTCGGCCTGGCCCTCGGACTGCTCGTCGGTCCGCTCTTGTGACTGCTGTTCCGCCTGCTCTCCGAGTTCCTGGCTCTCTCCTTCCTCGGACTCCTGGTCCTCCTCCGCTCGACCGCTCTGTTCCGCCTGGTCTGCAGTTCGGTTCTGCTCGGTTTCGGGCTCCTCCTGACGGTCGTCCCTTTCGCGGTCGGCGTCGCCCTGTTCCTGCTGGCCACCCGTTTCCTGCTCGTGCTCCCCTCCGTCTCGTTCCTCGTCCAATCGCTGTGCGTCCCGGCCCCACGGCTCGGCGTTCCGGCCCTGCTGGCCGCGGCCCTGTGAGCCAGGGGCTTGATCTCGCGAGTGCTGGCCGCCCGTCCGCTGCCGGTCCTGCTCCGGGGAGTGTTGATTAGTTGGCCTGCCCTGCTGTGTTCCTCCCGATCGGTGCCCACTGTGACCGCCCGACGGGGCGTTCTGGTGGCTCTGTCGCTCCGGTCGACCCTGCCGACCGGCGGCCTGTCCCTGGTGGCTCTGCGGTCCGGACTGGACGGGACGTTGGTTCACCTGGGACTGCTGCTGGCGGCCACCCCGCTGTCCCGACTGATCGGCCTTCGGCGGGAGCGCCTCGTGACCGGTGGGGTGCTGACTGCGCCCCTGCCCGCCACCTTGCCGATCGGCCGAGCCACCCTGCTGGCCTCCCTGTCCCTGGAACTGCTCGCCCTGCTGTCGAGTCGGCTGGGGATTCGGCCCTCCCTGTGGAGACGGCTGTCGACCCCCGGACCTCGGCGGCTGCCGGCCGGCGGACTGCGACGGTGGCTGGTTCTGGGGTTGCGGTGGCCGTTGGCCGCCGGAGGGCTGGGGCTGCTGGCCCTGGCCCGACGGCCCGGACTGTCGCTGTCCACCCTGTCGACGCTGCCCTCCCTGCGGTTCCTGCGGTCGTCCCCCCGTGGGCTGCTGGCCCTGTGGCGTCTGTTGGCTCTGCGGTGGCTGTCGGTTCTGCGGTGGCTGTTGGGCTTGCCGAGGAACCTGTCCCTCCGGCGGTCGCTGGCCCGCCGGGGGCTGGGTACCGCGGTTCTGCTGCCCGCCGGGCGACGATCGGTGGCTGACGGCCTGTTGCTCCGGGGGATGCTGCCCTTGAGGCGGCGGTCCGCCCTGCTGACCGGACTGCTGCTGTCCACCGGGTGGCCGACTGGGTCGCTGTCCCGACTGCGGCTGGTTACCAGGGTGGCCTCCGGACTGTGGAGGTTGCTGACCCTGGTGGTGATGCTGCTGACTGGACTGGTGCTGTCGTCCCCGAGTCTGGTCCTGAGCAGCAGGGGGCTCGCCCCGCGTCCCGCCCTGCTGGACACCGGACTGCTGTCCACCCTGCTGTTGTGGCGCCGGTTGGCCGCCTTGCTGGCCCCGGCGGGGCTCGTTCGAGCTGCCCTGAGGAGGTTGCTGCCTCTCACCTGGCTGGCCGGATTGGGATGGCGGGTACTGCTGTCCACCTTGCTGCTCTCTGCCCCTGCCCTGCTGGTCCGGCGGCTGCCGACCGCCCGACTGGTCGCGTCGGCCACCGTGCTGTCCGCCTCGGCCCTGGGTACCGCGGTCCTGCTGGTGCATGTGGTAGCTCGGCTCAAGGTACGCGGAGGAGCGATTAAACGACGGCCACCGTTCACGCGGATGGAACCTGAAAGCCCCCGCTAGGAGGGTCCGACCCGTCTGTTAATCCCAGCAGCGCCCGCGAAGCGCGGTCTTACTATCCGTGGAATCCGAACGGAAACCCGGTGCCACGCGGTACGTCGGTCGTACGACCCGGCTCTTTTTGTCGCCCGAGAAACAACAATCTCCCATGTCGGAACTCGACCAGCTCGCGGTCACGATCGGCAAGATGGGTGAGGGCGACTGGAAGCTCTCGATCGAGGACGGCGAGACGATCGAGACCACGCTCACCGAGGTCGACGTCGACGAGAACCGCGGCCTGGAGGCCGAGGGCCGCAACGAGGACGAGGAGTTCCTCGTCGAACTCACCAGCGGCCCCCAGCCCGGCGGGCCGATCCGGCTCCGCAAGCGTGGGATGAGCGACGAGAGCTGGGAGGAGGTCGGCGAGCTCGCGGACGCCAACCGCCTCGACTGAGCGGACTACTCCTCGCCCGCCCAGTAATCGACGTCGTCGTCGCGGCGGTAGTAGCCGTGGACGCTGCGCTCGTCGCGACCGCCGGGCGGCGAACCGACGAACACCCCGACCTTCTCGGAGTCCGGATACACCGTCACGTCCGGGTCGTTCATCGTCGAGACCGCCAGGTACCGTAACGGTTCGTCGGAGTCGTTGACGACCCGGTGGCCACCCTCCGCCCCAGACGGGAGCGCGACGTAGTCGCCCGCAGCGAGCGGTGCGGTCCCGTCGTCGTGCCGGAGCGTCCCGCAACCCTCGAGAACGAACAGCGCCTCTTCGTTGGCGGTGTGGTAGTGGTAGGGCCACGACCGCCGCCCCGGCGGAAGCACGTAGAGGCTGCAGCCAATCTCCTCGCCGCCGGCCGCCTCGGCGAGTTGCTTCCGTCTGAACTCGGTCTCCCCCCGCTCGGTCGTCGACCACTCCTGGTCGTCGACGTTCGTCTTCTCCATGGGGGCTCGCAGCGACCCCACCGAGGTAATTCTTCGCCTGGTCTGGCGCGCGCATCCCGACGGCCCAAACTCGGGCCCAGTACCCGGTGGAAAGGACTCCCAAACATGGTACAGATTCACCGACCAGACCGGTAAGGTGGTAGTAATATTACCCTAAACCAGCCTTAGAAGCCTGTAGGACCCGATATGGGAAATACGCCCAGGTAGCAACTCAATACCCCCGATATTCAACCACAGCCAACCATCATCCTGTCATCAAATATTCACAATCGTCGATTACTTAACCCCTGACGCGAAGTAAGCAGTGTGTTCCAGGTAGCGAATCTTCAATCAGTATCGAACGGAGGCAACCAGCGATGATGTGGCAGGACTTCATCTTCCTGGCGGGGAGTTCCCTGTCGGTGATGTTCCTCTACCCGACCCTCCGTGATACGGCAGCGCGCGTCCCGCGGGCGACGAGCATCCCGTCGATGACCATCGGCGCCGTCTACTCGATGACGTTCTTCACGATGGGGATGACGTTCTCCGCGCTGGGCTCCTTCGGCGCCTGCACCATGTGGTCGCTCATCGCGCTCCTCCGTGCCCCCGACGACAGTTCGCTCCGTGAGACCATCGCCGCCCGACTCGGTCGACTGGAGGAAGACCTGGACGCGGCTCCGAACGGTAACTGAAGCCCTTCCGAACTCGAAGACCGGACGCAACGACCCGAGACGAGACCGCGCTGCTTCTACGACGAATCCAGATCGACGCTCCCGGAGACGAGCTGGTGAGAGCGCCGGCTCCGAGCTATCGGCTCGTTCGAAGTATCCCCCAGAGAAATACCGAAGCCGGAACCGCCGGGCCGACGAGTTACTCGTCGGGCTGGTACTCGACGGTGACCGTCTGCATCCCGTAGATGTCGTCCCAGTCCTTGTCCTGGTCCATCAGCAGCACCAGGAGCTCGTGTTCGCCCGGCTCGGCGCCGTTCTCCTCGAAGGCGCCCTGCGGCACGGTCAGGGTGTACCTGCCGGAGGACTCGTGTGAGAGCTCCGGGGAGCGCTCGACGAGCGCGCCCTCGACGTAGGTGAACCGGGAGTCGTTCTCTGTGGCGGCGTCGAGGTAGACCAGGAAGAACGGCTCCCCCCGGACCGTCCCGTGCTCCGCCGGGTCGACGTCCGGCATCGACGTGTTCGCCGTGACGTCGAGGCGGAACGAGGCCGATCCGCCGTCGCCGCCACCGTACCCGGTGACGTCGATCGACTGGATTCGCTCGCCCTCTTCCTCGTCCATGTTGTTCTGCAGCGGCGTGTTCGGTTGCTCCGGTTCCGACCAGGACTCCTGTGGGGTCGCGGTCGGCGTCGCCGTAGCCGTCGCAGTCGCAGTCGGCGTCGCGGTCGCTGTTTCGGTCGGTCGACGTTGCTGTCGGTGTCGCCGTCTCTGTCGGCGTGGCCGTGTCGGTGGCCGTCGGATCGTCGGTCTCCTCACCGCCGCCGAAGGGGCCGACGCAGCCCCCCGAGCAAGACCAGACAGACCACACCCACCGTGATGAGAGCTCCTCGCTTCATTCCACCCTACGTCAGGTTACGAGGAGGATTATTATGAGGTCGTTAACTGCTTGCCTAGGCGCCGATACATTCCCGCTGTCCGTCGCCCACCAGGTCGGTCCGCTAGGGGACGGACTCGTGATGACGCGCTCCTCGTTCCTCTCAGGTAGTAGATATTGCGCTTGTTCGCACACGTGCGAGTCATCGAGTCGATCTAGCCACTGTCGAGCGGTATCGCAAATTTCGGGGTCGGAAGGGTCGATGGAAACCGTCGGTTACTGATTTCGCCTAGATGTCGGATACAGCGCCGGAATCGTCCGAATACGTCCGTTCTAAGACAGTCCTACACGGACGTACGTCGGTCTTACCACTCTACACGGTCGGGCGGGTATATCACTACCAACAACTTTCTGGGGAGCAATGTCCCCGACAAGGCGACAGGTCGTGAACGCCATCGCAGCAGGCGCAGTCGTCCCGGTCACTGTCGCGTCCGCAGAAGCGCAAGAACAGGATTCCCAGGATTTCTCTCCCGATATCACTATCCACTCGAACAATCTGGTCGCGACGATCGGCGCGCGCGACGACGACGTCGACCCCGACACGGTGAGCATCACCACCGCCGACGGTGAGACCCACACGTTCGACGGCGCCGCTCGGGACGAGTGGAACGCCGGCAACGAGTTCGACGTCGGATACACGAACGGCTCGTCGCGCGCACGCATCGGTAGCTGGCAGGGCGTCATCAGGGAGGTCACGGCGACGCGCGGCGACGAGTCCGTCACCGAGACCAACGACCGCGCCAGCAGCCTCGAGGTGTCCTGCTCGATGTGGCAGACGCCGGACGAACCGCCCAGGCATCTCGCCGTGGTCTCGGAGGGCGCCACGAAGCAGTTCCGGAACCGCGGCGGTAGTGGTCCCGACGCAGAGCGACGATACGGCTCGCCAGGCCGCTCGCTCCAGAGGGTCGTCGAGCACAACCCCGAGGTCGAGATGGAGGTTCAATTCGAGGGCTGTTCGCCCGGTTCCGAGAAGGCGCTCCGTTTCAACTGCACCAGCGTTACCGTCGAGGAAGAGGAACTGATCCATGGCGAAGATCGGATCGACGACGTCCGCCTCGAGTTCACCGACGGGTCGAGCGAGAACCCGCCCGGGACCGCCGACGACGCCGACAACGGCGCCTACGAACTCCCGGTGACCCTCGAGGGCACCGGCGATAACGCCGGAAAAGTCATCGATAAGCTCCACTTCAAGGTTCTCGGAGACCAGTACAGCTACGCCAACCTCGACTCGGCGAACTGTTCGCCCGAGACGAGCGGCCAGCAGGACTCCCAGGAGAGCGACGGGACGGACGAGCAGCAGAACGAAAGCGACGACTCCCCCGACGATTCCACCGAATCGGGTTCCACCAGCGACGACAGCACGAGCAGCGATAATACGAACGAGGACACCCCGAGTGACGACAGCACGAGCAGCGGGAGCACGAACGACAGCACGAGTGACGACGACTCGTCCGGTGGCTCACAGCCGTCGTCGGACTCGACGAGCGCACAGGACTCGTCGAGCGGCGGCTCCACGAGCGGTGGTGGCACCTCGAGTCGGAGTACGTCCGGCGGCTCGACGAGCAGTGACCTGTCCGCCGATGGGACCCCCACTCCGACGGCCGACTCCGACACGTCGACCGTGAGCGTGAACCGGACGGAGGAGCAGCACATCCAGCTCAACACCTCGTCTACCCCGGAGAACACCACCCCGACGAACGCGTCCCGGACGAACGCCGCCGCGGAGGCGAGCAACGAACCCTCGACCGCGACGGCGACCTCGGAGCTCACCGACGCCGCCGGCGCGGAGGACCAGCCAGGCCTCGGATTCGTCTCCGGGCTCGGTGGACTGCTCGGCTTCGGCGAGCTCGCGCGACGCCGCCTCGGTCGCGACGAGGACGGGGACGAGGAGTAGCCGGCAACCCCTCTTAGTCGCCGATATCTTCGTTGAAGGCCTCCTGCGAGAGTTCCTCGAGGATCTCCTGGACGTCCTCGACCGTCTCGTCGTCGACGTCGTCCATCGCCTCGACGCTGTGTGCGCCGCCGTGTGCCGTCTGAAGCGCGTTCTCGTTGAGGTCCCCGTCCGGCTCCACGACGGGCAACTGCAGGTCGGTGAACGCGTCTGGCGGGAACCCCGACTCGGACATGACGAAGTGATCGGCGATCTCTCCGAGGTCGTCGGTGTCGAAGTCCTGTTTCTGTGGCGCTGACCACTCGTCGGTCGTCGTCCCCGAGTACTCGGGTTCGTGGACGTCGTAGTCTGCCACCATCGCGTCGGCTACTAGGGGACGGGAAACGAAAAATCGAACGGCGGCTCACGAACCCCTGAACGGTGCGTCCCAGCGGCTATCGCTGCTGCTTGTCGATGTCCTGGTTGATGGGCGAGTGCTCGGCGTCCATCTCGTGGGCGTGGCCCTGGCTGTACTGCTGCTGGCCCTGGAACTGGCCGGGGAACTGCTCGGCCTGCTGCTGGACGTCCTGCTGGCCGGGGCGACCGCCCTGCTGCTGTTGGGTGGGCTCACCGAAGGACTGCTCGCCGCCCACGTACGCGTCGTTCTGCTCGTGGCGGGCTTCGCCACCGTACTGGAGCCCCTGGTCGACCTGCTGGTTGCCCTGGCGCTGCTGGCCGTACTGCTGGCCCTGCTGGTTCTGTCGGCCCTGCTGGTTCTGCTGACGCCGCTGTCTGCCCTGCTGCTGGCCGAACTGTCGGGACTGGCCACCCTGCTGGCCACCGCTCTGCTGCTGTCCCTGCTGGGTCGACCCCTGCTGCGTCCGGTAGTTCTGGGGCGTCCCGTGATTCTGCTGGCTCTGCTGATTCTGCTGGGACCGCTGGGACGAGCCCTGCTGGGACTGCTGGCGCTGGTCGTCGCTCGGCTGGCTCAGGTAGCTCTGCTGGCCACCCAGGTGCGTCCGCTGGCCCTGGTCCTGCTGAGAGCGCTGTCCCTGCTGACTACCGAACTGGTTCTGCTGGCCCTGGTTGGACTGCTGGCCGCCGAACTGGGTCTGGTCCCGCTGCTGGCTGTATTGCTGGGACTGGCCACCCTGCTGCTGTCCCTGCTGGGTCGAACCCTGCTGCGTCCGGTAGTTCTCGGCCGTCCCGTGCGGCTGTTGGCTCTGCTGGTGCTGCTGACCCTGCTGGTTCTGCTGGCTTCCGAACTGGTCCTGGTGGCCACCGAACTGCCGCTGCTGGTTCTGGCTCACTTTCTGCTGGCGGCCACCCTGGGACCTCTGGCCGGACTGCTGGCGCTGGCCCGACTGCTGGCCGTGCTGTCGGTACTGGTCCTGGCCGGACTGGCGGCCCTGCTGGGACCCCTGGGAGTGGGTGGGCTGCTCGGAGAGTTCCTCCTGTCGCTGCTGCTGAATCTCCTGTCGCAGCGGTTCCTGGGACTGCTGGTTCTGACGACCCTGCTGGTTCTGCTGGCCGCCGAACTGTTGTTGCCGATTCCTGTTCTGACTCTGCTGATGCTGTCCCTGCCGCTGGTTCTGCCCCTGGTGCTGCCGATTCTGGCCCCCCTGTCCCTGCTGGCTATACCCCTGCTGGTACTGCTGACCGTACTGCCGTTGCTGGTCGTCCCTCCCGTCCTCGTCGTCCTGGCCTTCCCGATACGCCTGCGGATTCGCGTGTCGATGTGGATTCTGACTCACGGTGATCACAGGCGGGGAGTACCCGCTACCCGGAACGACGCCCGGAACCCGGATAAAGCGGTCCAATAGTTTCCCTGGTAAGGTCGCCTCGCCGCTACCAAATCGGGGATTACGGCCCCGTCAGCGGCGTCGAATCCGCCCGCGAGCGCCGGGTCTCGCGAGTACGGTCGACGTAACGGCGAGCGTGAACGGAGTGGTCACGACCGGGCAAACACGCTATCGGCTCGATTAGCCAGCCGGCAAACACGGCTTTCGGCGCACGTAACGACGTACCGATATGGATCGGAACGTCGGCGGCATCGATCGCTGGCTCCGCGTCGCGGTGGCGCTCGCGCTGCTCGGGTTCGGCTATCGGAACCGCGAGTCGAGAACGGGGACGCTCGCGTTCCTCGCCGGCAGCGACCTCCTGGCGACCGCAGTCATCCAGCGGTGTCCGGTGAACGCGCTGCTCGGCGTCGATACCTGTCCCGGGTCGTAGACGGCGACCCGCGGACGGTCCTATCGGTTCCGGTTGCGCTCGCGCTCCGGTTCGCGTTCCGGCTCGCGCTCCGGCGGACTCGAGGACGACGGACCGAAACCTCGAACCGCGATCACGATGATGGCCAGCGCGAAGAACGCGACCAGGAGCCAGCGACCCATCTGCGTGCTGAGAGCGCTGACCACCATCCCGAGCAGGTCGATGCCGACTGCCTGCCCGAGCGCGAACAGCAACAGGACGAACCCGAAGACCGCGAGGGCGATCCGGAGCGTCGATTCCGCGAACCACTCGCCGGCGCGTTCGGTGCGACCTCGCTCGACGGTCTCGTCGTTCGCTCCGCCTCCGGTGCGTGACATGATACCACGTACGCGGTCGATAGGGATTAGTACACACCACCTAGAGAAAGTATGGTTCGCTGACATCTACGGGAGATGGGTTCGCAGACTGCGACCGGTTCGGAACGACCTTCGAGGGGTCGGCGCCGCTCAGTCCTGATTGGTCGAGACGGCCGACACGACCGTGACGAGATCGCCGTCCTCGAACTCCCGCCGGCACCCCTCACAGAGCTGGAGCGTCTCCGTCGCCGCCTCGACGTACTCGATGCGCACCGTCTCCGCGTCGTCGTGACCGCACTCTGCACACGCCATGATCAGTTACCGAGTCCCCCACGCTGGGTTCGGTCGTCGGACTGTTCGACCATGCTCTCGGTTGCAGTCCCGTCGTCGCCGCACGTGCCAGAAAACCCTGGGCCACCGGTCGAGGGAGCGCCTCGGTCGAGCGACGTCATTACCTCCGACAGAATCTAAGCCCGTATAGTGATTTCGAATTTCGCAATCCCTTGAGTTACGAAAACCACAATCCGAAGGTTACGGATTTCTTACCGAGGTCCGCCGAACGTTGTCTCAAGTGGTAAGTAACGGCGATACCGTTTCGGAAGTCGGAACCGGACGCGCTCGGCTCGCTTCGCGATCAGACGTCGTAGACCGCCTCGTCGTCGCTGCCGCTGACGTCCTGGGTACCGAAGTGGTTGAAGGGCCGGAAGTAGTGGTGGCGGATCAGCTCCTCGCTCTCGACGCTCAGCCCCATCTCGTCGAGCGTCCGAGCGATCCGGGTGAGGTCGTCGTGGCGGGGGGCGACGGCCTTGACCTCGACGTTCTCGCGGCCGGTCATCACCTCGTGGACCTCGACGACCCCCTCGATCTGGAGCGCTTCGCGCGCCAGGTCCTCCCGATCGACGATCGGCGCCGTGCACATGATCCGTATCTGCAGCTGGTAGCCCGCCAGCTCGTAGTCCACCATCGGGACGTACCCCTCGATGATCTCGCTTTGCTCCATCTTGTCGATGCGGTTCCGCACCGTCCCGTCGGTCACGCCGACGCGGTCGGCGATGTCGACGGCCGTCAGGTTGCGGGCGTCCCGCTGGAGCAACTGGAGGATGGCGCGGTCGACGTCGTCGAGCGGGGTGTACTCGTGACTGGCGCACATGCCTCACGTGAGGGGGCGACCACCCTTGGAAGCTGGGTGGCGGTCGAACGGGCGCGAGGAGACATCGAGTCACCCGCCGGTCGTACCAGAAGGGTCGGATTCGGTCGGTCCGATCAGCGGTCCCGAACTGGGTCGCGACTTGGGGGGTCGCCAGAAACATCGAAGATCAACCACTCGGTCCACGACGGCAGCTGTGCCGGATTATCGGCGAAGGTGGACCTGCGGACGTTCAGCTACGCGTACGAGCTCGAAAGGAAGGGGGAGCGTCCCTCCGGACGCCGACGCGCCCGGCAGGGTCGACGACGCTGCTAGCGCGGCAGTGTCGTCACTCCGGCGGCCGACCACTGGACGGGCCGGTTCCGGAGTCCGGGTCGCGACCGGCGCCGGACGACGAGACCTCGGACTTCCCGGAGCGCGCCCAGCGGTCGATGTTCTCCCGGACGTAGTCCTGGCCGCCGAGGCCGAAGGAGATACCGAGGCCGAGTGCGAGCGCGACCGCGAGGCCCCAGGCCATCGCCCGCGCGAACACGAACAGGATGCCGACGTCGATACCCATCGTGTCGAGGCCGATCACGATCACGACGAAGTAGAGGAACAGCTGGACGCCGGTGGCGACCCAGTTCGTGTAGCCGGTGCGGGTCGCCGCCTCCGTCCGCTTGATCGCGTCACCGACGAAGTCGGCGACCACGAACCCGAGGATGATCACCAGCAGTCCCGCGACGAACGCCGGCAGGTACGAGACCGCGGTGTTGATCCACTCCGACAGCACGGCGATGGCGAGGACGTCCGCGGCCGCCAGGATGGCCAAGGCGTAGACGAACCACCGCGTGAGCGTCCCGAAGGCGTGGGCGACCGCGCGTTCGGTGCCGCCGAGTATGTTGCCGAGTGGCGTCTCGAGGACCATCTCGTCGAGTTCGACCCTGTCGACGAGCCGTTCGACGACGCCGCCGATCGCCCGTCCCACCACCCAGCCGATGAGGAGGATGATGAGCGCGCCGATCAACCGCGGCAGGAACGTGATCGCCGCTCCGAGCGCCTCTCGGAACTGGTCTTCCACGGCTCCGACCTGTGCGACCGTCGATAGCTGGTCAGGTTGTACCATGAGTCCCTACCTACGGATGGGACACGAATTGTTAGACACAATATATGAAGAACGCCACCAAGTTAAGTTATCAAAATATTCGTCACGATTAGAATAATATAGTGGCAGAAATTTACCGTCTGCTGACCGGATAGCTGGTCGCCCGGCCGCCAATCAGAGGTCGTTCGAATCGGTACCGACGTCGAGTACCGGGCCGTAGAACGGGGACCTTACGCGAGGTGAGTACTTCCCTGAGAGTGCTCCTGAGCGGCGTTCATCGACGCTCACTGCGCATTTCTACGAATCTCGGTGGGCGCCTCGCCTGGGACAGTCAGGACGAATCCGAACCCAGATCAGAACTCCTCCGCCGTGTCGATCCCGACGACGATCCCGCTGTCGTCGTCCGCGAAACGCTCGTCGACGCCGACGGCGTCCTCGAAGGCGAGCCGCGCCTGCTCCGTGTGGGCGTGCTCGACCGCGTCGGCGACGTCGTCGTCCAGGTCGAACTCCTCGGCCAGCTCGTCCCAGACGGACGAGGGAACGCGGTAGGCTCGCGTCTCGTCGACCGTCACGTAGTCGTGGTCGGCCTCGTACTCGGAGTGCCGTCCGAGCAGGTCCCCGTAGAGGACGACGAGCACGTTCCGGATCTCCGCCGCGTCGACGTCGAAGCGGTCGGCCGTTCGGTCGATCACGGCGTCGTCGATGTGCGCCTCGCTGACTTCGGCGGGCTGGTCGTCGGTCATGGTCTCGTGTGTACCGTCGGCGGCCGGCCGTTTCGAACTTTCGACCGCGAACCGAGGACAGAATCGCAGCCGGCCCGACTCGCAGTCCTTCGGTGCCGACCCGGGTATCAAGGCCCTGCAGTTGCAGCCCGGACTGGCTTCCTTCTGGTTCGTCTATTGACAGATGTATGCTCGGTACCCTGCGTTCGTTCGCACAGGAGGCCATCAGTCTCGTCATCGCGATCATCACGTTCCCGCTCCGGCTGCTGCGCTCGCTGCTGTAGGCGGCAGGCCGGACACGGAACGCAGCGTCTCCGGTCGGGAGTCGCTGGTGTAGAGGCGGACGCAACGTCGTGACCACGGTCGAATCCGCCACCACCCTTCTGGAGAACCCAGATGTATCGCCCGTGCTGGCAGTACGGGAGCCGATCGGTCGCTTCAGAGACGCCCCCGACCCGGCGAATGCCAGCCACGCGCCCTTCCCTCTCGTCGCCCTAATTACGGGCATGGCTTCGAAACTCAAGCGGCTCGGCAAGCTGGTGTACAACGTCACGAGCATCATCACCACCGTCCGACTGATCCGACGGCTCGCCCGTAAGTTCCGTAGCAGCGGATAGCATCGACCACCTGGGCGCGGACCGGTTCTGGGAAGGAACCGACCGGATTTTTCGTATCGGTACCCCACCGGAGCGCCACCCGTATCGACCGCCTCGTCAGTGTTCAGCGAGCGGAATCTCGGCGCCTCACTGGCATCCTTTTTCAGTGTTCGCCTCCACCGTCCAGGTGCACCATGACAGATCTGGACCGACGAGCGTTCGTCAAGATCGCGGGAGCGACGGCCGTCGCGCCGGCCGTCGCGGGCTGTTCGGGCAACGGCGGGAACGGTGGCAACGGCGGGAACGGCGGCGACGTCCCCGACGAGATCGACGAGTACCTCTCGAACGCCAACGGGTACGACGGTTCGCTCGAGGACCACACGGGCGAGGACGAGGTGGCCGTCGACGTCGGGACGGGTGACATCGGCTATGCGTTCGGCCCGGCTGCGATTCGAATCGACACCGGAACGACCGTCGTCTGGGAGTGGACCGGCGAGGGCGGCTCCCACAACGTCGTCCACGAGAACGGCGACTTCGAGAGCGACCTCCAGGGCGAGCAAGGCGACACCTTCGAATACACCTTCGAGGAGTCAGGGAACTACCGCTACTACTGCAACCCCCACAGAGGGAACGGCATGCTGGGCGGCGTCGTCGTCGAGTAACCCGCCTCGTTCACACGGGGCTGGATGTAATCCACGGCGAAATCACGCCGCCTCCCCGATTCCAATAGCTGGTAGACGGTCCTGCTCGGTCCTTCCCGCTGGTCACTCCCTGTGTGGGCTTCGACTACCAGACTCGAATCGGGTCGGGAGCGTTTTCACTGCTCGCGGTCTCGGTCGCTCCGCTCCCTCGACGACTCGCAGGAAAATGCCGCCTCCCCGATTTGAACGGGGGACAGCTCGATCTTCAGTCGAGTGCTCTCCCAGTCTGAGCTAAGGCGGCTCGCAGACGAACCGAGGCCGAGGCTATCAAAAAGGGTTTCGAAAGTCGCTGCCCGGCGCGGCGGTCAGATGAGGAAGACGTCCGCGGAGTCGAACCGCCGGCCGCAGTTCTTGCAGACGTACTCCACGCCGTCCTCCGAGACCAGTTGGCCGCCGCACTCCGGACAGTCCGACCCAGCGCGTCCTGACATTACGTGTTAGTCGGTGGCGACGGCTGATAGGCCTTTCGCGGCCGCAGAAGCGAGTGGGCACGGATGGAATCGAACCATCTTCTCGTCCTTGTAAGGGACGCGTCATAGCCACTAGACCACGCGCCCGCACCGGGACGGAATCGGCCCGAGCGGATAACGCTTACTCTCCGTCGCGGAACGCTTAGGGTCGCCCGCGACGATATCCCGGAGCGTGACCTCACTTCGCACCCTCGCGACCGCCCTCCTCCTCGTCGTGGCTCTCCTCGCGACCGGCTGCGTCACCCCCTTCGACGCCGGCGATTCGTCGACGCCGACCGCCGAGACGCCGGCGACGCAGACGGCCACGCCGACGCCCTCGCCGTCACCCCCGCCGGCGGCACACGAGGGGTACGACCAGACCACGGTGACCGTTCTCGACGCCGAGACCGACGCGGAACTCGGACGCGTCGAGGCCGCCGTCGCGGACAACAGCTCGCTCCGCTACACCGGCCTGAGCGACACCGAGGAGCTTCCGGCGGACCGCGGGATGCTGTTCGTCCACGAGCGAGAGCGCGACCTCACCTACGTGATGCGGAAGATGGACTTCGGCATCGACATCGTCTTCGTCGCCGAGAACGGTACCATCACGTCGACCCACCACGCGACCGCACCCGGCCCCGACGAGGACGGCAACGACCAGGGCTACTCGGGGACCGGCCGCTACGTCCTCGAGGTGAACTACGAGTGGACCGCCGAGCGGGGTATCGAGGCCGGCGACCGCGTGGAGTTCGAGCTCCCGGAGTGAGGCGGCGCGCCGGGGGCGGGTGACGCCGCCCGCGCGTCGGCAGCCTTTTCGCGGCCGCCGCCGTTCGCCCGGTCGATGCGGTCCCGCACGCCCGGCTACGCACTCACGGCCGTCGCCGTCGCCGTCGCGCTGCTGTACCTCGGCGTCGCGACGGGCCTGCTCGTCCCGTACCTCGGCGGCTACGACCCCGCGGAGCCGGGCGACTACGACCACACCACAGTCACGGTCGTCGACGACGCGACGGGCGAGGAACTCGGCACCGTCGAGGCCGCCGTCGCCGACAGCTTCCGGACGCGGTACGTCGGTCTGAGCAACACCGACGAACTACCCGCGGACCGTGGGATGCTGTTCGTCCACGACGACGCCGACCGGCGGACCTACGTGATGCGGAACATGGACTTCGGGCTCGACATCGTCTTCGTCGCCGAGAACGGCACCGTCACGACCATCCACGAGGCGCCGGCGCCGGGGGACGACGAGGACGGCGGCGACCAGCAGTACAGCGGCAGGGGCACGTACGTCCTCGAGGTCAACCGCGGCTGGAGCGACGCACGCGGCGTCGAGGAGGGCGACCGGGTCGCCATCGAGGGCTACGTCGAGATCGATCAGTGATCGGCCCCGCGTCTTCGACAGCGTCGACAGCCGGAGCCCGCGGTTCCGGCCGCTGGGCCAAGCGTTATACTGACCGGACGGTCAGTTAGGGTAATGGCGGAGTACGGGCTGGACGGGGACGACGACCCATTCGAGGAACAGCGGGCCAACGCCGAGAACCCGATGCAGCGGCTGTTCGCCGAGTACGGCGCGCAGAACCGCCTGGCGTTCGTCGTCGGCGTCGTCGCGAGCATCGCCGCCCGGCTCCTGGACCTCCTGCCGCCCGTCCTGCTCGGGCTGGCGCTGGACGCGATCTTCCGGAACGACAGGGCGTTCGCGCTCTGGCTCGTCCCCGAGGCCTGGACCCCGACGACGCCCGACGGGCAACTGTACCTCGTCGTCGCACTCATCGCGGGCGCGTTCTTCTTCGGCGCCGGGTTCCACTGGCTGCGCAACTGGGGGTTCAACGCCTTCGCCCAGCACATCCAGCACGACATCCGGACGGACACCTACGACACGATGCAGCGGCTGAACATGGACTTCTTCGCCGACAAGCAGACCGGCGAACTGATGTCCATCCTCTCGAACGACGTCAACCGCCTCGAGCGGTTCCTCAACGACGGGCTGAACTCCGCGTTCCGGCTCGTCGTCATGGTCATCGGCATCGCCGGCATCCTCTTCTACCTCAACTGGCAGCTGGCGCTGGTCGCGCTGTTGCCCGTCCCGCTCATCGCGGGCTTCACCTACCTCTTCATCCAGATCATCCAGCCGAAGTACGCCGAGGTGCGCTCGACGGTCGGCACCGTGAACTCGCGGCTGGAGAACAACCTCGGCGGCATCCAGGTCATCAAATCGAGCAACACGGAGTCCTACGAGAGCGAGCGCGTCGACGACGTCTCGGGCGACTACCTGGACGCCAACTGGGACGCCATCGAGACCCGCATCAAGTTCTTCCCCGGGCTGCGCGTCCTCGCCGGGGTCGGCTTCGTCCTCACGTTCCTCATCGGCGGCGTCTGGGTGCTGACCACCGAGACCACCGGCGGCGCCCCGGGGCCGTTCACCCGGCCGCTGTACGCCGGCGAGTTCGTCACCTTCATCCTGTTGAACCAGCGGTTCATCTGGCCGATGGCGCAGTTCGGGCAGATAATCAACATGTACCAGCGGGCGTACGCCTCCGCCGAGCGCATCTTCGGGCTGATGGACGAACCCGACCGCCTCGCCGTCGACCCCGGCGCCGAACCGCTGACGGTCGACGACGGCCGCGTCGAGTACGACGACGTCACCTTCGGCTACGACGACGAAGAGGAACCCGTCGTCGCGGACGTCGACTTCGAGGTCGAGGGCGGCGAGACGCTCGCGCTGGTCGGCCCCACCGGCGCCGGCAAGTCGACCGTCCTCAAGCTCCTGTTGCGGCTCTACGACGTCGACGACGGCGCGATACGCATCGACGGCCAGGACGTCCGGGGCGTCACGCTCCCCTCGCTGCGCCAGCACGTCGGCTACGTCGGCCAGGACACGTTCCTGTTCTACGGCACCGTCGAGGAGAACATCACCTACGGCGCCTTCGACGCCGACCACGAGTCGGTCGTCGAGGCCGCCAAGGCCGCGGAGGCCCACGAGTTCATCACCAACCTCCCGGACGGCTACGACACCATGGTCGGCGAGCGCGGTGTCAAGCTCTCCGGCGGCCAGCGCCAGCGCATCTCCATCGCCCGCGCCGTCCTCAAGGACCCCGAGATACTGATCCTCGATGAGGCCACCTCGGACGTCGACACCGAGACGGAGATGCTCATCCAGCGGAGCCTCGACCGCCTCACCGCCGACCGCACCACCTTCGCCATCGCCCACCGACTCTCGACCATCAAGGACGCCGACACCATCGTCGTCCTCGAGGGCGGCCGGATCGTCGAGCGCGGCACCCACGACGAGCTCCTGGAGAACGACGGGCTGTACGCCCACCTCTGGGGCGTCCAGGCCGGCGAGATCGACGAGCTGCCCGAGGAGTTCATCGAGCGAGCCGCGAAGCGGCAGGCCCGCACCGAGACGGACGACGACTAGCCGGCGGTCGCCGACCGTTCAGGCGCAGCCAGCCCCACGGCGTACCGGTCGCCGGACCTGCGGATTCAAGACGACGCCGGCCCACGCACACCCATGCTCAGGTTGGCGGTGGCGACGAACGCGGAGACCCTCGAGCGCATCCGCGACCCGCTCGCGGACCAGGACATCCGCGCCGAGCACGTCCCGACCCGCGAGCGCGCCCAGCCGCTGGACGAACCGCTCGCCGACGGGGCCTTCGACGCCGGGTTCGTCTACCCGCCGCGACTGATGGAGGGCGGCGTCGCCGACGCGATACTCGGCGTCCCGTGGGTGAACGACCGGGAGGCGGTCCTCCGGAGCCGGAACAAGGCCGAGACGCTGGCGCGGCTCCGGGCGGCCGACGTCCCGACGCCCGAGTCCGCCTACGTCTCCAGTCCCGTCGGCGAGTCCGAACTGGCGGCGGTCTTCGAGCGGTTCGACCCGCCGGTCGTCGTCAAGCCCAACTCGACGACCCGCGGCGTCGGCGTCGCGAAGGCCCACGACCTCGACTCCTTCCTCGGCGTCTGCGACTACCTCTCGCTGATCCACGACTTCCGCGCGACCGGCGACCGGTCGTTCCTCGTCCAGGAGTACCTCCCGGACGCCCGCGACTACCGGGCGATGGTGGTCGACGGCGAGTACGTCGGCGCGGTCGAGCGGCGGCTCCCCGACGGCGAGCGCGCGGCCGGCCGCTGGAAGCACAACGTCCACCGCGGGGCGACGGCGGAGGGCGTCGAACTCCCCGACGCCCTCCGGCGGCTCGCGGAGGACGCCGCCGCGGCCCTGGAGATCGACTGGCTGGGCGTCGACCTGCTCGTATCCGGCGAGCGGGCGGTGGTCAACGAGACGAACGCGCGGCCGACCGTCGACGCGGCGACGAAGTACGAACCGGGGTTCTACGACCGGCTGGCGGGGCTGATACGGACGACGGCGCGGCAGGAGTAGCGAAAGCGAGACGGACGACCGCGGGACACGGGGCGCGAAGAAGACGGAAGCGGAGTCGGCTGCGGGACGCGGACCGGGTCAGGACAGGTCGATGTTCGCGGAGCTGCCGGTGCGGTCGAGGGTGATCTCGAGGATGCCGTTGTTGAACGTCGCCTTCGCGGAGTGCTCGTCGACGCGGGTCGGGAGCTCGATGCGCTCCTCGTAGTCGCTGCGGTCGGTCGACGCCGAGATCGTGACGTGCCGGCCGTCGCACTTGATGTCGATGGCCTCCTTGGAGACGCCCGGCATGTCGGCTACGACGCGGATCTCGTCGTCCTCCTCGTAGATGGAGACGTGGGCGTCGCTGCCGAAGCCGGCGTTGCCGCCGGCCACACCGCCCGTCATCTCCTCCATCATCCGCTCTATCTCGCTGAAGATGTCGTCGAAGGGGTCGTCGCGGTCGTCCCGGCGCATGGGCGTGGGTACGAGAGTCCGCATGAAAAGCCTTCTGTCGGTGGCACGTTTCGATACCGTTCCGCCGCCGACCGCCCGAGAGGAACCCGGAGGAGACGGCCCGAGACGGCCGCTCTGACGTCCCGGGGTCGCGTCGGCGCATGCACTCCGGCGAGGGCGAGACGTGGGTCCACCGGCCGCCGTCAACCCCATCGAGGCGGGACCGTCAGACGCCTGGCTGACGGACCTTTTTGTAGTATCTCGGCCAAGAGACCACTCCCAGACCATGTCGCAACGGGACACTCCCGACGAGGACCCTCCTCACGACGACCACGTCCCCATCGAGGTGAGCGTGGACGCGGAGGACGAGCAGCCGGCCGTGGAGTCGAACACGAGAATCGACATCCTGGTGGAGAAAGAGGCGTACCCGACCGCCAGGCTCGACGACGGCCGATACGTGGCGTGGTGGTTCACGCCGGACGCGCCGGCCATCGACGACCCCGCCGCGAGCGAGTGGGTCGCCGCGCCGACGCGCTTCCTCGCCGCCGGGACGCTCCACGAACTGTGGGAGAACCCCTCGGCCCTCGAGTCGCTGCCCGCGCAGGGCTAGTCCCCGTTCCATCTCCGTTTTCGCGGCCGTGACGACGTCGGCCTTGCGAGCCCTGCCTGTGCTTACTCTGTTACAACGGTACCGTAAAACCTGGCGCCGGTAGTTCGAAGAGGCCGTTACACTGGGCCGCTAAGCCCCACGGAGACCGTAACGCTCGCTTAGCGACCCCCCGTCGCGACCGTGTCCGGCAACGATTGCCGCATCTACACTAACAATCATGAGGTTTAATACTGTCGAGCCGATACCCATAGGTAGATGACGAACGATGAAATCGAGCCGATGGTTCCCGTGATGCCTCGACAAACGTCCACCTCCGGCGTCGTCGCGGACGGTGGCCGCCAGAAGCGCTACGAGGCGCCAGAGGTAGAGGCGCCCCTCGTCCCCCAGTTCTGAGTCCGTCGCTGTTCTCGGCCAGTTCTTCGACGTTCGCCAGCCGCGCGGCCGGCGAGTTCGGCACGCGGCAAGAAGCGAGTTCGTCGCGGTCGTCGGCCTAGAACCCGACGCCCATCGCCTCGTTCGTCCGGTCGATCGACTCCTGGGCGTCGGCCTCGCCGAGCACGGCGCGGATGGCGTCGACGTTCTCCGGGACGACGTCGGACTCCTGGTGGATGGCCTGGAAGAGGTAGAGGTCGTCGCCCTCCATGGAGATCGACTCCTCCCAGATGCAGTTCTCCCAGATGTCCGCCCGCGGGCGGTCGCGGTCCTGGGCGTACTCCTTGAGCGCGCCGGCGCCGTCGATGCCGGAGTCCGCCTGGATCATGAACGTCCGGCTCTGCTCGCGGAGCAGGTCGGCGACCTCGCTGGCGTCGGGCGTCGTCTCCAGGGTGACGTTGACCGAGTGGGTGTGCATCAGCGTCGCCGGCACCTTCAGCCCGAGCGTGTCGATCGAGAGGTCCGGGAAGATGGTGTTGACGTCCGGGCCGTGGTGGCTCGGCAGCGTCACCGGGTTCGGCAGGATGTCGTTGATCGGGCCGCGGCCGCTCTGGGCGGGGTCGCCGCCCCGACGGACGAGCGTGATGCGGGCCTTCTCGACACCGTACTCCTCCTGCAGCGGCGCGAGCAGTCGCGACAGACCGGTCGTGTTACAGGAGACGACGCGGACGTGGTCGGCGCCCTCCGCGTCGGCGAAGTTCGACCGCGCGTTGAACGAGACGTCGACCATGTCGGCGTCCTCGCCGCCCTGGTAGAGCGCGGGCGTGTCGTACTCCTCGTAGAGGGACTTGTTCTCCTCGCCGATGCCGGAGGGGCAGGCGTCGACGACGACGTCGGCCGCGTCGACGAGTTCGTCGACGGTCCCGGCCAGTTCGATGCCGGCGTCCTCGAAGAGCTCGATGCGCTCCTCGATGGCGGCGTACAGCGGGTAGCCGTTCTCGACGGCCAGCTCCGCCTCGTGGTTGGGGCTGGTCTTCGCGACGCCCACGAGTTCCATGTCGGGCTGGAGCGTGACGGCGTCGGCGACGCGCTTGCCGATAGTCCCGTAGCCGTTGACCGCGACCTGGATGGTCATACTCTGATATCTCTCGGCGACCCGAATAACCATTTCTCTCCTAACCAACAGTTCGTGCCCCGTTGACGCGTGACAGTAATCGTCCAGTACCGGCGTCGTGACGGCATAGGCGTCGGGGCCGGCTTCTCGCCGAATCGTTGTGGGCCGAGCGGAACAGGGACCTCCTCGACTGCCGGCCGACCCCCGAACCGTTAACTCCCCGGGGCCGTACTGTGTGTTATTCTCATGCAACCGACGCTGGCAGACACCCTCGAGTTGACCGCAGACCGGTACCCCGAGAAGGAGGCGCTCGTCTACCCCCGGAAGGACCAGTCGTACACCTACGCCGAGTTCGACGAGCGGGCGACCCGGCTGGCGAACGCCCTGGCCGACCTCGGCGTCGGGAAGGGCGATCGCGTCTCGACGATGCTGTACAACGGCAGCGAGATCGTCCTGACGGCGTACGCCTGCGGGAAGCTCGGCGCCGTCTTCAACCCGCTGAACTACCGCCTTCCGGCGGGCGAGGTGGAGTTCATCTGCAACGACGCCGGCTCGAGCGTCCTCCTCTTCGAGGCCGACACCCGCGAGGCCGTCGAGGGCGCCCGCGAGGACCTCGAGACCGTCGAGGAGTTCGTCTACGTGGACGAGGACGGTCCCGAGTACGCCCGTGACTTCTACGCGATGGTCGAGGCGGCCCCGGCGGAACCACCGTCGACCGTCGTTAACGCCGACGACGTCTACGCGTTCATCTACACCTCGGGAACCACGGGCCGTCCGAAGGGGGTCGTCCACGAGCACCGCGACATGGTCGAGCACTCGCTCATCTGCGTCGCCGAGGGCGGCATCCGCAAGGACGACGTCGGGCTCTCGGCGCTGCCGCTGTACCACTGCGCGGAGCTACACGCGAACCTCTTCCCGCGCGTCCACGTCGGCGCGACGAACGTCGTCCACCACGAGTTCGACCCGGCGGCGGTGCTGCAGGCGGTCGACGAGCACGACGTGACGCTGTTCTTCGCCGCACCGACCGCCTGGAACGGCCTGGTGCAGGCGGCCGACGCCGTCGACGCCGACACCACCTCGCTCCGGCTCGGCTTCTACGGCGCCTCCCCGATGCCGAAGGACGTCCTCGACGCCTGCATGGACCGCTTCTGCGAAGATTACCTCCAGGCCTACGGCATGACAGAGATCGGCCCCTGCGGGACGTTCCAGCACCCCGACGAGCAGCTCTCGAAGCAGGGCTCGGCGGGGCTGCCCGCGCTGAACCACGACCTCCGGATCGTCGAACCCGGCGCCGCGCCGGACGCCACCGTCGAGCGCGGCGAGATCGGCGAGATCCTCCTGGCCGGCCCCTGCACCATGCGGGAGTACTGGAACCGGCCGGAGGCGACCGCCGAGTCGCTGCGCGAGTACGGCGGCGTCGAGTGGTACTACTCCGGCGACCTCGGCTACCGCGACGAGGACGGCTACCTCTTCGTCGTCGACCGGAAGGACGACATGATCATCTCCGGCGGCGAGAACGTCTACCCGACGGAGGTCGAGGACGTCCTCTTCTCGCACCCCGACGTCGTCGAGGCCGCCGTGGTCGGCCAGCCCGACGAGGAGTGGGGCGAACTCGTCGTCGCCTACGTCGTCGGCGACGTCGACGGCGAGACGCTGGACGCCCACGTCCGCGACAGCGACGACCTCGCCGACTTCAAGCGGCCCCGCGAGTACCACCTCGTCGAGGAGCTGCCGAAGAACCCCAGCGGGAAGGTCCAGAAGTTCAAGCTCCGCGAGGAGTGACCGACGACAGGAACGAATATCCGGCGGCCCGTCGAACCACGGGCCATGAGCGACTCCGACGTACTCGAGATACAGGACTCCGACGCCGTCGCCGCCGCGGCCGAGACGGCCGTCCAGCAGTGTCTGGACGTACAGGCGGGCGAGACCTGCGTGGTCGTCACGGACGACAAGCGCCGCCCCATCGGCGAGGCGCTGTACGAGGCCGCCCTCGAGGCCACCGAGGACGCGGTCGTCGTCCGCTACCCGCCGGGGCCCCAGCACGGCGCCGAACCGCCCGCGCCGGTCGCCGCCGCGCTGGCGTCGGCCGACGCCTTCCTCGCGCCGACGACGAAGAGCCTGAGCCACACCCGCGCCCGCTCGGACGCCACGGACCAGGGTGCCCGCGGCGCCACCCTCCCCGGCATCACCGAGGAGGTGTTCACCACCGGGCTCGACGCCGACTACGAGGCCATCGCCGCGGAGTGCGAGTCGATGCTCGAGGAGGTCGTCGGTGCCCACGAGATCCGCGTCCGGTCGCCGCAGGGGACCGACATCACCTTCGAGCTGGGCGACCGCGTCTGGCAGGACGACACCGGCATCGTCCACGAGGACGGCGCGTTCTCGAACCTGCCCGCGGGCGAGGTGTTCGTCAGCCCCGAGTCCGCCGACGGCACCTACGTCGTCGACGGGACCATCCGCCCGCACGGCCTGCTCGACGACGGCCAGACGGTCGCCTTCGAGGTCGAGGACGGCTACGTCACCGACATCGGCGATGACGCCATCCGCGCGGACGTCGAGGAGGCCGCCGACCAGGTCGGGCAGAACGCCTACAACCTGGCGGAGCTCGGCATCGGGACCAACATCGGCGTCACGGAGCTCGTCGGCAGCGTCCTGCTGGACGAGAAGGCCGGCGGCACCGTCCACATCGCGCTCGGCGACGACGCCGGCATCGGCGGCGACAACGACGCGCCCATCCACCTCGACGGCATCCTCCGGGAGCCCTCCGTCTTCGTAGACGGGGAGGAGATCGACCTGCCGACCGTCCGATGACGGGGCGACCTGCAGTCCCGGCGTGAGGGTCGGCCACCTGAGACGCGGAGCCGCGCGCTTATACGTCCCGACCGAAAAGTACCTCCAATGAGTCAACAGCGCGTCGCGGTCCGCTGTCCGTCCTGCTCGCCGGGGGCGGAGACCGCCCACGAGGTCCTCAACGAGGGCGGACAGGCGACCGTCCGGTGCGGGGAGTGTAGCCACGTCCACAAGACGACCATCCAGGAGGAGTCCCGGGTCGACCGCCGGGTCATCGTCTCCCAGGAGGACGAGTCGACGGAGGCGCGGATCGACATCCCGCCGGCCGAGGAGCTGTCGACGGGTGACGAGTTCCTCGTCGAGACCGACGAGGCCATCCTGACGGCGCGGGTCACGTCCCTGGAGCTCACCGACGGCTCGCGGGCCGACGAGGCGTCCGCCGAGGACGTCAAGACGCTGTGGACCCGCGCGGTCGGCAACGTCGCGGTGAACCTGACGCTGCACCCGAAGGACGGCGGCCACGATGAGACGCGGAGCGTGAAGATCCAGGTGCCGGGCGACGAGAAGTTCGTCGTCGGCGAAGTCCAGGAGTACGGCGGCGAGGAGTTCACCGTCGAGCGCATCCTCGTCCGCGACGACGCCACGAACTACCACCGCGAGGGGTACGACCACGACGGCGACTTCGCGCTGGCGAAGGACTGCAAGCGCGTGTACGCACGCGACGAGAACGCACAGCAGCGGGCGTGGTCCGGGTGGTGAGCCGATGTTCGGACGCGACTCCGGTCCCGACGACTTCGAGACCCGACGCGAGCGGATGGTCGAGGGGCTCGCCGAGTCCGGCCGCGTCGAGCGACCGGAGACCATCGAGGCGCTGAAGACGGTCCCGAGACACGAGTTCGTCCCGGAATCCCGCCGCGAGAGCGCCTACGCCGACCGGCCGCTGCCCATCGGCAACGACCAGACCGTCTCGGCACCGCACATGGTCGGCATCATGTGCGACCTTCTGGAACTCTCGCCGGGCGACCAGGTCCTCGAGATCGGCACGGGCTGCGGCTACCACGCCGCCGTCACCGCCGAGATCGTCGGCGACGGCAACGTCTACAGCGTCGAGTACCACGCCGACCTCGCGGAGGACGCCCGGCGCCGGCTCGACCGCCTCGGCTACGACGTCAACGTCCGCGTCGGCGACGGCCACGCGGGCTGGCCCGAGCACGCCCCCTTCGACGCGGCGTACCTCACCTGCGCGGCCCCGGAGCTGCCGGACCGGGTCGTCGACCAGCTCCGCGTCGGCGGCGTCGTCCTCGCCCCGATCGGTCGCGGCCGACAGACGCTCGTCAGGGCGACGAAGACGGACGACGGCCTGCGCCGCGAGGACCACGGCGCCGTCCGGTTCGTCCCGATGCAGGGCGGGGAGTGAGATGCCCACCCAGGACCGCTCCGAGCCGGGGTGGCGCGGAATCGCGCTCCCGTGGGCCGCCCGGCGCTGCGGCGCCCTAGAGGCACTGGCGACGAGTTCGGGCACGCCTGAGGACATCGCCGAAGCGACGGGCGTCGACGAGGACGCGGCGGAACGGCTCGTCGCCGCACTCGAATCCGAGGGGTTCCTCGCCCGCGTCGGCGACGAGTACGAACCGACGAACCGGCTGCTCGGCTTCCTGACGAAGACCGACCTCCGCTCGATCGGTCGGCTCCCGGCCGAACTCGACGCCTTCGACCGGTGGGTCGCCCTCCCTGGGACGGTGGCCGGCAAGGCGCCGCCGGAGCCGCCCGACGCGCTCCGGAACCGGCTCGGCCGAGAAGCGGCGGCCGACGAGACGCGCGTCCGCTCGGAGGTGACGACGGCCGTCTACGCCGCCCCGGACGGCGAGCGCGTCGTCGTGGTCGGCGACGGTCCCGGCAGGCGCGCCGTCGAGTTCCACGAGCGCGGGTGGGACGTGACGCTGCTCGATTCCGAGGCGCGGATCGACGCGGTCGAACCCCTGCTCCGCCGTGAGGCCGTCGAGTTGCGCGGCGGTGACCCCACCGACCTGCCGGACTGCGACCTCGCGGTCTTCGTCGGGACGCTCTCGGAACGCGACGCCGACGGCGCGCGGGCAGTCGTGGAGGCGGCCGGTCGGGCGTCGCCGGCCGCGGTCTTCCTGGACGCGTTCCACGGGGAGACCGACGGCGCGGCGCTGGCGGACGTCGACCGGCTCGCGACCGGTGCCGGACGCGTCCACGACGCCGAGACGGTACGGTCGTGGGTGGCCGATTCCTTCGGCGACGCGGCGATGGAACCCGTACCCGGGAGCCCGATGTCGGCGGCCGTCGGGCGCGCGATTCAATAGGCTGCGGCACGATTTTCGAGCTATGGACCCCGCGGTACTGCGCGACGACATGGTCGACAGCCTCGAACACGAGGCCAAGGCCGTCGTCCGCTCCGAGGACGTCAGCGTCGCGATGCGGGAGGTGCCGCGCGAGCCGTTCGTGGAGGACGACTCGGTCGCCTATGCCGACCGCTCCTTCGAGCGCCTCGGCACGCGCGTCCTCTCGCCGAGCGCCGCCGGCCGGCTGCTGGAGGCCCTCCGGGTCGAACCGGGCGACGACGTGCTCGTGGTCGGCGCCGGCGTCGGCTACACCGCCGCCGTCATCGCCGAGATCGCCGGCGAGGCGAACGTCCACGCCGTCGATATCACCCGCCGTCTCGTCTACGAGGCGCGCTCGAACCTCGCGGAGGCCGGCTACCCCGGCGTCCTCGTCGACTGCCGCGACGGCGCCCAGGGGCTGCCCGATTACGCACCCTACGACCGCATCCTCGTGGAGGCCGCCGCCGTCGATCCCCCGCGGCCGCTGCTCGAGCAGCTGGCGGACGGCGGCCGGCTCGTCATGCCCGTCGGCACGGGCGGCCAGGAGCTCGTCGCCATCGAGGACGGCGAGACCGTCGCCGAGTACGGCACCGTCGTCTACCACCCGATGCTCGTCGAAGGCGAGCAGGCCGACACTATCGAGCGCAACCGCACCCACCGCGAGGACCGCGAGCACGCCCGCCGCGCCGCGGAGCGTCGCAAGGGCTGGGAGCAGCAGTGGATCGACTGGGACGACCGACTGTAGCGCCGGGGCGACCACACCGCTCACCGCGATTCGACGACGAGCAGCGCCGTGTTCTCCCGCTCGTCGGCGTACTCGCTACCGGCCGGCGGCTTGACGTCGAACTCGACGGTGCCGTCCCGCTGGTTCGCCGCGAGTTCCGGCGACAGCGTCAGTTCCGCCGTGCCGTTCTCGCCGGTCGTCGCGGTCTCGACCCCGTCGAGCCGCGCCGACCCGCCGCGGGCGACGACCGTCGCGCCGGCGACGCCCCGGCCCTCGGGGTCGACGACGGTCACCTCGACGGTGCGGTCGCCGGGTTCGACCACCTCTGGCTCGGGGCGGACGTCGAGTTCGGTGACCGCGAGCCCGGAGATGCTCGAGAGCATGCTCATCATCACCGAGAGGCTGGCGACGCCGACGACGAGCGCGATGACCAGCCGGATCGGCAACCCCTCGATACCCCGCCGGTCGTCGCGGAACCGGTGTTCGGACATGGGGACGCTGGCCGCGCTCCGGTACAAGAACCTTCGCCCGAACCGGAAGACACCTGACGGCCGCGGCGGAGGAGCGACCATGGAACGGCGGGCGGCGGCGCTGGTCGCGGCCGGCGGCTTCGCGGGCGCGCTGAGTCGCCACGCCGTCGCCGTCGCGCTCCCCGGGGGCTTCCCCTGGGGGACGCTGGCGGCGAACGTCGCCGGCGCGTTCGTCCTCGGGCTGGTGGTGTACGGGACCGCCGAGCATGGCCGCATCTCGGCCGCCGCTCGGCGGTTCGTCGCGACGGGCTTCCTCTCGTCGTTCACGACCTACAGCACGTTCGCCGCCGAGACGAGCGCGCTCGACCCGCGGCTGGCGGCCCTCAACGTCGCCGCCAACTACGGCCTGGGGCTGCTGGCGGTGCTGCTCGCCCGTGGGGTGATCCGGTGGCGCTGATGAGTGCGCTGGCTGTCGGCGTCGGCGGCTCGGCGGGGGCGCTCGCACGGTACGCCGTCGGCGACTGGGTCGAACGCCGGGCGCTCGACACGCTGGCGGTCAACGTCATGGGGAGCTTCCTGCTCGGGGTCGTCCTCGGTACCGGGGTCGGCGGCTCCGCGTTCCTCGCCGCCGCCGTCGGGTTCTGCGGCGCGTTCACCACGTTCTCCTCGTTCGCGGTGGAGACAGTGCGGCTGGCCGAGGATGGCGAGACCGTTGTGGCTGTCGGCAACGCCCTGGGGACGCTCGCCCTCGCGCTCGTCGCCGTGATCGTCGGGTCCGCTTTCGGCGGCCTGCTCTAACTCAGTGGCATTAGTGCAGAGGGATGCGTCCCATCCAGCACGGCCATAGATATACGTGGGTTGCTCGCGCGTACCACAGTATGTTCCAGGACGCGACGCTCGTCGACCTCAGCATCGGCATCGAGGACGGGGCGGCGAGCGAACCCGACCCCGCGAGCATCGACCGGATGGACCACCGCGAGGGCGCCGAGTGGCTGGCCCAGAACCTGCAGGCGATGGGCCAGGACGTCGAGGCCGACGACTTCCCGGACGGCACGTCGCTGGCCTGGGAGGAGGTCCACGCGATCACGCACACGGCCACCCACATGGACGCGCCGTACCACTACGGCGCCGAGAGCGGCGGCGAGCCGGCGCGGACCATCGACGAGGTGCCCCTGGAGTGGGGCCTCGGCGAGGCGGTCGTCCTCGACGTGCGCCACCTCGACGCCGGTGCGGAGATCGGCGTCGACGACGTCGAGGGCGCGCTCGACGACCTCGACCACGAGCTCTCCGAGGGCGAGATCGTCCTGATCCAGACCGGCGCCGACGAGCTGTGGGGGTCGGCGGAGTACCTGACGCAGTTCCCCGGGATGGGCCGGGAGGCGACCCTGTGGCTGGTCGAGCGGGGCGTCCGGGTCATCGGCACGGACGCCTACGGCTTCGACAAGCCGTTCCTCGAGATGGGTCGGCGGTTCGAGGAGACCGGCGACCCCGGGGAGCTGTGGCCGGCGCACCTCGCGGGTCGCGAGCGGGAGTACTGCCAGATCGAGAAGATGGCGAACCTCGACGAGCTGCCGCGGAAGACGAACGTACCGCTGGTGGCGTTCCCGATCGTCGTCGAGGACGGGAGCGCCGGCTGGGTGCGCCCGGTCGCCGTCTTCGAGGAGGGGGCAGCATGAAGCTCGCGACCTTCGAGGTCGAGACCGCGGTGGGACCGCAGCGCCGCGTCGGCGTCGTCGACGGTCACGGCGCGCTCGTGGACGTGACGGCCGCCTACGCCGCGTCGCTCGAATCGGCCGGCGAGGCCGACCCGGTCGGGGTCGCGGAGACGCACGCGCCCGCAGAGATGCGGTCGTTCCTCGCGCGGGGCGACCGCGCGCTCAACGCGGCCCGAGACGCCCTGGAGTTCGTCCGGTCGAGCGACGTCGACCGCGGCCCGACGGGCGGCCGCCTGCGCTTCGACGAGGAGGAGGACGGCGTCCGGCTGCTGGCGCCGCTGCCCCGGCCGAACTCCATCCGGGACTTCATGGCGTTCGAGGAGCACGTCAAGAACAGTCTGGGCGAGGAGCCCCCGGACGTCTGGTACGACGTCCCGGTCTACTACAAGGGCAACCCCGACACGGTCGTCGGACCGGACGCGACGGTCGAGTGGCCGGACTACTCGAACCAGATGGACTACGAACTCGAGGTCGCGGCCGTGATCGGCAAGCGCGGCAGCGACATTCCGGTTGAGGAGGCCGACGACTACATCGCCGGCTACACGGTGTTCAACGACTTCAGCGCCCGCGACACGCAGATGCGGGAGATGCAGGGTCGCCTGGGGCCGGCGAAGGGCAAGGACTTCGCGAACGCCCTCGGCCCCTACCTCGTCACCGCCGACGAGTTCGACCTGGCGGACGCGTCGATGACAGCGACGGTCGACGGCGAGACGTGGTCGGAGGGCACCCCCGGCGAGATGCACCACTCCTTCGCCGACATCGTCGCGCACGTCTCCCAGAGCGAGCCGCTGCAGCCGGGCGACGTGCTGGGCAGCGGCACCGTCGGCGAGGGCTGCGGACTCGAACTGGGGCGGTTCCTCGAGTCGGGCGATAGGGTGGCCCTGACGGTCGAGGGCATCGGGACGCTGGAGAACACGGTCCGCTAGATCGACCGGCCGGCGGCGTTCGGCGAGCCGTCGGCGTTCAGCTGCCGGAGCTCGACCTCGAGGTCGCGGACGGAGAGCTGCTCTGTCGTCCGGTGGAGCTCGTCGCGGAGCTCCTCGAGCTCGACTTCGAGGTCGGCGTAGGCCTCGCTCTCGTCGAGTTCGTGGGCGCTCTTCTGGGACTGCAGCGCCGCCCGCTTCGAGGCCAGCGCGAAGAACTCCTGGAGCTGGCGGTCGTAGGTGGACCGCGAGACGAGCGACTCGACGACCTCGGTGAGGTCGCCGTGGCGGATCGGCTTGACGATGTACTCGTCGAACCCCATCTCGATGATGTCGAAGTCGGGCTCGACGGCGGTCACCATCGCGACGCGGCACTCGTAGCCCTCGCTGCGGACGTACTCGAGCACCTCGTCGCCGGAGATGGTCGGCATCAGCCGGTCGATCAACGCGACGTCGACCGACTCGTCGAGTGCCTCGATCGCGCCCTCGCCCCCGTAGGCCGTCCGCACCTCGTAGTCGCTCTCGAGCCAGGCCGCATAGAGGTCCGCGAGGTCCCGCTCGTCGTCGACGACCAGCACCGTCTGTGTATCTTCGGTCATGTACGTCTCGTTGTCCCGAGGGAGACGGCCGGGACTGATAGCCGTTTGGACCGTTCTCTACGATGAAACTCACCGCGGTCGGGCCGACGACCACGGCGAGGAGGAGTGTCGTTCGAGAGCCATACTCCGGTGCTGACGCCGAACCCGTTTCGTTCGGTCATGACCTTCGAGCATTGCCGCCACGGCGGGTTCACTGTTCGGACTATAGAATTAGGTAATCGGTAACAAGGCGCGAGCGTAGACGGATAAGCGGGACTGGTGGCACCCAGTGCGTGAGAACCCGATAGAACGAGAGACGAGACTACTGCGGCCGCCCTGCGAATGCAGGCGCCGCCGTTATTCTGTCGACAGCGCTATTCAGCACGGTGACAACCCATGGCCGAGAGTAGGGAGACGTTCACGATCCGAGGTATCGACGACGACCACGAGAAGGAGGACATCAAGGACACGCTCAACCACCTCGACGGCGTCATGGAGACCGACGTCGACGACTCCGGGGAGGCGTCGGTCCGCTACGACGAGGACATCATCGGCGGCGAGGAGGTCGAACACCGGGTCCAGAAGATGGGCTACGACACGGAGTAGCTCGAGTGGGAGGCCGTCTCGCCAAACGTGGGTGACCCGCCGAAAGGCGATGTTGTTACCAGGTATAATAGCCTGCTAGGCGGAGTCCTCCTGGGGAGGAATCCATAGACGGCACACTCGTTACCACTCGTCAGTCCGATATCGTCGCCGACCGGGTTATGTCTGACAGTTGTCTCCGTAGTTACACCACAGGTGCCGATAACAAATTTTTACTAGTGGTTCGCGAGAAACATGGTTCCCGCACCGACCCCGGGGGGATCGGCGATTCCCGCAACCGGAACCGCGAGTAGCACCGCAGCCATCCGGTCGCTCGGCCGCGAGGGCGTCCGCACCCTCGCCTTCTCCGAACTGGAGTCTCCGCCGGGCTTCGCCTCGCAGTACTGCGACGAGACGACCGAGGTCCCCGACCCCACCGAGGACCTGACCGGGTACGAGAACGCCCTCCTCGAACTCGCCCGCCGCCCCGACGTCGACACCGTCCTGCCCTTCCGCGAACCCGACGTCTACGTCCTGGCCCGCAACAGGGGCGCCCTCGCCGCCCACGTCGGGACGCCCTGGCCGGACCTCGAGACGCTCCGTCGGGTCCAGGACCGCAAACTGCTCTTCGAGGCCGCCGACCGCGCCGACGTCCCGGCGCCGGTCACGCGGACCCTCGACGAGTGGCCCGTCCGGGACGGCGACGTCGTCGTCAAGCCCCGATACACCGTCCACGCCGCCGAGTACGCCGACCGCTTCCCCGTCAGCCACACCCAGTGGAGCACCACCAGGTACGTCTCGCCGGAGGACCGCCTCGACCACGAGGCGCTCACGGAGGCGATGGGCCACGTCCCGCTCGTCCAGGAGTTCGTCCCGTCGACCGACGAGTACGGGTTCTTCGCGCTGTTCGACCGCGGCGAGGCGGTCGCCACCTTCCAGCACCGCCAGCGCCGCGGCTGGAAGTACTGTGGCGGTCCGAGCGCCTACCGCGAGTCGGTCGACATCCCGGAACTCGAGGCCGCCGGGCTGCGGCTCCTCGAAGAACTGGACTGGCACGGCGTCGCCATGGTCGAGTTCCTCCGCGACCCCGAGACCGGCGAGTTCGAGCTGATGGAGGTCAACCCCCGGTTCTGGTTGTCGCTGCCCTTCACGATCCAGGCCGGCGTCGACTTCCCGGCTCTCTACTGGCGGCAGGCGACCGGGCGGCCGGTCGAGTCGGCCCCCGAGTACGACGTCGGCGTCGCCGGCCACCTGCTCCGCGGCGAGGCCCTCCACCTGCACAGCGTCCTCGCCGACGACTACCCGCTGGTCGACCGACCGTCGTTCGCGAGGACCGCCCTCTCGGTGGCGGGGTCGCTGCTCCGCCACCCCCGCTTCGACTACCTCAGCGCTCGCGACCCGGCGCCGTTCGTCAGGGACCTCGTCGAGACCTACCGCATCTACGCCGACGACTCGGAGCCGGATACCGCCGAAGTTCCGTCGAGGGCGCCCGGGGCGTCCGAGGGACCGACGGCGAAGGAGCCGAGCGAGTTCGCGACGGTCGGCGCGGAGTCCGACGACTGAGGGGACGAGTCTCGCGTGGCACTCCGCAGAGACTTCACGGTCGGGTCGGTCCCCCGACCGGCCACGATCTGTATAGCGCGGCCGCTGGTGCGGAGCAGTTGTGATGCAGAACGACGCACCGGTGAGGGTGCGTCACCACCTTCCGGTGGCCCATCCCGAGAACTGACGATCTACCCATGGATGACAGTACGGGATGGTGAGCGGGACCAGGGACTACAGGTACGTAAGTAAGAGCCACGTACCCTGTTACTAGTCCAATAACTGGACGACCGCACGAACTGGCCACGGGGCCTCGTCGACAGTCAGCGACCAGGCGACTGACCGCCCAGACCGACGGAACGCGGCTCGCTAGTGGTCTTCTAGGGTGGCCGGCGGGCCGTCTCCGAGGGATTAAGCACCGCGGAGCCGTCGCGTACGTGTAGACGCGTCGATACGTCTCGGTCGGCGGGTCGGCGGACCGGCCGTTCGGACGTCGACCCGGAGAGAACCACTGGACCGCGGACGCACTGCCACACCACTACGCCGACCGCAGGCGGATCTCACCCACACCAGATGAACACCCAACGAAGGTGGTCACTGTTCGTCGACGTCGCCGCGATCGTCTGGATCGTCCTGTTCGCGGTCGACGTGGCCGCCAGGTTCGACGTCGTCGCCCTCGCTTCGTCGACCACGACCGTCGTCCGCGGGGCCCTCCAGGCGCTGCTGGCGGTCTTCCTGCTGGACCTGGCGCTCCTCTACCGCTGGTCCGACCAACGGCCGCGGGCGTTCGTGCGGTCGAACTGGCTCCTGATCCTCACCGTCGTGCCGTGGTTCCGGCCGCTGCGGCTGGTACGGCTCGGCCGGAGCGTGCGGGCGCTCAAGGTACTGGCCGGGTCGCGCCGCGCCGGCTCGTTCCTCAACAAGGCCAGGCGGATGGCTAGACGCTACTGGCGCCGACTTCGCGAGTGACCCGCTGGCCGAACGCGCCGAGCCGGTCGAACAGCCGGGCGACCAGACTCGAGGACCGCGTCTCGCTCGGGTCGGGCTCGGCGCGCTCGACGTCCTGGAACTGGACGTTCACCGTCACGGGGCGACCGGTCGCCTCGCTGATCCGCGTCTGGAGCGTCTCGTCGAGGTCCTCGTAGGCGGCGTCGGTCGACCGGGTCACCGTCACCGTCACCGAGATGTCGCTCGAGAGGACGTTCATGTGGTTGTAGTCGGTCTGGACGGTGCCCAGGTCCAGCGAGCTGTACGCCGGGTCGTCCATGGTGGCCTGGACCTCCTGGTTGACGTCCTGCTCGAAGGCGACGTGCTGGTACGTTCCCGCGGCCGTCAGCGCGACCACGACGGCGAACAGGACGACGAGCAGCGCGTACCCGCCCGTCCGGGGCGAGACGACGAAGTCCTCGCGCAGCGACCGGATGACCGACGACCGGTAGCCCAGCGAGACGAGCGCGACGTACGCCGAGAGGTTGATGAACACGATGTTCATCAGAAGCAGGACGATCGCCCCGAGGACCATCAGGGGCTCGCCCCAGACGACGCCGATGCCCGCCGCCGACGCCGCGGGAACGATCGCCGCCGCGACCGCGACCCCGGCGATGGAGACGGGGAGGTCCGTCGCCAGCGCCAGCGCGCCGGCGAGGCCGGCGGCGATCGCGATCACCACCGTCAGGAGGTTCGGCGTGAGGAAGACGCTCACCTGCTCGACGCGGGCCACGACCAGCGACCCCGGGACGAACCCGGCCTGTCGGAGGAGGAGGCTCATCAGTATCGCGCCGACGAAGGCGACGAGCAGCCCGACGACCTGCGCCCGCGCGCTCTCGATGACCATCCCCCGGTCGCCGATGACCGTCCCGACGCTCGCCGACAGCGTCGAGCCCGCGAACGGCGCGATCACCATCGCGCCGACGATGACGATCGCGGAGTCCAGCAGGAGGCCGCCGACCGCGACGATGGCGCTCAGCGCCGCGAAGGCGACGTAGGTCGCGAACTCGGGTTTGAGGTCCTCCGCCCGCTCCCGGATCTCCGGGTGGGAGGCGCCACGGTCGCCCTTCGGTCCCTCGACGTAGCGGTCGGTCAGCTCCTCGACGTTGGGGATGTTGGCCCGTTCGACGTCCGTCACGACGGTGTAGGTGTCCTCGTCGAGGCCGGCGTCGTACAGTTGCTCGAGGACCGTCTCCACCGCACCGCCGGGGACTGGGATGTTCGCGACCGATCCGTCCCGGGAACCGACCTCGTCGACGAAGAGGTACTCGACGCCCATCTCGTCGAGGGCCGACTCGATGGCTACCCGGTCGTCACTGGGGACGAAAATCTCTATGAGCCGCACTGGAAAGGTGGTCGCGGAGGACCGACTTAGGTATCCAGACCCTACAGCCGACAGACGTTCGAGCTGGAACGGTCCGGTAACCATCCCCGATAAATCGACAAACGACGAGAGGACGCGGTCAGGCGCCCCTGCCCCTCTCGACACGCGCGCTCCTGGCCTCTGCACCACGTCTCCGCGCCGTCTCGGCGGGAAAACTACTTTGTTCAGCGAGACCTAGCGGGAATTATGGCATTCGGGACGTCGTCCCGTCCGCGTTTCTCGGTCGACCGCAGCGTCGCGGCCGTCGCAGCCGGCCTCTACCTCGTGCTCATGCTCTACCCGGTCACGCAGGCGGACTTCCCGGCCGTCGGGCTGCTCGCGGGCGTCCCGGTCGGCCTCGTCGTCGGCGTCCTGACGCCCCGGAGCGGCGACGAGCTGAACAACGCGCTCGTGGGGTGTGCCGTCGGCGCGGCGCTGGTCGTGATCCTCGGTGCCGCCTACGGGTCGTTCGTCTCCTGGCAGGTCGGGTTCCCCCTCGACTCGGTGCTCGCCGGACAGTTCGCCGTCTACGGCTTCTTCTACGGCGGATTCCTCTTCCCGCTCCACATCGCGGTCGCGATCCCCGTCGCCGTGCTCGTCCGCTCGGCGCGGCGGCGAACCCGGGCGAGGTTCGCCTGAGGAGGCGAGTCCCGCGGCGCGGATAGACGTCGTCCTCGACGGACTTCCGCGCGGCGACGTAACTGGAAGAAGGCACCCCTTCGGCCCGACCACCTCGTAGAGAGTCGCAATTTCAGGCATCCTCGACTCCCTTCGTCGCCTCTTCAGTTCTTACGCGCCCCCTTATATATAACGAGAACCGGTTACCCACCACCGGAAGCTATTTTTGGCGGCACTCCAACGGTGTTCCCATGCCGATACAACGCCGACAGTTCGTCTCCGCGCTGGGGGGCGGAGCACTCGCGGGGCTGGCGGGCTGTTCCCGGATCGGCGGCAGCAACGGCGAGCGACCCGGGGTTGCCGGCGAGACGCTCACGCTGACGACGACGACGAGCACGTACGACACGGGCCTCCTGGACGAACTCAACGCCCCGTTCGAGGACATGTACGGGGTCACCGTCGACGCCGTCGCCCAGGGGACCGGCGCCGCCCTGGAGACGGCGCGGAACGGCGATTCCGACGTGGTGATGGTCCACGCCCGGTCGCTGGAAGACGAGTTCATGCGCGAGGGCTACGGCATCAACCGCCGCGACCTCATGTTCAACGACTTCGTCATCGTCGGTCCTGAGGACGACCCCGCCGGCATCGAGGGGATGGGCTCCGCCGTCGACGCCTTCGCCACTATTGCCGGCGCCGAGGCGACGTTCGTCTCGCGCGGCGACAACTCCGGGACGCACACGAAGGAACTCGCCGTCTGGGACGAGGCCGGCGTCGAACCCGGCGGCGACTGGTACCGCGAGACCGGCCAGGGGATGGGAGAGGTGCTGAACATCGCGAACGAACAGGGCGGCTACACGCTCTCGGACCGGGGCACCTTCCTCTCCCAGCGCTCGGAGATCGACCTCACCATCCTCGTACAGGGACCGATCCGGGACGGCCCGGAGCTCCTCGCGAACCCCTACGGCATCCTGGCGGTGAACCCCGAGATCCACGACAACGTCAACTACGATCTGGCGATGGCCTACATCGGCTACGTCACGAGCCCCGACGCCCAGCAGACCATCGCGGAGTACGAGGCCGACGGCGAACAGCTGTTCTTCCCGCGGGCGCTCTCGGAGGAGCCGAACTTCCAGCAGTACGTTCCGGAAGGGTGGAGTGGGAACGCCACGGAGTGACCCACTGAACACCGTGTCCACGATGACCGCAGTCCCGCTGTTGTTCGAGTTCCCGTTCGAGGCGGTGTACATCCGGAGCATCATCCGGGTGTCGCTGTACGTCAGCACGGTCGCCGTCCTCCTGAGCACCCTCGTGAGCCTCCCGATCGCGCTCGTCGTCGGGTTCACCGACTTCCCCGGCAAGCGGTTCCTCACGGCGGTCATCAACACCGGGATGGGCTTTCCGAGCGTCGTCGTCGGGCTGCTGGTCCTCTTCGCCGTTTCGAACCAGGGACCGCTCGGCCAGTTCGGGCTCGTCTTCACGCCCGAGGCGATGATTCTCTCGCAGTTCGTCCTCGCGACGCCGCCGATCACGGCGATCAGCCTCGCGGCCATCGCCGGCGTCGACGGGAACGTCCGGTCGGCGGCCCACATTCTCGGCGGCACCCGGCTCGACGTCGCGCTGGTCACCATCAAGGAGGCCCGCTACGGTATCGCGACGGCGATCCTGGCCGGGTTCGGGCGGGCGATCAGCGAGGTCGGCTCCGTCCTGATCGTCGGCGGCAACATCGCCAGCGCGAACGGCGTCTCGAAGACCCGGACGCTGACGACGGCGATCCAGCTGGAGGCCCGCCAGGGCCGGTACGAGACGGCGATGTACCTCGGCGCCGTCCTCGTGGTGCTCGTCCTCCTCGTGAACGCCGTCGTTGTCCGTCTCGGGGACGGGAGGGTCCAGCGATGACGCTTCGAGCGGTCGACGTCTCCGTCTCCCACGGCGGAGAGGACGTCCTCCGAGGGGTCTCGCTCGACGTCGACGCGGGGGAGACCATCGCCGTCATCGGTCCATCGGGCGTCGGGAAGACCACGCTGCTGCGCGTCCTCGCGCTGTCGCTGCGGCCCGACGCCGGCACCGTCGCGTTCGACGGGGTCGAGCCCTGGGCGGTCGACGAGGCCGAGCGACTCGCCCAGCGGCGGCGCATCGGGATGGTGTTCCAGGAGGCGAGCCTCTTCGACGCGTCGGTCGCCCGGAACGTCGAGTACGGCCTCCGGATCCGCCGGTCGTGGCGCGACCGCCTCCGCGACGAACTCAGCTCGATCGTCCGGTCGAACGGGCGCGCCGACGCCGTCGAGGAGGCCCTGGACGTCGTCGGGCTCGCGGACGTCCCCGACCAGCACGCGGGGTCGCTGTCGGGCGGCGAGGCCCAGCGCGTCTCGTTCGCGCGGGCGCTCGCCTACGACCCCGACGTCCTCCTGCTGGACGAGCCGACGTCGGACCTCGATCCGCGCAACACGGCGGTCATCGAGAATGCGATCGGGGAGGCGCGGAACCGGGGCATCGGCGTCGTCGTCGCGACCCACGACATGCACCAGGCCGAGCGGGTCGCCGACCGGGTGGCGGTGCTGCTCGACGACGACATCGCCGAACTCGGCCCGACGGAGACGATCTTCGAGGACCCGACGGACGACCGCACCCGGAAGTTTATCTCCGGCGAATTGGTATACTGAGCGGAGATTCCGCCGCCCACCGCGACTCCGAGAACACCACCCCAACCATGACACTCCAGAAGGGATTCGAACCGCACCTCGGCATCGGCGACACGACGGTCTCGGCCCGGGACGTCGAGATGCTCCGGGCCATCGACCGGCACGGGTCGATGTACGGGGCGGCGGACGCGCTCGGCCGCTCGTACCCCCACCTGCAGCGGCGGGTGGTCGAACTCGAGGAGGCCGTGGGGTCGTTGACCGAACGCGTCCGCGGCGGCGAGGACGGCGGCGGGACGAGGCTGACCGCGGAGGCGGTCGACCTGATGCGTCGCTTCGAGCGGTTACGGGTCGAACTCGCGGGCGTCACGACCGTCTCCGAGTCGGTCATTCCGGGGACGGTCGTCGACCGCCGGGGGGACCTGGGCACCGTCCGGACCGAGGCCGGAGACCTCGGAGCGCGGATCCCGGTCGCCGCGGAGCGGGTGGAGATCGCCGTCCGCGCCGACGCGGTCGTGCTGATGAACCCCGGGTCACCGTCGCAGGTCCACACGAGCCTCCGGAACCAGCTCGAGGGGGTGGTCGGCTGCGTTGAGAGCGACGAGGAGGTGGCCACCGTGACCGTCGAGGTCGCCGACGGGGTCGCGATCGACTCCGTCGTCACGAAGAACAGCGTCGACCAGCTCGGGCTCGAACCCGGAGCCGACGTGATCGCTGCGTTCAAGACGACCGCCGCGAGAGCGACGCCGATAGAGCTCTCGGACGACAGCGAAGCGGAGTAAGGCGACAGGAAGTGAGTGGACTCGCTGGGATTTGAACCCAGAGGAAGACGTTCCTGCTCGCTCCGCTGTGCGGGCTGCGACTTCCAGGGGTTCAAATTCAGCTTCGTGCTTCCTTTCGCGGCGCAACGCGACGAGCGAAGCGAGGAGTCTGCGCCGCGAAAATCCAGTGGACTCGCTGGGATTTGAACCCAGGGCCTCTTCCTTGCGAAGGAAGCGATCTACCGCTGATCTACGAGCCCGCGATAGTCGGTTGTCGATTCGGTCGCTTGTAGCTTGCGTTTCGCAGTCACCGAAAGCGACCGGGAGCGGTCGCGCGTGAGTGCTGCGGCGGGCACGGGGCCCGGGCCGCGCCGTCAGGCGCCGCCGTCCTCGAGGACGATCTCGATGGAGACGTCGTTCGGGACCTGGATCCGCATCAGCTGGCGGAGCGCGCGTTCGTCGGCGTCGATGTCGATGAGGCGTTTGTGGACGCGCATCTCCCAGTGTTCCCACGTCGCCGTCCCCTCACCGTCGGGGGACTTGCGCGCGGGGATCTCCAGCGTCTTCGTCGGCAGCGGCACCGGACCCGACAGCTCGACGCCGGTCTTGTCCGCGATCTCGCGGACGTCCGCCGTGATGTCGTCGAGGTCCTCGGGAGCCGTGCCCGCGAGGCGAACGCGTGCCTGCTGCATGCGTTATCGCTCGTTGACGCTGAGGACCTTGCCGGCCGCGACGGTCTGACCCATGTCGCGGATGGCGAAGCTGCCCAGCTCGGGGATGTCGTTCGAGGACTCGATGCTGAGCGGCTTCTGCGGTCGGACCGTGACGACCGCGGCGTCGCCGGACTGGATGAAGTCCGGGTTCTCCTCGGCGACCTCGCCGGAGGAGGGGTCGATCTTCTTGTCGATGGACTCGATGGTACACGCGACCTGCGCCGTGTGGGCGTGGAAGACCGGCGTGTACCCGGCCGTGATGACCGAGGGGTGCTGCATGACGACGACCTGCGCCTGGAAGGTCTCGGCGACCGTCGGCGGGTCGTCGGCGGGGCCACAGACGTCACCGCGGCGGATGTCGTCCTTGCCGACGCCGCGGACGTTGAACCCGACGTTGTCGCCGGGGCCGGCCTCGGGGACCTCCTCGTGGTGCATCTCGATGGTCTTGACCTCGCCGCCGGCGTCGCTGGGCTGGAACGACACGTTGTCGCCCGTGTTCAGCATGCCCGTCTCGACGCGGCCGACCGGCACGGTACCGATGCCGGAGATGGTGTAGACGTCCTGGATCGGGAGGCGCAGCGGCGCGTCCGTCGGCGGCTGCGGCTCCGGCAGGGAGTTGAGAGCCTCCAGCAGCGTGGGGCCGTCGTACCACGGCGTGTTCTCGGAGTCCTCGGAGACGTTGTCGCCCTCGAAGGCCGAGGTCGGGATGTACTTGGCGTCGTCGGTGTTGAAGCGAACCTGCTGGAGCAGCTGGTTGACCTCGTCGACGACGGCCTTGTACTTGTTCTCGTCGTAGTCGACGAGGTCCATCTTGTTGACCGCGATGATGAGCTCGTCGATGCCGAGGGTGCGGGCCAGGAAGACGTGCTCCTGGGTCTGCGGCTGGACGCCGTCGTCGGCCGCGACGACGAGCACCGCGTTGTCGGCCTGGCTCGCGCCAGTGATCATGTTCTTGACGAAGTCGCGGTGGCCCGGACAGTCGACGATGGTGAAGTAGTACTCGTCGGTGTCGAACTCCTGGTGGGCGATGTCGATGGTTACCCCGCGCTCACGCTCCTCGGCGAGGTTGTCCATGACGTAGGCGAACTCGAAGCCACCCTTGCCCTTCTCTTCGGCTTCTTCCTTGTGCTGTTCGATGACGTGCTCGGGGACGCTCCCGGTCTCGTAGAGGAGCCGTCCGACCATCGTACTCTTCCCGTGGTCGACGTGGCCGATGACGGCCAGGTTCTGGTGCGGTTTGTCGCTCATTGTTGTGTCTCACGCGCAGAGGCGCTATATCGGAGCCTTTTGTCGCTGCCCCGTAAAACGATTTCGAAAGGGATTCCGCCGATTCCCGGCGCGTCGGGCGGTTTGCGAGCAGATACCACGAAAAGACAGCTAACGGGAGGCAACCCCGAGTACCGCCGTCAGAGCCGGCGGGACCGCCCCGAGCGGGCGGCGGTCGGCTACTCCAGCGGCGGCAGCCGGCCGACGTCGGCCAGCACCGCACTCGCCGTCTCGGGCCCGCCCGCGCCCCGCCCGGAGATGTTCAGGCGGCCGGCGTGCTTCGTCTCCAGCTGGATTATGTTCAGCGTCCCCGACACCGCGAGCGTCCCGTTCTCGGGGAGCAGCCGCGGGCCCACCCGGACCTCGCCGTCGGCGACCTCGCCGATGAGCCGGATGGTCCGGCCGTCCTCGGCGGCCAGTTCGAGGGCGCTGCCCGGGAGGTCGGCGATGCCCTCGACCTCCGCGTCGGCCAGCGCGTAGCTGTCCTCGTACAGCACGTTCGCGAGGATGACGCACTTCAGCGCGGCGTCGGTCCCCTCGACGTCGAAGGTCGGGTCGGCCTCGGCGACGCCGAGGTCCTGGGCCTCCGCGAGGACGTGCTCGTAGTCCAGTCCCTCGGCGGCCATCCGGCTGAGGATGAAGTTCGCCGTCCCGTTGAGGACGCCGCGGGCGGCCGTCACCTGCCCGTTGAGGTCGTCGATCGTCGAGAGGATGGGGATGGCGCCGCCGACGGCCGCCTCGAACAGCACCGTGCCCCGCGAGTCGGCCTCCAGGGCCCGCACCTCGTCGTAGCGCTCGGCGAGCGGCCCCTTGTTCGCCAGGACGACGTGCCGGTCGCGCCCGAGCGCGCGCTCGACGTGCGAGAAGCCCGGCTGGGCGTCCCCGAGCGTCGTCGGCGTCGCCTCGACGAGCGCGTCGTAGTCGGCCGACAGCGCGGCCTCGGGGTTGGCGTCGCCGACGACGCCCTCATCGCGCTTCCGGGCGAGCACGCCCTCGGCGTCCACGCCGCCCTCGTCGACGGCCGCCGTCGCGGAGTCGGCCACCGCGACGACGTCGTGGCCGTACTCGCCGGCCAGTTCGACGACCGAGGTGCCGACCGCGCCGGCGCCGACGACGGCGAGCTTCACGGCGACCCCTCCGTGAGCGGCTCGACGACGCGCAGGTCCTTCTCGTCGGCGACCTCGCGGACGGTCTCGAGGGCCGTCGCGGACTGGCCCTCGCTGGCGACGAGCCGGAGGCGGGCACTGGAGGGGCCGTCGGTGCCCGCGGGCGCCGACAGCGAGACGTCGGCGACGGAGGCGCCGCCGCAGTCCTGGAAGCGCTGGAGCGTATCCGAGAGGTCCGTCTCCACGAGGTGGCCGACGAGGACGACCGTCAGCTCCTCGCTGTAGCGCTCGGCGCCGGCCTGGATGACGTTGACGCCGGCCGACCGCAGGGCGTCGACGATGACGTCGAACTGCTGGGTGGTCGCCTCGAGGTCGACCTCGACGGGGATGTGCCCCCGCGGTGTGAGGTTGCCGCGCTCGTGGAAGATCGACAGGAGGTTCCCGCCGTTGCTCGCGATGGGCTCGAGCGCACGCAGCAGTTCGCCGGGTTCGTCGACCAGCTCCAGCCGGACGGTGTAGGAGTGCACGTCGGCCTCGCTCATCGACTCACCTCCAGACGTTCGGTCATTACCCCAACCTCACGCGCGCCCGGCTATAAGAGCGCCGGGATTCGCAAATCTCTCCGGGTGCTATGCCTCGTCGGTCCAGGCGGGCTCGTCGACCGTCGTCGAGCCGACGCCGGTGTAGCCGGCCTCGTAGACGTACTCGGTGGACGCCCCGCCGGACTCCACGACGAAGCGGTAGGCGACGTACCTGACGACGCCCGACTCGTCGACGACCAGCGTCGCGGCGCCGTCGGCGTCCGCGCCCAGCCCGACGCCGAACTGCGCGCCCGAGGTGTCGTAGCGGGTGACCTCGGCCCCGTCCACCTGCCCGCTGCCGGACCGGTTCCACGTCGAGCTATCGACGACGTCGCGGGCGATCTGCCCGAGCGTGTACGCGACCGTCTCGTCGACCGGCCGCGGGTCGGAGTCGCCGTACGGTTCGCTCCCGCTTCGGTACCGGGTCTCGGTGCCGCCGTCCGTTCGCTCGACCTGCCGCTCGTAGGTCGTCCCGCCCTCGGTGTACCGGGTCGTCGTCGGCAGATCGTCGACCGCGCCGTCGACGACGTACGTGATGTTGGCCGTGTTCGCCGCCGGCCCATCGCGCTCGACGGCGTAGCTCCCGTTGATGTACCGGGTCGCCGACGCGTTGCGGATGACCAGCGAGCTCTGCCGGCTGAAGCTCCCGGCGGCCTCCAGCGCGGCGACGTGGTCGGCGTCCACCGCCGCCGCGTCGAACTCGTACTGCTGCTGGCCGTCGGTCGCGGTCCCCACGGGCATCGCAGGGTCGGTCACCCCGCCAGTCGCCGACGGCGCGGTCGTCGACTCCGGCGTCGGAGCGTCGGTCTCCTGGGACCCGGCGGTCGGCCCGGGCGTGGACGTGGGGGACGCGGCGTCGCCGCCGAGGAGCACCGAGCACCCCGACAGCGAGGCGAGGAGTGCGAGCGCGACCAGCAGCGTCACGCGCCGGTCCATCAGAGGTTCAGCAGGGCGTCGGGGTTGACCGGCAGTGCGTCCAGGTTCACCGGCGGCTCCTCACGCTCGCCGAGGCCGGTCAGGATGCCGACCAGGTCCCCGGGGCCGAAGAGGTTCGGGAGCCCGACGAGCGAGTACTCGCAGGGGCCCAGCGGGTTCTCCTCGAGGGAGTCGACGCTGAGGGCGCCGTCGTACTCCTCGAGGTTCTCGCAGCCGCCCTCGACGCCGGCCTGCTTGCCGAGGAGTATCAGGACCGCCTCGTACTCGACGCCGTCCTCGTTGTACCGGAACCGCGGGTCCAGCCCGTAGTCGTTCCGCCCGTCGTTGAGGACGAGCTTCTGGTCGACGTCGCCGTACTCCGGCGTGAGGAGCAGTCCGCTCATCCCGTCGATGCTCGGTCCCCCCTCGGAGTCGTCCAGCGTCCCCTCGTAGTAGACGAGACCGACGCCGCCGTCGTTGTACTCGCCGAACCGGGCCACGTCGAGCGTCCCGCGGGGCTCGTCCGGCGGGTCGGTCGGGTCGATCTGCGGATCGTTCGGGTGGACGACCTCGCAGGGAGCGGGCACGATGCCGAGGACGATCCCCAGGACCGCCTCGGGCGTGATGAGGCTGGCGGGGACGCCGGGCGGCTGGAGGCCGTCGGGGAGGTCGCCGAGGCCAGGGAGGGCCCCGACCGGCAGGTCCTGGGGCCCCAGGTCGAGCGGTTCGCAGACGTTCACGGTCGCGTTCTCGCCGCCGACCGGAACGTCCTCGGGACCGGTCTCCTCGGTCTCGGGCAGCGACTGGAGGACCCGCGTCAGCGGACGCTGTTCCTCGGGGATGTCGTTCGTGTCGACGTCGAGGTCCGTCGGTTCGGTCGGCACGTCGGGGGTGTCGGTGCCGCCGAGACCGCCGTCGGACTCGTCGAATCCGGTGTCGCCCTCGGAGAGGTTCCCGACCTGCGGGGCGAGTTCGTCGGCCTCTCCCTCGGTGAGGTCGGCCTCGCCAACGCGGACGCCGTCCGTGCCGGCCGCGATGCCGTCCTCGCCGACCCTGACGTTGGCGCCGTCGTCGGGGCTGGCCTCCACTTCGACGCCGTCGCCGACGCCGACCTCGGCTCCCTCGTCGGGGCTCGCGCCGACGGTCACGCCCTCGTCGCCGCCGACGCTGGCGTTGACGCCGTCCTCGGGGTCGGCGCCGATCTGGATGCCGCCGTCTCCACCGATTCCGATACCGTCAGTGCCGATGCTGATTCCGCTGTCCCCGCCGATGTCCACGCTCTCGCTGGCCGCGACGGGGGCGACCGACATCCCCGTGAAGACGCTGATCGCGAACGCGACGGCGAGTAGCTGGCGGACGTGTCGCTGCAACATGCCCACAACAAACTGGTATATAATGAAGGAAGTTGCCCCGTCGTGAATCGGCTCTTTATATGGATAAGAGGGAATCGACCCGCTCGGTCCCAGCGACGGGTTTCGAGTGCCGATACCGCTCGGAGCTATTTATGGAGATACCGCCTACACACGGGGTATGTCGGAGTGGCGCCTCTCTCACGTCGTGCTCGCGGGGGTCGCGAGCGCGATCGTCGCGATCGTCGCGGCCTTCGCCATCGTGGTGAACCCGACGGGTCTCGAGCCGTTCTACGCGGCGCTACTGGCGTGGCCGGTGGTGGTCGGCGCCTTCGTCGCGGTCGACGCCGAGGCCCGGCGCCTGCCACGGTTCGCCGCCGTCTTCTGCGGGTCGCTGGTCGGCCTCACGCTGCTGTTCGGCGCCGTCGTCGACTACAGCCTGCTCGACGCCGCCCTCAGCGGCGTCCCGGCGGGCGCCGTCGGGTTCGCCGTCAACCCCGTGATGGCCGTCCTCGTCGGCGGCGCACTGGTGCTGTCGTACTACGGCGTCTTCCAGTGCGGGAACGGCAGAAAGGGCGGCAACGACGGGCGAGCGGTCTGAAGTTCTACCGAGTACTCGGTTGACGTGAGTGTCCGCGCGAGCGAAGCGAGCGCGGTTCTCCGGACGCGACCGGAGGGAGCGTCCGGTAGCGTCCGACGACTACCGCGGGCCCGAACGGAGTGAGGGCCAGCGACTGGAGGAGGGCGCGCATATTTTCCCCAAGTTTTTGCCGGGCCGGCGAAGCCGGCCCGTGCAAAAAGTGGAGGTCTAGAAGTAGTCGATCTGCTCGGGCAGCTCGGTCTTCATGCCCTTCCGCTCGCGGATCTCCTGGATGATCTCGGGCTGGAGGTTGTCGGCCATCACGCGGAAGCCGGCGTTCTCCGTGTTCCAGGAGGCCCGTCCCTCGGTCGCACTACGGATGTCCGAGGAGAACCCGATCATCTCGTCGACGGGCGCGATACCCTCGACGACCATGAGGTCGCCCTCCTGGTACATGTCGTCGACGCGGCCGCGTCGACCCTGAATCTCGCCGGAGGCGGCGCCCATGTGCTCGTTCGGCACGTCGATGCGGACCTCCTGGATCGGCTCAAGGAGCTTGATGTCCGCGTCGATGAGCGAGTTGTGGACGGCCTGGCGGACGGCGGGGATGACCTGTGCCGGGCCGCGGTGGATGGCGTCCTCGTGGAGCCGGGCGTCGTGCAGCCGGATGAGCGAGCCCTCGACGGGCTCGGCGGCCAGCGGGCCGTCGTCCAGGGCCTCCTCGAGGCCCTCCACGACGAGCTCCATCGTCTCGTTGAGGTGCTGGATACCCTTCGTGTCGTCGATGAAGACGTTCGTGCCGTGGATCGTCTCGACGTTCTGGGCGGTGTCCTTGTCCATGCCCTGCTCCATGAGCTCCTCGCGGCGCTCGAGTTCGGGCATGTCCATCGAGATGTCGCCCAGCTTGATCGAGTCGATGATGTCCTGGTCGAGCGGCTCGACGGTGATGTAGAACCGGTTGTGGTTGTTCGGCGACCGGCCCTCGACCTCGCGGGACTCGCTCTGGGGAGCCTCGCGGTAGACGACGATCGGTTCGCCGGTGTTGACCGGGATGCCCTGGTTGCGCTCGATGCGCTGGGTGATGACCTCGAGGTGGAGCTCGCCCTGCCCGGAGATGAGGTGCTCGCCGGTGTCCTCGTTGATCTCGATCTGGATCGTCGGGTCCTCCTTGGAGACCTGCCGGAGCGTCTCGATGAGCTTCGGGAGGTCGTCCATGCTCTGGGCCTCGACGGACTTCGTGATGACCGGCTCGGAGATGTGCTCGATGGACTCGAACGGCGTCATCTCGACGGAGGAGACCGTCGAGCCGGCGATGGCGTCCTTCAGGCCGGTGACGGCGGCGATGTTACCCGCGGGGACGCGTTCGACCTCCTCGCGCTCGCCGCCCATGTAGATGCCGACGCTCTGGACGCGGTTCGTGCCGACGGTCCCGGAGACGTACAGCTCCTGGCCCTTCTCGATCGTCCCGGAGAAGACCCGGCCCGCGGCGATCTCGCCGGCGTGGGGGTCGACGCCGATGTCGGTGACCATCAGGACGACCTCGCCGTCCTCGTTGACCATCCGCATCGTGTCGGCGAGTTCGGAGTCCGCGTCGCCGCGCCAGATGCGCGGGATACGCATCGGCTGGGCGTCGACGGGGTTCGGGAAGTGCTCGCAGACCATGTCGAGGACGACGTCCGACAGGGGCGTCCGCTCGTGGAGCTCCTGGCGCTTGTCGTTGCGCTCGAGGTCGATGATCTCGCCGAAGTCCATGCCCGTCCGCTGCATCGACGGCATCGAGACGCCCCACTTGTACAGCGCGGAGCCGAAGCCGACGGTGCCCTCCTCGACGGAGACCGTCCAGTCCTCGACGTCGTCCATCTCCTCGGTCATGCCGCGGATGAGCTCGTTGACGTCGCGGATGACCGACAGCAGGCGCTCCTGCATCTCTTCGGGGCCCTCCTGGAGCTCGGAGATGAGGCGGTCGACCTTGTTGATGAACAGCGTCGGCTTGACGCCCTCGCGGAGCGCCTGTCGCAGGACCGTCTCCGTCTGGGGCATCGCGCCCTCGACGGCGTCGACGACCACCAGCGCGCCGTCGACGGCGCGCATCGCGCGGGTGACGTCCCCGCCGAAGTCGACGTGGCCCGGCGTGTCGATGAGGTTGATGAGGTGGTTGGTGCCCTCGTACTCGTGGGTCATCGAGACGTTGGCCGCGTCGATGGTGATGCCGCGTTCCTGCTCGTCCTCCTCGGTGTCCATCGCGAGCTGCTCGCCGGCCGTCTCGTCGGAGATCATGCCCGCGCCGGCCAGCAGGTTGTCCGTCAGCGTCGTCTTCCCGTGGTCGACGTGGGCGGCGATGGCGATGTTCCGGATGTGCTCCGGTTCGTCCATCAGCCGCTCACACTCCTGTACAATCTTCTTGCGTCGGCCCATTATACAGTGAGCTTTCAGCAGCAGCGTGAAAAGGATAGTGTTTCTTGATTAGCCGCGTCAGGCCGTCGCAGTACCGCCGCCTCCGCCTTCGCAAGGCGCGCTCGGCACCCCGTACCGGTCTCGGAGGTACTCGCCGGAACCACCGGCACCGAAGGCGTCATAATCGCTGGACGGCTATCGGACGCATCGATCAGAACCGCACCACCGACCGACCGCCCGTATCGCCGCCGGCACAAGAGTCAAGCGGCGCAAGCCCGTGGTAATAACAGACATGGACGTTCGCGTGACGGGTCGTGGGCCCGCCGAGCCCTTCCTCGCCGCCCGTGACCTGCTCGGCACCGAGTACGACCTCGAGCTCCCGGTGGTCGTGAAGATCCGGGAGAACCCCGACGAGCGGACCGTCGCGGGCCACTACGACGACCGCCACGAGCTACTGGTCTCCCGGCGCGCGGCGACCTCCGCGATGGCCCGCGAGCTCGCCCTCCACGAGTTCGCCCACATGGCCAGATACGAGGAGGAACACCCCTCGCACCTCCAGTCCACGGAGGAAGCGCTGTTCCTCGCGCTCGCCGGCAGGAGTGTCGAGCGCCGGAAGCTCGCGCACTGCTACCAGATCGCCAACCACATGAAGGACATCTACGCCGACGACATCACCCTCGACATCGGCCCGACGGAGAAGCTCGTCGCCTTCATGGAGTCGTCGCTGGCGCGAGCGGTCGCGGACTCGCCGCCGACCGACGCGCCGCCGGGCGACTACCAGCGGCTGACCGCCGCCGCCGACCCAGAGATCACGGCGGTCAACGCCGCCTTCGCACTGGCGCTGCTGGAGCGCCACGACGCCATCGGCGACGACCACCGGCTGTACGACCTCGCGCACGCGGCCGCGGCGGACGCGCCGGGCGTCTCGCTGTCGCGGTTCAAGACGCACTTCCGGTCGCTGGGCGACGACCCCGACGAGTCCGAGTACCGCAAGGCGCTCGTCGACGTCACCCGCGACTACGCCGGCGGCGGCGGGCAGGCGGCCGACTGACGGACCGAACGCGTCCCGCGGTCAGTTCTGGACGATCCGGACCAGCCGGTCGTCGCCCTCGGTCGGGAAGGAGTCCTCCTGCGGTTCGCTGCTCCGGCCGTCGCGGTTCGAGGTGACCGCGTACAGTTCGCCGTTCGGGCCCTGCTCGACGTGGCGGATGCGCCCCAGTTCGTCCTCGAAGAGCGCGTGGGCGACCGCGTCGTAGTCGGGGTGCATCCAGTCGGCGTCGTAGCGGGTGCCGCCGATGTCGGGTGCCTCGCCCTCGTAGACCGAGACGACGTTGAGCCGCTGGGAGACGAGGCCGCCGAGGACGAGCCGCCCCGAGAGTGCGGGGACGTCGTCGCCGGTGTAGAACGTCCCGCCCGGCGGCGCCCACGTCTCGCTCCCGGTGTTCACGAGCGGCGGCGTCACGTCGTCGTGGTCGGTGTAGGAGCCGTAGGCGTCGTCGCCCGGGCCGCCGCGGGCCTTCGGCCAGCCGTAGTTGTTCCCGCCCTCGACGACGTTCACCTCGTCGCGGGCGTTCTCGCCGTGTTCGGCGGCCAGCGCCGTCGCGTCGGGCAACCACGTGATGGCCTGGGAGTTCCGGTGGCCGACCGTGTGGATGCGGGGGTCCGGGAAGCCGGGGTTGTCCTCGGGTGGCGTGCCGTCGGGCTTCAGTCGGAGGATCTTCCCCGCGAGGCTGGCGGTGTCCTGGGCGAGTTCCCCGTCGCCCGAGTCGCCGGTCGTCACCCAGAGGTAGTTCCGGGGGCCGAACGCGAGGCGGGCGCCGTTGTGGATGATCCGGTGGCCGGGCACGTCGTCGATGACGACGGTCTCCTCGGCGTCGTTCCCGAGGTCGTAGAACACCAGCCGGTTGCGGTAGACGCCCTCCTCGTCCTCGCTCGGCGGCTGCGCCTCGTAGGTGTAGTAGGCGTACAGCACCGGCACGTCGGGGTAGTTGGGGTGCAGCGTGATGCCGAGCAGGCCGCCCTCGCTGCCGCCACCCCACCAGTCCTCGCCCTCGAACTCCGGGGCGACCGACGTGGCGTGGTCGATGACGTCCCCGGGTTCGGTGACGGTCTCGATCTCGCCGGCCTCGTAGCGGCTGATGCGGCCGATGCGCTCGGAGAAGAACAGCGTCCCATCGTCGGCGAACGACATGTCCCAGGGGATCTCGAGGTTCTCGACGACCGTCTCGGTCCCGAGTTCGGCCTCCGTCGGCGACGTCTCCGGCGGCGACCACTCGGGGTCGTAGTCGGCCCAGTTCTCGACGTCGTGGTCGATCGAGAGGTCGTACGGCGACTCCACGGGCTCGATGTCCTCCGGCGGGGTGGACGTCCCGGGGTCGTCGTCCGACGAGCAGCCGGCGAGGGACAGCGCCCCCGCCGCGCCGACCGTCGCGAGGAACCGGCGGCGAGTGCGTTCGCAGGTCACGTCGGAGCCTGTGCTCGCCTGTCGCTAAAGTGTTCAGGTCTCGCGTCCGCGGCGAGGGCGCCGCTGGCGGTCGCTCGCGACCGTCGAAAGAAGCGAGGAAGTGGGGTGGTGGCGACGCGATCAGCCCGCGACCCGGAGAAGCGTGTCGTCGGAGTCGCTCTGGGTCTCCGTCGCGGTGCCGTCGTCGCCGGAGTCCGACTCGGTCGCGGTGCCGGTTATCGAGTCGACCTCGGTCTCGACCGGGAGGTCCGACCCCCAGTCGATGTCGAGCGGGTCGGTCCCGTTCAACAGCAGCACCGTCCCGTTGTCGAGCTGTGTGAGGTTCTCGTCGGCGTCGATCTCGTCCTCGGAGAGGTGGGTGGTCTCCTCGGTGACGTTCGCGACGTCGTCGACCCCGCCGTCCGTCTCATCGATGGTATTCAGCACCGAGTCCTCCTCGTCGTCGGGGACCTGGTCGAACCAGCTCGGGAGGTCCTCGGTGTCCTCGGGCGTCGCGGTCGGAACCACCGTCTCGGTCACCGGCACGTCGGTCTCGGTCGTCGTCTCCGTCACCGTCTCCGTCGTCGTGGCTGTCGCCGTCGACGTCTCCGTCGCGGTCGACGTCTCGGTGGACGAGGGGACCACCTCTTCCGTGGAGCCGACCACTTCGTCGGTCGTCCCGTCGACGGCGTCCGTAACGCCATCGGTGGTCGCCGTCGACGTCTCCGTCGCGGTCGTCGTCTCGGTGGTCGAGGTCGCCGTCTCCTCGGTGGAGCCGACCACAGCTTCGGTGGTGTCATCGACGGTGTCCGTCACGCCGTCGGTGGTGTTCTCGACCGTCTCGGTCGTCCCGTCGACGGCGTCGGTCGTCCCGTCGACGACCTCGCTGCCGGTCCGGTTCTCCTCGGTGCCGGCGACCTCGTCGGTCGCGTCGGTCACGTCGTCGGTCGTCCCGGTCACCTCTCCGGTGGTGTCGTCGACGGTGTCCGTCGTCTCGTCGACCGCATCCGTGGCGTTCTCCGGCGGCTCGCCGTCGGCCGTCCGCCGGGTGGTGTTCTCGACGGACTCGTTCACCGAGGAGACGACGTCCCCGGTGCCGGTCGTCAGGTTGTCGGTGGCGTTCACCGCGTCGACCGGGCCCGACGACGCGTTCTCGATGGTCCGGTCGACGCGGTCCACGGTGTCGTTGACGGCACCGACCGTGTCGTTGACACCGTCGACCGTCTCGTTGACGCCCGCGGTCTCGTTGACCGCACCGACAGTCTCGTCGACACCGTTCACCGTCTCGTTGACGGCGTCGGCGGTCTCGTTCACGGGGTCGACCGTCCCGTTGCGGTCGCCGAGTTCGCCGGTATCGTTGAGGAGCCGCTCGTCGAGGCTGTCGTTGAGGACGTCGTCGACGTCGCCGGCGACCTCCTCGACGTCGGAGACGTTGCCGACCTCGGTGAGGTTGTCTCCCCCGGTCTCGTTGTCCTGGGGTGCGACGAACTGGAAGCCGCCGGGTTCGGGGATGGCCCCGTCGACGGACTCCATATTCATCATCGAGACGCCCTGTGAGCCGCGGAGCAGCGAGCTCGACTGGAAGTGGTTCCGGAAGACCGTCCGGCTGGTCTGGTCCTCCTGGGTGCAGCCGAGGGAGGTCGCCAGCATGTCGAGCCGGTCGTTCTCGCCGCTGGTCTCCATCACCATGGTGTCCTCGACCTCCAGTCTCGGGAAGGTGGTCTTGACGGCCTCGTCGCCACGCTGCTGGTAGATGGTGGCGTCGACCAGCGTCGCGTCGGTGATGGTCACGTAGTAGGTGTCGCCGCTGCCGGCGGCCGCACAGATCTGTCCGCCCTCGCCGAGCCGGATCTCGCCGACGTCGACGGTGTAGCTGGTCTGGCCGTTGTCGCCGAGTATCGCGGCCGCGGGGATGGTGCTGACGAGCGTCAGCGTCCCGCTGGTCACCACGAGCAGCGCGAACGTCATCGCGAGACGCTTCGACGTCCAGCCGGACGTCGCCGCGTCGACGACGCGCCCGGGGTCGGCTCCGGACTCCGCCCGCCGAAGCAGGTCGGTGCCCTCCCGCGCCGCTCGGCGTGCCCGGCGGCGGACGCGGTCGAGGAGCGCCCCGCCCGCGGCGAGGCCGAGCAGGTCATCGTCGTCCTCGTCGGTCGCTCCGGTCGGCTCGTCTTCGGGAACCGTGCCGCCGTCGGTCCGGACCGCCGGCCGGTCGTCGGTCGTGTCGTCGCTGCCGCGCTCGGGGCGGCTCTCGTTCCGACCGTTCTTCTCGTTCGTGGCGCCGGGAGGGGACCAGGCGACACAGAGGTTGCCGCCGATGATCCCGAGGATCATCCCGATGAGGAGGCCGCCGAGGGCCCCCAGCAGCGACAGGATCGAGATGACGACCCCGATCACGCCGAAGATGGTCGACAGGTCCGGGCGGTACATGGCGAACGCGCCCGTGAGGAACACCCCGACGGACCACAGCAGGCCGATGTAGGTGTAGCTACCGCCGACCAGGAGGAGTTCGAAGGCGAACTGCATCGGAACCCAGGCGATCAACAGCCCGGCGATCATCAGCAGGACGCCGCCGGCGAACGGACGCTGACGTCGCCACTCGCGGAACCGCGCCCGCCGGCTGCGGGACCGCCCGTCGTCGGTCGACGACGCTACCGGCATCGTCGACCACCCGGATTCGTCGTACCGTGCGATGTCATGTTGTTGGGGACCTCCGTTGGAATCGCGTCCGGCGTTCGGCTACCAGTCCCACCGGTCGTGGGCCGCATCGTTACGAGGCAGCGGCCATGGCTTTGTTCTTCTCGCCGTCGCGGTCACCAGCTTCGACGACCTGCTGGTCCTCCTGGCTGTCGTTGTCCTCGCTGTTCTGTTCGGTCGTGCTGGCGCCGCTGCTATCACTCTCGCTCGGACTCGCACCCTCGTCGTACTCGACGTTGATCTGGATGTCCGGGATGCTGATCGAGCTGACGGCCAGGTAGTGGGCCTGGATCTCGGCGTTCTTGAGGACCAGCCCCGGCTCGGAGCCGGAGATGTTGACGGTCTTGCCATCCTGGGCGTCACCAGGTGCGGCGATGTCGAACTGATCGCTCGGGTTGTCGCTGTTGTGCTCGTTGACGACCTGCCCGGAGAACTGCGACTCCTCGGCCTGCAAGGAGGTGAACTTCAGCATCTGTTGGCCGGTCTCGACGGTCTCGTTACCGCCCTGTGAGATGACGACCCGCATGGTGCCGTCGAGGCCGGGCATCGGGCTCGCGTCCATCTCCTTGGTCAGGGTGAGTCCGTCGATCTCGGTCGATTGCATCTCGGTCACGGCGACCGGCTGCGCGTCACTTTCGCTGGTCTCCTCGACGCCGGGGTACATGTACATGCTCTCCCCGCGAATCTCGTCTGCTTCGACGGTGAACCCGCCCACGCCCGCAAGCGGGACCGCGTACGCGACCCCGCTCGCGGCGAGGAGGACGCCGATGAGTGCCAGTGCGCCGATCGATGCCGCCAATCCTGCTGCCAGTATCCGTTTGTTGTACATATGTAAGTGTGATCTCCGGTTTTCGCTGCCGTCGTCGGTTCAGGACGGCTATCTCGGTGTCTCGCGTGCGACGGACTCCCCTTGACCGTCTACTGGTATTATAATATGCAGCTTATAGCCGGTGGAACGGATTATTCGGTGACCCTACTCGAGACATCCACTGCTTACCGGCGCGGCGATTCCGACCGCACGCAGGCCGTTGGTTCGCCCGGCAGCCGGCCCAGATCGCCGGTAAGGTCCTGTTACCTGAACAACACGATGTGAATCGGAGCCGAGACCGGGCCGGAGGACCGTGGTTATCAGTTGGCTAAGTAAGCTTCCTGGAAAGCTTCGATTGCATCTATCACACCTTCGTCCGCGGGCGCGGCTGGTCGGTCGAAGCGACAGCAGATGAGAGAGAAGACGTCGGTCGGGCACGGTGGCCCGGCGACGTGGCTTACCTCGCGGCCGCCGCGACGCGCTCTTGCTCTTCCTTCTGGCTGATCGGGTACGCCTGGAGGTCGTAGTTGGCGGCGCCGACGAGCTGGTTGGCCAGCGCCTCCTCGGCGGGCGTCGTCGACTTGAACGACGCGTTGTACGTGCCCTGGGCGATGAACTTCAGCGCCTGGTCGACGCGGCGCTGCGGGCCGACGTCGACGGCCTTCGGCACCGAGATACCGCCGTACTTCAGGCGGACGGTCTCCTCGCGCGGGCCGGCGTTCTCGACGGCCGTCACGAGGACCTGCACCGGGTTCTCCTCGGCGCGCTCGGCGACGATCTCGAAGGCCTCCCGAACGATGCGGGTCGCCTGCTGCTTCTTGCCCGTGTTCTCCTCGGTCTGCATCAGGCGGTTGATCAGCCGCTCGACGATGCTGATCTCGGACTTCTTGAACTGCTTCTCGGAGTGCCGGCCCATCGTGTGGGCGATCGGCGTCACCGTGATGTACCGCCGGGTCGAGGGGTCGGCGTACTCGATGTCGTCGACGCTGTACTCCTCGAACAGCTGCGCCGAGACGCGCTCGTCGTCGGTCGAGGCGGGCGCGTCCGGCTCGGGGGCTTCCGAGCTCATCGTACCGGCTTCTCCGCGTTCCCGCGGACGAGTTCGATCAGCGAGACGCCGTTGACCTTCTCGACCTTGTAGTTCACGCCCGAGAGGTCGCCCATCGCACGACCCTTCGCCCCGCCGATGCCGGCGATGGTGACCTCGTCGTGCTCGTCGATGAACGAGATGGCACCGTCACCGGGACAGAAGGCGGTGACCTGTTTGCCGTTCTTGATGAGCTGCACCCGGACGCACTTCCGGATGGCCGAGTTGGGCTGTTTCGCTTCGATTCCGACCTTCTCGAGGACGATGCCCCGACCCTGCGGGGCGCCCTCGAGGGGGTCGGACTTCTTGCCGAGTCCGCGGGCACGGCGCGCGTAGTCCGAGTCGGACCACCGATGTTTCTGGCGGTCCTGCTTGAGCTTGCGCGCGGCGTATTTGCCGTTCGCCATAGTGGCTCTTGCTTGCCTACGGAGCTACTTAAGCGTCCCTTTTCGGCCCCGCCGACGTGTGTGACTCACGCACGCGTCCGTCGCCGCCGCAGTGACCACTGCTGTCCAGTTACCTTCGGTAGCCTGTTCCGCGACGTTTGCCGGCCATGCTAGGCCACGACCTTAGCGTCGTCTCGGCCGAAGCCAGGGTATGGCCTCGAAACCAGAGCGGCAGTTCTACGCCATCTCCGACGAGCCGGGCTGTGACCACGAGCGGGTCCGCCACCTCGCCCAGGGTGGCGACGTGAACCGCTACTACCGCTGCCCGGACTGCGACGGCGTCCTGGTCCGCGAGGGCGGCCCCGCGCCGACCGGCGGTTCCGACGTCCTGGGGACCATCGACCCGGAGATGGGCGACCTGATGGCCGACCTGGAGGCCCACCGGGGCAGTCGATCCTCGACGACCGGGCGCTCGGACTCCGTCCTCGGACGCTTCGCCGCCGCCTGGCGACGGCTCGTCCACTGACCGGGGGCTGATACCCGCGGAGCGACCGCGATGTCACGGCGGGCGTTGCGGGTGCCGTTTGTTTTCCCGTTCCCTGGCGGTTTGTCAGGGACACGCAACCTATAATGTGGGCCTGGGCCTTCCACCGACAGATGGCATCCCCGAACCGGACCGCCCGGGGCGTGTCGCCGCTGTGGTTCCTCGCCGCCGCAAGCGGCCTGTTCGTCGCCCTCGGCGTCGTGCAGGCGGGGCTCCGGCTGAACGCCGGCGCCTCCCAGACGGCCGCCCTCATCGACTTCACGCTGGTCGCCGGGCCGGGGTTCGCCCTCCTCTACGGTACCTACCGCGTCTCGCGGTCGAGCATCCACGCGTCGCTGTACGCCCGTATCACGGGGTGGGCCCTCGGCGGCATCGTCCTGATGCTCGGCGTCGTCTGGCTGCTCACGTGGAACCCCGCCGGCAGTCTCGACCACCCGCTGCGGGCCGCCGTGATCGGGGTCGGAATCGGCGCGAACGGCGGCTTCCTCGTCGGCACCAACGAGGCCCAGTCGATCGTCCGCGCCGACGAGGCCGAGGAGCGCACCCAGGAACTCGCCAGAACCAACCGGGAGCTCGAGGAGACCAAGGCCGAACTCCAGGAGACCGTCGCCCAGCTGGAGCGCTCCAACGAGCGCCTCGAGCAGTTCGCCTACGCCGCCTCCCACGACCTCCAGGAACCCCTCCGGATGGTCTCCAGCTACCTGCGGCTCCTGGAGGACCGCTACGACGACGACCTGGACGAGGAGGCCCACGAGTACATCGAGTTCGCCGTCGACGGCGCCGACCGGATGCGGGCGATGGTCGACGGCCTCCTCCAGTATTCCCGGGTCCAGTCGGAGGGCGACCCCGTCGGCCCGGTCGACCTCGACGAGGTCCTGGCGGACGCCCGCGACGACCTCGCCGTCCGCATCGAGGCCACCGACGCCGAGATCGAGGCCGACCCGCTGCCCGTCGTCGAGGGCGACGAGAACCAGCTCCGCCAGGTGTTCCAGAACCTCCTCGAGAACGCGATCAAGTACAGCGGCGACGAGCCGCCGCGGATCGACGTCTCCGCCGAGCGGAGCGACGACGGCGACTGGCGGGTCGCGGTCGGCGACGACGGCATCGGCGTCGACCCCGACCACCACGACCGCATCTTCCAGATGTTCAAACAGCTGCAGAGCGGCGAGGACGGCGCCGGCATCGGGCTGCCGCTCTGCAAGCGGGTCGTCGAGCGTCACGGCGGCGAGATGTGGCTCGACTCCGAGCCCGGCGACGGCTCGACGTTCCACGTCACGCTGCCGGCGGCCGAAGAGTCAGCAGAACGGCGGGCGACCGCGACCGCCGGATCCGAGGCGGCGCGGTAGTACCGTCACGTCAGCTCGATCTCGTCGATGCCGAAGTGCCGCTCGACCAGCCGCCGCGCCAGGTCGATGTTGCGGCCCTCCTTGCCGATGGCGACGCCGGTGTCGTCGTGGTCGACCTCGGCGTAGGCGACCGTCGTGTCGTTCTCCGAGATGGTGACGTTGTAGACGGCCGCCGGCGCCAGGGCGTTGGCGACGAAGGCGTCGGGCGTCTCCGCGCCCTCGATTATCTCGACGTCGCGGCCCAGCTTCGACTCGAGGCGCTTGACGTGCTCGCCGCCCGGGCCGATGACCTGGCCCATCGTCCCCGGTGGGACGACGAACGCCACGCGGTCGTACTCGTCGTCGACGACGCAGTCGGTCGCGCCGACGTCCGTCTCCTCGTCGAGGACCGCGATGTACCGCCGCGCTTCGTCCGATAGGGTGACGGGCACGGGGCGGTCAGTCGTCGGCGGAGGTGCCGCCGGCGCGCTTGGCGCCCATCCGGAGGTCGACGTCGCCGGTGCCGAGCTTGATCGGCTTGCCGACGATGACGTTCTCCGTGACGCCGTCGAGCTCGTCGACCTCGCCGTGGATGGCCGCGTCCAGGAGGTGGTTGACGGTCACCTCGAAGGCCGCGCGGGCCAGCACCGAGTCCTTGTTCCCGGAGATGCCGTGGCGGCCGATGGACTCGATCTCGCCGTTGTTGGTCATGATGTCGGCGACCAGCATCAGGTGGCGGATGTTCACGTCGTCGAGGCCCTGCTCCTCGAGGGTGTTCATCGTCTCCTCGATGATGGCCTCGCGGGCCGCCTCGATGCCGAGGTTCTTGTGGATCTCGTGGATGTTGTTACACGTCGTCCGCGAGGCGTCGACCCCCTCGATGTCGAGGACGTCCTTCAGCGACGACCCCTCGGTGTAGAGGACGAACTCCTCGCCGTCCTCGAGTTCCTCCTTGCGGATGACGACGCGGCTGATCTCCTCGATACCCTTGAAGACGATCTCGCGGAGCTCCTCGACGAGCTGCAGCAGCTCGCGGTAGGACGGCTGGTCGGGGCCGAACTCCACGACCGTCGGCTCGGGGCGGACGGCGTCGACGCCGAGGGAGGACTCGATGGTGTCGGCGATTTGGCCGGCCACCTCGTCGATGTCGTCGGTCGTCGGCCACCGCTCCTCGAGGGTCTCCTCGTTGAGGTCGATGCGGACGAGCATGTCCGCGACGTTCGTCGAGACGTCGCCGAGCGCGAGGATGCGCGTCGCCTCGATCTGCCAGACGACCTCGTGGGCCTTCTCGCGGTCCTCGGCGTACTCGTCGGCCAGGTGGACCGTCATCATCGGCGTGTCCGGCGTCTTCCGGGCGTCCACCAGCTCGATGAGCCGAGGGAGCCCCTGCGTGACGTCGATCTCCGCGACGCCCGCGTAGTGGAACGTGTTCATCGTCATCTGCGTGCCGGGTTCGCCGATGGATTGGGCCGAGACCGTTCCGACGGGGTCCAGCGGGTCGACCCGCGTCTGGAGGTACTGGGACTCGACGGCCTCCGTGATGTCCTCGACATGCTCGACGGTGACGTCGTCGCGGGCGGTGACCGTGTCGTAGACCTCGTCCTTCAGGCGCCGCGGCAGGTCGGTGTCCTCGACGATGGCCTCGACCTCGTCGGCGACCTCAGTCATCGGAGCTCACCTCCAGGCCGTCGTCGGCGCGCCACGACTCCCCGTGCTCCGAGAGGTTCGTCCGCGGCTCCTGGATGCCCAGGAACTCCTCTTTCTGCTCTGCGGAGTCGAACTCCTCGTCGACGATGCGGTCGGCGATCGACGCGACGTCGATGTCGAAGTCCTCCTTCGAGGAGACCTGCACCGGCGAGGTGCCGTCCTCGCCGAACTCGAACTGGACGACGGTGTCGGAGGTGTCCCGGACGGTGCCGTCGTACTGGGACTCCAGTTCGGAGAGCGCGTTGATGAGCCGGCGCTGCAGGTACCCGGACTTCGAGGTCCGGACGGCGGTGTCGACCAGCCCCTCGCGGCCGCCCATCGCGTGGAAGAAGAACTCCTTCGGCGTCAGGCCGTTCCGGTAGGAGTTCTCGACGAAGCCGTGGGCGTCCGCCGAGAGGTCGTTGCGCTTGAAGTGGCTGAGGGTGCGGTCCTCGTAGCCGCGGTTGATCCGCTCGCCGCGGACCGCCTGCTGGCCGACGCAGCCGGCCATCTGCGTGAGGTTCAGCATCGACCCACGCGCGCCGGACTGGGCCATGACCACGGCGGGGTTGTCGGTGCCGAAGTGGTCGTCGGCGATGTCGCCGGCGGAGTCGCGGGCCTTCCCGAGCGTCTGCATGATCTTCATCTCGAGGGTCTCGTCGACCGTCCGGCCGGGCAGCGACTCCAGCTCGCCGGAGCGGTACGTCTCGATGAGCTTCTGGACGCGGTCGTAGGCGCTGTCGATGGCCTCCTGGATCTGCTCTTCGGCCTCCCGCTCGATGGACTCGTCGTCGATCCCGATCGAGAACCCGAAGTGCATGATGGCGCGCATCGCCAGCGTCGCCACCTCGTTGACGAACACGCGTGCGCGCGTGTTGCCGTACACCTTGCAGATGGTGTCGACGACCTCGCCGCCGAAGGCGCCGACGGCGTCCTCGTCGATGGTCCCGGAGATCAGCTGGCCGTCCTCGATGACGACCTCGTCGCCGGCCGAGGAGGTGAACTCGAGGTTCAGCCCGTCCGGCAGCAGCTCCGAGAAGACCGTCTGGCCGGTCCAGTAGGCCTTGCCCTCCTCGTCGGTGCCGTCCGGCTCCGGCAGCTCGTCGATGGACGTCGCCCGCAGCAGGTCCAGCGCCTGCGTCTCGTTGAACTGCGGGTTCTCGTGGGTCAGCAGGTACGTCCCCGAGATGTGGTCCTGGATGGCGCCGATGATGTTCTCGCCGAACCGCGGGGAGAGCATCTGCTCCTGGACGCGCATCAGCACGCGGGCCTCCGCGCGGGCCTCCTCGTTCTGGAGGGCGTGCATGTTCATCTCGTCGCCGTCGAAGTCGGCGTTGTACGGCGGACAGACCGTCGTGTTCAGCCGGAACGTCTTGTACGGCATCACGACGACCTCGTGGGCCATGATGGACATCCGGTGCAGCGACGGCTGCCGGTTGAAGATCACGATGTCGCCGTCGATCAGGTGGCGGGCGACCTCCCAGCCAGGCTCGATCTTCTGAGCGAGCTCCTCGCAGTTCTTCTCGGTGACCTTCAGCCGCCGGCCGTCCGGCCGCTTGACGTAGTTGGCGCCGGGGTGGGCCTCCGGCCCGTTGGAAACGTACCGCCGGGCGTCCTCGAGGTTCCGCTCGTTGACGTTCATCGTCTGGGTCATCTCGCTGGCCACGCGGTCGGGGACGCCGACCTCGTTGAGGCTCAGCGTCGGGTCCGGCGAGATGACGGTCCGGGCCGAGAAGTTCACGCGCTTGCCGGACAGCGAGCCGCGGAAGCGGCCCTCCTTGCCCTTCAGCCGCTGGCTGAGGGTCTTCAGCGGGCGGCCGGAGCGGTGTCGCGCCGGCGGCGTCCCGGAGATCTCGTTGTCCATGAACGTCGTGACGTGGTACTGCAGCAGCTCCCAGAGGTCCTCGATGATCAGTTGCGGGGCCCCGGCCTCGCGGTTCTCCATGAACCGCTGGTTGATGCGGATGATGTCGACCAGCTTGTGGGTGAGGTCGTCCTCCGACCGCTGGCCGTTGTCCAGCGTGATGGAGGGGCGGGCCGTCACCGGCGGCACCGGCAGCACGGTCAGGATCATCCACTCCGGCCGGGACTTCTCCGAGGAGATGCCCAGCGCCTCGATGTCCTCGTCCGGGATGTCCTCGAACCAGTCGCGGATGTCCGAGGGCATCAGCTTGTTCATGTCCTCCTCGGTCAGGTCGATCGACAGCGCCTTCTCGAGGGCCTCGCGGTCGTCCCGCTTCGGACGGAACTCACCGGAGAGGATCTCGTTGATCCGCTCGAGTTCGATGCCGGTCTCCTCGGAGAGCTCGTTCGGCGCGATCGGCTCGCGGTCCTCGTCCTCCTCGCCGTCCTCGGCGTCGGGGTCGCGGCCCTCCATCGCGGCGGCGATGCGCTCGGGGTACTCCGAGGAGAGGACGTCCTGGACCTCGTAGTACGTCGTCGGCTTCTCGTGGTTGATGTCGTACTGCTTCTCGCCGCAGTGCGGACAGCGGTCCTTCTTGCGGGCCAGCCGGATGGCGGCCTTCGTCACGTCGTTGAGGTCCTCGCCGAGCTGGCGGGTGCGGTCGAGCCGGCTGCGGAACTCGTCCTTCTCGTCCTCGGTGAGGCAGAGCCGCGAGCAGTCCCGGCAGGTGCCGCGGAGCAGCCGCCGGATGAGCTTCGCGAAGCCGACGTGGATGACCGGCGCGGCCAGCTCGATGTGGCCGAAGTGGCCGTTACAGGAGCCGGAGTGCTTCCCGCAGGTCTTACACTCCAGGCCGGGGTCGATGACCCCCAGGCGGGGGTCCATCAGCCCCATGTCGATGGGGAAGCCGTCGTCGTCGTACGTGTCGGCCGTGATGACCTTCGTGGCCGACATGTCGCGGTACTCCTCGGGGTCCATCAGCCCGAAGCTGAGCGACCCGATCTCCTTGGGTGCGTGTCCGTTCATGTTATACAGCGTCCTCCAGTTCGATCCGCGGGGCGATGCCGAGCGCCTTCATCTCGTCGAGCAGGAGCTTGAAGGCGTAGCTCATCTCCACCTCGTGGACGTCGGTCTCCTCGTCGCAGTTCGGGCAGTAGACGCGGCGCTGGTCGACGTTCTCGACCGCGCTCATCCCGCAGTTCCCGCAGACGTGGATCCACTCGCGGTCGGACTCGTCGAGCAGCCGCTCCTTCAGCGTCATGGCGGCGCCGTGCCCGATGAAGACGTCGCGCTCCATCTCCCCGATACGCAGCCCGCCCTCGCGGGCGCGACCCTCGGTGGGCTGGCGGGTGAGCACCTGCACCGGCCCGCGGGAGCGGGCGTGCAGCTTGTTCGAGACCATGTGGTAGAGCTTCTGGTAGAAGATGACCCCGACGAAGATCTCGGCCTCGATCTTCTCGCCGGTGACGCCGGAGTACATGACCTCCTTCCCGTTGGACTTGTAGCCGCGGTCGACGAGTGCGTCGCGCAGCTCGTCTTCGGTCTCGCCCTGGAACGGCGTCCCGTCGACGCGGCGGCCCTCCAGGGAGCCGACCTTCCCGCCGAGCATCTCGAGGATGTGGCCGACCGTCATCCGCGACGGCAGCGCGTGCGGGTTGACGATGAGGTCCGGGACGACGCCGTCCTGCGTGAACGGCATGTCCTCCTGGGGGGCGAGGTGGCCGACGACGCCCTTCTGGCCGTGCCGGGAGGCGAACTTGTCGCCGAGCTCCGGTACCCGCTCGTCGCGGACCTTCACCTTCGAGAGCTTCGAGCCGTCCTCGCCCTCCATCAGCGTCACGGTGTCGACGACCCCGGACTCGCCGGAGCGCATCGTCACCGACGTCTCGCGGCGCTTCTGCGGCGACAGCCCGCCCATGTCGTCGGGCTCCTCGAGGAACCGCGGCGGCGACGTCTTCCCGAGCAGGACGTCGTTCTCGCCGACGTCCGTCTCCGGGTTGACGAGGCCGTCCTCGTCGAGGTGGGTGTAGGCCTCCTCGCCGCGGGCCCCGCGGACCTCGTCGTCCGGGATCTCGAAGCGGTCCTCCTGGCCGCCCGGATAGCGGCGCTCCTCGCCCTCGTAGGTCCGGAAGAAGTGCGAGCGGGCGAGGGCGCGCTCGACGCTCGCCTTGTTCATGACGAGCGCGTCCTCGATGTTGAACCCCTCGTAGGACATGACGGCGACGACGAAGTTCTGGGCGGCCGGCCGGTCGTCGTAGCCGATCTGCTCGGTCGTCTGCGTCTTCACGATCGACAGCTGGGGGTAGTGCAGCAGGTGCTGGCGGGTGTCCGGCCGGATGCGGTAGTTGGCGGCCGGCAGCCCCAGCGACTGCTTGATCATCCCCGACCCCATCGTGATGCGCGGGGAGGCGTTGTGCTCGGGGTACGGGATCATCCCCGCGCCGATGCCGAACATCAGCGACGGGTCGACCTCGAGGTGGGTGTGGTCCTCGGTCAGCTCGTCCTCGTCGACCGCGACGTAGATGTCCTCCTCCTCCTCGGCGTCGATGAACTCCACGTAGCCGCGGTCGACGAGCGACTCGAACTCCAGGTCGCCGTCCTCGACGGCCTGCAGTTCCTCGTCGGACATCAGCGGCTCGCCGTCCTCGACGACGAGCAGCGGTCGCCGCGCGCGGCCGGCGTCGGCGTTGACGATGACCTCGTTGGTGCGCTGACGTACCGAGACGTTGACCATCTCGTCGATCTCGCCGCGCCGTCGCGACTCTCGGATGTCGTCTGCGAGTTTGTGCGGGTCCGGATGGGTGCCGATGAGGCTCCCGTTTACGTACACTTTGGCGTCTCGTCCCTGGCTCATGTTAGTCGTCTGCAGTGTGTGTCTCGACCGTCTCGATTCCCGGAATGCCCTCCACGCCCATCGAGGCGAGCTCGCGTTTGAGCCCGCGCTCGTCGTCGACGTTCTGGGACAGTTCCATCGCCTGTGCGAAGTTCTTCACCAGCCCGCAGTTCGGCCCCTCGGGCGTCTCGGAGGGACAGATGCGACCCCACTGGGTCGCGTGGAGGTCCCGCGCCTCGAAGTGCGGCTGCGACCGTGACAGCGGCGACCGCAGCCGGCGGAGGTGCGAGAGCACGCCCATGTAGTCGGTCCGGTCGACCAGCTGGCTGACGCCGGAGCGTCCGCCGACCCAGTTCCCCGTCGCGATCGGGTGCTCGAGCCGCTCGGTCAGGACGTCCGAGCGGACGACCGTGTTGACCGACAGCTGGCGGTTCCGCATGTTGGCGCGCTCCAGCTGGTACTTCACGTCGCGTGCCAGCTTGTTCAGCGCCGTCCGGAAGAGGTCCTTCATCAGGTCGCCTGAGACCTTCAGACGCTTGTTCGCGTAGTGGTCCTTGTCGTCGGACTCCCGGCGTTCCAGGGCCAGCTCGAAGCAGGCCTCGGCCATCCGGCAGAGGTACACCGCCTTGTTCATCCGGACCTCCTCGTCCTCGACGCCCTCCTCGTGGAGGTGCGGCAGGAGGTAGCGGTCGATGACGTAGTTGGCGCGCTTCAGCTGGTAGTTCTTCCCCTGGCCGGAGGCGACGCGCTGGCCCAGCTCCTCGATGGCCTCGGCGGTCGACTGGACCTCGGCGGCCTCCAGGTTCTCCAGCATGAACTTCACGATCTCCGGGTCGTCGGAGACCCGGTGGACGATATCCTCGTCGGACTCCAGGCCGAGCGCCCGGACGAGCGTCACGAAGTTGATCGACCCCGAGACGGAGGGGAACGACACCTCGAGGATGCCGCTGCGGTTCCGCTCGCAGAGCACCAGCGCCCGGTAGCCGCGGCGCTGGGAGAACGTCTTGGCGATCTGGATCTCGTCGCCGTACTTCGTGTCGTACTCCGCGAGGATCTTGTTCGGCGCGAGGTCCTCGCTGGTCATCAGGACGCGCTCGGAGCCGTTGACGATGAAGTAGCCGCCGGGGTCGGCGGGGTCCTCGCCGATCTCGATCAGCTCCTCGCGGGTGAAGTCCGCGATGTTGCACTTGTTGGAGCCGACCATGATCGGCATCCGGCCGACCTTCGTCTCCGCCTGATCGACGATGTGTTCCTCCTCCTCCTCGCCGCCGCGGACGATGCTCATCTCCATGAACACCGGCGCCGAGTAGGTGATGTTCCGCAGGCGGGCCTCCTGCGGGTAGAGCAGCTCCTCGGACCCGTCGGCCTCCCGGACCCGCGGCGTCACGATGCGGACGTTCCCCAGGTCGACGCGGACGGGCTCCTGGCCCTCCTTGTCGCCGATGTCGGTGTCGATGCTCTCCTTCTCGTCGACGACCTCCTGCATCCCGCGGTCCAGGAAGTTGTTGAACGATCGGAAGTGGTGCGCTGCGAGTCGGTCCCGCGAGAAGTACTCCCGGGAGATCGAACGGCGGTCTTGCCTGTTCATTCTACCACCAGTCGGTACACGACGGCTCGGTCGGTCGTCCGGGAGTCGCGGACGATCTCTACGACGTCGCCGACGCCCGCCTCCTCCGGGAGGGCGGCGTCGCGACGCTCGATCTTCGGCAGGTCTGTGCGGTCGATGTCGTACTCCGCGAGCACCTCCTCGACGTCCTCCTCGTCGAGGACCGAGTGCTCCGGAACCAGGTTGTGTTGGCTTACGTCTACCATGTGTTGGGCTGGCCGGGTGAAGAAGCTGTCACGAGATACTACAGCGTGCTATCGGCGGCAGCGGTAAAACACTTGCTAAATCGGACGGCCATAGCTACCCGTGCCGCCTCTCACCGCGGCACGCGACTGCTCGTTGCCACTCTGTTATACGGCATCTGTCAAAAACCCTTTCCCGGACTCTCGCCGCGAGAGCGTCCCCGGAGCGAGCCCTCTCGCCCCTGAATCGCTCGTTCAGTGAGTCTCGCAGGGAGTGTGGAGCTTGGACCGACGAACATTCGATGCCGGTCGACCGACCGGACGTCCCCCGGCTGAAAACCCACGCCGGCGAGTGGTGTGCCACCTCCCACCGCCCTGCCATCCTTTGGAAAGCCTTAAGGTCGGAACCCGGCTACGGAGGAATGCAGGGAGCCCGGGTGGTGTAGTGGCCCATCATACGACCCTGTCACGGTCGTGACGCGGGTTCAAATCCCGCCTCGGGCGCTTTCTGACGACGCCAAATCCGAGAGCAACAGTTCCAGGTATCGTCAGCGGCTCGGTGCCGTGCTGTCCGCTCCACCAGGCGGAGATTTTTGTAGCGAAACCGGACCAGGACCGTCCATGAACACGAAGGACGTGGGGGATACCTCCGAGGCGCTGGTCCTCGCAGAACTGACGCGACGCGGGTACTCGGTCGCCGTTCCGTTCGGCGACAACGACCGGTACGGCCTGCTCGTCGATGCCGACGCATCGCTCTACCGCGTCCAGGTCAAGACCGGCTGGCGAGAAGGCGACTGCATCCGGTTCAAGACAGGGTCCCAGACTACGGCCGACGGCGAGGCGACGGTCGAGGAGTACACGGATACCGAGATAGACGCTTTCGCCGTCAGATGTCGGGACAGCGGCGGATTATTCTGGGTCCCGCTGGAAGCGGCCGGGCGCAAGAGCACGTACCTCCGGGTCGAGGACGCGGCGATCGATCACCCGAGGGTCTCGTACGCCGAGGAGTACGCCTTCGAGAACGCGTTGCCGCCTCGCTGACGTCACACCGTGTGGTCGGCGTCCTCGGGGTCCTCGACGACCTCGAGGCCGCGGTTGTTGATCGCGTGGGCGTCGAGGCCGACCTCCTCGAGGAACTTCTTGTACTGGCGCTCGCAGGTCTCGGCGTCCTTCTGGGTCTTGCTGGCGTGGTCGCAGAGGTCGGCGATGCCCTCGGGGACGTCGTTCGTGTAGATGATCCAGTGGTTGACGAGGTCGGAGAGCCGGCGGATGGGCGAGGTGAAGTGGCCGTAGATCTCGAAGTTCAGCGCGTGGTGGCCGCCGAAGGGGTCGGACATGTACTTCGCCCGCGGCATGACCTTCATCACGGCCCACTGGATCTTGTTGAGCTGGCGGCCGGGCGCCTCCTCCAGCGTCGCGTTGACGGCCCTCCGGGGGTCGTCCCAGGAGTCGCCGGGGATGGAGACGCCGTCGAGGTCCTGGATCTCCCGGAGAGCCTCGTCCCACTCGTCGGGGGTGGGCTGGGGGTGGACGCGGAACATCGCCTCGAGGCCGCGGCCCCACTGGAGTTCGTGGGTGACGGCCTTGTTCGCCTTCAGCATGCACTCCTCGATGATGGTGTGGGCGCGGTCGCGCTTCGGGTTGAGGACGAGCGAGCCGTCCTCCTTGCGCTGCTCGTGGAGCTCCTCGGCGAGTTCGTAGACGAGGTTGTTCGCCTCGTGTAGCGGGTGGTCCTCGTCGTCGAGGGCCTCCTCGCACTCGTTGTACGTCAGGCGGGCGTCGGAGTGGATGACGGACTTGTAGATGTCGATAGACTCGTGAGAGAGCGTCTCCTCGTTGATGTGCATCTCGACGGTGTGGGCCAGCCGGTCCTCCTCGGGGACCAGCGAGCAGACAGTCTCCGCCAGGATCGGCGGCAGCATATGGATGGTGTAGCCCGGCAGGTAGACGGTGTTGCCGCGCTTCTGGGCCTCATCCCACATCGCCGTCTCGGGGTTGACGTAGTGGGTGACGTCGGCGATGTGGACCCAAAGTCTGTAGCCGACGTCCGTCCGCTCGATGGAGATGGCGTCGTCGAAGTCCTGGGCGTCCGCCGGGTCGGTCGTCCACGTCGTCAGGTCCCGGAGGTCCCTCCGGTCTTCGAGTTCCGTCTCGATGTCGCCCTCGGGGTCGGCCGCCCGCTCCTCGGCCTCCTCGAGGACCGCCCGCGGGAACTCGTCGCGGATGTCGAACTCCTCGAAGAGCTCCTCGCGCTTGTTGGCGAGGTGGCGGGCGAGCTCCTCGTCGATGACGACCGGGCCCTGGCCCTCCGCCGTCCCCGCGTACGCCTGTTCGTCCTGGTCACTCATGTCGGGAGGTTCGGGGGTGGTACAGTTAGGCGTTGTGTGCGAGACTCCGAGCGAAGCGAGGAGTCTCGACCAGGCGAGCGGGGAGGAGCGGAGCGACGACCCGCGAGCTGCGGCTCCTCGGACTCCGTTCGAGGTCTCAAAATGCCGAACGGCGAGCGGGAACGACCCGCGAACCGCGAGTAAGCGAGTATAGCGAGCAATGCGAAGTGCGACCGGAGACTCCGAAGACCCTCGCGGCAGCATAGCCGCCACGCTCGAAGGACCAGGCCACCAGCCCGGCACCTCGTTATTCCCGTTCGTGGGACTCGGGTGAGTCGCGGTCCTCGTCGACGAGTTCGACGAAGCGGGCGAGGAACTGCTGGCGGGAGAGGCCGCCGGTCTCCACGTCCGCCAGGAGCGACTCGAGTCCGGTCCGGGACTGGTGGCAGAGGTCGCGGAAGCAGGGCTTACAGAGGTGCTCGAACTCCTTGTCCTCGCGGTCCCAGCGGTCGCCGTACTTGTCGTACTCGCGCGCCTCGGTGCGGGACACGCGCTCGCCGCAGGCGATGCAGGTGACCTCGGAGTCGTCCCGCCGGTGCCACATGGGCACACGTACGGGAACCCCCGACTTAGCGTTTCCCCGCGGAGGTCACGATCGGACGGACGTCGAAGCGGGACTCCAGCGACTCCCGCCGCCGCCGCTATCCGTACACGTATAGGGTCCCGCTCCCACACCCCCGGGTATGGACCCGCGCATCCGCGAACACGCCGAGATCATCGTCGACCACTCGACGGACGTCCAGGCGGGCGACAACGTCGTGATCAGCGCCCCCGGCGAGGCCGAGGACCTCGCCGTCGCGCTCCACGAGGTCGTCGGCGACCGCGGCGCCACGCCGGTGTACCTCGCGAACGACAGCCGCGCCGAGCGGGCGTACCTCCGGGCGGTCGACGACGACGAATTCGAGACGCCGACGCACCTGCAGTCGCTCTACGAGGACACGGACGTCCTCATCCGCGTGCGGGCGGAGGCGAACGCGACCGAGCAGAGCGACGTCGCCCCGGAGACGCAGGCCGAGCAGTCGAAGGCCACCCGGCCCGTCCAGGAGGTCGCCCTCTCGAAGCGCTGGTGTCTCACGCAGTTCCCCTCGAAGGGCAGCGCCCAGCTCGCGGGGATGAGCACCGAGGCCTACGAGAACTTCGTCTGGGACGCCGTCAACAAGGACTGGGACGCCCAGCGGGAGCACCAGGCGCAGATGGTCGACATCCTCGACCCGGCCAGCGAGGTGCGCATCGTCAGCGGCGACACCACCGACGTGACGATGTCGGTCGACGGGATGTCGACGCTGAACGACTACGCCGAGAAGAACCTCCCCGGCGGCGAGGTCTTCACCGCGCCGGTCGCCGACAGCGTCGAGGGAGAGGTGCTGTTCGACAAGCCGCTGTACTACCAGGGCCGGGAGATAACGGGCGCCCACCTCGTCTTCGAGGGCGGCGAGGTCGTCGAGCACTCGGCCGACCAGAACGAGGAGTTGCTCACCGAGGTGCTGAACACCGACGACGGCGCCCGCCGCCTCGGCGAGCTCGGCATCGGGATGAACCGCGACATCGACCGGTTCACCTACAACATGCTGTTCGACGAGAAGATGGGCGACACCGTCCACATGGCGGTCGGCCGCGCCTACGATGAGTGCGTCGGCGACGACCGCGAGGCCAACGAGTCGGCGGTCCACGTCGACATGATCGTCGACATGGCCGAGGACTCCTACATCGAGGTCGACGGCGAAGTCGTGCAGCGCGACGGGACGTTCAGATTCGAAGACGGGTTCGACGGGTAGTTTCGGGAGAACGGGACTGCGCTACGCGTAGTGCTCCTCCAGGTACGCGACGATATCGTCGCTGTCGTAGCGCGTCTCCCGGCGGCGGTCGGTGTCGACGAGGAACGGGATCGTGTCCTCGCCGCCGATGGCGGTCAGTTCGGCGTGGGTCTGCTCGTTCTTGACGTCGCCGCCCTCGTCGCCCGGCAGCCGGGGGTTATGGATCACGTAGGAGGCGCCGAGGTCGGTCAGCTTCTCGCGGACGTCCTGGGAGTGCGGACAGCCCTCCGCCTGGTAGAGTTCGAGCATCGTGTGTCCGTAGGGCCTCGAGCGGGGTAAACCTGACACGGGTCGGGTTTGAGTGGCCGACGGCCCGACCCCACCACCGCGCCGCTCGCTTCAGAACATCGTGAACTTGTCCCGGCGGTAGAGGTCGATCTCCGCCGCCATCGAGGGGCTCTGCCCGGCCGCGTAGCGGATGGCCTCCGCGATCTCCTCCGGTTCGGTCACCTCGCCCTCGTCGAAGCGCTCCTCGAAGGACTCACCGTACTCGGAGCCGAACTCGGTGCGGACCTCCGAGGGGTTGACGACCGTCACGCCGACGTCGTCGTCGCCGACCTGCGCGGAGACGCTCTGGGCGAACCCGCGGGTCCACCACTTGCTCGCCGCGTAGACGGGGTTGAACGGCCGCGGGTACTTGCCCGCGAAGCTGCCGACGAAGATCAGGGTACCCCCGGATTCGCGAAGGTGCGGCAGCGCCGCCCGGGTCGCGAAGAACATCCCGTCGACGTTGACCTCCATCATCGTCCGGTACTCCTCCGTCGCCATCGACGCCACCTCGCTGCCGGCCGCGGTGCCGGCGTTGTTGACCAGCAGGTCCAGCCCGCCGAACTCCGCGACGGTGGTCTCGACGAGTTCCTCGACCTCGTCCTCGTTCCGGACGTTCGTGGGCACGACGAGCGCCTCGGCGTCCGTCTCCGATTCCACCTCGTCGGCCAGCGTCTCGAGGCGTTCGCGCCGCCGCGCGGCGAGCGCCACGTCGGCGCCCGCATCCGCGAGGGCGTGCGCGGTCTCCTGTCCGATGCCGGAGCTCGCACCGGTCACGATGGCGGTTCGACCGTCCAGCGTCGCCTTCTCGACCATGCGGTGGATGACGGACCCGTTCGTGTTAAACGTCACCACGCACCGGTCGCGAGGCCGTCGCTGTGACGGCGTTCCGATCGAACCGCAAAAAAGGTGTGCCAGAACCGAACCGCGTCCGCCGGCAGGCGAGGGCGGACGGACGGGAGCTGGGCCGGAGCCCAGCGGCAGGATAACAGGCAGCACGGCAGCAGTGGGTCGACAGAACCCAGGACCTAGCGGCAGCGGAATGTCACTGTGTCTGACGGAGCACCTCGTCGGGACCGTTCGGTTCGTCAAGCGCTCCCCGCGGCGTCCTCACCGTCGCGGAACGGCAGCATCGGACATCTTTACGGGGTGAGTCGCTTGCGATCACTACACCCACATCTATACGGCGTTGTAGTATAAATCTTTGCTATAAGGAACCTAATTCAGACTAAGAGTTACATATTTACAGTATTTTCACTTTTTTCGTTGTATTCGGAATCGTTACGGGGCCGGGCTGAGGCTTTTACTGATTGGACATCCCGTGACTGGCGGTGTGAGCCGGCGTTCACCGCATATTGGTTTGCTATCCACGTTGGTCTGGCTCGGCGAAAACAGGTCTGGGCGGATGCGATACCGATCGAGCCGGCAGAAAGAGCACTTCACAGCACGGTCTTTCGGAACGCTTTGCTCCCTGTTCGTCTTCTCGAGGCGCACGTTTCGTTCGCTCGACGCTCCGCTCCTCGCTGTACGAGCACGGTGGGATTCGAACCCACGGCCATCGGATTAGAAGTCCGACGCTCTGTCCTAGCTGAGCTACGTGCCCTGGCCGAAAATTACACAGGCGGCTTCAAAAGCGGTGCGGGTTCGCTCAGGGGTCGAAGCGAGACCACGAAGGCCGAACCAGAGGCATCCGAGCCACGACCGACGAAGACAGATCGACCAGGACTGTCTTGCGAGGAATCGAACACGTGAATTGACAGATAGGACGAGTGTCAGTGAATCAGCGAGTTTAATCGAGGAGTGGTTTATTGATACGTGTTGATTTGATAAGAATATTTATGTATAGTATGTACTGTACCCACAAAATGACCAATGGGAGACGAACAGCGGTTCACGAGACGGAACCTCTTAGCGACGGGTGCGGTAGCAACTAGTTTGCTCGCAGGGTGTACTGGTGGGGACGATCCTGGCGCGGACGCTGGGGAGGACGAGCAACCTGACGCGGCTTCCGGGACACCTACTTCGACGCCTGCAGCACCGACGCTGGAGGAATTCGAGTACCCCGAGGGTGCATCGCAGACCGAAGTGGACGGGTCCACTCTCTCGGATACACACAGGACCGCGATCACTGACGCCAAGTCGCTCACGGTGGAACTGGACGAGCAGCGTTCGTACGACGGTCACGGCCAGTCCGAATCGGTCACCAAGCGATGGGGCTCCGCGGGCGTCTCGGTAGTGACCGACGGCGACGTGACCGAGACGCTGTGGTCGCCGTCCGGGGAGCAAGTCGGATACGTCCAGATGGACTCCGGCTTCGACCAGCGATACCGGATCGACAATCAGGCGCCCACGGCCGAATCGGTCTCCGAGGTGTCACGGTTCGGAGCCCTGGTTGCCGGAGTCTCCTGGGGCGAGGCGACCGAGGTCAAGGAAGACGCTGCTGGCAACTACGCCGCCGTCTACGAGGCCGAGGGCGTCGCCGACGAGCAGAAGCTCTCAGATATCGTCTTCGGTGAGGTGACGGACCTCTCGGCGTCGGTCGCCGTGAGCCAAGCCGGCTACGTCAGCGAACTCAGCTACGACCTGACGGTCGATCAGGACGGTTCGACGGTGCAGGAAGCAGTCGAGGCGACGGTCACTGCTGTCGGGGAGACCGACATCCAGGCGCCCGACTGGCTGGAAACGGCCGAGGAGGAAGGCGTCCAGTTCGAGATGCAGCTCGTCGAGGACGGCGAGGTGATCGAATTAGAGATGGTCAACGGGACCGAGGTACCCGGCAAGGCACAGGTCAACGTGTCATCTGGAAGCAATTTCGGCCATTCCAGGCTCCCCGAAGCAGTTTCGGTCGGCGACCGGGTGAACCTGGCGCTACCCGCCGACCGCGAACTGTCGGTCGGCGTCAACGAGGTGCCCCCGGAGAGCGCGCCGCTCGACCGGTTCGTCAACGTCAGACTCCAGTTAGAGCAGTTCCTGCTCTTCGAGGGGGAGATACACCGGTAACCAGGCCGAGTAAACTGGATCACCGGCCCTATTCTCGGACGCTACGGCGAAGGATAGCCCTTAAACCGACGCTCGGACTACCACCGGGTAGATGCAGGTCATCGGAACCGTCGGGCTGGCCGGCAGCGGCAAGGGCGAGTTCGCGACCGTCGCCGAGGAGCTGGGGGTGCCGGTCGTCACGATGGGCGACGTCATCCGCGCGGAGTGTCGCGACCGCGGGCTCGACCCCGCCGAACACCACGGCGAGGTGGCCACGAAGCTCCGCGAGGAGAACGGCCCCGCGGCCATCGCCGAGGCGTCGCTGCCGCACATCGAGGCGGCCCTGGAGGACGCCGACACCGTGCTCGTCGACGGCATCCGCTCTGACGTCGAGGTCGACGTCTTCGAGGAGCGCTTCGGCGACGACTTCTCGCTCGTCAGCATCGAGGCGCCGTTCGAGCTCCGACGGAAGCGGGTGACCGACCGCGGTCGCGACCGGGTCGACGGGGACGGCGAGGGGCTCGAGGAGCGCGACGAGCGAGAACTGGGCTTCGGGCTCGGCGAGGCGATGGACCAAGCCGACGTGACCGTCGAGAACACCGGCACGCTCGGGGCGTTCCGGACCCGCGTCAGGGAGGTACTCGAATGATATACAGCATCGACGTCCAGATCACGGCCCCCGTCCACGACACCGAGGTGACCGACCGCGTCGCCGACGCCATCCGGAACCTCTTCCCGGAGGCCGAGGTGGAGACCCACCCCGGCGAACTGCTGGCGACCTGCCACTCGATGGACCACCTCTCGGAGCGGCTCCACGAGCAGGCCATCCTCGACTCCGCCCGCGGCGCGTTCTTCGCGAACCACGAGGGCGATACGTTCACGTTCGACCTGAAGAAGCAGGCGGCGTTCCGCGGCGTCGTCAACTTCGCCGTCGGCAGCGGCAGCGAACTCGGCGACATCCACGTCCGCGTGCGGGTGAACGAGCCGGACGTCGAGTCGTTCGTCGACCACGTCGCGCCGCCGACCGAGGACGGCCGGCCGGTCGACACTAGCTGAAGCCGCTGACGAAGATAGCGAGCCGCTCGCCGCGGTCGCGGCGGCGCGTCACCCGCACTTCCTCGACCCACTTCACCCACTGGAAGCCGCGGCGCCCGGGCGCGACGAGCCGGAGCGGGAAGCCGTGGCCGTGCGTCAGGCGCTCGCCGTCGACGTGGGTCGCCAGCAGGGCCTCGCGGACCTCCTCGATCGGGAGGCTCCAGCGGTAGCCGGTGACCGACCGGAACGACACCCACGCGGCCCCGTCGTCGGGGGCGACCGCCTCGAGCAGCGACGCCACCGCGACGCCGCGCCAGTCGTGTTCCGAGTACCAGCCGCTCGTGCAGTCCAGCAGGGCGCGCGTCTCGTCGTCTCCCCCGGCGACCGTCGCGTAGTCGAACTCGGCGGGGGCGGCGACGGCGCCGTCGACGGTCAGCGTCCACGCGTCCGCGTCGACCGGCTCCGGTCGGTCGGCGACCCAGCTGGTCACCGGGAAGGCGTTGCCGTCGTCGCTGCCCTCCTCGCGGGAGCCGGTGAACCGGCGGTCCGAGCCGGCGGTCTCGAGGGCGGCGTTGGCGACGCCCTGCGCGCGGTAGACGGCCGCGCCGGCGAGGACGAGCGCGCCGAAGCGCAGCGCAGATCGCCGGCCCTCGAAGTCCCCCCGTTCCGGCAGCCGGAAGCGGAACCGCAGGTGGACGACCAGCAGCGCGGCGACGGCCAGTCCCAGGCCGACGTGGAGGTTCAGCAGCCCCCAGGGGCCGAGGTCGAGGGACGCGCCGAACACCCAGGCGACGCCGCTGGCAAGCGCGCCGACGGTGGCGACCGCGAGCAGCACCGAGAGGGCGACGACGGCCGTCCAGGCGCCGCCGGTGACACGCCGGCGGACGCGGCGGAGCTTCAGCGCGACGAGGGCCGCGAGCACGAGGCCGCCGAGGCCGTGCGTGACGAACACCCACGCCCGGCTCGGCCGGCCGGAGTAGAGGCTGACGACGCCCGTCGCCAGGACGAACGCGACGCCGGCCAGCAGCGCGCCGTCGACGACGCGCGGGTGCGGTTCGGCGAGCCACGGCGGCCGTTCCATACCCCCAGGAGGGCCGCGAGGCGGGAATAGCTTCGCCCGTAGGCTCTTCCGCGTCGCGGTCGAGGGTCGAGTATGCTCGTCACACTGACGGTGGAGGACGTGATGTCGTCGCCGGTCGAGACCGTCGCCCGCGAGGCGACCGCGATGGAGGCCGCCCGGAAGCTCCGGGACGCCCGCGTGGGCTCGCTGGTCGTCTGCGAGGGCGACGAGCCGGTCGGCATCGTCACCGAGTCCGACATGGTCGACCTCATCGCCGAGGACGCCGACGCCGGGGCGCTGACGGTCGCCGAGATCCTCTCGGACGACCTCGTCACCGTCGAGACCGACACCTCGATCGAGGACGCGGCGACGCTGCTCGCCGACCACGACATCCGGCGGCTGCCGGTCTGCGAGGACGGCCGGCTGGTCGGCATCGTCACGACGACGGACCTCTCGTACTACCTGCCGCACATGAGCCGCACCTCGGAGGGGTGGACGGAGCGCCTCACGAGGCTGCGCTCCTCCTCGCCGTCGACGACCTACGACGACCCCGACTGGTCATTCGAGCACGAGGGCGACGACGAGCTCTCGGTCGGCGACGTCGTCCGGTTCCGCAAGGAGCTCGCCGACGAGGACGTCCGCCGGTTCGCGGAGGCGACCGGCGACACGAACCGCATCCACCTCGAGGAGGAGTTCGCGGCGGCGACCCGCTTCGGCGGGCGCATCGCCCACGGCATCCTGACGGCGGGGCTCATCAGCGCCGCGCTTGCCCGGCTGCCGGGGCTGACGATCTACCTCTCGCAGGACCTCCGCTTCCTCGGCCCGGTCGAGATCGGCGAGACGGTCACCGCGGAGTGCGAGGTCGTCGAGGACCTCGGGAAGAGCAAGTACGAGCTGACGACCACCGTCTACGACGGGGACGGGGAGGTCGTGATCGACGGCGAGGCGGTCGTGCTGATGTCGGCGTTCCCGGAGGGGTTCGACGCGGCGGCGGAGGGGGCGACTCAGCTACAGTAGGCGTTCTCGTCGTCCATCAGGTTGCGGAGTCGCGCGACGGAGTACGGGTCGAACAGCTGCTGGGCCGCGGTCGTCGGGCGGTCGAGGTCACCGGGTGTCTCGTCGGCTGCGGCCCAGGGGTCGTCGCCAGTGCGGGCGGCGATCTCGGTGGGCGGCGTCTCGGTCGTCGGTTCGGTATCGGGCGTCGGGGTGGGTTCGGTGCTCATCTGTTGGGTTCGGTAGGACGGTCGTCGTCGGTACGAGAGTCGGAAGAGAGAACTAGCGTACGGCTACGCGTACCGCGACGCCGAGCAGCGAACGGGGGCCGGAATCGGCGCTTCGCATGTATCCCACTGTATTTCACGATTGTTCATAAAGATACCGGTGCGGCCCCGTCGCGACGGACGACCGTCCACTCGACGGGTCACGGCTCGTAGGCGACGATCGCGGCGTCGATGCGGCCGTAGGGGATGTCGTAGCGCTCGACGGGCTCCATCGGGAGCAGCTCCGGCTTCGTCGTCAGGGCGACGAACCGGTCGACGTCGCCCTCCCGCAGCCGGTCGGCGAAGTCCGCGTAGAGCGCCCGGAGGTCCTCGCTGACCCGGATGCCGAACGGGAGGTTCGTGACGACGCAGTCGGCCTCGACGGCCGCGGTCCGCGCGTCGGCGTCGACGACCTCGACGGCGTCCTCGAAGCCGGCGGCCTCCAGGTTGACGCGGGCGCAGCGGCGCCACTTCTCGCGGCGGTCGCGGGCCTCGATGGCGAGGTCCGGCGAGCGCGACTCGTGGGCCGCCCGCCGTTCGCGGAACGCGGCGCCGTCGTAGCGCGGCAGCGCGTCGAGTGCGGGCTCGAGGTCGGGACGCGGCGGTCGGTCGGTCGCCGCCAGCGCGGCCTCGATGGGGACGGTCGCCGACCCGGCCATCGGGTCGACCAGGCGGTCCTCGGCCCCGTAGCCCGCGATCCGGAGCATCGAGTACGCCAGCGTCCCGCGCAGCGGCGCGTCGTGCTCGCAGACGCGGTAGGGCCGCCGGTGCAGCGAGTCGCCGGTCAGGTCGATCGCGAGGGTGAACCGGTCGTCGTAGAGGTACGCCTCCAGCCGCACCGTCGGGTCGTCGAGGTCCACGGGCAGCCGCTCGCCGGTCGCCTCGCGGTAGCCGTCGATGACCCCCTGGCCGACCCGCTCGGCGACGTCGACGCTCGTGAACTCGTGGCTGCCGTGGCGCGTCCCGACGACGCCGAAGTCCGACGAGGGGAGATGAGCCGCCAGGTCAGCCTCGCGGGTCCGGTCGTAGACGTCCTCCAGTTCCTCGACCGGCGCGTCGACGAGCACCTCCATGACCCGGTGGCAGGTCCGCGAGCGGTAGTGGAGGTCGTAAACGTCCTCGTGGTTCCCGTCGAACTCCACGACGCCGCGGTGGTGGACGGCCGCGTCGAGTCCCAGCAGTTCGTCGAGCTCGTCGGCCGTCACGGACTCCAGCCCGCCGTTCGTCGTCGCCAAGAGGTGCACGCCTCCCCCTTGCGCCGGTGGGGAGATAATCCCGGTGTCCTCGCGCTCACATCGCCCGTCCTGTGCGGCCGTCAACGAGCCGGCCTACCAGTTCTGCCGCGAGTGCGTCGGCGAACTGCAGGACGGCACGCCGACGGTACCGGTACAGCTCGCGAGCGATGGGCTAATGTTCCAATTAGTGAACTGTTCTGTAGGACGCTGGTCTGAAGAGTCGTATCCCTGGCTCATTGATGCTTTCAACTCCGTCAAAACGACAAGCTCTTTGTCAGACTGTCTAGTCCCACCGCCGATAACTGTGAACATCGCGAGAGCAGATTCAATTCGTAAGTCTTCACCGAACTCTACAATTCGAAACGTCCTGGGTACTATTATTGACTCTCGAAATAGTCAAAACCATCGTTAGTAGCCCTTCCCATTGCTAACCATGGGGTTTACAGGGGCAGCCCTGAAGTTCACAGGACTAATTGTGGTTTTGACCACTTTAGGCATGATAATCGAGGGGGACGTAGAAGGAGTAAATCAATCGATGGCCACAATCAAGGCGATTGTGACGGGGGTTTCTAGTTTGGGTGAAACGACCCTCGGGATTCTGGCAATGGTGGTCTTCCTCGGAGTCCTCTACTACGCAGACGGTTCCTGAGTGCCTGTAGTTGATGTAATGGACTGCCCTCCGACTGGGCGAGTTCTAACTATGGAGGTCGTCATTTTCACACCGCCAACAGCCCCACCAGCGCCACCGCGATCCAGAACACCTTCAGCCCCGTGTTCACCAGGATCACCTTCGTCCCGAATTCGGCGCCCCAGATGCCGTACTGGAACGGGATGGAGCGCTTGAACGTCGAGACGGTGAAGGAGACGATGCCGCCGACGAGCATCGTCGCGACGGCGGTGCGGGCGGTGAAGACGCCGTCCTCGACCAGCGGCGCGATGGTGACGGCCCCGCTGGTGGTGTCGAAGGCGAAGACGACGATGACGGGGACGGCGGCCGACGGCAGGCCGGTCAGCGCGGCCAGGGGGTCGGCGGCGCCGCCGGTCAGCGCCTCCAGGTCGTAGTAGGTCGTCAGCAGTACGACCGCGGTGTAGACGACCGCGAGGCGGGGCAGGATGTCCCGCGTCTTCTCGACGCCGGAGCGGGCCGCGCCGGCGAGCTTCTCGCGGGTGGACGTGGGCGATTCGCCGCCGTCGGGGCGGGCGTCGGGTTCGAGCTCCGCCATCGCCTCCGGGTCGACGTTCCGCGAGGAGAGCAGGACGGCGCCGGCGAGGACGCCCGTGGCGGTGATGGCGAGGGCGACGCCGGCGCGGGTGCCGACGTACAGTAGGCCGACCTTCAGCCCGAGGATGGGGATCAGGACCGGCGCGTAGAAGGTGAAGATGTGCTGGACGAACCCGAAGAACGTGTTGATGGTGACGGCGACGAGGGTGGCGCGGTCGTCCAGCAGGCCGGCGTCGCGGTACTCCGCGAGCATGCCGTAGCCGGCGGTCGTCGAGGCCGCGGTGGTGATGATGGCGCCGCCGACCTCGTCCGGCAGGTTGGCGGGGCCGGTGAGCGGCCGCGAGAGCGCGGCGACGTGGCGGATGACGCCGAAGGCGACCAGCAGGTCGGCGAAGGCGACGCCGCCGGCGATGGCGACCGCGATGGTGGCCACCCGTGGCAGGACCTCGCCGACGACCAGCGAGACGACGGACGGCTCCATTCGGCGCGAACGAGGGCGTGCGGCCAGGAAACGGTTGCGTTTCGCGCGGAGCGACCCCCACGGTTACCTCCCCGGCGCCCCAGCGCCCGATATGGAACGGCTGCCGTACCGGCGAACCGAGGCGGTCTGCGCCGCACTGTACGCCCTCCTGGCCGCCGGCAGCGTCCTCGTCGTCGAGGGCGCCTCGAATCGCCTACCGGCGGCGAGCGGCGTTGAGCCGGCGCCCGGCGTCGCCGTCGGGTTCCTTGCGGTCGGCCTGTTCTGGCTCTGCGCCGTCGCCGCTGCGGCGATGGCCGCCGTCGTGCTCGCGGTGAACCTCCGGCGTCGGTGGGGCGGCTACGACGTCGACTCGGTCACGCAGGGTGCCGCGCTCGCGGTGCTCGGCTGTCTCGCCGCGGCGTCGGTCGCGGGGTTGTGGCTCGAGAGCCTCCCGCTCGCGCTGACGTTCGCCTTCGTCGCCCTCGTCGTCGCGCCCGCGGTGCTGCTCGTCGCGACCGTCGGCGGCAGGATACGCGATCGGATCGAAACGTCGGCCTGAGGCCCGGTCAGTCGGCGCCGGCGCACTCGCGCCAGCCGCACGACGGGCAGCGCCGGTTGCCGCCGTCGCGAGCGGTCGGCGCTCCGCAGCGGAGGCAGCCGGCGACCTCGGTCCTGATGGCCATCAGTCGTCCTCCACCGTGACCTCGGCGGAGAGGCCCTGTGCCATCTCGATGTCCGAGGAGTTGTTCAGCGTCCACGCGGTGCGCTCGGTGACCGCCTCGATGACGGCGCGGGCGGAGGGGTAGCCGTTCCCGGACTTCTTGACGCCGCCGAAGGGTAGCTGGACCTCCGCGCCGATGCAGGGGAGGTTGCCGTAGGCGAGGCCGAGTTCGGCGTGGTCGCGGTAGTAGTTGATCTGGCGGTAGTCCTCGCTGACGATCGAGCCCGCGAGGCCGTACTCGGTGGCGTTCTGGAGCTCGACGCCGCGCTCGATGCCGCCCTCGTACTCGATGAGCGCGACGTGGGGGCCGAAGACCTCCTCGTGGATGCAGCGCAGTTCGGGGTCGTACTCGGTCTCGTAGACGAACGGCCCGATCCAGTGGCCGTCCCGGTGGCCGTCGGGGATCTCCTCGTCGTCGAGGTCCGCGCGGTCGACGAGGACGTTCACGCCCTCCTCGCGCGCCAGGTCGTTGTACTCGAGGACCTTCTCGCGGTGGCGGGGCTCGACGAGCGGCCCCATGAAGGTGTCCTCGTCGAGCGGGTCGCCCACCGAGACCTTCTCGGCGGCCGCGACGAACCGCTCCTTGAACTCGTCGTAGACGTCCGTGTGCACGATGAGGCGCTCGCTGGAGACGCAGCGCTGCCCCGTCGTCTTGAAGCTCGAGAGGACGGCGGCCGGCACCGCGAGGTCGAGGTCCGCCTCGTCGGTGATCAGGACGGCGTTCTTCCCGCCCATCTCGCAGGCGGCGAGCTTGCCGGGCGTCCCGCCGATGGACTCGGCGATGCCCTGGCCGACCTCGGCGCTGCCCGTGAACAGCACCGTCTCGACGTCGCTGTCGACGACGGCCGCGCCGGCGTCGCCGAAGCCCTGCACCATGTTGAACACGCCGTCCGGGATGCCGGACTCGACGAGCAGTTCAGCGACCGCGTGGCCGCACTTCGGCGTCTGCTCGGCGGGCTTCCAGACGACGGTGTTGCCCTCGACGAGCGCCACCGCCATGTGCCAGAACGGGATGGCCACCGGGAAGTTCCAGGGGGTGATGCATCCCACGACACCGCGCGGTTTCCGCCGCATGTAGGCGTCCTTCGCCGCGATCTCGCTGGGCACCACGTCGCCGTGGGGGTGCCGACCGTTGCCGGCGGCCCACTCGACCATGTGGTAGGCCTCGACGACGTCGGCCCGGCCCTCGCTGATCTCCTTGCCGCACTCGCGGGTGACGAGTTCGCCGAGTTCGTCCGTCCGCTCCCGCAGTTGCTGGTAGACGTCCCAGAGGTACTCCGCGCGGTCGGGGTACGAGAGGGCGCGCCACTCCTCGGCCGCGTCCCGGGCGGCCGCGACCGCGTCCTCGACGTCCGCCTCGGTCCCGCGCGGGAACGTCCCGAGGACCTCGCCGTTCGCCGGGTTCCTGCTCTCGAAGTCGTCGTCGCCGCTTCCGGCGACCCACTCGCCGTCGATGTAGTGCTCGTGTCGCTCCATACGTTGTAGTGTCTCCCGGCCGTCCAGTACCCCGGCCCGTCCATGGACGGGCGCCGGGGTCGGCCCCCGAGGACGTCACGTACGGCAGGCTGCGGCCTGGACGCCGACCCGCCCGACCATGGTCGCCTGCCCGACCATGGTCGACACTCACATACCCTTGGAGTACGAACTAGTCATGATGGGACAGACGCAGAAGGCGGCGGGTACGCGGCTGACGCTCGACCTCTGGCACCCGAACTGCTGGGCGATCGAGTCGACGACCGAGGTGCCGGGCGGCGTGCTCGCCCACGCGATCTACAACACGCCGAAGGCGGACATCGAGACGGACTCGGTGAACGGGCTGTTCACCGCCTACGCCGACAGCACCGCAGAGATCGAACAGCTGCTGTCGACCATCGCGGAGTCCCCGCACAGCGGCGAGCTCCTGGAGCTCCAGGAGCGCTTCGGGACGGGCCACGCCGCGCCGGGCAACGTCGCCCGGGAGTTCTTCCTCGAGTACAATCCCAGCGACATGGTGTGCCCGGTGCTGCTCGATCACGGCTTCGTCCACAGCGAACCCGTCCGCATCGAGGGCGGCCGCGAGTACTGGCAGGTGAGCTTCGCCGGCGAGCGCGGCGAGATCGAGCCGGCCCTCGACGGGGTCCGCGAGGACGCCGGCGCCGAGGTGACCGTCCAGCGCATCACCTCCGCCGGCGAGTCGAACCAGCCGGAGCGACAGCACCGCCTCGACTCCCTGACGCCGACCCAGCGGAAGGTCTTCGAGCACGCCCGCGAGGAGGGGTACTACGAGTGGCCGCGCGGGACGTCGACCCGCGACCTCGCCGAGGAGCTGGACGTCTCGAAGACGACGCTGCTCGAGCACCTCCGGAAGGCCGAGTCGAAGCTTCTCGACCCGACTAGCGACCGATGACCGCCCGCAGCGCGAACAGCGCGTTCGACTTCCGCTCGCGGATCCTCCGGTAGAAGTACGAGAACCACTTGTCGCCGTACGGCACGTACTGGTAGGTCCGGACGCCCTCGGCCGCCAGGTCGCGCTGGGCCGTCTCCCGGACGCCCATCAGCATCTGGACCTCGTAGTCGGTGCCGTACTCGTCGTGGAGGTCGCGGGCCAGCGAGATCATCGCGGGGTCGTGACTGCCGACCGCGACGCCGTCGTCGAACTCCCGGAACGCGTACTCCAGCAGTTCGCGGTAGGCCCGGTCGACCGCGTCGCCGCCCTTGTGGGCGATGGCCGGCGGCTCGTCGTAGGCGCCCTTCACGAACCGGACCTTCCCCGGGAGGTCGGCCAGCCGCTCGACGTCCTCGCGGGTGCGCTCGAGGTTCGCCTGCACGCAGACGCCGACGTCGCCGCCGGTCTCGCGGGCGTGGTGTTCGAAGGCGTCCAGCGTGACGTCCGTCGTCGTGTGGTCCTCCATGTCGATCCAGACGAAGCGGTCGCGGGTCTGTCCGGCCTCGACGATGGTCGCGAGGTTCTCACGGAAGGCGTCCTCGCCGACGTCGAGGCCGATCTGCGAGGGCTTCACCGAGACGCAGCCGTCGACGCCGGCGTCGTCGAGGTCCCGGATCAGGTCGACGTACGCGCGGGTGTCGGCGTCCGCCGGCGCCCGCTTCTCGTAGTGCTCGCCGAGCAGGTTGCAGATGCCCGCGACGCCGTCCTCGTTGCACGCCCGCACCTGGTCGATGGCCGCCGCGGCGTCCTCGCCGGCGACGAAGTTGTCCGCAATCGGGGGGAGCATGGTCGGCGTTCGTCCGCGTCCGGCCTCAAGACCGACCCGACCATACTATTCTGCCGTCTCGTGGCGGAAAGAACCCGCATCTCGTCGGGACCCGACCATGGACGGTCGCCCGTTCAGGGTCGCTCTGCCGTTAGGTACCCCCAGACGACCATGGGAGACAATCACATGTCAAGCGAGACTCGCAGAGCGGTACTGAAGGCGTCGGGCGCGGCTGGCGTCGCCGCCCTCGCGGGCTGTATCAGCACCTCGGACGGGAACGGAAACGGCAACGGGAACGGCGACGGCGACGGCCCCTACGGGATCGGGATGATCGACTCGCTGACCGGCTCGCTGTCGGCGTTCGGCGAGCGCAATCAGCGCGGCATCGAGCTTGCGCTGAGCCGCGTCAACGAGAAAACCATCGACGGCCGGGAGCTCGACATCACCGTCGAGGACGACGAGAGCGAGAGCCAGGGCGGCGTCTCCGCCGCCCAGAAGCTCGTCAACCAGGACGGCGTCCCGTTCCTCATCGGCGCCGTCGGCTCCGGCGTCAGCCTGGCCATCTACGAGAGCGTCGTCCAGGGGACGGACGTCGTCCAGCTGAGCCAGAACTCCACGGGGCTGAACCTCACCGACTTCCCCGGCCTCCTGCGGATGTCGCCGACGGGGCGGACGCAGTCGACCGCGCTCGCGGACGTCATCGCCGAGGACGGCTACGACGAGGTGGCGATCACCTACGTCAACAACGACTACGGCCAGAGCCTCACCGACGCCTTCGTCGACGCCTGGGACGGCGACGTCGCCTACAACAACTCCCACGACCAGGAGCAGTCCTCCTACGCGAGCGTCATGTCGGAGCTGAACTCCTCCGGCGCCGACGCGTGGCTGTTCATCACCTACCAGGCGGAGTTCACCTCGATGATGAACGAGGCGTACTCCAGCGGCTACGAGGGGCAGTTCTACGGCGCCGACTCCGCGCAGGGCCAGACGGTCCTCGAGGACACCCCCGAGGGCGTCATGGACGGGATGAAGATCACCGTCCCGTCGGCGCCCGTCGAGCAGGAGAACTACAAGGAGTTCGCCGCGGCCTTCGAGGAGGAGTTCGACACCACCCCGACCGCGTGGGCGGCCTACGCCTACGACTGCGTCGTCACCGCCGCGCTGTCAATCCAGGCGGCCGACGAGTTCTCCGGCGCCGCCTTACAGGAGACCGTCCGCGAGGTCACCCGCCCCGAAGGCGAGCAGGTGACGACCTTCGAGGCCGCCAGCGACATCCTCGCCGACGGCGGCGGCCCCGGCGACGTCGACTACCAGGGGGTCAGCGGCCCCATCGACTTCGACGAGAACGGCGACCCCGTCGGCTACCTCCAGATCCTGGAGGTCCAGGACCACGAGTACGTCGACGCCGGCTTCATCGAGGCGTAAGCTCGCGATGCCGGTCCTCGAACTCATCGCGAACGGGCTGGTGTTCAGTAGCATCATCGTCCTCGGGAGCGTCGGGCTCTCCCTGGTCTACAGCATCGCCGACTTCGCGAACTTCGCCCACGGCGACACGATGACCGTCGGCGCCTACTCGGCGCTCGTCGCGTTCGGCTTCGTCGGCGGCGTCGGCGGCGCCGTCCTCGGCCTGCCCGTCGGGTTCTTCCTGGCGCTGTGCGTCGGCATCGCCGCGGCCGCCCTCGTCGCCATCGTCACGGAGAAGCTCATCTACGAGCCGCTCGACGTCGGGTCGCTGGGGCTGCTCATCACCTCGATCGGCATCGCGTTCATCTACCGCGGCGTCATCCAGATGGGCTTCAGCGCCGACGCCACCCGGTTCGGCGTCCCGCCGCTGCGGCCCATCGAGGCGCTGGTGCCCTACGGCGTGCGAATCACCGAGCACGACGTCGCCATCGTGATCACGGCGATCGTCCTCGTCGTCGGACTCCACGTCCTGCTGCAGTACACCGACCTCGGCCGGAAGATGCGCGCGATGGCCGACAACCCGGAGCTGGCGCGGGTCAGCGGCATCCGGACCGACCGGATCCGGCTGTGGACGTGGGTCATCGGCGCCGGGCTGGCCGGCGCCGGCGGCGTCTTCCTCGGCCTGTTCAACAACCTCTCGCCGCGGATGGGGTTCAACCTCCTGCTGCTCGTCTTCGCGGCGGTCATCCTGGGCGGCATCGGGTCGGTCTACGGCGCGATGCTGGGCGGCTTCCTCATCGGCATGATCAGGCAGCTGACGCCCATCCTCTCGGATCTGGGGAGCGTGCTGCCGCTCGTCCCGGATACCTTCGGCATCCCCATCGGCATCGAGTACGCGGAGGCCATCGTCTTCCTCATCATGGTCGCCGTGCTGCTGGTCAGACCGTCCGGCATCGCCGGGGAGGCGAGCTGACGTGACCACCAGTCAGGACACGGGCGGCTACTGGAGCGGGCTGACCGTCGCGGAGCGCGGCGTCACCGCCGCCATCGCGGCCTTCGTCGGCCTGCTGTTCCTCGGACTGCTCACCGGGGTCCTCACGCCCACGTACTTCCTGTTCCTCGTCGGCCTCTCGGGGATGTACGCGCTGCTGTCGCTGGGGCTGAACGCCCAGTGGGGGTACACCGGCCTCATCAACTTCAGCGTCGCCGCGTTCTTCGGCGTCGGCGCCTACGGCGCGGCGCTTTTGTCGGCCTCGGGGTCGCCGCTGGCCGGCGGGTTCGACCCGATCTTCGGCCTCCTGGCCGCCCTCGGGATGGCCGTCGTCCTCGCCCTCGTCATCGGCGTGCCGACGCTGCGGCTCCGGGCCGACTACCTGGCGATCGCGTCGCTCGGCCTCGCCGAGGTCGTCCGGATCGTCGTCAAGAACAAGCAGGACTGGACGAACGGCACCGCCGGCATCCGGGGCATCCCCGGGTTCTTCGAGAACTGGCCGGTGCTGTCGACGTTCCCCGACGCGATGCCGGGCCTCCAGATCCACGTCCCCGCCGGGCCGGTCATCGAACTCGGTGCCCCGTTCTACGGGATGCTGCTGAACGTCGCGCTCGTGTTCGCGTTCGTCGGCGTCAGCTACGCGATCCTCGCGCGGGCCCACCGCTCGCCGTGGGGCCGGGTGCTCCGGACGATCCGCTCGGACGAGGACCTCGCCCGCGCGCTCGGGAAGAACACCTACTCGTTCAAGATGCAGGCGTTCGTCCTGGGCAGCCTCGTGATGGCGCTGGCCGGCGTCTTCTACGCGCACCTGAACCTCTACGTCCAGCCGGGCGACCTCGACCCCATCACGACGTTCTACGTCTGGGTCGCCGTCATCCTCGGCGGCAGCGGGTCGACCCGGGGGGCGGTCTTCGGCGGCGTCGTCGTCGTGACCATCCGCCAGGGGACGCGCTTCCTCAACGAGTTCGCGTGGCTCCCGGTCGACGTCGCGCCGCTGCGGCTGCTCGCCATCGGCGTCATCATCGTCCTCGTGATGCGGTTCCGGCCGGAGGGCGTCCTGCCGCCCCAGAAGGAGCTCATCTGGCCGGGATCGGTCGACGAGGCGGCCACGACGCCGGACTCCGCCGTCAACCAGTCGACCCGAGGTGACGGCGATGAGTGACGCGAGCCAGCCGCCGGAAGCGGACGTTCCGGCCGACACCTCGAAGGACGACGTCGTCCTCCGGGTCCGGGACCTCCAGAAGCGCTTCGGCGGCCTCGTGGCCACCGACCACGCGACCTTCGACGTCGAGCGCGGCACGATCACGGCGCTCATCGGCCCGAACGGCGCCGGCAAGTCGACGATCTTCAACCTCGTCTCGGGCTTCTACGAGCCCGACGGCGGGACGGTGGAGGTCAACGGGGCCGACGTCACCGGACAGGACCCCCACGAGGTGGCCGAGCACGGCCTCATCCGGACGTTCCAGACGCCCCGGAAGCTCGAGGGGATGACCGTCCGCGAGGCGATGCTCGTCGGCCCGCGGAACCAGCCCGGCGAGTCGTTCGTCAAGCTGTTCACCTCGCCCGGCAGCGTCGCCGAGGCGGAGACGAAGCACCTCGCCGACGCCCAGCAGATGCTCGAGGACTTCGAGATCGACCACCTCGCGACCCAACCGGCGACCGACATCTCCGGCGGGCAGATGAAGCTCGTCGAACTCGCCCGCGCGATGCTGGCGGAGCCGGAGGTCCTGCTGCTCGACGAGCCCGTCGCCGGCGTCAACCCGACGCTGCGGAACAAGCTCGCCGACCAGATCCGACGGCTCAACGAGCAGGGGACGACCTGCCTGCTCATCGAACACGACATGGACTTCGTGATGGAACTCGCCGACCCCGTCGTCGTACTGCACCAGGGCCGCGTCCTCATGGAAGGGACGCCCGACGAGGTCCGCTCCGACGACCGCGTCATCGAGGCGTACCTCGGGGGTGGCGCGTGAGCGCGAACCCCGACCACGACCCCGCCCTCGCCCTGGAGGACGTCGACAGCGGCTACGGCGAGGTGCAGGTCCTCGACGACCTGTCGATCCGTCTGGACGACGGCGAGATCGTCTGTCTCATCGGCCCGAACGGCGCCGGCAAGTCGACCGTCCTCAAGACGGCCTTCGGCCTGCTGACGCCCTGGGAGGGCCGGGTCAGCTACCACGGCGCGGACATCGGCGGGATGGCCCCCGAGGACATCGTCCGCGAGGGCATCGGCTACGTCCCCCAGACCGACAACGTGTTCGGCTCGCTGACCATCGAGGAGAACCTCCGGATGGGCGGCGTCGCCCACGACGACGACCGCCTCGACGAGGTCGTCGACCAGCTGTACGACCGGTTCCCGCTGCTCACCGAGAAGCGCGCCGCGAAGGCCCGCACCCTCTCGGGCGGCCAGCGGCAGGTCGTCGCCTTCGCCCGCGCGCTGGTGATGGAGCCCGACGTCCTGCTGATCGACGAGCCCTCAGCGGGGCTGGCGCCCAACACCGCCGACGAGGTGTTCGCGGACGTCCAGGCGGTCAACGAACTCGACACGGCCATCCTGATGGTCGAGCAGAACGCGACGAAGGGCCTGGCCATCTCCGACCGCGGCTACGTCCTCGACCAGGGGACCGTCGCCTACGAGGACCGCGCCGACGCGCTCCTCGACAACCCCGAGGTCTCGGAGCTGTACCTCGGCGGCTGAACCGCCTCGGCCCACTTCTGACGCCTGCTTTCGGACGAAATCACGACCCCGTGGAGTCAGACCTAAGCGGGTGGCCCCCAGAGGCCAGCCATGGACGTTCCGGAGGCGGCCGACGCCGCGTCGTCGGTGCTGGCGTCGGTCTCGGACGCCGTCATCACCCGCGAGTCGTTCCTCGAGACCCTCGTCACCGGCGTCGTCGCCGGCGGCCACGTCCTCCTGGAGGACGTCCCGGGGACGGGGAAGACGCTGACCGCCCGGTCGCTGGCGACCGCCCTCGGCCTCGAGTTCTCCCGCGTGCAGTTCACCCCCGACCTGCTGCCCGCCGACGTCACCGGCTCCTACGTCTTCGACGAGCGGGACCGCTCCTTCGAGTTCCGCCGCGGCCCCATCTTCGCGAACGTGGTGCTGGCCGACGAGATCAACCGGGCGCCGCCGAAGACCCAGGCCGCGCTGCTCGAGGCGATGGCCGAGGAGCAGGTCACCGTCGACGGGACCACCCACCAGCTCCCCGACCCGTTCATCGTGCTGGCGACGATGAACCCCGTCGAGCAGGAGGGGACGTTCCCGCTACCGGAGGCCCAGCGCGACCGCTTCTGGCTGAAGACCTCTATCGGCTACCCGGAGCCGGACCGCGAGCAGGAGCTACTGGACCGCCGCGCCGAGCGCGAGACGAGCACCCCCGCGGCGTGGGGCGTCCTCACGCCCGACTCCGTCCGGGAGCTGCAGGCGGCCGCCGAGGACGTGCGCGTCGACCCCGATCTCCGGGCGTACATGACCGCGGTCGTCCAGGCGACCCGCCGCCACGACGCCGTCGAGGTCGGCGTCTCGCCGCGCGGCCTCCAGCGGCTGTTCGAGCTCTCTCGCGCCCGCGCCGTCGTCGAGGGCCGCGGCTACGTCGTCCCGGGCGACGTCGAGCGCGTCGGCGTCCCGGCACTGGCCCACCGGCTCGTCCTCACGCCGGAGGCCCGCGTCGGCGCAACGGAGCCCGCGACCGTGATCGAGGCGGCCCTCGAGGGGACCCCGACGCCGACCGTCAGCGGATAGCCGCGCCCAGCACCGAGACGCCGACCAGCAGTAAGGCGGCGCCGACGCCGGGCTCGGTCCGGGGCGCGAGGCCGACCAGCGGGACCGCAGCCACCGCGCCGCAGCCCACGGCCAGCGTCGCGACGCCGGCGCGGGAGAGCGCGGTCCGGGGCGGCGGCGCGATGGCCGGCTCCGCTGCCAGTAGCACCCACGAGAGCACCGCGAACCCGCCGGCCAGCGCGGTCACAGCCGCGCTCACCCCCGCCAGCGCGACCGCGACGAGCAGACAGCCCGCCCCGACGCCGGCGGGCCGCCCCGCGGTCAGTTCGCGGGCCAGCGGCGCCCGGGCCAGCAGCGCCGCGGCGAAGGCCAGCCCCGACACCGAGAGCGCCGCGAGGAACGCCGCCGCCGTCGAGGGGGCGACCGTCTCGACGACGACGCCGAAGGAGTCTGCCGCCGGCGGGAGCGCGGCCAGCGCCGCGGCGACGAAGGGGCCGCCGTCGACCGCGGCGACGAACGCGGCGAGAGCCAGCGGCCCGGCGGCGACGGCGACCCACGCCGGCCCGCGGCGGAACCGCGGGTCCTCGGCCGCGACGACGCCCGCCAGGGCGCTCGCGACCAGGGCCGTCGCTGTCGACCACAGCAGCACGTAGGCCGGCGCCCCGTCCGCGAGATTCCCGACGAGGAGCGCGTCGACAGCGAGCGTCTCCGGCGCGACGAGCGCACCCACGCCGACGAGCAGCGCCGCGGGGCCGACGGTGCACGGCCACGGCGGGAGGCCAGCGGCCCGCCACGACGCCAGCGCGGCCCAGCCGGACGCCACAGCGACCGCGACCGGGACGCCGAGCAGCACCGGCGCGACCCCCTGGACCGCCAGCCGGGAGCTGAGGAAGCTCCCGAACGGCTGCGACGACGCCAGCAGCAGCGCCAGCGCCGCCGTCGACGGCAGGACGAGGGCGGTCCACGCGCCGAGGAGGCCGGCGACACCGCCGCCGGGGGCGCCTCTGGCCGAGTTTCGACTCGGCGCGTCCGGTTCCAGTCGCCCGAACGCCGCAGTCAGGCATCCCGCGAGGCCCGCCGCGACGAACAGCGAGCCGAGCGCCGCGCCGGCGGAGTCGACGTTCGTCACTGCGCTCGCGGTGAGCGACGTCGCTGCGGCCAGCGCGAGGCTCCCGGCGGCGAGTCCGGGGGTATCGCGGTCGACGGTCACCGCGGCGATGGCGCCGGCGACGCCCGCAGCGATCACGAGCGCCGACGCGGGCAGCAGGACCGCCGCCAGGAGCGCCGCGGCGACGCCCGCCGCCCCGGTGACCCGACTCACGTCCACGTCGCGAACACCTCCTCGACGGCGCCCGACAGCGGCTCGGCGACCCGCCAGTCGACCGTCGGGACCCCAGCGCCCTCGAGCCGAGCCAGCCGCTCCTCGCGGTGAGCCCGCTCGACGACGGCACCCGGCGTCTCGCCGCCGACACCCGGCGACAGGACGCCGACGTCGCCGCCGGTCTCGTGGACGGAGACCGCGAACGACACGGACGCGTCGTCGAGACAGGGAGAGACCAGGAGGACGCGCGCGTCGCGTCGGAGCGGGTCCGGCAGTCCGGCGTCGAACGGCGAGGTCGACGACGCGGGGTCCCCGCTCGCCGCGCCACCGTCGGCGACCGCCGCGTTCCCGACCCCGGGGACGGCGACGCCCTCCCCCCACGGCAGCGACGCGTGGCCGTCGAGCAGCCGCTCGATCCGGGTCCGCTGGGGGCGACCGCCGGCTGGCGGGAGCGCGTCCAGTGAGTCCGGGTACAGCCCCACGCCGACGTCGACGCCGCGCTCCAGCAGGGCGCGAGCCAGCCGCTCGGCCGCGTCGACGCCGTAGGCCAGTGCCGACGGCTCGACGGCCCGCCCGCGGACGTCGCAGCCGTCGCGGACGTCGACCAGGAGGTGGACCGTCGCGGCGCGCTCCTCGCGGAACTCCACGGTCGTCAGTTCGCGGGAGCGGGCGTAGCGCCGCCAGTCGATGCGGCGCTGGGGGTCGGAGGGGCGGTACTCCCGGACCGAGTGGAACTCGACGCCGCTGCCGCCGGTGTCGGCTCGCTGGTCGCCGACGCGCCGCCCGACCGAGGCTCGAAGCTCCAGCGGCCGGGCGTCCGAGCGGCAGCGGAAGGACGTCTCGACGTCGTGCTCGACGGTCGCGTCGTCGACGAGCCCGCGGGCCGTCACCGCGACGGGGCCGAACGCGTGGGTGCCGCGCCGCGCGACGACGTCGTACGCCAGGGTCGTCGAGGCGCCGGCGGGGAGCCGGACCGATGCCCGCGGGTCGTCCACGGCGTCGACGCCCTCGGGCAGGGAGTCCGCGACGAGGCAGTCCGCGACCGTCCGGCCCTCGTTTTCGACGGTCACGCGAACGGTCACGCGCTCTCCGAGGGCCGGCGCCGCGTTCGAAAGCTCCCGGTCGACGGCGACGCGGGGCGCCGGCGGCGCGGTCAGGAGCCCGGCGACGAGGGCGGCCAGCGGCACCGCCGCGAGGCCGACGACGATCGGTCGCCCGACGGCGGCGCCGAGGCCGGCCACGCCCAGCGCGGCGGCGACGAGACCGCGTCTCACAGTTCCCCCTCCAGCGCCGCGACGGTCCGGCGCGTCCTGGCGACGACCCGCGGCGTCGTCGACCAGCGCTCCCGGAACCGGACCGCCGGCGGCGCGCGGAGCGAGTCCGAGAGGAACGCCGTCGCCAGCGGATCGTCGGTCCACTCGCCGCGCTCGACGCGGGCCGCGGCCGTCTCGCGGTCGACGCCCTCGCGGCTCGCGACGAGCGCGACCGTCGCCTCCCGGAGTCGTTCGCGGAGTTCCTCGGGCGCGTCGTCGGTCCGGAGTTCGGTGCTGCTCATCCGCTCGACGCGAGCGAGCGTCGCGTCGAACTCCGCGCCGAGCAGGTCGTCGTCGTTGATCGACGGCGACGCATCGGCGTTCGGTCGGGACGGTCCCGTGTGAGCGCCGCGCCGACGAGCGCGACGACGAGAGGCCGAGGATCGCCAGGACGTTCGGCGTCACCGGCCCCGAGAGCGCGGCGTCGACGCCGGGCGACGCCGCGACGACCGCCCCGAGGACGACGAGCGCGGCGCCGAGGACGGCCAGGTCCCGCCTCATCGCGTCGCCTCCCGGATGCGCGACAGCGCCGCCTCGGCCCGGCGCTCGCGCTCCTCGGTCGGGTCGGCGTCGCCGTACCGCACCTCGCGGAACAGGTCGGTGAGCTCGGCGACGGCCTCCTCGGGGAGGCCCGCCTCGACGGCCCGGTCCGCGACCGCCGCGGGCGTCCGCTGTGTCCCGTCGAGGCCCGCCGCCAGCGCGACCCACGCCCGGTAGACGTCGTTGTCCGGGGCCGGTTCGACGAGGAACGCCGGGTCGGTCGGGTCGTCGGCGTCGCGAGTCGTCCCTCCAATCCCGGCGTCGCGGACCGCGAGCGTCCGTTCGACGTCCGCGAGCACGCCGTCGACGAGCCGTCCGAGGGCGCCGACCAGGAGCGCGAGCAGTCCCGTCGGGTTCCGCGGCAGCCGCTCCAGGTACCCCCGCCGCCGGGCCGCGAGGCCGACGACCGCCAGCACGCCGAGGAGGCCGACCCAGTAGACCCAGACGTGGCCGGCCCGCGTCTCACCGGCCGCGTCGCCGCGCTGGACACGGAGGTCGAACGTCGCCGCCGCCAGCGGGACGTCGACGGTCGTCCGGCCGTCGGCGTCGGTCCTGGCGAGGGCCTCTCCGTCGGTGTAGACCGTCGCGTTCTCGACCGGCTCGCCGTCGACCGTCGTCGCACGCACGTCGACGCTGCTCCCGGGGACCGCCCGGCCGTCGGTCCGGACGTGGACGGCCGTCGGCAGGTCGAGTCGCCGTTCGGCCCGCACGTCCCCGCGGGAGACGGCGACGGTGACGGAATCGTTGTACGGGAGCGTGATCCGCCCCCGACCGAACCGGTCGGTGTCCCCCACCGGTCGGCCGTCCACCGCGACGACCGCGTTCCGGATCGGCTCGTCCCCGACCGCGCCCCGGACGAGGACCTCGCGGCCCGGGACCGGGTCGGCGACGGCGACCGACGGCTCGCCGGTCGTCACCGACCGCTCGACGGTCCGGGAGAAGTTCCCCCGCTCGACGGTGACCTCGCCGGGCGAGCGGTACGGCGCCGGGACCGTCGTGACCCCGGCGGCGTCCGTCGTCACCGATTCGACGCCGTTGGTGACCGTCGCGCCGGGGACCGGCCGCCCGTCGACGCGGGCGCGGACGGACAGCGGTCCGCCGGCCGCCCAGTCGTCGGCGACCGTCACGTCGAGGGTCCCCTGGACGGGGACGGACGCCTCCCCGCGTGCGGCGCCCCGCTCGACCACCACGGTCGCCGGGCGCTCGTAGGGGGTCGGGATGGTGGCCCGGCCCTCGGCGTCGGTCGTCGCCGACTCGTCGCCGGCCGTCACCGTCGCGTCCGGGACCGGTCGGCCGTCGAGCGTCGCCGTGACCTCGAGGGGGTCCCTGGGGTGGCTCCCGTCGCTCGGCTCGACCGCGACGTCGACGGTCGTCTCGAGGTCGAAGGTCCGCTCCGAGCCGGCCGGCTGGAGCCGGACACGTTCGAACCCGCTCAGGTCGGCGACCGCCTCGGGGACGGTCCGAACGGCCGCGCGGTCGCCCGCCGACCCGGTGGTCCGGTCGGTACCGGCGTCCTCACCGGTACCCCCGTCCGGGTCGGGGGCCTCGACTTCGTCCGCGGGAGATCCCCGACGGAGGACGGCGCCCTCCTCGACGGTCGCCCGGAACAGCACGGCGTCGGAGAGCCCCGTCAGGCTCCCCGATATCTCGGTCTCCGGGGCCGCGTAGCGGAGGTCCTGCAGGCTCCGGGAGTTCGCGGGCGAGGACCCGCCCGCCGAGCCGCCGTCGGCTGCGACCGGCGGCGGCTCCCCGTCGCCCTCGTAGACGTGCGCGGTGATCCGGAGCTCCTCGTCGTAGGGGACCGCAGCGTCGACCTCGCCGGCGGCGTCCGTCGCGCCGACCGGCCGGCCGTTGAACCGCACCTGGGCGCCCTCGACCGGCGAGCCGTCGTCGGCTCGCACTCGAACCGTCACCGTCTCGCCCGGGGCCACGGTGCCGTCGACCTCGATGTCGGCATCGAGTTGCCGCCAGCCGCCCTCCTGGAGCGCCAGTTCCGGGACGACGCTTCGGAACGCCGCCTGCTCGCCGCCGTCGTCCGTCTCGCCCTCACCGTCCTCGACGGTCGCCAGCCCGCGGGCGTCCTGCCGCTCGGCGGGCGGCGTCGGGTCGAACGGCACCCAGCCGACGCCCGGGAAGTACGCCTCGACCCACGTGTGGGCGTACTTCCCCCGGACGACGTGCTCGCCGGCGCCGACCTGCTCGTACGGCGTGTAGCCGGTGACGTACCTGGCCGGGACGCCCTCCGCGCGCAGCATCGCCGCCATCGTCGTCGCGAAGTACTGGCAGTAGCCGGCGTCCATCTCGGTCGCGAACGCCGTCGCCACCGCGTCGTCCGGCCGGTCGACGGTCAGCGAGTAGTTCTTCTCCGTCCGCAGCCAGCGGTTCACCGCCACCGCCGTCTCGTAAGGGGTGTCGGCGTCCGCCGTCACCTCGGCCGCGGTCGACTCAAGCTCCTCGGGCGTCCCGTCGGGGAGTTGCGTGTACCGCTGCTCGATACCCTCGGGGTAGTCCCGGCCCGCGGTCCGGAGGTCCGCCTCGGACCAGACGGGGCGGCGGGAGGTGACGGTGAACCTCTCGCCGGGTTGCAGCGGCCGGTCGGGCTCCAGCGAGCCCCCCGCGGCCGACGCCGCCGGGCCGTCGTAGCCGGTCGGCCGCCACGGCGCCGGCAGCGTCCGCACCGGGTTCTGCACCTCGTAGCTCACCCGCACCGTCTCCGCGGCGCCGGGCGGCGGCTCCAGGTCGTCCGTCGAGCCGGCGCTCGCGGTCCGCTCCCACCCCGTCCCCGTGTACCGGTCGTAGCTCGCCGCCCTGAAGTACGACCCCTCGACGGGACCGTAGTCCGTCCCCTCGCCGTCGTCGCCGAAGGGCGCCGACAGCGGCGACTCCTCGAAGGCCAGCTGCGGCGCTGCCAGCGCCACGCCGGCGACGCAGAGGGCGACCACGGCGAGGGAGGCGAGTCGCACTACTTCGGTTCGTGGCGGCTGCGGTTATATGAATTACCCCGGGTCCGGGCGGCGAAGGTCGGGTGCCGCCGGAGCGACGGTCAGCCCGCCCGTTCCAGTTCCTCGGCGGCCACGCGGACGGAGTCGTCGGCCTCGTCGACCAGCCCGAGGAAGCTCGTGAAGCCGTGGATCATCGCGTCGTAGCGCTCGTGGCGGACGTCGACGCCGTCGGCGGCCAGCGCCTCGGCGAGCGCGTCGCCCTCGTCGCGCAGCGGGTCGAAGCCGGCCGTGACGACCATCGCCGGCGGCAGCCCCGAGAGGTCGTCGGCCAGAAGCGGCGCGAGGTACTCGTTGCGGAGGTGGACCGGCGACTGGACGTACTGGTCCTGGAACCACTCCATCGTGTCGCGCTCGAGGAAGTACCCCTCGGCGTTCTCCTCGCGGCTCTCGTACTCCTCGAACGGCGACCCCGCGACGGGGTAGAACAGCACCTGGTGGGCGATCTCCGGGCCGGTCTCGTCGGTCGTGACGTCCCGCTCGACGTCGCGGGCCATCAGCGAGACGCCCGCCGAGAGGTTCGCGCCCGCGCTGTCGCCGCCGACCGCCAACGTGCCGTCGCCGCCGACCTCCTCGGGGTTCTCGGTCAGCCACTCCACGGCCGCGTAGGCGTCCTCCAGCGACGCCGGGAACGGGGCCTCCGGCGCCAGCCGGTAGTCCACCGAGACGACCGTCCACCCGCTCTCCTGGGCGAGCCGCTGGCAGATGTTGTCGTGCGTCTCGATGTTCCCGACGACGAACCCGCCGCCGTGGAAGTACGCCAGCACCGGCTGGTCGCCCGCCTGGGCCTGGTAGACCCGGGCGTCCAGGTCCCCCGCCGCGCCGGGGATGGTGATGTCGTACTGGTCGTGGACGTCGAAGTCGGGGGTGAAGTCCGCGACCGCGTCGAACTGCCGGCGGGCGGCGTCGACGCCGACGTCCTCGAGGTTCGGCGTCTGCTCGATCATGTCGAGGATGGGCTGCAGCTGTGGATCGACCTCGTCTGCCATACTCTGGCACTCCCCTTCGAGATACTTGAGGGTACGTACACCTGCAATTCTGCGCTCGGCTGCCTTTCAGGTGGTAGCTTTACGGGTGCGCGCGGTTACCGAGCGGTAACGTCCGGGACGCCGCGGGCGAGAGAACGAGCGAGAACAGCGCCTAGAGGACGAGCCGCTGACAGCTGCCGCAGAGGTTCTCCTCCTTGACGTCGACCTCGCGGACGGTCGGCGAGAAGTTCATCACGCAGCGGGAGTTGTCGCAGTGCTCCAGCCCGAGGGTGTGGCCGATCTCGTGGACGACCTCCTTGCGGACGCGGTCGGAGAAGATCTCGCTGGCCGGCTTGTTCGAGATGCCGCCGTCCGAGGACGTCTGGAGGCGGTACGTCGAGATCACGGAGCCGTTGCCGGAGAGGTAGGCGAGCCCGAAGACGTAGTTCCGCCGGCGGTAGTAGAGGTCGTGGTCGGTGATGGCGATGTTCTTCTCGCCGCTGCCGATCCGACTGGCGAGTTCGATGAACTCCTCTGCGCGGTACTGCTCGCGTGCCGGGTCGTGGGCCCCGTCCGGGACGGGCTGGCTGTCGTGGATGGTGACCTCGCAGTCGTAGACCGACCGCAACCCGCTTGAGGCCTCCCGCTTGACGGCCGCCGGGAGGTCGCCGACCGGCACGATGTCGACGTGCATGGGAAAACGTTAGATACCGCTGTTCATAAACATCCCGACGTGCACACCGAGTGGAAGCGGTCGCTCGTCGACCGCCTCTCGCAGTACGAGGAACTCGTGGAGGTGGGCGTCGGCGAGCGCCCGGGTGTCGCGGCCGGCCTGGCCGACCGCGGCCGCGGCGTCACCGCCACCGACGTCCGCGCTCGCGACGTCCCCGACGGGGTCCGCTTCGTCCGCGACGATGTGACCGACCCCGCGGCGGACGTCTACCGCGACGCCGACGCCGTCTACGCGCTGAACTGCCCGCCGGAGCTCCAGGGACCGCTCGTCGACGCGGCCAGGACGGCCGGCGCCGACTGCCTGTTCACGACGCTCGGTGCCGACCCGGCCGTCGTCGACGCGACGCCGGAGACCCTCCCCGGAGACACGCTGTTCTACGCCAAACCATGAACGCCGACGCAGTGGTCCTCGACATCGACGGCGTGCTGGTCGACGTGGCCGACTCCTACCGCCGGGCCATCGTCGAGTCGATCGAGCGCGTCTACGGGGACACGATCGAGAAGGAGGACGTACAGCTGTTCAAGGACGCCGGCGGCTTCAACGACGACTGGGAGCTGACGTACGCGGCGGCGCTGTACGTCCTGGCGCGCCGCGAGAAGCCGCAGCTGAGCATCGAGACGTACACGGGGCTCATCTCGGCCTCCGGCGGCGGCCTCGAGGGAGCCCGGACCGCCGTCGCCGACGAACTCGACCCGGCCTCACGCGAGCAGGTCCTCGCCGACTGGGACAAAGAGCGGCTCCGCGACGTCTTCCAGCAGCTCTACCTCGGCGCGGACCTCTACCGCGAACTGGAGGGCGGCGAGCCCGACCTCGAGACGGAGGGGTACATCCACGACGAGTCCGTGCTGCTGGCGCCGGACACCCGCGAGGCGCTCGAAGCGTGGCCGCTGGGCGTCCTCACCGGCCGGCCGAGAGCGGAGGCCGAGATCGCCCTGGAGCGCGTCGGCCTCGAGGTCGACGACGAGCACCGGTTCACGATGGACGACTGGGCGGGCGGCAAGCCCGACCCGGAGGCGCTGGTGACGCTGGCCGAGCGTCTCGAGGCCGACAGCGTCGTCTTCGTCGGCGACACGCTCGACGACATCCACACCGCGAGCAACGCCGCCGAGGCCGACCCCGACCGCGAGTACCGCGGCGTCGGCGTCCTGACGGGCGGCCTCACCGGCGAGGAGGGCCGCCGGAAGTACCGCGAGGCCGGCGCGGCGGCGATCCTCGAGAGCGTCAACGACCTGCCGGAGCGCCTGGACTGATTACGCCGGAGCCCCACACTCCCACCATGCAGATAGAACGCGTCCTCGTCTGGCTCGTCGGGCTCGTCGCCATCGCCGCCTCAGTCGCGGTCTACGCGGTGCCGGTCGAACCGCTCCCGGTCGACCCCGCGGTCGCGGTGCTGGGCGCGCTCGTCGCGCTGCCGCTGCTGTTCGTCTTCGGTCGACTCCTCCTCAACCTCCGGGGCGGCAGCCGCGGCTGGTCCTAGAAGAACAGCGACGGGTCGTCGTGGGTGAACGTCACGCGCGCGTCGTCGGACGGTGGCCGGACGTGCGTGTAGGTGACCCCCTCCTCGCGGGCGCGCTCGGCCAGCGACGCCGCCTCGTCGACGTCGTAGAACACCGGGACGACGACGGCGACCTCGTCTTCGCCGGCCTCGACGGCGACGATGCAGAACCGGACGCCGCCCTCCTCGGCGCGGAGGACGTGCGAGGTGTCGAAGGTGACGTCGGCGACCAGTTCCTCGAGGGTCTCGACCTCCTCGGCCGGCGCGAGGACGTCCAGCCCGAAGGGGTCGCCGTCGAGCGGCGTCACGTCGCCCGGCCGGACGACCAGCGCCTCCCAGCCGGCCTCGCGGTACTCGGCGGCGGTCGCGTCGGCGTCGACCAGCAGCTCCTGCCAGCGGTCGGCGACGTCGGAGGGCGGCCCCTGTGAGTCCATACCGGGAGCGGCGGCCGGGAGGACGAAAAGCGCGACGGTCGAGCGGACCCGGGGCGCTGCCGTCGCTTGCCGGGGGCAGCTTTGACCCGCTGGCGGACGTAGGCTCACGCGTGGCCCGGAACGTACCCGAGCGAGCCGAGGAACTGCTCACGAGCGAACCGCGGATCGCCCACCTGGGGACCTGCCACGAGGCGAAGCCCCACGTCGCGCCGCTGTGGTTCAACTACCGCGCCGGCGAGGTCGAGATCGCCACGACCGGCCAGAAGCTCGCGAACCTGAAGCGGAACCCGAAGGTGTCGGTGTCCGTCCAGAAGGACGAGGACGGCCACGCCGTCTGGGGCGTCTCCATCAGGGGGACCGCCGAGGTCGTCGAGGACGAGCAGGAGGCCGACGAGCTGTTCCGGCGGCTCAACCGGAAGTACGGCGCCGACGACGACGCCTGGCAGGAGGAGAACACGGCCGTCCGCATCGACGTCGGCTCCGCGGAGTACTGGGAGTACGAGTAGCGGACGCCGACCCGGTCACCGCTCCTCGACGGGGTCGACCGCCGAGGGGTCGACGCTCTCCGGCAGTCCGCGGAGGTGGCAGGCCGCCCGGGGGTTCTCGGGGACGTGCGTCTCGCAGACGCTCTCGTAGCGCTCCCGGAGCCGCTCGGCGGCCGCGTCCCACTCCTCGTCGGCCAGCGACTCGAACGCCGCCCTGACGTGGGCGCGTTCGTCGGCCGGAAGTTCGACGTCGTCGAGCAGGCGGTCGAACAGCGCCTCGACGACGGCCTCGGTGTCGGCGTCGCCGTCGTCGGGCGTCTCGCGCTCGCGGAGCTCCGCGAGGCCCACGTCGCGGCGCTCGATCAGCTCGCGGACGTCCATCACGGACCGGTAGGCCTGCTGGGAGAGGTCGACGTCGGCCGGCGGGATCACCTTCGGACATCGGGTGCGGAACCGGCAGCCCGACGGCGGGTCCCGCGGCGAGGGGACGTCGCCAGACAGCGTGTCGACGTCGCGCTCGTGCTCGTCAGTCGACGCCCGCGGGACGCTCTCCAGCAGCGCCTCGGTGTAGGGGTGCTGGGGGTTCGCGAACAGCTCTTCGGTGGGGGCTATCTCGACGATCTCGCCGAGGTACATCACCGCGACGCGGTCGCAGATGTGCCGGACGACGCTGAGGTCGTGGCTGATGAACAGGTACGTGAGGCCGAACTCCGCCTGGAGGTCCTCCAGCAGGTTGAGCACCTGCGCCTGGACGCTGACGTCGAGGGCGCTGGTCGGCTCGTCGAGGACGACGAACTCCGGGTCGAGCGCCAGCGCCCGCGCGATGCCGATCCGTTGCCGCTGGCCGCCCGAGAACTCGTGGGGGTAGCGGTCGAGTTGGTCGGCCGAGAGTCCGACCCGCTCCATCAGGTCGGCGGCGCGCTCGCGTCTGAGCGCCTCGTTCGAGCGGTCCTCGCGGCCCTCGACGTCCGACTCCGGCGACGGCCAGTCGTGGACCGCCATCGGCTGCCTGATGGTCGCCCCGACCGACATCCGCGGGTCGAGACTGGAGAAGGGGTCCTGGAACACGATGCTCGCCCGTCGCCGGAACGAGAAGAGGTCGTCCCGCTCCGAGAGGTCGGTGCCGTCGTACTCGACGGTCCCGCCGGTCGGGTCCTGGAGCCGGAGCACCGTCTCGCCGGTCGTCGACTTCCCGCAGCCGGACTCGCCGACCAGCCCCAGGGTCTCGCCCTCGTGGATATCGAAGGAGATACCGTCGACGGCACGGACGGGGTCGGTCGCCTCGCCGAACAGTCGGTCCAACAGGGAGCTGTCGGTCTCGAAGTACTTCTGCAGGTTCCGGACCCTGACGAGTGGGGTCTCGTCGGCCACCGACGCCGCGGCGCCGTCGCCGCTCGCGGGACCGTCGGCCGTCGGCTGCGGGTCGCTACTCATCGAAGTACCCCTCCGGAAGCGCGTCCGCCGGGTCGTAGTCGCGTTCGGCGAGGACGCACCTGACCTCGTGCTCCTCGCCGACGTCGAACTCCGGCGGGTGCTCGAGGCAGTCGTCCATCGCCTTCGGACAGCGGTCCGCGAAGTAACACCGGTCTTCCATCTCCGAGTCGATCAGGTCCGGGACGTTCCCCTCGATGGGGGTGAGGCGGCCGCCCGCGTCGTCGAGGTCGGGGATGGAACCGAGCAGGCCTCGCGTGTACGGGTGGACGAAATCGTCGAAGACGTCCTCGAGCGTGCCCCGCTCGATGATCTCGCCGGCGTACATGACGCCGACCCGGTCGCACATCCGCGCGATGACGCCGAGGTTGTGGCTGACCAGCAGCGTCGTCATGCCGGTCTCCGCCTGGAGGTCGTCGAGGAGTTCCAGCACCTGGGCCTGGATGGTCACGTCCAGTGCGGTCGTCGGTTCGTCCGCGATCAGCACGTCGGGGTCGACCGCCAGCGCCTGCGCGATCATCGCCCGCTGGAGCATCCCGCCGGAGTACTGGTGGGGATACTCGTCGGCCCGCTCGGCCGGGTCGGGGATGCCGACCGTCTCGAGCAGTTCGACGGCCCGCTCCCGGCTCTCGCTGGTGACGAACTTCTGCGAGCCGAGGACCGTCGAGGCCACGAAGGAGGAGAAGGAGTACTCGACGCCCCGGGACAGCCGCGGCGTCGCGCTCGCGCGGCGCTGGACCTCCACCGCCTCCGCGATCTGTTCGCCGACGGTCAGGCTCGGGTTGAAGCTGCTCTCCGGGTCCTGGAAGATCATCGTGAACTTGGTCCCACGGAGCGCCTCCCGGACCGACGCCGGAACCCGTCGCAGGTCGACGAAGTCGCCGTCGACGGCCTCCGGGTGCTCCTCGCGGAGTTCGGCGGCGAGGTCCGCGTTGCGGTACTCGATGGACCCGGCGGTGATCTCGCCCGGCGATTCGACCAGGTCCATGAGCGACAGCGCGGCGACGCTCTTGCCGCTGCCGCTCTCGCCGACGATGCCGAACACCTCGCCGCGTTCGATCGTCAGGTCGAGCTCCGAGACCGCGTTCACCTGCCCTTCGGCGGTGAAGAACCGCGTCGAGAGGTCCTCGACGCGGAGGAGGTCTTCGCCCACGTCAGGCCCCCCGTTCGCTCCCCTCGACGTTGGGATCGAGGGCGTCCCTGAACCAGTCGCCGAGCAGGTTGATGCTGATGATCGAGAGGACGATGCCGATACCGGGAACCATCGCGACCCACGGCCGGGTCGGGAGGACGTCCTGTCCGGCTTCGATCTCGTACCCCCACGAGAGCGTCGTCCCGGTGAAGCCCAGATACGCCAGCGAGGCCTCGATCAGGATGATGACCGCCATCTGGATCGTCGCGAGGACGAGGATGGGCGTGAGGCTGTTCGGGAGCACGTGTTTCAGCAGGATCTGCCAGTCGGCGGTCCCGAAGCTCCTGGCCGCCTTGACGTACTCCTCGTTCCGGATGGACAGCGCCTCGCCGCGGGCCACGCGGGCGAACCAGACCCAGGTCACGAGCGCGACGACGATGGTCACGCTCCCCGGGATCGGGATCGACGCGGGCATGCCCTCGGCGAGACCGGCCATTACGAACGGGTCGGGCACCTGAACCGGTTGCGAGCCGAACACGCCGATCATCGCCAGGGCGAGCACCAGCGCGGGGAACGCGAGCATGACGTCGGCGATCCGCATCAGGCCGTCGTCGACGCGGCCCCCGTAGTAGCCCGCGACGAGTCCGAACGGCACGCCGATGAGCAGCGCCAAGGCGACGCCGAAGATACTGACCAGCAGCGATACCCGGGCGCCGTAGAGCGCCCGCGAGTAGACGTCTTGCCCGACGGTGTTCGTTCCGAGGAGGTGCTCGTCCGTCGAGGTGACGGTGGTCTGCTTGATCTCGCCGTCCTCGGCGACCGTCGTCGTGTAGTCGAACCCCGGCGGCGGATAGGGACCGCCGTTCTCGTGGAAGTTGCCGGTGCGCGTCGGGTCGTGCGTCGCCAGCAGCGGCGCGAACGTCGCCGAGAGGACGATCACCGTCAACAGTACCACCCCGATTTTCGGGAGCAGGCTCTTCCGGAACGACCGTTTCAGGTTCGATTTGACGCGGTCCGAGATCATCCGAGACTCACCTGCGGGTCCAGATACGTGTAGACCGCGTCGACCACGATGTTGATGATGACGAACATGACAGCGATGAAGATGATGATTCCTTGCATGACCGGCCAGTTGCGGACGCCCAGGGCGTTTATCAGCCTGAGGCCGAGACCGGGCCAGTTGAAGACCGTCTCCGTGATGACCGCCCCGCCCATCAGCGTGCCCATCTGGAGTCCGAGCACGGTGATGATCGGGATCAGCGTGTTCCTGAGTACGTGTTTGTACTGGATGAGCGTCCCGGGGAGGCCCTTCGCCTCCGTCGCCGTGACGTAGGGCTTGCCCAGTTCGTCGATCATACCGCTCCGCGTGAGACGGGTGATGAGCGCGGTGAAGTACGTCCCGAGCGTGATCGCCGGGAGCGTGATGTGTTTCAGCCAGAGTCCGAGTTCGGCGGGCGACCCGGTGCTGACGAGCGTCGTCACTGCCTCGCCGAAACCGACCGCCCGGCGCCCGGTCGGCAGGTCGATCATGCCGATACCGAGCGGCGTCCAGCCCGCGGTGTCGATCGTCGGGTAGGGGATCCCGTACCAGACGCCCAGCAGGAGGATCAACATCAGTCCGAGCCAGAAGTTAGGGGTGCTGATTCCCAGCAACGAGAACAGCGTCGCCCCGTAGTCCGAGGGGGTGTCCCGCCGGGTCGCCGAGACGACGCCGAGCGGGATCGCTATCACGAGGGCGATGACGGTCGCGGCGACGGCGAGTTCCACCGTGGCGGGAATCCGCTCTATCACCATCATCTCGACCTGCCGCTCGGAGCGCCAGGAGTACCCGAGGTCGCCCTGCAGGATCCCGCCGATGTAGTCGGCGTACTGGACGTAGATCGGGTCGTTCAGGCCCTCGGCCTCCCTGACCTGCTGGACGAGTTCCTGTGTCGCTCCCTGTCCGAGCATCAGGGTGGCCGGGTCGCCGGGCGAGACGGCGCGGAGACCGAACAGGACGGTTACGACGCCCCAGATGACGAACAGACCCTGGAGCGTCCGCCGGAGCAAGAATTTCCCCAGTGCCATTGAATTTCTCGAAGTGTCGTCTTAGCGTAAATCTGTCGTGTTTCCCGTCCGGGGCATTCGTTCACGCGCGATACCGGCGCGTACTGGACCGTCTCCGGCTCCGCCGTCTGCGGTCCTGCGGGGCCAGTGCCGCTCGACGTCGGTCGTCGGGGTCGCGATACGTGTCAGATCTCCATCTCGTCGACGTAGACGACCTCGTCGGGGCGGGGCTCCCACTGGATGGCCTGCCTGACCCCGTAGATGCTCTCCTGGACGTGGAGGAAGAGCCACGGCGCCTTCTCGTGGGCCAGCTCCATGACGTTCTGCAGCTGCTGGGTGCGCTCCTCGGGGTCCTCTATCTGCTGGCTCTCGATGATCGCGTCGCTGAGTTCCTCGTCCTGGAACGTCCGGCTCGGGTTGTCCGGGATGGTGAAGAAGCCCTGGACCCCGTAGTCGGCGTCGCCGGTGATCGTCCCCCACCCGATCATGTAGAACGGGTGGTTGATGTTCCCCTCCTCGACGCCCGCCTGGTTCTCGTCGGAGACGACGGGGAACTCGACGATGTTGGCTTCGCAGTTGACGTTGCTGAGCTGGTCGATCTGGTCGGCCGCCGTCTGTGCGACTTGCGCGTCGTTGAGGTACCGCCCCTGCGGTGCGGTCAGCGTGATGTCGACGCCGCCGTAGCCGCTCTCCTCGACGAGGCTCTCCGCCATGCCGACGTCCTGCTCGTAGGGCTCGATGTCGGGGTTGTAGCCGTTGATGTCCGGCGCGACCGGCTGGCCGACCGCCTGCCCGAACCCGCTGAGGACGTTGTCGACGATGCCCGCGTTGTCGACGGCGTAGTTCATCGCCTGCCGGAACTCCTGGCTGTCGTAGGGTTCCACCGTGTTCTTCATCGGGCAGAACACCGTCCGGAAACTCGTCACGTTCCGGATCTCGACGTCGCTGGCGTTCTGGATGGTCGCGACGTCCTCGGGCAGGATGTTGATGGTGAGGTCCGTCTCGCCGGCTTCGAGGGCCGCCGCACGGCCGCTGGATTCCGAGTTGGCGCGGAACGTCACCGTCTCGAAGGGCGGCTCCTCGCCCCAGTAATCGTCGAACCGCTCCAGGACGATCTCTTCACCCGAGGTGAAGTCGACGACCTCGTAGGGGCCGGTCCCGTTGAACGCGTCCGGACTGGCCCCCGAAATCGCCGAGTTCTCGGCGTCGTGGTTCTGGATCGACCACTCCTGGTTCATCGCCCGGCCGTAGTTGCCGTACTCGAACTCCGCGAGGCCGGGAGCGGCGCCGTAGTTGATCGCGACCGTCAGGTCGTCGACGACTTCCGCACCCTCGATCGATCCCAGCCCGTAGGTACCGATCGGGCTCTGTACCCCCATGTCCGGGTCCAGCGTTCGGTTGATCGTCCAGGCGACGTCCTCTGCCGTGAGGTCGTCCCCGTTGTGGAACACCACGTCGTCGCGCAGCGAGAGGTGCGTCGTCCCGTCTCCCTGCACCTCCTGCTCCTCGACCACCCTCGGGAAGATGCCCTCCCCGGGCCGGAAGTTGAATATCGGCTCGTAGATGTGGTCGAACACGTCGAAGTAGTCCCCCGTGATGTGGTCGAGCGGGTCGACCGTATCGGGGAACTGCGTCAGCGTGATGGTGAGGGCGTTGTCCCCGTCACCATTCCCGTTGCCGTTTCCGTTCCCGTTTCCGTTCCCGTTCCCGTCGTCGCCGCCGTTCCCCGGACACCCCGCGAGAGCGACCGCCGTCGTGAGTGCGCCCGCGGTACTGCCGTACTGGAGGAACCTCCGCCGGTTGACATTGCGGTCCGACATATCCCCCTAATTGGGCAAGTATTACATATACCTTGGTGAAAAGCTAGCTCTCCTTTCACTTCCACCGCTGCCGGTCGCGCGGTGTCGTCCGCCGCCCGTCCGCGTCGGCAACCGCCGCCGGTCACGCAACCGTTAACCCGCGTTCGGCCGACAGTGGGGTATGCGCATCGCACTGCTGGGCGGCACCGGCGACATCGGCCAGGGGCTCGCCCTCCGATGGGGGTACGACACCGGCCACGAGGTCCTCGTCGGCTCCAGGGACCCCGAGAAGGCCCGGACGAAGGCCGAGGAGTACGAGACCGAACTCGACAGCCGCGGCGTCGAGACGACCATCAAGGGCTTCGAGAACGCGATGGCGGCCGACCGCGCCGACGTGGTCGTCCTCGCCGTCCCCGCCTACCACCTCGTCGACACCGTCGAGGCCATCGCCGACCGGCTGGACGACGAGACCATCCTCGTGACCCCCGCCGTCGGGATGAAGCGCGACGAGGACGGCTTCCACTACAACCGCCCCGGCGCCGGCAGCGTCGCCGCCCTCGCCGACGAGGCCAAGCCCGACGACGTCCCGCTGGTCGGCGCGTTCCACAACCTCCCGGCCGGCGGCCTCGCGAACCTCGACCGGACCGTCGAGTGGGACACCCTCGTCTTCGGCGAGGACGAGGACGCCAAAGGCATCGTGATGGACCTGGCCCGCGAGATCGAGGGACTGCGGCCGCTCGACGTCGGCGGCCTGGCGAACGCTCCCGAGGTGGAGTCCGTGACGCCGCTGCTGATCAACGTCGCGATGCAGAACGACGACCTCCACGACCTGGGCGTCCGGTTCCAGTAACCGGACCCGCCGTCCCTAGTCGATCAGCCCGTAGCCGCGCTTGAACAGGTAGATGTCCAGCACCATCACGGACAGCGTCAGTCCACTGAGCACGCCCAGCGACACCAGCGGGTCGACCTCCTGGTAGCCGAGGAAGCCGTAGCGGACGCCGTTGACCATGTACACCATCGGGTTCAGCAGCGACAGCGTCCGGTAGAGCGGGTCGAGTATCTCCAGCGAGTAGAAGACGGCGCCGAAGAACACGAGCGGCCGGAGGATGAACTGGTTCATCACGGTGAGGTGGTCGAAGTCCTCGGCGACGAGGCCGCCGATGACGCCGAAGGAGGCGAACAGCAGCGGGATGACGGTCATGAACGAGAGGAGGTAGAACGGCCGTTCGACCGGGACGGGCGTGAACACCAGTCCGATGCCGACGATGATGACGCCGACGACGAGACCGCGGAGCGCCGCGGCGAAGATGTACGCCAGCACCATCGAGGTGTACGACAGCGGCGAGGTGAGCGTCTCGTGGATGTACTCGTTCCACCGGCCGTGGAAGATGGAGAACGACGAGTTCTCGAAGGCGTTGGAGATCATCCCGAGGACGACGAGGCCCGGCAGGATGAACAGGAGGTAGTCGAAGCCGGCGATGTCGTCGATCCGCTGGCCGAGGATGACGCCGAAGACGGCGAAGTACAGCACGTTCGTGATCGCCGGCGGCAGGAAGGTGTTCTTCGGCCGGCGGACGAACCGCAGGATCTCCCGCTTCAGCAGCGACCGGAACCCGACGCCGAAGGCGCTCACGGCAGCACCTCCAGTTCCTCGGCCTCCTCGTCGGTCCGGGTCATGTCGACGAAGACCTCTTCCAGCGACGCCCGCCGGATGTCGAGGTCGCGGACCTCGTGGCCCTCGTACTCCAGGGCGCGGAGGAGGTCGGGGGCGACGCGACCGCCGCCCTGGGCGGTGACGACGAGCGCGTCGCCGTCCATCCGGGCCTCGATGATCCCGTCGACGTCGAGGTCGGGGACCGCGGCCGGCGCGTCGGCGAGGGTGAGGCGTAGCTGGTCGGTCCCGCGGGAGCGGAGGTCGTCGGGCGTGGCGACTTCGACGACCCGGCCCGAGTCGCAGATGGCGACGCGGTCGCAGAGCCGCTCGGCCTCCTCGATGTAGTGGGTCGTCAGCAGGATGGTCGTCCCCTGGTCGTTGAGCCGCTCGATGACCCGCCAGAGGTCCCGGCGGAGCTGGACGTCGACGCCCGCCGTCGGCTCGTCGAGGATGAGCAGCTCCGGCTCGGTCACGAGCGCTCGGGCGAGCAGGAAGCGGCGCTTCATCCCGCCGGAGAGCCAGTCGAAGCGCGTCTCGCGCTTGTCCCAGATGCCGACGGTCTTCAGCGCCTCCTCGGCGCGCTCGGCGGCCTCCGCCGGCGGGACGCCGTGGTAGCCGGCCTTGTGCTCGAGGACCTCGTGGATCGGGAAGAACCGATCGACGTTGTGCTCCTGGGGGGAGAGCCCGATGCGGTCGCGGGCCTCCTGGTACTCGGTCTCGACGTCGTAGCCGAACACCTCGGCCGTCCCGCCGTCCTTGCGGACGAGGCCGACGAGGACGTTGATGAACGTGGTCTTGCCGGCGCCGTTGGGGCCGAGCAGCCCGAAGAACTCCCCGCGGTCGACTTCGAACGTCAGCCCGTCGAGCGCCTGCACCTCGCCGTAGGACTTCCGGAGGTCCTCGGCGCGTATCGCGGGTTCCATGTGACAACGGCGACGCCCGCCGCGGTTAAGCGACTCGAAGGCGGAGCGGGATGCGGTCGCGTGCCACCCCGGCTGGCCGGACGACGGGGGAGAGGAGAAGAGGGCGCGAGCGTCCGGTTACCGGCCGAGCTTCGACCGCGAGATGCCGACGCCGCCCGGCGTGATGATGATCTGGTCGTCCTCCTTCTGGACGATGTCTCCGCCGACCTCGTGGGCGACCTGCTTCAGTTCGTCGGAGATGTGCTCCATCGTCCGGTCGGTCGTCGTGTGCCGGGTGATGTCGGCGACGACGATGTCGCCGTCGTAGACGGCGTCCTTGATGTCGATGACGTCGTTCTTGTCGCTGATGTCGGCGAACCGCACCTGCACCGACGCCTCGCCGGCGTCCGCGTCGAAGTCGTCGATGTCGAGTTCAACGTAGTCCTCGGCGCTGTGTGCATCCCCGCCGAGAAGCTTGCTCATGAGGCCCATACGTCCGACAGGGGTGGCTGTCGCCATAGGCTTTACGTCCGACTGATTCACCGACTGACCTCGGCGGACGTTTAACCGACGGGTATCGACAAGGAGGGCCGTATGTCGAACAACATCACCAGGCGGCGGGCCCTCCAGATCGCGGCGGGGACGTCGGCCAGCGGGCTCCTGGTCGGCGGGGCGAGCGGCAAGGGGCGACCGCCGCGACGCATCGTCGGGACGGCGAGTTCTCGGGGGTCCCGCGAGGCCCGGCGACAGGCCTCGAACGTGCGGCGAACGTTGCGGTTCGGTGACATCGGCCAGGCCGTCGCGGGACGGTTCTCGGACAAGGCCGCCGAGCAGCTCCGGCGGCGGGACGACGTCCGGTACGTCGAGCGCGACGCGACCGTCGAGGCGCTCGGCCAGCGGCTGCCGTGGGGCGTCGACCGCGTGGACGCTGACGTCCTCCACGAGCACGGCGAGACGGGGAGCGGGGCCGACGTCGCGATCATCGACACCGGCATCGACGCCGACCATCCCGACCTGCAGGCCAACCTCGGCGCGGGCGTCTCGTACGTCGACTGCCAGGGTTCGGACTGCGACCGCGCCTGGTCCGACGACAACGACCACGGGACCCACTGCGCCGGCGTCGCGGCCGCCGTCGACGACAGCGAGGGCGTCGTCGGCGTCGCCACGCAGGCGACCCTGCACGCGGTGAAGGTCCTCGACGAGAACGGCTCCGGCTACCTCTCGGACGTCGCGGCGGGCATCGAGCACACCGCCGACCAGGGCTGGGACGTCGGGAACCTCTCGCTCGGCGCCTCATCCGGCTCCCGGACGCTGCGGGACGCCTGCCGGTACGCCGCCGACGAAGGGGTCCTGCTGGTCGCCGCGGCCGGCAACTCGGGTCCCTGTACAGACTGCGTCGGCTACCCGGCGGTCTACGACACCGTCGTCGCGGTCGGGTCGACGGACGCCGACGACGCCCTCTCGTCGTTCTCCGCGACCGGACCGGAACTCGAACTCGCGGCGCCCGGCGAGGGGGTCGAGTCGACCGTCCGCGGCGGCTACGCCAGCTACTCCGGGACGTCGATGGCCTGTCCCCACGTCTCTGGCGCCGCCGCCCAGCTGATGGCCGGCGGGTACACGAACCGGGAGGCCCGCCAGCGCCTCCATGACACGGCCGAGGACGTCGGACTCGACGCCACCGAGCAGGGGTACGGCCTGCTGGACGCCGACGCGGCCGTCCTCGACGGTTCGGGCGACGACGACTCGGCGCCGTCGGTCTCATGGGCGAACCCCAGCGGCGGTTCGACCGTCTCGGGGACGGTCGCCGTCCGGATCGACGCCGCCGACGCCGAGGACGCCGACGATTCCCTCGAGGTCAGCTACCGGGTCGACAGCGGCGCCGCCAGGTCGACCGCCTACGACGCCACCTCCGGGACCTACACAGCCGAATGGGATACCACGACCGTCGACGACGGGGACCACGCGCTAGAGGCCACCGCGACCGACGCGGCGGGCAACACCGACAGCGCGAGCATCGCAGTTACCGTCGACAACGCGGGCGCCGCGCCGAGCGTCGACGCCCTGTCGCTCTCCGAGGTGGAGACCGACGGCGGCGACGCGGCCTTCGACGCCGACTGGTCGGTCGCCGACGCCGACGGCGACCTCGCGTCGGTCGACCTGACGCTCGTCGACGACGCCGACGGCGAGACCGAGGACGGGGCGACGGTCGAGGTCGGCGGCGACGCCGCCGGCGGCACGACCCGCCTCGTAGCTCCCGGGGACGACGGCTCGGAGCACGGGTACACGGTCGAACTGATCGTCTCGGACGGCGAGGGCAACGCGTCCTCCGCCGCCGCCTCGGCGACCGAGGAGGAACCCACCACGAGTACCGCGCCGGACGTCGATTCGTTCCGGCTCTCCGACCAGAGCAACCCGGCCTGGACCCGGTACGACGTCGAGTGGTCGGTCGCCGACGCCGACGGCGACCTCGGGTCGGTCACCACCGAGATGGTCGACGGGTCCGGGCGCGTCCTCGACGCCGCGTCCGATTCCGTGGGCGGAGACGTCGCGTCGGGCACCCACCAGGTCCGGTCGAAGCGAAACGCCAGCGCGATCGTCCTGACCGTGACCGACGCCGCCGGCCACGCGACGACCGACTCGCGGTCCGTCTGACGGCCGCCTGGCGGACGCACCTTTTTGCGCTCGCGGCAACCCACGACGAGTATGACCTTCAGCATCTGCGTCCGCGAGACCTACGAGGACGACGCCGGCGAGGAGCAGCGCCGCTTCGGCGTCGCCGTCACGACGCGGCTCGCCGGCGTCGGCACGCTCTGTCCGTTCGCCAGCGAGAACGGCGCCGTCGCCACCCAGAGCCTCGTCAACGTCGAACTCGGCGAGAGAGGTATCGAGTACCTCGACGACGGCATCGCCGTCGAGGACGCCCTGCAGGCGCTCCTCAACGCCGACGATGGCGCCGAGCACCGGCAGCTCCACGGCGTCGACGCCGACGGGTCGTTCGCCTTCTCCGGCGACGAGTGCAGACCCTGGTACGGCCACCGCGACGGGGGGAGTACACCGTGGCCGGGAACCTGCTGACCGGCGAGGCGGTGATCGATGCCGTCGCAGAGGCGTATGATTCCAGCGACCGCGGGGAGCCGCTCCCGAAGCGCCTCGTCGACGCCCTCGAGGCCGGCCACGAGGCGGGTGGCGACAAGCGCGAGGACCTCCCCGTTCAGAGCGCCGCGCTACTGGTGGAGACCACCGAGGATCGTCCGCTCGACCCCGCGTACGAGAACCTCCGGGTCGACGCCACCGAGACGCCGATCGCGGACCTCCGCGAGACGTACGAGCTGGCCGTCCGGGCCCACGAGGACGCCGTGGAGAAGTACGAGGACGACTACGAGGCGGACGAGGCGTCGTAGACGGCAGGGGCTCCGACCCCCGACTCCGCGGTATCGTCAGGCCCTCATCGTCACGCGTCTTCTACCCTGTCCACGCGCATGCGCGGGTAGTCACCCTCCATCGACATCGACGTGTGGACCCGACACCCCTCGTAGTCGACGACGAGTTCGACCTCCATGAACCGGCCCGTCAGCTCGGTGTAGTCGGCCGACTGCTCGTCGAGTTCCGCGGCGAGGACGTCGTCGAGGATCTCGACGTCGACGGACTCGCAGAACGGCTGGTTCTCGACGGCCTCCGCGATGGCGCGTTCGAGGCTGGCGCTGCTGTCGGGGGAGACCGGCGTGCCGGCGAACTGGTGGTAGAGGGTACCGAACTTGATGCCGGCCTCGAAGCAGGCCGCCTGGGGCGTCGTGGGGTCCATGCCGGGGGCTGGGGCGGCGCCCACAAGTCGTTTCCCGTGGGCTCGCGGGGTGTGCGGGTCCGTGTCTCGGAATCCCTTTAGGGCGCAGTCTCCTCGCTCCGGTATGGAGTACGAAGCAAGTCTCGACCGAGCCATGGACGCCGTCCCCGACATCCAGTCGAGCGGCGACCGGCTCTCGGTCCCCGACGCGTCGGCCCAGACCGACGGTGCGTTCACGCGCTTTACGAACCTCGATTCGGTCGCCGACGCGCTCGCGCGCGACACCGACCACCTCCACCGGTACGTCCAGCAGTCCCTCGCCACCTCCGGCAAGCTCGAGGACGGCGTCGGCCGCTACAACGGGAGCTTCCAGGAGCGGGACTTCGACGCGGCGGTCACCGACTACACCGAGGAGTACGTCCGCTGCAGCGAGTGCGGCCTGCCGGACACCCGCCTCGTCCAGGAGGACCGTACCATGATGCTGCGCTGCGACGCCTGCGGTGCGTTCCGCCCCGTCAAGAAGGGCCGCAGCTCCTCGCAGACCCAGCAGCGACAGGACGACGTCGAGGAGGGCCAGACGTACACGGTCGAGGTCACCGACACCGGCCGGAAGGGCGACGGCGTCGCCCACCGCGGCGACTACACCATCTTCGTCCCCGGCGCCAGCGAGGGCGACGTGGTCGAGATCTACATCGAGTCCACCAGCGGCAACCTCGCGTTCTCGCGGCTGGCCTGAGCGGCCCCGCTCGACACCGCTTTCGAACGTACGTCCAGAACCGTTACGTTTTCTCCGCCCTCGGTAGACGTCCGTCCAGCGCGAATATTGCCAAAACCGACGGATGGCGCCGGACTACCGGGCAAACACGCCGGATTTATATCCGTGGACGGCCGATTGACGGACGTTATGGGACAGACGATTACGGAACAGATCCTCGATGACCACCTCGTCGAAGGCGAACTCGAGACGGGGGAGGAGATCGGGATCGAGATCGACCAGGTGCTCACCCAGGACACGACGGGGACGCTGGTCTGGCTGCAGTTCGAGGCGCTGGGCCTCGACGAGGTCCAGACCGAGCTCGCCGCCCAGTACTGTGACCACCAGACCTACCAGTTCGACTTCAAGAACACGGACGACCACCGCTTCCTGCGGTCCGCCGCGGGTACGTTCGGCGCCTACTTCTCCCGACCGGGCAACGGCATCTGCCACAACGTCCACAAGGAGAACTTCGCCGCGCCCGGCAAGACGCTGCTCGGGTCCGACAGCCACACGCCGACGCCCGGCGGCCTCGGCCAGCTGGCCATCGGGTCCGGCGGCCTCGACGTCGCCGTCGCGATGGGCGGCGGCGCCTACTACATCGAGATGCCGGAGGTCGTCAACGTCCGGCTGGAGGGCGAGCTTCCCGAGTGGGCGACCGCGAAGGACGTCATCCTCCACATGCTCGGCGAGCTGTCCGTCAAGGGCGGCGTCGGTAAGGTCCTCGAGTACACGGGCCCCGGCGTCGAGACGCTGAGCATCCCCGAGCGGACGACCATCACCAACATGGGCACCGAGCTGGGCGCCACCTCCTCGATCTTCCCGACCGACGAGAAGACCCGAGACTGGATGGCCCGCTTCGGCCGCGAGGACGAGCACGTCGACCTCCAGCCCGACGAGGACGCCGAGTACGCCGACCAGATCACGGTCGACCTCTCGGAGCTCGAGCCGCTCATCGCGAAGCCGAGCATGCCCGACAAGGTCGTGCCCGTCGACGAGGTCGCCGGCACCGACGTCGACCAGGTCATGATCGGCTCCTGCACCAACGGCGCCTACGAGGACATCCTCCCCGGCGCGAAGATGCTCGAGGGCCGCACCACGGACAAGAAGACCGAGATGATCGTCGCGCCCGGTTCGAAGCAGGCCTCCGAGATGCTCGCCCGCGAGGGCTGGACGGCCGAGATGATGGCCGCCGGCGTCAACTTCTCCGAGGCGACCTGCGGTGCCTGCATCGGAATCGGCCACGTGCCGGCCTCCGACTCCGTCTCGCTGCGGACGTTCAACCGCAACTTCGAGGGCCGCTCCGGCATCGAGGACGACAACGTCTACCTCTGCTCGCCGGAGGTCGCGACCGCCGCGGCCATCGCCGGCGAGATCGTCGACCCGCGTGACCTCGCCGACGAGCTCGGCGACCTCGAGGCCCCCGGATTCGAGATGGGCGACAAGTACAGCGAGGGCATGGGCAAGGACGACCCCGACATCATCGCGCCCGACGAGGCCGTCGACGACGACCTCATCAAGGGCCCGAACATCGGCGACGTCCCGCTGAAGGACGAGCTGGACGCCGAGCTGAAGGGTCCGGCCCTCCTGAAGATGGAGGACAACATCACGACCGACCACATCATCCCGGCGACCCAGGACATCCTGATGTACCGGTCGAACATCCCGAAGCTCTCGGAGTTCACGCTCTCGCGCGTCGACGACACCTTCGCCGACCGCGCACTCGAGAGCGACGGCGGCTTCCTCGTCGCCGGCGAGAACTACGGCCAGGGCTCCTCGCGTGAGCACGCGGCGCTGTGCCCGATGTACCTCGGCGTCGAGGGCGTCCTCGCACAGAGCTTCGCCCGCATCCACCGCGCGAACCTCTTCAACTTCGGTCTCCTGCCGCTGGAGATCGACGAGGAGGACTACGAGCGCATCGAGCAGGGCGACGACATCGAGGTCGTCGACGACGTCGCCGAGGCCGTTCGGACCGGCCAGGAGGAGTTCACCGTCCGCGTCAACGACGACTGGGAACTCACCGCGACGCTCGACGCCTCCGAGCGCGAACGCGAGATCCTCGCCGACGGCGGCAAGCTCTCGCACACGAAGAAGAAGGCCAAGGACGGCGACAGCGGCGCGACGCCCGCCGACGACTGATCGGTCAGTCGCGGTCCCCGCCGTTCGGCCGGGACCACGAACTCGCGATTTTCTTTCGACGCCGACGACACAGCGGTGCCACTGGCGTCGGTGAAACCGGGGAGAGGAGAGCGGGGATGGGGAGTCGGTGAGGCACGGACGGACGCCGGATAGCGCCCCAGAGATACTAGAGCGGGTGCTATCTGGCGTGTGAAAGCGGGGTGGGGGGTGGGGATGCACCCAAACGGGTGCATCCGATTCTTTTCCCTGCGGGTACATGAATCTTCTGGCCTGGTACTTGCGCGCAGACCCGACGTACCAGGGGTAACGGGGCGCTGGCCGCCGGTCCGCACGTGGCCGGTAGGCATATGGGGCCCTCCGTACTAGCCGGTACCGTGACCACGACCGGGGCCCACACGAGCGTCGGGATCCGCGCGGCCGACCGCGCGGACCTCCTCGACGTCTTCCACATCGAGAAGCAGTCGTTCGCCCAGCCGTGGCCCTACGCGGCGTTCGAGCGCCTGCTCGACGCCCCCGCGTTCCTCGTCGCCGAGGCCGACGAGGAGGTCGTCGGCTACGTCGTCGCCGACACCGTCCCGAACCACGGCACCTCCATCGGCCATATCAAGGACATCGCGGTCGCCCCGGACCGCCGCGGCGAGGGCGTCGGCCGGTCCCTGCTCTCGAAGGCACTGATGGAGCTGTTCGTCGACGGCGCCGGCCGCGTGAAGCTCGAGGTCCGCGAGAGCAACGAGCCCGCCCAGCAGCTGTACGCCGACTTCGACTTCGAGGTCCACCACATCGTCTCGAACTACTACGACGACGGGGAGGACGCGTACGTGATGGTGCGGGAGGCCTGAGCGAAGCGAAGGCCTCGGAACGAGCGAGCGGGGAGCGAAGCGACCCGCGAGCTGGGGGATCATCGACTCCCTTCGATCGTCGATTGCGCCTCCGGATGTGCGAACGGTGAACACAGTGAACCGTGAGCTGCGAGGCCTGAGCGAAGCGAAGGCCTCGGAACGAGCGAGCGGGGAGCGAGCCTCGTAATAGGCAAAAGTGAACAGCGTGAGCCACAGCCCCGCACAGCGAGCGAAAGTCCGCTACCCGGCGGCGCCGTACACCCGCCGCCCGGCCGCCACGGCCTCGCCGACGACGACCGCCGCACAGAGCAGCAGCCCCAGCAGGAGCGCCGGCATGCCGGCGAAGAAGACGCCGCCGGAGGTGTCGTTGAGCGCCGCGACGGCGTACGCCGAGGCCACCAGGAGAAGTACCGCCAGGACGAGCACAAGGAGCCGGCGGGCGCCGAGCACGCCGTCTCGCGGGTAGGTGGCGACGCCGACGGCCACGACGAGCAGCGCCAGCGGGACGGGGTACATCGACATCGCCGGGAGCGTGATCGGGCCGGCGTCGAGCCAGCTGGGGAACCGCTGGGGCGGCGATCGGAGGACGACGACCATCAGGAGGAGCGTGGCGGCGGCCAGCGGCGCCTCGAGCCGCCGGGCGTACTGGAGGGCGGGCATGCGCGGACGCTGTGGCGCCGGGACGATAAACACCGGGCCCCAGGCGCAGGCGTTTTGCACCTGGAACGCCGACGTCGCGTATGGGATACGCCTGCCCCGTCTGCGAGGACCCGCAGGCCGACGCGGGCCACCTCGCCAACCACCTCGCGTTCACCGCGATACTCGGCGACGACGACCACGAGGCCTGGCTCGAGGAGCACGCCCCGGGCTGGGGCGAGATGGGCGAGGCCGAACTGGCCGAGGCCGTCGTCGACCACGTCGAGGAGACGGAGTTCCCGCAGGTGTTCGAGGACACGGTCGGCGGCCTCGAGGAGTCGACGCCGGACTCCCTCGAGGAGCGCTCCGGGATGCTGTTCGAGGACGAGGGGTTCGGCGACGACCAGCCCCACGACCACCAGCACGGCCACGGGCCGGCGCGGGCCGGCGACCTCTCGGCGGAGATGGACCCCGAGACGGAGGCCATCGTCGAGGAGGCCCGCGAGATGACGCGGGAGATGCTCCGCGAGGCGGAGGCAGACGAGGGCGACGCGGACGGTGGCGAAGAAGACGCCGAAGGAGACGAGGACGACCAGGACGAAAACGCGTAACACCCCGGACCACGAGTAGTCGTCTATGCGCACCGAGGGGACCTTCGCGCCGGAGACCTGGGACGAGGCGCGGTCGCGGTACGAGTCGGTCGGCTCGACGGCCCAGACGGTCGTCCGCGAGGTCGCGAAGTCGATGGACTTCGACCGCGAGGAGTACGACGAGCGGGTGACGGGCGACGTCGTCGAGACGGCGCGGCAGGCCATCTTCGCCGAGCAGCTGGCCGTCCACGTCGACGACGCCGAGGGGTTCGAGGCGTGGCGCGACGACTACCCCCACGAGGTCCGCGTCGCGGGCAGCGACAACGTCGACCGGGTCGCCTGGCACCCCGCGCCGTTCGCGGGGACGGCCGTCGCGGCGACGTTCCAGAACGAGCCCGAGGCGGCGGTGGCGACGACCCGCCGGATGGCGTTCAACCGGATCTACCGCGAGGAGCTGTAGGGCGATGCGGACGGTCACGCGGAACCTGGTCGTCGCCGTCCTGGCGGTCGTCGCCGTCCTGCTGGCGCTCGGCGCGCTGCCGGGCTACCTCGGGAGCGGCGACCCCTACTACGTCGAGGCGACCACGGCCGAGGGCGACGGGGCGGCGGTCGTCGCCGACAACCTCTCGGAGCGGCGGTTCCCGTACGCCTTCGAGGCGCTGGGAAGCCTCGAGGCCGGCGAGGAGCCGGCGCGCTCGGAGGCCTACTACGAGGGTCCCGTCGGGTTCAAGGAGTCGTTCACCCACACGCCGTTCGACGAGTTCGGGGAGTTCGAGAGCCGGAACCGCGACGCCGTCGAGCGGGACGCCGACTCGCCGGTCGGCGACGTCGCCTACCTCGAGTACGACGGCCAGCGGTACCGCCTCGAGATCGTCAGGGGGACGGAGTAACCATGTCAGACCACAGTCCAGCCGACCACGAGTGGCGCGTCGTCGAATCGGTCGCCGAGTACGAGACCGGGTGGTACACCGGCGGCTACGACCTCGTCGAGCTACCGGACGGGACGGAGAAGAAGTACTACTGGGCCGAGTTACCCGCGGCCGTCGTGATCGTCGCCGTCGTCGACGATCCGGGGGAGCTGGGACTGCCTGGCCAAGACCGCTCGGTCGCGATGGTCGAGCAGTTCCGCCCGACCATCCGCGAGCTCTGCCACGAGCTCCCGGCGGGCATCGTCGAGGACGGCGAGACGTTCGCCGAGGCCGGCGCCCGGGAACTCGAGGAGGAGGTCGGCATCGTCCCCGAGTCGGTCGAACTGCTGGAGGACTTCTGGTGTGCCACCGGCGTGCTGCGGCACCGCCGCGGCATCGTCTGGGCCGAGGAGTTCTCGCCGGGCGAGCGCGAACTCGACGGCAGCGAGTTCCTGGACGTGAAGACGGTTCCCGTCGACGAGGCGATGGGCGTCGCGCGGTCCGAGTCGGCCAACGACGCCACCATCGAGGGGCTGCTGCTCGCCCAGGACGAGGGGCTGCTGTAGGGCGGGGACCCGTCGCCGCCCTCGGCCCCCGCTGCCGCGGGCACGGGGCTTAAGCCGCTCGTCGCCTACCCACGGGTATGGACGGCGAGATCTCCGCCGAGGAACTGCGCGACCTCCTCGAGGACGGCGCGGACGTCCGCGTCGTCGACATCCGGTCGCAGAACGCGTTCCGCCGGGGCCGGATCCCCGGCAGCGAGAACGTCCCGTTCGGGGAACTGACGAACCGCATCGACGAGTTCGCCGACGCCGACCGGGTGGTCACGGTCTGCCCGCACGGCCAGGCGAGCCAGCAGGCGGCGCGGCTCATCGGCTCCTTCGAGGGCTTCTCCGGCCGCGTCGACTCGCTGGCGCCCGGCATCGAGGGCTGGGGGTACGACCTCGAGACCGACGCGGACGACGACGAGCGTGCGGCCGCGGACGAGGGGCCGGACGCGCCGTTCTGAGGGGCGTCCCGGCCGAGGATCGGCGGCGCGGTCGCTGGTCGAACGGGTTCGAGAAGAATCGTGGTGCTCGACGCGCGGGTCAGAGAGCGGTCATGCGACGTTGAACCCCTTCTCGCGAAGGAAGTCCTCGACTCGCCCGAGGTGGTTGCCCTGCAGTTCGATGGCGTCGTCCTCGACGGTGCCCCCGCAGGCGAACTTCGACTTGAGGTCCGACGACAGCGAGTCCATGTCCACGTCTCGCGGGTCGAACCCTTCGATGACCGTTACCTCCTTACCGTATCGGCGCTCGTCGATGCGGATGTTGATCTCCTGAGACTCCTTGGCCACGTCCTCGCAGACGCAGAGTTCCTCAGGGAGCCCGCACGTCGAGCAGACTTCCGACATTACAGGACGGGTGTAACGTCCGGCCGTATTAAACACTATCGGGAGCCTGCGCCGCCTCTCCCGACGAGATGGGGAATTCGCGAGCGCTCCTCCAGCAGTTCCGCCAGGAGCTCGGCGGCCTCCGCGGCGTCGGCGTCGTCGACCCCGTGGCCGTACTCGGCCCGCTCGTAGAGGGCGCCGATCCGGCGGGCGCGGTCGTCGGCGCCGGCGAGGAACTGCCGCGGCGTCTCGCCGGGGGCCTTCCGGCGGCCCGCTCGCTCCTCGAGGTGGACGAGGCGGTGGTAGGCGCCGGCGACGACCGACCCGGGGTCGCCGTCGGGGAGCCGCCGGAGCCACACCTCCCGGTAGAGACGGCTCCCCGCGCCGGTGCGCCGGGCGCCCACGGCGGCCCCCGCGAGGACGAGCAGGCCGAAGCCGACCTGCTCGGGCGTCGGGACCGGGACCGAGGGCAGCGTCCCGTCGTCGCCGCCGTCGTCGCCGCTGGGACCGCCGGGCGGCGAGAGGTTCCCGCCGGGGGTGGCGTTGCCCGGCGTGTCGGTGGGGTCGGGGCGGTTGGGGTCGTCGGTGGGCGTCGGGTCGGGGGTCCCGGGGTCGTCGGGCGTCGACCGGGACTCGTTCGTGTCGACGTCGCTGTTCTGGTCGTCCCGGGCGTCGCTGAGGCGCTGCTGTTCGGCCGCCTCGCGGGGCTCCGGCGGCGTCGGGTCGAACTGCACCCAGCCGTGCTCCGGGAAGTACACCTCGACCCAGGCGTGGGAGTTGTAGCCGCGGACGACCCACTCGCCGTCGCCGACCTGCTGGCCGGTGGTGTAGCCGGTGACGAATCGGGCCGGGACGTCCTGGGTCCGCAGCATCGTCACCATCGTCGTCGCGAAGTAGGTGCAGTAGCCCTGGTCCATCTCGAAGAGGAACGTGTCGGCGACGTTCCCGCGCGGGCGCTGGACGTCCAGCGAGTAGCCGTAGTCCTCCCGGAACCACCGCTCGAGGACCCGCGCGGTGTCGTAGTCGTTCTCCGCGTTGGCGGTGAGCCGCGAGGTGCGCTCCTCGACGCGGTCGGGGACGCTGCTCGGCAGCTGGGTGTACCGCTCGCGGATCTCCGGGGGCGCGTCGGAGCCGGCGGCCCGCAGCTCCGAGGCCGAGGCCGTCGGCTCCTGGCTTTCGACCGCGTAGGACTCGCCCGGGTGGAGGGGGCTTGCGGGCTGGAACGACCCGGCCTCGGTCACCTGCACCGGCACCGGCGCGTCGCGGATCTGGGTGGGCTTGTTCGCCGCGGGCAGCGTCGCGATGTCGGTCTCGGCCGTGAAGCGCTGCTGGAGCTCCGCGGACTCGCCGGGCGGCCCGGCCAGCGGCCCCTGGTAGTTCTGGAGGCTGCCAGTCCGGACCCAGCCGCCGCCGGTGTAGCGGTCGTAGGTGCCGACCCGCCAGTAGGCCGCGCGGTCGGCCTCGACGGTGTAGCGCACCTCCGGGGAGAGCTCGACGGGGCCGGTGACGGCGACGTTCTCGCCGGCGTACACGAGGCTCGACTCCATCGTCTCCGACTCCGAGCCGAGGCCGATCCCCTCGGTGGAGAACAGCGCGCCGGCGCCGGGGACGGCGCCGATGACGAGCGTCAGGACGACCATCGCCGCCAGCACGACCACGACGCCCTCGGCGTCCCGGAGCGCCTCGCCGCGGCGGTCGCAGTCGCCGAGCGCGGCGGCGAGCGTGACGCCGAGGACGCCGGCCAGCGTCGTCTCCACGGTCGCGTCGCCGGTCAGTACCACGACGCCGAGGGCGCCCGCGCCGACCGCGCCGGCGGCGACGTAGTGGCGCCGGAGCCCCAGGTACCACGCCAGGAACACCGGCCCGGGGGCGGCCGCGATCGCCCACACGTCGGCGTTGACGATGCGGAGGACGGACAGCCCCGACAGCAGCGCGAAGACGTCGTCGAGCATCGGCGACAGCAGCGCGAGGAACTCGGTGCCGCCGGGCAGCGACGCGACGTAGAGGTACGTCCCGGCGACGACCGCGGCCGCGCCCAGCAGCCCCGCCGTCCGGGGGCGGATGAGCCCCGCGAGGACGGTCCCGGCCAGCGCGGCGCCGCCGACGACGTAGTAGAGCCGCGTCGGGTCGCCGGTGACGACGACGATCTCGTGGAGCACCGACAGGAACGCCCCGAGGACGAGCGCGACGCCGCAGAGCGCGCCGACCCGGGCCGGCGAGACCCGCGCGGCGACCGCGTCGAAGGCGTCGCCGCCGGTCTCGCGGGCGGTCGCGACGCTCACGCGATCACCTCCCGACCGCGGTCGTCGCCGACCAAGCTGTCGAAGTCGACCTCGCGGTCGGCGACCGAGACCGTCGCCGTCTCGCCCTCGCCGGAGACCGCGACGTCGGCGTCGGCCCGGACCTCGGGGTCGACGTGTCCGTCGCCGGTGAACGCGAGCAGCCGGAGCAACGGGACCGCATCGCCCGGCTGTGCGACGACCCGGCCCTCCGGGACGGTCACCGCGACCGCGACGCCGGCGTCGTGGAGGTGTGCGACCACGCTGGCGACCGTCGAGGCCATCGCGTCGGCGCCGCCGGGCCCGGCCTCGCCGACGACCTCCACGCGGGAGACCTCCGAGCGGCTGGCGTACTCGGCGACGACGAACTCGTCGGCCGCGCGCCTGGCGCTGGCCCGCCAGTGGATGTCGCGCATCGAGTCGCCGGGCGAGAACTCCCGGAGGCGGTCGAAGGACGCCCGGTCGTCGCCGAGGCGCCGCCGGACGACGTCGGCGAGCACCTCGCCGTCGACGGCGTAGACCTCGGGGTAGACGAGCGCCGTGGCGGTTCCCTCTGCGTCGGCCCGGCGGGCGAACAGCCCCAGCGAGTCGGTCAGCCGGCAGGTCGCCGGTCCCAGCTCGTGGGCGCCGCGGCGCTGGAGTTCGATCTCGTAGGCGAAGCTGCCGCCGTGGCCGACCGCCGCCGAGGGGGCGCCGCCGTCGGTGGAGACGCCGTCCGGGAGGCGCTCGGTGATCCGGCAGGGAACGCTCGTGTCGACGTCGACGGTGACCCGGCGGGTCGCTCCGGCGAAGCCGGGGTCCGGGGTCGAGCGCTCGACCGTCGGGGCGTCGGCGCGGGCGAGCTGGACGGCGCCCGCGGCGAGCCCGACGAGCGCCGGGACGACGACGGCGTTCAGCGAGCGGGCGCCAGCGGTCGCGCCGAGGGCGAACGCGAGGACGGCGACGGTCGCCACGACCAGCCCCCGGCGGGTCGGCCGCAGCGACAGGACGGACGCGAGCGTCGACATCGGCTCACTCCTCGACGGGGACGGTCTCCAGGGCCTCGCTGACGATCGCGTCGGCGTCGTCGGCCCCGGGGTCCGTCTGCATCCGGTGGGGGAGGACCACCGACGCCGCCGCCTGCACGTCGTCGGGGACGACGTACGACCGCGAGTCGAGGACGGCCCGGCCCTGCGCGGCGCGGACGAGCGCGATGGAGCCGCGCGGGCTCGCGCCCAGCCGGGCGTGCTCGCGGGTGTAGGTCGCCAGCCGCGTGACGTACGCCCGGACCGGCTCGCTGACGGCCACGTCGGCGGTCGTCGCCCGCGCGTCCAGGAGGTCGGCGGCGGTGGCGACCGGCTCGACGTCGTCGATGGCGTGGCCGCCGACCGCTCGGTCGATCACCGTCGCCTCGTCGGCCTCGTCGGGGTAGCCGAGGTGGAGCTTCAGCATGAAGCGGTCCAGCTCCGCCGCCGGCAGCTCGTAGGTGCGTTCCCGCTCGATGGAGTTCTGCGTCGCGATGACGATGAACGGGTCCGGCACCGAGTGGGTCGTCCCGTCGACGGTGACCTGCTCTTCCTCCATCGCCTCGAGCAGCGCGGCCTGGGTCTTCGGCGGCGCCCGGTTGATCTCGTCGCCGAGGACGACGTTGCCGAACACCGGGCCGGGCCGGAACTCGAACTCGCCGCTCTGCTGGTTGTAGACGTTCGCGCCCGTGATGTCGGCCGGCAGGAGGTCCGGCGTGAACTGCACGCGTTTGAACGAGCAGTCGAAGGACTCCGCGACCGCCCGGGCGAGCATCGTCTTCCCGACGCCGGGGACGTCCTCCAGGAGGACGTGGCCGCCGCCGAGCAGCGCGGTGACGAGGTGCTCGATGGCCTCGTCGTTGCCGACGATCACCCGCTGGACGTTGTCGATGACGTCGCGGGCCGTCTCCCCCGCCGCGTCGACGGCGTCCTCGACCGCCGGGGCCGCCGCCTGGTTCGTCGTGTCTGTCATGGAGGGCTTACCGCATCCCCGTAGATATGCAACATACGCTTTGTGGTAACTGCACGGTAAGGCCTGTCATTGGTCGTCGAAAGGGTCGGAGCGACGTAAGCACTGCGGGGGGTGTGACGAGTGAGTGCACGAGCGGTGTCCTCAGTAGAGCCTCGATCCGATACGTTCTGCACACTCGTATGCCTCGTCTTCAGTTCCAGCGTCTCCTTTCGAGATACGTCCGGGAGTGAATTCACGGCCACACCCCTCCGGCTGGAGACAGCTGTAGCGAATCTTCCATCCCGTCGGTTCCTCCTTGAGATCGTACCACAGCCTCGTCGTGCAGAAGGGACACCGGGCGTCGGGGTGGTGTCGAGCCAAAGTCACACACGCGCTTGCCCGCGTTATCTTTCATAATCGCTCGTGGCGATTGGCTGCATAGTTTTATTTCGGCGAGGGGACACTGACGGACGATGGGATACGACGGACCGAAGGTCTTTCTCGCTCCGTACGGCAACGACGCCGCACAGGAGAATTTCGAGCGAACTGTCGCCGAGGGGGTTCCGGAAAACGAGGTCGCGGCCCACTCCGACGCCTACCCGACGGACGATCCGGTGCGTATGTGGGGAACGAAGGAAAGCGTCGCTGGAAGCTGGAAAAACGTCGATAGTGGGGATTACCTTCTATTCTATCGTGATGGGACCTACGAGTACGCCGCCAGGGTGATCGACACCGAGCGGAACGAATCGCTCGGCCGGACCGTGTGGCCGAACCACGAGGACGGCAAACCGTGGTCCTGCATCATCTATCTCGAACGTCCGATCGAGACGGATATCGATTCCGCCGAAGTCCACGACCTGGCCGGGTACGATATCACGTACCCCATGGGGTTCAGTCCCCTGAACGAGATGGGGCTCGGCGGAATACGGGGTCGGTACGGTTCAGTCGAGAGCTTCGTCTCCGGTGGCGATCCGGTCGACACTGAGGGACATCCGGCTGACGTAGACGAACCCGACGTAACCCGTGAACCCGCTGTTCGGATTCCGGAGGAGACGCTCGACGACCTCCACTTCCCGAACGGACAGGTAGCAGAAATCATCGAACAGGTCAACTCGGCGCTGAACGCGGGCAAACACATCATCTTCACCGGTCCGCCCGGAACCGGGAAGACCGAGATCGCACGCTTGCTCTGCGGACACCTCGTAGGGGAGCACCCCGAGGTATACACCGGCCATCAGATCACCACGGCGACCGCAGACTGGTCGACGTTCGAGACGGTCGGCGGATACATGCCCGAAGAAGCAGACGGAGACGATCTTACGTTCGAACCTGGACAGGTCCTCCGTCGGTTCAAGCGGGACGGCATCCAGCGGAACGAACTGCTGGTGATAGACGAGATCAATCGCGCGGACATCGACAAGGCATTCGGCCAGCTCTTCACCCTCCTGTCCGGCCAGGCAGTCCAGTTACCGTACAAACTCGACGGCGAAGAGATCGAGATCATACCGGCAGCGGAGTTCGATGGCGGTCTCGCTCCGAATCAGTACGTGGTCCCGTCGTCCTGGCGCATCCTCGCCACGATGAACACGTACGACAAGACCTCGCTGTACGAACTCTCCTACGCGTTCATGCGCCGATTCGCCTTCGTTCACGTGGCGGCTCCCAACGTGCCGGAAGAGCCCTCGGGACAGATCGAACTGCTCCGCGCGTACGCGAACGTCTGGGATATCGACGCCGACGACGAAGAACTACGTGACGTCGGCGAACTCTGGTGGGCGATCAACGCACTCGAGGACGGCCGAAAGATCGGTCCGGCGATCATCCAGGACATCCTCACCCACGTCGTCGCCTTCGACAACGACAGAGGGGTCGCACTGACGCAAGCCGTTTCGAACTACGTGTTCCCCCAACTGGAGGGTGTCCCGAACCGGGGTCGCATCGTGTCACGAATCGCCGCCACGAACGCCGTCGACCGGGATCATCTCGACCGGTTGGCTTCAGACGTCCTCGGTGTGAGGGTCGATGGATAGATCCGAACTCGTCGCAGGACTCTCCCAGGACATCCTGACGTACGTGATGCACGGTTCGTTCCCCGAGCAACACGTCGCCCAGGAGATCAAACCGGCCGGGCTTGACGAGCGATTCGACGACTACGAATCGCTCGTCGGACTCCACTTCGTACTGAAACCCGAGGTCGTCGAGTTCGTCGAGCAACTCCCGCAACGTCTCAGGAACGTCAAGACCCAGACCGAGCGGGTTACGACCGTCTCTCGTGGCCACGTCAACGGTCGAATCAACTGGTCGGCGACAATGAAGAAGCGCTATTCGACGAATCCCCGCGACAGTTCCCTGTTCGTCTGCGACGACCGGACCGAGAGCTACGATATCGCCGAGAACGTAGTCCTGAAGCAGCTACTCTCGGTTATCTACCGAACGCTCGAGGACTGTCAAGAGTACCTCAGGGCCGACTACCAATGGGTGACGGACCGCTGGCACGAAAACCTAGAGCTGATCGAGGAGATGCAGCGCATCTTCGAACGGAACGTCCACGTCAAACGGATTCGAGAGCCGGAGGAGTACGAACCGACCGAACGGATGCTGCAGCGAGCCGAAGAGGCTCGAACCGACGTCTACACCGAGGCTGCGAGGTTGCTCCGTTCGTACCGGAAGACCCTGGCGGGCGACGCTGACGCTATCACCGAACTCCTCGACGAGACCACGATAACTCCGGACGACGAGGAGACGCTGCTCGAACTGTACGTTCTCTTCAGGTTCGTCTCCACGATCGAATCGCTGCAGGGCGACACGTTCTCTCTGTCGACGATAGCCTCCGATTCGCAGGAAGTCGCCAGGATGGCGGACGGGGACACGGAAATCGCGCTCTATCACGATAACTCGGCCAAAGATCGAGGCCTGTCGTTCGTCTCGGAGGACTACGGAAAGGAGCGTGACGAACTTACACGGACCGAGATGGTCCAGCGAGAGACCCGGGAGGTGGTCTCGTCTTACTTCAAGGACGAAGAGTTCCGCCAAACGACGGGCCGTCCGGACGTGATCGTCCTCGAAATCGACGCGGCCGACCGACAGGAGTACCTCATCACTGAAGTGAAGAACTCCACGCAACCTCAAACCATCCGGAGCGGAGTCAAAGAGACCCTCGAGTACCTCGCGTTCCTTCGAAGTGACGAGGAGTTCGTCTTCGACCAAGAAACCGAGTACACCGGGTCCGGCTGGAACGGGCTGCTAGTCATCCAAGATGTGGAAGACTCCGAGACAGCGTCACTGGAAGAACAGCGCTCAATTCGAATCCTTCAGGCTTCCGAGGTGGAGAATCGGCTCCGAGAGGTTCTGGAGAGCGTAATCCGATAATCATCGGGACGATGCGCCACTAATCAAGAGTCACGAGGCATCGTCACTACTCGAATTCTATCTGGTCTCTGGACCGGCAGACGTACCCATCGCTCACCGTCGTAATAAACCGCGAAAGTTAGTAGGTCGCCAGAAGGCGACGTGTTCTTCGGAAGGACTTACGAGCGGACGAGGTTCGTCGCGCGCGGGCCCTTGTCTGCCTCTTCGATCTCGAACTCGACTTCGGTCCCCTCTTCGAGGTCCGGGCCGCCGACGTCCTCCATGTGGAAGAACACGTCTTCGTCCGCGTCGTCAGTCTCGATGAATCCGTAACCGCCTGTGTCGTTGAAGAAATCAACCTTTCCGCTTGCCATTGCGAGTAGACGGAGGCCGGTTCGACGTATAAGGGTTGCGAATGTCTCGACGTCGTAACAAATCAGTGACGTGAGAATTCCGTGTCCTGTCGGGGAACGCGGCCGTCCGGGGTCACCAGGCCTTGCAGTCGGCGCAGACCAGCCGGCCGTCGTCGCGCCAGCGCTTCTCGACGGCGGCGCCGCAGGCCTCGCAGTCGGCGCCCGTCGGCGTCCAGTCGTACGTCGAGACCGCCGGCTCGACGGGGTCTGGGTCGGAATCGGTGGCAGACTCGGAGTCGGGCCCGGACTCGGACTCCGCCTCGTCCGCCTCGGATTCCGCCGGGTCGCCCCCATCCGACTCGTCGCGGGTCGACTCCTCGGCCGTCTGGTCGTCGGGCTCCGCCTCCTCGACGTCGACCTCGTCAGGAACTTCCAGCTCGTCGCCCTCGACCTCGTCGTTCTGGTCCTCATCGGGCACATCCGGCTCGCCCGCCTCGTCCTCGTCGGCCCCGCCGATGAAGTCGTCGAGCGAGGTCTCGCGCATGGGGGGACTCGGGCGGCCGGACGCTAAAGCGTTCGCCCCCGGCGACGGGAGACGGACACACACAAGTAGGAGGCGCCGAACCTACCGGTATGGCAGAAGTCGAGATCCAGACGGGAATCCAGGAGAACACCGTTGGCATGGTCGACCGGTTCGCCGAGGTCGCGGCCACCGACCCCCTGTCGGCGGTCCTCGTCCTCGTCGGCGCGCTGCTCGTCGCGTTCTCGGCGGGCTTCTTCGGCGTCCTGACCTTCGGCGCCGGTCTCGCGTCGATCAAGCGCCTGCTTCCGACCGCCGGAGGACCGCCCCGGCAAGCTCGATAGCCGTCTCCAGATCGGGCCCCAGCGGCGCGCTCGCGACGAAGCTGTCCGCGTACTCCAGTACGCCCGCGACCTTCTCCTCGACAGTCTCCGGCGTCCCGGCGATGCAGAACGCCTCGAGCATCTGCTCCGAGACGGCTCCGAAGGCCTCGTCGAACTCGCCAGCCGAGATGTGCTCGCCGATGGCCGCCGCGCGCTCGCGGTCGAGACCGTGGCGCTCGAGCACCGGCGGCGCCGCCCCCGCGGCGATGAACGCCACCGGCGGCCGGGCGGCGGCACGGGCCTCCTCTTCGTCCTCGGCGACCGACACCGAGGCGTACGCCGCGAAGTCGAAGTCGCCCCGCGAGTCGGGGCGGTCGGCGAGCCCCTTCTCGACCTGCTCGGCGGCCCACTCGAAGTCCGCCGGGTGCGCGCCGTTCAGCAGGACGCCGTCGGCGTGCTTGGCGGCCATCCGGATCATGTGCGGCCCCTGCGCGCCGACGTAGACCGGGACCGCCCCGACCTCGGCGTCGTAATTGAGTCCCGCGTCCTTCGCGAGGAAGGTCCCGTCGTGGTCGACGCGGTCACCGGCGAAGAGGTCCTGGGCGACCTTGAACGTCTCCAGGACCCGCCGCAGCGGGCGGTCGCGCTCGTAGCCGAGGTTCGTCAGCGTCGAGCGGTCGCCGGCCCCGATGCCGAACAGCGCGCGGCCGCCGGAGGCCTCCTCCAGCGTGGCGACGCGGGAGGCCAGAGTCACCGGGTGCGTCTCGTAGGGGTTGGCGACACCGGGGCCGAGCCGGACCGAGTCCGTCCGCCGGGCGACGCGGTCCAGCGCGACGAACGGGTCGCGGTTGTTGTAGTGACAGGAGGCGAAGACGGCGTCGAAGCCCTCCGCTTCGGCCTTCGCTCCGAGGTCGGCGATCCTGCTGACTGGGTGCTCCGGGGTGAGTTCGATTCCGATCATGCGTTCGTGGCGGGGTCGTCGGTCTGCGAGCTATCGACGGTTCGGCGGCGCGGTCCTGTCGGTCGAGCGGGGCGACGAATCGTTCGCGAGTGGCCCGGGGAGTCCCCGGGCGTTGGTTTCAGGGACAACGGGTGGGACGAGAGCACCAGCATGGCGTCAGCCCTCGAACTCCCACTCGCGGAGCGCCTGCCGGACGAGGTCGTCCGCCTCGGTCCGGAAGAGGTTGTCGCTGCCCTCGTGGTCGCCGAACGTCCAGTCGCGGATCACGACCGCGGGCGTCCCGCCGTCGCCCTCGCCGGCGACCAGGTTGGCGGCGGCGGCGAGTTCGTCGACGACGGACTGGACGGTCGCCTCCATCTCCCGGCCCTCGCGGTCGGTCTCGCCGCGCCAGTCTCTCGACGCCGGCAGCCCGTGCCAGCCGACGACGACGCCGCGCTGGCCGTATCGGAACGGGCGACCGGAGGTGTCGGTGACGACGACGGGAACGCCGAGGGCCTCCGAGAGCCGGCGGGCGGAGGCGGTCGGGTCCTCGGGGAGCAGCAACAGGTCGGCGCCGGGGACGTTCGAGCGGTCGATGCCGGCGTTGACGGTGACGTGGCCGAAGCGGGTGACGACCAGCAGGAACGGCGCCTCGGTCAGCAGTTCCTCGCTCTCCTCGAGGACCGCCTGCGCGAACCGCGGGTCCTTCTCGTCGCCGGTGACGGACTCGAGGCGCTCGGCGATCGAGCGGGCGCGGTCGCCCGCCGGGAAGTCGGCGAGGTCGGCCTTCCGGCCCTCGACCTTCGAGACGACCGTGCTGGCGACGCAGAGAACGTCGCTCTCGCGGAGGTCGACGCGCTCCTCGACGAGGGCGGCGAGGTCGTCGCCCTCGCCGATCTCCGGCAGGTCCTCGACTGCGAACGCCTCCATACCCCGCGGTGGGTGTGGCCGACCAAAAAAGGCCGCGTTACCGGAGAGGCCCGCCGTCCGCGGTGACGACCGGCGACGCCGACGGCCTACCCGCGCCGGACCTCGACGTCGAGGTCGCCGCCGTCGACCTCGGCGACCATCAGGCTCGCCTCCTGGGCCGGCCAGGCGCCGGTCGCGCTGCCCGGGTTCAGGAGGTGGTAGCCGTCGACGCGGACGTCCAGCACCTGGTGGGTGTGACCCGAGACGCCGACCGTCGGCCGGTCCGCCGCGGCGCGGTCGGCGACGGTCTCGGCGACCCGCTGCCGGTAGCCCTCGTCGGGGCCGGTGCCGTGGGTGACGACGAACCGGACGCCGCCGAGGTCGGCGGTCGCCACCGCGGGGAGGTCGAGCGCGCGGTCCATGTTCCCGCCGACGGCGGTGAGGTCGGCGGCCAGCTCGCGGATCTCCTCGTAGGCCGGCCGGGAGTCGAAGTCGCCGGCGTGGACGACGTGGTCGGCCGCCCGCAGCGCCTCGCGGACCCACGCCGGGAGCTCCGGCGCGCGGGACTTGACGTGCGTGTCGCTCGCCAGGACGACCTGCATGGGCGGTTCTACCGGCCGCGGAATATAACCCCTTGCGGGACGAGCGCGGGGTATGGACGAGCGAGCCGTCGTCACCTGCTTCCTCCGGCACGGGCCGGACGTGCTCCTGCTCCGGCGGAGCGACGCGGTCGGTACCTACCCGGGGAGGTGGGGCGGCGTCTCCGGGTTCGCCGAGGGGACGCCGGACGAGGCCGCCCGCTGGGAGATCCACGAGGAGGTCGGCCTGCTCGGTGCAGCCGACGTCGTCCGCTCCGGCGAACCCCTCCACGTCGAGGACGAGTCGCGGGGCGTCCGGTGGGTCGTCCACCCGTACCTCTTCGACTGCGCGACGACCGACGTCGAACCCAACGAGGAGGTCGCCGAGTACGAGTGGGTCCAGCCGCCCGCCATCCTCGACCGCGAGACGGTCCCGCGGCTCTGGGAGACGTACGCCGCCGTCGCGCCGACCGTCGAGACCGTCCGGGGGGACGACGACCACGGGTCCGCCTACGTCTCGTTGCGGGCCCTGGAGGTGCTCCGCGACCGCGCCACGGAGACCGGCTCGGGCGACGGCGACTACGCGGCCCTCGCGGCGCTCGCTCGCGACCTGAAGGCGGCCCGGCCGAGCATGGGCGTGGTCGCCAACCGGGTCAACCGCGTGCTGAGCGAGGCCGACGCCACGCCCGAGTCGGTCCTCGAGGCGGCCCTGGACGGCTGCGAGCGGGCGGTCCGGGCCGACGGCGAGGCGGCCGCGAACGCAGCCGAGGTCGTCGGCGACCGCGTCCTGACGCTCTCGCGGTCCGGGACGGTCCTCGACGCGCTCCGCTCCGCCGACCCCGAGGCCGTCTTCGTCGCCGAGTCACGGCCCGCCAAGGAGGGCGTCGGCGTCGCCCGGGAGCTGGCCGAGGCGGACGCGCCGCCGGACGTCTCGCTGTGCGTCGACGCCGCCGTGGGTCACGTCGTCGCCGAGGAGGCCGTCGACACCGTGCTCGTCGGGGCCGATTCGGTGCTGTCCGACGGCGCGGTGGTCAACAAGGTCGGGACGCGACTCGCCGCGCTGGCCGCCCGGGAGTCGGACGTCGACTGCTACGCCGTCTGCTCGCGCGACAAGGTCGTCCCGGAGGCGGCGGTCGAACTGGAGTCCGGCCCCCCGAAGGCGGTCCACGAGCGCTCGGCGCCCTTCGAGGTGCTGAACCCGACCTTCGAGCGGACGCCCGCCGGGCTCTTCGCGGGGGTCGTCACCGAGGACGGCGTGCTCTCGGTCGGCGAGGTCGAGTCGGTCGCGGCGAACCACGCCGACCTCGGCGGGTGGGACGAGTGACACCGGAACTCCGACTCTGCTCGTACAACCTCCGGTACGCGGGGCTGGACACCGGCGAGAACGCCTGGAAGAACCGTCGGGACGGCGTCGCCAGCGTCCTCCGGTTCCACGCCCCCGACGTCGTCTGCCTGCAGGAGGTCTGGCAGGCGCAACTGCCCGACCTCCGGGAGCGCCTCCCGGACTACGAGTGGGTGGCAAGCGACGCCTCGAACGGCGAGCACACGCCGATCGGCTACCGTCCCGACCGGTTCTCGGTCGTCGACGGGGGGTCGTTCTCGCTGTCGGAGACGCCCGGGGACCTCCACGCCTACGACTGGGACGCCGCCATCCCGCGGGTGACGACCGAGGCGACGCTCGAAGAGGACGCGACCGGCGACCGGTTCGCCGTCGTCAGCACGCACTTCGACCACGTGAGCGGGGAGGCGCGTCGCCGCGGCGCCGACCTGCTCGCCGACCGGCTGGGCGACCGCGAGACCCCCGCGGTCCTGGCGGGCGACTTCAACTGCACCCCCGGCGACCGCCCCTACCGGACGCTCACCGGCGCGGGTTTCCGCGACGCCCGTACCGCGGCCGACGCCCCGCACGGCCCCGAGGTGACGTACAACAGCTTCGAGGAACCGCAGCCGGGCAAGCGGATCGACCACGTGTTCGTCGACGGCTTCGACGTCTCGCGGTTCGGCGTCCTCGCGGACCTGGACGCGCGGGCCCGCTACCCCTCGGACCACTTCGCGCTGCTGGCGGACCTGACCCGCTAGCGGCGACGCCGCAAGCGAGTGGCTTTTGCCGGCGCCGCTCCTACCTCCGCGCCGGTGGCGGTGACGACAGTTACCCCCTCTGAGCCCCTTGTGATGAGGGACTTTCCCGAGCCACCGTTACGCGCGACGCGCTTCAGTCCTGATTTGTAGGAGCGGCGCGTTCGCCGGGTATGCCCGCCGAGGAGTCGTCCGCAGATGGAGGGTCCGCGCTCGCCGTCGTGACCGGCGACCAGGCGCCCGAGTTGACCGACGACGGTAAGCGCGCCGCCGAGTGGTTCCAGGACCGCGGCCTCGCCGTCGACGCCGTCCGCTGGGACCGACCCGTCGACTGGAACACCTACGACCTCGCCCTCGTCCGCTCGTGCTACGAGTACCCGACCGACCCGGACCGGTTCCGGGAGCTGCTCGCCGCGATGGAACGCGCCGACGTGACCGTCTGCAATCCCCCGTCGGTGCTGCGCTGGAACATGCACAAGTCCTACGTGGCGGACCTCGCCGCCGAGGGCGTACCGGTCCCGGAGACGGCCGTCGTCGAGCGCGGCGCCGAGACGACGCTCGAAGCAGAACTGGAACGGCTGGGCCTCGACGAGGCGATCGTCAAGCCCGCAGTCGGGACCGGCTCGGAGGGAGTCTTCCGGGTACAGGCCGCCGACGCCGGCGAGTTCGAGGACCGCTTCGCCGACCTGCTCGCCGACGGCGACGCGCTCGTCCAGGCGTACTGCCCGGACATCTCCGAGGGCGAGCGGTCGATCGCGTTCTTCGGCGGCGAGTACAGCCACGCCTGGAACAGCCCGACGACCCCCGACGACGTCACCCGGTTCGAGGGCGACGACCACGACTACGAGCCCCCGGAGTCCATCGTGGAGGCGGCCGCGACGACCTGCCGCGCCGCCCGCGACGTCCTCGACCGCCGGGACCCGTTCCCGTACGCGCGCGTCGATTACGTCCGGGACGAGGACGGCGGCATCGTCGTCCTCGAACTGGAGTTGATCGAGCCGATCCTCGACCTCGAGGAAGCGGGCGCCGTCGACCGGTTCTGCGAGGCCGTACAGTCGTACTTCGAATCGGCGAATCCTGAACTCGATCAGACGTAGCTGTGCCGGTCAAATAGCAAGCATCCGCCGAGTGGGCGTTCGAAGAACGCCCCCGAGGCGGTTCTCGGCGACGAGGCCGAAGGCCGAGTCGCCGTAGCGCGTGCGGACTGACGCGCCCGGAGGGCGCGGAAGGAGCACGCGCGCATGTTTTCCCCAAGTTTTTGCCGGGCCGGCGAAGCCGGCCCGTGCAAAAAGTGGATTAGAAGAACTTGAACAGGTCGTCCCGCTGCTGTTCGTGGAGGTGGTGGCGGACGGCCTCGTTCAGCGCGTCGATGTTGCCGCGCTTCGCGGAGATGGGGGCGATGATGTCGTCGAACTGCTGCCAGGGAGGATAGAGGCCGAGTCGCTCGGCGAGGGCGTCGAGCCGCTCGTCCTCGTCGTCGACCTTGTCCATCTTGTTGACGGCGACGACGGTGGGGACGTCCAGCTCCTGGAGGAAGCCGAACAGCTCGACGACGTGTGGGATCTCCTCGGGGCCGGAGTGGCGGTCGATGATGTCGACGGCGGCCTTCCCGTCGACGACGAGGACGGCGACGAGGATCTTGTCGGCGTTGGCCTCGACGTACCGGACGACGTCGGTCTTGATGTCCTCGCGGACGTCCTCGGGGACGCCGGACATGAAGCCGAAGCCGGGGAGGTCGGTGACGACGAAGTCCTCGGCGGTCCAGTCGAAGTGGTTGGGCTTCCGGGTGACCCCGGGGCTGCCGCCGGTGGCGAACTTGCTGTGGCCGGTGATCTCCCGCATCAACGTCGACTTGCCGACGTTGGACCGCCCGAGGAGGACGACCTCCGCGTCGCGGTCGGGACGGGTCTCGAACATACGCTGGATTGGCCGCTACGTCGGATAAGCCGACCGGTCCGGGGCTCCGGGAGCGAACGCGTCGACGGAGCGGTACGGACGCGAAAAGCGCGGACGACGAAAGTGTGGACCCGACGGGCCCGGACCGTGGAGGGCCGCTCGTGCGCGTCGGCAGGTGCATCCCCCGCGGACGTAGCGACGGGTCGAGACATTAAATATCTTCTGTGGTTGCTGAATAAACAGAGCGGGAGCCGGAGCCGGGGCCGTCAGCGGGTCGAAGCTGCGGAAGCGGGAGTCAGTGAGGGACAGTTCGGGGTCGGGGAGAGGCGCGACAGGGAGCCGGCGACGCCGGGCGGTGCCGCGCCCGACGACGAACGCGGGCCTTTATTCGCCAGGGCGTCGAGGGTCCGCTGTGCGACTCGTCCAGGTGACCATCCCGGCGGGCAAGCGCGAGACGGTGCTTGACGTCCTCGACGGGGAGGGGATCGACTACGTCGTCACCGACGAGACGAGCGGCCGCGAGTACACCGGCGTCGTCTACTTCCCGCTGCCGACCAACGCCGTCGAGCCGATCCTCGAGGAGCTCCGGGAGGTCGGCCTGGACCGGGAGGCGTACACGGTCGTGATGAAGGCCGAGACCGTCGTCTCCGCGAAGTTCGAGGACCTGACCGAGGAGTACGCCCAGCGGGAGGACAGCGAGGAGCGCATCGCCAGACAGGAGCTGGAGGCCCGCGCCGAGGAGCTCGCGTCGGCGCTGCCGACCTACGTCGTGATGACGGTCCTCTCGGGGATCATCGCCACGGCGGGGCTCCTGCTGGACTCGCCGGCGACGGTCGTCGGCTCGATGGTCATCGCGCCGCTGATCGGCCCGGCGATGGCGGCCGCGGTCGGCAGCGTCGTCGGCGACTCCGACCTGTTCCGCCGGGGGATCATCCTGCAGATGCTCGGCGTCCTGATCGCCATCATGGCGGCGACGGCGTTCTCGATATTCGTCCAGTTGACGAACCTCGTGCCACCCGGACTCGACCCGCTGTCGTTCTCGGAGGTCGAGGAGCGGCTCTCGCCGAACTTCCTGTCGCTGGCGGTCGCCATCGGCGCCGGCGTCGCCGGCGCGCTGAGCCTGATGACCGGCATCTCGGCGGCGCTGGTCGGCGTCATGATCGCCGTCGCGCTCATCCCGCCGGCGGCGACCGTGGGGATCGGCATCGCCTACGGCGAGCCGGCGCTGGCGCTGGGGTCGGCGGTCCTCACGGCGGTGAACGTCCTCTCGATCAACCTCGCGGCGCTGGTGGTGCTGTGGTGGGGCGGCTACCACCCCGAGCACTTCTTCCGGCGGGACCGCGCCCGCATCGCGACGGTCAAGCGCGTCGCCATCCTCGTCGGCGCCATCGTCGTGCTGTCGCTGTTCCTCGGCGGCGTCACCTACGACTCCTACCAGTCGGCCTCGACCGAGGAGGACATCCGGGACTCGGTGACCGCCGAACTCGACGAGTCGGCCTACGCCGGCTACGAACTCCTCGACCTGAACATCCGGACGACCACCGACTACTTCCTCTTCCAGCGGCCGACCGAGGTCGTCGTCCGGGTCGGCGTCCCCCCCGACGCCGAGCGGCCACCGCTGGCGAGCCAGCTCGCAACGCGGCTGGAGGCCGAGCACGGTCTCGACGTCCAGATCCAGGTGCAGTACCTCGAGGTCGAACAGAGCGGTCTGTCGGACGAGGACGGGGGCGGCGACAGCCGGGGTCGCGACGAGTGACTCAAAGGCGCGTTTGAGCTTCCGGCGGGTATAGGCCCGTCCCGTCCGTCCGCCCGCGTATGCGACGAGATCCGCTCCCCGTGCTGGTCGTGGCGGCCGCGCTTCTGTCGGTCGTTCTGGTCGGCGTCGCCGTGCTCGGACTGTAGCTGTCGACGCGCCCTGGGCCGACCGTTCGGCGGTCCGGCTGGAGCAGCGCCGTCGCGAGCCACCGCGCCTCCCGTCGCCGACGTCGGCCGTCGAGTACTCGGCGTCGGCGCTGGGCGCGGTGCCGCGGCTCGGCCGCCGCCTCATCCCCTAGTCGGCGGTTCGGCGCCGCCGCCTCGTTTCAATACCCTTTTGCCGGCGCGTCCAGTTCCATCCCGTATGGCAGACTTTCAGGTCGTCGTCGGGGACACGGACGACGGCACCACGTACTCGTTCGACGTGGACGGACAGGACGCGAACCGGTTCGTCGGCCGATCCATCGGCGAGACGGTCGACGGCGACGCCGTCGGCCTCCCGGGCTACGAACTGGAGATCACCGGCGGCTCCGACAACTCCGGCCGACCGATGCGCGGCGACGTCTCCGGGACGGAGACCCGCGCCATCCTCTCGGAGGGCGGCGTCGGCTTCGAGCCGACCGTCGACGGCGAGCGCAAGCGCATCACCGTCCGCGGCGCCGAGGTCTCCGAGGAGACCCGCCAGATCAACGCCAAGATCGCCACCCGCGGCGACCAGTCCGTCGACGAGCTCCTCGGCGGCGACGAGGACGACGAGTAACCCCTTCTCCCCACCCGATTCACACCCATGCCTAGCGTCTCTGCCGACGGCTGCGAGACCGTCCGCGCGTCGATCGAGCGGGCCGGCGCCCTGGACCGCCCGAAACTGGTCGTCCCCGAGGGCGTCCTCCCGGAGGGCGTCGTCCGCGTCGACGCCGACGAGACGACCTACCACGCGCCCGTCGAGGTCGGCCTCGGCGGCGACGTCGAACTCCGCGGCCTCTACGACAACGCCCGACTGGCCCGCACCGGCGAGGGCGAGAACCACCTCGCCGAGTGGGTCGAGTCGGTCGGCCTGGAGGCCGGCCGGTCGGCGCTCGTCGACGTCGTCGTCGAGGGCGAGCAGTACGGACTCCGGGCGCCCGGCGACACCGCCGTCTACGACGTGATGGACGAACCCGACGACAGCCTCGCCTCCATCGCGGAGGACCTCGACGGATGAGCGACGGGAGCGACGGCGACCGTGCCGGCGGGCACGCTGACGACGCCGCGGGCGCGCTGTACGAGGCGTTCCTGCGCGGCGAGCGCCCCGACGACATCCTCGTGTACCTCCACGAGGAGGGCGTCGGCTCGATGGACGACCTGCTGGACATCGGCACGCGCGTCGACGACGGCGTCGTCCTGGTGCTGCCCGGCGAGGACGGCAAGGCCGCCTTCGAGAGCGCCACCGGCCTCGACGCGATGGACTTCGCCGGGATGGCGATGCAGACCGACGGCGTCGTCCACGACGACTGCACCGGCGGCGAGTGTCCGGAGCGCGACGAGAAACCCGACAGCGACCACTACGCGAAGTTCGTCTTCGCGTTCGCGGAGGAAGAAAACGAGGGGGTCGGCGGCATCTACGCCGAGGGCGACGTCATCCACGGGTACGCCGCCTGCGCCTGCGGGACGACCTACTCGGAAAAGTGGGTCGCCGAGTCCTGACGGCGGGTCACTCGTCGGGCAGCAGGTCCTCGGGCGAGCGCTCGAACGGCGCGGTGTTCAGGAACTTCTCGATCTGCTCGTAGTCGTCCTCGTTCAGTCGTGGTCTGCTTGCCATGTAGTTACCAACAGGACTAGAGACCATGGTTACTACGTTGCTAAGCGTGTAATCGTGTTTACCTAGTGAACAGTATTCCCTTCCTAGAAGCCGTCGACAGGGCATGAACGAGTGGAACGGTCCGAAACGGTGGTCCGACCGCTCGCGGCCCGCCCCGGTTTCTACGCGTCGGCCTCGTCCGCGGGGTCGAGGTTGCGGAACGCCTCGAGGATGACCTGCTTCGTGACGGCCCCGCGGGTCGTCCAGTGGTGGGCGTAGTCGAGCATGTCGTCGTAGATGTCGGGCTTGCAGCCGGCCGCCTTCGGGTGGCCGCCGCCGTTGACCTGGCCGGCGACCTCGTGGCAGCGCTCGAAGGCGTCCGTGCCGCGGATCGACGCCGACCCCGCGGGCTTGACGATGACCGAGGCGTCGGCGCCCTCCTCGCGCATCGCCTCGGCGACCTCGTTCTGCGAGCAGCGGCCGTAGGTGACGCCGACGGTCCACTCGCCGACCTCCGTCAGTTCGGCCCGGTCGACCGCCTTCTCGATGAGCGCCTCCTTCTCGACGCGCCGCTCGGCCAGGTACTCCTCGACGTCGGCCGGCAGGTCGGCGCCGTGCTCGACGACCGTCCCGACGTACTCCTCGGGGTCGGCCCAGTAGGCGTAGTCCGCGAGGTCGTCGCTGCGGGGGTCCTCCCGGAGCCAGAGGTCGTGGTCGCGGGTGACCAGCGCCAGTTCGGCGTAGCGCTCCGGGAAGTCGTAGTCGATGGCGTCGAGCGCCACGTCGGTCGTGCAGACCTCGTCGGAGGCGCCGACGACCAGGTCGGCGTACTCCGCGACGTACCCGCGGAGGTCGTCGTCCCACTGGTGGTGGTCGAACCACCGGATCGCGCCGGCGCGCTCGGCGACCGTCGGCAGCGCGGCGACGTCGCCCTCGTCGTCCGGGCAGAGGTCGCAGACGTAGAGGTCGAGGTCGGGTTCGCCGAACTCGGCGACGTACTCGAGGGCCTCGTCGATCTCGTGGGGGCCGGCACCGAGCAGCGCGGCGTCGCCGTGGGCGACCCGGACGAGCGCGACGCAGCCGAGGCCGTCGGCGTCGGGGTCGGCGACGACGACCCGCTCGGCGCCCTCGAGGGTCTCCTTCGCCTCGCGTTCGGCCTGCACCTCGTCGAAGGAGTCGGGCGTGAAGAAGCCCTCGCCGGGGAGGACCGAGCGCCGGGCGAGGGGGATCGTCTCGTCGTCGATGAGATGGTCGTCCATACCGGCGCGACGGCCGCCCGGGCCAATAATCCCCCCGCTTGCGCGGCCAGCCGGTCGGGCCGCGGGAGGGCGGCCGGAGGCCGCGACCGACCGGTCAGACTTCTAGCTGTCGCACCGTCAGCACCGGCTCCGGACAGCTCCGGACGACCTGCTCGGCGACGCTGCCCAGCAGGAACGAGTGCTCGCCGCTGCGGCCCCGTGTCCCCATCGCGACGGCGTCGGCGTCGACCTCGCGGACGTAGCCGACGATCTCCGAGGCGGGCCGGCCGACCTCGACGGCCGTCTCCAGGTCGACGGGGTCGGCGCGCGCGTCGTTGGCCTGGACGACGCTCTCCAGGGCCTCCTCGCCCTGCTCGCCGAGCGCGCGCCGGACGTCGGCGCGGACGGCCGCCGGCAGCGACCCGACGCGACCCTCGTCGACGACGTACAGCGCGTGGACGGCGGCGTCGAAGCGCGCCGCGAGGTCGAGCGCGCAGTCGACCGCCCGCGAGACGCTCTCCGAGCCGTCGGTCGCCACCACCACGGTCTCGAACATACCGGCCATCGGCCCGCCGGTGACATAAATCTACACGGGGTCGGCGCGGGTAGATTTTTGCCGGCCGGCCCCCAGTGGGGGAGTATGCAGATCGAGACGGTACTGGCGCCGGTCGACGGCAGCGAGACGGCCATGGACGCCGTCGAGTACGCCGTCGCCGTCGCCGAGCGCTACGAGGCGGTCGTCCACGCGCTGTACCTCCTGGGGGAGCGCGCCGCCGTCGCGATACACGAGGGGAAGGTCGAGGCCGCCGCCATCGCCGAACGCGGCGAGCAGGTGATGGCCGGCGTCCGGGCCGTCGCCGCCGAGCACGACGTGCCCGTCGACCACTCCTCGGCGGCCGGGTTCTCGCTCGACCGGCTCGCCCAGCACCCCGGCAGCGTCATCCTCGACGTGAGCGAGATGCTGGACGCCGACTTCGTCGTCGTCCCGCGGGAGCCGATTACCGGCGACCCCGAGGCGGTCATCGAGAAAGCGGCCGAGTACGTGCTGGCCCACGCTTCCCAGCCCGTCCTGTCCGTCTAGGGGTCAGTCGTCGCCGTCCTCGTCGTCGCCGACCAGCCGCGCGGCCATCTCCAGTTCGAAACCGCCGTCGTCGCTGGGCTCGAAGCCGACCTTCCGGTAGAGGGCGGTGGCGGGGTGGTTCCAGCGCTCGACGGTCAGCCAGACCCGGTCGAGGCCGGCCTCCCGGCCCGCGCCGAGCAGCCCCTTGATGAGCTGGGTCCCGATGCCGGCCTCCTGGTACTCCCGGAGGACGAAGATCGCCAGCTCCGAGGCGTCGTGGCGGTCCGGGACGAGCAGCGCGTGGCCGACCGGGTCGTCGTCGTGCCAGGCGACGACGTTGACGCAGTCGTCCTCGAGGAGCGCGTCGAGCCACTTGCGGATGCCCTTCTCCTCGGTCGGGGGGATCCCCTGGGCGCGGTCCTCCGGGTCGAACGACAGGTACATCTCGACCAGCCGCTCGTAATCGTCGTCGTACCGCCGGATCGCTATCTCGCGTTCCTCGCGGTCGGTGAACGTCCGCGGGGGCGCCTCGTACGGGCCGGCGACCTCGTCGGGGTACTCGCGGCTCATCGGATCAGTGTCACCGTCGTTCGGGCGTTCAGCAGGACGAACTCCGAGATGGAGCCGAGCTGTACCTTCCCGAGGGGGCTCGTCTGGCCGCCCCCGAGGACGATGCGGTCGAACGACTCGCGCTCCGCGAGCTCCAGCAACTGGCTGCCCGGGTGGCCGCTGAGGGTCCGGACCTCCGCCTCCACGTCGGCGTCGGCCAGCACCTCCTCCACCCGCTCCTGCACCTCCGGCGGCGCCGGCGTCGAGTCCGGGTTCTCGACGATCGCGATCGTCAGGTCGTCACCGGCCTCCTTGGCCCGCGCCACCGCCTTCTCGAGGGCGCGGAAGGAGTCCTCGCTTCCGCCGATACCCAGCAGCACCTTCATGGAGGAGGCTTGGTCGCGGAACGCAAAAGCCTCCCGCATCATTCGGGGACCGACCGGGCGGACGACCCGCGGCGGCTCGGCCCGCCGGGGCGTCTGCCGCCCGTCAGACATCGGCGACACGCTTTTTCGGCGGCGGCACCGTTCCCCCTGTATGACAGACGACGCGCGGGCGACGGACGACGATGCGGAACCGACGCCGGCGTTCAGGCGGGTCTCCGACGACACCGGAGACGAGGCGGCGGAACTGACGCCAGCTTTCAGGCGGGTCTCCGACGACACCGGAGACGAGGCGGCGGAACTGACGCCAGCTTTCAGGCGGGTCTCCGACGAAAACGAGAGCGAGTCGGACCAGCCACCCCGAGACGACCAGCCGGACGCCCGCGAGGAGCCGGCCGCACAGCGACCCCCGACCGAGGAGGCCCGCGAGACCGAAGCGAGCGACGTCCCGAAGGACGTCCGCGAGTACGAGCGGTTCTCGAAGATCGACGGGTCGACCTACGAGCGAGCCAACGAGTTCCTCCGGGACCGCACCTACATCACCGCCCGCGAGTGGGCGATGGCACGGCTCTGTGCGGACTTCCGCACCGAGACCGGCGTCGAGATGACGAAGATCGGCGAAAACCTCCCCGAACTCGTCCCCTTCATGACCGACACCTACAGCCCGCAGGCGGTCAACCAGGCCCGCTCGTCGTTCGACGACAAGGTCCGGAAGGCCGGCGCGACGTTCCTCTACGGTGCGATGTGCGACTTCTACACCGCCGAGGAGCTCGACGACCTGATGTACGAGATCACGGAGGTCGCGAAGTTCCTGCTCGAGGTCGAGGGCGTCGAACTCACCGTCGACGAGGAGCTGGAGGCCGAAGAGCGCATCTCGACGGTCATGCGCGAGGTCCGGGAGTCCTCGGCGGCGCTCCGCCACGACGAGTGTCCCAACTGCGGCCACGAACTCCACGCCGGCGACCACGCCGCGGGGCGCGCCGCCGACGAACCGGCCGACGACTGATCGCTACGCTTCCCTGACGTTCTCTCCTTCCGCCTCCGCGAACGCGCCGTCGTGGTAGACGACCGTCCCTCGGACCATGGTCAGTTCGGGGAAGACGGCCTGGCGGCCCTCGAACGGCGTCCAGCCGCACTTCGAGTGGAGCTTCTCGCCGCGGATCTGGACGCGCTCCTCGGGGTCGACCAACACGAGGTCGGCGTCCCTGCCTTCCTCGATCCGGCCCTTCCGCGGCAGATCGAATATCTCGGCGACGTTCGCGGCCGTGACGTCCCGGACGCGCTCGTAGCCGATCGCCCCCCGTCGGGCCTCCTCGAGCAGGAGCGGGAGCGCGGTCTCGACGCCGGGGACGCCGCTCGGCGCCTCCCAGATGCCCGCGTCCTTCTCGTCGCGGGTGTGGGGAGCGTGGTCGGTCGCGACCACGTCGACGGTGCCGTCGACGAGGCGCTCGAACAGCGCCTCGCGGCGCTCCTCGCTCCGCAGCGGCGGGTTCATCCGGCCGAGCGTGCCGAGGTCGTCGAGGTCCTCGCGGGAGAGGAAGAGGTGGTGGGGCGTCACCTCGCAGGTCATCCCCGCCTCGGTCGCGCGGTCGACGCCCTCCGGCGTCGAGGTGTGCGCGACGTGGATCTCGGCGCCGACCTCCTCGGCGACCGAGCAGGCGCGCTCGACGGCCGCCGCCTCCGCCTCGGCCGTCCGGTAGGCGCTCCAGGCGTCGGCGTCGTCGCGCTCCCTCGCGGCTCGCGAGTCGGTGTCCTCCTCGCTCGCGTCCTCCGTGCTGCGTGGCAGCACGCTCTCGTCGAACAGGTCGGCGTCCTCGGCGTGGACCGTGACCGTGACGCCGGCGTCGGTCGCCCGCTCGACGGCTTCCTCGAAGAGGTCGGCCTCGATGCCCATGTCGCCGGTCGAGTCGGCGAGGAACACCTCGCCCAGCGCGGCGAGGGGCTTCGACAGCAGTTCATCCGGATTCCAGTCCTCGGTGACGCCGCCGTTGATGCCGTAGTCGACGGCCGACGCCGCCGCGAGCTCCGCCTTCTCGTCGAAGCTCGGGGCGTCGACGGTCGGCGGGTCGGTATTCGGCTGGTCGAACACCGTCGTGACGCCGCCCGCGGCCGCGCTGCGCGAGCCGGTCGTCCACGTCTCCTTGTGCGAGAAGCCGGGTTCGCGGAAGTGGACGTGGGCGTCGATCATCCCCGGGAGCAGGCGCTTTCCGTCCGCTTCCAGGACGTCACCGTCGGTCTCGAGTCCCTCGCCGACCTCGGCGATGGTCTCGCCGTCGATGCGGACGTCCCGGACGCGGCCGTCGGCCAGCGTCGCGTTCCGAACGAGCATTGTCAGGTATCCGAGGGGGTGCGTGGTAAGCGTCACGGAGCGCCGTCGACGAGGTCGGGGGCCGCGACGACGTCGGCGTCGCGGTCGCCGACGAACGCGTCCTCGATGGCGGCGACGACCCGGTCGACGTCGCCGGGGCCGCCGGCGCCCTCGACGCTCCCGACCGAGTCGGGGTCGAATCGGACGCCGAGGGCGTCGTACACCGGGTCGAGGACCGCGGCGAGGTCGGTCTCGTCGCGCTCGACGGCGACGACGCAGCCCCCGACGAGCGCGGTCTCCCGGCGGACGCGCTGGGCGAGCCCGGCTATCTTCCCGCCGTTCTGCAGCGAGTGGTCGCCGGGACAGAACGCGTCGTCCGGTTCCCCGGGCCGGACGGTCGCGCCGAGGTCGCGGAACGCGCGCTGCAGGATGTCCGTGGCGTCCTCGTAGCGACTCTGGATGCCGGCGCGGTCGTCGTCCGTCGGGACCACGGATGCGAAGGCGACCGTCTCGCCGGTGTAGGCGACGGCGCGGCCGCCGACGCTCCGCTCGACCGGCTCGTAGCCAGAGTCGAGTGCGGCCGCCCTCGCCGCCTCGTAGCCGTCGGCGGTCGCGTCGCGCCGACCGAACGCGACCTGGCGCGGCGGCGTCCAGACGCGCAGCGCCGGCTCGCCGGACGCCTCGACGCGGTCGGCGAGCCGCCGGGTTACCGCCCCGTCCGCCTCGGCGTCGGACAGCGACCCCCGGACGATTCGCATGCCCCGGCTACGCGCCGACGGGGCTAAAACGCCGCGGGGCGAACCCGAGGCATGGTCACCCTGCCCGGGGCGGTGGTCCGCCGCTACGAGCGGTTCTCCCTGTACAACTCGCCGTACCCGGCGCACGACCGGGGCTGTGCGATCGACCTCTACCCGGGCGACGACGAGGCGCGGTCGCCCGTCGCCGGCGAGGTGCTGGAGACGCGAACCGTCAGCTGTCCGCCGAAGCCCTACGCCGTCGACGAGGACCACCTGCTGCTGGTCGACTGCGGCGACGTCGTCGCCCGGATCCTCCACGTCGACCCGTCGGTGACGGCCGGCGAGTCGGTCGCGGTCGGCGACCGGCTCGGCACGCTGGTCAGGTCCGGCTTCTTCGGCCGGTGGGTCGACGAGCACCTCCACCTCGGGTTCCGGAAGCGGGAGCAGAACCTCCGGCGGGCCTCAGGGTCGCTCACCCTGACACCCGACGTCGACGTCGCCGGCGTGCGGTGGGACGGCGCCGGCGAGGTGGTCGAGACCGGCCCGACGCACGTCCGGCTGGATTCGCCCGGCCACGCCGGCAGCGGGTTCGCGGCGCTGGCGAGCGACGAGGGAGTTCCGCTCGACGGCGGGCTGGCCCACTACGCCGGGGGTGGGGTGCTGGCGCCGGCCGACGGGGAGGTGTCGCTGCTCGGGACCGCCGTCGGGGGCGTCGACGGCCGGGACGTAACCTGGGAAGACGTCGCGATCCGCGCGAACGGACGCCGGGCGACTGGGCTGTCGCTGTTCGCCTCCCGGGTGCCGTTCGGGGCCAAGGTGGTCTTCCACGAGGGCCACGACCTCGACGTGGGGGATCGCGTCGAGGTGACGATCGAGCCGACGGACGACCCGGTCCGGTTGGGCTGACAGCCGGCGCGAAGCGTGCCCCGACCGGAGCGAGGGTTACGGGGAGGCAAGTGGCGAGCGGAACGAGCCGCAAGGTACCGTCGACCCCTCTCTCGGTCGGCCATCTCTCCCGCGGAGGTGCGCCGGGCTCCCGCCGAGTTCGCCACGGGTGTTAATCAGGTCACTGTCCGGGGTGGCCGCGTTCTCGTATATGAACCTTACACCGGGAGCGTCCGCACGAGCAGCCAGCCGGCGAGTCCGAGCAGCACCACGCCGGAGGCGCGCCGGAGCCAGGCCCCCCGGCCGCCCAGCGTCCCCGAGAGCAGGCCGACGGCGCCGAGGTAGACGGCCGTGATGACGGCGTACAGCGCGCCGAGGACGAACATGCCGAGCGCGGGCGCTGCCTCGGAGGCGAAGCCCGGGAGGAATGCGAGGAAGAACAGCGCGACCTGGGGGTTGAGGACGTTGACGGTCAGCCCCTGGACGTACGGGTTCCCCCCGGTCGCGTGGGACTCGGCGTCGGCGGCGCGGAGCGACCTGACGCCGAGGTACGCGAGGTAGCACGCGCCCAGCGCCGTGACCGCGGTCCGCGAACGCGGGACGGCCTCGAAGAGCGCCGCGAGTCCGAGGGCCGCCATCGCGGTGTGGACCAGGATGCCGCTGGCGACGCCGAGCGCCGAGAGGACGCCGGCCCGCCGGCCCTCACCGGCGCCCCGGGCGAGCACGTACGCCGTGTCGGGGCCGGGACTGAGAACGAGCGCGACGGCCGCCGCGAGGTAGACGGCCAGCGTGGCGGCGTCGAACACACTCCGAGGCGGGCTGCGGGGGAGAAAGTCGTGTCGCTAGTCGTCCGAGTCCGGCCCGGCGGCGGGGCGGTCCTGCTGGGCGTGCACGGTCACCGGTTCGACGCCCTTCCGCCGGGCGTCGAGCTCGGAGAGCCCGTAGACGAGCGCGACGAGCAGGACGACCCCGACGGGCAGGAGCAGCAGCGCCAGGTTGTCGGCCAGGACGTCCGGCAGCCCTCCGGATGCGGTGTAGCCGAATCCCCAGGTCAGCAGGAGGAGCACCGCCACGGCGGCGACGGTGGCGGCATAGTACAGTTGCGTCCGGACGTGGTCGACGAGGTCGGCGCCGGTGAACGTCGCCGACAGCACCGTGGTGTCGGAGATCGGCGAGGCGTGGTCGCCGAAGATGGCCCCGGAGAAGACGACGCCGACCATCGCAGCCATCATCGTGTGGTCGCCGGTGAGGCTCCAGGCGACCGGCAGCGCGATCGGCGTGACGATGCCCATCGTCCCCCAGGAGGTGCCCGTCGAGAAGGCGATGAACGCGGCCACGAGCATGACGACGGCCGGGAGCAGCGCCGGGTCGACGGCGTCGACGGCGAGTTCGGCGACGTAGGTGCCGGTCTCCAGTTCGGAGATGGTCACGCCGATCGACCACGCGAGCACGAGTATCGAGACCGCGGTCAGCATGATGCCGAAGCCGTCGATGGTCGTGTCGACGGACTCCCCGAGGTCCATGATGCCGTAGCGGGCCGCGAGGACGAAGCCGGAGACGACCATCGCGAACGACCCGTAGATGAGCGCGGAAGCGTAGCTGGCCTCGACGACCATCTCGAAGAGGCTCCGGCCCGGCGCGTAGCCGGTCCACAGCGCCCCGAGGAGCGTGACCGCGACCAGGACGGCGATGGGGACGAAGAACGACGCCAGCCGGGGGTCGTCGGCGTGCGGCTCGCCGAGTTCGCCGGCGACGTCCTGCATCGGCCGGGCGTCCTCGCGGTTGACCAGCCCGCTCGTCCACGCGCGGTGTTCGGCGTCGAGCATCTCGCCGAAGTCCCGGCCGGAGAGGACGATGACCGCGACCATGACGATGGCCAGGATGGCGTACATGTTGTACGGGATGGACTGGAGGAACACCTCGAAGGCGGCGGGGCGTTCGCCCTCGGGGACGCCGGCCTCGGCGTACCCCTCCCCGATCAGCGACAGCTGGAAGGCCACCCACGAGGAGATGCCGAGGGTGGCGACCGGGGCGGCCGTCGAGTCGACGATGTAGGAGAGCTTCTCGCGGGAGACCCGGAGGTTGTCGGAGACCTCCTTGACGGAGCTGCCGACGATGGCGGTGTTGGCGTAGTCGTCGAAGAAGAGGAGCAGTCCGAGCACCCAGGCGACGATCCCGACCTGCCGCTGGGTGTCGAGCCGCTGGAGCGCCCAGTCGCGGACGGCGTAGGCGCCGCCGAGCCGCCAGACGAACGCGACCGCCGACCCCAGCAACAGCGTGAACAGCAGTATCTCCACGTGGAACCCGTCGTCGACGAGGATCGCCTGCACCAGCCAGTCGAAGGCGGTGACGAGCCCCCACAGCAGCGCGACGAGGGCGCCGACGACCGCGCCGACGGCGTCGGCGGCGCCGCCTCCGAGGCCGAGCGAACCGGCGGCCTCGCGGGCGAGGTCGACGCTGTCGGCGAACCGCGAGATGACGCCACCCGACCAGACGCCGAGGAACAGCGACAGGACGGCCTGCCGGGTGACGATCGCGAGAGCGATGGCGAGCAACGGCGGGACGAGTGACCAGGCTCCGACCGCTGACATACCGCTATTGCGGCTCACTGGCAATTAAAACTTGAGAACCGGCGTGAAGTCGACGCGCCGTTTCAGCGCGCCGGCGCCGACCGTTCCCGACTCGGCCCCTCGCGCGTCGCGACGAACAAAGCCTTTACCCGCTGGACCGTCTACCCGTCACAAATGGTACTCGACGACCTGGGCAGTTCCCTCCGCGGGACGCTCGACAAGCTCCAGGGGAAGACGACCCTCAGCGAAGAGGACGTCGAGGAGATCGTCAAGGAGATCCAGCGCTCCTTGCTCTCCGCCGACGTCGACGTCGACCTCGTGATGGACCTCTCGGACTCCATCCGGCAGCGCGCCCTCCGGGAGGAACCCCCGTCAGGAACGACCGCGAAGGACCACGTCCTCAAGATCGTCTACGAGGAGATGGTCGACCTCGTCGGCGAGTCGACCGACCTCCCGCTGGAGGACCAGACCATCATGCTCGCCGGCCTCCAGGGCTCCGGGAAGACCACCTCCGCGGCGAAGATGGCGTGGTGGTTCTCGAAGAAGGGCCTCCGGCCCGCCGTCATCCAGACCGACACCTTCCGGCCCGGCGCCTACGACCAGGCCAAGGAGATGTGCCAGCGCGCAGAGGTGGACTTCTACGGCGACCCCGACGAGGAGAACCCCGTCGAGATCGCCCGCCGCGGCTTCGAGGAGACCCCCGACGCCGACGTCCACATCGTCGACACCGCCGGCCGCCACGCCCTCGAGGAGGACCTCATCGACGAACTCGAGGACATCGAGTCCGTCGTCGAGCCGGACCGCAACCTGCTCGTCCTCGACGCCGCCATCGGCCAGGGCGCGAAGGACCAGGCCGACCGGTTCCACGACGCGGTCGGCATCGACGGCGTCGTCATCACGAAGCTCGACGGGACCGCGAAGGGTGGGGGCGCCCTCGCGGCCGTCGATCAGACCGACTCCTCCATCGCCTTCCTCGGCACCGGCGAGGAGGTCCAGGACATCGAGCGCTTCGAGCCCTCGGGGTTCATCTCCCGGCTGCTCGGCATGGGCGACCTCAAGCAGCTCTCCGAGCGCGTCGAGCGCGCGATGGCCGAGACCCAGGAGGAGGAGGACTGGGACCCCGAGGACCTCATGCAGGGGGAGTTCACCCTGAAGGACATGCGCAACCAGATGAACGCGATGAACAAGATGGGGCCGCTCGACCAGGTCCTCGACATGATCCCCGGCCTCGGCGGCGGCATCAAGGACCAGCTACCCGACGACGCCATGGACATGACCCAGGAGCGGCTCGTCGACTTCGAGGTCATCATGGACTCGATGACCGAGGAGGAACTCGAGAACCCCCGCTCGATCGGCCAGAGCCAGATCGAGCGCATCGCCCGCGGCTCCGGCAAGGAGGAGGAGACCATCCGCGAACTGCTGGAGCAGCACAAGATGATGTCCCGGATGATGAAGCAGTTCCAGGGCATGGGCGACGGCGACATGCAGCGGATGATGAAGCAGATGCAGGGCGGCGGCGGAGGCGGCGGTGGCGGCATGGGCGGGCTCGGCCCGTTCGGCGACTAGACGCGACCACCGCAGCCGAACACCATTCTCCGAACGGAGCTGTTCTCCTGACTCACTGCCTCGAGAGCCTTCGACGCCGATCTACAGGTCCAGTTCGACCGTCTCCAGTCCGCGCTCGGCGACGAACGCCTCCAGTTCCGGTTTCCGGTCTCTGACCTCCCCGGGCGTGTGCCCGTCCGAGCCGAGCACGAACTCGACGTCGTACTCGGCCAGGACGTCGAGGAACGCCGGGCCGGGGTGGAACTCCCCGTACTCGCCGAGGACGCGGCCGGCGTTCAGCTCCAGGACGGTCCGGGACCGCTCGGCGGCCTCGGCGACGGCGCGGTAGTGGTCCTCGGTGGCGAACCCCCGGAGGGCCGGGTTGCGCTCGACGAGGTCGACGTGGGCGGCGATCTCGAACAGCTCCGAGTCGAGCAGGGCGACGGCCTCCTCGTAGAACTCGTCGACGAGCGCCTCGCGTTCGGCCGTGTCCTTCTTCGCGAAGTAGGGTTCGACGTGGACGTTCGTCCCCTCGAGGTGGTGGACGCTGCCGACGGCGTAGTCGAAATCCGCCTCGGCGAGGAAGTCGGCGATCGCCTCAACGTCCCGGGAGTCGAAGTCCATCTCGACGGCGTCGTAGACGTCGAGGTCGAAGCGGTCCCGCATGGTCTCGATAGCGTCGCGGCGGCGCTCGTAGGTGATATCGAGGTTGAAGCCGAGGGCGTGCTTCGCCCGCCGCTGGTCCTCGCGGGACGAGACGTTGCAGTGGTCGGCGAAGCCGATGCCCTCCAGGCCGGCGTCCTCGGCGGCCCCGCACATCGACCACAGGAAGCGCCCGTCGGAGTACGTCGAGTGGGTGTGGTAGTCGACCCGCACGGCAGTCGAGAGGGGGCGAGGTTCCTTTACGCTGGCGTCCCAACCGCCGCCATGCGCGTCGTCTCGCTTTTGCCCTCCGCGACCGAGATCGTCTACGCACTGGGGGTCGAGCCGGTGGCGACCTCCCACGAGTGCGACCACCCGCCCGAGGCCGCCGACCTGCCGAGCGTCGTCGACTCGCGGGTCGACGCCGACGCCGACAGCGCCGACATCGACGCCCAGGTCACCGACGCCGAGTCCTCGGGCGGCGTCTACGAGATCGACCGCGAGGCCCTCGCCGAAGCCGACCCCGACCTCGTCGTCTCGCAGGGCATCTGCGAGGTCTGCGCCGTCGACACCGTCGTCGTCGAAGAGGCCATCGCCGACCTCGGCCTGGACTGCGAGCTCCTGACGACCGACCCCCACAGCGTCGACGACATCCTAGAGGACATCCGCCGCATCGGCGCGGCGCTGGACCGCGAGGACCGGGCCGAGGACCTCGTCGCGGACCTGCAGGCCCGCATCGACCGCGTCGCCGACCGCGCCGCCGAAGCGCCGTTCCGCCCCGAGGTGGCCGTCCTCGACTGGCTCGACCCCGCGATGGTCGCCGGCCACTGGGTGCCCGAACTGGTCGACCTGGCGGGCGGCGAGTACGGCCTCGCCGACCCCGGCGACGCCTCGACGCCGCGGGAGTGGGCCGAGATCCAGGAGTACGACCCCGACATCCTCGTCGCCGCCCCCTGCGGTTTCGAGCTCGAGCAGACCTTCGAGAACCTGGGGGATCTGACGGACCGCGACGGCTGGACGCAGCTCCGCGCCGTCCGGATGAACCGCGCGTACGCGATGGACGGCCACCACCTCGTGAACCGCCCCGGCCCCCGGGTCGTCGACACCCTGGAGGCGCTGGCCGGGCTGATCCACCCCGACGAGTTCGACCGCCCCGAGGAGTGGGCGGCCCGCTCGCTGGCGACGTCGCCGGCATGACGCTCGTCCTGCCGGGCGACCTCCGCGACGGGATGGTCGAGCACGCCCGCGCGGGCGCGCCCGAGGAGGTGGTGGGCGTCCTCGGGGGCGAACGGGGCGAGGAGGAGTCCGTCGCCGAGCGGCGCTACCCCGCCGAGAACGCCGCGGCGACCCCCGAGACGCGCTACGAGATCGCGCCCGCCGAGGAACTCGAACTGCTGGAGCGCGTCGAGGACGACGGCTTCGACGTCGTCGGCTTCTACCACTCCCACCCACGCGGTCCGCTCGCGCCGAGCGAGACGGACGCCGAGCTGGCCGCCTGGCCGCGCTACTCCTACGTCATCGTCAGTCTGGAGGTAGAGCCCGACCTGGGAAGCTGGCGCTGGACCGGCGAGACCTTCGAGCGCGAGCGCGTCGAGGTCCGCTGACCCCTACGCGAACTGCGCGAGGCTCGCGTCCCTGCGGTCGGCGAGGTACCGGCGGATATCGTCCTCCCGCCAGCCCAGCGGCGAGAGGACGCTCTCGGTGGCCCGGCGGAGCTGTTCTGCGTAGTAGTCGACGTCGTAGCCGTCGGGCGACTCGTGGGCGAGCCGCACCCGTTCCATCGGGCCGGCGTCGTCGTCGACGACGACGTAGGAGACCCCCTGGCCCGGGTGGCGGTCGATGTTCAGGGCGTCGGCCCGCGTCAGCGCGGCGACCGTCCGGGTCTCGCGGTCGTAGTCGGCGAGGGCCTTCGAGACCCGGACCGTCTCCGCCAGGTCGGCGGGGTCGACGGCGCCGCGCCGGAGGTCGGCGAGGCGGCCGGCGAGGGCGTCGCAGACCCGCTCGGGGTCGCGGGTCCGGTCGAGGGCCTCGATCAGCTCCCGCTGGACGGTTTCGACGTAGGCGGGGGTGCTGCGCTGGCGGCACTCGATGCCCCGGTACTTGAACTCGCCGTCGTCGCGCCGGCGGCCGAAGTACTTCGTCAGCGCGCCCGCGGCGTCGTTCCGCCGGGGGACGAAGGCGATCCAGTCGTAGGCGGCCTCGTACTCCAGTTCGATCTCGGCGTCGTCGGAGATCCCCTCGGCGAGGGCCTCGAGGTCCGCCTGCTCGGCGTCCTCGATCGGCGCCACCCAGAGGCTGTCGACGATGCCGTGGACCACCCGCCAGCCGCCGGCCTCCAGGGTCTCCTTGGCGTCCAGCAGAATCTCGCGGGCGAAGGCGTTGATGGCCTCGTGGCACTCGATGCGGCCGAACTTCGCGTTCGAGAACCCCTGGTAGCCGAAGCAGGAGACGAGGATCCACTTGATGGCGTCGACCTTCCCCTCGAGGGTCCGCCGGTCCTCGTCGGCGTCGTCGTTTATCGCTTCGAGGCGCTCCTTGAACTCGTCGCGGTCGTCGATGAGCGTCTGCAGCAGCCCCGGGAGGTACCCCTCCTCCTCGCAGATGTTGTACCCCAGGCCGGGGACGTCCTCCTGGTCGGCGTGGCAGTCACAGCAGATGCGCTCGGGGCTGACGTTCCGGGTGGCGATGACGTTGGGGTAGAGGCTCGAGAAGTCCAGTTCGTGGACGTCCTCGTGGAGGCCGACGTCCGGCGCGAAGGTGAAGCCGCCGCGGTCGGCCTGCCGGAGGGTCGGCATCGGCTTGAAGAACTCGTGGCGCCAGGAGTGCCACGGCACCAGCACGCCCCGGCGGCGGGCCTCGCGTATCTGGATGGCCGTCAGGATGCGGCCGATGCTCGACCACGCCAGCTCCTGCAGCGGGAGCCCCGACTGCTCGATGAGGTACAGGCAGCCCTCGAGGTTCGTCTGGTTCCACATGAACGTGTTCGAGCGGTCGATTATCGCCCGCCCCGGGACGTTGTAGCGAGCGGGGGAGTGGCCGACCTGCCCGTAGCTCTCGTAGGTCGAGGCGGCGGCCAGCTGCTCGTATCCGGGCAGCCGCCCGAGGTCGAACGACTCGCGGCCGGCCCGCTCGGCCAGGTCGTACAGCAGCGAGACCAGCCGACTGGAGGCCAGGAGGAGGACGTCAGGGTCGACCGACGCGACCCGCTCGCCGACGGTCTCGACGATGGCCGTCTCGCCCTCGACGGTCACGCCGTCGACGGTCACCCGCCGCAGGTCCCCCCGGCCGATCTGCTCGGTCGGGGCGTCGATCTCGACCGTCCGCAGGTCCCGGTCCGGGACCGGAACGGCGTCGTCCTCGGCCGCCCTGTCCTCGACCGCCTCGAGCCAGAAGCGGAACTCGCGGGTGAGGTCGACGTCGTACAGCCGGTAGGTACCGGGCGTCTTCCAGGCGGCGACGGTGCCGGCGACGTCCCGGACCGCGTCGATGCCCGCGACGTCGACCCGGAGGACCGCCTCGGGGTCGTGCCGGAAGCCGACGCGCTTGCGCTCGAGGGCCGTCCGCTCCACGGTCGGGAACCCCCGGAGGTGCCGGCGCGCCTCCGCCAGCAGCTCCCGCGTCTCCGCGGAGACGTAGATGGTCGGGGTGTAGTCCGCCGTGCGCTCGTACGTCGCGCCGTCGTCGGTCAGTTCCCAGGCCAGCACGTCGCCGTCCAGGTAGTCGAACTTGTAGGGCATGGGCTACTCCTCCGTTCGCCCGTCGTCTGCTTCGACGTTCGCCGCTCCGTCGGCGTCCGCGTGCCCGCTGGCACGTTCCGATTCCACCGCGGCGAGCCGTTCCTCCAGGTCGTTGAGTCGCTTCTCCTGTTCGAGGTCGACGGAGACGAGTATCGGAAACAGCGGCTCCTCGTGGTTGAGGTAGCCGCCGGCGTCGGCGTGCTCGCGGGCGTGCTCGAACAGCCGCTCGAAGGCGGGCGTGTCGCGGCGGCGCAGCGCCCGCTCGAAGTCGCTCCAGCGCTCGCGCAGCGCCCGGACCGCGTCGCGGTACGTCGGGTTAGTCCGACCCACGGGCGACCACCTCCGGGGGCGCGGTCGGCGCGGCGGTCCCGGCCCGGGCGCCGGCGCGGGCCTCGAGGACCCGCCGCCAGAACGCCAGCGTCGTCTGGACGTAGCCGCCGCCGGCGTCGTAGACGAGCGTCTCGAAGTCCTCGCCGACGAACCGGGGGCCGAACCGGGTGGCCTCGCAGCGCAGCGTCGTCTCGACGTGCTCGGCGACCGGCACGGTCAGGTCGTCGCGCTCCCGGCAGGTGGTCACGACCGGGAGGTCGTGCTCGCGGCGGATCGCGGCGACGCGGTCGACGGTCGTCCGGAGCATCGCGTCGGCGCCGGCGCCCTGCAGGTCATCGCCGCGGTACATCGCGTCGACGGCCGGCAGGACGAGCAGCGCCGTCCCGTCGTCGACGAGGTCGGCGACGCGCTCGACGAGCGCGGCGTGCTGGTGGGCGGTGAACCCCCGGGCGACGCGGACCCGCTCGAGCAGCCGCTCGCTGGGCGCGAGCCGGGCGAGGGCGTCCGACCGGGCGTGGCCGGCCGCGTCGACCCAGTAGACGGGGCCGTCGTTCAGCAGCAGGTGGTCGAGCACGAGCGACTGCAGCGGCCCCGTCGGCCGCCCGTCCGTCTCCAGCAGGTACCAGCGGTCCTCGAGCGTCGGCAGGACCGGCGTCGTCGCGTCGGAGCGTCGTCGCATACGTCGACCGAGCGGGGCGAGCCCGATAAGCCGTGGCGGGCGGTTTCCGGAACTTCTGGTGCCCCGGTGCCCGGCCTCGTCCGGCCGGGACGGGGCCGGCGCGTCGGTCGGCGGCTCGGCCATCCCACAACCGAAGCCAACGAACGCGAACTAACCGACATTGAGATTCTCACCGATATCGGCGGGAGGACCTCTGGAATTCCGACTCGATATGTTCTATTCTTCCATAAACGGACGGAAAGTAACGGTACGGTTATGTGACCGCGTCGCACTTATTGAACCAACGTGTCGGGGGTTCTGTCGGGGCGGGCGTCGGGGCCGCTGGTCCACGAGGTCGCGGCGCGAGCGGGGATGGACCTGCCTGACCCATGAACGAGTTCGTCGAGTGCGTCGAGTGCGGGTTCGTGACGCTCGCCAGCGGCGGCGACGCCGACCCGGCCGGCTGGGAGTCCTGTCCCGACTGCGGCGCCGCCGAGTTCGCCTGGCCGGGCGACCACGGTACAAATTAGGCCCAGTCGACAATACGGGCGGCGCCCTCGGTGCAGGTATGCACTCGAGGTCGACGTCCATCCCCCTCGACGACGTCGACCGCGCCATCCTCCAGTTGCTCCAGCGGGACGCCCGCAACCTGACGGCCGTCGACATCGCCGACCGCGTCGGCGTCTCCGACGGGACCGTCCGGAACCGCATCCAGAACCTCGAGGCGAGGGACGTCGTCGAGGGGTACGTCCCCGTGATCGACTACGAGCGGGCGGGCTACCCACTGCAGATTCGAATCGTGTGCACGGCGCCGATCGTCGAACGGGAGCGGCTGACCCGCGAAGCCCTCCGGGTCGAGGGGGTCGTCGAGGTCCACGAGGTGATGACCGGCCGCGGGAACGTCGAGGTCAAGGCCGTCGCCCCCCGCCACGACGACGTGACCCGCGTCGCGCTTGCCCTCGACGAGATGGGGCTGGACGTCGAGAGCGAGGAGCTGATCCGCCACCACTACTTCCGGCCGTTCAACCACTTCGGCACCCGGGACGTCGGCGACGAGGACGCGGCCACCCACGGTATCTGACCGCTCGGATTCCGGTTTTCCGATTCTCGCCCACGCTTCGGGGGTGGAACGGGCCGGACGACCCCGGGGCGTTGTGAGAGTCGAAGTTCCTGTACTGCGGATTTCGCAACCCCCGGGTCGGTTCCCCCGAAACCGCTATACGTGGCCGCCGCCTGGATATGTCGATGACCCAACTGGACTCGCAGTTCGCGGCGTCCGACCCGGCGGTGGCCGACGGCCTGTCGAACGCACGACGCCGGGGGACCCTCGCGGTGCTGCGGGAGGCGGGCGCGCCGCTGGCGCTGGCCGACCTCGCCGCCGACCTCGTCGACCGGGAGGCGGGGCCCGTCGCGGGCGCACCGGACTACGACGCGATCCAGCGACAGTACGTGATTCTCTACCATACCCACGTGCCGAAGCTGGTCGAGGCGGGGCTGGTCGAGTTCGACGCCGACCGGCGGATCGTCTCGCTCGGCTCCTGAACGGCCCGAGCCGCGACCGGCACTCTTCTAGCCCGTGACGGCCCGGTAGGTCCGCCCGCGGTTCTCCCCCTCGGCGACGACGAGGTTGTAGTGGCACATCTTCGAGAGGTGGTTCCGCATCGTCCGCTTCGTCCGGGGCTCCTCGACGCGGCTGCAGTACTCCTCGTAGAGCTCCCCCGGCGAGATCTCGCCGCGCTCGGCGACGATCTCGTAGAGCGTCCGCTGGTGGGGCGTGAGCGTCTCGACGTTCTTCTGGCGGACCTCCGCGCGCGCGTCCGGGATGGTCTCCTCGACGACCGACGTCGGGATGCGGTCCAGCCCCTCGCGCTCGGCCCGGCGGGCCGCGTTCCGGAGGACGCCGATGGCCACCCGGGCGTCGCCGGCGGCGGCGTCGGCGATCCGCTCCAGCTGCGGCCGGTCGACGGCGTCGGGGTCGAGCCCCCGGTCGACGCGGGCCTGGAGGATGGCGACCAGCTCGTCGAGGCCGTACTTGTCGAAGCGGACGCGCGTGCTGTTGGCCAGCCGGCTGGTCAGCCGCTCGTCGGTGCGGGCGAACAGCTCCTCCTCGCGGTTGGCGATGAGCACCATCGTCACGTTCGGCAGCGCGTAGAGGTCGTACAGCACGTCCGTGTCCTCCAGCTGGTCGACCTCGTCGAGGACGACGACGTACGGCGGGCCGTCGTAGGCCCGGAGCCGCTCGAGCAGCTCGTCCTTCGGCGTCGACCGCCGGTGGACGTCGACCGTCCGCCCGATGCCCTCCAGCACCCGGTAGAGCGCCCGGAACCGGGTGTAGTTCTGCCAGCAGTTGACGTACTGGTGTTCGACGTCGATGACCTCCCGGCGCAGCCGCTCGACGATGAACTTCGCCAGGCAGGTCTTCCCGGTGCCCGACGGCCCGAAGAGGAAGGTCGTCTCCGCCGGCTCGTCGCGCGCGATGGGCTCGAGGGCGTTCGACAGCTGGTTCGCCTCGGGATCGCGGTGGACGACCTCCCGGGGGACGAAGTCCGCCTGCAACACCCGCGCATCCCGTATCATCGCCCGGGCTGTTGTGACCGGAGGGTAATAAGCGGAAGTGGGTCGTTTCCGATTCTACCGGGGACGGCGCGGCAGCCGACGGCGACGACTCCAACGGACCGCCGGGACGCGCGACGCGTGTAATCGGCGAACAAGCGCCACCATCGCAGACGTTTCCGCAAAGGAGACTTACCTGACTGCTCGCGGAAGGTGTGGCATGGACGTTCGACCTGCGACGAGCGGCGACGCGGCACGGGTGAGGGAGATAGCCGAGACGTCCCTGCGGGCCTCCTACTCGCTGAGCCCCGACCGGATCGAGAGCCTCGTCGGGACACTGTTCGCCGCGGAGCGACTCGCCCAGCGCGCCGACGACCCCGAGGCCCTGCTGTTCGTCGTCGAGGACGGGGGAACCGTCGTCGGCTTCGCCGACGTGGAACTCGGCCCGGAGGCGGCGATCCAGTGGCTGCACGTCGACCCGGAACACCGCGGCCTCGGCGCCGGGACGCGACTCTTCGAGCGTGCGCAGGCGGCAGCGGCCGACCGCGACCTGCCGGTCGTCGCCCGCGTCCTCTCGGAGAACGAGGAGGGGAAGGGCTTCCCCGAGCGGTTCGGCCTCCGGCGGAGCGGGCGGGCGAAGCTCGAGGTCGGCTCCGAGGACCTCTTCGAGGAGGTCTACGCCGAGGACGGGGTACTGGAGACCGTCGCCGGCGAGCCCTCAGTCGAAGTACCAGAGACGGTGGACGTCGCCGGCGAGTCCCACCACGTCGACGAGTCCGACCGGTCCCCAGGAGTGGACGGGCCGTTCTTCGGCGTCTACCCGCCCGACGACGACGAGCACGTCGGCTACTTCTGCGGGAACTGCGGGAGCACGGACGTCGGGTCGGACTCGCTGGGACGCCTCGAGTGCCAGGACTGCGGGAACAAGCACCTCGCCGACCGGTGGGACGCCGCCTACCTCTGACCGGGTGGAGCCGGACGACCGATGGCCCGGCCGCCGCCGGCACCCGGCGAGCGACCGGGGCAGTTCCACACGCACCTTTAGGTCAACTCGCGGTGAACTCCGGCCACGACGATGAGCGACGAACCTCCCACGGAGCTACACGTCCTCGCCGGCCGACTCCGCGCCGGGGTCCGCCGGGTCGTCGAACACCTGGCGGCCGGTCCCGTCCAGGAGCGCTCCTGCCCCGAGTGCGGCGCTTCCGTCACCACCGAACCGACCGAGTCGTCGATCCGGTGTGGGGAGTGCGCGCTCGGAGAGCGCGACGGGTAGCTAGATCGCGCAGGTGGACTCGTAGGCGACGTCGTGGACGGACTCGATGCCGCCGTCGCCGCAGACCGGGCAGTCGGGACGAGGCTCGACCCGGATCTCCTGGAACGTCATGTCGGCGGCGTCGTAGAAGATCATCCGGCCGTCGAGCGTCTCGCCGTAGTCGAGGACGAGCTTGACGGCCTCCGTCGCCTGGATGCAGCCGACGGTGCCCGGCAGCACCCCGAGGACGCCGGCGGTCGCGCAGTCGGGGACCGTCCCCGGCTCGGGCGCCTCCGGGAAGAGACACCGGTAGCAGGGCCCGCCCTCGTTGGCTTCGAAGGTGGTGACCTGCCCCTCGAACCGCAGGATTGCGCCGTGGGCGAACGGCACGCCCGCGAGCGTGCAGGCGTCGTTGACTAGGTACCGCGTCGCGAAGTTGTCCGACCCGTCGACGACGAGGTCGTACTCCGCGAGGAGGTCCTCGACGTTGTCCGCGGTGACGCGCGTCTCGTGGGTCCGGACCTCGACGTCGGGGTTCTGCCGCTCGACGAAGTCCCGCGCGGAGTCGACCTTCGGGCGGCCGACGTCGGGGTCGCCGTGGATCACCTGCCGCTGGAGGTTCGAGCGCTCGACGACGTCGTCGTCGGCGATGCCGAGCGTGCCGACGCCCGCCGCCGCGAGGTACTGGATGACCGGCGAACCGAGCCCCCCGGCGCCGATGCAGAGGACGTCCGCGTCGAGGAGCCGCTTCTGGCCCTCGGGGCCGACGTCGTCCATGATGATGTGCCGGGAGTAGCGGTCCAGCTGTTCGGCGTCCAGCGAGAGGTCGGTCATACCCCCGCGTAGCGGCCCCGGCTATAAATCCCCGAGGGTGGTGTGCGGCCGGCCGTCCGCGCGGTCAGTACTGATCCTGCTCGCGCCCGGCGTTCCGGAGCAGCAGCGCGACGAGGGCGATCGGCGACAGGAAGGCCAGCACGCCGGCGAGGCCGACCAGCGCCAGCGGGCTACTGGTGATATCGCCGAGCTCGGCGGAACCGCCGTGCTCGCCCCCTTCGCCGCCCCCGCCGTGCTCGGACGTTCCGGGCTCGCCGCCGGTCTGATTGCCGCCGGTCTCGTTACCGCCGGTCTGATTGCCGCCAGTCTCATTGCCGCTGGTCTGGTTACCGCCAGTCTGGTTACCGCCCGTTTGGTTGCCGCCGGTCTGGTTGCCGCCGGTCTCGTTACCGCCCGTTTCGTTGCCGTCGTTCTGTAGCGCGACGGCGTCCCGGGAGCCGTCGGCGTCGGCCGTCCGTGCGGTCGCCGACGACGCGGACGCCGCGGCCGCGGTCGCCGCGCCGGCACCGACCCGCAGCAGGTCGCGGCGGCCGATCCCGGCCGAGTCGTTGGTGGACGTCATTGTCGAGGGCTTCTCCGCCGGCCCACATCAGGATTGTCACTTCCGGCCGCCGACGCCGCGGGGACGCCGGTCCCGCGCGCCGCAAGGTCAAAGAGGCCTCCGGCGGTCGGTCGAGGTATGCGAACCGAAGACGACATCCGCGAGCGCATCGCGGAACTGGAGTCCCAGTACGACGACTACGACCCGCCGTCCTCGGAGTTCGAGGACACCGCCGAGGTGGCCATCCTCCGGGCCATCGAGGAGCTCGAGTGGGTCCTCGAGGAGTACGACGAGTCGTCCGGCTTCACCACCTCGTAGCCCGCATCGTTGCCATCGTAACGCGAGCGACGGCGAGGCGAACCGCCCGGAAACGTTCTCGGCCGAGACGGTGACCGACGTAAAGCGACGGGCGTAGGCGGGGGTACCTTCAAGGCGGTTCGAGTGAACCGGCCACACAGCTCACGATGTCTGCCGACGACTACAAGCTGATCGACGAACAGGTCGGACTCTGGGGCGCCGTCGCGTTGCTCGTCGGGACCGCCCTCGGGATGAGCATCTTCATCGTCCCGACGCAGATGGCGGCCGCGGCCGGACCGAGCATCACCGTCGCCATCCTGGCGTCCATCGTGCCGATGATCCTCGGCGTCCTGCTGTTGCTCCAGCTCGGCGGCGCCATCCCCGTCGCCGGCGGCATCTACGTCTACGGCTCCCGGCTCGTCGGCCCGTTCTGGGGGATGATCGGCGTCACCGTCCCCGTCCTCGCCGTCTGGTCGTACCTGCTGTTCGCGGCGCTGGGCTTCTCGGAGTACCTCAACGGCATCCTCGACAGCCTAGGGATGGGCGCCGTCCCGCCGTTCCTCGCCGTCTGGTTCCTCCTCGGGCTGTTCCTCGTCCTCAACTACGTCGGCGTCCAGATCGTCACGAAGGTCCAGATCGGGCTCGTGCTCGTGCTCATCGCCGGGATGCTCGCGTTCGTCCTCTCGAGCGTCCCGCACGTCGACCCCGCGAACTACACGCCCGTCTTCCCCTCCGGCGAGGGCGAGCCCTTCGAGGGCACCTTCCGGCCGTTCATCCTCGCGGTCGTCACGCTGTACATCCCCTTCCAGGGCTTCGGGATGATAATCGAGATCGGCGAGGAACTCGAGAACCCCGTCGAGAACATCCCCCGCGTGCTCGGCATCGGGATGGCCATCGTGACGGTGCTGTCGATCGCCATCGTCTTCGCGCTCGTCGGCGCCATCCCGCTGGAGAACCTGACCGTCTCCGGCGAGATCGGCGTCAACGAGGAGCCCGTCGAGGGCGGCCTCGCCGCCGTCGGCGAGGGGATCCTCCCGGCCCCGATCCTGCTGTTCGTCGGCTTCGCGGCCCTGCTGGCGGCCGCGACCACCGTCAACACGCTCTTCACCTCCTACTCACGGACCGTGATGCGCGCCGCCCGCGACGAGGTCGTCCCGGACGTCTTCGCGAAGGTCCACGACCGGTACAACACCCCCCACCGAGCGATCCTGCTGTTCGCCGTCCCGCCGATCGTGGCCGCGCCGCTGGCCCCCTACTTCGACGCCATCACCGGCCCGGACTTCCTCGACTGGCTCGTCGTCGTGGTCGTCTCCGGCATCTTCATCGCCTTCGCCGTCGGCGGCGTCGCGCTGTGGAACCTCCCGAAGGTGTTCCCGCAGCGCTACGAACACTCCATCTACAAGCTCCCGATGCCGGTCCTCCGGGTCGTCGCCGTCGGCAACGTCGTCGTCTCCACGCTGTTCACGCTGCTGGTCGTCAGCAGCGCCCCCTCGGCGTTCGGCGTCGTCCTCCTGTGGATGGTCCTCAGCGCCGCGCTCTACTTCTACCGCATCCGCGCCTACGAGAAGAAGGGGATCGACCTGAAGTCACGGATGGCGCTGCTGCACAAACACGAGCAGGTCGGCGGCGGCAGCGACGACTAACTCCCACTTTTTGCACGCTCCGCGGGTTCGCCGCCGACGGCGAACACCGGTCGCGTGGCGGCGAAGCCGCCACGTCGTACGGTTGCGGGCCAGTGGCCCGCAACCCACGCGGCAAAAACACGGGTGTAAATAGGCGCGCGTGCTCCCTTCGGCACCTTTGGCGCCTCCAGTCTGCGCGCGCTACCGAGCGCTCACTCCGTTCGCGCTCGGAGAACCGCTCGCTCCCGACGGTCGCTCGCGGATGCTGGACTGCACGAATGCAGCCCGCTGCCGCGGTGGCTCCATGTACTGCTCTGCCGAGAGTGACCAGCCAGGAGAGACATCCATCCGGTGGCTGGCAAGGCGGGCTTTGTAGCCGGTGGTTGCGGCGTCGCTAGTCGTCGGACGCTTCGGCGCCTCGCCGGCCCTCGACCTTCTCCTCGAACTTCTCGCGGACCTTCTCGACCTTGGGCGCGGCGTGCATGCTGCAGTAGGCGTCGTTGGGGTTCTTCTCGAAGTAGTTCTGGTGGTACTCCTCCGCCTCGTAGAACGCATCGAGTTCCTCGAGTTCGGTGACGACGTCGTCGTCGTACTCCTCGTCGAGGGCCTCGATGTACGCGGCAGCCTGTTGGCGCTGGTCGTCGTCCTCGAAGAGGACGATCGAGCGGTACTGAGTGCCGACGTCCGGCCCCTGCCGGTTCAGCTGCGTCGGGTCGTGGACGGCGAAGAACACCTCCAGCAACTCGTCGTAGCCGATTGCCTTGGGGTCGTAGGCGACCCGGACGACCTCGGCGTGGCCGGTCTCCTCCCGACAGACCGCCTCGTAGCTGGGGTCCTCGACGTGGCCGCCGGCGTAGCCGGAGGTCACCGACTCGACGCCGTCGAGTTCCTCGAACGCCGCCTCGACACACCAGAAGCACCCGCCGCCGAACGTCGCTGTCTCGGTCATAGCTACGTGAGATAGGGCCGCGATTCGTATGTATCTGACGCGCGTCGCGGTCCCAGCGTCCGGGAACCGGCAGAACGTCTTAGTGACCGCCACGCGAGTGAGCGACCATGTACGACCGGATCCTGCTGCCGACGGACGGCAGCGACGCCAGCGACCGCGCGGTCGAGCAGGCCGTCGGGCTCGCCCGGGAGACCGGCGCGGCCCTCCACGTGCTGTTCGTCGTCGAGGACATCCCCTACGCCCCGGAGATGATGGACGACCAGGTCGAGGGGCAGCTCCGCGAGATCGGCGAGGAGGCCATCGAGACGATCCGCGCCCGCGCCGACGAGGCGGGCGTCGAGGTCGTCGCCACGCTCCGGGAGGGCGTCCCCCACGCCACCATCCTCGAGTACGCCGACGAGGCCGACGCCGACGTCGTCGTGATGGGCACCCACGGCCGCAGCGGGCTGGACCGCTACCTGCTCGGCAGCGTCACCGAGCGGGTCGTCCGCACGTCCGAGGTGCCGGTGCTGACCGTCCGGATGGACGAGGAGGAGTGAGTGGCTACTTCAGGCCGAAAGCCCGCAGCGAGGCGTAACCGGCGGTGACCGACAGCGCCGCGGCGACGGCCGCCAGCAGGAGGTACGCGGGGGCGGTCGTCGCGCCGTAGGCGGTCGCCTGGACGGCGCCGAAGCCCGCCATCGCCGCCAGCCACAGCAGGCCGACGCCGTAGATGGCGCCGCGGACGGTGACCAGCCCGTCGGGCGGCCCCTCGGCGTCGCCGTCGGCGTCCGGGTCGGCGGCGCGGTCGGCGTCCGCGTCGGCCGCGGTGCCGTCGTTCATACCTCGAGGCGGGGCTCCGGGCCGATAAGCGACTCGAATCCGGCGATAGCTTATTGGCGGTGGCGGCGCCCTCAACGGGCATGCCAGAACTCCCGGTCACCGACGAACAGCTCCGGCGGCTCGAGTCGGTCTGTTCGGACCTCGAGGCCGCCTACGTCGGCCCCTACGGTCGGGTCGATCCCGACGACGCCCTCGAGTACCTGCTCGACACCTACACGCCCCCAGAGGAAGCGGCGGAAGCGGAGACGGCGGGAGCGGAGGAGGAGACAGATGGCGCCGCCGAGTCCGGGACTGGAACGTCGGAGTCGGAATCGGAGTCCGCGGACGGGATCGACACCGCCGACCTGACGGCCATCGAAGGCGTCGGCGAGGTGACCGCGTCGGCGCTGCTCGAGGCCGGCTTCGACTCGCCGGCGGCGATCGAGGCCGCCGACCCGGAGGCGCTGACCGCCGCCGAGGGCGTCGGCGAGAAGCAGGCGGTCGACATCGTCGCCGCCGCCGCGGCGATGGACGCCCCGGCGGCCGAGGCTGACGCCGACGAGGGGGCGGACGTGGAGACTGACGCCGGCGCCGGGAGCGACGGTGCGAGCGGCACCGGCCCGGGTGCCGACGACCGGGCGAACGACAGTCCCGAGGACACCCTCCAGCAGGCGATGAGCCTGCTGGACGCCCACGACGACCGGTGGCGGGAGTCCAGCGGCGACGAGCCCTACGAGGTCGACCTGCCCGACGGGTCGACCGAGGCCGTCCGCACGAAGGACGACGTCAAGCGCCTGCTGTTCAAGCACTGGCGATAGATGGGCGTGCTCGCCCGACTGCGCGCGTGGTGGCGCCGACGGTTCGGATCCGGCGGCGCCGACGCGCCGTCCGACCACGAGTGCGCCGTCTGCGGGACGGCCGTCGACGACCCCGACGGCCCGTGTCCGCTGTGTCGGTCTACAGATATCGTCCGCGCAGGCCCGAAAACCAGCGCGGGAGGTGAAGGCGAGTCGGTCGCGAAACCGGAGGCCAGCCGGCGCGTCGCCGCTGGCGACGACGCCTCGGTCGGCCGCCTCCGGCAGCTCCGCGACGACGGTGAGCTTCTCGAGCGGTACGCCGACCGCTGGCAGTCGGTCGACGGCGGCTTCCGGGTCGAGACGAGCGGTGGGACGCAGGTCGTCGACTCCCGCGAGGAGGTCGTCGCGCTGCTCCGCGCCGAGGCCGGCTGACGGCCGCCACGCTCATACCGTCCCGCCGGAAACGAGGGGGTGATGGAGCCACCGTCCCCGGGGTCGCTGTCGCGCCGCGACGCCCTGAAGCTCGCCGGCGGGGCGGGCGTCCTCGGCGTCGGCGCCGTCGCCGGCGACCGCCTGCTGGCCGGCGAGGACGCCCCGACCACGTCGGTCGAGGACGACCGCGCCCGCGAACTCGCCGAGGCCTTCGCCCCCGACGTCTACTACGACGAGTACGAGGAGTGGTACGTCACGGACCCCCGGCCCTACGAGACGGACCGTGACGGCGAGGTCGTCGTCGACGGGAAGGCCGCCTACGACGGCTACAGCCGCGACTTCGACGAGGGGGGCGAGCCGCCGCGACGCGTCGTCTTCTACCACGTGCAGCGCTACGAGGACTCGCCGCTGGCCGTCGTCCAGTACTGGCTGTACTCGGCGTTCGACCAGTTCACCACGAACTTCCACTGGCACGACTGGGAGCTGCTGCAGGTGTTCGTCGACCTCGAGACCGAGGAACCGCAGCTGTACGTCGCCTCCGCGCACAGCCGCAGCGTCCCGAACAACGAGTTCCTCGACCCCGACCCGGACCGCCGGCCGGCGATCCTCCCGGAGCTGGGCTCGCACTCCTCGGCGCTGGCGGTCAACGAACTGCGCGACAGCTTCCAGCGCTTCCCCCTGGAGGACGACGTCGCCGACATCACCAACGGCGCCCTCGAGGCGCTCGGGGACCTGCCGATGGCCTACGGCCTGCCGCGCGACGAGGGGTTCGCCCTCCCGTTCGTAATCCCGGAGCTGGACGGCCGGCCGATCTACGAGCACCCGGACCTCCCGAACGTCACCCGCGACCACCTCGTCGACCCGGCGCTGACCGTCCGGAGCTACGACGGCCTGGCCGAACCGCCCGCCGGGCTCCCCGAGCGCGGGACGGGCCTGCAGTTCGGGGTCCACGGCGACGCCGACTACAGCTACGAACTGGAACCGGTCTCCGAACTGACCCACGTCGACGCCTTCGTCGGCCCGCAGCTGAGCTTCGAGTTCGACGTCCCGAGGTTCGCCGAGGACGCCGTCGCCGGCCACATCACGGCGACGGAGACCCCCTGGAAGCAGGAGCGCTTCGAGGACCCCGCCGCGGACGTCACCGACCCCGCCCACCGCTCGGAGCTGGCCGACCGCTACGACGCCGTCGACCCCGGCGGCCCCCTCACCCAGGTCGTCGGCCGCCTGCGCCGCGTCGAGCCCGACGAAGACGCCCCCGACGACAACGGCGTGAAGACGACGGACACCAGCACGGGTGGCGTCGCCCTGGTCGAGAGCGACCCCGTGGCGGTTCCCTCCTTCGGGGGCGTCGTCGTCGCACAGGGACTCGAGGAGGGCGAGCACCGCCTGACGGTCAACGCCCCCGGGATGGCGCCGTACAGCGAGCGCGTAGCGGCGACCGACGGCGAGACGACGGCGGCGGGCGCCGACGGCGACCTCGCGCTCGTCGACAACCGGGACGCGGTCAAGCTCGCCGTCGACGGCGAGTCCGGCGACAGCCTCGCCCAGCTGGCCGTCGAGGACGACTTCGGCGGCCGGATCGTGGACCGCGAGCCCGCCGGCTCGAAAAGTGAGCCCGCCGGCTCGGAAAAGGAGTCCGCCGGCTCGGACGACGCGGACGACCGCCTGGGCGTCTACCTCCACCGCGGCGGCGCCTACACCGTCGAGGTCCGAGACCCCGACGACGAACCCGGCGCCCACCGGTTCAACCCCGGCGACGAATCGCGCCACGAGGTCGTCGCCCGGACCGGGAAGGCGTCGCTGGCATCCTTCGTCGCTACCATCGTCACCGAGACGGGCCAGCAGGCCCCCGGATTCGCCGGGGGCGAGACCGGCGGCGGAGGTGACGGTGGCGGCGGGAGCGACGAGGACGCCCTCGACGGCGGCATCGTCACCGACGTCGCCGACCCGGCGCTCCGCGGGCTGCTGCAGGCGCTGGCGTCGATCGCCACGGCCGCCGAGCGGGCGGCCGAGCGAGCGGAGAGCGGCGACGCCGGCGGCGCCGACAACGCGCTCCGGACGGTCCGCGAGCGCATCCGCTCGGCCCGGGCCGACCTCGAGGCGGAAGACCACGACGACGACGTCGAGTCCGTCACCGCCCGCCGGCTCGAACAGGCCGAGCGCCGGGCCGAGCAGGCCCTCGAGACCGGGAAGCCGAACTGACCCACCGGACCACTGAAGGCCGTGGCCGCCGCCTGGCAGGTATGAGCGTCGAGCTGACGCGCGACGGCAGCATCGCCACCATCACCATCTCCAACCCCGACCGGAAGAACGCGGTCGACGCGCCGACGTCCGAGCAGATGGCCGACTACGTCCACGAGGTCGCCTACGACGACGACGTCCGCTGCGTCGTGGTCACCGGCGAGGGCGACGCCTTCTGCTCCGGGCTGGACCTGGCCGGCGACATGGGCATCGGCAGCCCAGCCGCCGAACTGGAGATCGGCCTCAACGCCATCGCCCAGGGGCTGATGCGCATGGAGAAGCCAACGATCGCGCGGGTCCGGGGCGCGGCGGTCGGCGCCGGCGCGTCGCTGGCGACCGCCTGCGACTTCGTCTACGTCGAGGAGGGCGCGTTCTTCGAGTGGGGGTTCACCAACATCGGACTCGCGCCCGACACCGGCGCGACGTACGTCCTGCCGCGGCTGGTCGGCGTCCGGAAGGCCCTGGAGTTGCTGATCACCGGCGACCGCATCTCCGCCGAGAAGGCCGTCGACCTCGGCGTCGCCAACGAGGTCGTCCCCGCCGAGGAGTTCGACGACCACGTCGACGAGCGGGCCGAGACGCTGGCCGGCCGGCCGACGCTGGCCGTCGCGGCCGCCAAGCGGCTCGTCTACCGGAGCCACCAGCGCGCGATGGAGGAGACGCTCCGCGAGGAGGCCCTCGCCCAGGAGGACCTGATCGACAGCCAGGACTTCGCCGAGGGAGTCTCGGCGTTCATGGCCGACCGGGAGCCGGAGTTCGAGGGGCGGTAGCGGCTCCAACGACGTTCGGTGGACTCTCGTCGCCCCCGAATTTTCAGTTGGTTAGTGGTTGGTTATAAATAACCGTCAATCTACTGCGTTAAAGTTGTCCACACTTCCCGAGTGGGTCCCCTCGATGGACTCCGATAGACGAGACTGGGGGGCGGCGGCGCTGTCGCTCGCCACGGTCGTATCGCTGATCGCCGGCGTGGCCGTCCTGGGGGTCGCGCCGGTCGCCGCCGACCAGCACACCAAGGACTCGGCCGAGGACTACACCGAGGAGTCGAACTACACGGTGACGTTCCCGAACCCGACCGACCACTACCCCGGCGACCAGAACGCCGAGAACGGCAGCATCAGGTACTTCTTCGCCGGCGAGGACGCCTTCCGCGAGATCGACGCCGAGGAGGGGGCGTTCATCCACTACGTCATCCTGGACGCCGACTGGATCGACTACTCCACCTGCAGCGTCGACAACACGGCCGCATTCGGCATCGACCGCGGCGGCGACAACTCGGGGACCCGGACCGACCAGGACCTCGTCAGCCGCCGGAAGGACGACAACTTCCGCGACGACGGGCTGACCATCGAGTTCTACACCCACGGCGACCTCGGCGGCGACCCGCCCTACATGGCCCCCGAGGACGCCATCGTCGCCCAGCAGGGCGTCGGCTCCGCCGGCGGTCCCTGCCTGACGCTCACCGACGAACCGGGCTGGTACCAGCTCCAGGGATTCCTCAACGGCACCGAGGCCGACAACGGTCCCGACGAACGCCCGTCGGACGACGCCAGGCACGCCGGCGGCACCGCCAACTCCAACTACCTCTACGTCTGCGAGTGCGACAGCCGCGCCGAGGCCGAGGAGCGACTCGGCCCGGCGCCCGGCGACGACACCGGGTCCGACCCCGCGCCGACGTCCACGCCGACGCCGGCCCCCGCGACGGCGACCCCGTCGTCCGATCCGGGCGAGACCGACACCCCGGCGGCGACGGACGGGTCGACGACCACGCAGACCCTCGAACCCGCCGGTACTGACGGCGGCGCCGATACGGAGACCCCCACGGGGACCTCCGTACCCGAATCGGAACCCGCCTCTGGCGACAACGTCGACGATGACGAGAGCACGCCGACCCCGGGCGACGGACCCGGCTTCACCGGCCTCGCCGGCGTGCTGGCGCTGCTGGCCGCTGCGCTGCTCGTCCGGCGACCCTAGGTGGAACGAATTCGCGACCGAGTCTTCTCGCGTTCCGTTCCGGACCCACGGCTGGTGTGGAATTCCCGGTCGATATCACTCGCCGACGGTCGTCGCGAAGAAGGGAGAGCCGGCGTCTAGTACGCCGAGTAGCCGGTCAGTTCCTTGCCGACGACGAGCTTCTGGATCTCGGTGGTGCCGTCGGGGATGGTCATGACGCTGGCGTCGCGGTAGTAGCGCTCGAGGCGGTTCTCCTTCTTCAGGCCCTCGCCGCCGTGTAGCTGCAGGGCGTTGTAGGTGGCGTCGACCGAGCGCTCGGAGGTGTAGCCCTTCGCCAGCGAGGAGATGAGGCGGGCGCGGTCGTCGCCGCGCTTGAGCATCTCCAGGGCGTGCCGGGAGAGCTGCCGGGAGGTCTCCAGATCCCGGAGGATCTCGTAGAGCTTCTCCTGGACGAGCTGGTTCTCGCCGATGGGCTTGCCGAAGGTCTCCCGCTCGTGGACGTAGTCGAGCGCCTCGTCGAAGGCGGCCTGCATGATGCCGACGGCCATGAACGACATCCCGGTCCGCATGAACGAGAACGTCGCGTTGAGCGCCTTCTGCTGGAAGAACAGGTTGGCGACGGACTCCGGGAACGGGACGATCTCCTGGATGTCCTTGCCGTCCTTCAGCGCGTTGCCGACGATGTTCGACAGGCGGTTGTCCTCGGGGATGCGGACGTCGTCGAAGTACATCCGGCCGTTGCGGACGCCGGTCCAGCCCATCTTCTCCATCGTCTCGGTCTCGAACGGCGAGTTCTCCTGGTCGACCAGGAACATGTCCTGGGTGTCGGCCTCGTCGTCGTGGGCGATGACGAGCGCCACGTCGGCGATGGGAGCGTTGCCGACCCACGCCTTCTTGCCGTTCAGGACGTACTCGTCGCCGTCCTTGTAGGCGACCGTGTTGGGCCGGGCGGTGTCGGAGCCGCCCTCGGGCTCGGTGACGGCGAGACAGCCGATGCACTCGCCGGTCTCGAGCTTCGAGAGCATCGCGTCCTGGGTCTCGTCGGCGGCGTGCTGGACGAACACCGACGGGAAGGACATCTGCAGGGCGACGTTGAGGCTCGGCCAGATCTTCGAGACCTCCTCGGAGACGATGGCGAACCGCTCGAGGTTTCCGAAGTACTGCTCGGCGACGCCCGGCTCGAAGCCGATGTCCAGCTCCCGCAGGACGCCGGTGTACTCGATGAACTCCTCGCGGGTCAGCGGCTCGCGGTCGGCCTCGTCGACGACGGGCTCGATCTCCTCCTGCAGGAGCGCTCGCAGCTCCCGGCGGAACTCCCCGCCGTCCTCGTCGTACATCCCGCCGTGCTCGTAGTCCATCTTACGACTCGGAGGGGATGTTGTCGGAGAGGTTGCTCATGACCGGCGCCAGCTGGGTGCCCTGCGCGACCGGGCCGTCCATCTCGTACTGCTGGCTCATGAAGCCCTGGACGGGGTCGACGGAGCCCGTCATCAGGCCCACGAGGTTGTTGGCGGGACCGGTGATCTCCAGGGTCGGGTCGTCGAGGTGGCCGGCGCCGCCGGTGATGGTCTGGGCGGAGCCGTCGACCTCGAGGTGGCCCGTCATCGGCGCGTCGTCGGCCTCGAAGTTGACGGTGATGTCCTGGGCGATCTCCTCCTGGACCTCCGGGGACTGCTCGACGAGGACCTCCATCCCCGTCCACAGCAGGTCCTGGAACTGGTCGGCCGTCTGGGGGTTCTCCTCGACGAACTCCGCGATGTCGAGTTCCTCCATGCGGCCGACGAGACGGCCGAACAGCTCGGGGTTGGCCTCGACCAGTTCGCGGACCTGGCCGTCGACCTCGTCGAGCAGCTCCGGCATGTCCTCGGCGAGTTCGTCCTGGTCCTTGTCGAGCGATTCCTCGATCCTGGATTCGATGTCGTCTGTCATAGGTACGTAGTCGGGGTCGGACCCCGTCTACCCGGTACTTTCTCGGATTCGTCCCTGTCGGTTGCCCCTCCCATGGGTGGATATTTATGACAGACCGCTGAGGCGCCGTCAGACGGGCGTTTCGGACGCTGGAACGGTCGCCGCCGAGAGTACAGTCCCGCTACCGGAGCGAAGCCACGCGGTAACGGCCGCGTCGGTCACGCCGGTCTCGCCCGGTCGCTTCCCGCCGGTCTCACCGTTGCCAAGTGTTTATATCCGGGAACCCCCTGTACCTTCTACCATGCGCTACGTCCGGACGGTCATCACCCCGCGCGAGGGCGGCCTCCACCCCGTCGACGAGATCCTGGCCGAGGAGCCGAACCTCAGCCGGGAGCTGCTCCACAACATCAGCCTGCTCGACGACGGGACCGCCATCACGCTCTTCCAGCTCTCCGGGGACGCCGACCGCGCCCGCGAGATCGCCGAGGAGTCCGAGGAGATCCTCGACTACCAGCTCTCGGAGGGGGAGAACCACATCACCATCTACTCGCACTTCGTGCCGAACCAGACCATCGTCGACCTCCTGGGGCTCTTCCGCGAGTACGAGCTCATCCTCGACATGCCGCTGGAGTACACCGCCGACGGCGGCCTCCGCGCCCACATCGTCGGCGAGGAGGACGTCATCCGGGAGGTCATCCCGCAGGTCCCCGACGGCATCGGCCTCAACCTCGAGCAGATCAGCGACTACGTCCCCGAGGAGGAGCGGCTCTTCGCGATGCTCACCGACCGCCAGCAGGAGACGCTGCAGGCGGCCCTCGAGGTCGGCTACTACGAGGTCCCGCGGCAGGCGACCCACCAGGACATCGCGGACTTCCTCGACCGCTCGGACGGCACCGTCGGCGAGCACCTCCGGAAGATCGAGGCGAAGGTGATGGCCGCCATCGCGCCGTAGCGTCGGCCGGACCGACGTCGACCCGACCAATCGACCGACGCATCGGGACCGGCTCACGACTATAGAGCGCTATTGTCCGTCACCTCGTCCTCCTAGCAGCCGTTTTCCCGCCGGCGCTCCGATCCTCGATCGTGATGGGAGCCCCAAGCTTCGCGGCGGTCGCGACGGACGCCCTGCTCGTCTCGCTGGCCGACCCCCACCTGCTGGTGCTCGGCGTGCTGGTCGGCGCGTGGGTCGTCGACAAGCTGCTGGCCGCGGTGGCTCACCTGGAGGGGGCCGGTCCCGGGAACGCGCCGGAGAGAACGGCTCGACGGGGCGAACCCGACGCCGTCGGCGACGACGGGCGGCGCCCGTCGGGCGCCGAATAAACGCCCTCCCATACGAGTACGTAGGGTTTCCGGGAGCGGGACGCATCCACAGTGTATGAGCCAGTCCCGCCCGTGGCACCGCGAGTACGAGGATTACGGCATCGAGGAGACGCTCGAACCGTACCCCGACCACCCCGTCCACCAGTTCCTCTACGACGCCGCCGAGCAGTACCCCGAGCAGGGGGTCGTCCAGGCCGACCGGAAGATCACCTACCCGGAGCTCCTCGAGGACGTCGAGGCGCTCGCGGCCGCGCTGCAGGCCCGCGGCGTCGAGAAGGGCGGCCGCGTCGCCACGGTGCTGCCGACGTCCGCGCAGTTCGTCGTCGCCAGCAACGCCATCTCGCGGGCCGGCGGCGTCCACATCCCCAACGACTTCCTCGACTCCGACGAGGACCTCGTCTACCGGCTCGAGCAGAGCGAACCCAACGTCCTCGTCGGCCACGACGAGCACCGCGACCTCCTCGAGACGCTCCGCGACGAGGTCGGCATCGACCACCTCGTCCTCACCACGCTGGACGACTACGCCGGCGACCCGCCCGAGCACGACCCCGTCGACGGCGCCGAGTGGCTCCCCGACCTGCTGGCCGAGGGCGGCGAGCCCGACGACGTCGACCTCGCGCCCGACGACACCCACACCATCCTCTTCACCGGCGGCACGACCGGGAAGCCGAAGGGGTGTCTGCTGACCCACCGCAACCTCGTCGCCAACGCCCTCCAGCCGATCGCCGCCCAGGGGCGGCTCCCCGACCTGATGCGGGGCTCCGAGGCCGGCGTGATGGCGCTGCCGATGTACCACTCCTACGGCTACTCCGTGGCCAACATGCTCGTCGCGCTCGGCCTCGACGTCCTGCTCGTCCCCGACGCCCGCGACACCGACCGGATCCGCTCGCACATCGCCGAGCACGAGCCGCTCATCATGTTCGGCGTCCCGACGCAGTTCATGCAGATCGTCGAGGAGGAACTCGAACACGACGTCATCGGCCTCTCCGGCTCCGCGCCGCTGGCCGGCGAGACCAAGGACCGCTTCGACGAGCAGTCCTCCGGCATCTCCCAGGGGTACGGCCTCTCGGAGATGTCGCCGATCACCCACTTCGACATCTCCGGCATCCAGGAGGCGCTGACCGGCCGGCCGGCCGACGACCTCGGCTTCGACCAGCCCTCCATCGGCGTCCCCGTCCCCGACACCGACGTGAAGCTCCTCGACGTCGACAGCGGCGAGGAGATCCCCCTCGAGGAGGCCATCGAGGAGGAGCGCGAGGGCGAGATGCTCCTGAACGGCCCCCAGCGGATGAAGGGCTACCTGAACGCCGACGACCCCTTCGACGAGGACGGCTTCGTCGCCACCGGCGACGTCGCCAAGATCGACCCCAAGGGCCGCTTCTACGTCGTCGACCGCGTGAAGAACATGATCAACGTCTCGGGGCTGAAGGTCTACGCCGAGGAGGTCGACGAGGAGCTGTTCGGGATGGACGGAGTGCGCCGGCCCGCGACCGTCGGCATCCCGGACCCCGACCGCCCGGGCAGCGAGCGCGTGAAGATCTACGTCGAGACCGAGGACGGCGCCGACGTCTCCGCAGACGACGTCCGCGAGTACCTCGACGGCCGGGTGCCCCGACAGGCCGTCCCCGACGAGGTCGAGTTCGTCGACGAGGTGCCGCTGACCGACATCGGGAAGACCGACCGGCAGGAACTGAAGGCCCGCGCCGAGTAGGCAGATACCGGGTCCGCCGTCCGTTCGCGAACCGTAGTCTGGTTCTGGCGTTATCGGTGACGCAGGACTCACTACCTGGCGATCGTCGAAGACGGAGAAGGGGCGGAGAGCGTTACTGCTCGAACTCTTCGTCGGCGAACTTGGCGTCGATGTCAGCGGCCGTATCGGTCAGCAGGACCGCGGACTGGGAGTACTGCATGACCTTCTGCATGTCGCCGTCGATCTCGAACTGGCCGGACATCATGCCGTCGACGACGCCGATGTCGCCGCGCATGAGCTGCTTCCAGGTGTCGCTGTCGGCCGAGAGGACGAAGCCGACGTCTACCTCGTCCTTGTCCTCGACGAGCTCGGCGCCGGTGCACTTGCCGCCCTCGAGGCCGAGGTACCCGTAGCCGACGTAGGAGCCGTTCTCCTCGTTGACGTACCGTTCGAGGTCCTCCCGGAGCTCCTCGGGCATCGCCTCGGTGTCCATCTGGTCGATGGGCATGTCGCGCATCTCGAAGATGAAGTCGCCGTTGAAGTCGGTCCCCCAGTCGGAGGCCTGCTCGGCGTACTCCTCGTTCTCGTTGATGCGCTGCTCGTAGATAGCGAACCACTTCTGGCTCGGGAAGTAGACGGTCTCGCCCGCCGCGTCGACGTCGGTGTCGGATTGTGACATCGTAACGTGCGAATATTCGCCGCGGCCCGATTGACCCTGTCTCCGGTAATCCGAGGTGGTTTTTAATTATATACCCAGCTGGGCGACACGTCTAGTCATCCGGAAAGTACGTCGACAGAGACCGACCCGACGGACCGTTAGTTGTGCCCACCACTCGCAATCCGAAGATAGCCGCTAGAGCCGTTCTATCGTCCCATTCCGTCCTCGAGCGACAGGGAGAACCAAATATATTGGGCAGTACACTAAACACCGACACGTGCCTCCGACCAGATGGTCGGTTCCACCGCGGCGGTCGTCTCCCACAATGGCCGGCTGTTCGCCTCTGACATAACCGAACGCCGCGCCGCCGTGGCACGGAGCCGACGGCGTTTCCTGCCGACGCTCACCGTACAGCCGCGCAGCCGTCACTCCTCCAGTTCCTCGATGACCTCGGTGGCCAGCCGGATCCGGCGGACGTCGGCGTCGATGGGCGCGCGGAGCGCGTTCTTCAGCGTGCGCTCACGGGACCATCCGACCACGTGCCGCTCGAAGGTCTCCAGGTCGACGCCGAACCGATCGCGGGCGTAGCGGTCGGCGCGCTCGCGTTCGGCCCCGCCGGCCTCGACGTCGTCGTCCGAACCCGCTTTCTCGGCCCACTCTTCGATAGTCTCCGCCCACGCGGCGTCGCTCTTGCCGGCGTGGGCGCGGGCCGCCTCGGCGTTCTCCAGGGCCTCCGGCGCCTGCTCGGCGGCGTAGAACCCCCAGAGGTCGTCCTGGAAGTGGTGCTCGACGAGCAGGCAGAGCTCCTCAACCCGTTCCTCGACCGGCTGGCGGTCGGTCGGCGGATCGACGCCCAGCGCCTCGTAGTGGTCTTGCACCGCGTCGTGGAGGTCCCGCTCCATCCCGGCGAGCGCGGTGGCGACCGCGCGGACCTCGTCGGTCTCCCCGGCGCCGCCGAAGAGGTCGAGCAGGTTCATACGCGCACCGTACCGCCAGGACGGTTTTTATTCCTTCCACTCGGCGGCCACGCCCCGTATAAACGTGAGGTTACCGCGCGCTCTCGCCGGCTGGCCGGGGCTACGTCCCCGCCGAGTCACGGTCTAGCACGCGAGCGGGCGTTCGCGAGCGAGGCGGCGAGAGCCGCCGCTTACCACGCCGGTCGTGACAACCAAAGCGGTATATCGTGGCCATTCTCGTGGTAAATTACCGGGAGTATCCGGGCACTACGGCGGCGAACGAACGGGATGTTCCAGCACTCCGAGTAACCCTCTTTTTCTACCGAACGTAGGTTATATACGATATTTTTATCTAATTTGACCAGTTATGAGGTTGTTTTCATCCGATTTACAGCCCAGTTTCGCCCGGTTTCCGGAGGCGGGAACAGTTCACGGGAGTCTACGCGAGATATAACGAATAACCCTCGACACCGTACGTAGGGTGGGTACAACCCATGAAAGACACAATCGACACGCGGCGACGGAAGTTCATCACTGCAGTCGGCGTTGCGGGTGCGGTCGGTCTCGCGGGTTGCGGCGACTCCGGCAACGGCAATGGCAACGGCGAGGGTACCGAGACCGAAGACGGCGGTCTGGGCGGCGGCGACAACGAGACCGAGACCGAAGAAGGTGGGTTCGGGAACGACACCGAGAACGGCACCGAGAACGACACCGACTCCGGTCTCGGGAACGACACCGAGAACGGCACCGAGAACGACACCGACTCCGGTCTCGGGAACGATACCAACACCACGGACGACGGCATGGGTAACGACACGAACAGCACGGACAACGAGTCCGACTTCTAACGTCTGACTGACCGTCGTCGAGTGCCGCACACTCGACGAGAGTTCCTCTTTTCGACGCGGATCGACGAGAACAGCCCGTCGTCTCTCCGTCGGCTAACCACACCAACCAGCTACCCGGTGCTCAGGCCGAATCCAGTTCGGCGAAGGTGAGCCGCCAGCTCCCCGGGTCCCGGAGGTCGTAGCCGTCGAGGGTCCAGTCGGCGTCGCCGATCGGCCGGGCGACCATCGTGGTCGTCGAGGAGACCGGCGACAGCGGCGGCGACGTGTCCGGGAGGAACCCGAACCGGCGGAGGACGGAATCGGGGAGCCCGCCCCGGACCGCGACGAGGGGAGCGTCGGCGTGGTCCGCGAGGACCGACGCGAGCAGGGCGGCGTACGCCTCGTTCCGGTCGCTCGAGGCGCCGACCGCCAGCGCGTCCAGGATCCGTACCGTCGTTACGCTGCCCCTGTGGGCCCGCGCGACGACGAGCGCCGCGGTCGGCTCGCCGCTCCGGTCGGCGACGTACGTCTCGTAGGTCCAATCGGGGGCCGCGAGGCGCCACTCGTAGAACGTCTCGTCGCGGAGCGCGTGGATGCCGTCCGCGTGCCCGCCGGCACGTTCAGTCGCGTGCCCGCCGGCATGTTCGGTTCGATAAAGCGCCGCGAGCGTCTCCGGAGCGCTCTCCTGCCGGCTGACGGCGAGGTCGGCTCCGGCGGCGTCCGGGGTCCGGAAGCGGTAGAACGTATCCGCTGCGGCCTGCAGCGCGGACGCCAGCGGCGCCGGGACCGCGTCCGTCAGCGCGGCGGGGTCGTGGACGCGGTAGTGGGTCGTGAGGTCGCCGACGACCTCCCAGCCCAGCTTCAGGTTGGCGGGCAGGGACATATGGTTGGGGAAGTTGAAGCAGAACGCCGGCGCCCGGTCGGCGTACCTCGACAGCGCGTCGCGGGTCATCCGCGAGAAGAGCCCCTGCCGGCGGTGGTCCGGGTGGACCATCGCGTCCGACGGCTGCAGCGCCAGGCGGGCCGTCTCGCCGGTGGCCATCCGCAGCGCGAAGAACGACCGGGCGCCGACCAGCTCCCCGTCCCGGTAGGCGACGACGATGGCCGGCTCGTCGACGTAGGGGTTGTCGGCGCCGTACTTCCACTCGAACCACGCCGGGTCGCGGTCGGCGTCGAGGACCGTCTCGTAGAGGTCGAGGTACGCCGCCCGGTCGTCCGACCGGAACGGCCGTATCTCGTAGTCCGTCATACGGTGGGCGTCGACGCGTCCGCACGCACTCGCTCGGCGACCGCCGCCATCGTCTCGACGGTCAGGTCCGACCGGGCCCGGACGTCGTCGACGTGCTCGAGGATGCGCTCGACGCGGTCGACGGCGCTGTCCTCGACGAGGTTGTTCGGGTGGAGCCAGAGGTGGTAGACGCCGTCCTGCTCGGCCGCGGCCTCGATGCCCCGCTTGGCGCGGTCGAGGACGGGGTCGAACCCGGCGCGGTGCAACGCCCGTCTCGGCGTGCCGTCGACGTCGAAGAGGTACAGCGACGCGGGCACGTCGACGAGACCGTGCTCGTCGATCGACGGTTCGACGAGTCGCGGCCGTCCGCCGACGGCCCCGGAGAGCAGCTTCCGTGCGGGCTCGACCGGCGTCCCGTCGTACGGGAGGTCGGGGCCGTGACCCCGGTAGCAGGTGAACCCGTACTCGCCGAGCAGGTCGCAGTGGCCGATCACGTTCCCTGGGTGGACGAACGACTCCAGGTCCAGGCCGCGTTCGGCGGCGGCCTCGGCGGTCGCCGCGATCTCCGCGCGGGCGATCTCCCGGTCCAGGTCCGGGTTCAACTGCCGGTGGGAGAAGCTGTGGCCGCCGATGTCGTGCTCGACCGGGGAGTCGAGGAGCGCGTCGACGAGGCCGTCGGCGAACCACCGGCTGCTGGTCGACGCCGGGCCGCCGGGGTCGGCATCGAACCAGCCGTCCAGCGAGGGGTGTTCGGGGTGTTCGCCCTCGCAGTCGGCGAGGAACAGGTGGCCGACGATCGCCCAGGTCGCTGGGATATCGTACCGGTCGAAGCGATCCAGGAGCGTCCGCCAGCCGTCGCGGGCACTCTCCACGCGATCCGTGGGGACGGACTCGAAGTCGTGGGACCCCCAGGCGAGTTCGGCGTCGACCGAGATGACGACAGTGGCCATTGGATTCCGTGAAGACCTCCGCGGGGCTAGATAATAGCGACCGCGACCGTTCAATTCCTGTCGCCTCCGTAACAACCCGATAACCGGCTCCGACCCCGCTGTGGGGTGGTTTCCTCGTCGGCCTTGGGACCGCCAACCGCTTAACGCACGGATAATAAGAAGACCTAACGACGTAGTCGGGGTCGGCTACCGGCCGCGGTGCCACCGACACGACAGCACATGAAACGGAGTCTCGCGACGGGCGTCCTGTCCGTCTTCGGCGGCAAGGTCGCGATGTTCGTCGTCACCCTCGTGACGACGCCCATCCTGGTGCGGTACCTCGGTAGCAGTCGCTACGGCGACTACGCCTTCCTCATGTCGGTGTTCGCCATCCTGATGATCCTGGTCAGTTCGGGCGTCGGCGACGGCGTCCGGAAGTTCGTCGTCGAGGAGCGCTCGATCCCGAACTGGGAGTCCCACGTCGTCGGGTTCTACGTCCGACACGCCGCGCTGCTGGCGGTCGCCGGCAGCGCCGTCATCACGCTGCTGGCGGTCAGCGGCCTCGTCGGCCGGTTCGTCGACGAGTCCCTCGAGGTCTACTTCTACCTGCTGGCCGCGATGGTCTTCGCCGCGCAGTTCCGCGAACTCGTCCGCCGGACCCTGATGGGCTTCGGCAAGGAGCACTACGCCGAGGTCCTCCGGGTGGTCCGGAACCTCGGCTTCGCCCTCTTCGGCGTCGGGCTGGTCGTCCTCGGCTACGGCGTCGCCGGTGTCCTCGTCGGCCAGATCATCTCCAGTTCCCTCGTCGCGGTCGTCGGACTGGCGGTCGTCAACCGCCACGTGTCGCTGACCTGCGTCTTCGACCGGGTCCCCGAGGAGTTCCCGACGCGGGAGATGCTGACGTTCAACGGCTACACCATCGTCTTCATCCTGCTCCTGACGTCGCTGTACCACGTCGACCTGCTGATGCTGCGGCCGATGGCCGGCAGCTCACAGACCGGCTACTACAAGGGCGCGCTCGCGCTCGCGGAGTTCCTCTGGTTCGCGCCGGTCGCCCTCCAGACGGTGTTCGTCCACTCCACCTCGGAGCTGTGGTCGAAGGGGCGCACCGAGAAGATCAGCGAACTGGCCTCGCGGACGACCCGCTTTACGTTCCTCCTGACGGCGCTGCTGGCGATCGGCATCGCCGCGCTCGCGGACGTCTTCGTACCCCTGTACTACGGCGAGGAGTTCACGCCGGCCGTCGAGCCGCTGTTGCTGTTGCTCCCGGGCGCCCTCGGCTTCGCCGTCGCCCGCCCCATCTTCGCCATCGGCCAGGGGAAGGGCGACATGCGCGCGCTCGTCGCCGCGACCGGCGGCGCCGCCCTGGTCAACGTGATCCTCAACCTCCTGCTCATCCCGCGGTACGGGATGTCCGGCGCCGCCGTCGCCACGAGCGTCGGGTACGCGTCGATGCTCGTCGTCCACGTCGCCGCGGCCCGCGTCGTCGGGTTCGACCCGCTCGAGGACATCCGGCCGGTCCGCGTCGGCGCGACGGTCGCGATCTCGGCGGCGGCCATCGTCGGCCTCGCCGGGCTCATCGAGAACCCCTGGGTCGCCCTCCTGGCGGTCCCGCCGGCCGGGTTCCTCCTGTTCGCCGCGCTCGCGGTCGGCACCCGCGCGGTCGACACGGACGAACTCGCCTCGCTCGCCGATTCGCTGCCGTTCCCGCTCCCAACCATGTCAACGAAACCGTTCGGTTCACCGTCGACGGAACAGCTCGAGAACGTCCTGATGGTCCTCGGAGTCGTGCTGCTCGTCGCGGCGCTGGTCCTGGCGGCGCCGGTCGGCCTCGGTTCCCTCGGAGGGATGTTCGACGACGGCGACGGCTCCAACGGGGATACCGCGCCCGGCGCGACGGACACGCCGACGCCGTCCCAGGCTGGGACGCCCACGCCGACCCCCGACGGGGGCGAGACGCCGACGGCGACGCCCGGCGAGACGGACAGTCCGACCCCGACCCCGACCGAGACGCCCACACCGTCGCCGACAGCGACGCCGACGCCGACCGACGACGGCGGCGGGATCGACTTCCCGCCGACGACCGACACGCCGACGCCGGAGCCGACCCAAACGGCGACGCCGAGCCAGACGTCGACCCCGTCTTCGACACCCACGCCGACCCCGTCGGGGACGGCCACACCCACGCCGACGGAGTCCACCAGCCCGACGCCGACGGACAGTGGCGGGACCAACACGACGGCGTCGATGTTCGGTCCGGTCTCGTGGCTCGTCGACCACGCCGTCCGGCTGGTCGACGTCGTCCGGTAAGGTGGACGGCTCGAGGCGAAGGAGGGGCCGAACCGCCCGAATTCCGCAGGGAGCGTCGACGTGAACGCCGAGGAGGTTCGATTGTTCCCCGGGGTTAGGTGACCGATAAGGAAGGCTCGCGGGGCCGTCGTCCCAGGCGATGACCCTCCGAAGCATCTACCTCACCGGGACGAAGCTCCAACGGCTCGTCCGGTCGGAACTAGACACCCGGGAGACGTACGACCTGCCGCTCCGCCGGCGCCTGTGGCTGTGGCGTCGGGGGTTCCTCAGCCGCTCGGACTACCTCTACGACCTCGAGGGCGGCCGCCACCGCCAGTACCTCACGGACTTCGAGCGGTTCGTGCGGACGCCGCGGATCAACGGCGAGTGGACCGTCGCCCTCTCCAACAAGCTCGTCTTCCACTGGATGCTCGCGCCGTTCGACGAGCACCGCCCCGCCGTGTACGGGATGGTCCGGGACGGCCGGTTCCTCTCGGTCGGCGGCGACGCCGACACGAACGCCGGGGACCGGCACCCGATGCCCGCCGGCGGGGCCGTCACCACGGAGGACCAGGGCGACGCGACCGCCGAGGTCACCCGCCGACTCGAGCGAGAGGGGCGGCTCGTCCTGAAGTGGATCAAGGGCGGCGGCGGCCAGAACGTCTACCTCTGCTCGTACCGCGACGGCGACTACCGCGTCAACGGCGAAGCGAAGACCGCCGCCGAGTTCGACGACCTCGTCTCGGGCCTCGACGACTACCTCGTCTGCGAGCACGTCGAGCAGTTCGACTTCGGCGCGTCGATCTACCCGGAGACGACGAACACGCTGCGCATCATCACGATGTACGACGACGGCGAACCGTTCGTCCCCATCGCCATCCTCCGGACCGGGACCGACCGGTCGGCGCCGATGGACAACTTCTCGAAGGGCGGGCTCAGCGCCGAGATCGACGTGGAGACCGGGACGCTCGGCGCCGCGGCGCAGCTCCCGGAGGAGGACCTCGTCTTCCGATCGGAGCACCCCGACACCGGCGAGCAGATCGAGGGCGTCGAACTGCCCGGCTGGGAGGCCATCCGCGACGGCGTCCTCGAAATCGCGGCGGAGAACGCCCACGTCCCCTACGTCGGCTGGGACGTCGTCCCGACCGACGACTCCGGCGGCTTCCAGATCATCGAGGGGAACAGCTACCCCGGGGCGAAGTCGCTGCAGGTCCACCGCCCGCTGCTGGCCGACGACCGGGTCCGGGCCTTCTACGAGCAGCACGACGTCCTCGATCGGTGAACGCGGTCGTCCCTCTCGTACAGAACTGTTCGAATTTCGCTCCGTTCACAGCCAGTTCCGGCTGACGTACTCGAGGGTCACGTCCCGCAGCGATCGACTCGTCGTCGGTTCCGAAGCCGAGTTCGTCGACGTCGCCGATCCACTCGACGTCGTGGTCGAGCTTGCGGAGGTAATTGACAGTCGCGCGCTCGACGTTCTCGTCGGCCTGAATGCGATACCCCGTTAGCCGCGCACGTCGTCTGGAGCGATCGTCAGGTGCTCGTGCTCCTCGACGGCGGATCGACGCTCTCGCTCCACAGTACGCATCTCCTCGGGATTATCGTGGTAGTACGTGAGTGCCCGGTAGACGTCGGCGACGTCGAGGTCGTGCCGGTCGGCGACCGTCCTGAGTTCGAGCCCCCGCTCCTCGACCTGTTCTCTGAGAAAACGAACGGTGATTCGGCGACCCTCGAGATGTGGCTCGTCGTGTAGGTTCTGGACGATCCGCCTCGTCACCTGGCTCATACCTCGAGATATGCCGTCACCGTACTTGAACATCCGGGCCGATTCCAATCGGAGGGGTCAGAGCCGGCATATTCGGGTTACTCGAGAAGATTACGTACCGCCGAGTATCGGATTCTTCGTCTGTCGGCAGTGGAAATGAAATCGTCGAGCGAGGATAACGGACCACCTCACGCGCCCAGCGGCGCGACGCGGCGGTCGAACAGCGCGTCCGGCGTCACGGTGTTCTGCTCGACGGCGTCGAGCCAGCAGAGCACGTCGTGGAACCGGAGCTTGAACCGCGGGGAGTGGCCGTGGAGCCACGGCTGGTCCTCGAACAGCACGTCGTCGAGGCGGTTGTCGTCGTAGATCTCCCGGCGGTTCGGCCAGGGCGTCCCGAAGGGCTCCAGGCCGGGCAGCTTCTTGCGGAGGAACTTCTCGGCCTGGTTGAAGATGAACCGGTCGTGCGGGCGGTCCGGCGGCCGGACGTCCCGGACGTTGCTGTCCATCCGGTCGAGGGCCTCGAGGAACGTCCCGGTGTTGCGGTGCTCCGGCGGCGTCCGGAGGTGCCAGGAGACCAGATCGAGGTCGGCGGCGACGAACGACTCCTCGAAGGTGTCGATCAGGTGGTGGCGGAACGGCGCCGACGGGATGTTCTTCACGCCGAAGCGGTTGGCGGTGTCGTGGACCGACTGGCCCTTCCGCTTGCAGTCCTCGAACTCCCGCTGGATGGTGGCGTCGACGAACGACTCCGGGCCGTAGTCGACGACGCCCATCGCGCGGAACCGGTCGTGGACCGAGGCGGCCTCGGGCAGGTAGCCCATCTTCCGGGTGGCGAACTCCACGGGGTTGAAGTCGGAGGCGAGGCGGTTCAGGGGGAGGACCCGACCCATCACGTCGACGGTCTGCTGGGGGACGAAGTGCTCCCGCAGCAGGGAGTCGAACATCCAGCCGTGGAGCATCTTCCGGGTCCGCATCTCGGACTCGTAGCCCGCGTGGTGGATGTGCAGCGACTCCTTGATCCCGTGGGTGTAGTGGCACATCCCCGGGTCGGTGTTCAGGTACCGCTCGTCCGGCGGGAGCGCGACGTGCGGCGTGTCGTACTGCTCGGAGAGCTCGCGGGCCGCCCGGACCTCACCGGAGTCCTTCTCGCCGACGGTGTAGCAGACGTCGACGTCGGCCGCCGCCAGCAGCGACCGGGAGTCGTAGCCGGCGCTCAGCAGCAGGCCCGTCGAGCCGCGGTCGTCGGTGCGGCGGTCGATCGCCCGCTCCATCCGGTCGGCCAGCGCGGCCGCGTAGTCGAAGTCCTCCGGCTGGTAGACGAACCGGTCGAGGGTGTCGACGCCGTCCTCCCGGAGGACGCCGTCGAAGGGCACCCGCTGTAGCTCCTCGTACAGCGTCCCCGAACCGAGGACGACGCTCAGGTAGAGGTACTCCAGCAGGTTGTCGTGGTCGAGCGTCCGGTTGCGGACGGTCCGGGCGACGTTGACCGCGTCGGTGCCGAACACCGGCGACGACTCGGCGGTGTAGAAGCACTCCCGGGAGCGCAGCTGGTCGGTGACGACCGTCGCCTCGCCGTCGTACTCGAGGACGATGACGTAGGACCCGTTGAGGTCGGCGAGCGCACGCTCGCCGGTCGTCTGGTAGTGGTGGTAGACCCACCGCGCCGGGTCGGACTCGGCCCACTCGGGCGGGTACAGCTCGCCGAAGACGGCGCAGAAGCCGTCCTCGTCCTGGTAGGTGGCGCTCCGCTGAGGGCGGCCGAACGACCGATCGTTGATACCCACGGTCACGGCGTCGCCCTCGACGACCGCGTCGAAGGGCTCCGACGAGCGCAACCGCTCGAACCGGTCTCGCCCGCCGAAGACGCCGAATAGTTCGGTTGGCATCGTCCTACTCCACGGTGACGCTCTTGGCCAGGTTGCGTGGCTTGTCGATGGCTCGGCCGAGGCGGTCGGCCGTGTGATACGACAGCAGCTGGAGCTGGACGTTCGCCAGCAGGCCGGCGACGTCCGGGTGCGTCCCGGGGAACGTCAGCGTGACGTCGCCCCGGTCGGCGTAGGCGCTGTCCTCGCTGGCGACGACGATCACCGGCGCGCCGCGGGTCCGGGCCTCGCTGGCGTTCTTGATCGTCTTCTCGTCGTTCCGGCCGGTCAGCACGGTCACCACCGGCGTCTGCTCGGTGACCAGCGCCAGCGGGCCGTGCTTGAGCTCGCCGGCCGCGTACCCCTCGGCGTGCTCGTAGGTGATCTCCTTGAGCTTCAGCGCGCCCTCCAGCGATACCGGGTAGCCCAGCGAGCGGCCGATGAAGAAGACGCCCTCGCTGTCGAGACAGTAGTCGCACAGCGCGTGGGCGTCGCTGTCCTCGAGGGTCCGTTCGATGTCCTCGGGGAGGCGCCGGAGCGCCTCGAGGAACGCGGCGGGGTCCTCGCGGGCCTCGCCGTCCGGGTGGTCCTCGACGATGCGCTCGGCCAGCAGCGCCAGCGTGACGACCTGCGAGGAGAACGTCTTCGTCGCGGCGACGCCGATCTCGGGGCCGGCCCGGATGAACAGCGCGTCGTCGCACTCCCGGGCGGCCGTCGACCCGACGACGTTCGTCACAGCGAGGGTCCGCGCGCCGCAGTCGGCTGCGTGGCGGATCGACCGGAGCGTGTCGGCCGTCTCGCCGCTCTGGGTGACGGCGATCGTCAGCGTCGACTCGTCGATCGGTGGCGTCGCGGCGACGTACTCGCTGGCCAGGTGCGTGCTCGCGGGCACGCCGGCCTCCTTCAGGAGGAGCTCGAAGTACATCCCGGCGTGGTAGGAGGTCCCGCAGGCGACGATCTGGACCGAGTCGACGTCGTCGAAGGCCCCCGGCGGGAAGTCCTCGAGGTCGACGGTCCCGGCCTCGACGTCGATGCGGCCCTTGATCGTCTGCTCGAGGGCCGTCGGCTGCTCGTTGATCTCCTTCTGCATGTAGTGGTCGTACTCGCCCTTCCGGGCGTCCTCGGGGTTCCAGTCGACGCGTTCGCGCTCGCGGTGGACCTCGGCGCCCTCGGGGTCGGTGACGGTGACGCCGCCGTGGCGGAGTTCGGCGACGTCGCCGTCCTCGAGGTACGACACCCGGTCGGTGAAGTCGAGGAACGCGGGGACGTCGCTGGCGACGTAGTAGCCGTCGGTGCCGTAGCCGACGACCAGCGGCGAGCCGCGGCGGGTCGCGAAGATGGCCTCGTCGTCGTCGACGACGGCCGCGATGGCGTAGCTGCCCTCGAGCTGCGCGACGGCCCGGCGGAACGCCGACTCGGGGTCGTGGCCCTCCCGGAGGGCCTCGCCGATGAGGTGCGGGACGACCTCGGAGTCGGTCTCGCTCGTGAACTCGTGACCGCGGGCCTGCAGCTCGCTGCGGAGTTCGTCGTAGTTCTCGATGATGCCGTTGTGGACGACCGCGACGTCGCCGTCGCAGTCGGTGTGCGGGTGGGCGTTGGCGTCGGTCGGCGGCCCGTGGGTGCTCCAGCGGGTGTGACCGATGCCGGCGTTGCCCTCCGGCGACCGCTCGGCGAGGCGCTCCTGGAGGGCCGTGATCTTGCCCTCCTGCTTGACGACGACCGGCGCCGAGCCGTTCCGGACGGCGATCCCGGAGGAGTCGTACCCCCGGTAATCGAGGTTCTCGAGGCCGGTGACGAGTTCGTCGACGGCCCGACCCTCGCCGATGCGGCCGATGATTCCGCACATCAGTGGCCACCTCCCGCGTTCGGCGCGCCGTGGTGGCGTGCGGCGATCGCTCCGCGGACGTCGGCGGGGTGGCCGTTCCGGCTCGGACGGTACTGTGTTCGCTCGACCATATCCCATCGGAGACCGTCTACGGGTTTTATTATGAGTCGACTTAGCGACAGGAGGCCCGGTGGGCTGCCCCTGGCCCCGGCACAGGCGGACCTTTACGGGTCGGCTTCCGGTGGGGAAACGTCCGGTCGGCGGCTCAGCGACCGGTCTCCAGCGAACGCGTCGCCACGGGTGGCAGTCCATAGCAGCCTGTTAATCGGGTAATTGGTCGAAGTAATGCGGGCATAGAACCGGCTCGCTGCCGGGAGAAACGTGGCAGACGGAAGCAGAAATCGACGGCGGAGTAGGAGCGTCACTCGAGACGACGACGCCCTGGGGGCGCGGTATGGGCTACCGGCCGTCGATGCGAGGCCGGTCACCCGCTCTCTTGGGCCGTTCCCGCCAGGTTGGAGTCCTCGGTGGCCGCGTCGGTGAGCCGCACGACGTTGCCACGGCCGACGCGGATCTTCTCGACGCGGCCCTCGTCTTCGAGCGTCGACAGCAGGCGGCTGACCGTGGCCTTCGACCACTCGGTCTCGTCGACGAGGTCCGCCTGCCGCATCTGGCCGCCGTGCTCGTGGATGACGTTGAACACCTCGTCCTCCTTCGATCTGGGCGCGCCGTCCATGGCGGGCGGACCGGGCGGCCCGGACGGCCCGGGGGCGCTGGCGGTCTGCGGCGGCGCGGCGGCCGGCGGCTGCCGGTCGGACTCCTGGAGCAGCCGCCAGAGCTTCAGGCTGCCGACCGCCACCGCGACCACCGCGACGAGCCCCCCGAAGACGACGACGTGGACGATGTAGGGGACGGTCGGCGGCAGGCCGAAACCGGCGATGGTCCCGTCGTCGATGCCGTCGCCCGTCGTGTCGGACTTCAGCGGGTCGCTGCCGTACTGGTAGACCTCGGCGCGGTCGGAGACGCCGTCGCCATCGGTGTCCTGCTGGGTGAAGTCGGTGCCGGCCTCGACCTCGCGGGCGTTCGAGAGCCCGTCGCCGTCGAGGTCGCCCTGCTTGTTGACGACGTAGACCTCCGTCTGGAAGCGGTCGTGCTCGACCTGTTCGTACTGCTGTCCGTTCCCCCCCTGCGAGTCGTCCGTCCCGTTCGGGACCTCCTCGAGGTAGGCGTACTGGAGGTAGTGGGTGCCGCTGGAGCCGGCGGGCCACGCGGAGAGTTCGAGCGTCGCCCGCCGCTTCCTGGAGGAGGAGTTCCAGCTCGTGCAGCCGATGCTCTCGACCTCCTCGTGCTGCTCGTCGAGGATGCGACCGCAGACCTTCTTGGTGTTCGTCGACGGTCGCGGTTCGAGCGTCACCTTCGTCTCGAGGGACTCGCTCTCCCAGACGAAGGGGACGCCCGGGTGGTCCTCGACGAGTTCCTCCTGCCCGTAGATGTACCCCCGCCCGTCCATCGAGAAGTACGTGATCTCCCCGGTGGAGTCCGACTGGGTCATCGCTTCGGTCTGGAGCGAAGCTGGCTGCTGGCCCGCCTGGGACGCGTCGGCGTGGAGTGCAGTGGCCACTGGCGCGACGGTCAGGCCCGCGAGGAAAGCGAGGACCAGCAGCGTTCCCAGTATTCGTTTCATCGTTCGCTACTCCGGTGTATACGGGTAGTACTGGTGTCAGACCTTAAACTAATCGGAACGGGGCTAGTCGAAGCGGGTCGGCTCGGCGGCCGCGTTCATCGAGTGCTGATCGCGAGCGCGGAGAGCATGGCGACGGCGAGGACGCCGACGACGAAGGTCGAGGCGACGCCGGCCGCCTGCAGGAGGATCGCGACCATGCCGCCCCCACCGAAGCCCGAGAGCGCCGGAACGAGCGAGTCGTTCGTCGAACTCGAGGACTCCGTGCGCGTGGTCGTCTCGAGGTAGTCCTCGAACTCGTCGATGAGCGGTGTCGTGGTGATCTGTCCGCGGCTCTGGTTGTAGTCGATTACGCCCGCGCGGTCGAGTTGCGGAAGGTGCGACTGGTACAGCGTGATGTAGACGCGCTGGCGCTCGTCCGTGTGGAGCTGGTCGACGCTCTTGTCGTACTCCTCGGCCGCGACCGCTTCCGCCAGCGTTCGCATCCGCACGGGTTCCGATTCGGCATCCAGAAGGTACCGCAGTGCGCGACGGCGACGCTCGCTCTTGAGCAGGTGGAAGAGCTCGTCCTTCTCAAGGGTCGACTGCTCGTCCACGTCGTTCTCGGCGTCCGCCTGAGCAGAGACGTCCTCGTCGTCGATTGTTGTCGTCGTTGCACTCATTGCGACCGTCCCTCGGCTGGGACTGATAATAAATGGTAGAACTAGTTACCAATACTTTCGTGGCGTTCCAGTATAATCGAGCGTTTCTCATCGTTCCAGAGCATCTATAGACGCCTCGTGAACAGTCTCGTCGGTCCCTCCTACGCGCGATCCGCCGATTTCTGAAACGGTCGTGAACTGAATCGCGCTTCAAGTCGCTTCTGGAAGGTGTCCCTAAATCACCGAGTACAGAGCCTGGTCTGTCCGTTATCGTACGTGCGATGCATTGACGGACCGCACAGACCGTTCTCGGAGAGTGAACGACGGTAGCCGTTCCCTGACTCGTCCTGGAAGTATACGGCCCCCTCCGACTGCTGGGCGCGGTACATCACTAGGTCGTGGCTAGCGGTGCCGTTGGCGGGGACTGTCGCCGGGTCAGCCGACTGGGCGCCGCTCCGCTCGAGCACCGTCTGGTAGGGGTGGTCGGTGAATATCGTCCGGTCGCCGTGGACGTACCTGTCCGCCGCGTCGACGCCGGCCAGCTCCGACTCGGTGTACCCGTAGCGTGTCTGTACCTCCTCGATCGCGGGACTGTCGGCGACCGCCGGCGTGGCTACCAGCATCATCCCGGGGAGGACCAGCAGCAGGATCGCCAGCCCAGGCGCGGTCACCGCCCCCGGCAACCGCAGCGACAGGTAGCGGATCCCGACGAGGCCGAGCAGCACCAGCGGCACGTAGAGGAACGCGAACCAGCGGCCCGGGACGAAGTTCCGGATGCCGAACAGCGGGAGCCCCAGGACGAACACGAGCATCACCACGACGCTGCCGAACAGCGTCACCGTGAGGTGCGTCGCCCGGGAGGCGTGGATTACGTAGAGGCAGCCGACGACCCCGAGCAACAGCAACAGCAGGAACCCGGCCTCGTCGACGTAGGTCACAAGCTGGACGAGGTGCTGGGGGGCCTGGTCGGCGAGGCCGCCGCCGCCGCTGGGCTCGTTGCCGCCGGCGAGCTCCAGGAACCCCGCCGAACTCGTGACGGTGTCGACGAGGAAGCTCGTCATCGTCGACAGGAACGTGTCCCCGCGGTACGGCGTCAGCGACCACGTGAACGTCGCGAACCCGAGGTTGAAGAGGAACAGCCCCGCCTGCTTCGGCGGGTCCGGGACCGAGAGCACCCGGTCGAGGGAGTTCTGGCGCTCGAAGACCGGTACGAGCGTGATCGCCGTCCGCCCCACCATCCCGACGAACAGCACCAGCAACGTGATGAAGGTGGATATCTGGTGGGTGAGGACGATGGCGATGCTGAACCCGACCAGCAGCACGTAGTCGCGCGGTCGGAACTGCGTGTGGACGACCCGGCCGAAGAACACCAGGAACGCACAGAAGAACACGAGCCCGAGGTTCGTCGGGATGATGTGGAGACCCCAGCGGAGGAAGTGGTCGCCCATCGAGTAGATGATGGCCGCCGCCAGCGCCCACCGTCGGACGAGCATGAGCCGACCCAGCGAGTACACCAGCACGGTCGGCAGGAGCGTCACGAGCCCCACGGTCGCGTACATCGCCGTCCGCGAGGTGCTCTCGAACAGCATCGTCCCGCTGGCGGCCATCAGGTGGTACAGCGGCGCGGCGTAGTACTTCCGGTGGGAGATGGGGTCCAGGGAGCCGGCCGCCAAGACCTGGTCGACGAACCGCATGTGGGTCCAGACGTCGATCCCGATGTAGCCGGGGGTAGTCGTGAGGCCGGCGAACCGAACGACGAGGCCGAACAGCAGCGCCTCCGTGAGCACGAGCGACGGCGACAGCTCGCCGTCCGGCGTGAAGAACACCTGGAACAGCAGCACGGTCGCCGTCCCCGCCGCGATCACGTAGAACACGTCCGTCCTGTGGCCCGCCTGCAGGGCGAGCATCGGCAGCAGCGCCGTCGCCGCCAGGACGACCACCGGGAGCAGCCGGCTGAGCCCCCGGGAGAAGGTCGGGAGGCCCGGGGTGGACTCCCGGCGGTCCGCCAGGAGGTACAGGATGCAGGCGATCCCCAGGACGATCGGCAGCGTCACGATGTAGATTTGGCTGGCGAAGAACCGCAGCGGGAACAGCAGCACCGCCAGCACCAGTCCCACGACAGCCGCGAGTCGGTCGAGACGGTCGAGGCTCAGAAGCCCCGGTTCGGTTTCAGACATGGATCTTCTGGGTCAGTACGTCGTCGTACACTCGTTCGATCGCCTCGCCCATCAGGTCGAGGGAGAGTTCGTCGCGGACGGCCTCCCTGGCGTCTGACCGGCCGTCGGAGGCCAGGACGGCCTCGAGCCCGGCGACGAGTTCGTCGGCGTCCGCACAGACCGCCGAGTTCTCGACGTCCGAGAGGACCTCCGGGACGAACCCGACGTCGGTGGCGACGACCGGGACGTTGCAGGCCGCGGCCTCCTTGACGACCATCGGGCCGCTCTCGTAGCGGGAGGTGAGCAGGACCGCGTCGCTCGCGTTGTAGTAGTACGGCATCTCCTCGTGGGGGGCCCCGGTCAGGGTCCGGAGGTCGACGTCGGCGTCGACGCGGTCGACGACCGTCTCCGCGAGTTCGTAGTTCTTCTCGGGACGGTCGGTCCGGTAGGGGAACAGGACGACCGCCTCGTCGTCGTCCCAGCCGACGCGCTCCCGGGCGGTGGCCCGGTCGATGGGCCGGAACCGCTCGGTGTCGACGCCGAAGGGGACGACGACGTCCTCGCCGGGGTAGGCCCGCGAGAGCCGTTCGGAGGGGGCGATGACCGCGTCGCACCGCGGGGCGGTCCGCTCGGTGAGGCCGACGAGCCAGTCGATGTCGCTCATCACGTCGGAGCCCCACAGCGTCGCGACGACCGGCCGGGTCGGCTGGGCGAGCGCGAACGGCACGGTCAGCCCGTAGTTCGCGTGGACGAGGTCGAACTCGTCGTTCCGGACCGCTCGCAGGACGCGGGCGTAGAACCGCGCGAAGTCGGCCGGGTTGCGCTCGTTCCCGCGGCCGGGGACCGACACCGTCGTGCAGTCGATCCCCCTGGCCTCCAGGGCGGAGACCTGCTCGCGGAAGAACGACCGCTCCGTCGTCACGAGCTGCAGGACCCTCATACGGTCGCCTCCGCGGCGACGCGCCTGGGGAGGTAGCGGTTCGCCGCGCGCATGATGACCTCGGTCGTGTCGGTCTTGTCGGCCAGCATCGCCTGCCGGCGGCGCCGCCACCGGTCGTCGAGGTCGGCGAGCAGCGCCGTCGCCGTCTCGATGCCGCGGTCGTGCCGGCGGGAGCCGTGGAACGTGTACGCCAGGCCGTAGCGGTCGGCGAGCTCGGTCATGTAGCCGAGCTCGAGGCTGTTGATGTACACCGAGGGCGTCCCGAGGACAGCGCTCTCAGCGGCCATCGTCGCGCCCTCGCCGACGAACAGTTCGGCCTCGGCGAGCACGTCGTGGATCAGGTGCGGCGGGACCGACACCCGGTACGGTTCCAGCTCCTCGCCGAGGGTTCGCTCGGCGGTGATCCGGACGGTGCCGCCGGCGGCCTCGAGGGACTCGACGGCCTCGGAGACGTCGGAGAGGCCCTCGGCGCCGACGTCGTGGGAGGCGTCCCAGTTGCTCAGCCGGAGGATGACCAGGTCGTCGTCCGCCTCGACGTCGAGGGCCGAGCGGATGCTCGACGACGACGCCGGCTCGAAGCGGTTCGGGTGGAGGTACGCAAGCTCGTGGTAGCCGGGGTAGTAGACGTGGTCGTCGCCCTCGCGACCGTCGTAGCACGACGGCGTGTACACCGACGAGGCGAGCGGGATCGCGAGGGCGTTCGTGAGGCTCGCGTGCTCGGTGTCGGTGAAGACGACGCTGTCGGCCCCGCAGAGCCGCGCGACGTGGGCGGCCGCGACGCCGCCGACCCCGAGGAACAGGTCGGGGTCGAGGCTCCGGACCGCGCGGTAGAGCCGGTACTCGTAACCGAACTGCGTCAGCGGCAGCGTGAGCACCGAGTCGCTCTCCTCGGCGATCACGGTGTGCTCGATGTCGTAGTACCGCAGCAGCTCGACGGCGGGGGCCTTCCGGCGGACGAACACGTGGACGTCCTCGCCGGCGGCGGCGAGCTCCCCGATGGCGTGCCGGAAGAAGTGCACGTGCGCCGGGTGCTGGATGGTGACGACGGTAGTCACGTGATCTGCACCTCCAGGCCGTCGTTCTCGTCGGCGTCGGCGTGCATCGCTGACAGCAGCGTCTGGACGCCGACGGCGCCGAGCAGCGCCGCGACGAGCACCGCGGCCGGACCGACCGCGCCGAGGCCGACCCCGACGAGCGTCCCGACGGTCGCGACCGCGCCGAGCAGCGCCAGACCGGTCCCGAAGAGGTACGAGAGGACCAGCGGGTGGAACGACCCGACCGCGTAGGAGTGCTTCATCCGCCACAGGAAGTTCCCCAGCAGGAGCCCGGAGACGTTCTTGATGTAGGAGGGGTAACTGATGGAGCTCTCCTCGTCGCCGTACTCCGCGGGGATGTCGACGTGGGCGACGCGGCAGTCGTGGCGGTTCAGCCGCGCGAGCAGGTCGTTGCAGTAGCCGTAGTCCTCGTACATCTCCGCGACGTCGACCGTCTCGAGGGCCTCGCGGGTGATCGCCGCGTACCCGTTCTGGGGGTCGAGCAGCTCCCAGTAGCCGCTGGATACCTTCGTCAGCAGCGTGAGCACGGCGTTGCCGAACAGCCGGAACCGGGACATGCCCTGCCAGTGGCCGGGCGACCGGAGCCGGTTGCCCTTCGCGTAGTCGGCCCGCCCGTCGACGAGGGGGTCCAGCAGCGCGTCCAGCTGGTCGGGGTCCATCTGGCCGTCGCCGCCCATCACCGTGACGAGGTCGACGCCGTCCTCGACGGCCCGCAGGTAGCCGGTCTTGATGGCGCCGCCGACGCCGCGGTTCTCCTCGTGGCGGATCGCGACGACCTCGGTGGCCGCGTCGCCGGCGAGGGTCGGCGCCGACGCGCCCGTGCCGGCACTGCCGGTCGACGCGCCGGCGGCGACCGCCTCACCGCCGTCCGCCCGCGTTCCGTCTGTGGATGCCGGACCCGCATCGCCGGTCTCGTCGGGGGAGTCCTCGACCCGCTCGAGGATCTCCGCCCAGGTGCCGTCGGTCGAGCGGTCGTCGACGACGTAGGCGCGGTCGACGAACGACGGCAGCGTGTCGACGACCTCGCCGACGAAGCCCTCCTCGTTGTACGCGGGGACGACGACGCCGACGCTGTGGTTCCGGTACATGCTCACAGCCTCCGGTAGTTGAAGCCGCGGTCGGTCGCCGCCTCCTCGTCGAAGACGCCGTCGATGTCCATCAGCAGCGGATCGACCCCGAGCTGGTCGTGGAGGTCGTCGAGGTCGAGGTCCGAGTACTCGTCGTGGCCCGTCGCGACGACGATACCGTCGAAGCCCTCGCAGTCGACCTCCGAGGTGATGTCGATGCCGAACTCGTCGCGCATCGCGTCGTCGGCGGCGTGGGGGTCGTGGCCCGTCACGGAGATGCCGAACTCCTCGAGTTCGGCGATCATGCCGCCGACGGCGGAGGTCCGGATGTCGCCGACGTTGGGCTTGTAGGCCAGCCCCAGCACGAGGAGACGGCAGTCCTGGAGGACCTTCCCGCACTCGTTGAGTCCCTTGACCGCCCGCTCGGCGGCGTACTTCGGGACCTGCTTGTTGATCTCGCGGCCAGTCAACAGCAGCTTCGGCGAGAACCCCTCGGCCTCCGAGCGGTACGCGAGGTAGTGGGGGTCCACCGGGATGCAGTGGCCGCCGACGAGGCCGGGTTCGTAGTCGTGGAAGTTCCACTTCGTCCCGGCGGCCTCCAGGACCGCGTCGGTGTCGACGCCCAGCCGCGAGCAGATGATCGCGAGCTCGTTGATGAGCGCGATGTTGATGTCGCGCTGGACGTTCTCGATGACCTTCGCGGTCTCGGCGACCTCGATGCTGTCGGCGCGGTGGACGCCGGCGTCGACGACGGACTCGTACAGTTCGGCGAGGTCGTCGCGGACCTCGGTATCGTCGGCGCCGACGATCTTCACGACGTCGCGGAGCCCGCGGTCCGTCCCGGGGGCGAGCCGCTCGGGGGAGTAGCCGACGTGGAACTCCTCGCCGCGTGTGAACCCGGAGCCCTCCTCGAGGGCCGGGATGAGGATCTCCCGTGTCGCGCCGGGATAGACCGTCGACTCGAGGACGACGGTCGTCCCGGTCGAGAGGTGCTCCCCGATGGTCTTGGCGGCCGCCTCGACGGCCCCGAGGTTCGGGTTGCCGCGGTCGTCGACCGGCGTCGGGACGGTGACGATGACGTAGTCGGCGTCCGAGAGCTGGACGGGGTCCGTCGTGAACAGGACGTCGCCCCCTGCGACCGCCTCGTCGCCGACCTCGTCGGTCGGGTCCATGCCGGAGTCGAGGCTCCCGACGCGGTCCTCGTCGACGTCGAAGCCGACGACGTGGTAGCCGGCCTCGTCGAAGGCGACGGCCAGCGGCAGGCCGACGTAGCCGAGCCCGACGATGGCGACCGTCTCAGGCATCGATACCGACCCCCGTGTACCGCACCCGGTCGTCGCCGCGCAGTTCGGTCAGCGCCTGCCGGCCGTCGACGACCACGAGGCGCCCCTCGCCGCCGAGGGTCGCGACCTCGAGATCGTCGAACGCGGGCTGGGGCGTCACCATGACCGCGGCGTCGTAACCGGCGTCGGCCTCGACGTCCTCGAGGGTCCGGACGGTGGCGCCGCGGTCCTCGAAGGGACCCGGCGAGGTGCAGACCGGGTCGACGACGTCGACGTCCGCGCCGGCGTCGGCCAGTTCCTCGACGAGCGGCAGCGCCGGCGTCTTGCGGATCTCGTCGACGCCGGGCCGGTAGGTCGCGCCGAGGACGAGCACCCGCGCGTCGGCGGGGTCGACGCCCTCGTCGCGGAGGTTCCGCTCGACGGCGTCGGCCGTGTACGACGGCATCGAGTCGTTGACCGCCCGCGCCGTCTCCATGAGCGGCGAGGGGGCGTCGAACGGTTCCGTGAGGAAGTAGGGGTAGAGGGGGATGCAGTGGCCGCCGACGCCCGCGCCGGGGTCGTGGATCTCGCAGAACGGCTGGGAGTTGGCGATGTCGATGGCTTCCGTGACGTCGACGCCGAGTTCGGGGGCGTGCTTCGCGAGCTCGTTGGCGAGGGCGATGTTCGTGTCGCGGTAGACGCCCTCGAAGACCTTCACCGCCTCCGCTGTCGTTGCGTCCGAGGCGGTGAGGATCTCGCCGCCGTGGACGGCGTCGTAGACGACCTCGGCGGCCGCCGCGCTCGCCTCGTCCACGCCGCCGATCACCTTGGGGTGGCCGCCGCGGATGTCTTCGAGCGCGCGCCCGGAGAGGGTCCGCTCCGGACAGAAGGCGAGCCCGAACTCGCCGCGGTCCAGGTCGCTGCCCTCGAGGAGCCGCGGCAGGACGACGTCCTCGCAGGTGCGCGGCGGGACCGTCGACTCGACGATCACCAGGTCGCCGGCCGACAGCGTCGCGGCGACGTCGTCGACGGCCGCCAGCAGCGCCGAGAGGTCAGGCTCGCCGTCGTCGACGAGCGTCGGGACGATCAGCACGTGGACCGTCGAGGGGGCCGCCTCGCGGCCCGACTCGACCGCGCGGAGCGCGCCGTCGTCGACGAGGTCGGCGACGAGGTCCGGGAGGCCCGGTTCGCCCTCGACGGGGCAGTCGCCGGCCTGGATCGCCGAGACGACCTCTGGGTCGATATCGACGCCCGCGACGTTGCCGGTCACGTCGGCGTAGACGGCGGCTAGCGGGAGCCCCATCTTGCCGAGCCCGTAGACGGCGACCGGAACCTCCCCAGAGCGGAAGGCCGCGTCCAGCGCCGTCGCGTCCGCGTCGGCGTCGTAGAGAGACCTGACCGTCCGGCTCTCAGACACAGACGGTCACCTCCTCGCGTGCGGCCGGACGGGGGAGACGCCCCACCCTGTCCAGGTGGAACGGCTCCGCGATCGGCTCACCCCCACCTGTTCCCTTCCCGAAGACTACACTCGTCGACCGATGTCCGATTTCGTTTGCGTACATGGTGCCAGTTCGGCCGCGTGGCCGTTACATTCCACTCGGAGCCAGTACCCGGTTACTATGAGCCCACTAATGGCCGCCTTGCGCGCCGGTGGCGGGAGCGTCCGGGCATCTCCACCCGCCGATATCGCCCGCCTCAGGCGTTTCGTTCCGTTTACGATCGTTTATGCACCGCTAAAATCCGCATACGGCGGTGGTGTGGCGTGCTCTTCGGGGGTGTCCTCGGTTGCGGGACCCCTCAAGCGTGGAGCGACGAACGAGAGCCAGCCCCGGAGGAGCCGGAGTGGCGAAGTCGAAGAATCGATGTTGGAGCTACAGTCGTACCGTCCGTAATACGTACCCACGCGTGCGTAAGGGCAGCGTCGGTGCCGCACCGGTCGTTCCGGTGTCGCTTCGAGGGGGACGTTGGAGGACTACACTCGGGGTCGATGACGCGAGGAGCGGAAATCGGCCTCCGTGATCCGTTCGCTCGGTTCGCGAAGTTGGGGGTCGCTACGTGATCTCCAGTCGGGAACACCGCAGCTCTCGGTTATCGTGGTCGAGGGGAAGAGGGGGGAAAGCGGGTGACGAGCTGGTACAGACACCGCGCAGGGAACGGGTTGCGGATGGGGGGGTGAACCAGCAGTGCGGTGATGTCTGCGTCGGGCCAGCGCGTCGGTGGATGCCTAGCCTCCGTGCGGAGGCGTCCGTCCCTACCGGCGAGGGGATGATTATTATGGGGCCGATAAACGCGTTCCGCCGCAGAAGGGTCACCGGAACCGGACTGGAACCCCGGTCGGCGCGGGTCGAAAGGACCGCCCACGACTGGATAGTAGCTGGATAATAACGTGGGTGGAGGTCGTAGCCCCTCGTGAAATGTACACGGGTGATATCGATCGCAGCGCCGAAACAAGGCGAGCAGCCCATCACCGCGCCGGGGGGTCGCGGCGATGAAGGCGCTCGTCGTCGGTCTGGATGCCGCGTGCATGCCGGTCCTGGAACCACTCTTCGAGCGGGACGTCGTCCCGACCCTGGAGGGGCTCTTCGAGTCCGGCACGTCCGCGCCGATGGAGTCGCACGTCCCGCCGTGGACGCCCGCGGCGTGGCCGTCCATCTACACGGGGACGAACCCCGGGAAGCACGGGTCCTTCGGCTTCGTCTCCTACGAGGGCTACGACTGGGACGTCGTCTCCGCCGACCAGATCCGCGAGCCGGCCATCTGGGAGCTACTGGACCAGCACGGCTACAGCAGCGTCGTCGTGAACGTGCCGGTGACCCACCCGCCGACGCCGATCGACGGCGCCGTCCTGCCGGGCTTCCTCGGCCCCGAGGAGCCGACCTGTCACCCGGAGGGGCTCCTCGAGGACGTCCGCGAGGCCTGTAGCGGCTACCGGGTCTACCCGGAGGAGGACCGGACGACCGACGCGCCCGACGACGAGGTCTTCGCGAACTGGCTGGACGTCACCCGGATGCGCGGCGAGGCGACGCGGTACCTCGCCGACCGGTTCGACCCCGACTTCGGGTTCGTCCAGTTCCAGCGCACCGACACCATCTTCCACAAGTTCCCGACCGAGACCGACCGCATCGAGGAGCTGTTCCGAACGGTCGACGAGGAGATCGAGGCGACCCTCGAGGCGACCGACCCCGACGCGGTGTTCGTCGTCAGCGACCACGGCATCGGCCCCTACGAGGGCTACGAATTCCGGGTCAACGAGTACCTCCGTGAGGGCGGCTACATCGAGCCCACACAGGACCCTCGCGGGATGCCGTCGTGGAACCCGATGCGAAGCCAGCTCCGGGAGGGGACCGACGAGACCGGCGACGACGGCGGCCCCGGCGTCCTGCCGCGCGTCGCCGCCGCGGCCGCGGCCGCCGGCCTCACCACCCGCCGGGTCAACGACGTGCTCGACACCCTCGGGGTCGCCGACGTCGTCGCGCCGTACGTCCCGGACAGCGTCAAGCGGGCAGGGCAGACGCACGTCGACTTCGCCAACTCCACCGCGTACATGCGGACGCGCGTGGAACTGGGCGTGCGGGTCAACCTCGAGGGCCGCGAACCCGAGGGCGTCGTCCCGCAGGCGGAGTACGACGCCGTCCGGGAGGAGCTCATCGAGTACCTCTCGGCGGCGGAGACGCCGGACGGCGAGCCCGTCTTCGAGGAGGTCGGTCCCCGCGAGGAGTACTTCGAGGGCCCGATGACCACGGAAGCCGTCGACGTCGTGACGGTGCCGGCCGACTACGACCACCTGCTGTCGGCGACGCTCCCCGGCGAGCAGTTCGCCGACCGGACCGGGACCTGGGACCACAAGTTCGACGGCGTCGTCGCGGCCTCCGGGCGGGCCCTCGACGACGACGTCGACCTGGGCGCCCCGCGGCTGTACGACCTCGCCCCCACGGTGCTGGCGACCTTCGGCGTCCCCGTCAGCGACCGGATGGACGGGTCGATCCTCCCGGTCGTCGACGAGGTCGAAGCCCGCGAGTACGACCGCCGCAGCGTGTCGGCGAAGTCCGAGGAGGGCCCGGACGACGGCGTCCAGGACCGCCTCGCCGACCTCGGCTACCTCGAGTAGCGTTCGAGCGACGAACGGGCCGTTCACCGCCCGACGCGGTCGCTTAGGTGTCGGATAATTATCCTCCTGGACCGATACCCACCTAGCAATGAACGACCCAACCGTCGAACGCACGTGGACCGCGAGCGGAGGTGACCGGCGGTGACCCTCGTCAGCGTGATCGTCCCGACGTACAACCGCGCCGAGGCATTGCCGGACACCATCGAGAGCGTCCTCGCACAGACCCACGAGGAACTGGAGCTGCTGGTCGTCGACGACGCCTCGACGGACGACAGCCGGTCGGTCGTCGAATCCTACGACGATCCGCGGGTCGAGTACATCCGCCACGAGGAGAACCGGGGCGGTAGCGCCGCGCGGAACACCGGCATCGAGGCGTCGGAAGGGGAGTACGTCGCGTTCCTGGACTCCGACGACGAGTGGCTCCCCCAGAAGCTCGACCGGCAGCTCTCCTTGCTCCAGTCACGGGGCAACGATTGGATCGCCGCCTACTGCGACGTCAAGCCGCCGAGCGACGGCGACACCAGCCACATCGAGTGGGCGCTCGGCTCCGTCCTCGGCAGCGAGCCGCCGCGGCGGCGCGAGGGCGGCGACGTGCTGATCGCGGAGGTCCTCACCGACAGACTCCACACCAGCGCCGGGTCGACGCTGCTCGTCGAGCGCGACGTCACCGTCGAGATCGGCGGCTTCGACGAGTCCTTCGAGCGGTTCCAGGACACCGAGTTCCTCGTCCGCGTCCTCGAGCAGGGGAAGCTCGCCTACCTCCCCGAGGAGCTCGTCCTCCGGGACCCCTCGGGGCACCCGTCGCCGGAGGTGACCGAGCGGGCCCTCGAGCGCGTCCGGGAGTCGTTCGGCGACCACATCGAACTGCTCGAGGAGCAGGGCGAGGACGTCGTCGCCGGCCACAACCTCATCCTGGCGAAGGAGTACCTCGCCGAGGGCGACCTCGCGACGGGGCTGAAGTACGCCCGCTCGGCGGCGCCAGCGACGACGCAGTATCCGGGGCTGCTGGCCGCCACGACGGTCGGCGTCGGTCGGCGACTCCGGCAGTAGACGGGTACCGTCGGAAGCTCCACTAGTAGACGGGTATCGTCGAAAGAATGTCCGCGCGTGTGACAGACGTTCGGCGACGTGCCTGTGCGACGTTACGGGAACTCGTTGCCGCTGGTCGTGAGGTTGCTGGTCCCCTTGTCGCGGAGGCCGTTGTGGATGACGTTGTCGATGACGTCGATGTTGCTGTGGCCACCCCTGAGCATGAGCCCCTCCGAGCCGTTGGCGGCCTGGGCGTCGTCGATCTCGACGTAGCGGTTCCCGGAGCCGTCGTTGACGACCGGGTGGTGTTCCGAGTAGTAGTCGCCGCCGTAGACGAGGCAGTCGTCGGCGTCGACGAGCAGGCAGCGCCGCCAGTCGCCGCCCTGCTGCTCGACGGACACCGAGCGGAACTCGGTGCCGTCGCGGCCGCAGTAGATTGTGTACCGGTAGTTGCTCCCGTCGCCGTCGCCGGTGACGTCGACGTCCTCGACGAGGGCCTCGCCGCCGCCGCTGCTCTGCTCCGTGAGGACGATGGCGTAGGCGCTGGTGTCCTGGCGGATGTCGGTCCCGTGGATGTGGGTCGACCCCGCGCTCGGACTCACGTGGACGGCGTTCTCCGGCCGGTTCTCGACGCTGATGGTGGTGTCGGAGATGGCCGCGGAGCCGACGCCGTTGAGCACGCGGATCGCGTTACCGTTGGGCTGCTGGAGCTCTATGGTCGTGTTCTCCACGTGGAGGTCCTCGCCGTTGTCCAGTCGGATCCCCATCTGGGTCTCGTCGTCGTCGCGGTTCTGGTCGACCACGACGGTGGCGTCCTGGACGTTGCTGCCGTCGCCGCCGAGGCGGATGCTCGCGACGTTGCTGTTGCGGTACTCCCCGCCGATGACGGACACCTTGTCGCCGTTGGCCGCGTACAGGCCGTTGTCGGGGAAGGGGCCGACGACGCAGTCCTGGAAGCGGAGGTGGCCCTGGTGGCTCTCGCTGACGAGGATGCCCGTCGGACCGGTCTGGATGCTCCCGGGCGTGTACCGGGAGTACTCCCCGCCGTCGGGGATCTGGACGTTCTCGATCGTCCCCTCGCCGCTCGAGGAGGTGACGTCGAAGAGGAACGGCCCGAAGGTGCCGCTGTCGTGTTCGCCCTCGACCGTGACGTTGCGGACGACGAGGTCGTCGGCGACCTGTGCCTGGATCGCGCGGGCGCCCGTGTCCGAGGCGGTCAGGTCGAAGTCGATCCCCGAGAAGTGCAGCGAGTCGCCCGGGCTGCTGGCGGTGCCGAGCTTGAAGCAGATGTTGCTCCCCTGGAAGTCGTGGTACGACGCGGGCACGATGGTCGCGTCGTCGCCCTCGAAGCCGACGTTATCGAAGCCGGTCCAGCGGACCATGTCGTCCATGTAGTAGCGGCCCTCCGGGAACCGGAACAGGGTGTCGTCGGCGAGGTTCTCCTCGAGGACCGGCGTGATCGACGCCCCGCCGTTCGGGTCGGCGCCGGCCTCGACGACGTCGACGACCCGCGCGTAGTCCTCGTCGTCGGCGTCGTCGGTCTCTTCGGCCTCCGTCTCCTCCTCGTCGTCGGTGGTGCTTTCGTCCTCCTCGACCGAGCCGGTGTAGCTTCCCGATTCCTCGGTACTCGAGTCGGCGGTACAGGAGCTCGCTGCTCCGGCCGTCCCCGAGGCGCCCGCCCCGACGGCGGCCGCGGACACCGCTGCAGAGGTGAACTTCAGATACGATCGTCGCGTTGGTATGAGGTCTCCGTCAGACATTCGTCACCCGCTACTGGAGAGGGGAGTATAGCTATATAATCTATAAGCGGGTTTCGTAACGTTTGGAACGCGGAACTACTAACGAAATCGAAATCTAACCGCTAACCATCTCAGATGTCGATGCTGATGCCGTCGTCCGTCTCGGTCGGCGTCGACGTGGGCGTCGGCGACTGTGCGCCGGAATCAGTCTGAGTAGGCACTCCCGAACCGTCGGGTGTCGGCGTGTCGCCGCCCTGCGGGGTAGGTGTTCCCGTGTCACCCTGTGTCGCGGTGGGGGTCGCGCCCTCGCCACCGTCGGTCGAACCCTCGGGCGCGCCGGAGATCCAGACGTGGACGCGCCGGTCGGGACCGTCGTCGCCGCCGGTCCGATCGAGCGTGTAGCTGAGCCGCAGCCGCTCGCCATCGAGGGTCGGTTCGGGGTCGTGCTCGACGTACGTTCGCTCGCCCGGCGCCAGTTGGACCTCGCGGCTGAGCTGCTCGTCGCTCTCGATGACGTTCCCCTCCGCGTCGACCACCTCGAGGGTCCCGCGGAGGGCGTACGTCTGCTGGCCGTCCCGCTGGTTGGTGACGCCGACGTAGAGGGGGTCGCTCCCCGAGAGGTCGTCCGGGTAGTTCCCCGCGACGTACTCGCCGGAGTCGTTCTGCGTCACGACCGCCAGCTCGTCGAAGTCCTGGCCCGGCGGCGGCTGCGTGAACGCGTAGGTGGCGCTCGTCAGCGCGACGAGGAGGACGCAGGCGAGGAGGACGTTGAGCGCGACGTCCGAGACGCTCCTCGCCTCGAGCGGGTGCGAACTGCCCATGCGCGATCCGTCCGCGACGAAGTATCGCTCGTAGACGGTCGAGGGCCACCCGAGGTCGACGCCGAACCGCTGGGGCGCCGACAGCCGGAGCCGCCGGGCGAGCCCGATGAAGACGAAACCCCAGGTGAGCACCCCGAGGCCGGCGGCGAGCTCCGGGGCCGCGAACGAGCCGCTCGCGACGTAGTGGAGCAGGGCGACGGCGGGCGTCAGCGCGGCGCTCAGCGCGACGGCGAGGCCGAGGCGGTCGATGCCGGTCAGCCCGCGGAGCCGCGTCCGCATCGCCCTGTCGATGCCCTCGCCGGTCTCCCGCGTCATCGGCGGGTCGAGGTCCTCCCGCGCCTCGGGGTACATCGCGGACACGAGCGCGTACCCGGGCAGGAAGATCGCCAGCGGGAGGCCCGCGGCCACCCGCAGACTCGTCTGCTCGACGCCGCCGTAGACCAGCGCGGCCGGCACGGTCGCCGCCACCCCGACGAGCAGCAGGTCCACCCACCAGGAGTCACGAGTCGCTGCCATGAGTCGTCGGTTCTGGCCTGCACCTCAAAACCTATCCGTCCGTTCAGCGTGATTCACCGTCTTATCTGGGTTCTAAACGGCGGCTCGGAGCGGTTTAGGTGACCGTTCCGAGACGCCCGACCCGCTTATCCGGCAGATAATAATGCCGCTAGGTGGCCTCCGTCGGGGCAATGACACGGCCCGAACAGTCACCCTGGACCGTCGGCGACGGCGAGCCGACAGACGATATCGCCATCGCGTCCCCGACAGTCGGCGACGCGGAACGCGCCCGGGTCGACGACGTCCTGGCGTCCGACGACCCGACCGCGGGCGACCAGGTCGGCGTCTCCGAGACTGCCTTCGCGGCGTACTGCGACGCCGGCCGGATCACTCCCACCGTCGCCGAGACCCTGGAGGTGACCGCATGAGCGACGTCCGCGCGGGCGTCATCGGCGTCGGGAGCATGGGCCGGCACCACGCCAGGGTGTACAGCGAACTGCTCGGCGTCGACCTCGTCGGCGTCAGCGACGCGAACCCCGAGAACGCCGTCAGCGTCGCCGAAGCGTACGACGCCGAGCCTCTCGGCGTCGACGAGCTGCTGTCGAAGGTCGACGTGGTCTCCATCGCCGTCCCGACGGAGTACCACTACGAGATGGCCGAGAAGGCCATCGACGCCGGCGTCGACCTGCTGGTGGAGAAGCCGTTCGTCGCCGACTTCGAGAAGGGCCGCGAGCTGGTCCGGCGCGCCGAGGCGGCGGACGTCCGCCTCCAGGTCGGCCACATCGAGCGGTTCAACCCGGCGATCCGCGCCCTCGGGGACGTCCTGGACGACGACGAGGCGGTGCTGACGATCTCGGCCGAGCGGCTCGGGCCGCCGCTGGACCGGGACGTCTCCGACCCGGTGACGAAGGACCTGATGATCCACGACGTCGACGTCGTGCTGTCGTTGCTCGACCAGGACGTCCTGGACGCCAGCGCGGTCACCAACCACGACGGCCAGTACACGACCGCCACCCTCGAGTTCGACGGCGGCTGCGTCGGTCGGCTGACCGCCAGCCGCATCACCCAGGAGAAGGTCCGGCAGCTGACCGTCGGGACCGAGTCCCGGCGCATCAAGGTCGACTACATCGACCAGTCGGTCCGCATCCGGCGCCGCTCCCGGCCGGAGTTCGTCGAGGAGGACGGCGACGTCCGCTACCACCACGAGGGCGTCGTCGAGGAGGTCGCCGTCGACAGCACCGAGCCCCTGAAGGCCCAGCTCCGGTCGTTCGTCGACGCAGCGACGGACGGCACCGAGCCCGAGGTCACCGGCGAGGCCGCCCTCCGGGTCCTGGAGGTCGTCGACCAGATCGAGACGGCCGCGGGGTCGAAGGGGACGGCCCCCGACAGTCTCGTCCAGTAGGCGGCCCGTCGAGTTCTTCTGACGGTTCAGGCCGATTTTCCCATCATTCGCCGTAGCTCGCGGACCCGAGCGCCGCGGCTGTCCGTGCGGCGTCGAAAGAAATCGGCGGTCGGTGGACGGTGCTATCGGCGACGGGTCAACAGTAGCGCGCTCCCGAAGACCGCGAGGATGGCGACCAGCGCGCCGAACCCGGGGCCGTCGTTGGCTGACGGGGTCTGTTCGCCGTCGCCCTCGCCGGCCTGGGCGCCGCCGACGTCGGAGCCGTTGCCCGCGCCGGCGTTCGAACCGTTGCTCGCGCTGGCACCGGACCCGTTGCCCGCACCGGACTCGTTGGCGCCGCCGGCGCTGGACCCGCTGCCGGAGGTGCCTCCTTCGGTCGACTCGCCGCCTTCGCTACCGCCCGACTCGGTACCGGGCGATCCCTCCTCGGCGGTCGATTCGCCGCCTTCGCTACCGCCCGACTCGGTGCCGGAGGATCCCTCCTCGGCGGTCGACTCACCGCCTTCGGACGCGGTCGACTCGCCGCTCGTCCCCTCGCCCGACGGCGTCGGTGTCGGCGTGCTCTCGCCGCCGGAGCTGCTCGTCTCGCCGCTGCCCTCCTCGTTCGGCGGCGGGCCGAGCTGCTCGCGAGCTTCCTCCTCGCTGTCGCACTCACAGATGTAGAAGTAGTTCGACTTGGTGTTGACGCCGACCTGCTCGGCGTTCTCCGAGGGCTGCTCGCCCTGGCCGTTGTCGGCGACGGTGCCGTTCAGGAAGCCGTCGATCCGGTACCAGCCGGGCTCGCTGGTCATCGTCATGCACTCGCCGCCGGCCGAGCCCTCGCCCTGCTGGGCGACGATGGCGTCCTCGGGGGCCATGTACGGCGGGTCGCCGCCGAGGTCGTCCCAGTTGTAGAACTCCACGGTGATACCGTCGTCGCGGAAGGTGGCCTGCTTCTGCTTCTGGACGAGGTCCTCGTCGTAGTTGGTGCCCTCGTCGTCGTCGCCGCGGTCGATACCGAACGCCGCCGTGTTCTCGGTGGTACACTCCGAGTAGTCGATCCAGTCGGCGTCGATGATGATGTAGTCGATGTAGAGGCCATCCTCGGCGCCCTGGGCGGAGAAGGCCTCCGCTCCGGAGGCGGAGTACCGCATGCTACCGCCGCCCTGGTTCTGGTCGCCCGGGTAGTGGTCGTCCTGCGAGACGGCGGAGATGCGGAAGTTCGCCTCCTCCGTCATGTCGGGGGCCTCCGATTTCGTGTGCGAGTCGGCCGCGACTGGCGCGAGCGCGACCACGCCCACGATCGATACCGTCAGTGCGATGCTCAGCAGGACCGCGCTGAGCTGGGTTCTGTCGATCTGTCTCCGACGCATCGTGTGCCCCTCGTTACTCCAGCACATTCGTTATGAACGTCCAACTCGTTTACAGATTCGGAAAGGCGCTTCTAGTCAACTGTGCAACCAACTCGGAGGCAACCGCCGTCGGATCGGCACGGAGACGGTATCGACGCGCCCGCCGGCGGTAACACCGTGGTACACCCCGCCACAGTGGCGCGAAACCCGCGGGTCGACCCCCGCCGGTCGGAGCCCCCGGACGGTGGTTCGGCAGGCGCCGGGGAGACGCGCCGGGGCCAACGAGCGGCGGTTGCAGCTACGTTACCACGAGACACCGCGGATCCGGGTGCGGGATCACCCCGTCTGACGCCGTTCAGGACCATTTCAGCGCCGGCGTAACCCGCACTGTGAGACCAGTTTAGCTCTCCGTATATGTCGTACGCGGTGACGAGAAACGTTCGTAACGGTCGAATGACCTGAAAGAGTTTACAACTAGCTTCTCGGTTTATTAGATACGCTGGCCTTCGCCGACCCATGCAGGCACCGACAGACCCGACCGACTCCGACCGCGAACGCACCGCCGTCGACGCCCCCCTCGACCGGGACGAGCTGTTCGCCCTGCTGCAGTCCGGGCGGCGGCGGCGCGTGGTCCGGCACCTCCTCGAGTTCGTCGGCGAGCCGATGCCGGTGGACGCGCTCGCGACCGCCATCGCACGCCGGGAGCACGAGACCCCCTCGGAGGGGCTCGACGCGTCGGTCCGCGAGCGCGTCGAGATCGCGCTCGACCACGCCCACCTCCCGCAGCTCGCCGCGGCGGACGTCGTCGAGTACGACCGGGACCGGGGTCGCGTGACGGCGACGCCGGAGATCGAGGCCCTCGAGCCGTACCTCGACGACGGCCCGGACGCGGCGCCGGCCGCCGGACGAGCCGTGCGACTCGCGCTGGCGGGACTGGCGGGCGGCGCCGTCGCGGCGGCGTTCGCCTGGCGGAACAGAATCGCCGAGGGCGTGGGCGCCGGGACGCTCGCGGCGCTGCTCGTGTGGCTGCTCGGGCGGGACGACGAATCCTCGTAGATATAAACGACCGGATAGGACCGACAGCAGATTGATAGTCGGTCTCACGTGAGTCCCGGGTAGTTCCCCATGGCCCCAGCCTCGCGACCGTCGGGCATACCCGGAGACCGATGAGACGGACCGTCCTGACGTTCCTGCTCGTGAGCGCCGTGGCCGTCTCGGCAGCGCTGGCTCTGGTCGGCGCGGTCGGGTTGGCGACGACCGGCGCCGCCCAGTCGATGCCGGAGTCCGGCCCCGACGAGGCGAACCGGTCGGCGGACGACGCCCGGATCGCCTACTTCAGCGTGGCCGGGCGCGGGTACGTCTCCGACCAGAAGGCCCTCGACGAGGACCACCCCGGGCCGACGTACGTCTGGGCGAGCGAGTCGCTCGTCCTGCGGCCGACCGTCCACACGCAGCCGAACGGCCGCACCAAACGGGCCTGCGGGTACCTCCTCGACGAGGACGGAGGGCCCATCGAGTCCGTCGGCTGTCACGCCTGGAACTCGACGACCCGCCAGCGGTGGGCCAGAATCGAGTTCGCCGGGTGGCCCGCCGAGGCCAGGGGCACCCAGTACGTCCGCATCGAACTGCAGGAAGAGGTCCACCGGACGGCGGGCGAGGACGGCAGCGGGACCGAGACGGTGCTCCGGGACACCCACGAGGCCCAGGTGACGGTCATCACCAAGCAGGGCGACCTCGACGGCGACGGCCTCGCGAACGCCCGGGAGGTCGCGGTCGGCACCGACTTCACCCGGCAGGACACCGACGGCGACGGCGTCTCCGACCGCGCCGAGGTCTACCGGTACGACAGCGACCCGACGGCGGCGGACTCGACCGGCGACGGCGTCGACGACGGGACCGTGGCCAGCCTCCGCCTGCCGCCGACCGTCCCCTACGTCGTCCACGCGGCCGTCGCCGCCGGCCTCCTCGGAGCCGTCGGACTGGCGGCGGCGGGCGTCGCGCTCCGTCGACGACTCCGGACCGAGCCCGATGGCCCGCCACCCGCCGGGTCGCGGACGGTCGCCACCGACGGGTCCGCCGATCCCGACAGGTTCGTAGACACCAAGGAAGGGGAGATCCTCCAGATCCTCCGCGAGCACGACGGCCAGATGCGACAGACCGACCTCGTCGACGAGACCGAGTGGTCGAAGGCCACGGTCAGCCGCCTGCTGTCGACCCTCGAAGACGAGGGCCGCGTCGAGAAGATCCGCGTCGGCCGCGGCAACGTCGTGCGACTCGTCGGCCCCGACGCCCCGCCCACCGGCGAGCGGTCGCAGGCCTCCGGCTGACGGTGGCGTCGCGGACCTGGTCGCGTCCCGTGTGCGGGGGCCGCCGTCAGCGTCCGCCGGCGGTGGCGGGCGGTTCGGACCCGTCGAACAGCCGCTGCAGCGTCCCCTCCGGGTAGTACCTGGCGCCGCAGTCGGCACACTCCGCGACGACGACCGTCGTCGCCGCCTCGACGCCGATCGGGAGGTCGCGCGGCGACACGTCTCGTTCGAGGAGCGATCCACCGCAGTCCGAACAGGGGAGGTCGGTCTCCGTGGGCATGGTTGTCACCGGCCGGGCACGCGCGGTCTCTCGCCGGTGCCGTCCGCCGAATCGCGCAGACGAGGAGACGGCTCCGGCGGCCAGCGGGCGAACGGGGCGGCGAGAACGAACGGGCGACGCCCAGATACACGGATAGTCGACGGCGTCTGACAAAAATCTTGGGACGAGTTGGCAAACACCGCGGACCGGTCGCGGTCCTGGCGAATCCGCTTCGTGAGCGCCGGGAGCGCCACTCTTCGAGAAAATTCCAGCCCTCGTCACCCAAAGTTCTAAGCGAGTCGTGTCGGTATCGCCGCCATGGCCCTCCACGCACTGCAAGAGATCGGCGACGCCGTCGACCTCGCCCGCGAGTTCCTGTTCCCCTTCGACCTCCGGCGGTGGCTGAAACTCGCCGTCGTCGCGTTCTTCCTCGGCGGCAGCAGCGCCGGGTTCCCCACCGGACAGTTCGACACCGGCGGGGCACCCCCCGACGAGACGCCCGGGCAGGTACCGGACCTCCCCTCGACCCTGCCGGACGACCTGCTCCTGATCGTCGCCGCCATCGTCGCGGGGCTCCTGTTGCTGGGGCTCGTCTTCGCCGTCGTCGGCGCCGTCATGGAGTTCGTCTTCGTCGAGTCGCTCCTGTCCGGGACGGTCTCGGTCCGGCGCTACTGGAGCCGGCGGTGGGGCCAGGGCCTCCGGCTCTTCGGCTTCCGGTTCGTCCTCGGCCTCCCGTTCCTCCTGCTCGTCCTCGGCTGGATGGCGATCCTGCTGGTCCCGCTCCTCCTCGGCGACGACCCGATCCTCCCGGTCGGCTTCTTCCTGCTGGGCATCCCGGTCGTGTTCCTCGCCGGACTCGTCTACGGCGCGGTGAACACCTTCACCACCGTCTTCGTCGTCCCCCTGATGATCCGCGACGACTCGGGCGTTCTCGCGGGCTGGCGACGGCTCTGGCCGTCGGTGAAGGCCGAGTGGAAGCAGTACCTCGGCTTCGCCGTCGCCTGGCTCGGCCTGACCATCGGGACGGGGCTGGTCGCGTCGATCGCCGTCGGCATCGCCGCCGTCGCGTTGCTGATTCCGCTCGGAATCCTCGCCGCGGTCGCGTACTTCGCGGTCGGGTTCTCGACGACCGCTGGCCTCCTCGTCGTGGGAGTCCTCGCGGTCGTCTTCGTGGTCGCCATGCTCGTCGTCACGGCGCTGGTCCAGGTGCCCATCCTGACGTACCTCCGGTACTACGCCCTGCTGGTCCTGGGCGACATCGAACCCGAGTTCGACCTCGTCCGGAGCGACGAGGTGGTGTGAACGAACGGTTCGAGAGACCGCTACAGGACGTACTCGAGGAGGGCGAACGCGACGAGGAACATCGCGGCGAGGACTGCGAGGACCTGGTAGCGACGGTCCGCCCCCTCGCTGACGTCCGGGGTCCCGAAGACCACCGCGAGCATCCCGCCGACGGCGACGACGACGACCGCCACCGCGTAGACCGAGTACAGCAGGTTCGTCACGGCGGATCACCCGCCCCGCCGTGGCCGCCGTCGGCCCCCTCGGTCGCGTCGCGACTCCCTCCGTCGGCCAGCTCCGGCGACCCGCCGTCCGTCGCGGTCGCTTCGTCGGCGCGCTCCCGTTGCCGGCGGTAGCGCGTGCGGAGCACGTTCCCGTACACCGACAGCAGAAGTCCGACGAGCAATACCAGCATGCCGATGTTGATGCCGACGGTCCGCAGGAGGCTGCCCTCGTTGAACTGCAGGAACGCCGGGACCGGATAGCCGCCGTAGTCGATGCTCGCGAGGAGCACGCTGGCGATGCCGACGACGACCATGATGGCGAAGACGTTCGTCGCCCACCGCCACGACGGCTTCAGGCGGAGCCGCTCGATGCCGGTGGTGTCGTACTCGTCGGGGTCGCCGTGGAAGTTCGGCATCCGGTCCTTCGGGACGAACGCCTTCATCTCGACGGGGTAGAAGGCGGGGTGGAACCCGTGCTCGAACGTGTGGAACATCACGCCCATCAGCATGATGACGCCGAGCAGTCCGTGGAAGGCCACGAACGCCATCGCGGCCGACGGGGAGTTGAAGTAGCCGATGAGCAGGGGTTTCCGCCAGATGAGTACGCCCGTGACCATCAGCAGGACGAGTTCGACGGTGAATATCCAGATGACGCCCTTGCCGATGTAGGAGACCAGCGGCGTCTCCCCGGCCTTGTTGCCGGCGAACTGCTTGGCGGCGGAGTGGCGCTCGTCGGCCCACCCGAGCGCGAACTTGACGTCCTGGACGAACGCCCAGACGTCGTCAACGGCCGGCAGGATATCGGTGAAGTTCGACCGGCTCGCCGACCGCAGCAGCATGTACGGCACCCAGACGCCGGTGAGCACGATGAGCGTGAAGCCGGCGAGGCGGTGGACCGCGAGCACCCCGCGGGTGCCGCCCATCAGCGAGACGAGCCACCACAGCTCGTCGTGGAAGGCCACCGAGTAACCGGTGAAGAACAGCATGAACACCGTCAGCGCCAGCAGCGAGTGGAACAGCGTCGTCGCCCGCGAGAACTTCCCGTGGTCGAGGTTCGTCACCCGCCGCCACCTCCGTCGTCCTCGCCGGTCGGCGAGGCGTCGCCGGTTCCGGTCGGGCCGTCGGCTCCCGATACGTCGGGGCTTCCGCCGTCGGTCGCTGGCGTACGGCGGTCGCGGGGGCGTCCGCCGGGCGGCTGCATCCGCGCGGCCAGCCGCCGGAACGCCGCCCAGTGGACGAACACCATCAGGAGGATGAAGATGCCCATCACGACGTCGGCGAGGTGGACCAGCGTTATCAGCAGGTCGAGCCAGAAGTCGGCGTTGCCGGCCGCCCAGCCGGCGCCGACGCCGCCGCCCGCGTCCGTCGGGTGGATGCGCAACAGCCCCTCGAAGGCGGGGTCCAGCCACGTCACGAGGAGGATGGAGCCGACGGCCAGCGCGAACCCGAACAGCAGGCTGACCGCGAGTGCGATGCCGTCGGAGAGGCCACCGCCGTCGTCGGTCCGCCGCTCGGGGTCTCGGTCGTGGTCGTCCGCCGGGCCGGCGTCGGCGTCGCCAGGGCTCCCGTCGCCGCCGTCGGGGTCCTCGGGCGGGGCGGCGCTGTGGGTGCTCTCCTCCGTCGAGCCGCCGTCCGCGACCGTCGCGTCCCCGCCGTCTGCGGGTGAGTCTCGCCCCGTCATCGTCACTGGAAGTGGCGGGCCTCCTCGCCGAAGATTATCTCGAGGGCCTCGTCGTTGAAGAACGAGCCCGTGTCCCGACTCGCGAGTTCGTCGGCGATGTCGCCGGTGGAGCCGACGAGGATGGCGTCCGTCGCGCACTCCTCGGCGCAGGCCGGCCCCTTGTCGGCGAGCTGGCGCTCGTGACAGCCGGTGCACTTGTCCATGATGCCGCCGGTCCCGGCGACGGCGGCCTTCCCGTCGTCGCCGTCCGGGAACTGCGGGGCGCCGAACGGACAGCCCGACAGGCAGTACTGGCAGCCGACACAGAGGTCGTCGTGGACCCGTACGAACCGGTCCTCTTCCTTCTGGAGGGCGTCGGTCGGACAGACCGACACGCAGGGGGCGTTGTCGCAGTGGTAGCACTGCATCGGGATGTGGGTCTCCCCGGGCGCCTCGTCGCCCTGGAGGTTCTGGACCTTCGCCTCGTTGTCGCCCTGCGGGCCGGACTGGCCCTCCATCATGGTCATGATGTCGATGCGCTGGTCGTCCCGGGGGACGTCCCAGGTGCGCTTGCAGGCGACCACGCAGCCGCCGCAGTCGATGCAGGCCTCGACGTCGGGGAAGATCCGCGTCCCCTCGCCGGTGCCCATCACGCCCTCGCTCATCACGTTCGCGTCGGTGGTGTGTTCTGACATCGGTGGGTCTCCGTCAGTGGCTCTCCATCATGTCCCAGTCCCGCACGTCGTAGCGTTTCTGCGTCCCGAGTCCGTTGTCGTCCTGGGGGTAGTCGATGAACTCCATGTTCAGTTCCTCGAGCAGCGACTCGGTGGCCTTCTGGAGGTAGACGACGCCGGACTTCGTCTCCTGCATCTGGGTCTCGGCGTCGAACCCGCTCGGGGTGACGACGTTGACGCTGTCGCCGATGGCCAGCGGCTCCAGGCCGTCGGGCCAGTCGTCGGTCCGGTCCTGGCCCTTGAAGACGCCGCCCCAGTGGTACGGCAGGAAGATCTCCTCGGGGGACGTCCGCTCGGTCACGTTCGCCTTCACGAGGATCGAGCCCTTGTCCGCCGACGTGACGACGACGTGGTCCTCGCCGCCCCGAACGTCGAGGGCCTCGGCGACCTCCGGGTTGATCTCGGCGTACATGTGCGGCTGGCGGTCGGCGGTGTACTCGTTGTTCCGCGTCTCGGCGCCGCCGCCCTGGTGTTCGACCTGCCGGCCGGACGTCAGGATGACCGTCCGGCCCTCCTGGTCGGTGTCGCCGCCGAGTTCCGTGTGGACGGCGCGGGTCGCCTCCTCCTGGACGGCGGCGTTGTTCTGGTCGAGCCGCCAGGTGTTCTGCTGCTGGCCGTTGGCCGGCCACTCCTCGACGAGGTCGGGCCGCGGGCTCTCGATGGGCTCGCGGTGGACGGGGACCGTATCGAGGAAGCTCCAGACGACCGCCCGGGCCTTCCCCCGACCCGTCGGCGGGTCCGGCTGGGGGTAGTCGTACTGCTCGTAGTCCGCCGGGTCGACGTCGACCTCGTCGCCGTACTGCTCGTCGACGGCCACCGCGGCGTCGTACACCGAGACGTCCTCCTGGAGCGCGGACCGGACGGGCAGCGTCTGGGCGGACGGGTCGGTGAGGTCGTCGGGGAGCAGCGTCGAGTACGCCGGGTACGACGGGACGCCCCGGACGAGCTGGTCGTCCCACCAGGGCGCCTCGAACTCGTCGGCGATCAGGTCCAGACCCGCCTCGCCCTCCTGCTCGTAGGTCTCCTGCATCGGGTACGGCTTGTCGACGTCCATCTCCGCCCACTCCTCCGGCGTCGGCGCCTGCTCGCCCCAGTTCTCCCGGAAGTCGTGGCCGCCCTCCCGGGGGTCGGCCTCCTTGGTCCAGATGATGGGCGAGCCGGGGTGGTCCTCGCCCCAGTAGGGCCACGGCAGCATCCAGTAGTCGCCGTCGACGGGAGTCCCCGGCGCGTCCGCCTGGAGGGTGTCCGTGCTGAACAGGTAGTCGTACTCCAGGTGCTCCTGGAGCCGCTCCGGGGTGTGCTGGTAGCCGATCGAGCGCGTGCCGAGGGCGATCTCCCGCAGGACGTCCTCGTAGGAGGAGCGGTCGTTGTGGATGCCCTCGCCGCTCCCCCAGTCGAAGTGCTCGCCGAAGCCCAGGTGGTGGGCCAGCTCCTGGAAGATGCGGAGGTCCGGCCGGGAGTTGTGCGCCGGCGTGGCGGCCCGCTCGGACCACTGCACCGAGCGGTGGGAGTTCGTCACCGACCGGACGTGCTCGTACTGGCTGGAGGCCGGCAGCAGGATGACGTTCGCGTCGTCGGGCAGGGTCCCCGCGACCGCCGGGAAGACGTCGACGACGACCAGGAGGTCCAGCGCCTCCATCGCCCGCTTCATCTTCTCCATCTCGCTGATGGAGTTCGCCGAGTGCCCCCAGAAGAAGACGAGTTTCAGGGGGTCGGGCTGGTAGAGCTCCGACTCCAGGAGGCGGTCCTCCCGCTGGAGGGCCGCCTCGTACCACCGGGCGACGGTCAGCCCCTTCTGGAACATCATCGACCGGGGGTCGGGGTCCTCGAGCGGGGCCTGCTCCTCGAGGCCCTCGGACCCCTCGCCCTGCTGGCCCTCCCCCTCCGGGGACTCCTCTCCGCCGCCGCCCTCGTCTCCGTCTTCGCCCTCGTCGGGGCTCCCCGTCTCGACCGCCGCGGGCGAGCCGAGCCCCTCCCACATCGGCTGGGGCATCATCTCGAAGCGGTCGTACAGCTCCCGGAACGAGGTGCTGCCGCTGGTCCAGGGGCTCTGGTCCCAGACGTCGGCCCAGTGCTCCCAGGAGCCCGGTGAACTCACGCTGTAGTACCCGGGCAGGATGCTGGCGTCGACGCCCATGTCCGTCGCGCCCTGGACGTTCGCGTGGCCGCGCATCACCTGGAGGCCGCCGCCCGACCGCGCGGCGCTGCCCGTCGCGAGGCTGAACAGCGCGTACGCGCGGATGTTCTGGGTGCCGTTGTTGTGCTGGGTGCCGCCCATCGCCCACTCGATCTGGATCTGCGGCGAGTGCTCGGCGATGAGGTCGCCGATGTCCCGGAGGTCTGACTCCGAGAGCCAGGTGATGTCGGCGACCGTCTCGAGGTCGTACTGGTCCAGTTCCGCGTCGACGTCCGGCCACCCCATCGTCCGCCCATCGAGGAACTCGTCGTCGAGTTCGCCCCGGTCGCGGAGGTACTTCAGCAGCCCCATCATCGTCGCGACGTCGGTCCCCGGCCGCATCCGGTAGTAGTAGTCCGCGTGCGCGGACGTCTTCGTGTACCGCGGGTCGATCGAGACGATGGTGCCGCCGCGCTTCTGGCCCTCCAGGATGTGCTGCATCGCGATCGGGTGGGACTCGGCGGGGTTCTGCCCGATGATGAGCAGCAGGTCGAAGTTCCGGTAGTCGTTGATGGTGTTGGTCATCGCGCCGAACCCCCAGGTGTTCGCCAGCCCCGTCACCGTCGGCGAGTGACAGATGCGCGCCTGGTGGTCGACGTTGTTCGTGCCCATGAACGCGCCGAACTTCCGGGAGACGTAGGCCGTCTCGTTGGCGTGGTGGGCCGACCCGAGCAGCATCGTGCTCTCGCGGCTGTACTCCTCGACGGTCTCCTCCCAGGTCTCGGCGATCTCCCGGTAGGCCTCGTCCCAGGTGATCTTCCGCCACTCACCGTCCTCCTTCTTCATCGGGTGGCGGAGCCGCTTCGGGGAGTGTTCGGTCTCCAGGATGCCGGCGCCCTTCGAGCAGAGCGCCCCGTTGTTGATGGGGTTCTCGAACCACGGCTCCTGCCCGACGAAGGCGTTGCCCTCCTTGACGGCCTTGAACCCGCAGCCGACGGCGCAGTAGTTGCAGATGACCTTCGACGTCTCGGCGGAGTCGCCGCCGGCGTCGGCCTGTCGCTCCGAGTCGCCCAGGACGTGGCCGGTGACTCCGCCACCGAAGACGACGCCGCCGGCCAGCGTGCTCGCCTTCATGAAGGAACGGCGGTCGAGGTCGATTCTCACCGGGTCCGACTCACTCATGCCGACCAGCTCCGTGGTGCGGCGACCACGCGGTTCGCATACGTCGCGAGTTCGCCCGATTTGACAAAGAAGATAGTTTCCGCCCTTTTGACATTTGTTTGTGATACCCTGGCACGACGGTGGTCCCCGCCCCCGTTCGCCGCCACCGGCCCGGGACTGCTGGAGGTAGCCGCGGCTCCCGGGTGTCGCCCACCCCCGTTCCTGTGGTCGCAGGGACAACGCTATTGGCACGTCGAGGCGTATCACGGCCCGATGAACGCTGGGAGTCCCGTCGCCTCCTGTGTCGCCACCCGCGAAACCGCTCGCCGAGCGCACCCCCTCTACGACCGGGAGGACCCATGACGCTGGACCAGCAGGCCCTCTACGACGCTCGGCTCGAACTCGTCGACTTCCTCGTCGCGGCGTTCGCCGACGTCCCCGACGCCGAGTTCGTCGCCGGGCTCCTCGACGGCGACGTACAGCTGCCCGACGGCGAGGTGAACGAGCCGCTGGACCGGGGGTTCGACGGCGTGGAGACGTTCCTGGCCGAGGCCCGGACCCGGGACCCCGAGGCGGTCCAGGAGGAACTCGAGCGGGAGTTCACCAGGCTGTTCGTGGGACCGCGACCCCGCATCCTCGCCCACGAGACCTACTACCTCGACGACAGCGACTTCCGGGGGGCCGGCCTCGCGGAGGTCGAGGCCAGCTACGGCGCCGCCGGGTGGACGCCCCCGGAGGACTACCCCGAGGAGAACGACTACGTCGCCGTCGAGTTGGCCTTCCTCCGGCACCTCGTCGGCGAGCAGCGGGCCGGCCGGGAGGAGGCCTTCGGGTTCCAGCGCGTCTTCCACGAGGAGCACCTCTCGGCGTGGATCGACGACTTCGCGGCCGACGTCCGCGAGGAGACCGACGAGGCGTTCTACGAGGCGGTCGCGTGGCTCCTGGAGGGGTACGTCGCCTTCGAGGAGGAGGTCGCCACGCAGATGGCCTGACCGGCGCCGGGCCGGTTCGCCGCCTCAGTCGTCGTCGACGAACCCCTCGAGGACCTCGTCGTCGAAGTCGATCTCGCCGTCGACCTCCGCGTCGTTGATCTCGTGGGGGCCGCGGTGGTCCCAGACCTCCCGCTCCCGCTTGCTGTCCAGCCCGGGCGACGGTCGCCAGTCGGAGTCGTGCACGGTCGTGTGTTCGGTTGACACGACCAAAGGTCTGGCGGCGGACGCCGCCGCGGCGCCGGAGCGTCGACCGGTCCGGTCGGCGGGAGGGTCGCCGTCCGCGAACGAGAGCCTCACGGCGAGATGCCGTCGCCCGCGAAGGCGAGCGTCCAGCGGGTCCGCGCCTCGCAGGCGGCGCAGGGGCGGTAGGTCGTCTCCCCCGCGGCGCCGCCGAGGCGGTCGATCCGGCCGCAGCCGTCGCACTCGTAGTACGTCATTCCGGCGGCCACTCCTCCGGCGCCGGTCCGGTCTCGCCGAGTTCGCCCAGGACCGCGATGGCGAGTATCAGGAACGTGGCGAGGACGGCGAGGCCGACGATGCCGCCGACGCCGTGGCGGCCGACCCAGTCGCCGTACTCCGGAAACTTCGCGCCGGCCGCCACGCCCAGCGCGACCAGCGCGGTCCACCCGACGACGAACAGCAGGCCGAACGTCACGACCGGGTTCTGCCGGATCGCGTCACGCGTTCCCATGGTATCCCGTTCGGACGCCACGGTCAAAATTCCCCGGGCCGGCGACGCGGTTGCGTCGCCTACAGCACCGCGCCGACGTACAGCGTCACGACGAGGAAGATCCAGACGACGTCGACGAAGTGCCAGTACATCGAGACGGTCGCGACGCCGACGTGGCGCTCGGCGGTGAACTGGCCGGAGAGCGCGCGGGCGAGGACGATCCCCAACAGTAGCACGCCCAGGGCGACGTGGAGGCCGTGGAGGCCCGTCAGCGCGAAGAAGGCGCTGCCGAAGACGCTGTTGAACGACGTCCCCTCCACGACGAGCAGTTCGTAGTACTCCAGGAGCTGTCCGCCGACGAAGACGACCCCGAGCAGGACGGTCACGCCGAGGAGGGCGAGGAAGCGGCGGCGGTGGTCCTCGCGGATCGCCTCGTGGGCGAAGTGCAGCGTCACGCTGCTGAGGACCAGCAGGGCGGTGTTCACGAGCACGAGCGAGGACAGCAGGTGCGGGAGCTCGCCGGGCGGCCACGAGCCGGTCCGGACGAAGAAGTAGTAGACGAAGCCGGCGCTGAACGTCATGACGTCGGTGACGAGGAACAGGACCATCCCCCAGCGGAGGTCGAGGCCCTCGCCCTCGGACGGCTGGTTCCAGTAGTGGCCGACGAAGCCGTGGTAGGTCCAGCCGTAGAGGCCGGCGAGGAAGACGCCGACGCCGCCGGCGATCACCACCGGCGGGAGTGGGCCGACGAAGAGCGATTCGGCGCCGCGGGAGATCATCACCAGGGCGACGCCGAGGTAGAGGCCCGCGGCGCCGACGGCGGTGACGACGGGCCACCAGGTCGCCTCGCCGAACCCGCGGGGCCAGTCCTCGGGGGTCGGTCCCCCGTGGTGCTGTTCGCCTCCCTCGCTCGTCTCGCCAGCGGAGCCCATAGGTGGCGGTTCGACCCCCTGTCGCAAAAAGCCCGCCCCGAGTGACAAATATCGACGCGTGGGTCGCCTCCGACCCCGATCCGTCCCGGACCGACGCCGGCGAGTGCCCGACAGTTATTACTCGGCCGGCCGTACCGCCGGCAATGAGCGAGAACGACGGTGCGGTCGCGAACTCGCCGACGGAGCGCGACGCCGACCTCGACGCCCGGCTGGACATCACCCCGCGAGTCGTGCTGGTGTCGTTCCTCGGCGGGGCCGCGGGGCTGCTGGCGATGGTGCCGGTGCTGTTCGCGCTGCCGGCGCTGCTCGGGCTGTTCCGGGCCGAGCCGCTCGTCGAGGTCGCTGAACTCGGGCGCGTCCTCGGCGTCGAGCCGAGCCTCGCGCTCGGCGCGGTGGTCTTCGCCCTCGGCGGCGTCGTCGCGCTGCCGCTGCTGTTCGTCGTCGCCGCCGCCTTCCTCCCGCCGCGGGAGCCGCGGTACGCCCGCGGCATCACCTTCGCGACGATCATGTGGACCGGGTTCGTCATCGCCTTCTGGCCCGGCGAGTACGCCGGCGTCATCTTCCTTGGCGTCTCGCTGGCCGCCCACTGGGCCTACGGCTACGTGCTCGGACGGGTGACAGACCACTTCGCGCACATCTCCCAGCACACGATCTGAGGGGCGCGTCGCCGCGAGCCGCGAGAACTGAGCGCCGCTCCGTCCCGATCCCTCAATCGGAGGTCGCCGACCCGTCGGTCCCGCGGGAGAGCTCCGCCTGCCGGTCCTCGAGTTGCTCCTCGAACCACTGCCACTCGCGGGTGAACTGGCCGGTCTCCTTGAGGTTCCAGACGTCGGCGTCCTCGACGACGGGGCCGACGCGGGCCGACTGGACCATGTTCACCAGCCAGAGGACGACGCTGAGCGCGAGGACGAACGCGCCCAGCGAGGCGGCCTGGTTGAGCGTGGTGAACTCCGCGGGGTAGACGCCGTAGCGGCGCGGCATGCCCAGGTACCCGAGGATCAAAAGCGGGACGAACGTGAAGACGGTCCCGACGGCCAGCAGGAGCGCCTGGGCCTTCGCCAGCCGGCGGTTGAACATCCGGCCGGTGATGATCGGGAACCAGTAGTAGCTCGCCGCGACCATCGACAGCGGGATGACGCCGACGACGATGAGGTGGAAGTGGCCGACGACGTAGTGGGTGTCGTGGAGGACGAAGTCCACCGGGACGGCCGCGAGGAAGACGCCGGTGATGCCGCCGATGACGAAGGTGCTCATGATCCCGAGGATGCAGAGCAGCGGCGCCGTGAGCCGCAACCGCCCGTTCCACATCGTCGCGATCCAGTTGAACTCCTTGATGGCGCTGGGGATGGCGATGGCCAGCGAGATGGCCATGAAGCTCGCGCGCATCCGGGGGTCCATCCCCGTCGTGAACATGTGGTGGGCCCAGACGCCGAAGGAGAGGACGCCGATGGCGATCGTCGAGTAGACGATGAAGCGGAAGCCGAACAGCCGCCGGCCGACCAGCTTCGGGAGCATGAAGCTCGTCAGCCCGAACGCCGGCAGCACGAGGATGTACACCTCGGGGTGGCCGAAGAACCAGAAGAGGTGCTGCCAGAGGATGGGGCCGCCGCCCTCCACGGCGAAGAACGTCGTCCCGAAGTTCCGGTCGAGCAACAGCAGGACGAGCGCGCTGCCGAGCAGCGGGAACGCGAAGATGACGAGCCCGCTCATCACGAGGATGTTCCACGAGAAGATGTCGAGCTTGTTCCAGCCGATGTCGTCCGCCCGCTCGGTGAAGATGGTGACGATGAAGTTCAGCGCCGCCATCGTGGTCGCGATGCCGCTGAGGTGGAGGCCGAGCAGCGCGACGTCGATCTGCTGGTTCGCCGTCGCCGTCGACAGCGGCGTGTACATCGTCCAGCCAACGCCGACCGGCTCGAGGGCCAGCAGCGCGCCCACGGGCACCGGGAGCACCGCCAGCACTTTGCCGGCGACCTCGGTGATGAGCCCGCCGCGGACCAGCAGGAGCGACGGCGGGAGCAGCCAGAACGCGATGGCGTTGACCCGCGGGAACGCGAGGTCGTCGGCGCCCAGCAGCATCGGGAGCACGTAGTTGGCGATGCCGGTGAAGACGGGCGTCACGAAGAAGAACAGCATCGTGAACCCGTGGGTCGTGAACACCGCGTTGTACGTCTCGAGCCCCCAGATCGCCGTCTCCGGGACGATCAGCTCGGTCCGGATCATCATCGCGTCGGTCGCACCCCACAGCGCGGCCCCCGTCCCGAACAGGATGTACAGCAGGCCGATGTCCTTGTGGTCGACGGTCGTCAGCCAGCGCGTGAGGCCGGTGGGCTTGCCGTGGGTGGTCAGTCCCGCGCGGGCGGGGACGTACCCGCCGTCGGAGACCGACTCCGCCGGGGCGTCGCCGCGCAGTCGGAAGAACGCTACCAGGAGGAGCAGTACGGCCGCAGAGATCGCGATTCCGGGGATTGTCTCGAACATCGTGTTAGGGGCGGGTCGCCGCGATTCCGGCGGCGTCTCGTTCCGTCGTCGGTCGGCGGGCGGTCCTCGAGCGGCGCGGGGCGACGGCCGTCATCTGTACCCCCGCTGGCGCAGCTGGTCGAACAGCCGTCCGTACACCGCGCCGAGGGTGAAGCCGTAGGCCACGTGGGCGAACAGCGTGTACGCGACGTAGAAGATCAGCAGCGGGCCGGCGATGTCGCCACGGCCGAGGATCACGAAGGGGACCCAGAGGACGGCCGCGAACACGACGCCGCGGGCCGCGGGGTCCGGCCCCCGGGGGAGGTACGGCTCCAGGGCGATGAACAGCAGCGGCCAGGCGACGATGCCGGCGCCGACGAACAGCGCGAACCCGGTCGCCGGGTCCTCGGGCGTCCCCACGAACAGGGCGATGACGTAGAAGACGTCCATCGCCGAGCGGGTCTCGACCTCCAGCAGGAGCAGCATCAGCGTCATGACGGCGGTCCCGGCGATGCCGCCGGCGACGGCGCTGGAGATCCGGTTCACGCGTCACCACCCGCCGTCGGTTCGGCGGTCGCCGTCGCGTTCGTGGCGTTCGAGTCGCCGGTCGGCGTCCCGTCGGTCGAGTTCGAGCCGGACGGTGCCGTGTCACCGGACGCCGTCCCGTTGGCCGTCGCGTTCGAGCCGCCCTGCTCGAGCCACGCCTCGTACTCCTGCTGCTCGACGACGCGGACCGTCGACAGCATCTCGGCGTGGCCGGTGCCACACAGCTCCGCGCAGTACATGCGGTACTCGCCGGTCCCGGTCGTCTGCGTCCGGATCAGCTGGTACTGGTCGGGGAAGGCGTCCTGTTTCAGTCCGAGCTCCGGGACGTGGACGGAGTGGATCACGTCCTCCGAGGTCACGTACAAGTAGACGGTCCGGTTGGCCGGGATGACCAGTTCCTCGCTGGTCGTCACGTTGGCGTCCGGGTAGTCGAACGTGTACGCCCACTGTTCGGTGGTGACCTGGACCTCGACGGCGTCGTCGGGGGCCTCCCCGGGCTGGTAGTCGCCGTGGGCGGTCTCCGGGGTCGACGTCACCATCGGGTGGGCGAGCACGTGGAACGACGCCGTCCCGACGAACAGCAGGACGAGCGCGGTCGCGATCGTCCAGGTGATCTCCAGCTGGCGGTTCTCGCGGGTCGGCGACGGCTCGTCGTTGTCGTGGAACCGCCAGACCGTGTACAGGAGGATGACCTCGACGAGGACGGCGATGGGGACGGCCATGTAGAGCAGCTGCCGGTTGAGCCGGCTGATGAGCTGCTCGGTGACTGAGCTCGCAGCAACGACCGACGGACCGGTCGCCAGCGCGAACAGCGCTAACAGCGCGGTCACGACGGAGGCGCGGCGCACGCTCCTCATTCTCGTTCAGCTACACCGACACGTTCCATAAGCGTTTGCAATCCGCTCGAAATCGACGGGACCGGGCGCCTCCGGCCGGCGTGCGGGGACGCCCCGACCGCGGAGGAAACACTTTATCGTTCATGCGGTCGAACCGTCGACCGTGCTGGACTGGCTGACGCGCGAGACCGTGGTCGACGTCTCGATCAACGCGGTCCCGGTGTTCATCCTCGGCTACTTCACGGTCCTCCACGGCGTCGGTTCGCCGTGGGAGTTCCGCCCGCTGGCGGTGTTCTTCATGTACGTGCTGACGCTGTTCCCGCTGGTGCTGCTGGCGGTCGCGACCTACTACGCCGCGCGGGCGATCGAGCGGGACGCCGCCCGGGCCTGACCCGCCCGAGGAACCAAGCTTTACGCCGCGGGACGCCGTACCGCCGGACGATGACGCCCGGATCGATCTACACGCCGGAGGGGTCGTTCGACTACCTGATGGCGATAGTCTTCCTGACGCTCGTGGCCGCCGTCGTCTACCTGCTGGTGTTCACCGACGCCAGCGTGCCGATCTGACGGCCCGCCGACTGCATCGACACGAACTCGAGCGACGACGACGACCGACTCCCGGTGACCTCGACGACAGCCTCACGCGACGAACGGAGTTGGCCGGAGCGGGTCCAGCACCTGGTGAACCGCCTGTTCCAGGTCGCCATCGTCGGCGCGCTCCTCGACGGCGTCCGGCGACGCGACCCGAGCGTCGTCACCAACGGCGCCGTGTCGCTCGCCTTCGCGGCGCTCCCGCGTCGCATCGAGTCGGCCCGCGGCGTCCGGTTCCGTCCGTGGCAGCGGCTGTGGGTCTCGGCGGCGGGGCTCGTCCACACGCTGGGGATGCTCGGACCCTACGACCGGGTCTGGTGGTGGGACCACCTGACGCACACGCTCACCGGGGTCGTCGTCGCCGGCGCCGCCGACGTCGGCTTCCGGTCGCGACCGACCCTCTGGGAGCGGGCGCCGTCGCCGTTCGACGGCCGGGCGACGTGGATCGCGGGCGTCACGGTCGGGTTCGGACTCCTCTGGGAGCTGCTCGAGTACGGCGTCCACGCCGTCGCCGAGCGCCGGGGGTTCGAACCGCTGCTGGTCCACTACGGCCGCTTCGACACCGTCGTAGACGTCGGCTTCGACCTCCTGGGAGCCGGCTTGGTCGTCCGCTTCGGCGAGGCGCCCCTCTCGAACCTCGTCGACGCGGAACCCGACGACCCCTCGACCGAGGGAAAGCCGTGAGCCGCCGGACGGGAACTGGCGCGCCCACGAGTCGGATCAGCCGGCGCCGATCCGCCGGTAGAGGAGCGTCGCCAGGGCGATCGCCGCCAGCCCGGCCGTCGCGGCGAGGAGGCTCGCCACGGGTCGACCGACGGCGAGCGAGCGGAGGGCCGCGAACAGCGACCGCTGCCGGAGGCCGTACACGGCGGCGGCGACGGCCGCGTAGAACCCCACCGTCCCCAGGGCCGTGTAGACGGTGAACCAGGCGGGGTTCATCCCGAAGAGCCCCGCCGGGATGGAGACGACCGACCGGAGGCCGGGGAGGAACCGGCCCCAGAGGACCGAGGAGGCGCCCCACCGGAGGTACCACCGCCGGGAGCGCTCCAGGTGGTCCTCCGACAGGCGGAGCCACTCCCGGAGCCGGTCGACCCGGCGACCGTCCGGGCCGTAGAACGCGTAGAACAGGACGAGCGCGCCGAGAGTCCCCCCACAGCCGGCGGCCCCGACGAAGGTCGCGAACGACGCCGCGTCGGAGACCAGCAGCGCGGCCGCCGCCGGGACGACCACCTCGCTGGGGAGGAACGGGAACAGCATCGAGGACTCCAGGAAGGTGAACAGCGCGACGGCGAGCGGGCCGTAGAGGGCGATCAGGCGGAGCGCCGTCGACGTGAGGTCGACCACGGCTGGGACGGTCGTGGCTTCGGTTGCGGGTCCCGTAGGCGTTCGGGTCGAATGCGAATCGGTCGACCGATCAGAAGGGAGTCCGGCTCGGAGGTCGCTACGTCCGCGGCCTCCAGAGGGACCGGAGCCGCCCGGTGAGCCCGTAGGAGACCGGCGACTCGATGTACTGCCTGCCCAGCGCCGTCACCCGGTACTTCCCGCGCTCGACGCGCTCGACGTAGCCGCGCTCCTCGAGTTCGGCGAGGCGGCGGTTCACCTCCTCGCGGCTGTACTCGATGTTGTAGGCCACGATGGACGGCGTGAGCACCAGCTCCGAGGTGTGGAACAGCTGGAGGATGGCGTCGTCGATCGGCAGCATCCACTCCGGCGGCTGTCTGATCCGGGCCGGCTCGTCGAGCAGCAGCTCCGACCACACCTCCCGGCGCAGGTCGCGCTCGAGGGGGTCGTACAGGCCGACGACCACGAGCACCGCCGCGGTTCCGTGGACCCAGTGGACGAACCGCGGGGCGAGCACCTCGGCGACCGGCCCCCCGACGAGGAAGAGGACGAGCCCCGCCGTGGTGACGAACAGGGAGCGGCGGAAGCCGACCTCGGTCCGCTCGAGCGCGAGGAAGTAGACGACGCCCAGGCCGGTGAGGAGCCCTACGCCGAGGTTATAGACGATGAAAGGGGCGCCTTCCACGGTCGCTCACCGCCCCTCCAGGTCGCGTTCGAACCGCCGGTGGGTCGCGATCACGAGCCACACGAACAGCGCGGCGCCGGTCTGGAGGACGCTCCGGGAGACGTCCAGCAGCAGGGAGTCGGGCTGGAAGAAGAACGCGACGACGTGGTAGGCGATGACGCCACACATCGTCACCGAGAGCAGCGCCACGACTGCCCCGAAGGGCGACCCGCGGACCCGGCGCCAGAACTGGATCGACAGCACGCCCGCGCAGGTCCCGGCGATGATGGCGAAGATCACGCCGAGCGTCTGCAGCGTCGCATCGACCATGGTAAGGATACCGTATCCTGGCCCTTAGACCGTCGCACGGCTGCCGCCATCTGGTTTATCGAACGGTTGCCGGTTGGCTTCCGGACCCGCGGCGGATGTCCGTCGACTCGGGAGGTTGAGCCGCTTCAGGAGGCCATCTCACCCGTTGTCTCCGACGCGGATTCGACCTCTTACGACCACCTCACTGGATGGCGCTCGCGAGAGCCCAGCGGCTAACGAAGGGGGCGAAGACCCTCTATTCGCCTGCAATGGCTCTACAGCAGATCGACCCCGTCAGCGAGAACGACGAGATGGCCGAGTGCATCGACAACTGCTTCGAGGCGGCCCAGGCCTGCGAGTGGTGTGCGACGGCCTGCATCCGCGAAGGCGACGAGGACATGGCCCGCTGTATCGAACTGTGTCGGGACGTCGCCGACACCACCACCCTGCACGCTCGGATGATGGCGCGGGACTCCGACTACAGTTCCGACCTCGCCGAGACCTGTGCGGAACTCTGCGAGGCCTGCGCCGACGAGTGCGAACAGCACGACGCCGACCACTGCCAGACCTGCGCCGACGTCGTCCGCGAGTGCGCCGAAACCTGCCGCGACATGGCGTCGGCCTGATCGGGTTCCGGGCGCATCTCGCGGATCGGGCGGACGAGAACCGCTATTTTCCGGCGACCGCCTCAGAGCGTCTCGAGGAACGTCGCGTCCGCCGAGGTCTCCCCGCGGTTGAACGACGTCACCCGGACGCGGATGGCGTCGCCGACGTCGACGGACGCCGGGACGTCCTCGGTGAACACCACGAACCCCTCGACCTTCCCGACCGCTACCCGCGACCCGGAGTGGTGGTCGGTGAACTCCGTGACGCCGAGTTCGTACGTGCCGCCGATGGCGACCGGCGGCTCGCGCTTCTGGGCCGCCTCGTGGGCCCGCCTCGACGCCCGCTCGTCCGACGACCGACGCCGCAGCGCCACCACCAGAACCGCGAGAACGACGAGGGCGACTGCCCCGATTCCCAGCCACTCGAGCTCCATACGTCCCCACTCTGGCGGACGGTTATTATAGTACCTGTCAGCTCACGGCGAAGACGGTCAACGGGTGCGGCGACGGGCCACGGGCGAGCCCGTCGGCCTCAAAGGTCGGCGCCGTCGAACCGGTAGTAGCCGACGAGGAACGGGACGACGAGCCACAGCGCCAGCACCACGAAGCCGACCTCCGGGGTGACGTAGAAGGGGTCGGCCTCGACCGGCGCACCCTCGACGCCCACCCCCGAGGGGTCGGCGGCCGCGCCGGCCGTGTCGGCGATGCCGGGCAGCAGCGCGACGATCGCGGAGAAGTACGCCGTCGACGGCGACAGCTGCCCGACGAGGTACACCCAGTCGGGCATCGACGACGGCAGCGAGAACCCCGAGGTGACGTAGACGACCGCCACGGGCACGACGTCCCAGAACAGCTCGAAGACGACGAAGAAACCGAGGGCGAGCGTCGTCGCCCGGGAGGTGGACCCGGTCGTCGCCGACAGTCCCACGACGATCGCGGCGTACACCGCGGCGAAACAAAGCGTCACGGCCACGAACGCCAGCGCGGCGGCCGCGTCGAACGTCCCGAGCAGCGCCGACCCGAACCCGAGGCCGACGGCGAGGCCGACGCCCAGGCCGACCATCAGCACGGCGGCCCGCCCGACGACCTTCCCGGCGAAGACGTGGAGGCGGTTGGTCGGCAGCGAGAGCAGCAGCTTGATGCTGCCGAGTTCACGCTCGCCGGCCAGCGACTTGTAGCAGACGACGATTGCCGCCAGCGGGACGAACAGGCCAGTCAACCCGACCGTGAAGAACAGCAGGCCGCCGAAGGTCGCCCCGCCCGGCTCGCCGAACATCTCGGGGACCGCCACGTACGCGTACGTGGAGAGGACCGACAGGAGGACGAAGACGGCGACGAGCGCCCACAGCGCCCGCGACTGGACCGCGTCGCGGAAGTCCTTCTTCGCGACGACGGACCAGGTCATTCCCGGACCTCCTGGACGTCGTTCGTGTACCTGACGAACAGGTCCTCCAGCGAGGACTCCAGCACCGAGAAGTCGCGGACCGGCGTCACCTCGGCGTCGATGGCGTGCAGTACCGCGAACTTCGAGGCGTCGACGACCGACACCCGGAGGCGGCCGTCCTCCCTCGCGGCGCTCCGGACGCCGTCGATGCGGGCGACCTGCTCGACGACCGAGTCGTCGAGGTCTTCGACGTAGACATAGAGGACCTCCCCGGTGTCGGTGGCGTCGCGCAGCCCCTCGATGGTGTCGACGGCGACCAGCTCCCCCCGGTCGACGATGGCGACGCGGTCGCAGACGGCCTCGACCTGCTCCATGACGTGGCTCGAGAAGAACACCGTCGTCCCGCGGTCGTTCTCCTCGCGGATGATCTCGCGCATCTCGCGGGCCCCGTTGGGGTCCAGCCCCGTCGAGGGCTCGTCGAGGACCAACAGGTCGGGGTCGCCGACCAGCGCCATCGCGAGGACGAGCCGCTGGCGCATCCCCTTCGAGTAGCCGCCGGCCTTCCGGTCGGCCGCGTCCGCGATCCGCACCCGTTCGAGCAGCGCCTCGGGGTCCTCGTCGGCGTCCTTCATCTCGACGACGAACTCGAGGTGCCGCCGCCCCGACAGCCGGTCGTAGACGTGGTAGGCGTCCGGCAGCACGCCCGTCTTCCGGCGGACCGCCTCGCCCTCGGCCTGGGCGTCGTGGCCGAGGACGCGGACCGTCCCCGAGGTCGGCCGGACGAAGTCCAGCAGGATGTCGATCGTCGTCGACTTCCCGGCGCCGTTCGGCCCGAGGAACCCGAAGATCTCCCCCTCCTGGACGGTGAGCTCCAGGTCGTTGACCGCGACCACGTCGCCGAACCGCTTCGTCAGGCCGACGATCTCGATGGCAGCCATCCGGCGCTAGCCCCCGGCGGCGGCGACGCGGTCGTGACGGTGATGCATGGTTCCAGACGACGACGGTAGGAAGGATAAGTATTATCGTGGGGAGAAAACCGACGGAGGGACGGGCATCGGGTCAGCGTCCACAGTGGATTCACGCCCTGCTCTGTCCACCTGGTGGGCGCGAGCGACTCGGAGGGTCGACAGCGGCCGAAGAGCCGTCAGGCCTCGTCGGCGGCTGGGAGCGTGACGTAGAAGGTCGCCCCCTCGCCAGGCGCCGATTCGACCCAGATGTCGCCGCCGTGGCGCTCGACGATGCGCTCGCAGAGCGCCAGCCCGATGCCGGTCCCGGCGTGGTCCTCGTGGGAGTGGAGCCGCTGGAACACCTCGAAGATCCGCTCCTGGTCGTCGGGGTCGATGCCGACGCCCTCGTCGGCGACCGAGACGACCCACTCCTCGCCGGACCGCTCGGCGTCGACGCGGATCTCCGGCGGTGCGTCGCCGCTGTACTCGATAGCGTTCTTCAGCAGGTTCTGGAACACCTGCCGGAGCTGGTCGCGGTCTCCCTGGACCGTCGGGAGGGCCTCGGCGGTGATCTCGGCGTCGGTCTCCCGGATGCGCAGCTCCAGGTCCTGCCGGACGTCCGCGAGGATGGCGTCGAGGTCGACGGGCTCGAAGGAATCGCCGCGGGTCTCCACCCGGGAGTATTCCAAGAGGCCGTCGATCATGTCGCGCATCCGCTCGGCGCCGTCGACGGCGTAGTCGATGAACTCCTCGGCCTCGGCGTCGAGGTCGTCGCCGTACCGCCGCTCGAGCAACTGGAGGTAGCTCGAGACCATCCGGAGCGGCTCCTGGAGGTCGTGGGAGGCCGCGTAGGCGAACTGCTCGAGGCGCTCGTTGGACGTCTCGAGCTGCCGCTGGTAGGCCTTCCGCTCGGAGATGTCGCGGAGCACGCCGGTGAAGAAGTGGTCGCCGCGGTACTCGATCTCGCTGAAGGAGACGGCCAGCGGCACCTCGGCGCCGTCGGCGCGCTCGCCCGGCAACTCGACGTAGTCCCAGTCGATGTGCCGCTCGCCGGTCTCGAGGTACCGCGAGATGGCGGCCCGGTGCTGGTCGGCGTACCCGTCCGGCATCAGCGCGGTCAGCGACTCGCCGATCAGGTCCTCCGGGGCGTACCCGAACATGTCCTCGACGGCCGGGTTCACCGACCGGACGACGCTGTCCTCGTCGATGGTGACGATGACGTCGTTGATCGCCTCCGTGATCGCCCGGTACTCCTCCCGGAGTTCGCTGACGTCCTCCTCGACGATCACGACCCGGTCGAGGTCGCCGTCCTCGCCGACGATCGGCGCGGCGTCGACCCGGACCCACTTCCGGCCGCCGTCCGAGACGTCGACCCGGGCCGTCCAGTCGTGGACGGGCTCGCCGGTCCGCGTCACCTGCGCGCAGGGACGGGCGTCCATCGGTATCTCGTCGCCGTCCTCGTCGTAGTACGTCCGGTCGGTGGCTTCGACGTGGTCGGCGTCCGCCGGGATGCCGTGGAGCGCCCTCGCACGCGCGTTGATCCGTTCGATGTCGCCGTCGGGCGTCTCGACGGAGATGCCGACCGGTGCGGCCGCCATCATCTCCGCGAGCAGCTCGCGCTGCCGGTCGAGCTCGTCTTCGACCTGCTTCCTGGCGACCAGGCTCCCGAGGTCCGCCGCGATGGAGGTGACGACCTCCACCAGGTGCTCGTCGACCTCCCGCTGTTCGGCCATGTAGAACTCGAGGACGACGGCGAGTTCACCATCGTGGACGACCGGGACACCCAGCGCCGCCTTCAAATCGGTCTCGGTCGCCAGCCTCGAGCGGGGGAAGACGTCCTCGGAGACCGCGGTGACGTCCGGGAACCAGACCGGCTCGCCGGATTCGAGTACCTGCCCCGGGAGCCCCTCGCCGGCGCGGAAGGTGAACTCCCGGGAGGCCGCCTCGAAGGGGACGAACTCGTCGCGCTGGACGTACGACACCGGGAGCCGCTCGACGGCGCCGTCGTCGGTCGGCGCCCACGCCTGGCCGACCACCCAGTCGGTCCAGCCGCAGACCTCGTCGAGGGCCGCCTGCAGGCCGGCCTCCAGCGACGCCGCCTCCGCGACGGACTGGCTCACCTTCATGTGGAGCTGGTGCTCCTCGCGGGCGCGCTTCCGGTCGGTCATGTCGCGGGTGACCTTCGCGAACCCCTCGAGGTCGCCGTCGTCGTCCCGGATGGCCGTGATGGTCACGTTCGCCCAGAACCGGGAGCCGTCCTTCCGGACGCGCCAGCCCTCGTCCTCGACGGCGCCCTGCTGGAGGGCCGCCGCGAGGTTCCGCTCGGGGACGTCGGCGGCGCGGTCGGCCTCCGTGTAGAACGTCGAGAAGTTCCGGCCGACGATCTCCGAGGCCGAGTAGCCCTTGATGCGCTCGGCCCCGAGGTTCCAGCTCGCGACGGTCCCGTCGGGGTCCAGCCGGAAGATGGCGTACTCCTCGACGGCCTGGATGAGGGCGCGGAACTGCTGGTCGTGGTCGCCGTCGGGGTTGGGGTCAGGGTCGGCCACCTCGCCGGAGACGGCGTTACCGTCGCCGTTGGCGTCCCCGTCGGCCGGGCCCTCGTCGGCCGGGTTCGTCATTGCACCCTTCTTCTAGTTCCATTGATGAAAGCCCTGGCATCTCGTCGTCTCTCGAGCGACGCGGTGTGCCGCGCGGGCCGACCTCGGCGCCGAACCGGGACGGGCCGCCGTGCGGCAGTGCTACTCCACCCGGTCGAGCATCTCGCCCAGTTCGACGAGGTCGATGGGTTGGACGTGCTCCTCGCGGATGAGGTTCTCGTCGTTGATGGTGAGGTCGAGGTCGTCGAGCTGCTCGGCGACGTGGGTGATGTCGTCGTCCTGGACGCCGACGGCCTTTATCTGGAGGTTCTCCTGGCCGGTCATCAGCTCCGTGACCTCGAGGACCTGCGGGAGCTCCATGGCCTGCTCGGCGACCGTCGAGCGCTCGCTGATGCTGGCGGTGCACGTGAAGTGGAAGTACAGTCGCAGTCCCACCCGGTCGAGGTCGAGGGAGGTCGTGTAGCCGGTGAGGACGCCGGCCTCCTGGAGGCGGTCCATCCGGTTGTGGACGGTGTTGTCGGAGACGCCGATCTGCTCGGCGAGTTCGATGGCCGAGTACCGGGCGTCGCGCTGCAGCAGGTTGAGCAACTGCCGGTCGACGTCGTCCAGCTCGTAGGTACTCATACTCCGGGTTGGCGGGGGAGAGCCAAGAGAGTACCGAAATTCGAGACCCAATCCCACTCGTTCTCGATATTTCCAACAATTTCTCTTCGGCGTTAGAGATTCGAATCACTCGGCAGCCCCTTATAAGTGCTAGTTGCCATCGAGAGGATATTCCACACTATTTTGAGATTTTACCTCGATATTCCACGTTGAATCGCCTGGCACGTGGACTATCGAATTTTCATGCAAGGGTTTATACGCGTAGATGTGTTCGTACAAATGTGAGCAAGACATCCCCCATTCAGACAGCAGCCCGTTCCACGTCCCGGTCCGAAGCGGTCACCGAAGCCGTCGTTCACGCTGTCGCCGACGAGGAGGGAGTCTCGCCCCTCCAGCTCGAGCCCCTCGCGACCGTCGTCGACCCGGACGCCCTGAATTCCCTCTACTCCGGCGACCGTCCCGGCGCGAAACTGGAGTTCGCCTACCACGGCTACCGCGTGCACGTGGACACCGACGGCCGGGTCGCACTCGACGAACTCGAGTCCTGACCGCGGTGTCCCACTACATCGAGTGCCGGGTCTGCGGGTTCGTGCTCGAGGCGGCGGCGCCCGCCGAGCCCGTGCCGAAGCGCTGGGACGCCTGCCCCGACTGCGAGAGCTCCGACTTCGGGTTCCCCGAGGAGTGACGGCCCGCGTCCACCGCCGTATTCTACCGAACCGATCCGACGACGCGTAGCGACGCGACCGCAGGCACGGCTCGCGGTTGATTCAAGCGTCTCCACCACGTCGGCACTGGTATGTGTGGCCGGAACTCGCTGTTCGCGCCGCAGGCGGACCTGGAGGAGCGCTTCGACGCGACGGCACGGCACCCCGTCCGCCCGCGGTACAACATCGCTCCCGGCGAGGACCTCGCGGTCGTCCGGAACGACGACCCCGGCGTCATCGACCGACTGGAGTGGGGGCTGCTCCCCGGGTGGGCCGACGACCCCGCGGACGCCCCGCGGCCGATCAACGCCCGCGCGGAGACGGTCGCCGAGAAGGCGCCGTTCCGCGACGCCTTCGAGGAGCGCAGATGTCTCGTCCTCTCCAGCGGCTTCTACGAGTGGCAGGAACGGACGGGCGCCGCCAAACAGCCCTACCGCATCTGCCTCGAGGACGACGAACTGTTCGCGTTCGCGGGTCTCTGGGAGCACTGGGAGGGCGACGGTTCGTCCCTGGAGACGGTCACCATCCTGACGACCGACGCCAGCGAGCGGATGGCGCCGATCCACGACCGGATGCCCGTGATGCTGGACCCCGACGAGGAGGCGACGTGGCTCGCGGGCGACGAGCCCAGGTCGGTGCTCGACCCCTACGACGGCGACGACCTGCGGACCTACCCCGTCTCGCAGACCGTCAACAACCCGGAGAACGACTCGCCGTCGGTCATCGAACCCGTCGACGTCGGCGAACAGACGGGCCTCGACGAGTTCGCCGGGTGAACGCAGCGGCAGGTCGTCACGGCCGTCGACCCGGGTGCGGTGACCCGGAGGAGACTGGCGAGCGAGGGCGACCACTTTAAACAGCCTGGGAGGACAGGTAGCAGACCTATTGGGATACCGCCGCAGGTTGAACCGTGACCGATGGTAACCGATGACGATACCCACGCGGGGACGGGCGAACGCGACGCGGCGGCCGTCGACGCCGTCGTCGTCGGCGCGGGCTTCTCGGGACTCTACATGCTCCACCGGCTCCGGGAGCAGGGGCTCTCGGTCCGCGTCTACGAGAAGGCCGACGACGTCGGCGGGACGTGGTACTGGAACCGCTACCCGGGCGCCCGCTGCGACAGCGAGAGCCACATCTACTGTTACTCGTTCGACGACGAACTGCTCGAGTCCTGGGAGTGGAGCGAGCGGTACCCCGAGCAACCGGAGATCCTCGAGTACCTCCGGTTCGCCGCCGACCACCTGGACCTGCGTCGCGACATCGAGTTCGAGACGGCCGTGACCGAGGCGGCCTACGACGACGACACCGCGACCTGGACGATCGGCACCGACGACGGGGAGCGCGTGACCAGCCGGTTCTTCATCAGCGCCGTCGGCTGCCTCTCGGAGCCGTTCCGGCCGGACTTCGACGGCCTCGAGCGCTTCGAGGGTGAGTGGTACCACACGGCCCGGTGGCCCCACGACGGCGTCGACCTCGACGGCGAGCGCGTCGGCGTCGTCGGCACCGGCTCGACCGGCATCCAGCTCATCCCGGAGGTCGCCGACCGCGCCGGCCACCTCACGGTCTTCCAGCGGACGCCGAACTACGCCGTCCCGGCGCGGAACCGCCCGCTCGACGACGAGGAGTACGCGGAGATCCGCGAGAACTACGACGAGATCTGGACGAAGGCGCGCAACTCCCGGCTGGGGATGCCGTTCGACACCGAGGAGAACTCCGCGCGGACGCTCGACGACGACGAGATCGAGGCGCTACTGGAGAAGCGCTGGCAGCAGGGCGGCTTCCGGTTCCTCCACACGTTCCAGCCCGGCCACGTCCTCTCGGACGCCGATACGAACGAGACGATCTCGGAGTTCATCCGCTCGAAGATCCGCGAGCGGGTCGACGACCCCGAGACCGCCGAGACGCTCGCCCCGACCGACCACCCCTACGGCTCGAAGCGCCCGCCGATGGACTACGGCGGCTACTACGAGACGTACAACCGCGACGACGTCCGGCTCGTCGACGTCGACGCGAACCCGATAACCGAGTTCACCCCGGACGGCGTCCGGACGGCTGACGACCACTACGACCTCGACGTCTTCGTCTTCGCCACCGGCTTCGACGCGATGACCGGCGCGCTGCTGGCGTTCGACGTCACCGGCCGCGACGGCCTGTCGCTGGCCGAGAAGTGGGCCGACGGGCCGAAGACCTACCTCGGCCTCGGGGTCCACGGCTTCCCCAACATGTTCACCATCACCGGGCCGCAGAGCCCCTCCGTCCTCACGAACATGCCGATGTCCATCGAACAGCACGTCGAGTGGATCGCCGACTGCATCGCCTACATGGACGAGCGCGGCTACCGGACCATCGAACCCACCGAGGAGTCCGAATCGCAGTGGGTCTCCCAGACCAACATGCTCGCCGACAACATGCTGTTCTCGGAGGCCGAGTCGTGGTACCGCGGCGAGAACGTTCCCGGCAAGCCGAACATCTTCACGCCGTTCCCCGGCGGCCTCGAGATGTACCGCGACATCTGCGACCGCGTCGCCGAGGACGACTACGACGGGTTCGAACTGACCGGCGCCGCGGAGACTCCCCCGGCCGAGCAGTAGCGGGCTTCAAATCGAAACTGCTGCTGATTTTTCCTCTGGGGCGAGGACGGCGGACCCTCAAGTTCAGGTAGCGGGACGATGCTGGTTCTCCGTCGTGCTCGTCGGCGGTTCGTCCAGGAGTCGGCGCGCGAGTCGCGCAGCGGCGGATCCGTCGGGGTGGTCGACGAAGCGGTCGCGCACGCGGGCGCGGTCGGCGGCGTACTCGTCGGTGCCGTCGATGGCCTCCAGGAGCGCGCCCTGGAACGCCGCGAAGTCGGTGGGGGTCGGACCCGGGGTGACCTCGCCGTAGTCGAACTCGAAGCCGGGGTGGTCCCGGTAGCTGGGGAGGTCGTAGGGGTAGAACACGACCGGGTCGTCGGTGACGAGGAAGTCGACGTAGATCGACGAGTAGTCGGTGACCAGGGCGTCGACGTGCTCCAAGAGCGGGTACGGGTCGGTGTCCGCGGGGAGTTCGACGACGTGCTCGAGTTCGTCGAGGTCGACGGCGAGCCGTTCCCGGGGGTGGAGCTTGACGATGAGGTACGCGTCGCGGGCCGCGAACGACTCGTCGAGGGCCCGGAAGTCGACGGCGTCGTCGAGCGGGACGCCGCCGTGGTCGACGTCGTCGCTCCACTCTCGCCACGTCGGCATGTAGAACGCGACGGGGTGGTCGCGGCCGAGGTCGCGGACGCGCCGGAGGACCGCGTCGTCGACCCCGAGGTCGGCGTCTTCGACCTCACCGCGGAGGACGTCGTTCCGGGGATAGCCGACGGGAAGGACCGACTCCTCGGGCTGCCTGTACGCCTCCTGGACGACGGGGCCCACCGCCTCCCCCGTCGTGACGTGGTACGCCCAGTTCGAGCCCGTGAGCCGGAAGAAGAACCGCCCGACGAGGGACCACTCGCGGTCGAGGTGGTCGCCGACCGTCTTGATGGGGACGCCGTGCCAGAGCTGGACGACGTCGGCGCCGCCGGTCGCCCACCACGTCACGTCCGCGGGTCCGTGGGACACGAAGACGTACTCGGCGAGGAGCGTGTGCAGGAGGCCGCGGGCACTTCCGGCGTCGTAGGCCTCGTAGCCGGCCTCGCGCAGCGTCTCGACGACGTCGCCGTCCGTCGAGAGCCAGATAGCGCGGACGTCGTCCCGCTCGGTCGCCGCGTGGAGGAACGCGTACTTCGGGTTGCCGACGAAGCGATCCCCGCCGTCGGCGCCGTAGACCCAGCGTCCCGCTCGGGAGGGGGCGAGCGACGAGGCGCCGTACGCCGCGAGGGTGCAGAGGCGGGTGAGGATCGTCGTCGCGACCGCGAGTGCCCGATTACGGGCCATCCTACTGGAGGGCGGTGCCCGATTCGACCTCGGCGAGGTGCTCGGGCGTGTTGATCTCGTGGCGTTCGTCGGCCGGCACCGTCACGCGCTTCGAGGGGGTCTCGGTGAACACGATGGGGAACCAGTCGTCGGGGTTCTCCTGGAGGGTCTCGAGGGCCACGGGGACGTTGTCGTTGTGGAGGACGAACAGGCCGACCTCCTGGTGGCCCGCGATCGCCCCGTAGTCCGTGATGACACCCTCGTCGTCGTACCGGACCGCGGTCATCTCGTCCTGGACGCCCTCGATGCAGCCGACGGCGTTGTACCCCTCGTGGCGGTACCGGGCCCGGAAGCGCTGGACGATCTTCCCCAGCGCGTCCGCCGAGAACAGGACGTCCCCGCAGACCACGAGGACGTGCTCGTCGCACCCCTCGGCCTCGAAGGCCCGGAGCGCCCGCTCCAGGGAGGCCGCGTTCTCGACGTCCTGCCAGTTCTCGAGGTAGAGCCCCCGGGAGTCGACGTCGGTCCCGAGGTCGACGGCCTCGTCGATCTGGCCGTTCGCGTCCTCGAAGCCGTGCCCGAGGACGACCGTGACGTCGTCAGTGTACTCGTCGATGACGTTGCGCTGGTACTCGTAGAGGGTCTTGCCGTTGAGTTGGAGGAAGAGCTTCGGCTTGTTCGCCGTGCGGGGACCGAGGCGGCTTCCTCGTCCGGCAGCGGGGATGACAGTACGCATGCGAATATATCTGACCCCACACGACTACAATAATATATATCTGCTATCCCTATTTTCTATTTCCTTATGCACCCACTAGAAAGACTCAGCAGGCCGTACAGACCCGATTCCTCCGGTGTCTAGATTCGTGGCAGTTAGACGACACCTGAGAGACCAGCCAGCGGTTCGTTCACCCGATAGTGCAACGAAATGATAGGTAGTTCGTCCATATCGCCTAGTATAGATAGCTAATCCCACCTTCCTGGTGGGATTCTCACAGCCAGCCAGCGTGTCGCTACGACGGATTTCCCCGGTGGCGGTCTGTCACCAGTATAGAGACCAAATCATCGTCTCTCTAACCATATCTAATCGTTTAACTATCGTGTACAAATCCATAACGATATAGGAGATAGTCGAAACGCGGGCATGGGCCACAGGTTCCGCAGCTGCACCAGGGGAGGCACGACAGGGACACTCGCGATCGCCCTTCGGGGTTTTTACGATAGCGCTCGCGGTCGGGGTGCTCGGTACCGGACTCATCGGGGTCTTCGGCGACGAGGCGCCGATGTCCGCGACCGGCGACCAGACGACGCCGACGCCAACCGATTCCAACGAGTCTCTGGAGGCATCGACGCAGACGCCGACGGAGACACCAACTGCTGCAGATCAGGACAAGGAGAAGGAGACACCGACTCCGACGGTCTGTGAGCAAGAAAAGGAGAAGGACACACCGACGCCAACACCGTCGGACCAGGACAAAGATAAGGACACGCCGACGCCAACGCAGTCAGACCAGGACAAAGAAAAGGATACACCGACACCAACACCGTCTGGCACCCCAACCGAGACTCCGGCCGAGACTCAGACACCGACAGATACGCCGACAGAAACACCGACAGATACCCCAACGGAGACACCAACCGAGACGCCGACAGATACGCCAACAGAAACGCCAACTGAGACACCGACCGAGACGCCCCCAGGAACACCGGCCGACACACCGACTGACACCCCCACTGAAACGCCCACAGAAACACCGACGGCAACACCAACTGACACACCAGCCGAGACGCCCGATAAGCGTGGCGCGATCAGCTACGTTCTCCTCTGTACGAACGACGACGGTGCTGAACGAATCGGTTCCGGAGGGGCGGGCGCCGACCAGTGTCCCGACGGCGAGCCGTTCGTCAGGTATGAGCGGAAGGGGAACTCGTTCGCTGCGGAGGACGACCCCCAGGGGACGACCGTGACCGCGACCGAGTTCAAAGACGACGAGGACGAACCGGTCACCGCCGTCTGGACCTCCGAGACCTACAACGTCACCGGCGTCGTCGTGGGCGCCGGCGGCGACATGTGCACGTACGACTACTCGCCCGATGGTACCTTCCCACAGGAGGACACTGTCGAGACCTGCGACGGCCCGGCCGGTAACAGCGGGGCCGCCTCGCTCGGGATGACCGACACGGTCGTTTCCCTATTGACGGGCGCCGCCGACCGGATTTCCTCGCTGCTCCCGCTGCAGGCCGGCGGGTCGGTCGTCCCGCTGGCGCTCCTGCTGTCCGGCACGGCGATCGGCTGGCGACGAGGACGGTGACCACGGCGTAAGGGGCCACCGCGTCGAGACCTCGATCTGGCGTGAACTGAGAGTTTCTAGAAAGAGGGCTTGTATCCGCTGATGCCCTTGGCTCACAATCGTGCAGCTTGTGGATGGGCCCTGCCGGATTTGAACCAGCGATCGCCCGGTGTCCCATTCCGCGGGGACAACCCCCGATTATTACTGTCGGAAATATGAGCCGGGTGCTGTAAGACCAGACTGAGCTAAGGGCCCTTCTACCTGGGAATATCCACTGCCCCCTCTTTAGTTTGCCGGGAGAACTATGCCGACAGTACGTCCCTCTCCCGTAGTTCAGCTTCCAACTCAGCAGGTGTCGTCACGACCGCGTAGTCCATGCTTCGGAACGCGTAGTAGCCGAGTTTCTGTGTGAAGGACCGTTCGTTTGGTCGTCCATCTTCAACGTAGCCATCGACTTCGATCCACAGGTCAATGCTCGGAACGTGGAAGTCGCAAGTCCAGAGGGTCACACCCAATCGTACATGGGTCTCATAGTCGTATCCGAGATCGTCCAAATATCGTGCGATAGCCAGTTCATGGCGACTGTCGAGGTTGTTGCCGTTCGGACCGAGGCACTGTTCGCCATGTCGTTGGCCACAGTCAATACCGGCAGCCTCACATGCCTCAGCCCAAGACCCGAGGTGCTTCTTCACAGTACTCGTGGCGAACTCGCCGTAATCGTCATATTCGCGCATGGTTAGATTCTCACCCGCCGTCTTTTTGTTGACCCGTCGTAGGTCCGCGAGCATCTCGTCATGATTGTTGGAGTCGTACTCGCCAACTTGGAGCTCGTTCGATTCGAGTCCAGCATCCGCCAGTACGGTCGCCCAGTCCTCCTCGATGATATCGTACATTCGACTCAGACACGGTAATCGGTCGTCTGCTTCCGCATCTCTCGTCGTCGGCGCCTCACCGAGTTCCTCGGCCAACTGCGCGACATCGTCCACCAGTTCCTCGTAGGTGTATTCATCGTACTCCGACTCCGTATGCTGATTGCCGTAGAATTTACCCATCGTGGCTCACCCCTCTTTGCCCGCGTCTTCTGCAATCAATGCTCGTCTGTGACCGCGTATCTCGAGGCACCGCACCCATCGGGGTGCCCCACAGAACCCACCGTGGCGTAGCACGTCCGGAGAGGGACAGTTCCGGCCCACGGATCAAGCAATTCACTCTCCAGACTCGGATTCAGGTCCGCAAGTAACGGTGACACCGGCGTGTGAATTCGAGTATCAATCCAGTAAGCAGGGTATAGGAGGAGATTCGATTGTCGGCATAGAAGCCACCGAGATGGGTGAGAGCGGGACTTCAGCATCGGTCCTGGTGGCCACCATCGACACCGGAACAGTCGGCGAAATCAAAACCGCAGGACGGCAACCGATTATGGGATTTTCGTGGGTATAGCGAACCGCGAACGATAGCCCGAGAGGTGGAGATTCCACGGATAGCAGGCCTCTAGTCACGGTTCTGTGATTCACCTAGTTGCGCGATATTTTCCTAGCCGCGGTTCGCGAGGCGACAGTGACCATTCTTCCGGATACCCGCCCGATTATGGAAGTCGTATAGAACGCCCCTATACCTGTAATTCGACGGTAATACCACCGTACCCGGTTATGGAATCGGAGCGCAGTTCGGCGTGGCAGCGATCGGGACCTCGTTCGGAGGAACGGAGAATCGGCGCGGGTACGGAGACTCGATCGCGACACCAAGACCCAAACCGCTCCCGGCCGACCACCCACTATGTTCAGGTTCGACTACCAGCCGGGGACGATCCGGTACGGGGCGGACTGCGTCGCCGACCTCGGCGAGGAGCTCGATACCCTCGGCGCCAAGCGCGCGCTCGTGATCACCGGCCGGACCGTCGGAGAGACCGACGCGGTGATGGACCCGCTCCGCAAGGGACTGGGCGACCGCCTCGTGGAGACCTTCGCGGAGACGACCCCCGAGAAGCGGATTTCGACGGCATTCCGGGCCGCGGCGCTGGCCGACGAGGTCGACGCCGACGCGCTGGTGGCGGTCGGCGGCGGGAGCAGCCTCGATATCGCCAAGGTCGCCGCCGCCATCGCGGCATCGGACGACTCCCGGAGCGAGATCCGCGAGACGTTCGAGGAGACCAGCTCCGTGGATGTCCCCGACGGCGAGTTACGGCCGGTCGTGGCGGTGCCGACGACGCTCGCCGGCGCGGACCTCTCGATGATCGGCGGCGTCACCGCGACGGAGGACGGCGACCTCGTCCGCGGCGGCGCCTACGACGAGCGGCTGCTGCCCGCCGCGCTGTTCTACGACCCGGAGCTGTTCCGGACGACGCCGCACGGCGTGCTCTGCGCGTCGGCGATGAACGGCTTCGACAAGGCCGTCGAGACGCTGTACGCCAGCACCGCGACGCCGATCACCGACGGGACGGCGGTCCGGGCGCTCCGGCTGCTCTCGCGGGGGTTGCCGGCGCTCGGCGACGGCAACCGGAGCGACGAGACGATGCACGACGCGGTCGTCGGGACGATCCTCGCACAGTATGGCTGCTCGCGGACCGACGGCCTGACGCTGTCGCTGATCCACGCCTTCGGCCACGGCATCGCCCGCGGGTACGACGTCCAGCAGGGCGGCGCCCACGGCATCATCGCGCCGCACGCCCTCCGGTACCTCTTCTCGGAGGTCGACGGCAGCCGGGCGTTGCTGGCGGAGGGCTTCGGGGTCGCTCCGGGGACGCCGGAGGAGACCGCCGATGCCGTCGTCCGCGAGGTCGAGCGCGTCCGCGACGCCCTCGGGTTGCCGACGCGGCTCCGCGAGATCGACGACATGGCCGAGTCGGACCTGCCCGACGTCGCCGAGGACGTCCACGGCGACGGCCTGATGCCGTACTGCCCGGAAGGACTGGACCCCTCGGTCGGCGACATCGAGGGCGTGCTTCGGGACGCGTGGTAGCCAGATAGTATACAAACGGGCGGCGGCAACGGGTGGTATGGCTGTGAGACGGCGGGAACTGCTGGCCGGCGCGGCGGTCGCGCTGGCGGGCTGTGCGGACGCCCGCGAGTTCGTCGAGGACAACGCGCCGCTCGGCCACCCGCTCGCCGGCGAGACGACGGTCGCGGTGGTGAACCGGAGCCGGGCCACCCACGACCTCGCGGCGCTGACCGACGAGGCGCTGGCCTTCTGGAACGAGAGCGCCCCGCGGTACGCCGGCTTCGAGGTGGCGTTCGACCGGGTCGACCGCGACGCGTCGCCGGACGTCGAGATCGAGTTCCTGAACGACCGCTCGGAGCTGGACGGCTGCCAGGAGCACAGCTCCGAGAACGTCCTCGGCTGCGCGCCGCTCATCCGCGAGCACAACCGCATCGACCGGCCCGCGGTCGCCGAGGTCGTCGCCACCGACCGCCCCTACGGGGAGGTGCTGGCGACGACCCAGCACGAACTCGGCCACATGCTCGGCCTCGGCCACGCCGACGAGCCGGCGTACATCATGTCCAACCGCATCCAGGACCGCCTCCCGGAGTACGAGACCCGGGTCGCGGTGCTGGAGGCCTTCCAGGCCGGCTGGGACGCCCGCAACGAGGGCACCCGGACCTACAACGAGGGCATCCAGTACTGGAACGACGGCGACTACGAGCAGGCCGTCGAGCCGTTCGCCCGCGCCGCGGACCACTACCGCTCGATCCACGACCACGTGGCGACCGCCGAAGACGCGGCCACCGCATTCGAGGGGATGGACCGGCCGGAGACGGTGGACCGCGCGCGCCTCGCCGACTACTTCGAGACGACGCGGACGCTGACCGACATGCTGGTCCAGGTCGCCGAGGACATGCGGGCGGCCGCCGAGGCGCGGGCCGACGGCAACATCGTACGCGCACGCGGGAAACAGGAGTCGGCCAACGAGACCCTCGAGGACGTCCAGTCGCGTGACGCACCCACCCCCGCCGACGTCGGGCGGGCGCTGGGGCTGGTCCGCGAGCAACCCGACGTCACGCCGGCCGAACCCAGCGGGAGCTGAGCCAGAGGACTCGGGTCGAAGGATCGTCGCGAGAAGTGGGCGGACGGCGCCGGCGGCCGAGATGGTGCACGCTACGCGTTGAGCGGTGCCTCGAACTCGGGGTCGGCCCGCAGGATCTCCGTCAGGCGGGGTGCCACGCTCTGGAGGTCCGCCGTCGGCTCCACCAACTCCCGGTCGTCGTCGTACTCGACGAGGCCTGCCGCCACCAACTTCGGGACGTGGACGTGGTGAAGCTCGATCCGGATTCGCGTCATCGTCTCGCCGGAGACCTCCTGGAGCGGCGCGTGGTGGTTGTACTCGACGATCGCCTCCGAGAGGTCCCGCATCGTCAGCGCCCGCCGTTCGTCGAGGAGCGTCCCGAGGACGATCCGTCTGTGTTCGTCCCGACAGAGGGCGAGTAGGGTGTCGAAATCTATCTGGGTCCCAACCATACCGGGAAGTAGGCTCCAAGACGGTTGCCGGCTGTTGTTGACTATACAATCCATTTATAAGTAGGGTTATCGGCTCGCGGACGACTCCGCGAGTGTGCTGGCGATGATCGTCTCGATTCCGCGCCGGAGACGGGACGCCACGGCCTGCTGTGAGACGCCGAGTTCCTCGCCCAGTTCGGCCATCGTCACGTCCCGCGGCGTGTTGAAGTAGCCCCGCTCGTAGGCGAGCTGGAGCGTCGCCTGCTGGGTATCGGTGAGTGCGGCCTCGGTCGCCGACTCGATGGGCGTCAGCGCGTGCAGTTTGGTGAGCGTAATCGGGATATCGAGCTCCCGGCAGCGCTGCTGGAAGGCCGCGATGTTCCGGCGGTTCTCACCCCGGATGTCGAAGGTCCACTGCCGGTTCGTGCCGACGGCCTCGATGAGCGCGACATCCGTCTCCGTCAGCGTCGTGAGGACGTCGTCGTAGTCCAGCGCCCACTCGACGCGGAGCAGATGCTCGCCGTCGACGGAGTCGACGAACTGGATGGCCTTCACGCCCGGGTGCTCCGAGAACGCCCCCTCGACGTCGTCGACCTCCGTCCCCCGGACCCAGAAGTAGGGGATCACCACGTCCCGCGCGGGGATGATCCGCTCGAGCTCGACGGTCACGCCGGGTAGCTGTTCGAATATCGTCCCCAGTGGGAACTGGTCGGACGGGACCGTGAAGGTCGCCTCGGTGGCCATGACGCGACCGTCGGGAGCCGACGGGAAAGGACTGCTGGCACAGCGACCCGCGGTCGGTCTCGAGGTAGGAGAGAGACGGGCCGGACGACGCTGCCGCTGGCGGGTGTGGGTTCTCCGCATCGAAAGGGTGGACGGTCTCCACCCAGCACGGCTGGGGGCGAACCCCAGGGTAGCCTACTGCCGGCTGCCCCTTAGTTAACGTCCAACCAAACCCATCTCTCTCGAACCAGTCCCCGTATTCGGAGCTTACCGGCGAGCGGGGAGACGATTCACGCCCGGTAGGACGAACACAGCTCTCGCTGTCCGGGGTGACTCTCGGAAGAAGTACGCCGCCGCCAGGGCTCGAACCTGGGACAACCTCGTGTCTGCGGTCCACAGAGAACTGTGAGACCTTAACAGCGAGGTGCTCTACCAGCTGAGCTACGGCGGCCCACTGCACTCATGCCTAACCGGAATTGGTTCATATGACTTTCGCTTTCGCCCCTCCGCTGTCCGTTGGTCCCACACCCCCGGACGGCCGCCGTCACCTGCCGCCACGCACCGACATGCTTTACCAGTCGACGGCGCAACCGCGAGTATGTCGTTCGAGTCGGTCGAAAAGGAGGTTCGCGACCGGGTCGTCCCCGACCCCGCGGAGGTCGCCGACTTGGAGTCGGTCGTCGCCGACCTCACCGACCGCGCCGAGGCGGCCGTCGCGGACCTGCCCGTCAACGCCGACGTGCTGCTCGTCGGGTCGACCGCCCGCGGCACCTGGCTCGTGGGCGACCGCGACGTGGACCTCTTCGTCCGGTTCCCGACCGACCTCGCCCGCGAGGAACTGGAGCGCTACGGGCTCGAGGTCGGCCACGCGGTCCTCCCGGAGGGCCACGAGGAGTTCGCCGAACACCCCTATGTGAAGGGGGAGTACCGCGGCTTCGACGTCGACTGCGTCCCCTGCTACGCCGTCGAGGACGCGACGGAGATCCGCTCTGCGGTCGACCGAACGCCGTTCCACACCGACTACCTCGAGGGCCGTATCGAGCCGCTGGCCGACGACGTCCGGCTGGCGAAGGCGTTCCTCTCGGGCATCGGCGCCTACGGCAGCGACCTCCGGACGAAGGGGTTCTCGGGCTTCCTGACCGAACTGCTCGTCCTCGAGTACGGGGGGTTCCGGGAGTTCGTCGAGGCCGTCGCGGACTGGCAGCCGCCCGTGAGGTTCGACCCCGAGGACCACGGTCAGGAGTCCTTCAGCGACCCCCTGGTCGTGATCGACCCGACCGACCCGGAGCGCAACGTCGCGGCAGTCTGCTCGGCCCGCAACGTCGGTCGGGTGGTCCACTACGCCCGCGAACTGCTGGCGGACCCCCGCGTCGAACTCTTCGAGCCGCGCGACCCGGACCCGATGTCCGCCGAGGCGGTCCGGGAGGCGGTCGCGGCCCGCGAAACGACGCCCGTCGCGGTGCGCTTCGAGACGCCCGACGTCGTCGAGGACCAGCTGTACCCCCAGCTCGAGAAGTCGCTGGCGGGCGTCGAGGGCGCGCTCGAGCGCGCCGGGTTCGACCCGCTGCGGAGCGCCGCTTTCGCCGACGAGACGGCCGTGCTGTTCGTCGAGTGCGCCGTCGCCGAACTGCCCGCGGTCGAGCGCCACCGCGGGCCGCCCGTCGGCGTCCGCGAGCACGCAGAGGGGTTCTTCGAGTCCTACGCCGACGCCGGGGACGCCGTCGGACCGTTCGTCGACGACGAGGGGCACTACGTCGTCGAGCGGCCCCGCGACGCCCGGACGCCCGGCGAACTCGTCGAGGCGAAGCTGTTCGACGTCTCGCTCGGCCCGCACGTCGAATCCGCCCTGGAGGCCGACCGCGAGGTCCTGGTCGGCGAGGCGATCGGGAAGCTGGCCGACGAGTTCGGCAGCGAGCTGGCCGCGTACTTCGATCCGCGACCGTGACGGCGGCGCCTAGCACCTGGTTATCGAGAACGTGTCGGGAGGTCGACGCCTTATCCGCGTGGAACCCCTACGGTGGGTAGATGCCGACGATACCTATCGAAGACGGGACGCTGTGGTACGACGAGCAGGGGAGCGGGCCGCCGATGGTCTGTATCCACGGGGGCTGGCAGGACGCCGACGCCTGGGAGGCCCAGGTCGAGCGCTTCGCCGACGACTACCGCGTGATCCGGTTCGACATCCGGGGTCACGGCCGGACCGGCGCGACGGGGATGCGGCGGTACTCCATCGACCAGTTCGCCGACGACCTCGAGGTGCTGTTGGACCACCTCGACGTCGAGCGGCCGATCCTCAACGGGATCTCCATCGGCGGGATGATCATCCAGACGTACCTGGAGCGGCACCCAGACGCGGCCCGGGGCGCCGTCATCGGCGGGCCGGTGCAGTCGATGCCGCCGGTCGACATCCCGCCGCAGGTCAAGCCGTTCATGTCGCCGCTGCCGGCCGTCTCCGCGATAGTCACGACGATGGGGACGAGGGCGACGTTCCAGATGCTCCTGGCCTCCATCAGGGCGACCGTCGGCGACACCTGGCTGACCGTCGACCAGGACGTCCGGGCGCAGGCCCTCGAGGCCATCGGCGAGATCGAGCCGGCGGAGTACACGAAGATCTTCCGGGCGCTCTACGAGTACGTGCCCCCGGACCTCTCGCACGTCGAGACGCCGACGCTGGTCCTCTACGGCGATCACGAGGCGCCGCCGGTCAAGGTCCAGGGCGAGAACCTCGCCGGGACGCTCCAGAACGCCTCCTTCCGGGAGATCGCCGACGCGGGCCACCTGGTCAACGAGGACAACCCGGTGGCGTTCAACGAGGCCTGCGCGGAGTTCTTCGCCACGCTGGACCGGGCGGCCCAGCCGACGCCCGCCTGAGACCACCCGTCTTCGCGAGGCGAGAGAAGCGAGCGGACACCCAGCTGACGGCGCTATTTTCGCGGTTACAGACTTCCTACCGGCGGATAGTCGATCAGTGTTTCACGTACAGCGTCCCGTCGCCGAACAGTTCTATCGAGTACCCGCAGTACCGGAACTCGAGGGAGTCGACCTCGCCGCCCGTCCGGTCGAAGCGGGACTCGCCGAACGCGTCGAGCGTATCGACGTCGATCACCGCCCCGAGCGTCCCGAGGTCCCGGGGGCGACAGCCCTCCAGTTCGGCGATGGTCTCCTTCACGGCGACGTGAGTCGGTTGTGAAGGGGGCACGTCCCGTTTCATACTCGCAGCAGGGCCTCCAGGTGCAACAACCCCCAGAGATTTCACCCGGTCGTCGAACGGGAGTGACGACCGCCGCGCTCAGTCCGACTCTGCGGACCCCCGGCGTGCCGTCACGGGGGCGGCCGACTCCCTGGCGAGTTCCTGGACGACCGGCATCTCGAGGAACGTCACCAGCGAGTACAGCGCCGCGAGGTTGTGGGCGCCGTCGAGGTGGTCCTGATAGCACGCCCCCACGCCGTCGGCGTCCAGGAACGGCAGCGCCCGGATCAGGTCCTCGTGCTCCTCGAGCGTCTCGCGGACGAAGTCGTTCGTCCGGATCAGGTCGCCGTGATCGGGCCACGGACCGCTGGTCCAGTGAGACTCGGCGGGCGGGTCCGCGAGGTAGCGCTCGGCGAAGCCGGTGGCGATCCGGCCGAGCCACTGGACCGCGAACGGCCGCGAGAGACCGACGCCGGAGTTCGCGTGAGGGATGGCCGCCAGGTCGGGGGCGAGCCGTTCGACGGCCGCGCCGACCAGCCCGCCGCGCAGGAGGTGCCGGGCGGGCGTCGAGAGGAACAGATCGACGAGCCGGTTGTCGAGGAACGGCGTCCACGACGGCAGCATCTGGAGGGTTCCGTGGTAGAATATCTGGGAGGTCCCGTTCGTGAGGGGACAGCGACTGGCGACGACGGCCTCCCGGAGCGACCGGTACTCGACGCCGTGGTCGACGACCCGGTCGCCGCGGCGGTCGACGTTCGCCGCGTAGATATCGGCGATATCCTCGTCCAGCGCGTCGGCGATGTACGCGGGTGCGGTCCGGCCGCCGACGCGGTGCTCGACGAGGTCCGCCGCGGTCCGGACCTCGCGCTCGACCGGCAGGTCGAACGACCCCAGCCTCCCGAGGTCGACCTCGCGCGTCGGGAAGTGGTTCCCCTCGAACAGCATGTCGCCGTAGTGGCCCGTCACCAGTTCGTCGACCTCGTCGCGGAGGCGGTCGGCGAACCCCGCGGCGTGGACCTGGTTGAAGTAGCCGACGAAGTTCGTGATCGGCGCCGTCTCCTCGAGGACGCGGGCGTGGTAGTCCTGGTCGCGCCGCAGGAAGGTGTAGTCGGCGCCGACGGTCGCGGCGGCTCGCCGGGCGACGTCGGCCTCCCGGTTCTCCCACTCGTTGAGGTGGTAGGCGTGGACGGTGCGGTCCGACGCGGCGAGGGCCGCCAGGGCGAGCCGCGAGTCGCTCCCGCCGCTCAACAGCAGACCGTAGGTCGCGTCTGGGTCGGTCCGCTCCTCGACGACCCGTTCGACGAGCGTCGCGAGCCGGTCGGCGAAGTACGACCGCGGGCGGTCCTCGGGCTCGTAGCGGGGCTCCCAGTAGCGGGTCGTCTCCACGGAGCCGCCGTCGAGGTCGAACGTCGTGACCGAACCCGGCGGCAGCAGCTCGACCCCCTCGAGCGGCGTCTCCAGCCCGAAACTCCGCTGCAGCGTGAAGTACTCCGCGAGGGCGTCGACGTCGAAGCCGTGGGGAACGCCCGGGTGCGCCGGGAGCGACTGGACGTCCGTCGAGAACACCGCGCCGTCGTCGGTCCGGGCGTGGTGGACCGGTCGCGTCCCCAGCCGGTCGGTGAACACCTCGACCCGGCCGGCCTCGCGGTCGTGGACCACGCCCGCGAAGCTCCCGTTGAGCCCCTCGACGAAGTCGATTCCCGCCTCGCCGTACCGCCTGGCGGCGAAGGCGGCGGGCGCCGTCTCGACAGTCTCGTAGCCCCCGGAGCCCTCGTATCCCCACACGTCGCCCCAGAGCCAGACGGTCGCGTCACGTTCGGGGACCACGGCGGGCCCCGACGAGGGTTCCGAGGGGTGGGTCGCGACGCCGACGGCTACCTCTGACGTCGCTGTCCTCTCCGTCGCCTCCCCCCCGGTCCACGTGAGCCCCTCGATAAGGGTATCGAGGGCCGCCGTTCCCTCACCGACGACGCCACAGATTCCGACCATGGCAGGACTGTCGTCTGCCGGAGCCTTACTATAGAGTCGTTAATAGGAGTACGGAAACGGTACCCGGGACCCTCACCACGCGCCCGATCGAGATACTTCGGTTACGGCGCCTCATACGTCACCGACAGCGCTGTAGCTGAGCTCTAAGGACACCGAAGGTCGCCAGTCGTCCCGGTTCAGAGATCGTGGGCGTCGCGCACGTCGTCGATGACGTTCTTCGCCTTCGAGGTGAGGTCGCCCTCCGGCTCGATCGGCTCGCGGCCGTCGAAGACCTCGTGGACCATCCCGACGGAGTCGGCGAGCGCGTCGAGCCCGTAGCCGCCCTCGAGGACGAACGCCAGGGCGGCGTCGAGGTCGTCGGTGATCTCGCGGAGCCGCTTGGTCAGGTGGCCGTACCCCTCCGTGGAGACGCGCATCCGCGAGATGGGGTCGTGGCGGTGGGCGTCGAAGCCCGCCGAGACGACCAGTAGGTCGGGGTCGAACCGCTCCAGGCCGGGCGCCAGCAGCTCGTCGACGACGGTGGCGTACTCGACGTCGCCGCTCCCGCCCGACAGCGGGACGTTGAGGACCGTCTTGCGCGCGTCCGGGCCGCCGGTCTCGAGGACGTCGCCGGTCCCGGGGTAGAGCCCCCGCTCGTGGACGGAGGCGTAGTAGACGTCGTCGCGGTCGTAGAAGATGTCCTGGGTGCCGTTGCCGTGGTGGACGTCCCAGTCGAAGACGGCCGCCGACTCGATGTCGCCGCGGTCGAGCGCGCGCTGGATGCCCACGCCGACGTTGTTGAAGAAGCAGAAGCCCATCGCCTCGTCGAACTCGGCGTGGTGACCGGGCGGCCGCCCGATGGCGAAGGGCGTATCGCGGCCGTCGGCGCCGTCGAGGGCCTCGTCGATCGCCCAGCCCGCGAGGCCGGCGGCGGCGCGGGCAGCCTCCCACGTCTTCTCGACGGCGACGGTGTCGGCGTCCCAGGTGCCGCCGCCGTCCGCGCAGAACGACTCGACCTCGTCGACGTAGTCGCTGTCGTGGACGGCCTCGATCGCGTCTCGGTCCGCGAGGCTGCCCTCGTGGTACGCCACGCCGTGGCGCTTGGCGAGCGCCCGCCGGATGGCCCGGAGCCGGTCGGCGGTCTCCGGGTGCCGGGAGCCGGTGTCGTGTTCGAGACAGATCTCGCGGTAGCCGAACCTCATTCGAAGTACGGTTCCAGTTCGTAGTAGGCCTCGACGTCCTCGGCTTTGATGGTCCGGCGGTCGGCGTGCCGGGCGAGGATGGCCGACGCCGCCGCGACCGTGTCGGCGTACGACTCGAGGACGCCCGCCAGCGCGATGCGGGCGTCCATGGAGACGCGGTAGCGATCGTCGATGTCGAGGCGTGCGATGCGGTCGACCGGCGCGACCGGCAACTCCAGTAAGTCCTTGTCGACGACCGGGGCCTCGAAGTCCTCGGCCATCAGCGTCTTCCGACCGTCCGCCGTGGCCTCTTCGGCCGCCGCGGCCGCCAGGTCCGCCCCGCGGTCCTGGATCCGGCGCGCGAGTTCCTCGGCCGCTTCGGCGCTGACACGCAACTGACCGGCGTTCCGGCGGATAATCGTATCCACCGGGGCGAACGGTAACTCGACGCTCATATCCCACAGGCGGGCCGAGGCGGCCTTAATCTTTGCGAGGATGCGGCACGGTCACGCGGCGGCGCTCAGAAGACCTCTTCGGCGACGAACCGCTCGCCGTCGCGCCGCCCGCGGACGGTGACCTCCTGGCCGAGGTGGACGTCGGCGTCCGTCTCGACGTGCAGCGTCTCGTCGCCGCTGTCGAGGATGACCGGGTCGCCCGGCTGGACCACCGTCCCCGTGAACGTTTCCGGGTCGTCGCCCGCGGCGTCCGCGCCGTCCGCGGCGGCGGCGTCGGCCGACTCCTCGTCGTCCACCCCGTCCGACCCCGACTCGGGCTTCGAGCCGTCGGCGAACTGGTCGAGCCCGGTGGCGTCGTCGTCGCGGTCCGGCTCCGCGCCGTCGACGACGGTGACCGTCGACCGCCAGCCTGCGGAGGCCTCGAGGTCGTCCTGCCAGCCGTCCTGGATCTCGACGTCGGCGCAGAACACCTCGTCGCCCGGCCCGAGGTCCTTGTCGGCCTTGTCGCCCCACAGCGCCACCCGGATGTCGCCGGTCTGGTCCTGCACCCGGATGTTGCGGACCTGACCCTCGCTGCCGTCGTCGCGGTCGAAGGTCCGTTTGGGGTCCGCCGAGCGGACGACGCCCGCGATGTCGACCGTCTGGTCGAGTTCCAGGCTGTCGATGTCGGTCGCATCGGGGACGAACTCGACGGTCTCCTCGAGTTCGTCGACCGCGCCGCGGTCGCCGACGTGCAGCTCCAGGGAGCCGTCGCGCTCGCGGACGTAGCCGTCGACGACCTCGACGCTCTGGCCGGCCTCCAGCTCCTCGGCGAGGTCGGCCTGCTCGTCCCACAGCGTCACGCGGACGCGGCCCGTCTCGTCGCCGAGCGTCAGGTTCGAGACGCGGCCCTCGCTGCCGTCGTCGCGGTCGAAGGTCCGGATGGAGTCGGTGTCGAGGACAACGCCCCGGAGGTTGACGTCCGACTGGCCCATCGACAGCGAGTCGGCGGTCACCTCGCCGCCGACGTCGACGTCCACGTCGGCCTCCTCGTCGACCTCGACGCGGTCGGCGCTGACCTCCAGGCCGTTGTACCCCTCCTTCGGGCGACCCTTCACGCGCAGGACGTCGCCGACCGCCAGTTCGTCGTCGGCCGCGACGGCGTCGTCGTCCCACAGCGCGACCCGGACGCTCCCGGACTCGTCGGCCACGTCCAGGTTCAGGACGCGACCCTCGTCGTCCTCGCCGTCCCGCTCGAAGGTCCGCAGGTCGCCGACGCTCGTCACCTTCCCGAGGAACTTCGCCTCCTCGAGGCCCGGTTCGATGTCGGCGATGGTCTCCACTTCGCCGCCGTCGAGGTCGTGCTTGATGAGCATCGCGGCGGTCTCCTCGTCCGCCAGCCCCCCCATCTGTTCGACCTTCGCTTCGACGGCCTCGCGGAACTCCTCCTCGGAGACGTCGGCGTCGAGTTCCGCGTAGATTTCCTCGATGGCACCCATTGCTAGGGAAGGCAAGTGCGGCCTGCCGAAAAGCGTTGTCGGTGTCGCCGCGGGCGGCGGGGACGGCGGCGCCCTCGGCGGATTCGTCGCCGATCCTCGGTTCGGGACTGGCCGCCGAACGGACGGCCGCGTCGAGGTCGAGACATGGGCCGTCTGGCGTCGGCTTCCCTCATGAACCCTCGCCCCGCTACCGGGACCGAACCGACCACTCGCCGTCCTCGAACGCCGCAACGACGTCGAACAGCGACGACAGGGTCGCGACCTCCTGGTCGGTGTGGGCGCCCGGGTCCATGTGGTAGTGGGCGACCGCCTCGGCCGTCGTCACGCGGTTCGACAGCACGTGCAGGAAGCGGAACGCCCGCTGGAGCTCGACGAACTGCAGCAGGACGGTCAGCGAGTCGAACGTCACGAAGGTCCCCGGGCCGGAGTGCTCCGAGAGGTACTCGCTGACGGTGATCCCCAGGCCGGTGAGGTCCCCCGGGCTCTCGACGCTCGTGACCGTGTTCCGGCCGAAGCTCGTCGACGGCCCCGAGGCGGCCGCGGACCCGCGCGTCTCATCGAGGCTGACGATCGTACAGCTTCGCGGCCGCGCGCCGACGTTGCGCTCCCACTCCTCGATCCACTTGGCCGGCGTCTGCCGGTAGTCGATCGCCAGGACGTCGGCGTCGGTCGGCCGCTCCGGGAGCAGCGTCTCGAAGTACGACCGCCGCGCCGCGTCGTCCAGCGTCGGCGACAGCACGAGCACGTTCGACGCGTCCTCGAGGCCCCCACGCCCCGATCTATCGGCGTTCTCGGCCAGCCCATCCCCCGCAGACATGTTGTGGCAGCTACCCACTAGACAGGCATAAATTGAGGGGTAACATCTCCGGGAGCCGACGGGGGAACCGTAACCCCTATACGTCGAAGCGGGGTACGTTGGGGTGAGTCCGGGTAGGGTAGTGGACTATCCTCTTGGCTTGCGGAGCCAGGGACCGGAGTTCAAATCTCCGTCCGGACGTTTTCGGCGCATAACACGACGAGCGACAGCGAGGAGCCCGTGCGCCGAAAACGGATAAAGGAGATTTGAGCCGACGAGTCGCAGCCCGCGCAGGGCCGAAGGCCCGAGCAGGAACGTCTCGGCTCGTTCAAATCTCCGTCCGGACGTTCTCATCGACGCTAACCGACGAGCGGCTGTTCTCCCACCGACGACTTATTGTCGACCCCCGCCTCGTCCAGTCCGTGTCACCGGACTGGCTCCGCAAGCGGCCGATCGCCCACCGGGGCCTCCACGGCGACGGCATCCCGGAGAACTCCCTGGCGGCGTTCGAGGCGGCCGTCGAGTCCGGATACCCGGTCGAACTCGACGTCCGGCTGACGGCCGACGGGGTGGCGGTGGTCTGTCACGACGAGCGGCTCCAGCGGCTCTGCGGGATGGACGCTGCAGTGGACGAGGTGGAGTGGGCGGAGCTGTCGGAACTGACGCTGCTGGACTCCGACCAGAGCGTCCCGACGTTCGATGCCGCGCTCCGGGCTATCGACGGAGGGGTGCCGGTCCTCGTGGAGGTGAAGAACCGGGGTCGGCCGGGGAGCGTCGAGTCGGCGGTCGCGACGGTGCTGGACGGTTACGACGACCCGTTCGCGGTTCAGTCGTTCAACCCCCTGACCGTCGGGTGGTTCCGGCGGAATCGACCCGGGTGGCCGCGCGGACAGGTCGCCGGGAGGCTGCGGAACGTACCGGAGGTCGGGCCGCTCGCGCGGTTCACCTGTCGGCGGCTCCTCGCCAGCCCCCTCGCCCGACCGGACTTCGTCGCCTACGAGCACGACGCGCTTCCGTACTGGCCGGTCACCCTCCACCGGAAGCTGGGCGTCCCCGTGCTGGCGTGGACGGTCCGGACGCCGGCCGCGCTGGAGCGAGCCCGTGCCCACGCCGACAACGTCATCTTCGAGTCGGTTCGGCCGTGAGAGCCCGGTTCGCGACCTGCCTCCCGTGACCTTTTCGGCGACGCAAGGTGTATCGCGGGCATGGACCACCTCCGGGCCGGCGCCGCGCTGTTCAACGCCGGCCACTACCTCGCCGCCCACGAGCCCTGGGAGGAGCGCTGGCTCGAGGACCCCCGCGGCGAGCGCGACGACTGCGTCCAGGGGCTCGTCCAGGCCGCCGCGGCGACGTACAAGGCCCGGACGGGCAACTGGTCGGGCGCCGTCGGGCTGGCGGAGAGCGGTGCGGCGTACCTGGCGGACTGCCACCGCGACGAGCTGCGGGCGTGGCTCCGGCGGCTCGCCGCCGACCCGGAACTCGCCGAGCGCGAGCGACCGCCGGCCGTCCGCGTCGAGGGCGAGGTCATCACGGTCGACGCCCTCCAGTTCCCCGCCGCCGGCGTCGCGGCCGAGGCGCTGGCGGAGACCCGCGGCGACGAGACCGTCGAGCGGGCCGTCGAGTACGCGGTGGCCGACGTCGCGGCCGGCGAGGAGACCACCCCGTTCGTCACGCTGACGCTGGCGTACCTGCGGGACGACTCCCCCGCGGTGCGGCAGCGCCTCGCCGACCACGTCGACCGCCGCGAGATGCGGGACGCCGACGTCGAGGGGCTGTTCGAGTCGGAGTAGGGGCACCCTCCCGGGACAGGCACCGGCCATTTCCGTCCGGCCGCCGAATCGCGAATATGAGAGGTCTGGTCATCGGTCGGTTCCAGCCGTTCCACCTGGGGCACCGCTACCTCATCGAGGAGATCGCCGAGGACGTCGAGGAGGTCGTCGTCGGCATCGGCAGCGCCGGGCGCTCCCACAGCACGAAGAACCCCTTCACGTCCGGCGAGCGCGTCAACATCGTCCAGAACGTCCTCGACGAACTCGACGCCAAGACCTACCTCATCCCCATCGAGGACATCGAGGAGAACGCGATGTGGGTCCGGCAGATCGAGATTCGCTGTCCGACATTCGACGTCGCGTACACGAACAACCACCTCGTCGAGCGCCTCTTCGAGGAGGCGGGCTACGAGGTCCGCGGGACGCCGCTGGCGAACCGCGACCAGTACCACGGCGCGGAGATCCGCGAGCGGATGATCGACGGCGACGACTGGCGGCACCTCGTCCCCGACGAGGTCGTCGAGGCGGTCGAGGAGATCGGCGGAGTGCAGCGGCTCCAGAAGATCGACCAGGACGACGAACCCGACGACGGAAGCTAGTCAGTAGGAGTGTCCCAGAAAGGGCTAACGGACCTGGAGTCGAATCGAGCCCTGCGAGAGGAAGTATACAACTCCACCGAGACCTCCGAAAACTAGTGGATAGACTAATCCGCCAACTAGTATTGCATATAGCGGCGCTGGGCGAATTGTACCGCTCGCCCCGAAGGCAGTTTCCGTAGCAGAGAACAGGAATACAGCGACGATGACAGCTAGGCAGTAGCCGACCGCTATACTCGTACCGTTCAACGCGGCAAACGAGAGGGTTCTGGTCTTAGGCCATCCTACAGCTGACAGAACGCCTCCGAGAACCAAGGTGAGTGGAGGGATTGTGTGAAGAAATGTGAGATACTCGGAAGCCCCCTCTCGGCTGATGAAATCGTGACCTGAGACAGTCATCGTCTCTCCAAAGAACGTTGCTGATTCAGTGAGATGTACGGTGTGCGCGTTGAAGAACAGCCAACCCACCTTTGTGATTTCGGAGGCGTCATAGGCAGTCTGAGGCAGTGGACCGAGCAAGACGAAGTGGCGGGTCAACAGAAACCCGAGACAGAAAGTCAATGCCCCCACGACCACTCCCCGTCCCCACTCGAACTGGTATCGGTTGAACGACTGCATCACCCCAAAGTAATCAGCAACCGATAAAGTATATTCTACTAGTTAGATTATAACTACAGAGACAATCTGGTGTTGAGGGGCGTGGACTCTATTCTGTCGGTCTGGAGCAGTTAAAGGGAAGTTTCGTTATTCCTCCTCGACTACTTCTTCCTTCGGCTCGCCCTCGAAGGTGAAGTCCGCGGAGTTGTCCCGCGGCTCGTAGCCGAGGACCTCCTTGGCGCGCTCCAGCGAGTAGTACTTGCGGTCGTTGTCGGAGATGCCGTAGACGATCTCGTAGTCGTAGTCGGCCTCGAGGGCGCACTCGTGGATGTGCGCGCAGTCGCGGTAGGAGAGCCACATCGCCTGGCCGCGCTCGTACTCCTTCGGCGGGTGGTTCTTCGTGAGGTTGCCGATGCGGATGTTGCAGACCTTGATGCCGTGCTCGTCGTGGTAGTACCGGCCGATGAGCTCGCCGGTGGCCTTCGAGATGCCGTAGTGGTTGCCGGGGCGGGGCAGCTCGGACCCGTCGAGCAGGAAGTCGTCGTCGGTGCGGTAGAGGTCCGGCTTGCGCTCGGTCTCGAAGTGGCCGACGGCGTGGTTCGAGGAAGCGAAGACGAACTTCTCGACGCCGGCCTCGACGGCGGCGTCGTACAGCACCTTCGTCCCGTGGATGTTGGTGTCGAGGACGGAGTCCCAGGGGGCGTCCCGCCGGGGGTCACCGGCGAGGTGGACGACGGCGCCGACGCCCTCGCAGGCCTCGGCGACCAGCTCCTCGTCGGTGACGTCGCCGACGAGGAACGGGTTGTCGGGCTCGAACGGCGGCGGGTTGTGGAAGAGGTACCGCCAGTCGTACTTCTCGCCGATGCCCTCCCGGATGGCCGTCCCGACAGCGCCCTTGGCACCGGTGAGCAACACGGTGTCGTCCATTTGAGATGGGGAACGTATCTGTCGGGTAAGAAACGTGCGGTTCCGTCATTCCCGGGGACGAACCCGAAGGGAAATCGCTATTCCTCGCGGGTCGTTACCGCGTTCCTCCCCGCCCGGAATTCGGAACGTCTCGCTCGCGACGCTCGTTCCGACCCGTTCGTTCGTGTGACCGTCGGTCCCACGCTATTCCTCGCGGGTCGCTGCGCTCCCCGCTCGGGGTTTCGGAGGGTCTCGCTCGCGACGCTCGTTCCGACCCTCCCTACTCGTCGAACGGCAGTTCGAGCTCGTACCCGACCGCCTCGACGGCGGCGTCGACGACCGTCTCGACGTTCTCGCCGGTCTCGACGCTCATGTAGTGGTCGGCCTCGACGTCCGTCGAGACGTCCGACTTGTTGCAGACGACGAGGACGGGCACCTCGAACTGCGACTCGATGTCCGCGAGCAGCTCGAGCTGGTCCTCGAGGGGGTAGCCGCACTCCTCGCTGGCGTCCAGCATCACGAGGACGGCGTCGGCGAGGTGGGTCAGCGCCGAGACGGCCTGGGACTCGATGGCGTTGCGCTCCTCGGCGGGGCGGTCCAGCAGCCCGGGCGTGTCGACCAGCTGGTAGCGGATGCGGTCGCGCTCCAGGTGGCCGACGCTGATTTGGGTCGTCGTGTAGGGGTACGCCGCGGTCTCGTTGCGCGCGTTCGTGACGCGGTTGACGAACGAGGACTTCCCGACGTTCGGGTAGCCGGCGACGACGATGGCCGGCTCGTCGGCGCGGATGTCCGGCAGCACCTTCAGCGCGTCGCGGGCCTCGCTGATGGCCAGGAGGTCGTCGGCGACCCCTTCGGTGACGTCGGCGAGGCGGGCGAACGCCTGCTTGCGGTGCTTGCGGGCGGTGTCGCTGTCGGCGTTCCGGACCTTGCTGTGGTACTCCTGCTTGATCTTGTCGCACTGCCGCCCGGCGCTCATCACCTTCGAGAGGTGCTGGCGGAGCGCGTCGACGCCGCCGACGTCGGTGTCGGCGAGCGTGGCGTCGGCCAGCTCGTAGTAGAACGGGTCGACGGTGTCGAAGTCCGGCCACGTCGTGACGACGTTCTGGAGGTTGTCGGAGAGGATGTTGCCGGCCGTCTGGAGCATCGACTCCTGGGCCTCCGTCCCCTGTTTGGCCCGCCCCGCCCGCGCCGCCCGCGAGAACGCCTTGTCGACCAGCTCCTCCGACCGGGGCGTCGTCGGAAGGTCTTCGAAGTGCATGGGCTACGTTACGTGTGCGAGCCTATAAGGCCGGTGTATCGGGTCGGTAGCGTTTTCCGGTCCAGCGGCCTACCTTCTGGTATGACAGACTGGCGCGCCGTCTTCGTCGGCTTCCTCGTCGGTATCGTCGCCGGAATCGTCGCCTTCGCGCTCCCCGTCGTCGGCCACATCGGCGCCGGCCTCGTCGCCGGCTTCACGGCCGGCGTCCTCGCGGGCGGCGGCGCCGGCAGCGGCGCCTGGCACGGCCTGCTCGCCGGCGCGCTCGACGGCATCGCGATTGCGGTGATTGCCGCGGTACTCGTCTCGCTGGTCGGAATCCCCCTCGCCGGCCCGTTCGGCGTGCTGGGCGGCGTCGGCGTCTTCGCGGTCGGCATCGTCATCGCGTTCGTCTTCGCGGTCGACAGCGCCATCGGCGGCGCGGTCGGCGGCCTCCTCGCCTAAGTGGCCGGCGCCCGTACGTCGACCCATGACAGCCATCGACCCCGAGTCCCTGCTCCCGAACGACCGCGTCCAGGAGGCCGTCCTGAACGGCGACGTCACGCAGATCAGCCGCGGCGCCTCGAACCGCTACGCCGACGAGGGCGACACCTTCGAACTCGACGGTACCGAGTTCGAGGTGACCGGAGTCAAGGAGCGCACCCTCGGCGACCTCACCGACGAGGACGCCCGGCGGGAGGGGTCGCCGTCGCTGGAGACCTACCGCGAGCGCCTCGAGAAGGTCCACGGCGGCGACTTCGAGTGGGACGACGACAGCACGGTCGTGACCTACCGGTTCGAACGGCGCTGACCGTCCCCCCGAGCCACTCGCAGTGTTTTTATCGGAAGAACACAACTGGATACTATGATCGCCCCCGCAGAACCCATCCTCGACGCCCTCTCTGAGCTCTTCGAGGACGACTACGAGTCGGTCGTGATCTACGGCGACGTGGACGGCGAGACCGTCCTCCACGAGGGGCCGGCGACGATCCGCGCGAACGGCTGGGTCGAGCTGCCCAGCGGGCGGCTGCTCTCCCCGGAGGCCGTCCACCACGTCGACACCTACCCTGGAGCGTGACGCCCTCGGGCTGGACGGTCTTTCGTCCCCGGAGTCAGCGCCGCTCGCGCAGCTCCGCCCGCAGGTCCGCGAGGTCCATCTCCTTCATCGACAGCAGGACGAGCAGGTGGTAGACGATGTCGGCGGCCTCGTGAGCCAGCTCCTCGCGGTCGTCGTCCTTCGCCGCGAGAATCAGCTCGGTCGTCTCCTCGCCCAGCTTCTCCAGGACCGCGTTCTCGCCCTTCTCGTGGGTGAACAGCGACGCGGTGTAGGAGTCCTCCGGCAGCTCCGCCTTCCGGGATTCGATCACCTCGAACAGTTCGTCGAGTATCTCGGCGGTCTCGGCGCTCCCCTCGCCCGCAACGTCGTCGGTCCGCTCGTCTGTCGTCTCGTCGGTCATCGCTCCATCAGCTCCCGGATGTCGTCGAGGTCGTCGTACTCGTCGCGCGGTTCGGCGTTCGCTTCGAAGACGGCCTCGTCGACCTCGATGTCGCCGTCCGTCCGCGAGGCCAGCGCCAGCGAGTCGCTGGGGCGGGCGTCGACGACCACCGACTCCCGCGGCGTCTCGACGTGGAGGTCCGCGACGTAGGTGTCGTCGTCCAATTCGGAGACGACGACCCGCTCGACGCGGCCGCCGAGTTCCTCCATCACGTCGAGGAACAGGTCGTGGGTCAGCGGTCGGCCGAGGTCCGTCGCGTCGAGGCCGCGGGCGATGCTCGCCGCCTCGTCGAAGCCGACGAAGATGGGGAGGACGTCGTCCTCGTCCTCGACGCCGAGCGTCACGATCGCGGCGAGTCCCGAGGGCGTCTCCGCGACGCGGACGCCCTCGATGTATGCGTCCATACCCCCGCGAGAACGTGCAGGGCAAAAAACTCGTCCTTCCGGGGCGTGGAGCGGCGAGTCCCGACCTCGATCGGTCGTGTGGACCGGTCCCGTCCGTCACGCCCGCAAGCGACTCGCAAACGACTGGTGATAACCCACTACTGCGTGCCAGCGATAGTTTCTGTCAATGAGATTGTCCGTCCTCGCGGTAGTCTGTATGGTTCTTCTCTCGGGTTGCGGAAGCGTCCTCGACGGCTCCGACGGCTCGACGCCGACGCCGGAGACCACCGACGGCACGCCGGTCAACAGTTCCACGACGCCCTCGGAGGAGGCGGTGGAGGCCGTCGCCAACGTGCGGTCGTCCGCGCCGGACCGCCCGATCGAGGAGTCCGAGGCGCAGCTCCCGGTCGAACCGCGCGGGTCGCCCGTCGACCACCTCGACCTGTTCGTCCGGTCGGTCGAACACCACGGCCAGAACGTCGAGAGCGCCTCGATGAGCGACGACGGCAGCGAACTCCGGTACAGCTTCCGCCGGGGTGACGACGTCGGCGCCGAACTGGAGGACGTCGCGATGACCTTCGCGGTGCTGGTCGGCGAGTACGAGTGGGACGTCGACCGGCTGGACGGGACGATCCTGGACCAGCAGGGCCGGACGATTGCCACGTTCACGATCGACGCCGACGTCGCCGAGGACACCTACCACGGCGAGTACACCCTGCAGGAGTACCACGAGCACGTCGAGAGCTCCATCCAGCTCGTCGAGCAGGCGGACGACGAGGACACCGCGACGCCGGAGGCGGGGTCGACCGCGGCACCGGCTCCAGCACCCGGTCCGGGACCGACCGACACCGAGTCCGACCCCGCTACCGGGCCGGACTCGACGCCGGAGACGACCTCCCAGCCCGGGGACACGGCCACGCCGGGGTCGCCGCCCGCGGAGACCGACCAGTCGACCGCCGAACCCGGTCCCGGACCCACCACGCCGGCAGACACGCCGGAGTCGACAGCGACGCCCGACTCGACCCCGAACGAGACACCGGAAGCGACCGACGCGTCAGACCCCACGGATACGCCCGACGACACGCCGGGATCGACCGACACGCCAGAATCGACCGACTCGCCGAACGAGACACCCCAGCAGACCGAGACAGAGTCCACGGACACGCCCGAGGATACGCCCGCAGAGACAGAGTCGTCGACCACCGAGCCCACCGACTCACCGACCGAGGAAACGCAGACGACCTCGACCGAGGAAACGCAGACGACCTCGACCGAGGAAACGCAGACGACCTCGACCGAGGAAACGCAGACGACCTCGACCGAGGAAACGCAGACGACCTCGACCGAGGAAACGCAGACGACCTCGACCGAGGAAACGCAGACGACCTCGACCGAGGAAACGCAGACGACCTCGACCGACAGTTCACCGGGGAACGGAACCAGAGGACCAGGGGACAACAACGGTACGGACGCTTCGCTGGCCCCGGTACTACTCCTCCCCCTCGGAGTGCTCCCCTACGCGAGGCGACTGCTCGGGTCCGGCGAGGACTGAGCGGGCCGGCCGTCGGCGGAGCGACCGCTACCGGATGTGAAAGAAAACCGTGAACGCGGGCGCGCCGTTCGGGCGCGTCGGGAGGAGGGCCGCCTCAGGCGCCGGCCTGGCTTAACGCGCTCTCGAGGTCGTCGCGCTGGGTGACGCCGACGAAGCGCTCGACGATGCCGTCGTCGTTCTCGACGATGAGGGTCGGCAGCGAGCGCACCTGGTACTCGTTGGCGACGTCCTGCTCCTCGTCGACGTTGACCTTCTCGAAGTCGACGTCCGGGAAGTCCTCCTCGAGTTCCTCGAGGATGGGGTCCTGCGTCTTGCACGGGCCGCACCAGTCCGCATAGAAGTCCTTGAGGGTGACGGGCATGACTATCGGACGTTTTCTACCCGCGCGCATAAGGGTTTCCCAACCGGCGACGGAGGGGTGCGACGGCGGCCCGAGCGGCGCCGACTGCAGGCGGGTCGGCGACCGACCGTGCCGAAACCCTTAGGACCTCCGGCACGAACTGACGGGTATGAGCAGCGGAGAGAACTCCGGCGGGCTGATGTCCAGTGCGGGACTCGTCCGGTACTTCGACAGCGAGGATCGCAACGCACCCACGATGGACCCCCGGACGGTGGTCGCCTTCGGCGTCCTCCTCGGGGTCTTCGTCCTGATGCTGAACGCGCTGGCCTGAGCTGGCCGGCCCCGATTTTCACGTCTCGGTCCGATTCCCGAGCGGCCGTGCCGCCGCCAGTAGCCGTTGCAGCACCCGGCGAGTATCTTCTCACCCGGCCGCCACGTAATCTGAAGACAAGTTGGCCAGTGAACATTTTTGGGCTTCCGAGTGCTACCGCTACCCATGAGGGGTGGCGGATTCGACGACGGATCGACGGACCGCGGCGAGGAGCCCGAGGACGGGGCTCCCGACCTCGACGAGTTCCACCAGTTGCTGTGTTCGGCCTCGCGACGCCGGATCCTCTACTACCTCCAGGAGCACCCCGAGATCCCCCTGGAGGAGCTGAGCGACGTCGTCGCGGGCTGGAAGGCCGTCGAGGAGAACACCGTGGTCGGCCCGCGCGAGCGGGACCGCATCAGGGTCTCCCTGCACCACACTGACGTCCCCCGACTCGCCGACAGCGACGTGGTCGCGTACGACCGAGAGAACCGTGAGGTGTCCCTGCAACCGCTCCCCGAGCCGCTCTCGCGGATCCTCCGGGAGTCCCGCGAGTACGAGCGCGAGCGTCGATCCGCCGGGGCCGACGAGGCCCTCCCGGAGCCATGACGCTCGAGGCACTCTTCGAGGAGGTCGACCGGCCCCGCAAGGAGTTCGTCGTCTACACCGGCGCGTCGGACGCCGACGTCGTCGAGCGGTTCGCGGCCCGGAACGCCGACGTCGAACACCGGACGCTCCCCGACGAGGACGCCGAGGGGTTCCTCGTGGTCCGCGAGCGCGGCGGCTTCGCGGGCGCGCTGCCGGTCGCCGAGTTGCGCCGGCTGTTCGAGGCCGCCATCCTGGACCCCTGGGACCTCGAGAACGTCGACGAGGACCACCGCGCGCTGTTCGACCTGCTGGACGGGACGGTGTTCGCCTCCCTCGACCGCCGGCGGATGCTCGCCGCGTCCCGCGAGGTCGAGGAGCACGCCTGGCGGGTCGGCGCCGGGACGCTGTGCGCCGGCTTCCAGACGGCCGCCGCCTTCGGCAAGCAGCGCCGGGTCTACGAGCGGCTGGCCGACGAGACGGCGCTCGATATCCACGCCTACGCCGGGACCGTCCCCGACGACGCCCACGCCGGCATCGCGTTCCACACGGAACCGGCGTCGGTGGTCGAGGGCTTCTGGTTCGTCGCGTTCGACGGCTGCGGCGACGACGCCCGGAAGTGCGCGGTCGTCGGCCGCCAGCGGCACGCCGAGACGTACGCGGGTTTCTGGACCTACGACCCGGGGACCGTCCAGGCGGTGTTCGACGCCGTGCCGACGGGCCGATAACTTCCGGTCCGGCCGGCGAACCCTTTTATTCGAGAACGACCCAACGACGGGTGTGTCACAGTCGGACGGCCACCGGCGGTTCTTCCCTTACGACGAGCCGTACGACCACCAGACGGACGCGATGGGGCGGATCCGCGAGGCGCTCGTCGAGGAGCGGGACGTCCTCTTCGAGGGCGCCTGCGGGACCGGCAAGACCCTCGCGTCGCTGACGCCCGCACTGGAGTACGGGCGGGCAGCCGGCAAGACCGTCGTCATCACCACGAACGTCCACCAGCAGACCCGGCAGTTCATCGAGGAGGCCCGCGCCATCAACGCCCAGGAACCCATCCGCTCGGTCGTCTTCCGGGGGAAGGCGTCGATGTGCCACATCGACGTCGGCTACGAGGAGTGCCAGGCGCTGCGCGATACGACCCGCGACCTCGTCGACAAGCAGCAGGACATCGCCGAACTCGAGGAGCGCGAAGAGGAACTCCTCGAGGCCAGCCAGGACGGCGACGGCGAGGCCGCCCAGGCCCGCGGCGCCGTCGTGGAGGAGATCGAGGACCTCGAGGCCGGCATCGAAGCCCTCCAGGAGGAGCGGAACGTCTGCGAGCGGTACTACAACAACCTCACCGGGAACACCGACGAGTTCTACTCGTGGCTCTACGACGACGTCCGGACGCCCGACGAGATCTACGAGCAGGCCCACGAGATGGACCTCTGCGGCTACGAGCTCCTGAAGGACGGCATGGAGGGCGTCGACCTCGTCATCTGCAACTACCACCACCTGCTCGACCCGATGATCCGCGAGCAGTTCTTCCGGTGGCTCGGCCGCGAGCCCGAGGACGTCATCGTCGTCTTCGACGAGGCGCACAACGTCGCCGACGCGGCCCGCGACCACGCCACCCGGACGCTCGCCGAGCGGACCCTCGACGGCGCGCTGGACGAACTCGAGGAGTGCGACGACGCCCGCGCCGACCCCGCGGCGAACGTCCTCCGGGCGTTCCGGACCGCGCTCGTCGACACCTACGAGGGCTCCTTCGGCTTCGGCGACCGCGAGGGCGTCGGCGAGGAGTGGGAGGACGTCTCCATCGACAGCGACGAGGGCCGCGACGACCTCTCGGTGGCGTTCCTCCAGGAGTACACCGGCCAGGGCTTCGACGCCGACCTCGAGCAGGCGCTCGCGCTCGGCGAGGAGCTGGACCGCCGCTACGAGCAGGCGTACAAGGACGGCGAGGCCACCACGCGGAAGGACTGCCCGACGCTGACCGCCGCCTCGTTCGTCGAGGACTGGATGGAGTCCAGCGTCGAACCCGGCCAGTACCCCGTCCTGGGCGTCCGGCGCACCGAGACCGGGGTCGTGGGACGCGCGGAGCTGTACACCTGCCTGCCCCGGCAGGTGACCGAGCCGCTGTTCGAGGAGCTGCACTCGACCATCCTGATGAGCGCGACGCTGCGCCCGTTCGACGTCACCGAGGACGTCCTCGGGCTCGACGACCCGCTCACGATGGCCTACGGCGAGCAGTTCCCCGAGGAGCGACGCCGCACCTACGCCGTCGAGACGCCCGCGCTGTTCGCCAGCAAGCGCGACGACCCCGCCGTCCAGGAGACCGTCGGCGACACCCTCGAGGACGTCGTCCGGTTCACGCCGGGCAACACCCTCGCGTTCTTCCCCAGCTACGCCGAAGCGGAGCGCTACTACCACCGCTTCGCCGGCGACGCGACGCCCTACCTCGACGAGCCCGGCAAACGGGCCGAGGACCTCCGCCAGGAGTTCGTCGCCGACGACGACGCGGTGCTGTTCACCTCGCTATGGGGCACCCTCGCGGAGGGCGTCAGCTTCGACGACGACGACGCCCGCAGCGTCGCGGTCGTCGGCGTCCCGTACCCGCACCTCGACGACCGGATGGAGGCCGTCCAGCGCGCCTACCAGGGTGCCTTCGGCGAGGACGAACGCGGCGCGAGCGACGCGGACGGCGACGCCGGCTGGCGCTACGCCGTGGAGATCCCCACCGTGCGGAAGACCCGGCAGGCCCTCGGCCGGGTCGTCCGGTCGCCGGAGGACTTCGGCGTCCGCGTGCTGATCGACGAGCGGTACACCCAGTCGAACCGCGTCGACCTCGGCGACTACAGCGTCTACCCCGCCTTCCCGCCGGAGGAGCGCAGCGAGCACGTCGACGTCGCTCCCGAGAAGCTGAAGTTCGCGATGCTGAACTTCTACGGCGACCTCGACGCCTGGGACGGCGACCCGCCGACGCCGTAGCCGTGGACCTCGACCCCCGTCCCGAGCGCCGCCGCACCCGCGACGGCGAAGGCCCGCGCTGGGACGCCGTCCGCGAGGCGGCCCTCGAACGCGACGACCGCACCTGCCAGCGCTGCGGCTACCGGCGACGACAGCGGCCGGGCGACCCCGAGCGCGACCTGGAGGTCCACGACACCGCCGGCTTCAGCGGCCAGGCGTCGCTGGCGGACCTCGACCGCCTCGTGACCGTCTGCCGGCCGTGCCACGCGACGCTGCACCCGGACGACCCCGCCTACCGCGACCTCGCGGAGGGAGCGCCGCTGTTCCCCCGGCCCGACGCGCCGCCCGCGGTCGCGACGATGCGAACGGAGCGCCAGCACGTCTGCCAGCGCTGCCAGCGCATGGTCGACTCGGCGACCGACCTCGCGGCCTACGTGCCCATAGACGGCGGGACCTACGTCCTCTGTGAACCCTGCGCCGGCGCGTTGCTGGCGGCCGGCTACGACCCCGCGGACTTCGAGGTGGCCGGCGAGCTGGACGTCGCGGCGCTGGAATCGCGGGCCCCGGATGCCCCGGTCCGGCCGGCGCTGTTCGCCACCGGGCCGGTCCGGGCGCTCCGGCCGCCGGAGACCGGCCTCGAGCGACTCCTCTTCGACACGCCGCTTCGGTACGTCGTGAACCCGTTCGGCCTGACCGCGCTGTTCATCCTCGTCGGCGTCTTCCTGTCGTTCTGGCTGTTCTGACGCCGGCGTCCGGATGGTACTCCAGCGGGCTCCCTAGGCGGGCAGGGAGATCCGCTCGACGGGCTCGCCGTAGCCGGCGGACCAGACGAAGACGGCGTCGACGGTCCACTCGTACTCGACCTCCCGGCCCAGCAGCCGGTGGGCGTCGCCGCCGCGGGCGATGGTGACGTGGGGGTCGTACTCGTCGGCCTCGAGGCCGGGGACGGGGTCGAACCGCTCGCAGAGGGCGGCGTGCAGGCGGCGGAGCCCGGGCGACTCGACGACGAGGTACGCGACGGGGGCGTTCCCGGTCGGCGGGTCCTGGAACAGGTCGACGCCATCGATGCGGGCGGCGAAGGGGGGAATCCCCGCGATGGCGTCGCGGACCTCCCGGGCGAACGTCCGCGGGTCGCCGTCGCCGAAGCGCTTGGCGACGAGCGTGTGGCGGTCCCGCCGGTCGGCGTCGATGAGCTCGGCGGCGAGCCCGCGGGCGAGCCGGGAGACCTCCGCCGGGACGGGGACGTTGCAGCTGTAGTTCACTAGATGTAGTCCAGGAAGTACGCGACGATGAGCGCGACGATCAGCAGCCCGAGGACGGACCCGAGCGCGCTGAAGGCGAACTCGAGGAGGTCGATGGCGATCTGGACGCCGATCCAGACGATGACGAGCACCAGGACGATCTTCAGCAGGTCCTCGACGTCCAGGTCCGCCCGGTCGGGGAGCATACCGGTGGGTCGGACGGGGGTGCGCAAAAGCGCTACGGCCGAGCGGCGAGCGAAACCGATTTGTCACTCGACGGTACACGACAGAGGCATGCGACACGCTCTCACGCTCGGTGCGCTCCTCCTGGTCTGTCTGACCTGCTTCGTCGGCGTCGGCGCCGCCGCCCACGAGGAGCCCGACCGGACGGGCATCTTCGGGGTCGAACTCGACGCCGACGGCAACGCGACCGTCTACAACGTCACCGCCTACGACCTCTCGAACGACGCCGAGCGCCAGCAGTACGGGGCGTTCGCCGACAACGAGACCGCCCAGGTGGAGTGGCGGGACATCGTCGCCCGGAACCTCCGGGAGGCGGCCGCCACCGGCCGGAACGCGACGGACCTGGAGATGCGCATCCGGAACGTCTCGGTCAGGACGTACACGGTGGTCCACGAGGCCGACAACGAGACCACCGAGTACGGCCGCGTCGAGGTCCGCGCCGAGTGGGACCACCTCGCCTACCACAGCGGCGCGTACGAACTCGAGGGCAGAGACCGGAACTGGGTGCTCGTCACCGAGCCGTTCCGGAGCGGCTTCGAGCCGGGGCCGACGCGCGTCGCGGTCCACGGCCCGGAGGGCTACGAGCGGAGCGTCGACTCCCAGCCGCCGCAGATCCGGGCCCAGCGGAACAGCATGCTGTGGAACCCCCAGACGTCCAACTTCTCGAACTTCTACGCCGAGTTCCGCGAGGTCCAGGACGGCGGGTCGAACGGCGGCAGCGGGGCCGGCGACGGCGACGACTGGCTGGCCGGGAGCGGCGACTTCCTCACGGCGCTGCTCGTCGCGTTGATTCCGGTGGCGCTCGTGTTGCTCGCGGTGCGGCGGCGGCGCGCCTGACCCCCGCCGTGGCACGGTCGTCACGGCACCGTCTGGCACGGTTCTCTCGGCGTTTCGCAAGCGTTTAATAGCACACTGGGGATAGAGACGAGTACATGACGCCGACTCACCGCCACGGCACGGCCGCTCCCAGCGGTGGGTCCACCCTTCTCTCGCGACCGCGACGACCGGGCCGTCAGGCCCGATAGTACTCACTTCCCACGTCGCGCTCGCCCGGCTTCCAACGATACCCGTCCGGTTGACGGTCCACCGATCTGAACCCCACACCAATGTCCAACAACGACAACGAACGCGTCGCGCTCGCCTTCTCGGGCGGGCTCGACACGACGGTCTGCGTCCCGCTGCTCGAAGAGGAGTACGGCTACGACGAGGTCATCGGCGTCACCGTCGACGTCGGCCAGCCAGCCGAGGAGTTCGCCGAGGCCGAGGAGACGGCCGAGGCGCTGAACCTCGAGCACTACGTCGTCGACGCGAAAGACGAGTTCGCCGACCTCTGTTTCGACGCCGTCCGCGCGAACGCCTCCTACCAGGGCTACCCCCTCGGCACCGCCCTGGCCCGCCCCGTCATCGCCAAGGCGATCCTCGAGGTCGCCGAAGAACAGGGCTGTACCGGCCTCGCGCACGGCTGCACCGGCAAGGGCAACGACCAGCTCCGCTTCGAGGCCGTCTGGCGCGACTCCGACCTGGAGGTCATCGCCCCGGTCCGCGAACTCGGCCTCACCCGCGAGTTCGAACAGGAGTACGCCGCCGAGCGCGACCTGCCCGTCGAGGGCGGCGACGAGGGCAAGTACAGCATCGACACGAACCTCTGGAGCCGCTCCATCGAGGGCTCCGAACTCGAGGAGCCGAGCTACGTCCCGCCGGAGGACATCTACCAGTGGACGACGGCGCCGACCGGCGAGACCGAGGAGATCCAGATCGGCTTCGAGGACGGCTACCCCGTCAGCCTGAACGGCAGCGAGATGGCGCCCGTCGAACTGATCGAGGAGCTGAACGACCTCGCGGGCGACTACGGCGTCGGCCGCTCCGACATCATGGAGGACCGGATGCTCGGGCTGAAGGTCCGCGAGAACTACGAGCACCCCGCCGCGACGGTGCTGCTGAACGCCCACCGGGCGCTGGAGGACCTCGTGCTCACCAAGGAGGAGCGCGCCTTCAAGAAGCAGATCGACCACGAGTGGTCCGAGAAGGGCTACCAGGGGCTCGTGAACGCGCCGCTCGTCGGTGCCCTCGAGGGCTTCATCGACGAGACCCAGACCCGCGTGACCGGCACGGTGACCGTCCGCCTCGAGGGCGGGCAAGCCCGCCCGGTCGGCCGCGACTCGACGTACGCGGTCTACTCCGCGGAGGCGGCCTCGTTCAACACCGAGGACGTCACCGGCGGCATCGAGCAGAACGACGCCACCGGCGTCGCGAAGTACCACGGCTTCCAGGAGCGCCTGGCCAACCGCGTCATCGACAGCCAGAACGAGGAGTAGACGATGACCGAACAGGGAGACGAATCGCGAGACGTCGGAAGCGAGGCGCCACGCGCCTCGGAGCAATCGAGCGGGGAGCGGAGCGACCCGCGAGACGTGGTCCGCCGCGACCGCTTCAGCGGCGGGCCCGCCCGCGGGTTCCTCTCGAGCCTCGCGGCCGACGAGCGCATCTTCGCGGCGGACCTGGCGGTCGACCGCGCCCACGTGGTGATGCTCGCCGAGCAGGGCATCGTCGACGACGCGGACGCCGCCGCCATCCTGGAGGCGCTCGACGACGTCGAGACCGCGGGCCACGGCGCGCTGCCGGACGGCGAGGACGTCCACGCGGCCATCGAGACGGCCGTCATCGAGCGCGTCGGCGAGCGCGGCGGGAAGATGCACACCGCCCGCTCGCGCAACGACGAGGTCGCGACCTGCATCCGCCACCGCCTGCGCGAGGACGTCCTCGACGCCGCGGAGACGGCCATCGAGGCCCGCGAGGTGCTGACGGAGGTCGCCGAGGCCCACGCCGGGACGGTGATGCCGGGCTTCACGCACCTCCAGCCCGCCCAGCCCACCACCGTCGGCCACTACCTGCTGTCCTACGAGTCGGCGCTGGCCCGCGACACCGAGCGCCTGCTGGACGCCTACGACCGGGTCAATCGCTCGCCGCTGGGCGCCGCCGCGTTCGCGGGGACGCCCTTCGATATCGACCGCGAGCGCACCGCGGGGCTGCTCGGATTCGAGGGCGTCGTCGAGAACTCGATGGACGCCTCGTCGGCACGGGACTTCCTCGTCGAGACGACGAGCGCGGTCGCGACGCTGGCGACGACGCTGTCCGGGCTCGCGGAGGACCTCGTGGTCTTCTCGAACAAGGGCTACGTCGAGCTATCCGACGACTACTCGTCGACCTCGTCGATCATGCCCCAGAAGAAGAACCCCGACACGATGGAGCTGGTCCGGGCGAGCGCGGGCGACGCGGCGGCGGGGCTGAACGCCCTGCTGTCCATCCTCAAGGGGCTGCCGCGGGCGTACAACCGCGACCTGCAGCGCGCCCACCCGCACGCCTTCGACGCCGTCGACGCGGTGACCGAGGCCACCGGGGTCGCGGCCGGCGCGGTCGCGACAGCCGACTGGAAGGCGGCGACGTTGGCCGAGGCGGCCGGCGAGGGCTTCTCGACGGCGACGGGCGTCGCCGACCTGCTGGCGATGGAGGGACTCCCGTTCCGGACGGCCCACGAGATGGTAGCTCACGCAGCGGAGCACGGCAGCGACTACGAGGCCCTCGACGACGCGGCCCGGGAGGTCCTCGGCCACCCCCTCGACGAGCGCGTCGACCGCGAGGCCGTCGAGGCGGCGCTGGACCCCGAGCGGAGCGTCGCCTCCCGGGACTCGCTGGGCGGGCCCGCGCCCGAGGCCGTCGAGGCGGCGCTGGATCGGACGCTCGACGACATCGGCGCCGACGTGGACGCCCTGGAGGACCGGCGCACGGCGCTGTCGGCGGCCGCCGACGAACTCAGCGAGGAGGTGGCCGGCTATGCGTGACCGGCGACAGGACCCGCGGCCGCGACCGCCGTCCCCCCTCGGGGACGTAGTACCACATTTCTGATATGCAACCGCAGCCGAACGCCCGATACGCCCTCTCGACGCCGGTAGAGTCGAGTACGCGTTGTTAATCTATTCTGACAAGTTCGAAGGCTTTAAGTGAATCCGACGGCGAGTAGGAGGTACGATGACAGAATGTCCCGAGTGCGGGGCCGACCTGGACCTGCACGACGACCTGGAAGTGGGAGAGATCGTCGACTGTGCGACCTGCGGTGCCGAGCTCGAAGTCGTCGGGGACGACCCCGTCGAGCTCGAGACGGCGCCCGAACTGGAAGAGGACTGGGGGGAGTAAGGTAATGCACGTCGGCGCAGTCCGCCAATCGAGCGCGGAGACGGGGGGCCGAAGATGAACGCCGGAGCGCCGGCGGCGCTCCGAGCTCACGGCGCACCGCGGGGTGGTCCGCCGTGAACGTCGGCGTCCTCTACTCGCGTATCCGCCGCGACGAGAAGCTCCTGCTGCGCGAGCTCCGCGACCGCGGCCACGAGGTGACGAAGATCGACGTCCGCAAGGAGCGCTTCGGCGTCCACGACGCGCCGGAGGCCTTCGACGACGTCGACATCGCCGTCGACCGCTGTCTCGCGACGAGCCGGTCGCGGTACGTCTCCCGGTTCGTCGACGCATACGGCATCCCGGTCGTCAACGGGCCGGAGACCGCGGCGATCTGCGCCGACAAGGCACGGAACAGCCTCGTCCTCGCCGAGGCGGGCATCCCGACGCCCGACACCGAGGTGGCGTTCACCAAGGAGTCCGCCCTCGAGTCCATCGAGCACTTCGGCTACCCCTGCGTGCTGAAGCCCGTCGTCGGGTCGTGGGGGCGGCTGATGGCGAAGATCGACTCCCGGTCGGCCGCCGAGGCCATCCTCGAGCACAAGGAGACGCTCGGCCACTACGAGCACAAGGTGTTCTACATCCAGGAGTTCGTCGAGAAGCCCGGCCGCGACATCCGCGTCGTCGCCACCGACGGCGAACCCGTCGCGGCGATGGCCCGCTCGTCGGACCACTGGCTCACCAACGCCGCGAAGGGCGCCGAGACCGAGGAACTCGAGGTCACCGACGAGATGGCCGACCTGGTCGAGCGCGCCTCCGACGCCGTCGGCGGTGGCCTGCTCGGCGTCGACCTCATGGAGACCGGCGACTCCTTCACGGTCCACGAGGTCAACCACACCGTCGAGTTCAAGGCGCTCAACGAGGTCACCGAGGTCGACGTCCCCGCGACGGTCGTCGACTGGCTCGAGGCGAAGGTCCGCGACGTGGAGGTGACGGCGTGACCGCCAGCTACGAGGCGAGCGTCGTCGGCGGCAGCGGCTTCACCGGCGGCGAACTCCTCCGCATCCTCGAGGGCCACCCCGAGTTCAGGGTCGCGCAGGCGACGAGCCGCAGCTACGAGAACAAGACCGTCGGCTCCGTCCACCCGAACCTCCGGGGGATGGACCTCCGTTTCTCCAGCCCCGAGGACCTCGAATCGGTCGACGTCCTGTTCGCGTGTACGCCCCACGGCGTCTCGATGGAGCACATCGACGCCTTCCAGGCGGCCGCGGACACCGTCGTCGACCTAAGCGCGGACTTCAGACTCGACAGCGAGGAGCAGTACGACGAGTGGTACGACGGCCACGACCGGCCGGGGCTGCTGGCGGACTCGGAGTACGCGCTGCCGGAGCTCAACCGAGAGAACCTCCCCGGCGCGGACCTCATCGCGTCGGGCGGCTGCAACGCCACCGCGGCGATAATGGGCCTGAAGCCGCTGTTCGACGCCGACATCCTCTCCGGCGAGGAGCAGATCGTCGTCGACGTGAAGGTCGGCTCCTCGGAGGGCGGCGCCGGCGGCGGCGACGCCTCCTCCCACCCCGAGCGCTCGGGCGTCGTCCGCCCGTACGCGCCGACGGGGCACCGCCACGAGGCCGAGATCGAGCAGTTCCTCGGCACGCAGGTCTCCTTCACCGCCCACGCGGTGGACATGACCCGCGGCGCCTCGGCGACCTGCCACGTCTACCCCGGCGAGCCCGTCTCGAAGGGCGACCTCTGGGGCGCTTACCGCGGCAGCTACGAGGACGAGCCGTTCGTCCGCCTCGTCGCCGGCGGCTCCGGGGTGTACCGCTACCCCGAACCGAAGGCCGTGGCGGGGTCGAACTACGCGGAGGTCGGCTTCGAGCTGGACCCGCGGAACAAGCGGATCGTCGTCTTCTCGGCCATCGACAACATGATGAAGGGGTCGGCCGGCCAGGCCGTCCACGCGGCCAACGTCGCGCTCGGCCTCGAGGAGACGGCGGGCCTGGAGTTCACGGGGCTGCACCCCGTGGGAGCGCCGTGAGATGACCGAGCAGGACGGACCCGTCGTCGTCAAGATCGGCGGCGCCCGCGCCGTCGAACCCGAGGGCGCGCTCGCCGATATCGCCGCCCTGGTCGACGAGGGGACGGACGTCGCCGTCGTCCACGGCGGGTCGACCGCGGTCGACGACGCCCTCGAGCAGATGGGCATGGAACCGGAGTACGTCGAGACGCCCAGCGGCGTCGTCGGCCGGTTCACCGACGCGGAGACGATGGACGTGTTCAAGATGGCGATGGCCGGCCTCGTCAACACCGACCTCGTGACGGGGCTGCAGGAGCAGGGCGTCGACGCGGTCGGCCTCTCGGGCGTCGACGGCCAGCTGTTCTACGGCCCCCGGAAGTCCGCCGTCCGGGTCGTCGAGGACGGCAAGAAGAAGATCCGCCGCGGCGACCACTCCGGGAAGATCGAGGCGGTCAACGGCGACCTGCTGGAGACCCTCCTCGCCGACGGCTACACGCCGGTCGCCTCCCCGCCGATGCTCGCCGACGACGGCGTCGCGGTGAACACGGACGCCGACCGCACGTCCGCGGCCGTGGCGGGCGAACTCGGCGGGACGCTCGTCTCGCTGACCGACGTCGAGGGCGTCTACCGCGACCCCGACGACCCCTCGACGCTCATCGAGCGCGTCGAGACCCCCGAACAGTACGACGAACTGACCGACGCCGCGGAGGGCTTCATGGGCCGGAAGGTCATGGCGGCGACGGAGGCCCTGGAGGCCGGCGCGCAACGCGTCGTCGTCGCCAGCGCCAACGCCGACAGCCCGGTCCGGTCGGCCGTCGACGGCGGCGGCACGCACGTCCTGCCCGGCGCACTCGCGGCCCAGTCAGAACAATGAGCGGCTTCGTCTTCTCCGAGAAACCCATCGGCATCGACCGCGGCGAGGACGTCTACCTCTACGCGAAGAACGGCACGGAGTACCTGGACTTCGGCGCGAGCTACGCCTGCGCCCCGGTCGGTCACTGCCACCCCGAGGTCGTCGAGGCGACGACCGAGCAGGTCGAGCGCCTGATGTACGTCCAGGCGTCGTACCCCAACGCCGCGCGGACGGCGCTGTACGACCAGCTCGCCGACCTCGCGCCGGGCGATATCGACAACGTCTGGCTCTGTAACTCCGGTACCGAGGCCAACGAGGCCGCGCTGAAGTTCTCGCGGCACGCCACCGGCCGCTCGAAGATCGTCGCGACGATGCAGGGGTTCCACGGCCGGACGATGGGCTCGCTGGCGACGACCTGGAAGCAGAAGTACAAGGACGGGTTCGGCCCGCTGGCCGGCGACGTGGAGTTCGTCCCGTACGGCGACGCCGACGAGATGCGCGAGGCCGTCGACGAGGAGACCGCGGCGGTCGTCCTCGAACCGGTGCAGGGCGAGGGCGGCGTCAACCCCGCCTCCTCGGCGTACCTCCAGGCCGTCCGCGAGGCCACCGACGAGGCCGGCGCGGCGATGATCCTCGACGAGATCCAGACCGGCCTCGGCCGGACGGGGTCGCTGTGGGCCGCCGACGCCCACGGCGTCGTTCCGGACGTCCTGACGACCGCGAAGGGTCTCGGCAGCGGCCTGCCCATCGGCGCGACGCTCGTGAAGGACTGGATCGCCGAGGACTGCGGCAACCACGGCTCGACGTTCTCCGGCGGCCCGGTCGCGACGGCCGCCGCCGGCGCGACGCTGGACGTCCTCACCCGCGAGGGGCTGCCGGGCCACGCCGCCGCGATCGGCGAGTACCTCGTCGGCGAACTCGAGTCCGCGCTCGGCCACGCCGTCCGGGAGGTCCGCGGCGAGGGCCTCATGGTCGGCGTCGAGGTCAAGCGCGGCGCCAACCCCATCCTGCGGGACCTCGCGATGGACCACCAGGTCCTCGCGCTGCCCGCGGGCCGCAGCGTCGTGCGCCTGCTGCCGCCGCTGACCGTCGAGCGCGAGCACGTCGACGCGGTGGTCGACGCCCTGGAGGACGTCATCGCATGAGCGACGCCGACGGAGCCGCCCCGGAGGACGGCGCCGCCGAGGTCGAGGCGGACGAGGAGGCGCGGGAGCTGCTGGAGACGCTCGTCTCCATCCCCTCGCCGACGCCGGAGGAGCGCGAGTGCGCAGAGGCGCTCGTCGCGTTCTTCGAGGAGCGTGGCCGCGAGGCCCACCTCGACGACGTCGGCAACGTCCGCGCGCCGGCCGACGACTCGGTGCTGTACACCTCCCACGTCGACACCGTTCCGGGCGACATCCCGGTCCGGGTCGAGGAGGGAGAGGACGGCCCCGAGCTGTGGGGCCGCGGCTCCGTCGACGCGAAGGGACCGCTGGCCGCGCTGGCCGTCGCCGCCGTCCGGACCGGCGTCTCGTTCGTCGGCGTCGTCGGCGAGGAGGTCGACTCCCGCGGCGCCCGCCACCTGATCGAGGACCGCGCGGAGCCCGACGCCGTCGTCAACGGCGAGCCCTCCGGCTGGGACGGCATCACGCTCGGTTACCGCGGCATCCTGCAGGGCACCTACGTCGCCACCTCCGAGTCCGGCCACACCTCCCGGCCGGAGAACAACGCCATCCAGGACGCCATCTCGTGGTGGTCGGCCGTCGAGACGAAGTTCGACACCGACGACTACGAGCCCGTCTTCGAGCGCGTGACGCCCAAGCCCGTCAAAATCGAGGGCGGCGTCAGCGACGACGGCCTCGCCGTGGAGTCGACGCTCGACGTCCAGCTCCGGGTACCCCCGGAGTTCTCGACCGACGAGGTGCGGGAGCGCGCCGACGCCGAACTCGGGGCCGGCACCGTCAACTGGAAGGACTCGGTCGAGCCGACGATGCAGAGCCCCCGGACCGACGTCGCGCGGGCGTTCCGCGTCGCCATCCGGCAGGCCGGCGGCGACCCGCGGCTGCTCCGGAAGACCGGCACCGCCGACATGAACATCTTCGCCGGCGCCTGGGACTGCCCGATGGCGACCTACGGCCCCGGCGACTCGGACCTCGACCACGCACCGGACGAGCACCTGCCCCTGCGCGAACTCGACCGCGCGGTCGCGGTGCTCGAAGCCGTCGCGGAGGACCTGCAATGAACTTCCTGAACATCGACGACCTGACGCGCGAACAGCTCTCGGAGGTCATGACCTGCGCGGTCGACCTCAAGGAGAAGCACGCCCGCGGGAAGACCGGCGACGCCATGGAGGGCCGGAGCCTCGCGATGATCTTCGAGAAGCCCTCGACGCGGACGCGGGTGTCCTTCGAGACCGGCGCCACCCAGCTCGGCGGCCACGCCATCTTCCTCGGGCCCGACGACATCCACCTCGGACACGGCGAGCCCGTCAAGGACACCGCCCGCGCGCTGTCGCGGTACGTCGACGTCATCATGGCCCGCGTGTTCGACCACGCCGACGTCGAGGAGCTCGCCGAGTACGCCGAGGTCCCCGTCGTCAACGGCCTCACCGACGACGCCCACCCCTGCCAGACGCTCGCCGACCTCCTGACGATCCGCGAGCGCTTCGACGGCTTCGACGCCCGCGTCGCCTGGGTCGGCGACGGCAACAACGTCTGCCAGTCGTTCGTCCTCGGCGCCGCCATCGTCGGCCTCGACCTCGTCGTCGCCACCCCCGAGGAGTACGACGTCGACGACGAGGTCCTCGAGCGCGCCGAAGCACTAGGCTCCCGGCCCGAGACCACCACCGACCCCCGGGCCGCCGTCGACGGCGCCGACATCGTCTACACCGACGTCTGGGTCAGCATGGGCCAGGAGTCCGAGCGCGCCGAGAAGCTCGAGGTCTTCAACGACGGCGACTTCCAGGTCGACGAGGAGCTGCTGGGCGACCGCCTGCTCATGCACTGCCTGCCCGCCCACCGCGGCGAGGAGGTCACCGACGCCGTCATCGAGAGCGACAACTCCATCGTCTGGGACCAGGCGGAGAACCGGCTGCACGCCCAGAAGGGCCTGCTGACGTACCTGCTGGACTAGGAGAATTTCTTCCCGTATTCGAGTCCACTCCAGTAGCACGACCTCGGGCGCCCTCGGCGCGCTCACGCGAGGACCTATCGAAACGGCCGAGCTACTCGAAGAAGGCGAGCCCGTGCAGCCGGGAGTCCTCGGTCAGTTCGGGGTGGAACGACGTCCCCAGCACGTTCCCTTGCTGCACGGCCACGGGACGCCCGTCCACGGAGGCCAGCACCTCGACGTCGCCGCCGACCTCGTCGATCACGGGAGCGCGGATGAAGACGGCGGGGAACGGCTCGTCGAGGCCCGTGATATCCAGGTGGGCCTCGAAGCTGTCCTTCTGGCGGCCGAATGCGTTGCGGTCGACCGAGACGTCGAGGACGTCCAGCGTCGCGACGCGGTCGTCCTTGGCGTCGCGGCTGGCGACGATGAGGCCGGCGCAGGTCGCGAGCAGGGGGTCGCCGTCGGCGACGTGGGCGCGGATCTCCTCGTCGATCCCCTCGTCACGGAGGAGGCGGGAGATGGTCGTCGACTCCCCGCCCGGCATCAGCAGGAGGTCGCAGTCGGGGACGGAGCCGGCGGTGCGGATCTCCTCGACTTCGACGGACTCGCCGTGGCGGTCGGCGGCCCGGCGGATGGCGGCGGCGTGTTCGGCGACGTCGCCCTGGACGGCGATGACGCCCGCGCGGAGCATACCCGCTTTTGTCGACACGAGGGGAAAAACTGCTCGAAAGCGGCGGGGGACCGCTACCGCTCGGGCTCGATGTAGATGGTCTTCACGCGGCCGTCGCGCTCGCGCAGGTCGGCTTCGATGGCCCCGATGGCCTCGTCGACGGCGGCGGTGTCCAGACCCGGATCGAAGCTCACGTCGGCGGTCACGAGGAGCTGCTGGGCGCCGACGAACATGGTCCGGAAGTCGTCGACGCGGACGACCGCATCGTTGGACTCGACGGCCGCCCGGAGCTCGCCCTCGACCGACTCGTGGAGGCTCTCGCCGAGGATGAGTCGCTTGTTCTCGACGGCGAGCAGCACCGCGAAGCACATCAGCAGCACGCCGATGACGATGGCGCCGAGGGCGTCGAAGACGGGGTTGCCGGTGACGCGGTAGGCGGTGATGCCGACCAGGGCGACGACGAGGCCGACCAGCGCGACGGTGTCCTCGGTGAAGGCGGTGAGCGTCGTGATGTCGCTGGTGCGGTCGAACGTCTCGCGGTAGCCCGACCAGCCGTACTCCTGCATCTGCCGCTTGAGCTCGGCGCGGGCCTTCACGAACGCCCACGTCTCGAAGACGATGGCGCCGAGCAGGATGACCACCGAGATCCAGAAGGGGTCGACCGGCGTGGGGATGTCGACGGTGAACCCGAGGAACTCGGCGGCGCCGGCTTCGGGTTCGTGGCCGCCGGCCTGCAGCTCGTGGTAGCCGTGCTTGAGGCTCTCCCAGCCGGCGATGCCGAACAGCAGCACCGACACCAGGAACGCGTAGAAGAACTGCGCCTTCCCGTAGCCGAAGGGGTGGGCCTGCGTCGCCTCCTGGCCGCTGTACTTGATGCCGACGAGCAGCAGCACCTGGTTGCCCGTATCTGAGATCGAGTGATACGTCTCGGCCAGCATCGACGGGCTCCCGGTCAGCAGGAACCCGACGAACTTCAGGACGGCGATGCCGCCGTTGGCGAACATCGCCGCGAGGACGACGCCGGTACTGCCACCTGCCATGTAACCACCGTCCCACGGCAGCCACAAAGCCGTTGCTCCGTCGCCGGAAGCGGTGGCGTAATGGCGGGGGGCGCCGAACCGCCGCCATGCTCGCCGTCCTCTCGGACACGCACGGTCGCGACGGCCCGCGCCTCGAGGGGCGGACCGCGGCGGCCGTCGACGAGGCCGACCTCGTGATCCACGCCGGCGACTTCATGTCCGTCGACGTCCTCGAGGCCTTCGAGGCCCGCTGCGACCTCCGCGCCGTCCACGGCAACAACGACCCGCCGGCCGTCCGCGACCGCGTCCCCGCGGAGCGACTCGTCGAGTGGGCCGGCCTCCGGATCGCCGTCGCCCACGGCCACGACCACAGCGAGACCGCCCTGGCGATGCTGGGTCGACAGTCCAGCGCCGACCTCGTGGTGTTCGGCCATTCCCACGACCCCGGATACACAGACGGACCCGTCCCGATGCTGAACCCCGGCAGCCACGCCGACCCGCGGTGGAACCGCCCGGGGCACGCGGAACTGGAGTGGGACGACGACGGCCTCGCCCGCGGCCGCCTCGTCGAACCCGACGGCGAGGTGTTCGACCGCTTCACCGTCGCGAAGCGGTCTCCGGAGGGATGAGCGGTCGCTGCTGAGGTCGAGCGGTCACGTTCCGGACGACGGTGCCACTACTCGAGCGGAGTCGACACCGGAACCGAATGGCAGGGAGGGTCGTGCGCCGAACGCCGAGAGGGCCGAAGGGGCGGGCACCACATGCCTCGGAGGGCCGAAGCGTTCAGCGCATCCGGGCAGAAGGCCGGGTGTGATAAGGGACCACCGTAAGGTCAAAACGCCGTTTTACCTACCGGAATCGCGATCCGGAAGAGAGCCGGAAGAGAGCCGGAACGGGCTGCTCAGGGCCGGGCGCGCAGGTACGTCATCGCCACGACCAGCGTCAGCACGGTCGCGCCGCCGAGGAAGAACGCCAGCCCCGGCGGGAGGCCGGAACCGACGGCGACGTCGAGGAATCCGAGTACGTCCCCAGCGTCGCCCGTCGGGGTGGGCGTCGGCGTCGCCTCCCGGACGGTCTCCGTGGCGGTCTCCAGCCCGTCGGTCGCGACCCCCCCGCCGTCCGTGGTGTCGGCGCCGGACTCCGTCGGCGTCGACGCGGCGCCGTCCATCGTCTCCGCGTCCTCCGCGGCGGGCGTTGTGTCGGTCCCCCGGGCGTCGAACGCCCCGGCGTCGCCGGCGTCGTCGCTGCCCCCGTCCGGAGTCGCCGTCTGCGACGGGGTCGGCGTCGGGGTCGCCGTCCCGCCGGCCGGCGCCGCGTCCTCGCCGCCGCTGCCGAGGAGTCGCTGCCCGAACACCTGCTGGATGGCGAGCGACCCGAGCGCCAGGGCCGCGAAGCCGCCGAACAGCCGCGAGAGCGCGGCGCGGAGCCCGGAGGCCCGCTCCTTCTCGCCGGCGAAGATGACCAGCGGGCTGTCGGCGGGGCCGTACACCCGCATCTCGCGGCCCTTCTCGGAGTAGGCGGTGCCGACGACCTCGATGGCGCCGGCGTCCTCGAGGTTCTCGAGGTGGTACTGGGCGTTCTGCAGCGACGTGTCGACACGGTCGGCGAGCTCGCCGGGCGGCGCCGGCTCCTCGTGGAGTTCGGCGAGCAGCTTCCGCGCCGTCGCCGAGGAGAGGGCGGCCATCAGGTCGTCGGCCTCCTCGCTGTCGAGGCCGACGACCCGCGGCTCGCCGTCCGGGGCGACGTCCGGACTGGAGGGCAGGAGGCTCATTTGCCCCCCGTTTCGAGTCGTCCGGCATGAGTTTTTAGGAATTCAACGGTATAGTCGGTGGAATTATCCCCGGCGATCGCCGGCTCACCGGCGAGACCTCTCGGGAGGCCGAAACGATTTTAGAGTGGCGCCGCAATCGGCGGGTATGCTCCCGACGATCGCGTCGTCGTCGCGCCTCGCCGCCGGAGTGGCGCTGCCGCCCGCGCAGCTGCCCGGCGACGTCGACCCGGTCCTCGTCGGCATCATCGCGGTGCTGCTCATCATCGTCTTCATGTTCTTCCTGCTGGTCCGCCGGACTCTCAAGAGCTTCACCCAGGGGATGCGCGAGGGGCGGAAGCGGTAGGCGGCCCCTACAGCGCCTCGATCCGCCGGATCGCCGCCTCGACGTCCGCCTCGTCGACGTCCAGGTGGGTGCAGAACCGCACGACCTTCTCGCCGAACGGGACGCCGAGGACGTCCTGCTCCGCGCAGCGCTCGAGGAACGCCTCCGCCGGCTCGTCGGTCTCGACGAGCACGATGTTCGTCTCCGGCTCGCGGGCGCGCAGGCCGTCGACCGCGTCGAGGCCCGCCGCCAGCCGCTCGGCGTTGGCGTGGTCGTCGGCGAGGCGCTCGCGGTTCTCCAGGGCGACGAGCCCCGGCGCCGCGACGATCCCAGCCTGCCGCATCCCGCCGCCGAGCAGCTTCCTGACGCGGCGGGCCTCGGCGATAAACGCCTCGCTGCCCGCGAGCATCGACCCGACGGGCGCGCCCAGTCCCTTCGAGAGACAGCACATCACCGAGTCGACCTCGCGGGCCAGCCGGGCGGCGTCGGTGTCGAGCGCCGCCGCGGCGTTGAACAGCCGCGCGCCGTCGAGGTGGACCGGGACGCCGCGCTCGTGGGCGGCCGCGCAGGCGGCGTCGATCCGCTCGGCGGCGATTGCCGTCCCGCCCTTGCTGTTGTGCGTGTTCTCGAGGCAGAGCAGGCCGATCCCGGGCCGGTGGTCGTCGGCCTCGACGTAGCCCTCGACGACGGCCGCTGGCGTGACGACGCCCCGTTCCCCGCCGTCGACGGTCCGGACCTGCAGCCCGGAGTGCTGGGCCAGCCCGCCCAACTCCCACTTGTAGACGTGGCTCTCACGCTCGACGAGCGCCTCCTGGCCGTGCTCGGTGTGGACGCGAGCGGCGACCTGGTTGCCCATCGTTCCCGACGGCACGAACAGCGCCGCCTCCTTGCCGACGACGTCGGCGAAGGCGGCCTCGAGTTCGTTGACGGTCGGGTCCTCGCCGTAGACGTCGTCGCCCACCTCGGCGTCGGCCGCCGACTCCCGCATTCCCAGCGACGGCCGCGTCACCGTGTCGCTCCGCAGGTCTATCATACCCGTACGCGGCGCGCCGGCGCCTTAGCGGTGGCGGGTCGACCGACCGAACGAGGTCGGCGGCGACGACCCGCGCGACCCCCGCTTCGGACCAGCGGTTTTTAACCCGTGACGGGCGAAGTCCCCCCATGGACGTGAAGTCCCGCCACCACCTCCGGTCGGACGAGATCGACGAGCTGGAGGCCAAGCTCGCCGAACAGCTCGGCGTCGAGCTCGACGGCGACAGCTACGAACGCGTCGAGTTCGACGACGTCGACCGCGAGGTCGTCCTCGTCGACGGCGAACCGCTGGTGGCCTCCTTCGACGGCGAGCTCTTCCTCACCGTCCGCGGCGCCAACGAGCACCCGCCGGACCGCCACGTCGTCACCGTCGACTCCGGCGCCATCTCCTTCGTCTCCGACGGCGCGAACGTGATGCGCCCCGGCATCACCGAGGCCACCGACGACGTCGAACCCGGCGACCTCGTGGTGATCGTCGAGGAGAACCACCGGAAGGCGCTGGCCGTCGGCCGCGCCGAGGCCAGCGGCGACGACATGGTCGGCGACGAGGGGAAGGTCGTCGACTCCCTCCACCACGTCGGCGACGACCTCTTCGAGTTCCACGTCTAGGCGTTCTCGACGCGCCTTTTCGCCGGGCGTCTACCGGTCGACCGAGCAACTACCCTTGGACGAGTGCCGTAGTCGATCGGTCCTGTACCCGTTCGACTCGAAACAGAGGGGGTCTAGCGCCGACTCACACCGTGAAGGAGACGGCCTCCATATCGAGGGACGCGCGCTCGCACCCTTCGTGTCGGGCGACCTGCGGCGGCGTCTCGGTCGCGACGACGAGCTGGTCGCCGGCCCGGAGGTCGGTTTCGAGTGCGGTGCCGTAGTGGTAGCCCAGTTCGGGGTCCAGCGTCCGGTCGAACTCCAGGTGGGTGGCGGCGGTGCCGTCCCGGCGGACCGTCGCCGACAGCGCCGCCGCGGATGCGGTCGACGGGACCGCCGCGCATCGCCGTTCGATCGCCCCTGCAACCGCGTTCGGCCGGTATTTTATACCCGGTGGCCGTCGGTTCCGGGTGTGTCCCTCTCCGCGCTCGACGCCATCGACGACGCCCTGACCGCGACGGGGCGGTACCGGCCGCAGGGACTCCGCGAGTGGGTGTGGGCCGTCCTCGTCGCGGGCACCGTCGCCAGTCCCGGCTTCGGCGTGCCGACCGGCGGGAACTCCAGCGGCGAGATGCCCGCCGACAGCCGGGCCGCCATCGAGGAGTTCCTCCCGGCCGCCCTGCCGGACGTCCTCCTGCTCGCCGGCGTCGCCGCCGTCGCCCTCTGGCTCGTCTTCGTCGCCGTCGGGGCCTTCCTCGAGTTCCCGTTCCTCCGGTGGCTCAACAGCGGCGAGCGCTCGCTCCGCGCCGAGATCGGGGCCAACCGGAACCGGGCGCTCGGCCTGGCGGGCTTCCGACTGCTGTTGAACCTGCTCTCGCTGTCGGTGCTGGTCGGGGCCACCGTCTCCCTCGCGGGTCCCGAGGCCGGCCCCCTGACGTACCTGGTCGTCCTCGGGGAGTACTGGGTCCTGTTCGCCCTGCTGGGGCTGGTGACCGGCCTCGTCTCGGCGTTCACCACCGCGTTCGTCGTCCCGGCGATGTGGATCCGCGACCTCGGCGTCGTCGCGGGGTGGCGGCGGGTCTGGCCGACGCTGGCCGACGCGCCGAAGGAGTTCCTCGTCTACGCCGTCGCCGTCGCGATATTCGGCACCGTCGGCGGGATGCTCGTCGGGCTCGCGGCGCTCGTCGGGCTCGCGCCGGCGCTTGCCGTCGGGCTCGCGGTCGCGGCGGTCGCCGGGAGCACCGCCGGCATCGCCGTGGGCGCCGTCCTCGGCGGGGTCGGCATGACCGTCGCCGCGGGGCTCGTCTACGCCTTCGTCCAGGTGTTCCTCCGGTTCTACGGGCTGTTCATCCTCGGCGACGTCGACCCCACCCTCGACGCCATCCCGGAGCGGCGACGCGCCGTCCGGTCCACCTCGGACGACGGCGACGGCAGCGTCAGCCTGGCCGCCAGTAGCGGGAAGAAGGGCGGTGGCGGGGACGGCGGGGACGCGAACGGAAGTGACGGCGACGACGGCGACGACCCGGGCGGCAGCGACGGAGACGCCGACGGAGAGGGCGACGACGGTGGCGGCGGCATCATGCACGCCCCGTGACCGGCGCGCCCGCTGCGTGTTTCACTTTCGCTTTGCGGCGTGGTTTTACCCAGTAGCGCGACCAACGAGGCGTATGAGCCAGGCGACGCTCGAAGACGACGAGCTGTTCGACGAGGCGGCCAGCGAGATGCGCGAGGACGTGGAGGCGAGCCTCGCGGAGGCCCGGGGCGCCCTCCCCGAGGCCGACGCCATCTGGGACGTCGAGGCGGACAACACGCTGGGCGTCCTCAACGCCCTGAAGGGCGCCCTCGACGTCGGCGACGCCGAGGACCACCTGCGGGACGCCAAGAAGTGGTTCGCGATGGGCCGGAAGGCCGACGCCTTCGAGGACGCCGACGACCTCGAGGAGGACATCGCCGAGGTCGAGGCGCTGCTCGACCAGATCGTCGACGCCAACGAGCAGGTCGGCGAGCTCACCGCCACCATCCCGGAGCTCCGGGGGGCCCTCGAGGACGCCGAGTCCGAGGCGGCCGACGAGGAAGCCGACGAGGAGGAAGAAGAAGAGGAGGAGGAAGAAGAGGAAGAAGAGGAGTAACGACGCCTCTCAGTCCCGCCGGCTCGCGACCGCCTCGAGCAGTTCGACCAGCGCGTCTGCAGACTCCTCCAGTAGCTCCTCGCCGAGCGCCGCGTCCCCGTCCCGCGGGTCCCCGACGGCGCCGCTGTCGGTGAACTCCGCGGCGTCGTACGCCAGGTTCGTCCCGTGGAGCCACTCGCCCCACCGCTCGGCGCCGCCCTCGGCTGCCTCGTCCGTCCGGTCCTCGTGAATCAGCTCCGGCCGCAGGTGCCGGACGAACGACGTCTCCGCCGGCCCGCCGTGGCCGAGGTTCTCCACCGCGACCGCGTCGAACCACGTGTACGGGACCGCGTAGGCGTCCGTCGACGCCTCGCGGGACACCCGCCCGCAGACCTCCCGGAGCGCGTCGACGTTCCCGCCGTGGCCGTTGACGACCACCACGCGGTCGAGGCCGTGGTGGACCAGGCTCTCGATCGTCTCTCGGACGTACGCCCGGAACGTGTCCTCGGAGACCCACAGCGTGCCGTCGAAGTCCCGGTGCTCCTCGGCGACGCCGACCGGGATGGCCGGCCCGACGACGGCCTCGCTGCCGTACTCGTCGGCGTAGCGCTCCGCGCCCGCCTCGGCGATCGCCTCGGCGGTCATGACGTCGACGCCCAGCGGCGCGTGCGGCCCGTGCTGCTCGGTGCTCCCGACCGGCAGGACCGCCAGGTTCGTCTCCGCGTCGCGGACGTCCGTCCACGTCGACTCGGCGAGGTTCATGCTGGGTCTCTGGGGTGGGTCCGGCTTGTATGCGATGGTCTAGGAGGTGCCTTCTGGGGTGCCGAACTACGAGCCGTTCGACCGGTCGAGCAGTCGCCAGACTCACCGAAGAGTTACGACTGGCGACTGGCGTCAGAGAACGAAAAGCCCGAAGAAGCCGAACCTGCCTTACGCGATCAGGAGGTCCTCGCCGCGCTCGACGCGGATGGTGCACGGCGGGGAGATCTTGTTGTACGCGCGGCGGAAGGCGTCCTTGGCGACCTCGGCGTCCTCGGGGTGACACCAGATGGTGAACAGCTGCTCGCCCTTCTGGATGCGGGCGGCCGTCCCGACGATCTTACCGAAGGCCTGCCGCATCCCGTCGGAGACACGGTCGGCGCCGGCGCCGGTCGCCTGCTTGTTCTCCCGGATGACCTGGTGGGGGAACTTCCGGAGGATCATCTTGTAGTCGCCGTTCTCGCCGAGTTCCTTCAGCATCCGGCGGTTCGCCGAGAGGCGGGAGGCCTCGAGGGAGCCGTGGCGGATCTGGACCTCCTCGTCGACGATGAGGCTAATCTGGACCTCGTAGTCTTCGGGCTCGGCGTCGAGGTTACCCATCTTGTACTGGGCGACCTTCGAGCCGGGGATGCCCGTGATGTACTCCCGTCGCGTGTACGCGGGCTTGTCGATGGCCCGGTACATGGAGGCGGGCTTGTCACTCATAGTACGTCGAATGAGGTCGAGTCCGCGGATAAAGCCTTCGAACCGCGGTGTTCGTGTGAGAGCGTGGCGTGACTCCGGACACGTCGGCAGGTTCAGCAATGACTGGGAGGCGGGTCAGCAGAGAAGGGAGTGGGCGGACGGACCGGACGGAGAGCGGGCGGCGGGGTCAGCCGCGCCGCGGGAGGAACGCCAGGGCGGCGATGAGGAACGCCGAGAACAGGCTGAAGATGATGACGTAGTTCAGCCCGCTCAGCCGCTGCTGGAAGTACTCCTGGTGGCCGGCCTGCTCCTGGTAGCTGGCGACGTCCTCCGAGAGCATGACTGTCTGGTCGTCGGGGAACGTCGCGACGTACGTCTGGTTGTCGACGGTGACGTTCTCGCCCTCTGCGAGGGTCTCCGACTGCTCCTCCTCGGTCTCCCAGGTGAGCGCGACCGACTCGCTGGTCACGTTCTCGGCGGTCTTCGACTCGTTGTCGTGCTCGACGGTGTCGTTCTCGGAGTAGGTCACTTGGTTCGGTTCGGGGAGGTACTCCTCGAGCGGTTCGGTGCTCCCGTCGCGGTAGCGGACGAACTCGGTCCCGTCCTCGGCGGTGTACGTCTGGTTGTCCACCTCGGAGTCGTTCTGGAGGATGCTCTCGACGTCGAACTCCTCGGTCAGGCCGAACCGGTCCGGGTCCTCGGCCGGTTCGATGGTGACGTTGTAGCTGGCGTCCTCGAACTCGACGGCCGAGTTGTTGTCCCAGGAGTCCTCGTTCGAGACAGTCTCGTTGTACACGAGCGAGCCGGACCCGCCCTCCACCTCCACGGTGTAGGTGGTGCCGTTCGTCTCGAACGTATCGTTGTTCTGGTACGTCTCGCCCTCCATGTCGATCTCCGGTCCCTCCGCGAGCGCCTGCACGCCGTAGGCACCGGCGGCCGTGACGAGGAAGAAGGCGAGGCAGATCGCCGCCCATCGTCGTTGCATACGCGGGAGAATGGCAGGCCCGCGTATAGGCGTTACTAACTCTCGTGAGGTCCGGAACGGAACCGCTCGTCGCGAGCGAGCGGCGGGCGGGCTAGGCGCACGACCGCGGCGATGGCGGAACTCACGACCGTGGTCCGGGATCTGCGCTGGGTATGGGGCCAGTCGAACTACGTTCCAGCTTCGATTCGATGTATCTAATCCTGTTAAAGAATAACCGAGAGAACCTTTCAGTGGTTCATCAGTATAAGAACCCCGGCAAATTGCCTGCAGCGGATATACGTCTGTGATTACCAATGGAAGAGTTGTATGACAGACGAGACAATGACGAAGACGTCACTGCGGTCGGTCGCGCTGATCGTCGTCGGCGTGGCCGTCGTCGGAGCGTTCGCGGCAGTCGTGATCGGTCCGGCCGCCGCAGACCACACCGACTACGAGAACGGAGATTACACGGTCGTACTCCCGCACAACTCGGACCACCTTCCGGGCAACCAGAACGAGGAGAACGCGAGCATGCAGAACTTCGCGCAGTCTGGCGACGCGATGCGGGAGGCGGGAGCGCCCAACGGCTTCGAGACGCTCGAGTACCTCGAGACTGGCTCCCCGGAGATCGACTACTCCGGTTGTAGCAGCGCCAACACCGCCGTCTTCGGCGTCGACCGCGGCAACAACAACTCCGGGACCAAGACGGACACCGACCTCCTGAAGCACATGAAGGAGTCACGGTTCAAGGAGCACAAGATCGAGGTCGAGTTCTACAGCGAGGACGACCTCGGCGGGAACCCGACCTACCTCAACCCTGAGGACGCCATCGTCTCCGTGCAGGGTGCGGGCTCCTCGGGCGGCCCCTGCTTCACGATGCCCACCGAACCCGGCTGGTACCAGACCAATGGGCTGGTCCGCGGCACCACGGAGGACGGCGAGACCGTAGAGGTCACCTCGGAGTCCCACTACTTCCCGATCTGCGAGGGCTGCCACAACGAGGAGACGGCCCGAGAGAAGCTCGGTCCGAAGCCGAGTGCGGACGGCGGTACCACGGACGACGGCGGTGACGAGTCGACGCCGACGCCGACCTCGACCGCCCAGGACGACACCGGCGGCGATGGCGACGGCGACGCCACTGCGACGCCGACGTCCGATTCCACCGACGACACGACGGGCGACACCACAGACACGACGGACGATACCACCGACGACACCACAGACACGACGGACGACACCACCGACGACGGCGGCGAGCAGACCAGCGGCGACCAGAATACCGACGGGCAGAACGGCGGCGCCGAACAGAACGATACCGGCGGGAACGGCTCGGCGGGCCAGAGCGACGCCACGCCGACGCCCGGCGGCGGTCCCGGCTTCGGGCCGATCGTCGCGATACTCGCGGTGCTCGGCGCGGCGCTGCTCTCGATGCGGCGTCGGTGAATCCGTCCCCGAGCGGGGCGGACCGGCCGTCTGGTGAGGGCCGTTAGCGGTTGACAGGGATAAACGGCCCAACATATCCAGCGTTACCCTTAGGATATTGGTTGGCTATGGACGGCTATGCCCCGCATTCGAGAGTTGAGTGTTACCGTCGTGGCGACGGCCCTCGTGCTGTCGCTCGCGGCGACGACCACCCTCCTCGGCGTCGGCGTCGCCGGCGCCGCACACCCCGACGACGCACCGGACCTCTCCGAGTACGCCGACTTCCAGGTGAACTTCCCGAACCCCTCCGACCACTACCCCGGCGACCAGAACCCCGAGGGCGGCAGCATCGAGTACTTCGCCTCCGGCGCCGACGCCTTCCGCCAGCAGGACGCCGAGGAGGGCGTCTACATCGACCGGATCGTCGTCCACGCCGAGTACGAGGGCGAAGACTGGATCGACTACTCGGCCTGCAGCACCGACAACACCGAGTCCTTCGGCATCGACCGCGGCAACGACAACGACGGGACGGAGTACGACGAGGGCCTCGTCCAGCGGCAGAAGCAGGTCGACTTCCGGGACGACGGCATCGACATCCAGTTCTACAAGTGGGGGGACCTCGGCGGTGACCCGCCGTACATGGCTCCCGAGGACGCCATCGTCGCCTCCCAGGGCGAGGGGTCGGCCGGCGGGCCGTGCCTGACGCTGACGAACGAACCCGGCTGGTACCGCATCGCCGCCTACCTGCAGGGGACCGTCGCCGACAACGGCCCCGACCAGCAACCCTCCGACAGCGCGGGGGAGGTCAGCCTCGAGCTGAACTCCAACAACTACCTCTACGTCTGCGAGTGCGACAGCGAGGAGGAGGCCCGCGAACAGCTCGGCGCCCCGCCGAACGAACGGTCGGGCGGTCAGGAGACCCCGGAGCCGACCGAGACAGACCCCGGCGGCGACGAAACGCCCGAACCTACCCAGACCGATACCGGCGGCGACGAAACGCCGGCGCCGACCCAGAGTGGCGGCGGCGACGCGACGCCCGAACCCACCCAGGAGAACACCGGCGGCGACGAAACGGCGGAACCCACTCAGAACAACAACGGCGGCGACGGCGGCCAGACCAGCCAGGGCGGTGACGACACCACCGGCGGCAACGGCGGCGACGACACCGACCGGACGCCGACGCCCGGCGACGGTCCCGGCTTCGGCGCGCTCGCGGCGCTGCTCGCCCTGCTCGCCTCGGCACTGATCGCGCTTCGTCGCGACTGAGACCCCCGCGGCCCCTCCTCCATCGATCCCCGAACGTGGAGCCAATCCCACTCCTGAATATACGTCCGCCGGTTATTGACGGCTCTCGGTAGAAACAACCGGGGAGTTCCGGTAATTTAACAAAGGTTTTTACCCTACGAGCTGGAGTTACGTATCAGTTCATGACCAAATACGTTCGATTTAGAAACACCGCTCTGGCGACGGTCGTGGTGCTCGCGACGGTCGCCGCGGTGACCGTCGTCGGTGCCGGCGCGCTCGTCGTCGGGACCCAGGAGGCGGCTGCGGCCCACGATAGCGCGGCCAACTACACCGTCACGCTGCCGAACGAGGACGACCACCTGCCCGGCGACCAGAACCCCGAGGGCGCGAGCATCAAGCACAACGCCGCCGGCGGGGAGTCGTTCGACGACGTCGCCCCGAACGGGTTCGAGACCTTCGACCGCCTCGAACTCCAGAGCGACCACGTCGACTTCTCGGCGTGTACGAGCGAGAACACTGCCGTCTTCGGCGTCGACCGCGGTAACAACAACCCCGGCACCCAGACCGACGACAGCCTCCTCCAGCACATGAAGGACTCCACCTTCAGCGAGGACAGCCTCGAGGTCGTCTTCTACGACGAGGGCGACCTCGGCGGGAGCCCGACCCACCTCAACCCCGAGGACGCCATCGTGGCACTCCAGGGTGCGGGCTCCTCGGGCGGCCCCTGCTTCACGATGCCCACCGAACCCGGTTGGTACCAGATCAGCGGGACCCTCGAGGGGACCAACCACGACGGCGAGTCGGTGACCATCGAATCGAAGTCCCACTACTTCCCGATCTGCGAGGGCTGCCACGACGAGGCCACCGCCGAAGAGAAGCTCGGTCCGGCACCGAGCAAGGAGGGCGGCGACCCCGACCCGACGCCGACGGCGACCGAGACGCCCGTCGAGGTGACGGCGACCGAGGAACCCGGCGAGGCCACGCCGACGGCGACCGCCACGCCGGAAGGCGCGACCGGCGGGGACTCCACGGCGACGGCGACCGAGGCGTCGGGCGACGAGACGCCGGCGGCACGCGCGACGGAGGGCGGCTCCGCCGGCGGCGCCCAGGGTGACCACCAGGGCACGCCGACGCCCGGCGGCGGTCCCGGCTTCGACGCGCTCGCGGCGCTGCTCGCCCTGCTGGCCGGTGCGCTGCTGGTCCGACGACAGTAACGCGCGAACCGGCCCTCGAGGGCCGTGACCGACGCCCCGAGGACCGTCCGAGAACCGAACGCGGATATTTTCGACGCATCCTGACATAAATAGCAGCGAATACACAGCGATATCGTTAGATACGTAGTAACAAGGGTGTGGAGCATGGGACGAAGGGAGATCGACGCGGTGGTGCTGGCGACGCTCGTCACCCTGAGCGCCGTCGCCGGCGTCGCCGCTCTCAGCGCGGTCGCATCGCCCGTCGCCGCCGACCAGCACACGGTCGACACGGCGACGGACTACACGGACGAGGCGAACTTCACGGTGGCCTTCCCGTTCACGACCAACCACTATCCAGGCGACCGGAACGCCGAGAACGGCAGCATCCAGTACTCGGCCGTCGGCGAGCAGGCGATGCGCGAGGTGGACGCCGAGGAGGGTGCCTTCATCAGCCACATCGTCATCTCGGCCGACTGGATCGACTACTCGGCCTGCAGCACCGACAACACCGCGGCGTTCGGTATCGACCGCGGCGACGACGACCCGGGCACGGAGTACGACGAGGACCTCGTCAGCCGGATGAAGGAACCGACCTTCCGCGACGACGGGCTCACCGTCGAGTTCTACAACTGGGACGACATCGGCGGCGATCCGCCCTACGCGGCGGCGGACGACGCCATCGTCGCCGAGCAGGGCGCCCGGTCGTCGGGCGGCGCCTGCCTGACGCTCACCGACGACCCAGGCTGGTACCAGGTCCAGGGGTTCATCAACGGCACCGAGGCCGACAACGGTCCCGACCAGCAGCCCTCCGAGGACGCCAACCACGCCGGCATCCTGGCGATGTCGAACTACCTGTACGTCTGCGAGTGCGACAGCGAGGCCGAAGCCCGCGAACAGCTCGGCGCCCCGCCGAACGAGGAGCCGACCGGCGGGGAGACGCCGACGCCCACCGCGACGGAGTCGGGCGAGGACCCCACTCCGACGGCGACCGAGGGCGGCGACACCGGTGCCGACCCGACCCCGACGGCCACCCAGAGCGGCGGCAGCGGGGCGACGACGACACCCACGGCCACCCAGGGTGGTGACGGCCCCACCCCCACGCCTGGCGGTACAGCCGGCGGCCAGGGCGACGACAGTACGACGCCCACGCCAGGTGACGGCCCCGGCTTCGGCGCGCTCGCGGCGCTGCTCGCCCTGCTCGCGGGTTCGCTCCTCGTCCATCGACGCGGTTGAGCGGCACGCAGCGAGGGTGCAGCCCTCGAGAGACGACCACCGCGAGTCGCCGACGGACGACCGAAACGGTCCCCGGGTCGTTCTCCCGAGCAATCCATCGACCGCCAATGACGACGAGCGGTCCGGAAGCTATCGATTCCGGCCGTTCCGGAACCGGGCGGCAGCCCGTGCTATAGTCTTAAATGCCCGGACAAAACCACCGAAACACACAGGGGAGTCGATGGTAAGGCACGAACACATATGGCCGACGTGCCAGAGAACGAACAGCAAGAGGAAAACGAGGGGCGGCTCGACCGGCGTTCGGTCCTCAAGTACGGGGGGACCGGCGCCCTCGGCGCCGGGCTCGCCGGCTGCCAGAGCCGCGAGAACCCCCTTCCGGGGAGCAATATCAGGCCCCCCGAGAGCGAGGATGGCGGCGTTGGCGGTAACGTCAAGGACGCAGAGGGACCCCTGGAGGGCGAGACCTTCAAGATCGGCGTGCTCGCGCCGATGGAGCTCCCTCTCGGAGAATCGATGTGGCAGGCAGCACAGATGGCCGCCGAAGAGATGAACGAGGCCGGCGGGCTGCTCGGCGCCTCGGTCAAGGTCGAACTCGGCGACACCGAGGTGTCACCGGGGAAGGCCCAGTCCGAACACCGGCGGCTCACAAGTCAGGCGGGTTGCGACATGACCGTCGGTGTCTTCCTCGGTTCGGCGTTGCTCCAGACGATGACGTCGATCGCCAACCAGCAGAAGCTCCACGTGACCACGGCGGCGGCCGACCCCCGCGTCGGGAAGCTGGTCTCGAAGTCCGCAGCCTATCAGCAGGGTGCCGACCCCCAAGAAGAGTACGAGAAGTACAAGTACCACTTCCGCGCCGGCCCGATCCACCTGCTCGACCTCGCCGACGCGATGCTTGAGTTCATCGAGGACAAGAAGGACGAGTACGGCTGGGAGCGAGCCGCGCTCCTGACGGAGGACATCGGCGAGTTCACGCCGTACGCCGACCGGCTCCAGGAGCGGCTCAGCGACGTCATCGACGTCCCCATCTCCCAGCGGCCGGGCGGCGTCAGCGATTGGTCGCCGCTCTACAGCGATATCGAGGAGGCAGACTGCGACGTCGCGCTCATCGGGATGGCCCTCGGCGGCACCACCGCCGTCAACCAGTGGGCCCAGCAGCAGCGCGACTTCGAGTTCGGCGGCATCCACGTGTTCGCCCAGTCTTTCGAGTACTGGGAGTCGACCGACGGCAACGTCGAGCACGTCTTCACCATGAACGCGATGACGCCGCAGACGGAGAACACGGACACCACCCAGGAGTTCGTCCAGAACTTCGTCGACACGTGGGAGAGCGTCCCCATCTACACGGCGCCGATCACCTACGACGCGATCAGCACGATCGAGGAGGTCTTCGCGGCCATGCACGAGGAGGAGGGTCTCGACGGCACCCCGGAACCCGACGCCGTCATCCCGTACCTCGAGGACATGACCTTCACCGACTCGACCATCCTCGAGGAGGTCCAGTTCACGCCGGCCGACGCCGAGTACGCCCACGAGCCGCAGTGGACCTCCATCGCCGAGACCGGCGTCCCGGTGTTCCAGCAGTGGCAGATGGACGAGGAGATCCGCGAAGACTACGGGACGATGCACTCGTTCTACCCGCCGGAGAACAAGACGGCTGAGAAGACCGAACCGGAGTGGTTGTAACTATGGCAGGCATCACAGGCGCGATACTGACAGCGACGTTCATCAGTGCACTGTACGCGATCATCGCGATCGGCTTCACGCTGATCTTCGGCGTCGGGGGCGTCCTCAACTTCGCCCACGGCGCCTTCATCACCGTGGGGGCGTTCACGGCGATGATCGTCTCGAGTAGCTCGGGGCTCGACCTCCCGATAGCCGTCGGCCTCCTGGCCGGCACCCTCATGGGCGCGGTCATCGGCGCCGGGACCTACCTCGGCGTCATCCGCTACGTCCGCAAGCGACCGGTGACGGTCCTGATACTCACGTTCGTCATCGGGTTCTTCATCATGTACGCGCTGCGGATCCTGGCGAACGACATCATGAACGTCAACGCCCTCCAGATCCCCGTCTCGCCGGTGATCAACGAGGGTCGCTTCGGCATCGGCGCGAGTACGCTCAACAACCTCTTCATCTTCGTCTCGTCGTGGGTCCTCATCGGGGCGCTGATGTGGTTCGTCAACTATACGCGGACCGGCCGCGCCATCATCGCGGTCAGCCAGAGCGACAAGGGCGCCTCGCTGGTCGGCATCAACGCCGAGAAGATCAACGTCATCACGTGGACGCTGGCGGGCGCCTTCGCCGGCTTCGCCGGCGTCCTGCTGGCCGGCCGCCTCGGCGGCGGCAGCTGGCTGATGGCCATCGACCCGCCGGCGCCGCTCGTCCTGTCGTTCGCCATTGTCATCCTCGGCGGACTCGGCTCCATCAAGGGCAGCGTCGTCGGAGCCTACATCATCGGCTTCTTCGAGACGTTCACGGTCAGCTTCGTCCCGAACGGCTCCCAGCTCGCGGGCATCTCGTCGCTGGCGCTACTACTGGTGTTCCTGATCGTGAAACCCGAAGGACTGTTCGGTAGGGAGGCTGCAGAATAATGGCTACGCAAAACCCACTCGACGGCGACGTGCAGAAGCGACGCAAGCAGGCCGTCAAGGAGCGGCTCAAGTTCGGCAACCTGCCGCTGCGCCACCGGCTCGGCGCCTACGGGTTCGTCATGCTGGGGCTGCTGCCGGTGATCCTGCAGCCCTCGGAGCTGCTCAACTTCACGTACGTCCTGTTCCTGATGATGTTCGCCATCAGCTGGGACGTCGTCTCCGGCTACACCGGCCAGCTGAGCTTCGGGCACGCGTTCTTCTTCGCGCTCGGCGGCTACGGCACGGCCGTCATCACGACCCAGCACAACATGCCCATCTTCGTGGGCATCGCGGGCGCGACGCTCCTGGCCGCCATCGGCGGCGTCCTCATCGGCGTCCCCGCGCTCCGGCTCGACGGGCCGTACCTCTCGCTGGTGACGCTCATTGCACCGCTGCTGCTCTTCCAGATGTTCGTCCTCTTCAGCGAGGGGCTGCCGTTGCTCGCCCCGCAGGGGCTCGGCGGCACCGGCGGCCTGACCGTGCAGCCGCCGCAGCTTGTCAGCATCGGCGACGGCGCGTTCATCACCGTCGAGACGACGATGATGGAGTCGCTGGGGCGGTACTACGCGGCCTTCATCGCGCTGCTCATCGTCTTCGGGGTCTGCTACGCCGTGACCCGCTCCTCCGCGGGGAGCGTCTTCACCGCCATCCGCGAGGACGAGGACGCGGTCCGCTCGGCCGGCCTCAACCCCGCGAAGTTCAAGATCTTCGCGTTCGTGCTGGCGGGCGCCGTCGGCGGCTTCGCCGCCGCCGTCTGGATGCACGTCGGCCCGTTCGGCTACCCCAACACCGAGAACCTCTTCGGCCCGGGGAAGATCGACCTCAGCATCGAGGTCATCGTGATGGCCATCCTCGGCGGCATGGGGACCATCGTCGGCGCGGTCGTCGGCGCGCTGCTGTTCGCGGCCACGACCGCGCTCGTCGGCTGGCTTGACTTCACCATCCCCGTGCTGGGACTGGAGTTCTCCGCCCTCTCGCCGCTGCCGGAGTTCCTGCTCGCCATGCTGACGCTCGTGTTCATGCCGGAGGGCGTCGTCCCCCGGAACATCAAGGACGGCCGGAAGCTGCTGGCCCGCTACCGCGGCGAGGCGCCGCCGGAGCCGGCCGACGCCGACGGCCGGTCGGCCTCCGAAAGCGTCGTCTCGAAGTACCGCGACGAGATCGAGGAGATCATCGGAGGTGACAACAGATGAGCACCGAACCGGAACGCGCCGCGGTCGACGACCGGACGTACGGTCCCGACGACGGGATCCTCGTCGCAAAGGACCTCCGCAAGGAGTTCGGCGGTCTCGTCGCCGTCGACGACCTCTCCTTCGCGGTGCAGGAACAGGAGATCCTCGGCTTCATCGGCCCGAACGGCGCCGGGAAGTCGACGACGTTCAACTGCGTGACCGGCACCTACCCGCCGACCGACGGCACGGTCTACTTCAAGGGCCGCGACGTCACCGGCATCCCCGCCCACGAGATGGTCAAGGAGGGGATGGCCCGGACGTTCCAGGAGTTCGCCCCGCTGGAGGACCGGACGGTCGTCAAGAACGTCGAGCTCGCGCTGGCCCCCGACGAGTTGTTCACGCTGTCGGGGATGGGCGGCGAGACCGAGCGGCTGGCCGAGGAGATCTGCCGCCGCGTCGGCCTCGGCGAGGTCCTCGACCAGACGCCCTCGGAGCTACCCCACGCCGGCATGCTGAAGCTGGAGCTGGGCCGCGCCATCGCGACCCAGCCCGACCTGATGCTCGTCGACGAGCCGTTCGCCGGCCTCTCCGGCAAGGAGGTCGAGGAGCTCTCCGAGGTGATGCGCTCGCTGCGCGACCACGGCATGACGCTCATCGTCGTCGACCACAACATGCGCGGCCTGCTGAACCTCATCGACCGGGCGTTCGTCATCCAGTTCGGCTCGAAGATCGCCGAGGGGAGCCCCGACGAGATCAAGAACGATCCCCAGGTCCAGGAGGCGTACCTCGGAGGTGACGAGATATGAGCGCGCCGACGGACGACGAGGCCGACCGCTTCGAGTTCCAGTCGACGTCCGACACGACACAACAGCGGCCGACCGTCCTCGAGGCCGAGGACCTCCGGGTCTCCTACGGGAAGGTCACCGCGCTGCGCGGCCTCGACCTCGAGGTGCGGCAGGGCGAGATCGTCTCGCTCATTGGCCCCAACGGCGCCGGCAAGACCACGTTCGCGAACACCGCCTCGGGTTTCCTCGACTACCAGGGGAGCGTCCGCTACCGCGACCAGGAGGTCGCCACGGTCGGCCAGACCGAACTCGTCGAGCAGGGGATGATCCACTGCACCGAGGAGCGCGACCTCTTCGGCTACCTGGACGTCGAGGACAACCTCGAACTCGGCGGCTACCTGCAGGACGACGCCGTCATCGAGGAGCGCAAGGAGTTCGTCTACGACCTCTTCCCGCGGCTCGACGAGCGCCGCGAGCAGAACGCCCGCTCGATGTCCGGCGGCGAACAGCAGATGCTCGCCATCGGCCGCGCGCTGATGGGCGACCCCGACCTCCTCATCCTCGACGAGCCGACGCTGGGGCTGGCACCGGTCATCCTCCAGGACATCGCCGAGGCGCTCGACCCCATCGTCGAGCAGGGCGTCACGGTGCTGCTCACCGAGCAGAACGTGACCTTCGCGCTCAAGCACGCCGACCGCATCTACCTGCTCGAGAACGGCGAGGTCGCCAAGGAGGGCACCCCCGAGGAGCTCAAGGGCGACGACTACATCCGGGAGTCCTACCTCGGCGGGTAACGACCCGTCACTCCCCCGGCTCTCGGTCCCCGTTCTCTGGCACGTTCTCTCGTTCTCCGCTCCGATCCCGGAGCGACGGCACCGCGACCGCGTCCTGGAGGCCGCGACCGGTCGCGCGACCGTAGGCGACGACGGCGACGCAGCCCAGCAGCGTCGCGGCCAGCCCGAGCACGCCGCCCTCCGGACCGAACGCGCCGCCGTGGACGAGTTCGCGACCCGACGTCGAGGTCTCGAGGAGCCGGACGCCGAGTTCCAGGCCGCTCACCGGGACGCCGAGCAGGACGTGCGTCAGGTTCCAGGTGACGTGGAGGCCGACGGGGAGGCCCAGCCGGTCGGTGTAGACGTAGCCCAGGCCGAGCAGGACACCGGCGAGGGTGATGGTGACGACGGCGAGGGTCGTCGCGCTGGGGTTGCGGCCGTGCAGCAGGCCGAACGCGACGCTGGAGAGCGCCAGCGCCGCGACGACCGCGACCCGCCGGTCGACGAAGGCGGTCAGGCCCTCGGCCAGGTTCGTCAGCAGGTACCCCCGGAGGAGCAGTTCCTCGTAGACGCCGACCGCGACCATCGTCGCGCTCACCAGCGCCAGCCAGGCGGGCAGCGAGTAGCCGGCGGGGCCGCGGGGGTCGAGCGTCGCCTCGTAGACGCCCACCGCGAGACCGGCGGCGTAGGCCCCTCCGACGAGGACGACGCCGAGGGCGGCGCCGACCGCGAGGTCGCGCCACCAGACCGCGTCGAGCGACAGCCCGAGGTCGGCGACCCGCCGGTGGTCGAGGTACCGGCCGGCGACGAGAACCGCGGCGGCGACCGCGAGCCCACTGCCCGCCAGCGCGACGAGGACGCCGGCCAGTCGCGGGCCGTCGGCGTCCCCGGGGTCGAGCGCGAGGCCGGCGGTCACGAGGACGACGGCGACCGAAAGGTTCACGAGGAGGAACAGGAGGCCGGCGACGAGCAGACGCCACGGCGTCCGCAGCCGGCCGGTCGGCGCGCGGAGCAGCGACCGGGAGCGGGACATAGCCGGCGGTTCAGCCGGCCCCGCCATCAAACCTGCCGTCGAAAGTTTTTATCGGGTACCGGCGCCACGATATTTCGATGAAGCCGCGCACGACCGCCGCCCTCGCCCTCCTGGTCCTCGTCGCCGCGTCGCTCGCCCTCCTCGCGGCCCCGGCCGCCGCCGGTCACGGCGAACAGCAGGCCGACTTCACGGTCGACCCGGATAGCCACGACACCGGCGCGGAGTCGGTCAGCTACGAACTGACCGTCGAACTGGCCGACTCCGTCGACCGGGCGCCCACCGTCGCCTACCCGGACCGGATCGTCTTCGCGGTCGAGGGCGCGAACCTCGACGCCTGCGAGTCGGGCGGCTTCTTCGGGGGGCCGAACTACGAACTCGGCGTCAATCAGACGACCGCAGACGGCTATCAGTTCCAGCCGTACGCGGTGGGCGACGTGACCTGGGACGGCGAGGCCGTCGTGTTCACGTTCGACGACAGCGACAACGACGACCAGCCGAACTACGGCCAGGGCGACAGGCTCGAACTGCGCCTGGACTCCTGCGTGGCGAACGCCGGCGACGACGGCTGGTACCTCGGGGGCGTCAACGTCACGGGCGGCTCCCGCACCGACCGGACCGTGACGTTCGGCCGCCTCGTCCCCGCCCACTACTTCGGTATCTGTGACGGCTGCCGGTCGGACGCCGACGCCCACGAGTCGATGGGGGCCCCGCCGTCCGAGCAGACGCCGACCCCGACCGCCACCCCGACGCCGGCGGTCACGGAGACCCCGACGCCCAACGGACTGCAACTGCCGACGGAGACCTCGACGCCGGTCCGGGTCGGATCGCCGACCGGCACGGCGACGCCGCCGCCGAACGAGACGCAGACGTCCACCGGGACGGCTATCGACGGCGCGGCGGGCGACGGCGACCCCGCGGAGCGGGACCCCGCCGACCCGGAGGTCTTCGGGATGAACCCCCTGGCCGTCGTGGGGATGATCGCCCTCGCCTCCCTCGGCCTCGCGGCCCTCGGCGCGCGGCGGGTCTGAAGCGTTCGGCCGCCGATCGCGGCACGCTGACTCCGGTTTCCGGCACCTTTTTAGGTCCGCCTAAAATAACGTACACCGAGATGACCGACACCTGCGTTATCGTCCCGACGGTCCGGGAACCCGAGTGCGTCCGCGCGTACGTCGAGAACGCGCGGGCCCACGGGTTCGACACCGACCGCCTGGAGTTCGTCCTCGTCACCGAGACGTTCTGCGACGTCCGGGAGATGGAAGCGATGCTCGAGGACCTCGACGTCGACGGCGAGGTGTTCGACGGTCCGCGCCGCGAGGAGTGGTTCGCCGAGCGCGGCCTCTCCGAGTACGAGCACCTGATCCCCGAGGCCAGCCACGCCGAGACCAGCTTCGGGCTGCTGTACCTGTGGGCCGGCGACTACGAGTACGGCGTCCTCATCGACGACGACACCCTCCCCCACGAGGAGTACGACTTCTTCGGCCGCCACCTCGCGAACCTCAACTACGAGGGGGAACTGGAGGCCGTCTCCTCCGACGAGCGGTGGGTGAACGTCCTCTACCAGAACGCCGACGAGCACGGCCTCTACCCGCGCGGCTACCCCTACGGCGCGATGGACGAGACCGTCGAGACCGAGCCCGTCGCCGTCGACGACGTCGTCGCCTCCCAGGGCCTCTGGACGAACGTCCCCGACCTCGACGCCGTCCGCATCCTGATGGACGGCGACCTGCAGGGGCAGGCCCAGACCCGCACCTCGGCGGCCGACTTCGAGAACGACTTCGTCGCCGCCCGCGGCAACTACCTCACCGTCTGCTCGATGAACCTCGCCTTCCGCCGGGAGGTGATCCCGGCGTTCTACCAGCTCCCGATGGACGACAACGAGTGGGCGGTCGGCCGCTTCGACGACATCTGGTCGGGCGTCTTCCTCAAGCGCGCCTGCGACGTCCTCGGCAAGCGCATCTACAACGGCGCGCCGCTCTGCGAGCACAACAAGGCCGCCCGCTCGACGTTCTCGGACCTGAACAACGAGGTCGCGGGGCTCGAACTCAACGAGCACCTCTGGGAGGTAATCGACGACGTCGGCGGCGACGCCGACGACTACGCCGGCGTCTTCGAGGCGATGGCCGAGACGCTCGCCGCCGGCGACTTCTCGGCGTACGAGAACGGCGCCTTCCTCAACCTGGTCGGCGAGACGATGCTGGAGTGGCTGGACTGTCTCGACGCCCTGGGGACCGCCGAGGCGACCCCGACGGAGGTGACGGCGGATTGACGTCCCGTCGTCGGTTCCTGGCGGCGGCCGCCTCCGCCGGCGGCGTCGGACTGGCCGGCTGTAGCGACCTGCTGCCGGGCGGCGGCAACGGCGACGGCAACGGCGGCGACGGCGATTCGCCGGTCGGCCAGATCGGCTCCGCCCGCGCCGGCCGGGGCACCCCCGGCGGCACCTCGATGGAGGACATGCCGCCGCTGGAGGGCGAAGTCACGGTCTACTCCGGGCGGTCGGAGGTGCTCGTCGGCGACCTCGTCGCCTACGTCCAGGACCTCTACGACGACCTCACCCTCGACGTCCGCTACCTGGGGGCTAACGAGGCGGTCAACCAGATCGAGACGGCCGGCCAGAACAGCGAGGCCGACGTCTTCTTCTCGGTGAACGCCGGCGCCCTCGGCCAGCTCGCCGAGGCCGGGCGGACAAGGCCACTCCACGAGGACGTCGCCGGACTCGTCCGCGAGGAGTTCCGCGACGACGACAACCGCTGGATCGGGACCTCCGGGCGCGCCCGGACGATCCCGTTCAACACAGAGGCCTTCTCCGGGGGCGACGTCCCCGAGGACATCCTCGCGTTCCCCGACGAGGACGCCTTCGACGGCGAGATGGGGTGGGCGCCGAGCTACGGGTCCTTCCAGGCGTTCGTCACCGCGATGCGGCTCCTCGAGGGCGAGGACACCACCCGCCAGTGGCTCCAGGGGATGCTCGACTCGGGCGTCCAGCGCTACCCCGACGAGTACCAGGTCTGTCAGGCCATCGCCGACGGCGAGATCACCGCCGGGTTCACGAACCACTACTACATCCAGCGCGTCCTGGACAACCGGCCGGACGCGCCGCTGGAGACCGCGTTCACCCGCGGCGACGCCGGCGCCATCTTCAACGTCGCCGGCGCCGCGGTCGTCGACTCCGCGAACGACCCGGAGATGGCCGCGAACTTCGTCCGCCACCTGCTCTCCGGGGAGGCCCAGGACTACTTCGCCCGGACGACCTTCGAGTACCCCCTGATCCCCGGGGTCGAGCCCATCGGCGCGCTGCCGACCATCGACGAGCTGAACCCGCCGTCGGACCTGGACCTCACGCAACTCTCCGACCTCGAACCGACCATCCGACTGATGCGGGACGCCGGCGTCGACGTCTGAGATGCGCGGCGGGCGGGTGCGCGAAAGGCTCCGGCGGCGCTGGCCGACGCTCGCGCTCGCCGCCCTCGCCTTCGGCGTCGTCCTCGTCGTCGCGCTCGTCCTCTTCCCCTACCACTCGAACAACCACGACGAGGCCGTCTACCTCCAGCAGGCGGCGATGCTCCTCGAGGGGCAGCTCCGCCTGCACCCGCCCGTCGACGACGCCTTCCGCCCGTGGTTCTTCGTCGACGGGCCGGAGGGCCTCTACTCGAAGTACAGCCCCGTGCCGCCGGCCGTCTTCGCCGTCGGGCTGCTGGCCGGCGAACCCCGGCTCTCGCTGGCGCTGGTCGCCGCGGGCAACGTCGCCCTCGTCGCCACGCTCGCCCGCTGGGCCTTCGACCGGCCGACCGGGCTCGCGGCCGGCGCGCTCCTGCTCTGCGCGCCGCTGTTCGCGATCACCTCGTCGGTGTTCCTCCCGTACGCGCCGACGTTCCTCCTGAACCTCTCGTTCGCGTACTGCTACGTGCGGGCCTGCCGCGAGCGGTCCGTCCGGTGGGCCGCGCTGGCGGGGCTGGCCAGCGGCGTCGCCTTCTTCTCGCGGCCGTACACCGCCGTGCTCTTCGTGGCCCCGTTCGCCGTCCACGCGCTGTGGACGCTCGCGACGGAGCGCCGCGACGCGCTCGCCCAGTACCTCGCGCTGGGGGGCTGCGGCCTCGCGATGGTCGCCGTCACCCTCGGCTACAACGCCGCGCTGACCGGCGACCCGCTCGTCTTCCCCTACCAGGCGTTCGCCCCGCTGGACGGCCTGGGCTTCGGCGAGCGCCGGTTGCTCGACCACTCGATGGACTACACGCCGGCCCTGGCGCTGGAGGTCAACGGTTACGTGCTCTGGTACCTGGCGACCCGGTGGGCGCCCCTCGGCGCCCTCGGGACCGCCCTCGCCGTCGCCGGCGCGGTCCTGGCCCGGTCGGCGCCCGAGCGGGCCGCCGGAGCGTGGCTCACCGACCGGCAACTCCGGGCCGTCGTCCTCGGCGTCGCCGCAAGCGTCGCCCTCGGCAACGTCTACTTCTGGGGCAACGCGAACCTGCTGGCGACGCCGACGGACCCGACCGACGGGCTGCTCGGCGTCGTCGGCACGGTCTACCACTTCGACGTGCTGTTACCGCTAACCGTGTTCGGCGGCTACGCCGTCGTCCGGGGTGGCAGGGCGCTGTGGTGGAGGACAGCAGAGCTCCCTCGCAGCCAGCGCCGCGCCGTCGCCTTCGCGGTCGTCCTCGTCGCGGTCCCGGTCGCCGGCGGCGCGGCCGCGGCGTCGTTCGGCCCGCCGACCGAGCGGAACGCGGCGTACACCGACACCTACGAGCAGGCATACGAACCGTTCGAGCCGCAGCCGCCGGCCGACAGTGTCGTCCTGCTGCCGACGCCGTACGGCCCCTGGCTCAACCACCCGTTCCAGCCCCTCCGGAACGACCCCGGCTACGACGGCCGGACGGTATACGCGCTGGACCGCGGCGCCGAGCGGACGTGGGCGGTTCTGGACGCCTTCCCCGACCGGACGCCGTACCGCTATCGCTACCGCGGGGAGTGGACGCCCGCCCCGGACGATGCCGTCGAACCGACGCTGCACTCGACGGAGCGGCTCCGGACCGGCGACCTCTCGGCGACGACGCGGGTCGGCGTCCCGGATGGGGCAACCAGCGCGACCGTGGCCGTCTCCGCGGACGGCGAGACCGACCGACGGACCGTCCGCCCGCAGGGGGAGACGTTGGCAGTGGACTGGACCCTCGTCGACGGTGCGTTCTCCAGTGGCGAGGCGTCGGTTCCCATCGAGGGGCCGACGCGGGCGGAGCTCTCGGTCGTCGTCGTCGGCCGGCAGGGCGGGACCGTCGCCTACGAGTCCGAGGTGCTGGTGCGGCCCGGTGACGGCGGCGTGGAGGTGGTGTGGCCGCCGGCGGAGCAGGTCTGTCTCGCCGCGACGACCTGCGACGACGCCTACGTGCCCGGCAGTCGCTACCCGTCGTTCGTTGAGATGGAGACCGAACGCCGCTAGAAGCGCTCCTCGAGGCCGACCTTGAGGATGGACTTCGCGATCTCGGCGCCGCCGGTCAGCGGGTCCAGCTTCGTCTCGCCGGCGCGCTCGGCGTAGTCGATTGGGTGCTCGCGGACCCGGTAGCCGCGGGCCAGCGGCCGCATCAGCAACTCGGCGGAGAGGCCGGTGTTCTCGGTCCACTCGATGGCCTCGATGACCTCCCGGCGGTACGCGCGCATGCCCGTCGTGGTGTCGTGGACGCGCTCGCCGAGGAGGACGCTCGCGCCGAGGGCGAAGGCGACGTTTCCGAGGCGGTTGAACGCCGGCATCGCGTCGGCGCCGTGGTAGATCCGGTCGCCGCTGACCACGTCGTACCCCTCGTTGATCGACTCGAGGAACTCCGGGAGGGCGTCCATCGGGTAGGTGTCGTCGCAGTCGGTGGTGACGATCACGTCGCGGCTCGCGGCCCGGAGGGCCGCGTGGACGGCGACGCCGTACCCCTGCGGCTCCTGTCTGATGACGCGGGCGCCGTGCTCCTCGGCGATCTCGGGCGTCCGGTCGTCGGAGCCGTCGACGCAGACGACCTCTGCGCGGCCGTCCGTCACCCGCTCGATGTCCGACAGCACCGTCGCGATGGCCGCCTCCTCGTTGTACGTCCCCATCACGACGCTCAGGTCCTCGAACGTGTACTCCTCGGACGCCGCCGTCGCGGACTCCACCTCGGCCGCCTCGACCTCCGTCTCGCTCATTGCCCGTCCGTTCCCGGTCGGCGCACTTGAGCTTTTAGGTTCGCCTAAAGTGTCTGCGAGAGCGCCTCGTCGACGTGTTCGGCCGCCTTCAGGGAGAGCGCGGCGATGGTGAGCGTCGGGTTCATCGCCCCGCCGGTGACGAAGACGCTCGATGAGGCGATCCAGCAGTTCTCGAGTTCGTGCGTCCGCAGCCGCGGAGACACGACGCTCTCGGCGGGGTCCACGCCCATCCGGGTCGTCCCCATGTGGTGGAACGCCGGACGGACGCTGCCGGGCCCGTCCGCCCACTCCACGTCGACGTCCAGTTCCGCGAGGATCGACCGCTGGATCTCGTTGGCCCGGGCGAGCGTCCGGTCCGTGTAGTCGTCGACGCGCCACTCGATCCTGGGGACGGGGCGGCCGTGGTCGTCGGTGCGGTCGGGGTCGAGCGTCACTCTGTTCTCCTTCCGTGGCATCTGTTCGACCAGCGCGCCGACCTCGAGGTACGTCCCGTAGGCGTCCCGGAGGTCCTCGAGCAGCGCGTCGCCCCAGTCGTCGGCCCGCAGGGCCTGCTCGACGGGCGAGGGGCCGGCGTAGTTGATGAACTCCAGTTTCAGGCTGCCGGACTCCGCGTCGACGTCGTCGTAGAACTGGTGGGACTCGGTGGTGTTGAAGCCGACGTGCTTCTGTCTGGTCGGGCCGTCGTACCGGCCGCCGACGCCGGCGTAGAGGTGGTCCATGAAGTACCGCCCGACCGCGCCGCTGCCGTTGGCTAAGCCGTCCGGGTGCCGGTCGGAGCGCGAACAGAGCAGGAGGCGGGGCGTCTCAACGCCCCCGCAGGCGACGACGAACGACCGCGCCTCCTGGCGGCGCTCCTCGCCGTCCTTCGCGTAGACCGCGGCGGTCACCCGCTCGCCGGAGGCGTCGTGTTCCAGGCGCTGGACCGGCGCCTCCGCGACGACGCGGGCACCGGCGGCCTCGGCCCGGTCGACGTGCCGCTCGGCGGTGTACTTCGCGCCCGACGGGCAGACCGGCTGGCAGGTGCCGTAGCCGACGCAGGCGCCGTCGCCGTCGTACGGCTCCGAGTTCCGCGCGTTCGGCACCGAGTGCGTCGCGATGCCGAGTGCCTCGCAGGCCTCGGCGAAGATGGAGTCGCTGTACGACGGCGGGAACGCCGGCAGCGGGTGCGGCTCCTCCCGCGGCGGCCCGAAGGGGTTGTCCGAGGCGCCGGCGACGCCGAGTTCCGCCTCCGCGCGGGTGTAGTACGGCCGCAGGGCCGCGTAGTCGATCGGCCAGTCCGACCCGACGCCGTAGCGGGACGCCATCTCGAAGTCGGTCTCGTGAAGCCGCATCACCATCCCCTGCCAGTGGAGCGTCGTGCCGCCGACGCCCTTGACCCTGGCCCGGTTCAGCGGGTAGCCGTCGCCGGCGGTGGTGTAGGCGTCCCGCTCGCCGCCCATCTCCCAGACGTCCGGGATGGAGTAGGCGGGGCGTATCGACCGCTCCATCCGGCGCTCGCGGTCCGCGTCCTCGAACCGCGGCCCCGCCTCGAGGACCACCACGTCGTACGAGCCGGCGAGTTCGGCCGCGAGGATGCCGCCCGCCGGCCCCGCGCCGACGACGCAGACGTCGGCCGCGTCGTCGGTCACGGTCCCCTCCGATAGCTCTCCAGCCCGCCGGGGTGGCCCTGCGGGTTCTCGATCCCGACCAGCTCCCCGCCCGTCGGCGAGGCGTACAGCGCCAGCAGCAGGTCGCCGACGACGAAGTAGCGCACCCGCTCGGCGGTCGTCCCCCGGGGGTCCTCGTCGGCGGTGTCGACGCCCATCTCCCGGAGCAGCGAGTCGCGATCCTCCGGCGGGAGGTCGGCGAACGGCGCCCCGTACCAGTCCCGGGCCCTGGCGTCCACGCGCTCGGTCGCCCTCCGGACGCCCTCGGCGTGGTCGTCGTCGCTCGCGGCCCGGCCGGCGGCGTAGGTCTCGACGAACGCCTCGATCCCCTCGACCTCGCTCGGGTACACTACTGTCGCGACCGCCGTCAGGGTCTCGACGTCCGGCGACGGCTCGGGGTCGTCGCGACGCCAGACGTACGCGGTCCCGCCGGCGCCGGCGCCGACGGCCGCGAGCGCGGCGACGGCGTCGCGACGCGACAGTTCCATACCGCGGCTTTAGGTAAGCCTAAACAAATGCGTTGTGCATCCGCCGGGGGGTCGCGACGGTCGGTGCGATGCCCGCGGTCCGATTCCGTCCCCGCTCGGGAAACCCGTTAATGCGCTGGAGGGAGAAACCTCGGTATGCCCCGCGAGACCGTCGCCGAGTTCGCCGTCGAGGAGGTCCAGGTGCTGTCCGAGGACGAGACGGTCGACGAGGAACTCCTCCCGGACCTCTCCGACGACGAGTTGCTGGAGATGTACGAGTCGATGAAGCGCTCGCGGCGCCTTGACGAGCGGGCCATCTCGCTGCAGCGGCGCGGCGAACTCGGCACCTACGCCCCGGCCATCGGCCAGGAGGCCGCCCAGGTCGGCAGCGCCTACGCGCTGGCGGACGACGACTGGGTCGTCCCCTCGTTCCGCGAGGGGCCGGCGCTGCTGGTCCACGGGACACCCCCCGAGCAGATGCTCCAGTACGCACTCGGGATGGAGGAGGGCGCGGAGATCCCCGGCGGCACCGGCGCGCTGCCCCCCGCCATCCCCGTCGGCAGTCAGCCGCTGCACGCCGTCGGCATCGGCTGGGGAGAGGCGCTGCAGGACCGGGACAACGTCGCGGTCACGTACTTCGGCGACGGCGCCACGAGCGAGGGCGACGTCTACGAGGCGTTGAACTTCGCGGGCGTCTACGACGCCCAGACCGTCTTCCTCTGTCAGAACAACCAGTACGCCATCTCCACGCGCATCGAGAAGCAGACGCAGGCCGAGACGCTCGCCCAGAAGGCCGTCGCCGCTGGCATCGAGGGGATCCGCGTCGACGGCAACGACGTCCTCGGCGTCTACCGGGTCGCCCGGGAGGCCATCCGGAAGGCCAGGAACGGCGAGCCCGTCCTGATCGAGGCGCTCACCTACCGGCGGTCGATGCACACGACCTCAGACGACCCCTCCGCCTACCGCGAGGACGAGGAGAGCGAGGCCTGGGAGGCACGCGACCCCATCGTCCGCCTGCAGGTGTTCCTCGAGGACCGCGGCATCCTCGACCAGGAGCTGGAGGAGGACATCGACGAGCGCGTCGAAGAGGAGATCGCCGACGCCATCGACGCCGCGCGGGCGGCCAACGAGGCCCTCGACCCCGCCGACATGTTCCGGCACGTCTACGACGAGATGCCACCGGAGCTCGAACGGCAGTTCGAGGCCTTCGGGGGTGAGGCCGATGAGTGACGGCGAACGGCTCCGGATGATCGAGGCGGTCCGGGAGACCCTCCGCGCGGAGCTCGAACGCGACGACGACGTCGTGGTCTACGGCGAGGACGTCGGCCGCGCGGGCGGCGTCTTCCGCGCGACGCAGGGCCTCGCGGAGGAGTTCGACGACCGGGTGTTCGACGCGCCCGTCGCGGAGGCCGGCATCGTCGGCGTCGGGGTGGGCCTCGCCGCGACGGGGCTGCGACCCGTCCCCGAGATCCAGTTCCAGAGCTTCCTCTACCAGGGGTTCCACCAGCTCGCCCAGCACGTCGCCCGGATGCGCAGCCGCACCCGCGGGACCGTCAGCTGTCCGATGACGATCCGGACGCCCTACGGCGGCGGCATCCACGCCCTGGAGCTCCACTCCGAGAGCTTCGAGGCCGGCTTCGCGCACGTCCCCGGCCTGCAGGTGGTCGTCCCCGCCTCCCCCGCCGAGACCGCCGGCCTGCTCCGGTCGGCCATCCGCGACCCCGACCCCGTCGTCTTCATGGAGCCGACGCGGCTCTACCGCGCCGCCGGCGAGTCGGTCCCCGACGACCACGAGGTCCCCCTCGGGGAGGCCCGGGTCGTCCAGCCCGGCGACGACGTGACCGTGGTCGCCTGGGGGTCGATGCTGAAGGAGACCCTCGAGGCGGTCGAGGACGTCGACGGCAGCGTCGAGGTCGTCGACCCCCGGACGCTCTACCCGATGGACACCGCGACCATCGTCGAGTCCGTCCGGAAGACCGGCCGCTGTGCCGTCGTCCACGAGGCGCCGAAGACGAGCGGCCTCGCCGGCGAGATCTTCGCCCGCGTCAACGAGGAGGCCTTCTACCACCTCGAGGCGCCGATGGAGCGGGTGACCGGCTACGACGTCCCCGTCCCGATGTTCGCCCGGGAGGACGCGTACGTCCCCGACGCGGCGCGGATCGCGGAGGGCATCGAGCGGACCCTGGAGTGAGATAGATGCGACTACGCGACTGTCGAACGTATCAGCGTTCCACGCCTCACCGATTATGGGATAGTTTACCAGCGCGGTAGCGCCGTCGCCGTCGCCGTCGGAAACCGGTACGCACGACGTTATCCAGATATTTACCACCGGCCGCTCCTCGTTTCTGTCGGTTCAAGGTCGTTCCAATAGTTCACCCCGATCCTCGAATCATACGATATCGCGTGTTAGAATCCCCATACCGCGTGAACCGTTCGAACGAACTTCTCCCCTTATGGCCTCGACGGGCATATCGTAGGGTGAAGCGACCATGAATACCGCAAAACTGGCAAGCGTGGTAGTCGCGATCGCACTCGTCGGGACGGCCTTCGTCGGCGTCGGCGCCATCGGCGCCGTCGGAGCCGATCAGGCAGAGGAGTCGGACGACGAGGTACGCATCGTGGACGAGCACGTGGAGATCAACGACGGACTCCTCACGATCGACGACACGACGATCGAGGGGCCCGGCCTCGGTGAGCGGCACATCGAGGACCGGAAGTACACCATCGACTCGACGATGAGCTTCGACGGGTTCCACGTGAACTACGACGGGACTGAGTACACGTTCTGTCGCATCACCGTCGAACTCAACGACATCGGCGTCCAGCTCGAGAACGTCACGCTGACCGAGGGCGAGTGATCGCCACCCGGGCGACGCAGTACCGCCCTCCGTCGGGCGGGGTCGCCGACTTCTGAGGCGGGACTCCTTCTCACTCCGTTCGGAATCTCACTACTCGCGGCTCGCTACCGCTCGCGTTTCCCCACGGGCACCGCTCGCCGTTCGTGTATCCGGAGCCGGTCACTTCGTTCGCGTCTCCCGGGCCGGGTGCCGTCCACCCACATGCAACGACCGGACGGCAGACCGTCCCGCTCCGCCTCACCCGGGTCTCCGTCGGCACCGACAGTCCACCGGGACGCCGTCCGGGTGGACTGGACGGGCGAACAGTACCGACGAACCGTGAGAACCTCGAGACCGGAGAGACGGATCCCCGATCAATCCACGTCGGTCGGCACCCAGTCTCGGTCGCCGAAGAGCAGGAAGCCGGTGACGAGCACCGCGAGCATCGTACTGCTCCCGTAGTTGTACAGGGAGTAGGCCTCGAACTGCTGGTGGGCGGCGAACCCGACACCGAGTGCGAGCAGAATCACCGCGACCGTCACGTCGCCGTGGCGCCGGCGGATCTCCTGGGCGCCCGATACCAGACTGCCGACCACGAGGGTGAGGTACGCGAGGCCGCCGAGGAGGCCGGCGCGGATCGTGGTGCGGAGGTAGGCGTTGTGGGGGCTGCCGGGGGCCTCCGACGCCGTGTACGTCTCGACGAAGGAGGGCTTCGCCGTCTCGATGTAGGGTGCGATGTAGTCCGTGGTGCTGATGAAGCCCTGGCCGAGCAGCGACGGGTTGTCGACGATAGCGGCGATGGCGGGATACCAGCGCTCGGCGCGCGTCGGCGTGTCCTCGCCGATCGGGGCGAGGCCGGTGTGGACGGCGGCTATCCCCGCAAAGAGGTACGCGAAGCCCGCGACGACGGCCAGGGGGACGGCGCGGCGGCCCCACGCGAGGTACGCGAGGTAGACGCCGACGGCCATCGGCGTGACCACCCACAGCACCCGACCGAACGAGATCGCGAGGCCGAGCGCGTTGATCCCGAGGAGGGCGGCCGGCACGAGCGCGGTCCAAGCGGGGCGGTCACTGGCGGCGGCGCGGTGGAACTCTCCGATGGCGGCGACGAACCCGCCGAAGGCGGCGACGGCGAAGGCGTTGCGGTTGACGTACAGCGACCGGGCCGCATCCACATCGTAGCCCAGGAACGGAATCGTGTAGGAGCGCATGAACCCGATCGACAGCCCGAACAGCGTGTACTCGCCGACGACGTACGCCGGCAGCGCCAGCACGATCACGGCGGCCGCATACCGGTTGGCGGCCCAGAGGAACGCCGTCCGCGAGAGGTACTGTGGAACGACGGCGATCCCGACGGCCATAATGGCGCCGAACCAGAACGGAATCCGGGTCGTGCTCGCGAGGCCGTGATAGAAGAAGATCCCGGTGACGGTCGCGAGACAGCCCAGCGCGAGCCACTGCACAGGCCGATACTGCCGTGGATCCCTGGCGGTCACGCAGACGGCGACGAGCAGCAGCCAGACGACGACTGTGGAGACGCGCCGGCTTTCGGCGAGCCCGTACCCCGGCGAGAACGACTGGTAGAGCACGACGAGCAACAGCCCGAACAGCACCGCCCGGACGGCGAACAGGTACGGCTCCAGGTCGGAGGTGAATCCCCGCCGCGCGACGGCGACGAACCGGCCGACCATCGCCGCTGCCCCCAGCGCCACCATCGCGGCAGCGACGTACCGGCCCGTGAGCCACTCCGGCCCGCCGGAGGCCACGCTCAGGGCGCTCACACTCAGCACCGCGAGGAGCCCGAGGCCGCCGAGCCGCGTGCCAACGGCCAGCGCGCGCCGGTCGCGGGACGTACGGTCGTTGTCGAACCGCCGTCCGTCGCCGTCGAACTGCGGCATCTGTCGTGTCCTTCCGCTCGACGGCCCGTAGTTATCACCTTCCTACTGGATCTGTACGCCGCCCGCTGATACGGGTGGTCTCGACACCGCACTCGGTGTCGTCCGTCCCCGAGACCGAGCGGCGCGCGTATCAGAGAGATACTCTCGCGGGTTGTGATCGTCTGGAAGGAGCGAGGACCGCTGAAGGCGAGCGGCGACCGAAGGGAGCCGAGCGCGAAAGGAGTCTTCCTGCGGGGACGAGACCCCGTGGAAAGCGTGGTGAGCGAACCGTACATCTCGTAATTGCTGTGCCCTACCTCCAGCGGTGCCTCAACGAGCACCCCGGCGACGGCGAGGATTACCTGTGGTCGAAGCTCTCCTCGCCCGATCGGCCGTCGTACAACACCTTCCTCGGATACTTCAAGAACGCCGCTGGCCGCGCCGGCGTCGACAAGGCAGTGACGCCGACGAACTTCCGAAAGTCGAACACGCGCTGGCTCGTCAACCTCGGATTCAGTCAGGCCCGGATCGAGGATCGACAGGGTCGGCAGCGTGGGAGCGAACACACTCGGAGGTACCTCACGCGGTTCGGCGAGGATTCGAATGAACGCACGTACGCGCGACTCCACGGGAAGGACACCCCGCAGAATCGTGATCGCTGTATGTGGTGTCACTTCGCGCTCTCGCATGACGCCGCGAGTGAAGCAGAAGCCAAGCAGGAAGCGGCCCTGCGAGCGGCTGCGGAACTCACCGAGGAGGTGGATATCGATGAATCGGAGGCTGCCGTCGCGCTGAACGCGTTGATCGAGGGCCGTGTTCAGTCGGCGCTTGATCGGCACCGTCATTCCTGAGCCTCCAGTTCGTCGAGAATCGCAAGTGCGTGTTTGGCGTCCTCGCTGAGTTCGTTGTCGAGCTCAGCGAGTGCCTCGAGTACCTCGCGGTGCGGACCGAGGGTCTCCTGGACGTGCTCTTCGAGTTCACGATGGTGGTTGTGTTGCTGGAGTGCCATCGAAGCAGTGGTGCTCGGATAGGCTCCGAACGGGCCATGCACTGGTGTCCTTGACAGCGGGCAGTTAGACACGATTGCTACCCTATCGGGTGTCACGGTGCAGCTGCGAAGGATGGGAACCTCTCGGGCCCCTAGTTGATGTCATATCGTCGAATGAATCGATTTGGCCAGATTGACAGCGATGGAAGATGGGGGCCTGCTATCCTCGTCATCGTTTTCGAGATATCGCTACAGGAGGGTACGCAATCGATGTATGAGGGGATGTGAATCGGGCCCATTTGGCTTTCTGGGCCTTAGCACGGTCGCGAAGACCGTGTTGTTCTGGTCGTCGCTTGCTCGAGTTCCGTGGTGAGAGTTTCATAGTCGTTCGGTGGGGTGATTTGCTCAGTGATTGGTAGCGGGGCTATGCCACCTACGTCTGCTTGCCCCGGTTTTCTGATATAAATCTGAGGGCGTGTTCTTGCCACTCATATTGGAACCCGGTGTTTCTGTCATAGTCAGCTGGCAGGCGAATACTGATTGTCACGCTCATCTATGACATCGAGCATTGGGAGAGAATCTGGCCCAGGTCGACCAGACATCTCAACCCCGAGGAAGAACAGCCCTGCCACACTATCGGCGTCAAGAAAGACCCCTTCAACGACAATCCATCAACTCTACGACATTCACCTTGTCCTCAGAAGTCCCCTCCGCAGCATTCGGATGCCTCACATCTACTTCTAGTCTCCTGTCTATTCCCTATTCGCCAGCCCTAGCGTAGCTGTTCCAATACTAGTGGCATTCTTCAGGCTCTTCGTAGGCCATAGATTTCGGTGGCCATTCGTATTACAGACTCACATCTTGTTGGCAACAAGCTCACTCCGGCCCTTTATTTTTGAATACCAGTTTTAGACCTTACTTACATCCATCACTAGGGATATTACTGAAGGTGGTAGCGATTCTCCATCCATTCAAGATGTCGAGCCTGGCAGAGTATATCGAATGTCTCAACTGCGGATTTGTCACGTACTCGAAGAACGCCTCTTCCCCTGAACCGAGAAAGTGGGAGGCGTGCCCGGGTTGTGGTTCGATAGAATTTGAGTTCACAGGGCACTGAATTGGAGCGGGGTGAATCAAGACTCGAATTGGCGCTTCTGAGAAACCGAACAGCAAGGGGTAGTGATGGGGATGCGAGTACTGCTGCTTCGCTACCTGCGGTGTATCCGGGGAGTTGATCAAAAAAAGATACCTCTACTGTTGGATAGATCCGGTCCGGGATGGAGATGGAATTGACAGTCCTGATTCGACTCGTTGTTTTCTTGTTCTGAGAACGGCGATATAGGTATAAGCAGATTGAGGGTGTTGTGACGAACGACGGAGAAGGTTAATCCCTTTTCGTTGGTGTAATGATGAAAACAGGATACATCAATTGTGATTGTGGTGGGGAAGTATCGTTCACCGGGACAGACAACAGATCCGAGTGCGAGTGCGGTCGCAAAATACGCTATCACTGTGACCGAACTTAATGCGGCCACCTCTAAGCTGTAGCAGAGGGTGATTACCTAGTGGAGCGTGGAAACGCTCGTTGGAGGGGCGAAAGTAGGAGTGACGGCCTGGCAGGTCAAGAGAGTGGATTCCTCATCTGGTGGTAAACTCAATTTTCCTCTGGGTGTTCGAGCGGGGCAAGCACACCCAATAATCCTTCAAGGATCGTTGGAGGGTCCATGTACCGAACCATCCCAGTCCGTTCATCGTACTCGATGCAGCCGGCATCTCGAAGCCGATTGAGGTGATTGTGCCGAAACTCCATGATGAGTTGCTGAAGTTCGTCGTCGGTTATCTCATCGATGGGTTTCTCTTCGCTCCAGGCGACGACCTGCCGAGCGAGCATTTCGATCTCTGCCTCGTCCTCCGCCTGGAGGTAGTAAAGTGCGAGGCGGCGGTCGTGGTCCGCTAGCGCGCGGAGTATGTCGTCAACGAGTGCAAAACTAGCCATTTGGTTATTCCTTGCTAGTATAACCGGTCCGGGATTATTTTCCTTTCGGTCAGAGAATATCATAACGTCATACATATTACTGGAAGTTGATAAAAGGCGCTCGGTGTCAATTAAAACTCGTACATCCGCAGACGGCAACGAGTAGTACTCATGACTCCCTGAGCCACTGCCCACAGGCCCCTGAGAATACTCGCAGGAACGATTACTCGACGGTGCTGTTGGTGTCCTGAGGGCGGTGCCACAGGTTACGAGGACTGCATCGGCGACGTTGGCCGATACAATGGTCTCAGAAAGACGGCCAATGGTTGTTACTGGCAGATGATCGGGATTGGCCGCCGATTCTCTCCGTCACTGGGGGTAATGACTCAAATGGTAAAGCACCTAGAACCACTCCGATTTACGTCAAACGAGATAAAACTAAGAACTGCTCTGCGTGCAGTGGAGACAGCTATCTTGGATGGGAGAACAATGAGCGATTGCCCCCTCGGGATATCGGGGGGCCTCTAGAGGAACGACACTAATCGGTCGCGAGGGGAAAATCAGTCGCTGCCCGCCCCGTTCATCCGACAGAAGTCAGCCTCCCCACAGGTGCAGTCAGGGGCAATGCTGATCGATTTAATTGTCCCATCTGATCGAACTATCGCGGAAAATATCGAACCGCATAATCGGCACTTCGCAAAACACCTTTGTTCCCCTCTAATTTGGACATTATCCCACCCCGACATGGGTATGCGTTAACAAATAATACTATGGTTTTTTGAGTAAATTGGCAGAGACCCCAGTCAGGCATAAACGAGATCGATCGCTAAGCACGTTTACGCCACGGATGGGCAGTGGGTGGCTCCACAATTTAAGCCACTTTAAATCGGCCACTACAGGCGATAGACACGACGCCTTTTGTATATTCGAAGTACCCAGGGTGGCCGCAGCTGAGGAGACGCATCTACCTACCCGATGCTTATTCTTGGCTCCCATTGTTATCTATAAACATACCTAACTGGTTATCCAATAAGTTTACTCCCCGAGTTGACAAGAACACTTATTATGGTGAATCAGTGGAGCGCTCGCATGAGGGAGGACAGAAACCAACGGACAACCTGGCTATTGCCCACCATAGCGCGTATTCTGGTTGCGTTCGCATGTATCCACACGTCAAACGCGCAGTTCGCGGGTCCAAAGGCAGGTGAGCAGGAATGAACGTCGTAAACGTCCTCGTGAGCGCCGTCAAAGAGGGCGTACCGAATACTCTCCAAGACAACCCCCAAAACAGCGAGAACCCATCGTCCGGGACAGCCCCAGCGAACACTACGCCCACGATTATCGAACACGAGAAGATGATTTCCTCGGAAGAGCAGATTCTCACCCTACTTGATGCCCACGAGGGACGGATGTGGCAGCAAGACGTGGTCACTGAAACTGGGTTTTCGCCGGCAAAGGTCAGTCGTGATCTCTCAGAGCTGGAGGCCGACGGACAGATTGCACGCGTACGGAAAGGTCGGCAGAAGATCGTTGTTGACCCCGAGCGTTTACCTGGGGCACTCACCGAGGAGCGATAGCAATCATGCTGTTGGCGTGGCGTAGCGACTCAATCGCCCCAGCCCCAAGTAGCGTCACGGGGAGCTGACTGGAAGATAGCGTGGGGGCGGAGACTACGATGATTAGCAGATCCCTCTTTACGGTTAGCCACGTCGGGGTGTGGGATTCGTGGATTGTAGGCTCTATACAGTCGGATTGGGACTGGCTGGCGGAGGGGGCTCGCATTTTGGAACGGGGATCTGGAAAGGGAATTTAGGATAATATCAACGAACCTATAGAAAAGGTACTTAAACAACCACCCTAATCAAGAAGGTAATGGGATGGTATATCGAGAAGAATGGCTCTCTAGCCGAGATTCTCATCGTGGAAGATAACCCGGGAGACGCTAGGCTCTTTCAGGAATATCTTTCCGAGGCGGATATCACCAATCCGATTGCCCACGTCTCTACTGCAGACCAAGCCCTCGATTATGTCCACCAGCGCGGTGAGTTTGCCGATCAAGCAGTACCGGATATAGTCTTTCTCGATTGGCGCCTTCCAACAGCGACTGGTGATGAAATCATCCGTCGACTCCCCGATGAATCCGGACCGGATATATTTACGATCGTGTTGACGGGTTCGATGCAAGACCCAGACTCCATCGTGCCAGCTGATCTTGGCGTTGACGGGTTCATGACGAAACCGCTCGATACCGATGAGTTGATTTCGCTTGTCCGCTCCTCTCAGACGCTCTCACTCATCGAGAGGAAGGCGTGAAATACGAGTCAAGGCTCATATTCGGTGAACAGAAGGAAGCGTCACCGGATTCGTCTGAAGGGATGTCACAAGTTGGTGAATTGTCAAATTATACATAGTAGGCGAAATAAAACTATGAGCTATCTGCAGGTGAATACGTCTATCGGCATGACGGACGAATGGAATAACATAGGATTTATCGTTTCCTCGCGGTATCGAAAGATCGTTATCCGCGAATTGCACGAGAACCCGTCAACGCCCTCACAGATAGCCGAGCGAGCGGATGTTTCCATTGCCAATATCAGCAATGCTCTCTCGCAACTCCGGGAGAACAACTGCGTCGAACTTCTCGTCGACGAGGAGCGTCGGAAAGGTCGCGTCTACGGACTCACCGAAACTGGTCAGGCTATTTGGGACGACCTGGAAGAAAAACAATTACTGTAATACCCACCGGCGGCCGCTCTATCTCCCATCCACGGACACGCATTTATCGGCGGGCTGAAGTCATCCCTCGGGTTCGGTGTTTAGGATATTTACGAATCAGTCGGTACAGGGGACGTAGGGATCGGTCAGCGAGATGCTTCAGGAAGCAATCGGTGGACGCGGGTGTTCCCGGTCTGCTTCCGGACGGTTCAGTCAGCCCAGAATGAGGCCGAGCTGTGGGTATTTCTCGATGAAGGGCTCGCCATCGATCTCGTACTGTTCGACGTACTGATCGAGTCCGAGGATGCGGCCAGCGCCGAAGGCGGCCACCGAGAGGAACACCAACATGTACATGAAGTCAGCGTTGATGGGGCCGTGCGCCATATCCCAGTTCCCGAAGTAGAACAACAGCATCATGAGTGCGCCGAAGAACGCGGCTAGGCGGGTCAACAGCCCGACGATGATGCCGAGGCCGATGGCTACTTCGCCCCACGGAACGGCGACGTTCACGAACTCGACGAACCAGGGGGTCTGGCTCATCCAGAGGAACATGCCCTCGAGGGGATTCCCGTTGGTTGCAGCGACGTTCCCGAGATACCCCTGAGCGGCGAACCCGCCGAGGATCTTCTCGACGCCGGAGTAGAGGAACGCGAACCCGATGACGAGGCGTAACGCGAGGACGAACCACGCGCTGAGCGAGTGGGCTTGTCCCTCGACGGTGACGCCTCCGAGAGTCGAACGGAGTTCGTTATACCGAGTCTGCCCATCAGTTGGGGAACTCATGAGAGAAGATTGCCTCCAGTAAGAGTTAATAGTACCTCTGAGTCCCGTCCCGTTGGAAAGGACACCGTATCCTCCGCCGGTCAGTAAGCAGGCCCGGTCGTTCGACTGATTCAGCAGTCTTGACGCACTGGAACCATTCCACCCCCAATCCGGTCGATACAGGTGGCATATAGCATAGTCTGGCGCGCAGACGGCAGGCCTTCGTTTCCGGCTCACCGCACGATAGCAGAGCGTTCGTCCTCCCCACTATATACAGCCTGTGAGTACAACGGTCATAGGCATTCGGTGCAGAACCCATAGTCAATCATGGACTGCATAGACTGTGAGGGGGGCGGAGGCAAATTGACGGAGGTGACCTTCGATAGCGGTGATTCCCTTGAAGGGTTCGTATGCGAGCGCTGCATTACTCGCTATATCGCTGACCCCGCGGTCGTAGAGATCGACCGAGTGCGATTACCGCGGAATGGATAGGTAGGCTGGTTCTCCAATAGTGGAGTGAACGAAACAGGAGGTAAACGACATCCAGTATCGCTGACGAAGCCTTCACCGACCCCACACACTCCCGATCGACCAATGCAAGTGATCAACGTATCCCGTTGAGTTGACCGTCAACTGGCAATCTGATCCAACCTGTGTGTCGGTCGTAGCGGTGGTTAGTGGGTCAGTTCTGTTCGAACAACCTCCGTAACGAACCCGCCGTTCTCGAATTGCATCACGCAGCGATCACACAACTCGAGAGTCTCTGTCGCGCCGGTCGTGTATGTCACTCGAACGTCCCGTGCCCCATCCTGATCGCATTCGTGGCATTCGTTCATGGTCCCAACCATCGTGACGAGTGGCCGTTCCCCACTCTCATTCGAATCTCAGGTTGGCAAGCAGTGTCAGAATTGCCGTTGGCTATACAACACCCTTTTATGCGGGTTAGTCATTCGACTGCTCTGTCTCTGGGAGCGTATCGTCGAGGATGTGCTTGATTCCGTTCCGAAGGCGAGACGCAACGGCCTGCTGGGAGATCCCAAACTCGTCACCGAGTTCTTCCATCGTCACCTCACGCGGAGTTTCGAAGTATCCACGGTCGAAGGCGAGCACCAGTGCTTCTTCCTGTTTGTCCGTGAGTGCCGCTTCGGTTTCGGTTTCGACTGGTGTCAGATCGTGCAGTGCCGTCAGTGTCACCGGAATCCCGACCTCTCGACAGCGCGAGTGAAAGGCTGCAACATCGCTTCGAGAGTCTCCCCGTATATCGAACGTCCACTCCTTGTTCGTGCCGGTTGCTTTGATGAGCGGGATGTCGGTCTCGGTCAGCACACTCAGGACATCGTCGTACTCGAGTGACCACTCGACCCGCAGGAGGTACTCGTCCTGGACGGAATCGACGAGTTGGATGTCTTTCACCCCCGGATGCTCGGTGAACGCCGCCTCGATGTCCTCGACCTCTGTACCGCGCACCCAGAAGTACGGGATCACCACGTCTCGTGAGGGGATTAATCGCTCTAATTCGACCGAGACGTCCGGGAGTTGGGCGAAGACGGTGCCCAGAGGAAATTGGTCGGCTGGGACGGTGACGGTCGCCTCAGTAGCCATACCCCGAACGATGTCGTCCCCGCTGTAAAAGGTGTCCACGCATCAAGTCATCTAGGGATGATACACAGCGGTCGCTGATGATCGTAGGATGGTGGCTCCAGTATTGCTACTGGGTTCCCGACCATCATCTTGTGGCCTTCAGTATAGTGTATGCTATCAATGAACAAACGTATTTTGACCAGCAAGGTCTCGTACCGTATTTCATTGCATGCCAAATACCGCATGTCGTAAATTGTTCAACGAGACGCGGTTGATCGTGGGATGCATACGGTTCCTCTTAGACTCCAGGATCACGTCTCGGGAGTAGTCCTTGCGAGAGGAGTCGGCGGGCGATCACGATCATCCCGTTCCCGAACCCTTCGCCGAAGATCGCGTGCTCGGACTCCGTCGCCAACACGAGCGTACTGACCAGGATCGCCGAACGGTCGGCCAGGAGGAGACGACCGATCTCGGTGTCCTTCTCGGATCGCCCGGGACCGTGAAGCCACTCCAGTCCCGAGATGAACGTCGTCGCCTCTGGCACCTTCCCCTGAATCTGTTCTCGCAGTGACTCGGTCAACGCCCCGATGATGATCTCGGCGCCATCACCGACGTCGTTGAGCGTGGTGATGAGCCCTTGGGTCAGCAGCGACTCGTCGCCGATCACCAGGACGATCTCGTCGGTCGCCGAACTGATGAGGGTGTTCGCCCGGGTCTCGATGCTGGGTTGGCCCGATATCGACCAGACTTCCTGGACGGGGGTTTCTTCTGTTACCTCGGCTCGATCGACACGCTCGAGGGAGTCTTGGAGCTGTGAGATTCTGCCTTCGTAGGTCTTTCGGAGGGTCTCAGTGGCTTCGTTAATCGTGACTGCTCGGAATCGTTTCGGGCTCGAATGATGTACTTCAACCAGCCCCAACTCCTCCAAGGCTTTGACCGCGTCGTAGATGCGCGTCCGGGGGACGTCGGTGATTTCACTGAGTTCTTTCGCCGTTCCCGCGTCGAGCCGAGAGAGGCCGACGAAGGACCGGGCTTCGTACTCTTTCAAGCCGAACTGTTGGAGAAGTTCGGTCGCCTCCTCCAGTGGTTGATCTGGTGGCATGGGCCCGACCCCTCGGAGTGTTCCGAGAAGTGCTAGAATACTGGCCCGAGGAGGGAAAGGTGTTCGGCCTGCCAATCACAAAGCTATTTCAAGCAGGAGTCCTCCTCATCGACTTGGCCTCGTCCAGATAGTAAGACACTCTATTTGCCAGCTAGTCCTCACAGTTGATTGAGGCAGACTCTAGTGATACCTGTCACCCTCATCTGATTAATACAGGCGATAGACCTGCCGATTGTTGGAGAGTGGCCTAAGACCCCCTGATAGATCGGGGAATGGAAAGGACGTCGGATTACGCATACTGCATCACTGATGGAGTCTGGTCAGCGTCCGTCTTGGTGAGGAGCATTGACCCGTTCGACGCCGTCGATTGGTGCTTCGTCCGGTAACTCAACCACGATATGGTTGTACACCTCGTCAGGAGGATAGTGGGCATCAATCCGCTCGATGCATTCTTCGATCTCCCCTCCCCACCGGCCCTGATAGTTGACATCCAAGTCGTCAGTGATGGTTCCCTGATGCCCCTGTCTGTCCCTGAAGAGGATTCGTCTCATCTCATTGTGTGAGTACAATCACACGACGGTTAAGCGAGTCGATTGTCCAGGCGTAACTTGAACGTATATTCACTGTTGAGCCTATCCTAACCGGAGTAAGCTCACCTCTCGTCAGTGGTTCAACCTCCCTCCTCCATTAGCAGGCGAGGCAGTGTGGCTGATTCAGTCTCGTCGTACCGAAACCATCATACTCCCGATTCGGTCGGTATACGGTAGAAACATATCGTTCGGTAGCGTAAGCGATTACCTATTGGGGGATCGGTTTCGTGGTCACTCACCAGTAGGGTTTATCCTCACCGTTGACAGACAACTATGTGAACAGATGACTCACCGACGAGGACGAGGGATTCATTACGAATTCGGGGGCGGTCTTCCGTGAACTACGTGTTGTGGGCGTTGCTGGCAATGGCGTGTTATTCGTTCGCGTTCCTGTTTATGAAAATCGCGCTGCAAGACCTGCCGACGTTTACCGTGATGCCGATTGCAGTCGGGACATTAGCGGTGGGAGCAACGAGTGTGGCGGCCCTGTTCGGCGAGTGGTCGATCCCGTCGGTGACGAGCCGGTCTGTCGGGTTTGCAGTCGCAGCCGGCATCTGTCTCACGGGGGCTGTCGTCGGCTACTTCCGAGCCCTGACAACCGGCCCCGTCAGTATCGTCATCCCGATCTTCGGGATGTTCCTTGTCGGTGGTGCACTCCTCGGAATCGTCGTGCTGGGCGAAGCGGTCACCGTGAAGAAGGCTCTCGGCATCGCACTTGGTGCCGTCGCGGTTGTTCTCATCGCCACATGATACCCCACACACGCTCTGGCTGAGCGAGTTCGGAGAACTGACTGCCCAAGATGCAGGCCCACTCGCACGGTTGATTCAGTCAAATATCCTGGACCAATCTATTCCCGAATCAGTCGATACAGAGGTGTCATTCCTGAATTGCACCTACTGAAAGCTTGTGCCCTGTCTCTCTCCCGTGTTCAACTACCACGTCTGCTGGTAACGCCCCATCATCTGGGTGGACGGTTTTCGAAAACGCACACTCCTGACATTCTACTATCGCTTCTGAAATGGCCCCAACCATACGTTCTAACACCTATGTCCTCCCACTACCTAAGCTATTATCACCAATTAGATATTTATACAACATCCCTGAAAATATCCGATATTATCCCCGCTTTGAAGAATCGAGATCGCCAGTCCACGAGCAGGCTCATTCGTTGGGCTGATTCAGTCTCGACGCGCTGAAACCATCTTACTCACAGATCGGTGGATGTAGGTAACGGACCGCCCGATAGGGGTCCTGGGGAAAGACAGCTGGCGATACTGAATGGAGTGGAATGGAAACCGGCCGCCGTATGAAGCCATCACATAGAGGACTGAACCTCGATTAAAATCTCTGGAGAGTTACTCTTGAACCTCCTCTCGGGCTCAGAGACCTGGGAACTGTTCGACTCTTCTCACTGTTACGTCGGTTGCGAACCTATCGATGCAACCCCGACAGAGATACATCTGATAGATGTCGCCGTTTTTGTACGTTAGCTCAGTACGTTTTCCATCAGGTCCCTCACAGATGTTGCAGTCCATATGGTTGATAGGCTGCGTGGAGTATTAACAAGGTCGACTCTCGTCAGAATATGGTCAACAGACGCGGACAGGCTCTCTCTTGGAATCGATAGAGTTGTGTGGTACCGAACGCAGCAGCCAGGGATCGGTCCGTACAGGAGGTGAACCACTCAGTTCCTCACGGCGTAACGATGACCTCCCCCTCAGGCAGTACTGTAATGTCGTAAAAGAGGTACTCGAAGGTGAGTGGCTCGGTCAGTTCACTCTCGAAGGATGCTATTTGGTGGTACGTCTCGGAATCGATTTTGTCTTCTAACGGTGGGAGGTCGTTCAGCGAGGAGTTCTCGTAGTCTGCGACCGTCTTGACAACCTGGCGCGCTACATCGGAGGGTTGGGGCATACGCAGGATATGTTTCGAAGAGGTAATAAGGACTCCTTTTTCACATAAATTAGACGTTTGAGGGAACGAGTGAATCCTCAGAAGGGCCGGCTATTTACAGGCTCAGTCATTCGACTTATCCAGTCCTATTGCGCTGGATCCTTCTGCACCGTTTCGGTCTATCTAGAGACTGTATCCAGAAACGACGGCTACATCTACCATTGTAGAATAGCATAATAATTTACCTGATACCCTCTACAAAATTCGGCGTATGCCAGGGCCAATATTTCTTGAAGGAGAGCAAGTGACACTTCGCGCAGTTCAGCCAGAGGATTACGAGTTCCTCGTAGGCAACCTCAACAATCCGAAGTTGCGGCACGCTGGATACGAAACCGTTCGTACACCAGTTACCGAAGACGACATCGCGGCCAAAATTGAGGTCGGCAATCATCATATGTTCCTAGTATGTCAAGACGGGACGCCTGTTGGGTGTGCCTCTATCAAGAATATTGACTTGGAGGGCCGCAAGGCCGAGTTAGGCTATTGGATTACCCCTGATCGTCAGGGCAATGGATGCGCGACCGAAGCGGCGGATCTCTGTTTGACACATGCTTTCGATGAGCTTGGTCTCCACAAGGTCTGGGGCCGTACAGTCGGGGACAACGAGGCTTCGAATAGAGTGCTAGAGAAACTCGGGTTTCAGCAAGAAGGGGTTCTCCGCGAACACTGGTATGGGTTCGGCCGATACGTAGATGAGTACCGATATGGTCTCCTGAAATCTGAGCGATAAGCCTGCTCCATTCGGATTGATTCAGTGAATGATCTCCCTCTCAGATTGAATCACAGTAATCAATACGCAGAATCATCCTTTGACTGCTCCAGTCTCGGCGAGCTGGAACCATACTACTCTTGATTCGGTCAGTACAGGTCAGGCACAAAGATTGGTCACAATCAGAGAATCAAATCCTAATACAAAGAGGGGATGGGGGAGAGAGCACACCTTTTCCGGCTGCCTGGTGAAGTACCAGTCAACGAATGGACGACCGATTCAGTCGATGGGTGCTCCTGTCAGGGAACCGATTCAGCGTCGCCACTGGGGTGCTCTTCATCATGACTATGGTGGTGCTCATCCCGCTCATCTTACGGTTCGCCATCCGCAATCTCACGCCGCCGATCTATATCGCAAGTGCATTGATCGGAGGGAACATTACGCTCATCACCCTTGTGGTCGCGATCAATCAGGTGATCCTCTCCCAGGAACTGGAATCGCCGGGATCGCTCCGTGAGGAAGTCGGCCAGACAGCCGACTACCGGCAGGCAGCCCTCGACCAGCCGGCACCACCGACCGACCCAGGGGACTTCCTGGAACAGCTCCTCCAGCAGACCCACGACCGCGCCAGGTCGCTGGCTGAACTCCTCCCCGACTCGACCGATGAACCGGGAACCCACCTTATCGATGAGCTCCCGGAGGAATGTGCCCAGATTAGCGACCAACTCGGAACAGCATCAGATAAGATCGCGTCGGTGATCGTTCCCCTCCTCGGGATCGAATATGCAACCCACATTCAGGAATGCCATCAACTTGAATCGGCCTACGATGAGGGTGAGCATGAACAGCTGCACGCCACGCTCGATGCCTTGAGTGCGGATCTGAAGAATCTCGACATTGCGCGACAGTACTTTACGACCGCATTTATGAAGGAGGAACTCGCGAAGCTCTCTCGCTCGCTTCTGTACGTGGGTGTAGTGGCTGTTTCTCTCCCGGTCGCATTACTCATCTATCTCGCTTCCTTTTCCACGGCGGCTGCCCCGATGCCAGCGATATTCGTCTTCACACTCGTGGTGGTTGTGGTTGGTTTCATCCCGCTTGCGCTCCTGATAGCGTTCATCCTCCGGGTGGCAACCGTGGCCCAGAACATCGCGTCGATCACCCCCTTCATGACGTAGCCACAACCACGACTGGAGATTAATCTCGCCGATGGCTGGGAGACGAGGTGGTTGTACCACATTCACCAAGCCAACAGCACGGCTCTAACATCGTTGTCGATCGGTCTGTCTAGGGATACAGGAATTAATCTCTCTAGAACGTATTCATCACGATAGTCCAACAGGAACCAGGAGCGGAGGATGAGTCGCTCCCTTGCTACCAGCTGCTGTCCGCGACAGGTAGGCGGATTTCAGGGGGTGGCGTTCAGATTAACCCATGACTGTACTCTTTCGTCAGCGACCAGGTTTTGCCAGAGCCCTTTCACTCCTTCCTTGCCGGCTTACACATCCGGCAGCAGATACTTTGAGAGACGAATAAAAAGGTGTACTTACCGCCACATTATGATAGTAAGATGCATCTGTTGATTGAAATAGAAATATCACACCATATTTTGAAAGGTCTCTGCATTTATGACACGGTTGATTCAATCAGCTCGTCCCGAAATCAATACCTGCCCGAGTTGGTCAGTATAGGGAAGCTACGTATCGAGATTATCTGATTTAGAGCGTTTCATTGAATCAGCACGTATCCAACGGCAACAGCGACCCCGAGAATCAGCGAATACGTGTTGGGGACGACAGTGATTGAGAGAAACGAAAAGAGTAGAATACAGACGAGAGCAGTTATTAACCCCAATCCGATTGCGTTGAGATACGTTTTCCACGAGAGAACCGTATCGGCTGACATATGCAGTTTCCCGCCGGCGCAACCAAGTACGTTTGCCTGTTCTATATGCGGATAGGTTTCGGTACCCTATGGGATAGACGCCCGCACTAAACTCAATTTTAGGTCTGTTAGCACGTGACCGACGCGGCTGGTTCTGACAGATGTTCCTGAAACCATGTTTTCCCAAACTGGTCTTACAAGAGACCCGCATATCGGTCAGGATAGGACGTCAAACAGCCCTCCAAAGAAGGTGGACTGGCAGTAGCCCTTTCTCGACAGGACACATCGATTCGGGTATGGCTACTGAAGCGACGTTCACGGTACCTGCCGACCAATTTCCCTTGGGTACCGTCTTCGAACAATTACCGGACGTGACCGTCGAACTGGAGCGGATCATCCCCGCGCGGGACGTGGTGATTCCCTACTTCTGGGTTCGGGGAACGGACGTCGATGATATCGAGGGGGCGTTCACTGACCATCCAGGCGTGGAAGCGATCCAGTTCGTCGATGCCGTCGATGACGAGCACTTGCTGCGCGTCGAATGGGCGGTCGACTACGTCGACGTGCTCAGCGTGCTGACCGAGACCGACATCGCACTCATCGAGGCCACTGGGACAAACAAAGAGTGGAACTTCGAGATCCGTGGGGACGATCGCAACGACATCGCAGCGTTCCAGTCTCGCTGTCGGGAGTTAGACATCCCAATCAGGCTGACCGAGCTGCACGCACTTCAGCCGGTCGAGACGGGTACCGAGGCAGCACTCACTGACACCCAGCAGGAAGCACTGGTGCTCGCCTACGAGCGTGGCTACTACGAATCCCCTCGCGAGGTGACACTGCAGGAACTCGGAGATGAACTCGACATTTCACCGCAAGCCGTCGCGTCTCGCCTCCGACGTGGCACTAACCAGGTCCTCGGGAACACGCTCTTGGACGTAACGACACCGTCTCGATAAGCCGCCTAAAAAGGAGTTGAATACTCAAAAGCCAGAGCGAACTACGTCGCGAAACTCAAGCCTTCTAATGAGCGAGGGTTCGACTGCATCTCACCCAGTCCTTGACCTCAGTGGGCATCGGTATCGTCGTATCATTCTCGCAGCACTCGCAGACGAGCAGCGACCCCTGACGGTGAACGATCTTACGAAGGCCATCATCAAACACAACGACAACATATCCGTGATGGAGATTCCGGAGGGGCGCCTCTCAGAGTTGCAGCTCTTGCTTCATCACGTTCACCTCCCGAAGATCGAATCGACCCGACTCATCACCTATAATCAGGATCGGGGACTGGTGGAGCCGACCGAGCAGCTCGACCGACTGCAGCCACAGATCTCGACGCTCATCGAAGCAGACTCCGCGATAGAATCGCCTGTAGAGCTCTAACTGTGGGCACCCTGTCCCGCGCAGATGAGAGCCTTCAGTCGACGTATTGGGCAATCCAGTTCGCCCGTGCTTCAATTTCCCGCCGGCCACGACGCGTCACCGTATAGACGTTCGACCGAGCATCGAGGTCACTCTTCTCAACGAGACCCTTCTCGACGAGAGTATCCAGGTTCGGGTAGAGACGTCCGTGATGGACCTCTATCTCATAGTAGTTCTCCAACTCGTCTCTGATGGCGAGTCCGTGTGGCTCATCAAGCCCGTTAGTCACATAGAGCAGGTCCCGTTGAAATGCTGTGAGATCGTACATAGAGACCACGATGACTGTCAGAGATTAAACGTACGGGGTCGACGGCATCCAGACGCACTAACGCGCCCTCTCCACCGGCGGTTGTACCTATCAGACTCTCGCGAATCAGGATAGCGTCATCCGTTCGTGGAACACTCTCTTCTACGTATGAGTGGTCTCAATTTTGAGAAGGGAATATATCAACGTTTTTACGAACGTCGTCTAGGACAGCGATATCAAATTCTGCGCTTGCGTCGTCTTCCGTCCATGTGTACACGATTTCCTGAGTGTCGTCGATGACAATGAGGGCACGTTGCGTGACGGCTTCGTGCTGTTCGTACTCGTCGTACTTCAGGCCGTATTCAGCGCTGACGTCTCCGGAGTTATCGCTCAGCAGCGGGAAGGGGAGGTCGTAGCGGTTGATGAATTCTCGATGGGCATAGACACTGTCGGTCGAGATGGCGAGGACGTCGACGTTTGGTGTGAACTCGAGGAATTCAGCGTCTCTAAATTCACAGAGTTCTGTAGTGCAAATGGGGCTGAAGTCGAACGGATAGAACAGCAGGATGGCCACACCACTGGCGATATGGTCATCCAGCGTGTACAGGGATGTCTCATGGCCCTCTGTCCCTGGGAGTGCGAAGCTGGGTGCTTGGTCACCAATCTCCATGCTGGTAGTTACTCGTGAGAGTACAAAACACGTGCCTATCTTCCAATCCTCAATCGCCGAAACCCCCTGCACGTTTACAGCAAGGCTGGGCCAGTCGGTAATCCCCTAAATCAAGCCTCGCCAACTCCGCCACTACAAGCGATACACATCGACCATTCCCGTTGATAGCGATCAGCGATTCAGAGACTATCGGCCAATAAGTAGCGCATGGCGGAGTGCCCTAAATTGCATCTGATGGAATGACCTTTCAGTCTGCTATCCGTTTGGGGCAATAATGAGTGACCGGGCTTCCTCTACCGATTCTCGAGTAGAACTTCTAGCTGAACTTGAGGATCGCGAAGGGACCCTCCAACAGGTTTCAGACGTCATCGCCAATACCGACCAGCCGTTTATCGCACAGGTTGAAGAACTCTTAGCAGTCGTCCGGGAGGCCGTCGGCACGGAATATGCGACATTCTCTTTTGTTGACGATACTACATATGTATTTGAGGCCCTGGACGCCCCAACGGACGTTGAATTGGAGGCCGGGACATCGGTTCCGCTCTCGGAGCTTCCGAACTGCAAGCACGTCATCGAAACCGAAGAAACGCTCGTCATCGAAGACGTCGAAGCAGATGCTCCAGAGTTAGCAGACTCAACGTGGGGGATCGCGTGTTATCTTGGGACCCCCGTGTACGCTGACGACGGCGTCTATGGAACGTTCTGCTTTTACGGGATGAATCCCCGCGACGAGGAGTTCTCCGAATGGGACGTGACGGTCATCGAACTACTCAGTAACTGGCTGAGTGCCGAACTCGAACGGCGAGAACGCGAACAGTCGATCCGCGATGCGAAACTGCAGATGGAGGCAGCGGCCGAGGCCGGTGCCGTCGGCACGTGGGAGTGGAGTATCCCCGACGACGAGTTCGTTACAGGCCCGTCATTCGCCAAGAAGTTCGGAGTCGATCCTGACGCAGCACGCGAGGGTGTCTCACTGGAGCGGTTCGTCTCCTCCATCCATGAGGAAGACCGCGAACGGGTCGAACGAAAAATCGACGCGGCCGTCGAGTCGTGCGGAGAGTACGAGGCGGAGTACCGTGTCTGGAACGAAGCGGGCGAACGTCGGTGGGTCCTCGCTCGCGGCCATGTGGAGTGTGCCGACGACGGGACCCCACGCACGTTCCCTGGGGCGCTGATCGACATCACCGAGCGGAAGAAGGATGAACAACTACTCAAGGCCCTGAATGACCGTCTCCGGGCGACGAACGAACGGCTCGAAAACTTCGCTCACGCAGCATCGCATGACCTCCAGGAACCGCTTCGGATGGTCTCCACGTACCTCCAGTTGCTCGAAACTCGCCATGGGGACGAGTTGAGCGAAGAGGCCCACGAATTCCTCGGATACGCGGTCGACGGCGCTGATCGAATGCGCGAGATGGTCGATAGCCTACTCGCTTATTCACGGGTGGAAGGGGCGGGATCGAGGTTCACAGCCGTCGATCTGAACGACGTGATAGCGGATGTCCAAACCGATCTCCAGCAGCTGATCGAGGAGAGTGAGGGTGAGGTCGTCGTCGAAGAGCTCCCATGTGTCGAAGGGGATGTCAACCAACTCCGACAAGTGTTCCAGAATCTCCTGGAGAACGCGATTCAATACAGTGGGGACGATCCACCACACGTCCACATTTCGGTTGAGGCCGAGAGGGAGTCGGAGGTAGTGGTATCGATCAGCGACGAAGGGATAGGGATTGATTCTGACGACCAGGACCGTATCTTCGACGTGTTTGAACGGCTTCATCCACACGGGGAGCACCGTAGCACCGGCATCGGTCTCGCTCTCTGTGAACGAATTGTCGAGCGCCATGGTGGTGAGATATGGGTCGAATCCGAGCCTGGTGAAGGATCGACATTCTTCGTTTCTCTATCGACGTGAAGCCGCGTCATCGACACGATTACGACGCAGGTGGTCAGACGGGACTCCCGGAATCGATTCCACCCTAATCTGCCAGTACAGGCGTCAAATCAGCCACCCTCTCTGACCAAACCCATAAGCGTGAAGCAGAAATGCCGAACCCCCAGAATCGAGATCATGTCCATCGTCACCGAGAATGGCGTACAAAAAACGGAAACAAACGACTGTGAGCTCCCGCCTTTGAACAAGACTGACTGCAAGCCCGAAATCTCCGATAAGCGTTATCGCATGATACCCCATCGGTCAATCCATGATACTACTACAGGAACGATCGGTGAAGAATCAGACTCGACATTCTAACGCACCCATCCTTCAACCGTCATCCGACAAATCACCAGCACCAGATTTTGACGCTACCTGAGAGACAGCTGGTAGTGAAAACGAAAACGTTGCTCCTTCCCCAGGCTCGGAGTCCACATTGATAGTGCCACCATGCCGTTCGATGATCCGTTCACAGAGCGCTAATCCGATACCTGACCCCGAGTACTCACTTTCCGCGTGTAGACGCTGGAAGACCTCGAAGATCTTGTCCTGGTACTCTGGCTCGATACCGATTCCGTGATCCCGAACCGAGACCGTCCACATGTCGCCGCTTCGCTCGGTGTCAATGGAGATTCGAGGCCGGTCGTCTCCGCTGTACACAATCGCGTTGGTTATGAGGTTCTGGAAGACCTGGCGAAGTTGATGTTCGTCCCCGGCAACAGTCGGTAACTCTTCGACGGTGATCGCAGCGTCGCTCTCGCTGATTCGGACGTCAAGGTCGGATCGGACGTCGGCCACGACGTCGTTCAAATCGACCGGTTCAAACGCATTGCCACGCGTCTCGACGCGTGAATACTGGAGGAGACCGTCGATCATCGCGCCCATCCGGTCGGCGCCATCGACAGCGTATTCGAGGTACTCCCTGGTTTCGTCGGACAGTTCGTCATCGGCTCGGCGCTGGACCAATCGCAGATAACTCGAGACCATCCGGAGCGGCTCTTTCAAATCATGTGATGCCGCATAGGCGAAGTGTTCGAGACGTTCATTCGAGGACTTGAGTCGCTCATTCGCCTGCTCGAGGGCGCGCTTGCGTTCATTGCGAGTGGTGACATCGCGGACGACGACGACGTAGTCTGGACCCTCTCCCGCCTGCTGTGGCAGGCGCGCGACAGTAGCTTCCGTTTCGATACGTTCGCCAGACGCGGTTTCGAGCGTTGCCTCGAACGTTCCCGCCTTTTCCGGGTTGGCCTGCGTTTCAGCTTCGAACTCAGCGGCCAAAGTTTCGATGTCTCCGCTAACGACGAGGGAGACGTTTGAGCCGAGGAGGGTCTGGCGGTCGTACCCGACGAGTTCTGTGTACGCGTCGTTGACGAGGGTGAACGTATCGTTGTGGTCGGCAACGAAGATGCCGTCGTGGACGGTTTCGACGATGGTCTCGTAGCGTTCGAGCTCCCGGCTGTAGCGTTCGGCTTCCCGGCGTCGCTCCTCGGCGTTCAGCGCCCGTGTGTATGCCTTCGCGTTCTGGAAACCGATGCCAAGGCCGGCGAGGCTCGCGAGGCTGGTGAGGATGAGGATGTTCTCGATGACGTTGGTGAGACCGGCAATGCCCGCGACGAGAAGTAAGATAGCGAACATAGCGCCGATTGCGCCGAGACACCATCTGAGAATCGTGGGGAAGCTATCGGGGTGGATGTCGCTGCGGGGGAGCCAGTAGGCTGCTACGAGTAAGCCGAGGCCGGAGCCGCCGACGATGATTCCGACGACTTCGATGTTCGCGAGTGGCGGATTGCCAGGGACGAGGAGTGGCCAGCCGGCGGCGAGAGCGAGGTAGAGCCCACCGAGCGCGAATAGGAGGCGACGACCATTGAGTGCTGTCAGGCTTCCACCTACATTCCGCATTGTCCCCGCTGATGGGACGGAATCGCTTACCTATTACGGTACCCGACTAGCTCAAAAGTAAGTGCAGATACTAGGCTAATTTCATGCAGATGACTAAGGGTTCTGAGGGCAGAGGCAGCTACGAAATAACACGTACCGCCGAACCGATGTCCGGCGCCAGCTAACAGTCTCTGTCAACGACACCCCACTTCAATTACCGATTCTCTTCGAGTATCTGCTGCACTTCGTCCTTGATTTACGCACGTAGATCTGCTTCTGACCGCTGCTCATTATTCCGTAGCCGAACCAACTTATCATCAATCGCCTCGACACGCTCCTCGAGTGTCTTCACCGTTGACTCCACATCCACATCCCCTAATCCCCTGGAGAACCCTCTCGATTGGCGCTTATCCCTCAGCAGGTCGAGCTCTGAGCCCCAGTGCCGCTGGATCGTGGGCTCCCACACGGCCGGGTTTCGGAGGGAGATTTTATCTGGCGTTCGGTCGAACTTGACCCATGGCCACGGAGAACGATCTGGTACGGATTTTGCTGGTCGTGGTCGCCGTCGTCGTGCTCCTCCCATTCCTGATGATGGCACTCATGATGCCGATGATGGGGGTCTGGGGCTGGGGGCACATGGCCGACAGCGGCATGTGGGGGAACGCAGACGGGACGTGGATGTGGATTCTGATGTGGGTGGTGATGCTCGCCGTCATCGGGGGCGTCGGCTACCTCATCTACCGGCTGGTACGCCGGTCGGCCAAGGACGTCTCCGACCCTGCCATTGAGGAACTCCGAGCAGCGTACGCTCGCGGCGACCTCTCAGACGACGAATTCGAGAGCCGGCGGGAGAGATTGAAGCGAGACTGAGACCCCTCGTTTCGAACGAAATCAGCCGGTCGGCGACGTATCGCGCGGCGGTGACACCTCCGGGAGACTCGGGATGTCCAGGTCGACCCGTCGCAGGAACTGTGCGTTAATCGCAACGATGACCGTACTCAGCGACATGAGCAACGCCCCAACGGCCGGAGAGAGGAGGATCCCCCACGGCGCGAGGACGCCCGCGGCCAGCGGGATGGCAAAGATGTTGTAGCCGGCCGCCCACACGAGGTTCTCCTTCATCTTCCGGTAACTCGCCTGGCTCAGTTTCACTAACCGGGCGACGTCCATCGGGTTGTTCTGGACGAGAATGATGCCCGCCGACTGGACGGCGACATCCGTCCCGCTGCCGATCGCGATGCCGACATCGGCCCGTGTGAGCGCCGGTGCATCGTTGACACCGTCGCCGACCATCGCCACCAGCTTCCCCTGGTCCTGCAGTTCCTGTACTTTCTTGTCCTTGTCCTCGGGCAGGACCTCCGCGAACACGGTGTCGATACCGAGGTCCTCGGCGACAGCCTCGGCGACGTCCGCCGAGTCGCCAGTCAGCATCGCCACCTCGATGTCTAACTCGTGTAGTGCCTCGACGACCCGGTAACTCTCCTCGCGGACGACGTCGGCCATGGCGAACGCCGCAACTGGCTCGCCTTCACGGACGAGATAGACGACCGTCTGGGCGTTCGCACCCGCCTTGTTTGCGAATGTCTGTAGGTTAGAGGGAACGTCACGATCGAGTTGTGTCAGGAGGTTTGGCCCGCCGACGTGGACGGTTTCGCCGCGAACGGTCGCCCGCACGCCGCGGCCCTTCAGCGCCTCGAAGCCCATCGCATCGGGCGCCGTAACCCCGCGCTCGTGGGCCGCCTCCCGGATGGCGCGGGCGATCATGTGCTCGGAGTCGCCTTCGACGGCGGCGGCGAGTTCGAGCGCCTCCGTCTCTTCGATGCCGTCGGTCGTCTCGATGCCGACGACGCCGTGTTCGCCCTCGGTGAGCGTCCCAGTCTTATCGAAGATGACCGTGTCGAGTTCCCGCGCCCGTTCCATGGCGATGCGGTCCCGGATGAGCATCCCGTTGCGCGCGGCAAGCGACGTGTTGATGGCGACGACTAGCGGAACCGCCAACCCGAGCGCGTGGGGACAAGCGATGACCAATACCGTGACGACGCGCTCGATGACTTCGGCGTTGAACTGTACCGCGACGGTCCAGGCGACGGCAGTCACGACTGCTGCGGCCAGCGCGACGTAGAAGAGCCAGCCCGCCGCTCGGTCGGCGAGCATCTGCGTTTTAGACTTGCTCTGCTGGGCCTCTTCCACCAGTCGCATGATGCCGGCCAACGCCGTGTCCTCGCCAGTCGCATCGATCCGCACCCGGAGACTCCCGTCGCCGTTGACGGTGCCGCCGATCACCTCGTCGCCGGGCTCCTTCGAGACTGGCATGGACTCGCCGGTGATCATCGCCTCGCTGACGTCGGAGTCACCCTCCTCGACGACCCCGTCCGCCGGCACGCTCCCGCCGGGACGGACGAGCACGAGGTCACCCTCCGTCAGTTTGTGTACGGGGACCTCCTCGGTCTCGCCGTCGTCAGTGACGCGCTCGGCGGTGTCGGGCATCAGCTTCGCCAGCTCGTCGAGCGCACTGGAGGCCCGCCGGACCGACCGCATCTCGATCCAGTGGCCCAGCAGCATGATGTCGATCAGTGTCACCAGCTCCCAGAAGAAGGCCGACTGCGTCGGGAACGCAACGCTCGCCAGGCTGTAGACGAATGCGACGGTGATAGCCATTGAGATGAGGGTCATCATGCCCGGCGAACGGTCCTTCAACTCGGGGACGGCCATCCGGAGGAACGGGACGCCACCGTATGCGAAGACTATCACCGCAAAGACGGGACTGATCCATTCGCTCCCGGGGAACGCCGGGACCGAGAACCCCAGCCACGCTTGCAGAGTCTCGCTGTAGAGGAGGACAGGAATCGACAGCAGTGTCGAGACGAAGAAGCGTCGGCGGAACATCTCCTCGTGGCCGGCGTGCATCCCGCCGTGGTCTCCGTGGGTGTCCCCGTGGCCGCCGTGACCCTCGTGGTCATGTTTGGCCTCCACCTCCCGACGCGCGTGGCGCGGTTCGGCCTCGTCCTCGATCAGCGACTGTTCCGTCCGTGGTTCCTCGGAGGTCTCACCCTCCTCGGCGGCGTCGCTACTTACACCCTGCTCATGGTCGTCGCGCGAACCTTGTTCCCTGTCGCCCATCACGCGTTCGTTTGCTCCGTGCCCCCTTGAACCGAAGGGTTGGAGGGTGCCCCGGTCCGTGCCGAACGACTACGAGACGGTGATCGCGATTGCCACGCCATAACGGCCGTTCTTCGCCGTTGAGCTATTAAGGGGGATAGTTCTCGTGGGTCGCTCGTCAGTCTCGTCGTCCCCATCGACTTCGACGTCCAGTACTCTATGCGTACAGAGAGCTTCACTCCGTCGACCGGGAGGTGCCATGACGGCACTCTGAAAGCTGCAGAGAGCCGTGGGAGTCCACGGCTGATGCGGGGGTAGCGGTCCACCTGCTAACGAATCCGTGGTCATCGGATCGTCACAGGACAGCCCTCAATTTATAACCCACCGAGCCGTTAGCTTGGACCTATGTCAGAGACAAACGCACACGACACGACGTTCCAGTCAACACTCGCGGGCGTAACCGTCGAGGGTCGCGCCCACCCGCTGAGTGCCTGGTTCGTGCTCGCGTTGCGCCTCGTCATCGGGTTCGCGTTCTTATACTCGGGCGCGGAGAAGGTCCTCGTCGGATTCGACGCGCAGGGGTACCTCCTGAACGTCGCCGCCCAGAACGGCAACCCACTCGAGGAGATGTTCCTCTGGATGGGCCAGACCGATTGGTTCGTCGCGTTCGTCAACATCGCCGTCCCGTGGGGCGAAGTGGCCATCGGCCTCGGCCTCATGGTCGGACTGTTGACGCGGTTGGCCGCGTTCTTCGGCGCGCTCATGATGCTGTTGTTCTACTTCGGGAACTGGGACATGGCCCACGGCCCCATCAACGCCGACTTCATGTACATGCTCGTGTTCCTGTCGGTCGCTGCCTTCGGTGCCGGCCGCATCCTCGGGCTTGATCAGTACGTTGAGCAGTACGAGGTCGACGGCCAGCCACTGATTGAGAAGTATCCTCGGCTCGAGTACGTCCTCGGCTGACAATCGACGAACTCGTCTGATACCACGTCGAATCGTTGAATGTTCAGAAATTCGTTTCCAGGGAGAATAGGACAGCATGTCGCCTCTGCGCCCCGGACTGCACGTGCCCACCTCGCGTCGGCGTCCCACCCGTGGTGGACACAGGGTGAGATAATCGCTCTTTCGGACCCGTGAGCTATTTTTTCTCGCGTGCGTCGACGACCAGTACTGGGACGTCGGTCCCGCGGAGGACCCGCTCGGTAACACTTCCGAGCAATGCTCGCCGGACGCCCGAGCGGCCATGGCTGCCCATCACCACCAAATCGATACCGTGGCCTTCGGCGTACTGCGCGACCATCTCATGAGGCCGCCCCGCCGAGACGTGCTCGACAACATCCAGGCCACGCTCGCTAGCGCGCTCGGCGACATAGCCGGTCGCCTCCTCGGCCTTAGCTTTCACCTCCTCCATCTCATCGAACCGGCCCTGCTCGATGCGGTCCAGCTGTTCGCCCCCGAGCGTCAGGCTCAGCGAATCGGTGTCGACGACGAACAGGGCGTGTACCTCCGCACCGTACCGCTCGGCGAGATCGAGTGCCTGGTCGATGGCTGTTTCCGCGACGTCGCTGCCGTCCGTGGGAATAAGTATTCGTTCGTACATTATTAGTGCTCCTTGAGGTTCATGACGGCGTTCGCGTTGGCGGTCAGCCACGTTGTGGAGTCCTCTCGATCGTCCGCACCGAGAGGACGAACGGGTACTCATAAAGGGACTCCTTCCGATGTCCCAGTGCCTCGAGTCCGTGAAGTCCCCACGTTGAACTCCACCTCACTACGAACGTATCCGTCAATGTCCTCAACCGGCGATTCGATATGGGTCCGCATATAACAACTAATCAAATCTCAGCATATGGGAATTGAACGCAGCCGCTCGTGGAACTTGATGCAGTCCCCACCGTTCGAGATACAGGATCGGAGAATCACGATACCTTCACCTCGTCGTCAGCAGCGCCAATCAGGTCGACCCGATTGCGGATGAACGGGTCACCGGATCTGAACCTGAGTACGAGCCAAGCTTCGATTGGATGCCGAGATCGACCCCACGAGAGAATTCCCGGATTCTGGGATTCGGCTAGCCTCTATTTTTCGTCCCCCGTCCTTAATTCGAATATGCACGAACGCATACTGGTCCCGACCGACGGGAGTAAAGGTACCGCCCACGTTGCGATGCAGGCGCTGGACCTCGGTGAACAGTATGGGGCGACGGTCCACTTCCTCTATGTAGTGGACTCGAACGCCGGTGCGGTGCTGGCAGACGCATCGGGGACAGAAGCGAAACTTCGGGAAGTCGGCGAGCGGGCAGTCGCGACCCTCGAAGAGCTGGCCGAGGCCTACGATGTCGCGACGGTCTCCGAGATACGGGCGGGCGACCCTGCAGAGGAAATCCTCGCGTACGGGGACGACGTTGACGCCGACCTCGTCGTCATGGGGACGCATGGCCGGTCGGGCATCGAGCGACGGCTCATCGGTAGCGTCGCCGAGCGCGTCGTTCGCCACTCGGAACAACCCGTGATGACCGTCCGGCTCTCGGAAACCGACCGGACGGTGACTAACGAGTCCCAAGCCATCGACATCGTTGACGAGGCGCTCCGTGAGGCCGGATACCGCGACATCGACGTGGCCGGCGCCGATCAGCAGCGCCATGTCTGGGTTGTCGAAGCTACGGCTGACGGGTCCGCCTACAACGTGTATGTCGACCCTGTCACCCAGCGGACTAGCGTCGTCCGCCGGTCAGACGAACGGGTGCTCCCCGAGAACTAGGAGCGCTTTTGATAAAAGTGGACCCGTCTTTCTCGACGGCTGGGATAGAGGGTTCTGGGTTATCCAGACAGTGGACGAAGATGGAAACGGGGGAGGGGTAGGCCAATACCATGACCGATCATCCAACCATCGTCGTCGGAATCAAGCAGGTTCCGGACGACGACGAAGTCAGCATCGACCCGGACACCGGGCGACTCGACCGGTCGAGCGCGCCCGCGGTCCTGAACCGGCCCGACCGGAATGCACTGGAGGCGGCACTCGGAATCCGCGACGAGGTCGGCGGGCGCGTCGTCGCTATGACGATGGGGCCGCCGCCTGCCGCAGAGGTCCTTGAGGTGGCCGTCGCGATGGGCTGCGACGACGGTGTCCTCGTCTCTGACGTCGCCTTCGGTGGCAGCGACACGTGGCCAACGAGCCTTACGCTCGCCCGCACGGTCGAATACCTCGACGGCGACATCGTCGTCTGTGGCGAGGAGACAACGGACTCCTCAACGGGCCAGGTACCGCCGGGCATCGCTGCCCACCTAGGGTGGGCACAGCTCACCTATGTTGAGGAACTGGAGCCGCTCCCAGAGACGGGCCAGCTGGCCGCGCGACGCGACGTCGAGGGCGGCTACGAACGGGTCATCGCTGACCTCCCAGTCGTCGTCGCCGTCGCCTTCGGCGAGAACCACCCGCGACCTGCCGGGCTCCACCGGAAGATCTACGCTGAGACCGAGTTCGAACCGGTGACCCTGGACGCCGACGACCTCGGCATCGACGAGAACACGGTCGGACTCGCCGCATCGCCAACGCAGGTCGGCGGGATGGACACAATCGAGGGAGTTGAACGCGAACGCGTGACGGTCGGGACAGTCGACGAACTCATTGACGAACTCGCGGGCACGGAGGTGCTGCCGTGACCGACGTCAACTCCGAAGAGTACGAAGACGTGTGGGTCTTCGTCGAGGAGCACGATGGGGAGGTGATGGGCGTCTCCTGGGAACTGCTCGAGGAGGCGAAGTCGCTGGCCGAAGAGACCGGCGAGGACCTCGTCGCGCTCGTGATCGGCCATGACGTCCACGACGTCGCCGAGAGGGCGGTTTCCCGCGGCGCCGACCGCGTGCTCGTCGCCGACGACGAGGTTTTCGAGCCGTACCGTGCGGACCCTTACGGCGAGCAGTTCCGGGCGATGGTGGAGGCGCGGAAGCCGTCGATTGTACTCATTGGAGGGACCCACACCGGCCGTGACTTCGCTGGCCGGGTCGCCGTACCGAGCCACGCCGGCCTCACCGCCGACTGCACCGAGATAGACGTCGACGACGATGGCGTCCTGCAGGCCCGGCGTCCAGCCTTCGGCGGCAACGTCCTCGCGACGATCATCTGCGAGGAGCACCGCCCGCAAATGGCGACGATCCGCCCTGGCGTCTTCGAGTCGGCTCCCGCCGAACCCGACCGCGAGGGCCAAATCGAGCACGTCGACGTGGTCGTCGACGAGGCTGACACCCTCACGGAGGTACTAGAGCGCAACACCAACGAAACGGTGGACATCACGGAGGCCGACCGGATCGTCGCCGCTGGAGGCGGCGTCGACGGGGACCTCGCGCCGATTCGACGGCTTGCGGACGCGCTCGACGCCGAAGTCGCGGCGAGCCGACGCGCGGTGGACGAAGGCTGGATCGAAGGCTCCCGACAGGTCGGCCAGACGGGCAAGACTGTCCGGCCGGAGCTCTACGTCGCCGTTGGCATCTCCGGCGCTGTCCAACACCTCGAGGGGATGAACGACAGCGACGTCGTCGTCGCGATAAACAACGACCCGAATGCACCAATATTCGAGCACGCCGATTACGGCATCGTCGGCGACCTCTTCGAGGTCTGCCCGGCGCTGGCCGAAGCTCTCGAGGAGACCGATACACCGGAGGTAACACCATGACCGATACTACGACCGCTGAGGACCCACTGGCTGAAAGGGACACGGAGACGCCGGACTATGACGACCACTTCGACGTCGTCGTCGTGGGTGCCGGGCTATCCGGTAGCGCGGCCGCCCTCCGAATGGCCCAGGCGGACCTCGAGGTGCTGTTGATCGAGCGGGGCCGCTACCCAGGCGCGAAGAACGTCTTCGGGGGCGTCCTCTACACGCCGACCATCCGCGAACTAGTCGACCTCGAGGAGGCGCCACTGGAGCGGTACATCGCGGAGCGTCGCTACGGGATGCTCACCGATCGCGACGAGACGGCCGTCTCGATCAGCCCCGGGGAATGGCACGAACCGCCGCACAATGACTCCTATACGGTGTTCCGCGGCGAGTTCGATCGCTGGTTCGCGGAGCAGGCCGTCGAAGCCGGCGCAACGCTCGTCACGGAGACGACCGTAACTGGCCTCGTCCGCGAGGAGGACCGCGTGGTCGGCGTCGAGACAGACCGCCCGGGCGGCACGCTACGTGCCCCGTACGTCGTCCTCGCGGAGGGTGGCAACTCGCTGGTCAGCGAGGGCGCGGACCTCAAGGAAACCGAGGACCGCGAGAACGTCGCCGTGGCAGTCAAGGAAGTCTTAGAGTTTCCCGACGACGAGCACGCAATCGCCGACCGCTTCCGTCTCTCGGGGGACGCCGGCGCGGCCTACCACTACTTCGGTGAAGGGGCTGTCGGCGACGCCTTCGGTGGCGGCTTCATCTACACGAACGGCGACTCGGTGAGCGTCGGCCTCGCCTACCGAATCTCGGACGCCGTGACGACCCAGCCGGACCCCGAGGGGACGCTGAACGCGTTCAAGACCCATCCCAGTGTCGCGCCGCTGCTGCGGGGGGCCCGGACCGTCGAGTACGCGGCCAAAACCATCCCGGAAGGTGGCATCCAGTCCGTCCCGGACCTGGTCCACGACGGCGCCGTCGTCGTCGGCGATGCCGCCGGCCTCGTGCTCAACAACGGCGTCCACCTAGAGGGGACGAACATGGCCGTCGAGAGCGGCGTCCACGCGGCTGACGCCATCGTCGACGCCACGCCGGATGGCCAAACCGACGCAGCCACCCTTGAGGCCTACCCCGAGGCTCTCGAAGAATCGTTCGTCGTCCGGAATCTCCAGCGATATGAGTGGCTGATGGAGGCCGTCGAGGCGGACCGCGAGTTCGTCTTCCAGGAATTGCCGCGGGCGCTGGCCGACGCCGGCACCGAGTACTTCCGGGTCGACCGGGAGCCCAAGGAAACACACGCAGAGAACGCGAAGGAGCGCATCCTAGAGGCCGTCGGCGGCTACTCCGGCGCTGCCAGGCTCGCGCTCCGCTACAGGAAGATAGTGACCTAGTATGAGTGTTGAACCACACACCCCGGACGTCGAGAACGACTCGCTCGAAGACCGCCTCTACACCGTCAAGTACGATGACCCAGGGGAGTCACATCTGGACGTGACTATTCCCGGGCTCTGCGCCGAACGGTGTACGACCTACGATTGCGTGTCGGTCTGTCCGGCAGGGGTCTGGCGAGAGGGCGATGAGGGCGTTCCCGAGATAGCCTATGAGAACTGCCTCGAGTGCGGTAGCTGCCGCTGGGCCTGCACGCACGGCAACGTCGAGTGGGAGTACCCCGGTACAGGGAGCGGCGTCACCTACAAGAAGGGGTAGCCGTTCCCGGCTGCCCGCCGATTCGTTCTCCTTTTCTGTGCGTTATCGAGCAGGTACTGCCACGTCTCGGCGACGCTTCGAACGGGCCTCCCGTACCTCGGCGCCATCCCGGATGAGATCCGGACAGTACGGACAGACCCTCGGGTGGTCCACCTCGTCGGGCGTCACCACGCGGACATACGTGGTCGTAACGAACGAACCGCAGTTCTGGCAGTGTGGCATAATCAAGCGCGGTGCCGCGCGTCGCGTCGGGTCGCGGTCCACGGTTAGTTCCTCATCGTGGCGACGGGTCCCACCGTCGCTTGATATACAGCGTTTTATCCGCTCGGCACGGCCATCGAGGGTCGGTGGGGGTCGTACCGGTCACACTGGATGCCTAGCTCCCGGTATCCGTCGTCGGCTTCGCGCTTGCGAGCGCCGTAGTTGCCGTCACCGGCGCGCCCCGAGAGGAGGATCGTCTTCACGTCGTCAGGGACCAGGATCTTCCCTGGCAAGTAAGCGACCCCACTTGAAAGGCTGTATATTGGTGCCAAGGTGATTCGGGATCGGCTCCCCTCGTCTCACCTGTAGGGTGAGAAAACCATGTCATACCAAGCGGCCAACCCCCTATCGGAGGAGTTCGAACTCGAGCTCTCGGGGGCGCTGACGGCGTACTGGCTCGCGTTCCTGCGCATCGTCACCGGCTGGTGGTTCTTCCACTCCGGCGTGACGAAGCTCATCGAGGACGGGCTGGCCTACAGCTACGGGCCCATCTACCTGCAAGGCATGGATGGGACCGCGCTCGGTCCCCTCCCAGTCTGGATGGGGAACAACCTCGCGTGGCTCATCGAGCCGATGGTGCCGCTCGGTGAGACCCTCATCGGGCTCGGCCTGATGGCAGGGGCGCTCGTGAGGCTCGCCTCCGTCTTCGGTGCCCTGTTCATGACGCTGTTCTGGGTCGGCAACGCCGACTTCGGACACGGCCTCGTGAACGGCGACCTCATGGGCCTGCTGCTGTTCGTCACCATGATCGTGCTCGCAACCGGCCGCTACTACGGCCTCGACGCGATCATCGAGCGGACGAAGTTCATCAGGAACCGACCGAAACTGAAGTACCTGCTCGGCTAGGCGGTGAGAGAACCATGAACACCAACACAGAACTCAACGTAATAGACCGGACGGCGATGGGGCTCAGCGCAGCGCTGATGCTGCTGGGCATCGTCATCCTCGGCATCGTCGAGATGCTCGCGGGCGAACCGTACGGCGCCGCGCCGCTGACCAACGAAGCGGGCGAGGTGATCGCCACCCCGTTCGTCGACCCGACGCTGCGGACCGGTCTGGTCCTGGCCGGCCTGGCAGTCCTGCTGCTGTGGGGCCTCTACAAGGTCGCCACGCCTGACCTCGAATCGGGCGAAACACCGGTCGCCGAGATACCGTCCGACTAGCATCCGACGGGCCTCTACGTGGTTTCAGCGGTCAGACGTCGTGAACTGATTGATTCTCATTTTTCAGGACTCGTCGCAGGGGCTCTTGACTACGTCGTCCATAGGTCCACCTGTAATGTCACGTACATCCGCTGGGCGGAGGGACCGTGAGGGTCCGGCCGGCCCGCTCGACGTGCGGCTGGCCGTCGAGATTGACGCTGCCGGAGGGTGTCCGCTCCAGAACCGCGATCTCGACTCGGTCAAGCAGTCACTGACTCGCTCGGAGTTCGACGGCGAGGAAATCTGCCAGGTTGCGATCAACAACGATGAGACCTGCCACTACCAGCGGACGCCCGTGGATGCGGCCTGCCCGTGTGCAATCGTCGAGGGGCACGACTGCATTGCCAACCTCGAGTCCGTCAGAGACGGGACCCTCGTGTACTCCCTGGTGATTCCGGAGCGGGCGACCCTCCGAGCGATCATCGAGGACCTCCGGGAGGCTGACGCGACGGTCTCCCTGGAGCAAATCCGCTCGGGAGTCGACGACGGCCCGGACGCGACGGTGGGCGTGACGCTGACCGAGAAGCAACGGGAGGCGCTGGCCGTCGCCATCGGCGCCGGCTACTACGAGGAGCCCCGGGAGGCAAGCCTCGACGACCTCGCCGACGAGCTCGGGATCACCCCATCTGGGGTTTCCCAGCGGCTGAACGCCATCGAGCGGAAGCTCGTCCGCGAACGCGGGCGGGCAATTGACGCCCTAGCGGACTGACCGGACGTTTTGGCGGACCAACTCACCGCCGTGGCATACCCACGAGAGGTCTAGCCGGTCGGCGACCCACCCGTCGGCCTCGCTCCGTCGTCCCGGTTACGGCCTGTTCGTCCAGTAGTTCGAACTGGAGGCTTCCCCTCCTGTCGGTCACTGCCACGACCTGCTCGCCGCAGGGGATGCCGCTGGCGACACACGCCGGTCCATCGGCAGTTTCTCGCTGAGCCGATTACCGACGTCGACGCTGAGGTCGTAGTACTCCGGGTTGTGGTGGTGGCCGAGACAACCGTAGACTGGGACTAGAGAGTGGTCCACACGTCGTCCGCGGCACGAATCGACTCTCGCGGTCCATCTACACGTAGTCCTCTCTTGGAGGGTGAAATCCACCAGGCACTGCACGGCCGTCACGGCAGCTCCAATATTCTGGGGGAGGTCTCAGATACTGGGATTTAGTCGTCCAATATATCTGATTCTCAATCGTTTCTCTCTATATGTACAATCGAATCCTCTTGCCGACGGACATGAGTGCGGGCGTCGACCGGGCGATCGAACACGCCATCGATGCCGCCCAGCGTTACGGAGCCGAACTCCACGTCCTGTACGTTGTCGATGCGGAGGCCTACAGCTCCTATCCCGGGGACGAGTACGTTCACGAGTTCGAAGGGCTAGAGTCTGCGCTTGAACAAGCGGGTCGCGACGCGGTAGCGGCAATCGTCGATCATGCGGACGAAGCCGGTGTCAAGACAGAGTCGGTCATTTGCCATGGCGTCCCTCACGAGGAGATCCTCGCATACAGCGAGGAAGCTGACGTCGGGCTGACAATCGTCGGTTCGAAAAACCGTTCGGGAGAGTATCGCCGGCTGCTCGGCAGCGTCGCCGAACGGATCGTCCGAATGGCCGAACACCCCGTCACCGTCGTCAAGACACCGATCGAGAAATAAAGACCACGGGTTCAGCAGTCACGTCGCCACTCAGCCTTAAGGAGGTCCCTCGACATGTTCCACGTCGGGGAAACTCTGTATCGAATCTAGCCGTGATTCAAAGAGCGGCCCAGGTCGCGGTGCTAGCGACTACGAATTCGCCGACTGGACTTGTTGCGAACACATCCTCGACGGTGTCGATCTGCGCTGGGCGACAACTCACAAGCACTTTGTCGATGGCCGTCTCGACACGGGTGTCTGCGTGAAGTCGTCGCCCGCGTTGACAAGAACCGTTGAGTCGCCCTCGAGGTCACAAGCGTTACTCGCAAACCCCCGCCCCTCTACGATGTTCCGGACGGACGTCATGAGATCTCGTTCGACATCTGTGCATTTATATGTGGGCACGTCGACAAATACGATAACCAGATCCGGCCGGTAAGCCCCGGCGTCGTCACGCTTACTGGTGGAGGTTTGATTTATCTGAGTGGCGCCTATTGGGGACAAGCGAATCGACGGCCAGTATGGTGACACTGCTTCAGGTCGCGTACTCGGGATCCTTAAACTGGAATCGTAACCGGACTCCTGATCGGGGTGCACACAGGTAACGGACCCGCTGTCGCGAACGCCGCCGGCGCAATCATTGTCGCACTCATGCCAGATATCCTCGAGGTCGGATTCGGGGCCACGGGAATTGATGTGGCGTTCGCAACCCGCCTGTCGCTTGCACTCGCGGTCGCCGGGCTTCTCCACGTAATCGGGATGATCGAGTGGTACGATACAGTCTCTTGGTGGGACCACTTGACCCACACGGTTTCAGCAGCGGTCCTCGCGGCTATCGTCCACGCGAGTCTCCACACGGTTGACGCACAAGTACCCGGTTTGGAGCTCTCTGAGGCGTACACCGTGGCCTTCACACTGCTGTTCGTACTGGCTGCTGGCGTACTCTGGGAACTGATTGAATTATTTGCCCGCAAAATCGGTGACCGGGTGGGGCCCCGCCCGTGCTCGAATACTATGGACTCCTTGACACCGCCTTGGACTTATTTTTCAACACCGTTTGTGCGCTGCTGATCATCACGGCCGACGTCCGGATGCTCGCCTCCGTGACCGAACAGACAGCCCGGATCGCGAACCTTGCACTGGCAGCCTCCGTCGTCTTCATCTTCGGCAGCACGATAGTTCTCGGCGTCGTTCTCGACACTTGATTCAGATTCGTGGATGACTGTTCAGGATTGATTCTGCGACGCGGGTCGAGGCTCTACGTGACTATACTATGGGCCGGTCGTCGAGCACGGCCGGGCGAGTACAGGACCTTATCCCCTCGGCGGTGTAACCCTCATTATGGTCGAGTCGATTCTCGTGCCGATGGACGGATCCCCGAAGTCAAAGGATGGTCTGGAGCACGCCCTCAAGGAACACTCCGAGGGGGACGTCCTCGTCCTCCACGTCATGACGCCGTTCGAGGAGTGGGAGACTGAGAACGACCGCCCGACGGCGGAGACGATTCAAGAGTGGTACGAACGGTCACAGAAACGTTCAGAGGAGATCTTCGCGGAGGCTAAACGAATTGCCGCCGACTACGATAGCGAGGTCAATACACAACTGGAGGTCGGCGAGCCGTGGCGAGAGATAGTCTCGGTAGCCGAGGAGAACGATGTCGACATCATCGTGATGGGAAGCCATGGTCGTGACGACGGATCGTCGCTACCGATGGGGAGCGTCGCCGAGACGGTCATGCGACGCTCCCCGGCCCTCGTCTCGGTCGTCAGATAACCGCCTGGCCGCGACTCGCCGGGTGATGACATCTTCCCCTTCGCTTTTCGCCTTCCGACCCGTACCTCCTCTCACCGGATAGTATCCACCCATGCCAGACCTGCTCGTTCCCATGGACGGTCATCCCCCGGCCGAGACCGCTCTTCAGTACGCCCTGACCGAATTCCCCGATGCTCGCATCACGGTACTGTACGTGATTGGCGTCGTCGACTCGGAGTCGGAAGCCGAACGCGTCTCCGGCTATCGGGAGGACAAGTACGAACGTGAACGGGAGTCGGCGACAGACGTCTTCGAGACGGTCGAACAGTATGCCGCGGATGCTGACGTCGACGTCGACACCGATATCGCATACGGTCCGCCCTCAAGGACCATCCCAGAGTACGCCGACGGGTTCGACGGCGTCGTCATGGGTGAGCACGGACAGGCGGGCGCGAGGCAAATCCTCCTCGGTGGCGTCGCCGAGACGGTCGTCCGCCGGGCGCCCGTTCCCGTGACCGTGGTACGTGATTGTTCAACCGGAACGGGAGACGGGAGGTTCCTCGTCGCAGTTGACGGGTCGCCGCCATCGCGGCGGGCGGTCGAGCACGCGTTCGCCAGACACGAGCCGGCCGAGGTGGTCCTCCTCCACGTCGTTGATCCGAGCGACGCGCACGGCGGAGGCCTGATAGACGACATCCGGGACGCACCACCCCACGGGTCAGACGCGTGGTACGATCATGTCGAGTCGGCGGCCGAACGGCTCCTATCCGAGTGTCGCGAGTCGGTCGCCAGTCTTGCCGGCGAGGCGTCTGTCATCACCGACGTCGAGGTCGGCGACCCCTCCCGCGTCATCGTCGAGCGGGCTGGTCGAGACGGCTCCGACCACGTCATCGTTGGGAGTCACGGTCGGACCGGGCTGGATCGGCTGGTACTCGGCAGCGTCGCCGAACGCGTCGTCCGACGTGCGCCGGTCACTGTGACCGTCGTTCCGTGAGGAACCGGAGCGGGGTTGCGCAACGCCTGGCCCGGGTTGGTCTTGACGGCCTCCAGGGAACGGAGCTAGAATTAGGATCAGCAGTTGGCTGCCGTACCCCGGCGGGTTTTACTCCACGAGACTTACTACAACCCGACAGCAGTTGAGATGGAGTCGTCTTCGTCGATCAATCCAAGGCGTATGCGTCTCCAGGGTCTGTCGCCGGGGCCAAGAACGACTTCGAATCGTTGGCCCTCTGCAAGCTAGTCAAGACCCATCGACGACTTCGCTCTCCTCGATGAACAGCGACAGCGCAATCAGCCCGAGCCCGGCGCTCAGCACCCCGGTGAGCAGCCCCCAATCGAGGAACTGCATCCCGGAGAGCACCCAGGTGACGGCGAGGGCGCCAATGTGGACGAGTCCGAGGAGGTACAGCACTGGGTGCCAGAACCTAGTGAAGTACAGCACGACGCCGATGAGGAAGCTAGCACCAATGACGAAAAACACCTGCTCGGAATACGTATACCCGATGTAGAGGTGCACGGCCGCGATCCCCATCGACAGGACGACCCCAATCCAATGGCGCCAATCCCATGAGTCGACCACCGCGAGTACCGTCTCGGAATCGGGGGTGCTCACAGCTATTACTCTGCGACCACCGTGAAAACCATTCCGCCGTGCCAGCATCGGACATAATCGATTACGGACGGTGATCCGGGACGGGCACGTAGACCGGCAACGGAGTCGTCGGGAGGGAGTCCTTTACAACGGTCGCGGTCGGAGACGCACACAGTGGTAGAGCGATCGCATAGCCTGACTCAGGAGGAGGTCGTCGCGGAACTCGACACCGACGAGGAGGGGCTGTCGACCGAGGAGGCCCAGCGGCGGCTCGAGCGACACGGAGAAAACGAGTTCACGGCCCATTCGGGACGCTCGCCGCTCAAGATTTTCGTCGCGCAATTCGACAGCGTCCTCATCTGGGTTCTGGTCGCGGCAGCGGTCCTGTCGCTGGTGGCAGGCCACACCGTCGATACGGCCCTCATCGCGATCATCGTCGTGGCGAACGGGATCTTCGGGTTCGTCCAAGACTACCGCGCCGAACGGAGTCTCGAATCACTTCGGGAGCTCACCGCCCCGACGGCCGAGGTCCGCCGCAACGGAGAGACAGTCGAGACCGATGCGACCGAACTCGTCCCCGGCGACGTCGTCGAGCTCTCCAGCGGCGACGTCGTCCCGGCCGACGGGCGGCTCCTCGAGGAGACAGAACTCGAGGTCGAGGAGGCCTCGCTGACCGGCGAGAGCCTGCCGGTGAACAAGGACCCGGAGCCGGTGGCGCCGGATACGCCGCTCGCCGAGCGTGACTCGATGGTGTACAAAGGGACGAATGTCACCCGGGGCCACGGCGTCGCGGTCGTTTCGGCGACCGGATCCAAGACGGAGATGGGCGCTATCGCCGACCAACTGGCGGCCACCGAAGAGACGGACACGCCCCTCCAGCGCGAACTGGACGACCTCGGGCGGACCCTCGGTCTCGGCGTGATCGCCCTCTCCGCGCTTGTCGTACCCCTCCTGTGGTTCCGCGGGACACCGCTCGTCGAGACGGGGCTCACGGCGGTCTCACTAGCCGTCGCAGCGGTACCGGAGGGGCTGCCGGCCGTCGTCACCCTCACGCTGGCGCTCGGTGTGCGCCAGATGGCCGATGAGAACACGCTCGTCCGTCGACTCCCGGCCGTTGAAGCGCTGGGGTCTGTCGACGTCATCTGCACGGATAAGACTGGGACGCTCACGGAGGGCCGGATGACGGCAAGCCGTGTCTGGGTTGACGACACCATCGCCGACTTGGGCGACGTCGAGGAGCCCAAGGCTTCTGACCGCACGGAGTCCGGGCCGACCGACCGCGTCCATCGCCTCTTGGAAGCCGGTGCCCTGTGCAACGACGCGACGGTTGAAGAGGGTGAACCGACCGAGCAGGCGCTGGTCCAAGCTGCCGACTCCTGCGGAATAAACGTCGAGAGCCTCCGCGCCGAGAATCCCCGGACCGACGAGATCCCGTTCTCCTCCGAGCGGAAGTGGATGGGGACGATCCACGGCGACCGAGGGTATGTCAAGGGGGCGCCGGAGGTCGTACTGTCGATGGCCTCCAGAATTCTCACCGACGACGGACCAGTCGAGCTCACCGAGGAGCGAGCGGCACGGGTCGAGGAGCGAACGGGCGAGTTCGCCGACGACGCGCTTCGCGTCCTCGCGGTAGCCTACGCGGACAACCCCGACGACCTCGAGAGCGACCTGGTCTTCGTGGGTCTCGTGGGGATGATTGATCCGCCACGCGATGAGGTCGCCGACGCTATCGAGGCGACCAGGCGTGCCGGCATCGACGTGAAGATGGTCACCGGGGACAACGTCCGGACGGCGGCCGCCATCGCCGGCTCGCTCGGCATGGGCCAAGAGGTCCTCGAGGGACGGGACGTAGAGGGATTGAGCGACGAGGAGCTCCGTGACCGGGTCGAGTCGGTCGACGTGTTCGCCCGGACCTCTCCGGAACATAAGGTCCGCATCCTGCAGGCACTGCAGGGGAACGGTCACGTCGTCGCGATGACGGGCGACGGCGTCAACGACGCCCCGGCGCTGAAGAACGCGGACATCGGTGTGGCAATGGGAGAGCGCGGGACGGACGTCGCCAGGCAGGCCAGCGACGTCGTGCTGTTGGACGATAACTACGCGACCATCGAGCGGGCGATCGAGCGGGGTCGGGCGATCTTCGACAACATCTGGAAGTTCGTCGCCTACCTCCTGAGCGCGAACGTCGCTGAGGTAGCCATCGTGTTCCTCGCCTCACTGTTCGGTTATCTAATTCTCCCGGCGGTGCAGCTGCTGTGGATCAATCTCCTTACCGACGGGCTCCCCGCGCTGGCGCTCGGCGCGGACCCGGAGAGCGGCGACGTGATGGAACGGACACCGCGCGACCCGGACCGGGGGATCGTCGATCGGGGGATGCTTGGGCTGATTGGTGGGACCGGTCTCGTGACCACGGTCGTCATGCTCGGTCTGATGTTCTTCTCGCTGGCCGGCGCGGCCAGCGTCACGCCGTACGCGTTGACGATGGTGTTCACCGGGTTCGTCGTCCTCGAGTTCGAGAAGCTGTACGTAATCCGCTGGCTGCGGGAGACGCCGACGTTCTCGAATCCCTGGCTGGCCGGTGCCGTGCTCGTCTCGCTCGCAGCGCAGCTAGCGGTCCTATACACGCCGCTCAACCGGTACTTCGGGACAATCCCGCTCGGCACCGCTGACTGGGCGATTCTGGGCGGCATCATGCTGGTGTGTCTCCCCGCTTATCTCGCAGTCGCGGGGGCCGTCAGACGGTTCGAGGCGTGAGGGTACCCCAGGATGATTCCTGTGTCCGCCGACGCGTCCGGAACGGGTACTTATCCCGGGAGAAACACGTTGATGGCGGCAACGACGAGCCCCGCGAGCCCCATCCTAGCGGCCGCTACATACCACCGCTGGCCCGAGATTGAACCCATGTACGCGCCGAACACACCGAGAACGCTGACTCCGAGTGCGACGGCGACGAGCGCTGCCTCGACCATCGTGAGGACCGTCCCCGCGACCAGGAATGGGGAGAGGGGGACGAGGATCCCGATAATCGGGCCGAGGCCACTCATCGTCGCGTGGACCACGCGGACACCGGCCTGCTCGCGCTCAATGCGCGTATCGTTGAGGTCGACCAGCATTGCCCGCTCCAGGCGGTGTATCTCGGCTCTGGTCTCGGCCCGCTCTATCTCCCAGACGCTCCAGACTGCTGACGTTCCGAGTCCGACGGCGGCGCCGAGACCGATCTTGATCACGGTAAGGCCGTTGGGTACCCCCGAGAGCACAGCGCCGACAATGACGCCGATACTCGTCAGTGTCCCATCGAACCCGTTAGAGACGAAATACCGTCGAGAGATCGCTAGGACATCCTCCCTCGCCACCAGTCGCTCGAGGAACCGGCGAATCGAGGTCACAGTTAGCGGTCTTGCGGTGTCGGGCGATCCTCGACGATATACTCCCCGCAAGCGACCTGGTCGACCGAGTGGACGGCCCCGCCCAAGTGCTCGATCTCTGCCTCGATGGGGTCGAACCTCAGCGCATCCCCCTCGAATGTGAGCTTGACGTTCTGGACCTCCTTGTCGAGTTCGACGAGCGTTGCGTTCACGCCGTCGACCGCGTCGATCCCCGAGAGTCTGGTCGTGAACTCGACAATCGGTGGTTCGTGAGGTTTCAGGACGTCGATGACGAGTCGACGAACGGGTGCCATGGTGGGACGTTCGTCCGAGCTGGCCTTCGTTCTTCCCCCGTTCGGAACGGTTGCGACCACGAGGCGACGCATCGCGTCCCGTCCCGCTATGCCGCCACGTGTCGCGTCACGCCTTGAGCATCCAGCCGAAGCGCTGCTCCCAGAAGTCCGCGTCAGGGTGCTTCTTGCTCTTGCCGTGGGTCTTCGCATCGCGGAGCCGCCGCTCAAGGACGTCACGGGCTGTCGCTATAGCCTGGCCCGCGCCGAACCCCTCGCCGGAGGCCACGAACAGCCCACGGTCAGTGTGTAGACGAACACGCGCAAGCAACAGCGACGTTCCGCGGCGCCGCTCGTCGTGTTCGTGGAGGTGAATCTTCGCGCCCAAGACCGCCATATCGCTGTTACGGTCATCGAAGCGATCGATCATCGCGACGACCTCGTCATAATCGGTGTCCCCCAGGAGGTCGGTGCCGTTCACCTCGACGGCACGGTTGCCCTCGGCCTCCCAGGTGAGCGCCTTGAGGACGTCCGTCTTCGTGACTATTCCCGTTGGGCGGCCGTCGGCGGTGACGACCAGCGACGACACACCCGCGTCGAACATTGCCGTTACGGCGGTCTCGAGGGTCGCGTCGGAATGTGTCGTCCGGACCGGCGAAACCATAACGTCACGGACCGGCAGGTCCAGCACCCGATTGAGTTCGCCCTCGCGAGCCCCGTATCCGCCGTGGGTAGTGCCGGTGCTCCCGGTGCCGGTCCCGCCAAAGGCGTCCCGTCCGCCGGGGTCGCCGCCCTGGCTGCGGTGTTCCGGCCGGACGGTGACCGCCACCACGTCGTGGAGGCTGAGGATGCCAACCGCCTGGTCGTCCGCGACGGCCGGCAGGTGCGTGACGTGATTGTCCCGAAACTTGTGAAGGACCTCGTCCACGGGCGACCCGGGCTCCACGGTGACGAGGTCCTTCGAGGCGGCATCTGCGACCGTCGCCGCCTCAAGGTACGGCTCGACCGCGCCGAGGACGTCGTCAACGGTGACGACCCCGCGGAGCTCCCGGCCTTCGAAGACCGGGAGGACCCGCGAGTCACTGTCGATCATGAGCCGCGCGACTTCGCGGACGTCCTCGTCCGGGGCAAGTCGAGGGACGTGCCGGATGAGCGAGCCGACCTTCCCGTCCGGGTGGCGGTGGGAGGTCGCCAGTTCTGTTCGCGTGACGACCCCCTCGAACTCCTCGCCGTGGACGATCACGCCCCGGACCTCAGGGTCCTCGAACGCGCCGGCGAGCTTGGAGACCCTTGCGTCGGGGTCGAGCGAGACGTACTCAGCTGAGATGATGTCGGATATGTGCATGTTGGTTTGTGCCGCAGTTTCTTTGGTCTGCGGTACGGACGCTATCGAGTCGACTACGTTCGGAAATACGCGAGATGGGCACAAGTACGCCGTTACGATTCCCAAAAGCTGGCACTCGCCCGCCGGCTATGAGCTGTCACGGACATCTAAGGGGGTCCGCCCCATATGTACGCCTGACCCGTCTACGGTGTATCCGGCCCCGCGAAGTTCCCTTACTGGTACATTCCGCGGACGCTGGACTGGTCGGGCTGGTCGCTCTCGCGGTATTGCTGTAGCTGCTCGGCGATCTGTTGTTTCTACTGTTGGATCTCCTCGGCCCGTTCGACGAGCGCTCCCGTGTCGACATCGAAGTCGACGAGCGGTTCAAGGGCGTCCTCGATGACGGCCCGGGCCGCCGTCGGATCTGGCAGGTAAGGGTTCGACCCAACGATGAGGACCGCCGCCGGCAGGTTGGCGTGGTAGCAGTCCTTCAGAAGCGAACCAGTAACACCGCCGACCGCGCCCGACCCCTCCGCAAGCGCGATATCGGCGTCGGCCAGCGCATGCTCCAGGTCCATCGTCGTCGCGACGCCGACCACCTCGCCGATCTGCTCCTCCGACTGGGCGGGTGCGCCCGCGAGGAAGACGGCGCGCTCTAAGGACTCGGCCAGATCGTCGATGACGCACTGGCTCAGCGAGTCGACAGCGGCAGGCGGGATCGGGACGTCGCTCTCCAGGGTCATCACCGCCGGATCCCGGCCGGCGTAGACCCGCACAGCGTCCCTGACGCGGCCGTCCTGGAACGCCACGACTGGCGGGAGGTCCTCTGAGACGATGGTGCCGTGCTGTTCGAGCCCGAGCTGCGTCCGGAGCTGGTCGACCGTGATCGCCGCAACCATCCCTAGTCCGGGTACTCCCTCCACGAGCGTGGCCGAGTCGGTCGGTAGCGCCGTGTCGCCTTCGAACCGCGTGGATGCGTCGTTGGTCCCCATGGGTGTCACTTGCCGGTACTTACGGCCCAGGGTCGGTTAACGGGTGTCACGTGGTCCGATTCCTAGGTGTCTCGGTTAACGAGCGGGTCTTTTGAGTCGATGGTCGGGGAGATGTATCAACGGCACGAGTCCCAGGACATGGAACTGTAAGGAATCATTTACCTGGTTCCTCGCCCTGTCCCCATCGATGAACAATCTGCTTGTGCGGGCTGCGCGGGGGGAACGAACCGAGCGGCCGCCGGTCTGGCTGATGCGTCAGGCGGGACGACACATTCCGGAGTATAGGGAGATACGAAGCAACCACTCGTTCAGGGAGGCGATCGAGACGCCGGAGATTGCCGAACGAATTACGCTACTTCCCTGGAAGCTGTACGAACCAGACGGTCTCGTCATTTACTCGGACATTCTCACAGTGCTTGAGCCACTGGGGTTCGAGTACCACGTTGAGTCGGGCGTCGGGCCCGTCGTGGAGAATCCCGTCCAGGGCCCCGACGACATCGAACGCGAGCGCCAGGACGTCCGCTCGTCGCTGGATTTCGTCGGTGACCTCCTAGGTCGACTCCGAACAAGTGTCGGCAACCGAACCGCGCTCATCGGTTTCGCAGGCGGGCCGTTCACCCTCGCCTCCTACGTGGTGGCCGGCGGCGTCTCCCACCGCCACGACCCGATCCGCCGGTTCCGAGTCGAACACCCTGAGGCATTCCGGTCGCTCCTAGAGACGTTCGCGACAGCCGTCCGGGAATCCCTCGAGTACCAGATCGAAGAAGGCGCCGATGTGGTACAGCTGTTCGACACGTATGCGAGCGTTCTCTCGCGCAGCGACTACGAGGAGTTCGTCCAGCCGGTCCACGAGGAGATTCTCTCGGACCTGGACGCCCCCTCAATCGTGTTCGTCCGTGGGATGGATGGCAAGATTGACCTCCTCGAGAAGACTGGCGCCGACGTTATCGGGCTGGACTGGACTGTCGACATGGCGGCGGCCAGACGACAGCTGGGTGAGACCCCCGTCCAAGGGAACCTTGACCCGCAGTTCCTATTCGGCGACGAGGAGTTTGTCCGCCGTCAAACCCGATCGGTCATCGAGGCCGCGGGCCCGGAGGGACATATCCTGAACCTGGGCCACGGCGTCCACCGGGAGACGCCCGTCGAGAGCGTCCGGACGTTCGTGGAGACGGCGAAGTCCTTCGAGTGGGACGAATGACTCGAGCGGTCCGACCAACTCAGGCGGTTTCGGGGGTGACCGTCGTCCCGGTTTCGGATCCCGCCAGTCTGGTTGCGAGCCGCTCGGCCTCTCTGAGTCGAGCGGTGACACCCATGCGGCCCGTGTAGTTTGTCGCCAGGTGGACATCCGTTGGCAGCGATACCTCGTCGAGCGCCGCCCAAGAGGTGTCGTAGGCCGGGAACGCTCGGGGCATCTTCCGGACATCAATGACGGAGGGCTCGACGCCCAGGACGTCTTGGAACTCTCGGCTTGCGATGGCGCCAAGTTCCTCCGCCGGCAGCTCCACGGCCTCTGGGTCGTCCATCCCGCCGAGGAACGCCGTGTGGACGCCGACTCGGTCGAAAAGACTCGCGTTCCATGTGACGCCCAGCGTCCGGAGAGGTTCGTCGCGCCGGACCTGGTAGCCGAACCCTTGCCGATCGACAGACGCCTTCAGGAACACGAGGGCCAGGGGGTTGTATGTGAGGTCGCGGAGCGGGCCAGGGGAGGCTGACTCCAGGTCGACCAGCAGCGATGCCGCGTCGGCGGCTGGCACCGTCACCACGAGTTCGTCCACCCGGGCGTTGCTTCCGCCAGTCTCGAGTCTATAGCCGTCACCGTCGGCCCGGACCGCCTCGACGGTTGTGTCCAAGTGAACGTATGGCCGGTGGGCGTCGTAGATGGCTTCCGGGAGCGACTGGAGACCATCGGTGAACGAGACCGGCGGTGGGACGTCACCGTCACCCAGGAGGCGGTCGACGGCGACCCGGAGCAGCGACCCCCTCCGCTCCTCCATGGCCACGAGTCGTGAGAGGGAGTACTCGGCCGGCATCTCCGAAGGGTCGGACCCGAAGATACCGCCGAACAACGGTTCAATCACGTTGTGGTAGGCCTCGTGCCCGAACTTGCGCTGGAACAGCGTCGCAGCCCGCTCATCGGTGCTGGCGTTGCTGGTCAGCGGTTCCGCGAGGAGGCGGAGCTTCCCCCGCCAAGAAAGGAGGTCGGTCTCTAAAAACCCCCGCAGCGACCGGGGGACCTCCCGTAGGCGCTCTTCAGCGTACACGTAGAGGGGCAAGTCCTCGTCGGCGACCAACATTTCTTCCCGGAGGTTGAGGTCGTCGATGAGCGCCTCCAGTTGGGACACCAGCCGGATGCGTTGTGGACCGTATTCCAATACGTGGTCGTCGGCGCGTCGGGACTCGATTACGCCGCCAGGTTCTGCGGCGGCCTCGAAGGTCACAACGTCGACATCCCGCTCGGAAAGGTAATGCGTCACCGCGAGGCCGGTTATTCCCGCGCCGACGATGCCGACGGTCATCGATTTTGGGGGGCGTTCAGGCAGAACGCCGTCGGGTCGTCTCGGCACTGGCACCGCCGGAGATTGTAGTATCCCGGGTCGAAGCCGGCGAGGAACGGTTCGACCAGGTCGGCCAGCAGGCCGGCGAACCGTTCGTCGTCGTACGGGATAGGGACCCGGTGGAACCCCAGACCCTCTTCCTCAGCCTCCTCACGGAGTTCGACGTCGAGTTCGGAGAGCGTCTCCGACTGCTCGTGCATGAAACTGACCGGTTCGACGACCACCCGCTCGGCCTCGAGGCCCTCGACGACGTCCTCGACATCCGGCTGTGTCCAGTCGACATCACGGTTCTCGTGGTTCTGATAGCCAAGTTCGTAGTCTTCGACGCCGAGTTGGGCGGCGATTGCCTCGCAGAACTCTTCGACATACTCCACGTATCGGCTCCCCCCGTCGAGGTAGTACTGCGGTGTCCCGTGTGCAGAGAAGACGAGTTGCGTGTCCGCGTCGAGGGTGAGGCCCTTCGTCCGGAGGAACGACCGGATGTTATCGGCCCTGAGACGAGTGTAGACCGAGTGGCGGTGCCAGCCTGTGAGCTCGCTGACCGTCACGTTCCACTCCAGCGATTCGATTGCCGCGTTCAGCTCCTCAAGTGCAGCGACTGTCGTCGAAGGACCACAGAGTGGGTAGATCGGCAGTCCGATCAGCTGGTCCACCCCGTCTTCGCGAGCACGCGAAACCGTCTCGTCGATGAATGGTTCCGTGTACTGCATCCCAACGTACGTCGTCGAGTCGTACCCCCTATCCCGGAGTTCGGTCTCGAGCATCGACGCCTGGGTCTTAGCATGCAACTGTAGGGGTGAGCCACCGATCTCCTCATACTCCTCCATGAGGCCGGGGGCACGCCGCTGTGCGAGCTGTTCTGCTCGCTCTCGAGCCTCCGCCTCGGTAGTCTCGCCCTCGATGTCGGCGTTCGCGAAGAAAATCCGTTCCAGATAGTCGACGACGTCCTCCCTGATCGGCTGTTCCGGCTCCCCGAAGTTCAATAGTACAACCCCGCTGTCCATGTCGACGGATAAAGGGGATACCGATAAAAACGTTCAGATATCGGGGCCTGCTGTTGATATCGGTGGTCAAACCCGAAGCGTCGAAAGTTGACGTACTTGATGATTGTCTCGGTAGGAAACGGAAGAAATCTCAAAAATACAGCGATCGCAAGGCTGTCGTCCCGTACTAGTGATGCCCGTCGGGCCGGTGCTCATGGGGCCACTTAACCCCGGGCTGACAGGGTGAAGCCCTGGTCAGACGGCACCCCTCCTGCATAATAGCTCATCTAATCACCATGCCGTTCGGTCATCGATTCAATGATGAGCGGATCGACAGCGACGACCGAGGAACGGGGCCTACTTCTCCATGACCGTCCGCGTCGTCGGTTCGGAAGCAGGGGCTGGAGGCTCGTGCGTCCCGAACTCGGGGTGGGTCTCCTCCATCCAGACGTACACCACCGCCCCGGAGATGAACATCAGGATGGCGGTCATGTAGAATGCGGCCTCGATGTTCACGAACTCCATCGAGAGGCCGATGAGAATCGCGCCGACGCCGTAGCCGGCGTCGCGCCACATCCGGTAGACGCCCATCCCGGCCGACCGCCACGTCGGATGGGCGGCGTCGCTCGGCACCGTCATCAGGTTCGGATACAGCAGCGCCATCCCTAGACCGGAGGCCGCCGCCAGGACCGTCCACAGGAGGTATCCTTCAACCATAACCATTCCCAGGACACCCGCCCCTGCGAGGAACATCCCCCAGACGACGGGTGGCCGGCGACCGATGCGATCCGCGAGGCCACCGGTCCCGATCTGGAGGAAGTACATCGCACTGTGAACGCCGACGACGACCCCGACGGCTGCAATCCCGAGCCCCTGACTGGTGAGGTACAGCGGGACGGCGATCCAGAACAGCGTGTCGACGAAGTTCTCGATGTGGCCGGCCTGTGCGGCGGCGAACAGCGTTCTGTCACCGTAGGTCGCCCGCTTCAGCACCTCGTTGAACGGCAGGTTCGCGTCGTGGTCGTCGGCATCGCCCTCCGCCTGGGCGTACTGGACGGTCTCCTTGATCAGGAAAATCGAGATAAGGAACGCTAGCACGACGACGACCGCGAGGAAGTAGAATGGCTCCGGCCGGAGACTCCACCGACCGGCGATGGCACCCGTGAGCCAGGCCCCGACCGCGACGCCAGTGTAGCCGAAGGACTCGTCGATGCCGACCGCGAGGCCGCGCTGGTCTGGCCCGGCGAGGTCGATCTTGGCGTTGATCGCCATACTCCAGGTCAACGCCTGGTTGATCCCCAGCAGGATATTCCCGACGGTGATCCAGTTCCAACTCGGTGCGTAGATAAGGATGAGCGGTAACGGAAGGGCCGTCGCCCACCCGGCCACGAGCACCGGCTTGCGGCCGTACTCTTCGCCCCACTTGCCGGCGTAGAGGTTGAGGAGGGCCTTGACGAAGCCGAATGAGACGACGAACGAGCCGATGACGAACAACGACTCGACCCCAAGGACCTCCTCGCCCAGGACGGGCACGACGGCGCGTTCGGACCCGATCGTCAGCCCGGTCGCAAATACCAGCAGGACGTGCAGCGAGAACTGCCCGAGATGTTCACGGATACCCTGATTGATGTTAGTTGCCTCGTTCATGAATCACTCGGCGGCGCAGTTGTTCGGCCCAAGCTCCAGTTCGGCCAGTTCCTCGTCGGGGACCGATTCCTGCCCAACGTTGGTACGCTTAACGCGTTCGAAGTTTGGAGGGTGATCGGGGATGTCCGACGCAAGCGCCGCGATAAACGCCTCGCGGTCTCGTCCCAGATCATCGTTCCGCTCGATGACCTCATCGAGGGTTGCGGATACCGGTGGGTCGGGTGAACCAGGATCGTGGGCTGGCAGGACGACCGCGTCCTTGGGGCGGTCGAGCAACCGCTGGAGGCTCTCGTAGAGCGTTGCGGCGTTCTCCTCGACGTTGGTATCCTCGATGCCGGCTTCGACGCCGAGTTCGACGCGACCTACACTCTCATGGAAAAGCGTGTCACCCGTCAGCAGCGCCTTCCCCTCTATGTCGAACGAAACGCTGCCCTCACTGTGGCCTGGCGTGTGAACGACCTCGACGTCGAGACCGCCGACATGGACGGTCTGTCCGTCTTCGATCGGGGTCGCATCGATAGCGAGTGCGTCCTTCGGGTGCAGGTAGTACGGGACGTCGTGGCGCTCGGCGAGGGCCGCGCCTCCAGAGACGTGATCGGCATGGGCGTGCGAATCGAAGACCCCCACGAGTTCGGTGTCGTACTTCGTGAGGATCGCCTCGTATTCCTCAAGGTAGTGTGACGGATCGAAGACAGCTGCTTCGCCGTTCGAGACGAGGATGTGGGAGAGACAGCCCTTCCCGGGTCGAGCGACTTGGACCAGCGTGCCGTCGAAGTTGACCGGCACCGGCGCGTGCCGGTGGACCCGGCTCCAGCCGTTCATGCCGTCGGAAAGCGTCGCGGCATCGTAGTCGAGTTCTCGAAGCACCTCCGTTGCGGTCTGTGAGACGACGCCGGCGGTACAGACGGTGACGACGTCCCTGTCGACCGGGAGGCCCGTGAGTTCTTCCTTCGCCGCTTCGTGGTTGTCCGTCAGTTCGTCGTAGACGTCGATGTTGACGCTGTCTGGGATGTGCCACTCGTTGTATTCGCCTTCGTGCCGTATGTCGAGGACTAGGACGTCCTCTTCACCGGCCCGCAATCGGCTATCGAGTTCCTCGGGGGATATCTCTGACATCGGTAGATACCGGTAGGCGGGAGACTACCTTATCAGGACTGCGGGACATGACCGGCAGTGTTATTTTTCTCGCCTTCTTTTACCTGGATATGAGCCTCTACGAGGCCTCGTTCCGAGTGAAACACGAATGTCCCTACCGCGAAATTTCGGAACGGCATCCCGACCTAACGATTCGGGAGTGGTACCTGAGCGATTGCCAGGTGATAGAGATCACTTCCTCGGAGTCGCCAACCGAAGAGTTGCTCGACGAAATCGAGCAACTCGGGACGGTCCTCCACAAGTCCGTCGACGAAACCGGGCTGCACGCCGTGACTCAGTCGTGTCTCTGTTCACTTGAGGACTCCATCATCGAACGGTTCGAGGAGTACAATGCGCTCTATCAACCCCCAACCGTCCACCGACACGGATGGGAACACTACACAGTAATCGCCTTTGACGAGGACGACATCCAGGCGCTACACGAGGATCTGGAGGCGGACCGCGACGTTGAAGTCCTCTCGAAGACGGCCATCTCGAAGCAAACGATTCCCCACAGTATGCTGGCACCCGTCGATCAGTTGTTCGATGACCTCACCGACCGGCAATTAGCGGCGCTCGATCTGGCGCTGGAGAGTGGCTACTACGAACAGCCCCGGAGAATCTCGATTCGCGGGCTGGCCGACCGGACCGACGTCGCGCGCTCGACGTACGAGGAGCATCTCCGGAAGGCTGAAAACAAGCTCCTCACGAACGCGAGACAATTTCTCAGATTGGTCACCGCCACGTCGTCGACCGACGCATTGGGCGTCGAGCGAACCCGGCAGGCCGAACAGGCGGCCGACTGAGGTCGCTCGAGGGGGGCTGCCCGACAGTCGCAGGTCTAGAACGGTAGCCGTGGATGACTGCAGATTTGATGCTATGTTCCGCCATCGATCGGCCGGCAGATCTGATGATTTCCCAGATCGTGGGACAGAGATCTAGGGTTTTCTCCGGGTAGCGCTATGAATGAACATGGACCAACCTATTGAATCGATCCTCGTCCCCACCGACGGCAGCGAGAGTGCATCAAGGGCCGCGAGTCGGGCTATCGACCTCGCAGCGACACTCGGGGCGGACCTCCACGCGCTGTCGGTGGTGGACGTACGCGAGGTCGAACCGTCGCTTGCCCTTCCGGAGTCAACCAATCCTGAGAAACTGGAGGAGATCTACGTGGAGGACGCAGAAGCAGCGGTCGAGTCCACGGCCGAGCGCGCCGCCGGTCAACTCTCTACCCGTGTCACGACCAGTGTCGAATGGGGGATACCGTTCCGGGCGATCACTGGCTACGTCGAGGACAAGGACGTCGACCTTGTCGTGATGGGCACGCACGGTCGGACGGGGTTGGATCGGGTCCTGCTCGGGAGCGTCGCCGAGAAGACGCTCAGGGCCTCCAGCGTTCCAGTCCTCTTGGTTCCCAAGGACGCCCATTCGAAAGCGATCAGAGAGGAGTCGTACGAGAACATCCTACTGCCGACGGACGGGAGCGAAGGCTCCGAGAAAGCAATCGATCTCGCGGTGTTCCTCGGGTCTGTCTACGGCGCGACGATCCATACCGTCTACGGGATCGATAGTGACCGTTTGAGCAATGATGTCGCAAAAAGCGAGATTCTCGGTGGACTCGAGGACTTTGGACGCGATGCAGTCGAAAAGGTTCGCAAACGAGCACGCACCGCCGGTGTCTCAGTTGCGGGGACCGTCGGAAGCGGTGCACCCGAAGAGTTGATCCTCGAGTACACCAGCAACCACGGAATCGATCTGATCGTGATGGGGACGCACGGCCGCTCTGGAATCGAGCGATACCTCATCGGCAGCACAACCGAAGAAGTTGTCCGTCACGCCGACGTTCCGGTCTGCGGTGTCCCATTGACAGAGTTCTGATCTCCCGGGCGTCCCTGGGAACTACCCGCCTCCGCTATTGTTATGGTGCGCGGCCGGGGCTTGGGTCGCTGGGTGTGGACGGCTACACGAGCCGCTGAACTTCCTCGCGAACGACACAGTCACGGTTACTCGCCCAAGCGTTCAGCTGACATGGGGACCATCCATCCTACTACTGTGGGGGAGTTCCCACGTTCTGAGAATCCCTGACCTGCTTGAAGCATCGTGAGGCCGTTTCTACTAGTATGAACTTCGACGAGTTCACTGGAACAGTGCAACACCGCCTTGAGCTACCGGGTACGGGCGAGACAGTCCGAGTAATTCGCGCAACGCTGATGACGCTCGGAGAGCGGATTCCCGAAGGAAACGCCGAGGATCTCGCCGCCTCGCTCCCCATGGAGATCAAGTGGTATCTGACCGGTGCCGTCGACGAGCACGGCCAGCGGTTCAACTGGCAGGAGTTCGTCGCTCGCGTCGCAGAGCGGGAGAACGCGGACCCAGTCGACGCTGCCTATCACGCCCGGATTGTCATTGACCTAGTCTACGAGCAGGCACCCGGCTCGGACTTCCAGCAACTTCGTGATATGCTCCCCGAGGACGGCGGAGACTGGGGGTTGCTCTTCGAGATTGTCGACGCTGGAGGCTGGAGCGAAAAAGCGAGCCGAAATGAGGACTAGGAATCGTTCGCGAAACGAGCAACGATCGTTTGACCGAAATAGAGACAAGAACGAGATGACGAATTCGAACGGAACACTACTCGTCCCGGTGGCGAACGCCGAGACCGCAGACCACTTGGTCAGCCAAGCCGTGGATATCGCTACCGACCGGGGTTACGATTTATCGATAGTCCACGTCGTGACGGTCCCACCGCAGATACCGCTATCCGATGGTGCCACACAAGGCGACGATGCCGAGCGGTCTCTGCTAGAACAAGCGAAGGACGTCGCCGAACCGACCGGTCTTAGCGTATCGGCGACACTCTGGTACGACAGAGACGTGGCGTCTGGAATCCTGGGTGCCGCGGCGGAAGAGGATCCGGACCTGCTCTTGCTGGGATGGCGGGGTCGGCCGTCGCAACGTGGTGTCGTTCTCGGGACTCACCTCGACGAGGTGCTACGAGATGCACGCCCCGACGTCCTCGTCGACCGTTTACGAAACGGGAACACTGGTACGCTGGATTCGATATTGGTCCCAGTCACGGACAGTCGTCACAGCCAATTCGCGGCGGCGATAGCGGGAACGATCGGTCGGCAGCGAGACGCGAAGGTCACACTCCTGCACGTCACCTCGCCGTCCTCTCCAGAAAGGAATCGGGACAATGCAGACGCCGTCTTCGAAGCCGCCGAGGACCATCTTTGGTCCGTCGGCGTCGAACGGTCCGCACCGGTCAGCGAGAACGTTCCCGGCACGATTACCAACGAGACGACGACCCACGATTTGACGGTGATCGGTGCCTCCGAAGGGAACCTGCTACGGCGGAGGCTCGTCGGGTCCGTCACTGACGCGGTGGCCCGACACGCCTCGGGCGATGTGGTGATCGCCCACCGGCAGCCCGCCACTGCGAACGCTCCAGATTCCCCAATTGAATAATCTCGGAAGGGGACGTTCCACCCGGGCTTCGGGTCATGATTCGGACGATTGCCTCGGGTGTCCAAGGGGTTCGGATGGCCTGGATTACCCGATAGTCGAACCGACACACTGCTTGAGAGAATCCACCGGTACTACGAATACGGCTCCGATTCCCAGTTTCTGGTTACGAGGGCCCACAGTATTGAGAGTGAGGCGGGAACAGCCTCGTATGGAGGGGATCGAGCTTGTTGTTCGCCTGAGTATCGGGGTCCTGTTGATTCTGGCGAACGGATTCTTTGTCGCCATTGAGTTTGCACTGACACGAGTCAGACAGTATCCACGCTCGGAGTTCGACGCCCCAGGACTCCGTCGAGCTTGGAAGATGACGCAGGATCTCGAAATCTATTTGACGAGCTGTCAGGTCGGTATCTCGGCGACGAGCATCGCGGTCGGTATTGTTGCGGAACCAGCCTTAGCCTCCGTGTTCGACCCAGTATTCGAATCGACGATGCTTGCGTCGATCGGGGCTGGGGGTGTCCTGGCCTTCGTCGTCATCAACCTACTCCACCTTACGCACGGCGAACAGACCCCGACGTACCTCGGGGTGGAGCGGACAAAGTTCGTCGCTCGGTACGGAGCTATGCCACTGTACTGGTTTGCGAAGTTACTCTACCCTGTCATAGTCGTCGGTGACACCGTCGCGAAATGGACCCTCGCGGCCTTCGGGGTCGAGATGACCGGCGCGTGGCTGGAGACGGAGGCCGACCGTGTCGAATCCCGGGCTGAACTTCGCCACCGCCTCGGCTCCCTGCTTGACCGAGGGAACCTCTCGGCTGAACGGAAACAGGAGGTAATTAACGCACTCACCGTCGGTGAAATACCTGTCAGCGAAGTCATGACGGACGTGGACGACATCGTCTTCCTCTCGACGAATCGCTCCATCCAGGAGAACCTCGAACGTATCGGTGAGAGTCCACACACCCGGTTCCCGCTGATTGGCGCGGATCCCAAGGATTACCGCGGCATCGTCTACGTCCCGTCCGTCATCGACAAGCTTGAGGAACTTCGACATGGTGAGGTCACGCTCGTCGACATCGCTGCGCCACCGATGCGTATCCGGGCTGATACGCTCATCAGCGACGCCGTTGACCACTTTCAGGACGAGCAGCAGGAACTCGCGCTAGTCTACGACGACCTCGGGACGACTATTGTCGGGCTGATTACAGCGACGGACGCCCTCGAGGCCGTAATGGGCGAGATGGAGGACCCTCTCGAAGACTAATTGTGGACGGACCCGGCGGACACCCCAACACTAATCCCGAACGACGAGAATCACCGGGCGCATTCTTGCCGATTCGGTAGGAAGTTCGGGTTGGGACTATGCAACCTCGCTCCCTTAACCTCCTCGTCAAGCTCTCGGCTCGTGATGAACCGTTCTCTAGCGGTGTCGCCACAGAGCGACTCCCAGAGCGTGGCCACAATCAGGCGGAAAGGGAATCTATAAACAAATGACGTCGTTCTATCGGCGGCTCGTCTACGTTACGGTCCAGTTATTGCCGTTCGCAGTCGCGTTCCTCCGTGATCGCCGACAGTTCGTGCTGTTCGGCAGTGATCGACAGCTTCCCAGGGATCGTCACCGACGGCGGGCCGAGCGGCTGACACAGACGTTCTTGGAACTGGGCCCGGCGTTCGTGAAAGCTGGACAGGTCCTCTCGACCCGTCCAGACGTCGTCCCGGCGGTGTACGCCGATGCATTCTCGTCGCTACAGGACGAGGTGCCCGAGGACACCTCCCAGGACCCAGAGACGGTTCTCGAGGCGGATCTGGAAGCTTCCGTGTTGGACCTTGAGCCGGTCGCAGGTGGATCGCTGGCGTACGTGTACTCGGGCAAACTTGGCGACGACCGAGTAGCCCTGAAGATTCGCCGGCCGGGCATCGTTCCGCAGATTGAACGGGATCTCAGGGTCATTCGGACGTTGGTATCAGTGCTCGGACCGTTCGTCGCCGAGCGTTACCGATACTCGCTTCGGAACATCGCCGACGACTTCGAGCGGATAATCCTTGACGAGCTCGACTTCGAGCGAGAGGCCCGGATGATGGAGCGTATCCGGACGAACCTCGCGGACGACGACCGCGTGTACATCCCCTGGGTCAACGAAGAGTTGACGACTGAACGCGTTCTCGTGATGGAGCACGTCACGGGTGAGCGAATCACCGATCGGGATGCGCTCGACCGCGCCGCGGTCGACCCGTCGGAGCTCGCCGACCGAATCACGGAGGTGTACCTGCGGATGGGGCTCAGCCACGGGGTGTTCCACGCCGACCCACACCCGGGGAACCTCGCCGTCCAGCCTGATGGGACGCTGGTGATCTACGACTTCGGGATGAGCGAGGCGCTGTCGGCTGAGACCCAGCGTCGGCTCACCGACCTGTACCGGGCATTGGCCCGCCGCGACGTCGACGCGCTCGTCGACGTCCTCGTCGCGCTCGACGTCCTCGAGTCGTCCGTCGACCGGGCGGCGGTCAGGAATGTCCTCCGGCTCGCGATGGAGAACCTCGAGGGACGGTCGGACCTCGGTTGGCGGGACATCACCGGGCAGCTATTCGATGCACTCCGGGAGTTCCCGTTCCGCATCCCGCCGAACGTGATGTTGCTGATCCGGGTCGGGACTGTCGCGGAAGGGGTCTGTCGGCAGCTCGACCCAGAGTTCGACTTCGTCGCCGCTGCACGCTCGTTCCTCGTCGAGGAGGGTCTCTACGAGTTCGATGTCGAGGCGCTGCTCCGCGACGTCACGACGGAAATGCGGTCGACAGTCCCGGCACTCGTCCGCCTCCCGACGCGTCTTGACCGGGTGCTCGATCGGATGGAGAACGGGTCCATCCGGGTCCAGACCGACGCGAAGGGGTCGTCGCCCCGTTCGCAAGGGTACGCCGTCCTCGCGGGCACCTGCATCGTCGCGACGGCGATACTGGTATTCCACCCCCAACCGTACGAGATCGTCACGCTCGCTGCAGCGTTCCTCGCGCTCATGGGCTTCTGGCGGGATCGCTAGAAGAACCCCAAGACGAGTAGCCACACCAGGACGGCATGCCAGAGGAGCACGGCGAGGACTGCCATGGGCTCGGTCGACGGGACCGGGGGGTCCCGCAACAGCGCCTCGTAGACGAACGCGGTGGCCAGCAACGCCCCGGCAGCGAGACCTTGGTGGAGTGCGACCGCGGCGTGGAGGCTGGCGAGCCCACCGGCTACGAGGAGGGCAGCGATGGCGACGAGGGTGCGGCCATATCGATCGACCATGACTCATTCGATTATAGGCCCGCCAGCCTCGAAAGCTCGCCACCACTGTCTCGTCGTGTAAGATTCCCCGAAACGGTGACCAGTGGAACGATTCCGTAGCCATGAACCTACAGGTCCGAGGATCCGGTTCCGATGTGCTGGGAACCGTGAACCCTGTATTTACGCGGGGGCGTCTAAGAGGGTCATCAAATCCTCTTCCCCAACTAGGGATGCCGTGGACTTACTTCTGCCGGGGCGTCCCGACGGATGAGATGTCACCCCCCGAATAACGGCCACATGTCGCGTGTATTCAGATGGAGGGATAACAATGCCAATCCAAGAACTTGCACGGGATGACGTAGTCAGCGCGTCGACCGACGCGACGGTTCGAGAGCTCGCCCGGACGATGGACCATCGGTCCGTCGGAAGCGTCGTAATCACTGACGGCGACGAGCCAATGGGTATCGTCACCGACCGGGACCTGACGACTCGCGTCTTGACCGAGGCGGACGATCCGGACGGATGGACGGCTACGGACGTGATGTCGACGAATCTGTGGACGCTCGAGCCGGACGCCGGCTTCTATGAAGCCGCCCGGCTAATGGCGGACAACGGGATTCGGCGCCTCCCCGTCTGTACGGACGACGGCAGTCTGGAGGGAATCATCACGGCCGATGACCTGACCGAACTACTCGCTGACGAAAGCCAGCATCTCGCGGCAGTCATCCGCGCCCAGCGACCCGAGTACTGACTCCGACCAGCACCGACCTTGGGGTGTCCGCGAAGGGCGGACGTCCTCCGTTGACTCGGCCATCCCTCAAAGGGGGAGCGGGGATGCACCGTCCATCCCTGACGCGTAGCCACCATGGACTACATTTGATTTCCATTTTTTCGCGCCGCCTGTCAGTTGAGGCGCGGTCGGTACCAGCGTCCCGCTAACTCAAATTGCCGTTGTAACTGTTACTAACGGACCCTAGATTCCGACGACGCCGTCATGCCCCGGCGGACTACCGGTCGTCGATAAGGTTAGCGAGCGCGTCGGTTGTGGCCGTCTCGCCGGTTTTAACGTAGTAGACGGCACAGGCGTTCCCGCAGGCGAGTGCGGGCTCCCAGTCCCAGCCACACGCGAGCGCGTGCGTCAGCCCGCCCGTGAACCGATCGCCACCGCCAGTGTGCCGGACGGCCTCCTCGGCGTTGTAGTTCTCGACCCGAGTCCGCTCGTCCGCCGTCGCGACGAGGGCCTCGGCACGGTCATGGATGACGGTCGCCGAAATGCCGGCCGCCTCCCGGATCGCGGCCAGACGGTCGAGGTCGTCCTCGAAGCGCCCCTCGATCACCGCAGCCGTCTCACGAACCTCCGCGCGATTCCCATTATAGATAACGTCGAAAGTGTCTTGCAGGGCACCGAGCGCGTTGAGCAACGCCTTAAGGTCGTCGACATCTCGCTTGACGACATCGCCGGGATCGAGGACGAACGGAACCCGTGGGAGGTCCGCCTCCCCTAGTCGGTGGAAGGCTGCTCCCATGTTCGGGGTCGAGACCCAGTTAGTGCAGGCAACAGCTTCCACGCCGAATATCTCCGGTAGAGGCGCCAAATCTCGCAAATCGTCGAGGGACCACTCGGCGAAAGTCGGGTGCCGGGCGAACATAACATCCTGGTCGGTGAAGTTGAAGGCGTACACTTCCGCGGGCTCACCCATCGACACCGTCTCGAAGGGGAGATCGTCGAAGACGGGGTCGTCGATGTGTCCGTAGCAGGCCACGTCGGCGCCGAGCGCGTGTAGCTGGGTCGCGGCGTTGACCGCCTGCCCGCCCGGTTCGCTCGTCTCGATCTGGAATCGGAACGACGACCGGTCGCCGAGGACGTCATGTCCGAACGTCTCCCGGGTCTCGATGGTGCCGCCACGCCCGTCGGAGAGGGTACAGAAATGATCGACGCTCCCGTCGGGAAGCGTGGCAACCGAGGGCGAGTGTCCGTCGGCAAGGAGACGGCGAAGCGCGTCGTAGGCCATGGTTCCTACATGTCTTCCTCTGACCAGTGACTTACGCACTCGGTTGGGGTCTGGACGGGTCAATCACTCGTTCGCGGCGGGGACGATGACGACCGGTATCGTGGCAAGCCTCGATACCCGGTCCGCCGTCGAACCGAGGACGCTCTCCGGCAGCGTTGACGTCCCGTGGCGACCGGCGACGATCACGTCGGCTTCGACCTCGTCGGCGTACTCGAGAATCAGCTCGTAAGCTGGCCGTCCGCGGCGAATCTCGACGTTCGTCGTCACGTCACCGACGTCACCCACCCCGATGACCGTGTCGACCAGGTCGGCGATCGCCTCGTCGATCTCGGTGACGTCCTCGACGCCGAACCCGAGGGGGTTCCCGCTGGGTTCCACGACCGTCAGAATCTCGACCGACGCGTCCCTGCCGGACGCGATCGCAATTCCGTGCGCGAGCACGTCGCTCGAGGCCTCGCTCCCGTCGACAGCGACCAGCACGGTCCGGTACATTCGTCGGTGCTCGGCCACCCGTACGAACTGGAGGATTTATTAGTTTCCCCCGGTGCGATCCCTCCAACGAGGCAAGGTTTCGGGGTGGTGTAACGGGCGGCGTGACGCCCGACATTCTTGTTGCCGGTACGAGTACGGCCGCACATGATCGAGGCGCTGCTCGGAGACGAGGTCGACGAATACGGCGGGTACATTGCGGAGGTCATCTACGGGGCGAATGACGGGATTATCACGACCTTCGCGGTCGTCGCCGGCGTCGCTGGCGCGGCGCTGGACCCCGCTATCGTCCTGATTCTCGGCTTCGCGAACCTCCTTGCAGATGGGTTCTCAATGGGCGCGAGCAATTACCTCAGCCAGCGGTCATCGCAGGAGTACCAAGCCGCGCAAAACGACGTCCAGGAGATTGATCGGCCCCCCGCCTTCACTGCGGCGACGACGTTCGCCGCGTTCGTCTTCGCCGGTTGGACGCCGTTGCTGCCGTACCTGCTCGGTCTCGTCTCGGAGGATCTCCTCACCCCCGGCGTGACGTTCCCGTTATCGCTGGGTGCTGCGGCCGTCGCGTTCTTCGTCGTCGGCGCTAGCCGGAGCATCGTCACGAATAGGACGTGGTACCGTGCGGGCGGTGAGATGCTGACCGTCGGGATGGTCGCCGCTGCCGTTGCGTACGTTGTCGGATCGGCGCTCGGCGGGCTCGCGTGACCGGCCGGTCATCGTTGAAGAATCCCCGAAAAGGATGGAGATGTAGAAAGTTGTACGGCTGGACTACTTCGTCCACCGGATCTCGTACTCGAGTTCGTACCGTTGCTCTCCGGTCTCGGAATCAGTGAATCGTTCGAGCTCAACCTCGAATTGGGGTCGCCTTGGAACGGTAACCGTCTGTTCTTGAGCACCGTCTCCCAATTGGACGTCACCGGATTCGATTTCGTCTGCGGCATCACGTAACGCTGCAGCGATATCCGCACTCGTGGTCTCCTCCTCGGTCTTGTAGAGTCGTTCTTCCGGCATGAGTGGTTGGTCTTCGTGTCGTGAGACTCGGATGACGTCCCGGAGTCGTTATCGTTCGTCGGTGAGCAGTTCAACAACGTAGTCGACGGTAGCGATTCCGGCGAGAGGTTCACCCGTACTGCTTGGAATCACAGAGTCACCAGTCGGCGGTCTGGGTGGGTGCCTCACCGTACCCGGGAACGGCTTCGGCTGGACCAGCGTTTCGAACAGGGGCCTCGACCGGTACCGGGCGGCACCCACAATTACCTACGTTTCCCCCTACTTAGTAAAGCCTCCTCGTTCCTACGGCCTGAGACATCGAAGTGCTGTCGTCTCGTGAACGGGACGCACGAGGGCCCGGCCTGCGCTCATCATTGGCCGGTCGGAGACTCCTTACGCGTGGTGAGTTTCTCCGGCTTGAGTCGGTAGAACTCGAATGTCACCTCTGACGTCGGGCGATCGAAGATCTCCACCAGCGGAATCTGGACCTGCTGGAGGCCCTCCAGGGACTCGATGGCGATCGACTCCTCGGTCGTCGACCGCAGTCGCCCCTTCGCGATGACGCTCCACCACTCGTCGTCCGGTCGGCCGTAGGTCACGAAGGTGACGGCACGGTCACGGAGGTTGCCCTTCGAGCTCTCTTCGCCCGCCGCAAGCCGGAAGTAAAACACGTCCTCGCTCATGTCGTAGCCATATGAGACGGGAACCGCGTGCGGTGGTTCCCCTTCCGAATCCGAAAGCGCGATGACCCCCGTGCCCCCGGCGCCGAGGAACGCGTCCCGCTCCTCTTCGTCCATTTCGATCGCTTCGACGTCACTCATAGTTCCACGTTGGGCCGGAGGGACCATAAGTCCGCAGTGCCCCTCTCACGTCACAGGATATAACCCTTCGCCGCGCCCGGAGTGTCCACAGGCACTACCGGCGGACCCGGTGATTCCGACGAACGCTCTTTACAGCGGCGACCGAACTCCCGGGTATCGACTATGCTCGAGGACATCCTGATTCCGACCGATGGCAGCGACGAGGCGGGTATCGCGATCGACCATGGCCTGGACTTGGCGGCTCGGTTCGACGCCACCGCGCACGTCCTCCACGTGGTCAACGTTCGACAGACACAGACGGCGCCGCACAGTGAGGAGTGTGAGCAGGATGGCGAGACATACGTGACGACGGTCGCTGACCGAGCGGCCGATCAGGGAATCGCCGTCGAGCAGTGTGTCCGCACGGGCTACCCCGAGGATTGCATTCTGTCGTACGCCGACGACCACGGCGTCGACCTCGTCGCGATGGGGACTCACGGTCGGACCGGTGTCCGCCGGTACGTCTTAGGGAGCGTCGCCGAACGCGTCGTCCGACTCGCCGACGTCCCCGTATTGACCGTCCGGCTCGGCGAGAGTCGCACGCGTTTCTTCCCGTATGAGGATGTCCTCGTCCCGACCGATGGCAGCGACGGCGCCATGGCGGCCGCGGAATGGGCTGTTGGTGTCGCCGACGCTTACGACGCGACGGTTCACGCCCTTTCGGTCGTGGACGCCACGTCGCTCGGACTGGACGTGCGTTCGGTCGGTCGCGCCGATGACCTGGACGATGCTGCCCGGTCGGCCATCGACGACGTGACGACAATGGCCCGAGAGGCCGGGCTGTCCGCAACTGGCACCGTCGCCACCGGGACGCCTTATCGTGAAATCCGATCGTACGTAGACGAATATGGGACCGACCTGACCGTTATCGGTCGGCGTGGCAAGGCCGAACTGGAGCGATACCTCGTGGGCGGAGTCGCTGATCGGACGCTGCGAACCTCGCACGTGCCGGTTGTGACGGTCAAGCATCCCGACGACGGGTGAAGGGACGACCGGCGAAAGGTGAAGGTCCCGTAGTACAAACCCCCAATAATGTACGACCGCGTAGTGATCGCCGTCGACGGGAGCGAGGCAGCCGAACGGGCGGCACAGCGGGGGTTCAGGTTTGCCTTAATGTTCGATGCTGAGGTCGACGTCCTCCATGTCCTCGAGCGGAAACGGAATCGGCTCGTGAAATCGGCCGACGAGGAGGCGGAACTCCAAGAGCGAGGGGAACGCATCCTCGACGATGTCGCGGAGCTGGCTTTGGACACCGGGGTCGACGTTTCGACACACCTCGCTGAGGGTGAGCCTGCTGCGTCCATTTGCGAGCATGCGGTGGAACGGGATGCGTCACTTATTACTCTCGGGAGACAGGGGCTGTCCGGGCTGGGTGATCGGCTCTTCGGTGGCGTCACCGAACGGGTACCCAGTACTCCGAGGCGCCAGTCTTGGTCGTCCCGTGTGACGGGGACGCCGCTCCAGGTGAGTGTGAACGCGTTCTCGTTCCAACCGACGGTAGTGCGAACGCTGAAGCGGCCGGTGTGCACGGAGCTGCGGTCGCCAGCCGCAGCGGGGCGACGGTCCACGTCCTGAACGTCGTCGACCTGCAGTCTGCGGGCGGTGTCTTCAACGCCGGCGGGCTCGACGAGGCGTTCGTCGAGCGCCTGGAAGAGCAGGGCCAGCAGGCGGTCGACCGGCTCGCCGCACAGATCGACGAGGCCTCGCCCGATGTGGCCGTCGAGACCGAGGTCGCTCGGTTCACTGAGTTCGACGGCATCGCCGGGGGTGTCCACGAGTACGTCGACAATCATGACGTCGACCTGGTCGTGATCGGCTCTCACGGCCGGTCGAACCTGAAGCGTCAGCTCCTCGGGAGCGTCGCGACGAGTCTCATCGGCTCGCTCGACGTGCCCGTCTTGGTGGTTCCGCGAGACGCCAGGTCTTGATTCGTGCCGCACTGACCTCTATCGAAATGGACGAGACGTAGTTCACCAGTCGTATCCCGCGTTCACTCCAGCGTCAATCGGTTCTTTTGAATCGGTCTCGGCGTCTCGAGGTCCAGAACCCCCTCCTGAGGGCATTCGAGGGTCGTAAGCGACGGTTTCGAGGCAGAAACGCCAGCCAGTGGCCTATTCTGAATGATTTCTCCACCTATCTCGTCACCTTCAGACCGTAATTGAACAGTCCGCCACCCAGATGCATTGTATTGCAAGGCTCAAATACCCCTTCTTCTTTGGCTTCCTAAGGAGAACGGCATTGAACGATGCGCCCCTCTCTCTAGATAGAGATCGCGTCTGAACGCGACTCACCGATCACGACCATGACCACCGATACAATCGACCGAAAACTCGTCTGGATCGTCCTCGCGATCATCGCTGCCCTGGTCGTCGTCCCCGCCGTCGGGATGGGCTTCGGGATGATGGGAACCGGACCGATGATGGGCGGGGCGTGGGGTGACCACATGTGGGGCGCGAGCGGCGCGTCCGGCTGGATGCTGGTCTTCGCCGTAGTCATGCAACTCGGCTTCCTCGCCGTCCTCTTCGCGGCCGTCTACCTCGGCTATCAGGCGCTGACTACACAGGCTGATTCGTCCGACCCGGCGCTCGAGGAACTCCGGAGCGCCTATGCACGTGGTGATTTGAGCGACGAGGAATATGAACGACGTCGCGAGCGACTCGAATCCGATTCGTAGTACACGTACCATGTCACCGATACTGGGCGCTGAATTCATCGAAGCCCTCCGAATCGGGGTCGGGTTCCTCTGGACGGCGGCGTGGGCGATCATCATGGGGTTGGTGATCACCAGTCTCGTCCAGGTATACGTCTCGAAAGAGCGGATGGCCACCGTCCTCGGTGAGGGAGACGTCGCTGGCGTCACGAAGGCGACGCTGTTCGGCGCCGCCAGCAGCGGGTGCAGCTTCGGCGCCGTCGCCATCGGGAAGGGTTTGTTCAAGAAGGGGGCCCACGTCGTGACGTTCCTCGCGTTCATGTTCGCCTCGACGAACCTCATCGTCGAACTCGGGTTGATGATCCTGATCCTGCTCGGCTGGGAGTTCCTGGTCGCCGAGCTGCTCGGTGGCCTTATTCTCATCGCGGTGATGGCCGTCATCGTCCACCTGACGCTCCCCGAAACCCTCTTCGAGCAGGTCCGCAAGGAGCTGAACCGGCGAGATAATGACCACGGTGTCTCGGAGGACCCCACCTGCGGGATGGAAGGGAAGGACGAGTACTCCATCGTCACGGACGGCGGGGAGACCTTGAGGTTCTGCTCGGAAGGCTGCATGGAGACCTACCAGCAGCAGGTGGCTAGCAACGGAGACTGGCGGGACGAGCTCCGGTCGTGGGGTGGCTGGTACAAGGTCGCCAACCAGTATCGGAAGGAGTGGTCGATGCTCTACAAGGACGTGATCGCGGGCTTCCTGATCTCGGGGTTCGTCATCGTGTTCGTCCCGCAGTGGGTCTGGAACACGCTCTTCCTCCAGGGCGACGGGTTGCTCGTCAGCGCCGAGAACGCGGTTATGGGCGTGGCCATCGCGGTCATCAGCTTCGTCGGCAGTATGGGCAACGTCCCGTTCGCCGTTGCGCTGTGGGGCGGTGGCGTGAGCTTCGCCGGTGTCATCGCGTTCGTTTACGCCGACCTCATCACGGTCCCGGTGCTCAACGTCTACCGGAAGTACTACGGCTGGAAGGTGATGCTGTATATTCTCGGCGTGTTCTTCGTGACGATGGCCTTCACCGGCTTCCTCATGGAGCAACTGTTCGACGCCCTGGGGATCGTTCCCGACCTCGCCGGCGGCATGACTGCCAGCGAGCAGACGTATTTCGAACTGAACTACACGTTCTACCTCAACCTGGTCGCGTTCGCCCTCTCGGGGTTCCTCCTGTACGTCTACCGCCGGGGCCTAGGGGCGCCCGGCCGATATCGGGATCCGGTCTGCGGGATGCGAACCGACGAGGACGGACCGAGCACGACCCACGAGGGCGAGACCTACCACTTCTGCTCGACGGCCTGCAAGCGATCCTTCGAGGAGTCGCCCGAGGAATTCGCCACTGTCGATCCAGTCGTTTCCGCCAGCCACGACCACAACCACGACCACCACTGAAAGCATTATGACCCGAAATACCACCGAATCATCACGGCTCGCCGGTGGTGAGACTACACTTCCGGACCCGTTGGCGGCGTACACGAGGTACGGGTTGTACGGACTCTTCATGGGGGTGCTCCTCGGGTTCTTTGCATTGTTCACGAACCCGGTGCCGGACCCGTCGTTCCCGTGGTTCTCGTTGCCTGCGCGGTTCCGAGTACCGTTCACGCAACCGCGCATCGAGCACTGGCCAGTCAGTTACTCGGTCGCCATCTGGCTGTGGATCGTCGGGTTTCCCGCGCTGTTCTTCGAGGGGTATCGACGGGTCACCAAACTCGGGCCAACCGCCTGGTTGGCCGGCCTTCCAGTCGTCTCGATGCTCACGTGGACGACGTACTGTCGGTTCTTCTGGCCGAAGTTGACCCCACCATCGTGGAACGCTCCGTCGTACACGTTCGTGTGCTGGCTCTATTGCTCGACGTATGACCCACTCTGGAGTAACCTGGCCTATGCTATCGCGATATTCGGTGTTGTAGCTACCATTCTAGCATACAAGAACGATCGATACGGTGACTTCGGGCTCGCAACGTTCGGGGTTTTGGCCCTCCCCCTCGGTCTTCCGGCTCTCTTCGAGGCGTATCGACGACACATGACTCCGAGTGGGGGACAGACGTGACCCGACTATCGATGGAGATTCGGCCGCTTATCCGGAGGATGCGATCCTCGCTGATTAGACGGGACCTGCTCGTCGGGGCGTGGCTCCTCGCCACCGTGGTGGCGTATTATCACAACTTTCTCTTCCTCCAGTCGCTGGCCCTTTCGTACGGCTACGCCTTTGCTTCCTACGGGATCGGCGTCGTTTACGCACGGTACGATACAACCATTCGGCATCTCCTCGCCATCGGCACGATCGGCGGTTTGTTGGAACTCCTCGGAGATCACTTTCTCGTCCACATCGCCGGGACTCTCGTGTACCCGTCGGGGTATCGGTTCCTGTTGAGTTCCCCCGCCTATATGCCGTTCGCCTGGGCGATCCTCATCACGTTCATGGGATACGTCGGGATTCGCCTCAACGACGAATTCGGAAGGACTGCTGCGTATGTCGGCCCGGCCATCTTCGCGTTCGTCGCCGAGAGTGGGTACGAATCCCTCGCCAGCCGCGGTGGTGGCTGGGTCTACACCCACGCCCCTCTTGGCTGGATCGGGGATGCACCGCTGTTCATCATCTTTGCGGAGGCCATTATGTTCGTGACAGTATATTATTGGGTGCGGAGAAGTGCAATTATCGGAGGACTCGGAATCGGCCTGACCATCAATGCGGCATACATCGGCGCCTTTTACGCCTTCGTCCTCCTGACCTAATCGAAGGGCGGTTACTGACTGCAGTGAAAGCCCCGCCGATCCATACGGCTACAGCGATGATATAGTCCTCTTGGCGTTCTCAGGAGCAGATAATGGGCAGCAAATTCCGGTCAAGACCGTGGTTCTCCAGAATCTTTCTCTTCCTCAAATCAGTCCGACTCCATTAGCCGCCAGTGAATACCACGAACGAAAGGGATTCGTTTTTTGGCAATGTTCTTGCAAGCGAACTCGATCGATCTATCCGTCTACGGACGAGGTCAGCGCCGGGCCGCGGGACAGCAGTCCTCGAGGTCCTGGCGCCGCATCGCCTCTCGTCCACAGCTCCGGCATCGATAGTACGACGCGCCCGTCGAGCGCCCATGTTTGTCGACCTCCTGAATCGGGCCTTCCACCCGGCGTCCGTCTGAGACGTCTTCAGTTGTGCCCTCGGTATCGAGTCCCCCATCGGCGACCGGGCGTTCCGGAAGGCGACCGTCGGGAGTGGGAACCGTTCGTTGCTGGATCTCCAACTCAACGCGACGGATGTGCTTGCAGCGCTCCGTCGACGCCCGCTGCTGATCTGGGCAGGTGCACTCACCGAGCGCGACGTCGACGCGGTAGGTGTTCCCCGATTCGCTATGCACGGAGTAGATACCGCCGGTCTTCCGCAACGAGACCGCCATGTCTTCGGTGCGAGCGCGTCGTGTCCGTGGTTCTGGCAGCGATTCCTCGGTCGTACTGATCGAGTTCTCGGTCATCGGAGTAACGAGGGCAGGCTTACTCTGGCCGGCGCCCCACCTGTCGGGGCGCCCGAAAAACCGGACCGATTCAGCAACCGCTGGAATTACGCGTTTCGTACGCGACGCTGTTTTCTCACAGTCCCAGAATCCATTGCCCAGTCGCAGCGAGCGATGCGATTGCGGATGCTTCCCTGTTCGTCTCCTAGCCAGTCACGAATCGGGCCTTGCACCCGCTCGCTCTCAGGCCGTCGCGACTGACTGTAGATCTCGATAACGCTCCCGGACGGTCACCGCTGAAACGTCCGCAGCATCGGCGACCGCATCCTGATTGAGATGCTCGCCGGTCTGTCTGGAGGCGAGATACAGCGCGCCAGCGGCCGCCCCCATAGGGTTCTGTCCATTTGAGACGCAGTGTTCGTCTGCTTGCTCCAGGAGTTCACGTGCTCGCCGTTCCGTCTCGTGGTGGGCATCGAGCGCCGAGGCGATCTGCGGGAGATATTGCTCGGGACCCGCCGGCGGGACCGGCAGATCCAGCTCACGATTGAGCAGCCGGTAGCAGTGCCGAATCCGCTCTTCGTCCATCTTCGAGACCTGGGCAGTATCGCCGAACGTCCGCGGCTGCTCGTTGAGTCGACAGACCGCGTACACGCATGCTGTCGCAATTGCCTCGATTGACCTGCCCTGCAGGAGGTTGGCGTCCTGGGCCGTCCGGAAGAGCTGACAGCCCTGGTCGCGGATACTTTGACTCAGTCCGAGAGCGGCCGTCATCCGCCTGATTTCGACGAAACCCTGGATCTGATTCCGCTCCGTGGTCGACTCCGCCTTCGACCGCCGATGTTCACGCCGGAGTCGGTAGAGCTGTCGTTGCTTCTCCTGGGTCAGTTGTCGGTCGTCACTGTCCCGGCCCCAGCCGATCTCCGTCCCGATGCCCCGGTCGTGTCGCGCAACTGTGTTCGGAGACCCTGCACGCCGGCTGTTTGTGGAATCATCGTCAAACTCGCGCCACTCCGGGCCACGATCGATTCGCTCGCCAGCGATGACGAGGCCGCAGTCGTCACAGACCGTCTCGCGACTGTTCGTCGTGACGCGGCCACTGCACTCCGGGCACGTGTTCTGGTCGTTCTGCTGGACGTCTTCGTCGACCGTCTGTTGGTAGATATGTCTCGAAGCCATCGAACGTCACGAGGCACGCATCAGAGCGCCCCTCACCCGTCAGGGGCCAACAAACCCCTTCCAGCGAGAGCAGCGGACTAGCTACTCTCGAGCTCGGCGAACCGCTCTCGGAGTGCCGCTTCCCGTTCCTCGAAGGTCTCTACTTGGTAGAAGGTGAGACGCTGGAGACGGCTCGGGGTTGTTCAGAAGTCGCCGGCGATGAATCCGAGGCCCAGAAGTTCAACTGAGAAAGGAGCCAGGAACACCGTCCGTTACTGTATATAAATTCACCCGATTACCGGAATTCCGGTTACATATATAAGTCTCGCCGATAACCTAGATACAATGCTACTCGAGAAACCGGCTCGGGAGCGTGGGTTCAAGAAAGAACGCCTCCATCGGGTGTTGTTGAATCACGCTACTGGTGAACTGAGCCGCTATGCAGTCGCCAACGAGGCGGACGTCTCCACGTCGTGGGCGTACGACTACCTCGACCAGCTCGAAGATGACGGGCTCATCGAGGATACCACCGTCCTCGACCCAGCAGCCCTCTATAACCACTGGGTGGAGACGCGGATCGAACCGAACTCGGTGCGCGTCTCGCTCCAACAGCCACTGGAGACCATTCGCGAGGCAAACCTTGACTACGCGCTCACGACCGACGAAGCCGAACAGGTACACCAAGGGTTCCTGTTCGCGTCGACGACGGCACTCTACGTGCGAGGCGATGACATCGGCGACTGGCTGAACGTGATTGAACAGAAGGGGTTCGTCGGCGGCGGGAACACCGAACTCCGCGCGACCGACGAGCACGTCTTTTACAATACCCAGACGGTCGACGAGGTCACGACCGTCTCGATTCCACAGCTGACCGTCGATCTTCTCGACGAGGACGGTCCGGCAGTCGAAGCTGCGAATCGGCTACTGAAGCGATACCACGGGTTGACCGATGAGTAACGCGGATCGCAGCCAGTACGCCGAGCCGGTGACGACCCTCTCGGAAGGCGAACTGCAAGACGTCCTCTCGGCTGCCGAACCACCCGTCTGTCTACTCGGCGGGTGGGCGGTCCACCTCCAAGTCACGGGCGGCTTCCAAGACGCCCACGGCCGCACGTATATTGGCTCCAGAGACATCGACCTCGGAATCCACGTCGACCCCTCGTGGTCAACTGACGAATTGCAGGCAGCATCGGTCGCAACCACGCTCGACCGTATCGAGAACGACCTCGGGTACAGCCGCGGGCGGTTCGGCTTCTACCAGCAGTTCCACAGGGATACACACGAACGCCTCGACGACGCAGCGGCGCGCGACCAGCCGGCACACAACGTCTTCCGGGTCGACATTGACGTCATCCCGGATACGACAGCACTCGACGTCTTTCAGGATACCTTTGGATTTCGTCCACCGGCTGAATCCCTGCTCGAACCGGTGTTCGAGACAGACACGGGTGAGCCGCTCGCTGACTACGTTGACTGGGAGAATCCGCCGAAGGCATTCATCGCCCCAGCTGAACTCCTCGCTGCGATGAAGGTCCGGGCATTCCCGGACCGCGATAAGAGCCACAAGCGACTGAAGGACCTCGCCGACCTGCATGGAAGGGAAGGACGAGTACTCAATGCTGAGGAGGCGCGGACGATTCTGGAGCGCGTGGAGGAGAACCTGTACGGCATCGACATCAACCCGTTCGCCGTCCACATTTCACAGATAAATCTCCTGTTCAGGACTGTTGACCTGTACGACAAGGTGACGGAGCAGTACCCAGGTTACACGATGGATGGTTTCGAGATTCATGTTGCTGACACGCTGACTCCGACGGTTCGGGAGAAGCAGGAGAAGGACTTGGATGATGATGGTGACCGAGAGCAGTCCCAGCTCACACAGTTCGCTAACTACAACGGCCGGGCGCAGGCGTTCCTCGATGATCGGAACGACGTGGACGAGATTAAGGACGAGATGGAGTTCGATGTGGTGATTGCGAACCCGCCGTACGTGAAGACGCAGAACATCACGGGGCCGAAAGAGGAGTACGCGGAACGGTACTCGTCCATCGTGGACAAGGGTGCGGACATCTACGTGCCGTTCATCGAGCGGGGGTTGGAGTGGCTCGCCGATGATGGCCGAATCTCGTACATTTGCCCCAACAGGCTGTTTATGCACGAATACTCGGCCGAGATTCGTGATATGCTCGTCGAGGAGCCGTTGACCACGCTCATTGACTTCAAGGATGTCGAGGTGTTCGACGCGGCTACACCGTACCCGTGCATCTTCGTGATTGACCGGGATATCGTCGCTGATGTCGAGGATGTCCGATGTGCGCGATTCGCCGAGGAGCGAGATCGGGTTCTGGAAGAGATCTATGAGCTCGACGAGTGGGTGACGCCGAGCGACGTTGAAGAGTACGATCTGTACAAGTACTCGAAGGATGCGCTTCGAGAGGATAACCAGGACGAGTACCTCGATTGCTGGAAGCCGATGCCTGACCGTGAGCGAGAGGTGTTCGATACGATTGTAGACCAGTCCGACTTTCGCGTTGGCGATATTGCGTCCGAGGTGTTCGTTGGGACGCAGACGAGCGCGAACACAGTCTATATCGGCGAGATTGTCAGTGAGACAGACGAGGAGGGAGTTGTCGAATTTGCTCCGAGTGGGTACGACGAAACGTACCCGATAGAGAAGAACATCCTCACACGCGTCCTCAAGGGGAAGGAGATTGACCGGTGGGGAGTTGATTGGGCGGGCCTCTGGATGATTCTCCCGTATCACGTCTCATCTGACAATTTCGAGGTGATTTCGCAGGAGGAGATGCAGGAGGAGATGCCGCACGCGTGGGAGTATTTCCAAGAATTCGAGGAGAATGTGAAGTCGAGGGATTCGGGCAAGATGCGTGGCGAGCCCGGGTGGTACGGTTTCGTCTATCCGAAGAACTTGACGAAGTTCGAACCGGCCAAGATTATGGTGAACATCTTGAGCAGTTACAACCGGTTCGCCGTGGACACCGAGGGGGAGTACTACTTCGTCGGTGGTGGGAACGCAGGAGGGTACGGTATTCAGCTCCGAAACGAGTACGCTTCGTCCGAAGAGGATCACCTGTACTACGCAGGGCTGTTGAACTCGAAGGTGATCGAGTACTGGCACAAGCACGTCGCCCCGATTTTTGGTGGGAAGTACTACAGTTACAATCAGCGGTTCCTCGAGCCGCATCCCATCGTCCTGCCGTCGAACGCTCCCGATGACCGCATCGAGGAGTTGGCCGAGGAGATCAAGGAGACGCGCGATGCAATCGCGGAACTGGAGTACAGGACGAGTGACCTGCGGAACTACTTGGGGGATTACGAGGACTCGAGCGAGGTGATTGATCTCGCCAAAAGGGTCAATCTCGATGACGAGGATTACCGTCAGCAGCCGATTCGGAAGGACATGTCGGACGATGGGGAGCATCTCGTGGTGATGAAGCAGGGGCACGAGCTGGCGTTCGATGATGACCGCGTTCGGGACTTCGTGTATGAGCGAGTGACGTTGGAGGATCGGCGGCTGCCTCGGAGGGAGTTGCTGAACTTGGACACGCCGTCACGTGATGACGTGGTTGAGTTGATGGAGGAGTACGATGGTGATTTGAAGGGGATTGAGGGGTTGAAGGACGAGTTTGACAGCCTGCAGGACGAGTTGGATGATTTGATTCTCGACGAGGTCTACGGGCTGGAAGATGGGGACGAGCAGGTTGTCGAGGAGTTCCTCGAGGCCTGGTGAGAATGGCACTCCCGGACGCCCCGCTCGGTGATGTGTTGTTGGGTGGTGGACTGCTCGCCGTGGCAGGGGGTGCTGCAAAACTACTTGGTGACCATTTCTTGGGGTGGTTCCGGGAGTACCGAGCGAATCGTCGTGAGCGAGTCCGTGAGTGGCACAATGAGGTGTTAGGGTTGTTGACCGAGGTGAGATCCGTCGGTGTGTCGGTTCAAACCAGTCGTGAGGTTCCTTTCGACGAGATAGAGGAATTGAAGCCGAAAACGGTGGAGTTGCGGAAGAAGGTTGATCCGTTCCCAGTTTCAGTCCGTCGAATGGTTGATGCGGAGGTTCTGGGGAAGACACGAGCAGCGGCCGCTCTCGCGTTTCATTTGACTCATTTCCCGCATCCAGAAGAGGACGCGTCCGTGTCGAAGTTGATCAAACACCAGTACGAGATTCTGGAACGGCTTGGTACTGATACCTCCGTGGAGGTGGATGAGGCGTTGGAATTGATTGGGGACTTCCAGATGCCGGAGAAGAGTTTGGACGTTTCCCCTGATGAAGTGGATACGGTGTTAGAGGACTTCGAGGATGAGGCACGGGAGCGTTTCGATGGGACGGTTGATACTGTGGACGAGTTACTGGATTTGCCGTGGGAGACGTTGGACAGGGTCATCAGCGAGGAGACTCGCAAGCAGATGATTGAGTACGGGATTGACCAGTACTATCAGATCGCGTTGCTCGATAAGCCGCAGGAGACAAAGTCGGCTCTTTCTCGTTCGATGCATGAGTTGTTCGGTTAGTCGTTCGATTCAGGGGAGGGGTTTAGCACGGTGACCTCGGGGTAGTCCTCGAGGATTTCGGCGACGGGCTCGTGGTGGTCTTCGCCAGTTACGAGACAACCTTCGTCGAAGTGGGATGCGTGATTCGCGATTCTGCGAGCGATGTGGCTGTTCCTACTCTCGTGGATACTGCCGAGGAACGTCATCATCAGCGCGACTCCAGACACAAAGGGAAGGGAGACGAGGGTAAGAATGGCGGTGCCATGAACGTCCCAGATGAGGAGGGAGATAACGATCACGGCCCAGTTTGCGCTGAAGTGGAGTTTTGGTGTCTCGGCGATGGTGTCGAGTTTCGGTGTGTCGACGGGGAGTTTCTCGGCTCCGTGTTCCTGCTCGAGGTGGTCTTCGATGTCTCGGTCATCGCCGAAGATGGGTTTGAGGAGACCGAGGACGATGTCTACCCAGACGATCATCATTCCGACGAGGAGCGGAGCGAGCAGGAGGTGGGAGAGTTTCTTAGTGAGGCTGGGAGGTTCGTTGCTTTCCTCGGTGAAGACGGCGTCTGGTAAGTCGAGGTGGGATTGGATTCGGGCGATGCGTTCCTCGATGTCGGTATTGGTGTGGGTTCCAGAGTCGATGTAGAGTTGCATTTCTGGCGAGTCTCGTTCCGGGTATATATACTCCTTCCTGAGGTTTCGATGGACGCACTGGACGCGAGGGTGTCCGGACAGTGCGCTTAAATTTGAAACCGGCTGAGGGTGGGGTGCAGCTTGAGCGCACAGACACACCGGTTGAAGCGAGAGGCAGATGTCGCGCGGCTGGTGAAGGCGCACGAAGTGGTATCGAACAAGTGGAAGCGGGAGCGGCCGGAGGACTATCATCGACGGCTGGCTCCGCCGGTCAAGCACGATTCCCTGTATCGGCCGCTGATGCCGTCGGAGATTGAGAAGGAGTTCTACGCTGACCGGGAGGCAATACCTCGAGGATGTCCAGTTGAGGGCCGTCGAGTGGCCGAGGATCGCCAGTTAGAGTACGAGGCCGTCTAAGTCGCCGAAGACTGAACCCCCCCATTTCATGTGGAACAAGTGAACGATTTTCATCTGATTAAGCGATGTGAATTTACTGAGGACGGCCTCGATGACGTGTGTGGAGGAGCGAGATCCTGTGTAATGCTGCGCGTACATGAAGAGCTGCCGAGGACGTCGAACCCGTGGCTGCTGTGTTGGCGGCAGAGGAGGAGTGTCGTCAGCGTGCTGGCGGGGACGCTTCTCTCGGCGAGGACATTGGACGCGGTGGGGTGTTCCGGGTTGCTCGCCGAGCAGCCCGTCTTGTTACTGGGTTTCTGCGGTGGTAGGCGAGGGCGGTTTTATCCTTCTTGACTGATTATTGATATATGGAAGAGGTGTTCGGAAAGGACATCAAGGTCACGCAGGCGTCTCCGAATCAGGAGATCAACTACGTGATCGAGGATATGAACGTGACGATGCAGGAGGCCGACGACGGTCAGCAGAAGTGATATCAAGGGATTGCTCAAGGACTCGTGAATAGGGCTGCAGACGTGAAAGTTGCTTATGAGTTCAGATGGGTCGGGGCGAATTTGTTTGAACTCACATCATTATCAGATTGATCCTCCAGCGACCTAAAGCATAAGCCCCTACCTTACATCTTGGCTCTTGCGAACCACCAGACGATGACGCCTCAATGCACGAGCCATGATGCAGCATCGTAGTATATACAGCGATAACGAGAGTTCCGATATAAGGAACCCGCCGCTGTCCCGTGTATCACGGCCATCATGAAAAGCGAATGGGAACTGCAGGAAATGGCTTGTTAAGATATCAGACTGAATCTTTACCCTTAGGTCGTGGCTGCGCGCGCAGCGACGAAGGAGCGAGCACGGAGCGGAGGTGGGGTGGCGGGTGTCGGGCGTCACGAAAAGAAGAGCGCCGGCTACGCGCTCACCACCAGGCGTCCCGCTCGGGGAAGTGGACTGTTGATCGTCCGGTGAGCGCGAGTGACGGTCGGCCCTGATACCAGCTCACCGCCGCGTCCCTGATGCGCACCTGCTGGCCTTCCTCGAGAGGAGGTTGGCCCGAGTTGCGCCATACGGTAACCTTAGTACGCCCAGTCTCGTCTTCGAGCAACCCGACTTGCTGCATACTTGGATGGGAAGGAATCCAAAGCTCGGCGACTGTAGCCTCAACGTCGACCCACTGGCGACTAACCTTCTCCAGCTTCCCGAGCGCGACGATCGACCCTGGCGCCGCCTGGACGTCCTCGACGAGGTCCAGCACCGCATCCTGCATCGACCGCCCGCGAACTACCCGCGCCGCGAGTTCTCGCTCGATGGCCGCGAATCCGAGCCCACCGCGACACTTGCCTTCCAGCCGGTGGGCCTGCTTGTTGACCTCCTGCCGTGTCTCCTCATCTAGCTTCTCACGAGGATCAGCCTCGCTGGAGAGCTCACAGTGCTTCGCATGCGTCATCTCGCGGCAGAGCGCTTCACGCCGACTCGTCTGTTGCCGATCCTCGCGTTCACGCGTCCGGCGCTTCTCGGCTTCCCGCGCCTCCCACTTCTCCTGTGCCTCGAGCGTCATCCCGTGGGGTCGCCCCTGCTTGTCGGCCGCCGCAACTCGATCACGAACGTCCGAGTCGATCTTCGCCTGCGTCTCCAGCTCCACCGTCGCCTCCAGCTCCGGCTGCTCGTCGACCGCGTGCTGTTCAACGTCCTGTTCGACCGCGACCTTTTCACAAATCGAGTTCGTATCTGACATTGAAGTTCAACCCCTGAAGGCGCTCACGAGCGTCCGACCCCCGCGATGCTACCACATCGCGGTTTTCCACGAACACGACCGACCAGTCACGACTGCGCGCTCTCGCTCGCGTCTTCGCGAGCGCCCCTTCGGGCGCGAGCGAGAGCGCGCCCGAGACGAGGACACAGCCAGCCGCGCGCGGCGACCGGGCCAGCGCGCCCCGTCCAGCGGAGTAAGCGTTCGGGGTGAGCACCAACTGGAGCGCAACCCCGGTCGCTTACCCGCTGGCGCCGAAACCAGACGCCCGGCAGCCCGCCCGCCACCGCAGGCGGGCAGCCCGGAATGGTCGGTCGCGAGGGCGCGCTGGCCAGCAGCGGCGAGCGCGGCGAGCCGTCTGCGACACACCGACCGTCCAGGTGGCTCAGCCAGGCCAGCTGACTCACCTTCTGGCCCACACCGGGGTGGCGTCAGGTGCCACATACCGCGACAAAAGCCCCCCTGGTGGAATGAAAGGACGAGGCGCGCTCGCGTGCAGTTCAGTCGCCTCAGCGACCCCTCTCCGACTGGAGTGAGGAGATGTCGCTGAGCGACCGCGAGCGCGCCGAGGGCTTTCGAGAGGAGGCTTACAGCGCAGTCACGACGGGGAGTGACCCACCCGATCGGTTCGTACAGGACGTAACGTGAGCTATCGTTAAGCAGCTACCAGCCGTACCTCGTCCAATGACGGCTGACTCCAATCCAGTACTCGGGCGATTAGATGCGCTCGTCGGGGAGTGGGAGATGCAGATGTCGATCGGGGAGCAGACACTCTCGGGTGGCCGGGCGACATTCGAATGGATCGAAGACGGGGCCTTCCTCGTGTATCGCGGGGAGGCAGAGGAAACGTCCGAACTGGCCGCTGAACTGGGTGAAAACTCGCCGCTCCCGACCGTCTCGATTATTGGGGTGGACGATGCCACCGAGCAGTTCACGATGCTCTACTCGGACGCTCGTGGCGTGTTTCGCGTGTACGAGATGACGCTGAACAGCGGGGAGTGGGAGCTCTGGCGGGACGCACAGGGATTCGCCCAGCGGTTTACCGGGACGTTTTCCGACGATGGCGATACGATTACGGGCACCTGGGAGAAGTCCGAAGACGGGAGTGATTGGGAACACGACTTCGACCTCTCGTACGTGAAAGTCGGATAGCGAATGTCACCGAGAGACCCGACCCGTCTCAGCGACGCAGGAAGATGTTCCGGGGTCAAGGGAGTTGGAGCTACTGTATTCTTCGCAAACTCGTTCCATCATCTGAGTTCGTCTCATTGCGCTGGAACCCTTCTCACCTCCGATGGCGGCGAGCGAGGATAATCGTCCGTGATATCGCAGCTAGTCGCCGCCAGAGATGGAGGCGAAGAACCGTCCGGTCTAACTCGCTTCCTCGACGGCAATGTACTCGGCAAGCTCGACTATCAATCCTTCAGGACCGCGGATATAGCAGAGTCGATAGGTGTCCTCGAAATCGCTGACCTCGCCGACCGTGTCAAAGCCTTTGTCTCGCAGTCCGTCGATGATCGTGTTCAAGGCCTCGACCTCGAAGGCGATGTGCCGGAAGCCCAGTCGGTTCGCCGGCCAGGCGTGTGCGCCATCTGTATCGGCTGGCGCATGGTATTTGATGAGCTCGAGCTTGCCGCTGCCATCCGGGATTTCTAACATCACCACCTCCGCTCGGACGCCATCGAGCCCGTTGATCTCGTCCACCGACTCGCCCTCGACCAGCGCGTCCCCCTCACGCTCGAAGCCCAGGTCGAGGAAGAACGCGGCCACGGCGGCAAGATCATCGACGACAACACCCACGTGATCGAAACGAAGCATCCCCATATCATTCTCTTCAGAGGTGTTCGGCAGTATTGAGTCTATAGCAGGCATCTAGGTCCCTCAGCGGGGCAATGCCTCCCCGCCTTGTCACCCAGCAGTCGACGATTCGGGGACCTGGAACCAGGCACCTCAGAGTGCGACCACCACGAGGAGAAACATCACGGGGACGTTCACGGGGGATAGGAGGCGGGCGACGACCGAGCCCGGGAGATTCGCGGTACGTGCCGATATGCACCGTTGGTCTCGTTCGTCAGTTTTCGTAGCTGACGATGGAACGGAACCCTCCGTACGACATACGCTCCGTGTCGAAGGGCATCTCCCCATCGAAACCGTCAGGATCCATCGCAGGATCATCCATCACCTTCGCGTTCACTTCGTCGCGGTGGTCCCGCGACTCGAACACGATAAACGAGAACACGACCGTTTCGTCGGCACCCGTTTCTGCAAGTTGCGGAAAGGTCACCATCGACATTCCTTCCATATCGGGCTCCATGTCGTCTCCGACCCCTTCGAAGTACTCGAGAGCACCATGCTCAATCCACAGTTTCCCCGCCCCGTCGGCCATTTCACGGTACGCATCCAGGTGGTCGTTCGGGACCGGAATGACGAAGCCATCGACATAGCGCTCCATAACCCCGATAGATAGGACGCGAGAGGATTTGAGCATTTCTCCCCAACTCACCTCTCCCAACAGATATCGGTCCGTTGAATAGAGCTGCTATTTCTCTCACGCACCTTCGAACACGATTCAGCAATCCCTGTTCCGCTCCGAATCTGATACCCGCTCTCGGTATTCTACTATGTTGCCTCTCAGTTCAGTTTGAGAGGCATTCGAGAATCTGCTGGCTGGTGTGACTGATGCGCTGGAGGCGATCTCGAACGACCTCCGAGTCATCGGACTCCCAGGCTGCGAGGTAGAACGCTGACCCGCTCATGTCGAGATCGAAGTAGCGTCCGACGACGTACGCGACCGCCTCGGCTTCGACTTCCCGCTTCACCCGTTCGGCCTCGTTGTCGACGCCGAGATGCAGCTGGGCGTGGGCGTACTCGTGGATGAGCGTCCCAGCGAGGTCGGCGTCGTTCGACCGGGCTTGCACCTCGACCAGCGCGTCCGCATCACGGCCCTGCAACGACCTGCAGACGCCCTTCGCCTCACCGTGTGACCACTCGGTCGTCGGGACGATTCGAACGTCTACATCGAGCGTTTCAGCCGCCTCAGTAAGTCTCGAGACGAGGTTGCCCGCGTCTCCTTCGGCTGCGGTATCCAGCTCCGGCAGCGGCTCGCCCTCGGTCTGGGAGACGTCGAACACCGGGGCTGGATTGAACCCAACAAGCCCCTTCGACCACTCCTCTGGCGGCGTCTCGTCGTAGTCACAGTCGCTGTCCTCGTGGTAGCTCCACGAATTCTCGCATTCGGGACAGCGTTTGGCGATGATCGGCGCCCAGATCCAGATCGCCGACTCACCTTCCTTCACGTGGCGATCGAACTCTTCCTGCCACGTCCGATAGCCCGCGACTTTCGTCGCCTCCGGACATTGCTGTTTGATCAGCAGTGTGTTTCGATACGAGTAGTCGTGGAACCGGCTCTGGACGTCGAGCCACTCCTGGAACGTCTCGCTGCCCTGAGCGTCATCGACTGCCTCGACAAGCTCGTCAATCCATGCTTCGATCGTGCTATGCATCTCCTCGGATCGTGTGTCGGCTTCCTCGAACGAGGCCGACGCGTCGCTACTCGTAGCCATGCGGATCTTCGGATACGGGACATTACGACCCGGTTAGTTCAGAGCGCCCCGCACCCGTCAGGGGCGAGAAAAACCGACTCGTACTGCGCACTGGGCGAGGGATTCGTCGCGGAGACCCACTCGATACGGCCCAGGAGACAGCACCGTCCTACAGTGGGGTTCTGCTTTTCTGGCTTGTTGAAAGCCTCAGTAGCTGATAGGAATGGTGTGCTGCGTACAGAGAGTGGATACAGTTGGCGACCACGGTTTCTTTCAGCCCATCTCCATCAAACCACCCTGTCGCTCGAACCTGCTTATAGACCGATTGGTTTTCTGCCAGCGCTCTATTGAATCTGAAGAATCTCGCTTCATTCTGATCCGGAAGATTTTGATTCGTCGTCAAGTCGCCGCATCGTCCAAAACGCACATACAACCATGAGGAGTGAAGCACCAGCTGCAAGAGCAAACCCAATCCTGTATCCCGTCTCCGTGTACACGCGCGCTCCATTGATCATGTTCCCTGTCCAAAATGTATCAAGTACGGCTCCGAAGAGGACCGGAAAGACAGCTGCACCAAACCATCCCATCGAGTTTATCGCTCCCATGGCGGTCCCGGCTGCAGAGGGGTTGAATTGCTCCTTGATAACGGTGAACGCGAGAACGCCACCGCCCCCCATAAACCGCGTGATGAAAAACAATGCCCCGACTACGTAGAGGGCTACCGTCCCAACCACCGCAAATGTCACCCAAATCGTCGAGATGACGAGGACTGCACCCAGAACCAACGGCATCCGTGTCTCCAACCGATCCGAGACGACGCCAAAGACGACCGGTCCGCCCACCCAGCCGATCCCAGCGACGAGCACGTAGGTTGAAGCCCGGGTGATAGTCAACCCATACGACTGCACGAGATACGGAATCCCCCACAGACCGAAGATAGTGTAATCAATGCCGATCCCACAGAATAGAAGAACGCCGAGAAGCCACGTTGCAGGCGTCCGGAGCACCGCAGCGAGGTTTGATTTGATGTCTGCAACGCTTTGCGTAGGGGCCGGCGGGACGCCGTCGATCTGGGAAAGGCCGGCGTCGCTTGGGGTGTTTCTAACAACCAGAAAGACAGCGACTGTGGCGAGAATCCCGGCGATCCCAATTCCGAATAACGACCCGCGCCATCCGATTCGACTCACAGCAACTGCCAGCGGGGTCGTTGCGAGGATTCCTCCCAGGGCGCCGACTGTGAGCGTCAGTCCAGACAGTGTCGCAAATTCGTTCGCTCGAAACCAATTCGCACAGAAGCGGAGTATCGCCAGATACAGAACGCTCGCCCCAACACCGAGAAGCGCCCTTGCAGCGAGGGCCCAAGCATAGGAGGGGCTGAGCGCGAATACTACTGATCCGACGCTCATGGCGAGCGTGCCGTACACCGCCGTTTTCCGTGATCCGACGTAATCAGTGAAAATTCCCGCTGGAAGTTGAAGCGCAGCGTAGAGATAAAAGAACGACGAGTGCAGGAACCCTAACTCAGCACCGCTCATCTCGAACGTTCTGACGAGGGTTTCGGCGAGAACACCCATTGACGTCCGGTGCAGTCCAACGGAGAGAAATGCGAACGCCAGGACAGCCCAGCCGATCCACCGACGGTGAGATGGATTTGTCCATATCTCAGAAAGGGTCGATTGCTCCGCTGAACGGATGGAGGCAGAGTCCTCGCTCATCGACCTTCAGCGGAGTCGCCTCGAAGCGTCAAACAGGTACTCTGTAGATGTGCAACGAGTTCCCCCTCCGGCCCGGTGATGTCACATGTGACCACCCCCACGGTTCGCCCGGCGTCCATAACCTGCGCCGTGGCAGTAAGCGGCTCTCCCCAAACAGGCCGCCGGAACTTCACGTCCAATTCAAGCGTCGTGAACGATTCATCATCAGCGAGCGTACTCGCATAGGCTGCGCCCATAGCCAAATCGCCGATGTCACAGAGCACGCCACCGTGGAGCGTCCCCATCGGATTGGCGTGTTCGGGGCCGGGTTCGAACGTAACGACTGCTTCGCCGTCATCAACGGATTCCAATTGAAATCCAAGTAACTCTGCGATTGGCGGATTCGTCTCTAGCGGATTAGTGTCCGTCTCTGCGTCTCCGTCGTCACGGTTCGAATAGGCGCTGATGGACCGTTGCAGCTGTACGCGGTCGGTAGCGAGAGATGCGAGGGTGTCCGCGACTGTCTTGTCGTCTTCCGCCAGTTGTCTGTATACGTCAGCGGGTATTTCTACTTCCACGCTGCGGGTGTCAGTATCGTTCACGCCGTATTGTTGGGGGAGATACCACGTGAATATTGGTTCGTGCATGCGCAACTATTGGTTCCAATTCATCAGCCAAGCACCCGAAGCGACTTGTAGAGTCGAATTCGAGTACTGTACATGCACGAATATATTCTAGCAGCCAAGTACGAACAGGGTGCTGATCCACTCATGGACGTCTTCATCTCGTATCCAGAGCTTGTTGGTCGTGCGCTGCGGATTGCGGGCTCAACTGCGGGATTCTGGCGTGTTGACCGATTCGTCGGGCCAGAAGAGGCGCTTGATGAAGTAGAGCGGGTGATGACAGATGCGTCAGTGTGCAGCGAGTGCCTCGGTGAGCATCCTGGGTGCAGTATCGATGGCGAGTATGAGGTGGTTGCAGAGGAGAACGGGAGTCGGCTCATCTATGCGTACACATCGGGCGGGAGCTATTGCCACTCCATCCCCTTCATGACAACCCGGACGGTCGGGGATGGCGCATTGTTTGACGCACGGCGTCGAGAGAACGTCTATGAGTGGCGGGTCCTCCTCCCGGGTGAAACGAGGGGAGGCGAAATATTCGATCAGTTACAAGACGGGCTTCCAGAAGGGGTAGAACTATCGCTTAGTCAAGTTGGTTCTCCATCGACCTGGCCAAGTCCCGATTTCTCACAGATGACTCTCCCATACGAGCAGCGTCAGGCCATCGAGACAGCCGTTGAGTGTGGGTACTATGAGACGCCGCGAGAAGCAACACTTGCGGACGTGGCGAGTGAGCTCGAACTGCCGAAATCGACACTTCGGTACCGACTCCGTCAGGCAGAACAGTGGCTGACAAACTCGGCATTTAGTGATGAGCGGAGCGATACTATCAATACCTGATACAGGCGGAGTTAGAGACGCTCTGTGGTGTAGTTGAAACAATCTGAATGCGAGTTATTACTGGACGAGAACCGTCTACTTCCTGTTTGATAGTACCCCTATTGAGGTTTTAGTGATTGTAAAGAAGCAACTGCACGTGTTCTCGTATTACGTTCTGCCGCTAATGACTAATCTGTGGACTCCCTATACTGACCCAGTCCGACCAGGTTTTGAGAATTCCAACAGAGCCGAACTACTGATTCTCAGGAACACTCAAGTTGATCAGATCCGTGCCGTTCCATCCATGTCTCTAGTCCTCGGAAAACTGGCGTGAGATCGTTTACCATTTCTGTTTCTTCGTATTCTACTCGTGGAGGAATTTCGTCGTACTGTGTACGTTCAAGAAACCCAACTTCGACAAGTTCATCGAGTCGTCGAGAGAGGGTATTCGGCGAAAGTTCGAGCGAATCTTGGAGTTCGCCGAAACGGATCGACTGCTTGTCTGTAGTGACAACTTCATTGAGGATTGCTAAGGTATGTGCCTTCCCAAGAAGTGAGAAGAGCGTACTCTCATCAACCCCTTCACCCCGTTTTGGCTCTTGGCTTCCTTTGCCCTCGCTCATAGAGCTACTACGAAATTCGTAGTATTAGATGTTCCGAAGAGGAGTATCCTCAGCTGAGGATACCACAAGAGGAGCGAGCCACGTACTTCAGGTTTCAATTGCAACGGGTAAGAATTGATGAGTTGATCCCCTCACTTCCACTCTCGGTAGTAGCAACCAGACTCCTAACTTGGTAGCTTTTCACGTCCCCACTCATAGGCTGGAACGGGAGATTATTGATGAAAATCGGAATGATTGGCGCAGGGAATGTCGGGAGTACAGCCGCTCAGAACTTCGTTGAAGCAGGCCACGAGGTTATGATCAGCAATTCTCGGGGGCCAGAAACACTCACCGATCTCGTTGACAATCTGGGAGGCAACGCTCATGCGAGGACCGTCTCTGAAGCAGCCGATTTCGGCGAAGTCGTCATGGAGGCGATTCCGTTCAATGCATACAAGTCCCTCCCTGCGGACACTCTCAGTGATAAGATCGTTATCAGTGCCTCAAATTATTATCCGGGGCGGGATGGACTGGTCGAAGGAGGGAAGACACATACGGACCTCGTTGCGGATCATCTCGAAGACTCAAGAGTGGTCAAGGCATTCAATTCTATTTATTGGGAAAATCTCCGAGACGGACAACGGCTTGAGGCCGATCCGGATGATCGTTTTGCGATATTTATCGCTGGGGATGATGATGAGGCCAAAAGTGTAGTTTCGAGTCTTATCGAAGATATTGGATTCACTCCTGTGGATACAGGTCCACTTACTGAGGGAGGCCGTCACATACAACCGGGTTCGCCGATCTATACTGGCTCACTGACCGCGAGTGAGGCACGGACACGGTTAGCGGCACTCAAAGCGACTGTGGCTGCATATGAACACGGCTATTATAGCCCCTCGCAGGAGGTCACAATCCAAGAACTGGCTGATGAATTAGATATGAGTGAAGAGTCTCTCTCAGAACATCTTCACCAGGGGATAGAACAACTCATCAGTCAATATCTCAAGTCATTCCCCTTTAGTTAAGACTCACAAGTTCTCCGGTTGAAGTCTCTGCCGTCACGGGATTCACCAGAGCCGAGCTGGCCAATGAACTGGATATGAGGATCGGACAGGTGGATGGCTACTCCGGTAACGCTTTCACCTATACCGACCGAATCGGGGAGGGAGAGTTCCAATGCGACGAGACTGAATTAGCTGTTAGAACTAGCCTGCTTATTTACCGGCCCGAACAGTCGTTTGCATTAGAAGTTAAACCATGGAGTATTATGCGCAAACGCTTCTCGGAGGCATCTGGGTCGTGGTCGGGTCTTGGTTGCTGTTCTTAGGGTGGAGTTCGCAGTCCTCTGCTTCCGTTTTTCGTACGTCGCTCTCCGTAACGATGGGCGTGATATTGATTCTGGGTGGTTCGGCACTTCTGCTCCACGCTCACGGCTTTGGTCAGGATGAATGACCGACTTGCGCCCTGTACCAACCGATGCAGATTCAGCACCTTGAGACAAGGTAATTGATTCGATGACGTGAGACCCCAAAGTATGTCGCTCTTGTCGAACCCGGGTCAGGTACTTATCTCGTGTTTTCACTCTCATGTTGGTGTGAACGCTACATTTATATGATTCTCATCTGAACGATGGAAAATGGTTTATTTCACTCGTCGCCAGTTTCTGGCAACCGGCGGGATATCGGGGGTCTTCGGAGGTGTTCTGTCGAAATTCGGCGACGCCAGTCATAATCCAGTGGAGGCAGAAGGCTGGCGTCACCCCCAAGCGACGCCTGGGAACACGGCAGCAACAGATGATACGGGTCCACAGACTACTGCTGAAGTCCAGTGGCAACTCCAAATAGATACTGCGGCACAGTGGCGGTTCAGCGGGCTGGCTCACCACGAGGATACGTTGTTCGTTCCGACACATAATCGACTGCTGGGCGTGAGTACCGACGGCGAACGTCGCTTCGTCTCGGAACCCGGAACCGAACGGTGGCTCGGTCCGGATGAAGAACGGACACAGATCGACAGCGACCCCCGGGTCTTCGGGAAATGGTGTTTCGTTGCGTCACAGGCCGCCCTATACGCATTGGATGTTACTGACGGACGCCCACGCTGGCGCTACGACGTCAACAGTAGCATCGATGCTGTCGTTCTCCTGGGAAACACCCTCTATCTCAGTGCGCTACAGGGCTCTGAACACGCGCTCCTCGCGATTGGAGCAAAGGGCGGCGAGCAGGTGTGGCGTCGAGATGGTCGACTCGTACCGGTGGCCGCAACGCCAAACGTTCTCGTGGCAGCGACCGAACAAACCGGGACCCTCCGGGGTATCGATCCGGCAACCGGAGACCAGCTCTGGCGGAGTGAGCTACGTGTCTCGGCAGCATCCCTGCAGGCTGCAACTGTCGCGGTGACTGATGAGATGCTCTGGCACGTCCGGGGTGGGGTGCTGACAGCAGCCGATGCCGGGACAGGAGAGCCACGCTGGACGTTCGACCTGGATGGGGATGGATCCGACCGCGGAGATCGTCTCGCCGTCGCCGACCAAACGTACGTCCTCGAGGTCGATGCCGAGCGACTCTCGGCCATCGACCCGAATGGTGACCGCCAATGGTCTCGACACCTAGCGAACCCAAGCCGGGGAATTGCGGTCGGTGGCGAGACGATCTACGTAGCGACACAGACTGGCTTGGCAGGAATCGATTCGGCGACTGGTGAACAGCGTTTCCGCGTCAGCCCGGCACCGACGGGTGGTGATGGTGTGACGCCACTCGTGACCGACGACTCCGTCTATGGGGTCTCCGGCGATACAATCTACGAGGTGAGTGAAGCATGATCGACCCGGAAGGCGAAATAGCGGACGCGCTCCGGACCCTCTGGATCTGGTTTCTCATCAGCCCCGCTGTCCAGCCACTCGTGATGCTCATCTCCGAACTCGGGTTTCGCCTCGGCGTTTCCGTTCCAGACTGGATTGGAATCGTAGTCACCGGTCTCATCGCAGGCGCCCTCGTCGGTGTCGGGGAACGACGATATGGCCGCCTGGTACTCGTAGCGTGGATGACGCTAGGCCTGTGGCTCGGCGCGATACGTGTCTTCGGCATCAGGGATACCGATGTCTATGGCTCACCTCGACTAATCCTGGCCAAACTGTTGCTCTGGCTCAGTGCAATCTCGGTCGCTATCGTGGTCGCCTTCTATACCAACGTCAACATCAGCGAGATCGCCACTGACAGTAGCTCCAATACAGATCGGGACTGACCAACAGAATCCTCACGTCTCCTCGATGTTTCTAGTCATCAGCAATCGGCGATGGAGACTGCAAGCAATCTGCCTACGAAGAATCCCTAGAAGTTGATTCTGAGTTCGTCGGAGTTATCACGTCGCGTTACTCTAAACCCCTACAACGACTTAATCACTTCTCCAATCCTTCCGCCGAGTACAGCACTGCAAACGCACCATATATTCTGCAAGGGCCCTGAAACGCATCGTTGATTGGGTGATTTCTACAGTACCGTTTTTCTCGATGAAGGATTGGAAGTGTCGAAGTTACGAGGTCAATTCCTGGAGCAATATCTTGATCATCCCAATATGGCCGACTGCGTTGCCATTGGCAGCGTACTCTTGGAATCGTTCGGGATAGAGAAATGCGAGTACGTCACTTGGGCTGAGGATTGCTGCCGCCCAGAAGGGGACTGAGAGCAGAACACGTCCAACTGGTGCTGCAGCGAGCGCTACGTAGATTGTGACAGCCACAGGGAGCCAGAAGAGCAGTGGTGCAACTCCCGTAAGCCGGACGCCGTGTGGTGGGAGATCGTACGGCGAGTGGAAAATCACCGCGACAGGAAATACAATGTCGAGTCGAAGAATCTCCAGCTCGCTCGACCAGATTCTACCCACGATCCAATGGGTGCCCTCATGGAGAGTACTGGCGATCATGAAAACTCCGATAGACATTAGCAAGACGATGACGGTAGAGTAGGCGTATTGAAAGAGCAGACCCATCATTTTCATCCGCTATTTCTGTATCAATATAAAATAGTTCGGTTCAGATGCGGGAAGCCCCTCATCAAATCCCAAAATCCGATGGAATACAAGAGACAGTCAGCGCGGTCATTGGTCGCCTGCACTGCTACGCCGCTCGATTTCTCGATGACTCGCGCCTCTTAGGTGTCGATGAGTAAGGGTGTCAGAGAGTAGCCCGAAGGGGATGGTTGGGAGATGATGAGGGGCGGGGGATTGCCCCCGACCCTGGAACGGGGCACGTTCCGTTTTCATCATGAGCTATGACACGATGGGTGTCATCTGAGTCAGATGGATCGTGTCGATTAGGCTAACTCTCTACCCGTCAGAACCTGTCCATCTGACATCTCCAAGTTCGAACGGGCGAATTGTTGTACAAGAGAAGTTCGATTAACTTCTCGCCCTAACAGTGTAGGCGGAACAAGGGATTTGAGATTGCTAGATACGAACCATTGATTCAACCCAACAGTAGATCAGGAGAGTCTGGACAGGCCGATTCGTATCCGTAGATGAGACGCATCCATAGATACGATAATATTCACATTCTGTATCACGCAGTAGCCCTTTACCTTGGGTCGATGGAACATGTCTATGCGGGTTCACTTCGAAGACGTCCGAGGTAACCAGGGGACGATGGAAGAGGACTTCTCCCTTGTGGACTACGAGGGACCCGACATGTGGCGCGTTCGAATCGAGGACACCCTGAATAGCTTCGACTCCGAGGCGATGATAGTCCTCCATGATCTCGAGTCGACAGAGCGAGCGGAGAGCCTGGACAGGCTGGTGGAACTCCTCCCGGCGTACCCGCTCATCGAAACGGCAACCCTGGAAGAGTGAGAATGGTGAGACGCTGAGAGACAGTAATAGTAGACCTCAGAGACCTACCAGACGAAGGTTACGTGATAGCTTTTTACCAGCTAGCAAATCGAGTTCGCCGAGTGCCTTACCCTGAAGGCGGACACTCTCCCAGTATGGCTTGCGCCGAATGTGAGCGAAGTGACAGCGAGCCGGTGAACGTCGCGTATACAGATGGCACCAGAGAGCTCGTCACGTTGTGTGCTACGTGTCGCAGTGCGTTCGAACAGGGTGGGTTCGTCACCGAGGTCTCGGTCGAGAATCGCCAAACCGTATAGCGAACCTGGTTGAGTTATCCACCCATTTCGGGGAGTGGACCGGAAACGGGTGTTCTGCGTTCATCCCGAGACTCACGTTCGATCCGGTCGAACTCGGTCGTCCCACAGTTCGGGCAGGAAGTCCAGTGCCGAGGCTCTGGGTCGGGGCCTGCTTTGGCCTGGAGAACGAACGTGCAGTCTCGGCACTCAACGTAGTCGCTCATATGTCAGCGAACGATGGGATGCTGCATAGGAATCCTGCCTAATATATAATGTTCATTGACGGTCGGAACCGGTGAGAGAGATGGGACAGCAGTGGGGGTGGGGTGGGGATGCAATTATGGCTCGGCATTACCTGCTGTCCATCTGTCGATTTGAGGGGTGGAAAATAACAGTTTTGTTCCAGGAAACATAGTACAGGAGCCAGCAGAGACGTGAATAGTAACGCTACGTCAACGGACCCCAACCCTGGCTATAAACGTTAGCTAGATGTCAGATAGATAACCAGGCCACACTTTATCGATTCCCAGACATTGGATGTGGTCGAATAGATGGACATCACGCTCGGGTGCGACTGTGGAGGGAAGATATCAGAGACGACTCGAGACGACAATCCGAGTTTCAATCTGGAGTGTAGTGAGTGTGGAGCGATGTACGCGATCACGATTACTCCCCTCCGCCGTGGAGGAGCCGAAAAGGAGTAACCTCGGCCCACGCCTGGATTGTTCTCCCCGACGTTACCCCCCTCTGTTTGCCTCTATTTCCGGATTGTATTCGGAGAAATCTATAAGCCATTCTGTTATTATTTGGTTAGATATGGGTGACTCTGTGCTAACACGCTCCGGAGGGACAGACTCGCTGACAACCTCGCTGATCCTGGAGATTGCAGAAGAGGAAGGTGTAGACCCGATCGAGCTGTCTCCGCCACTCAATACCGTCATAGATCTTGACGGGCTGAAGGCACTCTTCTGTGATTCAAAGGATGGCTTTGTCCGGGTGGAATTCACGTACGCTGGCCATCTCATCACGATAGAGGGTGATGAGAACGTGCATATCGAAGTCGCTTAACACGCCACCCAAGACAGGAGTGTAGCGGATGCAAGGAGTCCGTCTCCTCCCGTAGGAATCGAGGAGTACGATTCCAGACCCAATGAGGAAGGCAGCTGGCCGGATTGAAACTCGGCTAACCTCGAGGCCGCTTCCTGAGTTTGAAGAGGTCGTCGACTAAATATTAGTAAATTCTAGTAATATTCAATTTAGATTATGCACCCAACCCACACAAGGGGGTATATGGGGTCAGAGACGCTCCAAGAACACGGTTCGACCGAGTCGGTCGTTGTTACCATCCTCTCCGAGATCGCACAGCGAGAGGGCGACCCACCAGAGGAACTCTCCCCACCATTGTACGACGTGATCGACCCCGACGTACTCGAAACGCTGTTCAGCAACCCCAGCTACAGTGCATCACGAGACACCATCACCCTCGAATTCACGTACCTCGACTATCGAATCGCTGTCAGGGGCCCGGATGACATCGAGATTAGCGCCGTCTGAAGCGATAAATCGACTCGTGTAAACGAATCCCAACTCGTGAATCTGGGGAATCTCCTCATCAGGAATATCAGATAGCCGTTTTGGAGAGTGTAGAGCGTATATTGGTGATATCCACCATTCCATAATCGACTGTCCGTTCCACGTTTCGCGAAACAGAGTGGAACCAATCTAGGCGATGGTTGTTGCTACACCACATGTTTCCAGCGCAAAGACGCTAATAGTACCCATATCGGCATCGCAGAAATACGCTGGTAACAATCTGTGCACAGATGCACCTGGTCGTATGTCTCCCCACAGTTCACCTGAAGAATCCCTAGCGGTGAACGATCTGTTAGATACGCTATCACATCATATCCGGCGTGAGGTGATCTACCACTTCGAGCAGACGACTACTGATACGACAGTGACACTCGAGGAACTCATCATGCACATCGAATCCGAGGTCGAGTTGACCACTCGAGAGGAACTCGAGGTATCACTGCCGCATGCCCACCTGCCGCACCTCGAAGCGCGAGGCTGGCTCGAGTTCGACCAGCGGAATGAAGACATCCAGTACTACGGCCACGACGACGCTGAGGAATACCTTGGCGAGCTCACCTCGATTTTCACCGACTGACTACGTGAACAATCAGTGGAATCAGCTATCGGCATCCTGCTTTCGGGCGATGGCCTTCGTTCAATCACCGTTGGAATGTCATCGGGAGGCGGTTCACGAAGGCCACATCCTGTCTCACGGATGGCAGCGAGGAAGTATCTGTGCAGGTTGAGTTTCAGCCTGCCCCCCTACGTCACGATATGGAACGTTTTGCACCGCACTTTTCACGGACTCGCCGTTCGAGATGCACAACCAACTCCGCCGATTCGTCTCTACGAACAAACACGAACGGATGCTGCCGTGGACGAAGGACGATAAATCCGGTAGCGGCGCATAAAGGACAGTGGCTCCGACTTTATCCAGCCAAGAGCATGATGTGAGTATGACTTAATCGACGACCCGGCTCCAATCGACCTCTTTCAGGCCAGTCTCCGGTCGACAGCGATCTTTGAATCCATCCAGATGCAGGGATAATTTATTATCCGGCCACTGCCCCGACACTACGGTTATAGCAGCGTTTCCCAAAGAGGCGGATATGCCAGAAACGGAGGGTGCCATCCCTGATCGAGTCGTTCATCGTGTCGCTGAAACGCAAGGACGAGACCCGTTGGAACTCCCGATCTTAGAGGATGTTATCGATCCGGATGCATTAGAGACGGTCATCGAGGAGATGCCGACTGGAGAAGTCTCGTTCACCTATGCAGGCCAGGAGGTCACGATCACCAGCGACGGCGAGATCACGCTCGAAGACTCCACTGTCAGTACATCCCCACATCTGATTCAGGTAGATGATAGTGAGCCGTCCAAGGGCTATCAGTCATCCTCACTGAGTGAGTAACCCTGACGGTGGAAGCACTTGGTGGAGTGAAAGGGCGAGATGGGTTCACGACGCAGCAGAGCCGTCTCAGCGACTCCTATCCGAGCGAAGTAGGGATATCTCGCTGAGTGACCGCGAGCCGCACCGAAGGCTTTCAAGAGAGTGCTGACCGAGCAGTCGCACCGTCCGGGGACCCAGCCGATTTCGTAGATATCTATAAGAGATTTTCCGCGATGGCTGTAGCGTAATGGGTGTCCAAGTGAAATGCCCTGGCTGTACGTCATTGTTCAACGCCTCCCACTGGGAAGACACGGTTGAGTGCTATCGGTGTGGGGCATTGTTTGACCCCAAGAAACGCACTGTGGCTAACGGATAGTTCCCCGTTTCGAGGGCCGGCGACTACCCTCGGTCACTCGAACTCAGTGAGATCGACCTGTGTGACCTCACAGCCACAAACAGCGCAGCCGCTGTGAGGCTCTCCAGCGTGTAGGTTTCGACAGCTAAGACATTCGTACAGGTGTCGGGCCATATCCCCTACATCGACTTGCGCCGTATTAGAGGATGGTCACATAGCGGATGTGGTCTTGATCGATCCCACCACTAATCGAATCAAGAAGACTATCGCCGGTACTTATTCGAATACCCACGCCCGTTTCAAAGATGGTCATGGGGGTTCGTTACGCTTTGCAGCAGTGAGCACGACCAGTCGCTTGCGGCACACCTACGCGTCAACTTGGGCCGACTGGGTAGATGATCTGCACGCAGAATCGAACGGGGGCAGGTGCAACCAGCTTACGACGACGATGAACCAAATGACGGAAGACGCCCTTGGGGGCAGTTTGAACGGCTACCGACTACTACACCGGTTTCGAGAGGGAAACGAAGGAGCCGCTACTCGTACCCCGAGTTAGAAGCCACGCCAGAGGCTCCCCGTAGGGAGCCACAGGTAATTCGGCGTAATTACGGTTAATATCAATACATCATACGCGTACGGTTAAGACCAAATAAAACATTTGAGTAGCATGTCTGGGGAGAGCTTCACGCAGATCCACTACAGCAACTTTCTGAAAGGCGAGCACGCAGATCTGAGCACTAGAGATGCTCTCGGGTCGAGTGTCGACCGGCTCGTTGGGGTCGATGACGATGACGTCACTGCATTGGCCCGACTGGGAATCGAAACGATTCATGACCTGGCGACTGCGCCACTGTTCGAACGAGCGCGCGACGTAACGATGGCCGCCGCTGGCAATGCATCGCCGATGTCCAACTACGGATACGCACCAGCGAGTCTCGTAACAGGTGATGAACCCCGGGATGTGACCGAATTGGTCAACGAGGACATAACCGCCATAGCCGGGACTGAAGACGGCGTGGGGGCGGAACTGATAGAAGCGACCGGACTACAGACGGTCCGTGATTACAGCCACTGGTCCCCATTCGTCGCTGCGCGGTCCATCCTCGAGCAATTCGGCGGTGGACAGCTCGATCCCGATAGCGACCAACCGCCAGCCGAGCTGCAACCCGTCGCTCGACAGTATAACACGGAGAAAGTATTCTACGAAAAGGTATTCCTGGACGATGTCCTCGAGATGTCGAATCCGGACACCAGTGGTAGGACCATCGGGAATAGAGACATCGTCTGGCCAGGCCACGTGTTCTTTCCGGGTGAGAGAGATACAGAGAGGGAACGTGCCGACAGCTCATTTCCGATACAGATAGACGGGTCAGAGACGCCGAATGGATTCGAGAAGCCCGCTATCGGGGCGGTACTGTCGCTCTCTCAGTCGTGGACTCCAGAGGGACTCTCGCTTGGGAACTTGCTCCACAGTACGTCACTCGCACCCGGCGAAATGACCCGGATGGCAGTATTAGACTGGGAACGCCGTTCCAGCGCCTCGACTGACGAAGACATCTCGCAAGGCGAACAGCTCTCCAACACACAACGACGGTCGCGAGCCATCGACGAAACCCAGTATGCGACAGCCACGGAGTTCACTACCGGGAGTTCGACCATTTCGAGTGACTCCGAATCAGGCCAATCCAGCGGGAGCGCTGGGCTCGGCTTCTCCGGTGGGGGATTCACGCTCGGGGCGAGCGGGTCGACGAGCTCGGCGAGAACTCGGTCGAAGACGAGGTCGGTAAGTTCCTCAAGTGGCCGTCGCGGTCTCGCAGCGTCGATGGGGCAGCGGTTGTCCGACCTCACTCAGCAGAATGCATCTTCGACCCGATCTCGCCGAGCCTCGATCGTCAGCGAGGTGGGCCAATCCGAGAGCGTCGAGGCGAAAACGCGGGTGGTGACCAACTATAACCACATGCACCCGCTGAACCTCCACTACTACGAGGTCGTCCAGATGTACCGGACCGAGGTTGGTCCCGAGGAGGCCGATCCGGTCATTTACATCCCGTTCGACCCCATCGACTTCAACCAGCAGATAGTTCGACAGCACCGCTCGGCCCTGCTCGATGCAGCGATCGATACCGATACGCATCGATTACTTCGCAATGCGTTCGGGAAATCGAGGGTCACGCTCAGCCAGGACCTCTCGCCTGACGAGCTATCGGACACCGCTTCAGAAGAACGCGTCTACGCCCGGATCGGCGTAGAGGGGTCACTCGGCGACGGTGAGTGGTCCGTGCCCTCCGACGCCGAGATTACGAGCTTTACCGCGCCGACAGGAGACCCCACGGAGAAGACTATCGAGACGGTCTTTATCGACCGGCACGGAGCTGACCGACTTGAGATCGACCTCTCGAACGGGAATACATCCGTCCCAGACCGACTCGCGTTCAGCGATATCAGACAGGTTTCGGTCGCGTTCGATGAGGACGCCGATACGAGCAACGTTGACCGATTCGAACTGAATCTCAGTGTCACATGGGAAGGCGAACAGGACTCGCTTATCATCCGTGGTCGGTGGGACGGACAGGGTAATGCCAGTTCGTGGCCACTCTTGCACGTCGACCGGCCGATCGAGTTCACCGAGCTCGTCGACACCCTCATGGACGACCAGTTGTACTACAGCCAGGCAGTCTGGGCCGACCTTGGACAGGAGACACTGGCTCTACTCCTGAAAGACGTGCCCCTGCTGGGGCGGAAGATGGCTACGGAGCTCATCGAACCGACACCCGTAGCGACCTACGGGAACCTGGTAGGATTCCCGCTGGTCCTCCCAGACCCGAAACCGATTGATCAACTGTCAGAGGCGACCCGGGAGGCGATCGACACGACGCTAACAGAGACGCTCGAGGGTGCCGATCTGCGGGGTGAGCCCGTGCGATACGGCTTCGAAGGGTTCGTCGGGGACACCGAAGCCGATCAAACCTTACTGACGCTCGTCAACTGGTGGGGTGAATGGCGCGACCGGAACTACGACCCCATGGCCATCGACGAAGAGATGGTTGCCCTCCCGAGCGAGGGGGTGCACATGGAGGCCGTCCTCGGCCAGGCGAATGCCGCCGAGAAGCTGGACATCACGCGTTTCTGGGACTGGCAGGAATCGCCAATCCCGTTTGCAGCGACGGAGATTACGCCGGTCGATACCGGCTCGCGTGCCACCGACGATCAGGTGACGCCGGGATCACTCGACGCCCCCATCGTCAATATCCAGTCGCCGCAGAGTGCACCTGATCCAACGGGCGTTGGCGCGATCCTGAATGCCCTATCGACAGCGGACCTGTTCCGTGACATGGCCGGGCTCGAACAGACAGCGGCGGTGACACAGAATGGCCAGCAGGCTACTAGCGACGCCGCAACCGATGCTATGCGAACGACGACGGCCAGTGCGACCCAATTCGGAGAGATAGCAGGGAAAAACTATCGTGCGGACCTCCAGGCCGAGGTCGATAAGGTGCGAGCGCTCGCCGGACTCGCCGGAGCTGCTGATGGGTCCGGCGGTCGGACGACCAGTACCAACTCCGGATTCGGTGCACTGCTCAACGAGACATCGAAAAACGCCCCTCAAGCAGCCTCGACGGCCGGTGAACGAAGCGATGGGGGGCCGAACAGCTCAACAGGGGGTGCCTCCGGCAGCGACCTCAGGGAGGATATGCTTCGATCGAAAGGTGATCCAGTTGGGAGAGCAACCGACGCGGTTTCTCGGTTCGATGACACAGAGGAGTGGTATCTCCAGAATGCGGTCGCTGGCGATGGTGCTGGCGAGGCCGAAGACGGGGAAGCCGATACGGAAGCGATTCCGACGTGTTACACGAACGTCCCGGAGTCGGAGTCGACGCTCGTCCTCGACGAAACCGAACACTCGGTTCCCGACCTCGAAATCACGAACTGGAAGAACGACGACGTTCTCCACTTCACACCACCGAGGATAACATGCCGGAGCGCTGACGATGTCAACGAGATCATCGTCCACGAAACGGACTCGATGGCGTGGGAGGAGGATAACATGAACCGGATGCAGGACAACGAGAACAGCGCTGGCAATGACGAACCACTATCGGTGCATTTTGTCATCAGACGCGACGGAACTGTTGTTCAACACAACGACGTCATGCAGCGGCTCGTCCACGGCGGGCCCCACAACACCCATTCGGTCGCGATCGACATCGTCAACGATCCGGACCCGAAAGCAGAGTCGATCGTCACTGACAGTCCGGACGACTTCGTGACGACGAAGTGGAACACGGAAGCCGTCGCGATAGGGCCCCACAAGTACCCATATCGGCTCCCCACGCAAGCACAGATGAAGTCCCTTCACGGACTGGTTGAATTCCTCACGAGTCGGAGCGAAATCAGTATCCCGGTCACCTGGCCCGGCGTGGTATCCGATCAGCGATCGAACAGAAAAGACGAGTCGTTCTTCATGTTCTACAACGTCCCGTCGCTGAACAAGCCGGGTAATACGCCCGGTATTCTGGCACATGGCCACTACGGCGGCAGCGGCAGCCACATCGATGGGTACTTCGGGACCGTCTATCTCTGGCTGCGACTCACCGGCGGGCGATTCCACGACGCTGCATGGCAGAAAGCCATGGAGCTTTGTGAGGACGCTTCTTGGCCCGCTGACGGAGTCCTTCCAGCAGAAGTCAACAAGCGACCCGCAGTTTCGCTGAAGGACTCGCAGCCGACGCCAGAACCCCAGCCGGAACAATAAAACGAGTGAGAAGAGGGCATCACTCGATGCCAGATTGGGATTTCGTCGGCTAATCAGAGACCGACTCTCTTCTGTTGTTGGTACTGGAAATCGGAGTCGTCTGCCCAGCTAGCGTTGATCTAATCACTCGATGCGACAGCTACGTTTCGTCGCGACCCGAGAGGAGTTGCGTCACCCGAGACGACCACGAAGGCGCTGAATCGGAGTGCGTGGCCGCCTCGAGGTCCGCGGTACAGTCTGCGAGCGCGGCCTGCAGGCGACGCCGCTCGGCTTCCAAGTCGGCGATCTGCTGTTGCTGCTCAGCGACCGTCGTCTCGAGTTCGTCCACCTGCTCGGATAACAACCGGTTCTTCTCCCGCAAGAGCGCGCCCCGCTCGCCAGATACAGTCCGCCCCGACTCTCCAGTGCTGTTACGAGCGCTCTCAATCGTCTTCTGAGCGGCATCGTCGGCCGGCGGTTCGTAGAACTCGGTCGTGGTCTCGATTGCTCGCTCGACCGTCTTCTCGCCGTACGTCGAGCCGTCACCGTAGTGGACCTCGTTCCACTTCCCGCGATACAATCCGGACTGCCGGAAGAGCCGATCCATCTGCATCGCGTCACCACCAGTCCAGAACGCCAGCAGGCAACACAGCGCCATATCAGCCTCCGAGTGGCTCTCGTACCCGGCCGTATTCCCCTTCCACAGCCGCTCGAACTTCGAGCCGTTCGCGGCGTTCTTCGCCTTCTCCAGGACCGCCTCGTCATCGAAATCCGACCCAGGCCCACCCGACTCACTGGACGACGCGACGGCAGCGCCACCATCCTCGTTGGGTTCATCAACCGTCTCGTTTGGAGCATGCGCGTCCGTCTCGGCCTCCGCCACGTAGTCACGATGGATCGCCTTGAGGGCGTCCTGTCGACACGCGACACGCCGCGGCGTCTGCTCGACGTGGTCGCCGGTGACGGTGAAGTACCGCGCTGAATCGTAGAGCTCGACGGACCCCCGCCGGTTCCGCCCTTCAGGTAACTCCCCCGCAACGAGCACGTGAAACCCGGTGCCAGACGGGCTCACCTCGGTGTACGAATCCAGCCGCTCGATGATATCCATCGCTGTCTCGTCGACGTCACCCGACTCCGGATCGCGACAGTCATCCAGATCGACGCCAACAAATGGATCAGCATCCGTGAAGACGAACCCCACGCCTGCTGCTCGGCCAGCAGCCGCGTACTCGCGAGCTGCCTCGAACCCCGCCCATGTGTCGGCGTCCGTCGCCGACGCAAACGACCCCGACCCCGGCGTCACCGGAATCTTCGTCTGCTTCCCATCCCGCTGCTCGGTCCGCCAGCACACCCACTGCTCGCGCTCCAACAACCGTTCAGGGATCGTGTCCACGTCCAGCGACCAGTCACTGTCCGGCAATGCGACCACCTCCACAAACTGCGACAGCTCCACCCAACCTGATTATCAACATCCTGGCATCTGTCGCCAGTTCCGGCCCCTGCCGGAGCCTCCTACTCCCCCGCCCGTTCTTCGGGTTCAGCCGTGAGTATACTAGTTGGTTTCTGGAGGGACACTGCCAGGACACCGACGACGTCTTGCGGTTCTCCTGGGACGCCATCGATCGTGGGATGCGGATGTCCGTGCAACTTGCTGGGACAAGGAAAGTATTCCCCGCGTACATACGGTGATGGCTCTCATTCTGGCAGGACGACGCCTGCAATCCAGCCTGATTCAAGCCGTTCAGTACGACCGAGTCTGAGTGTGTCAGGTATCTCATGTGTCGTGGAGTGAGTGGCCATCGGGAGTGAGATCAATTCCATTGTACGACCGGACTCGGTCGCCGTCGTCGCGGACTCGATCAACCTCGAAGTCCACGACGTTTCCGAGCTTCCGTGTGAACCAGCCCTTGTCCGTCGTGCCCTCGATGTCGGTGTCCTCGAGCCAGGCGAGGTACGCCTGAAACAGCTCATCCTCCAGAATTTGTGCTGCCTCAGATTCGCGAACGTACATCGCGGCGAATACCTCGACCGCATCACTGTCTTGCTCGTCGACTACCGGCTGGCCGGTGTCTTGGTCGGGGGCTTCCTCGACGGATTCGGCATCCGTTCCATCGGTTGCTTCAGCTGCGTCACGCTTTGGTACAGAAGAATCACCGTCGGAGGGCCAGAGGACGCCCTGATCGAGGCACTCTGAGAACGGATAGGTCGAACCGTTCTGGTAGAGGAGCGGCGACCCGTCCTCGGGGAGGATCACGATGAGATAGCTATCCAGGTCGTAATCTCGATCGGGTAGTTGCTCACTCGGGAGGAACGGGCGTTTGATCGACACCCAGTCATCCTCGAAGGTGTCGCGGGACTCGTACTGTTGTGTCTCACCGGGCGTGTAGACGGTGTACCGTTCGGTCTCTCGGTCGTAGCTGTAATAGGCAGGCACGGTATCCTTCGAGAGCGAGTCGACGTCGGGGACGCGAGTGAACTCCGTGTCGCCGTCCGAGAGCACGAGGTCGCCGTCGTCGCGCTGCCAGACCGTGCGGTTGGAGTCGCCGGTTCGCGGTCGGACAGCTGTCACGCCGCCTTGCACGGTCGCCCCGCCACCGAACGTCACGACCTCGTCGCAGGTGTAGAATTGCTCGGAGCCGTCGGCGAGTTCACGAAGCGGCGGGGAGCAGATGTTCTCGATTCTGGCCGCCCACTTCGTCGCGTCGTCACCTGGTCGAACCACGAAGATAGGCATCCGATCGGCATGATGTGCTCGAGCGAGGTTCCGGAGGACCTTCGCCGGGCGATCGGGCGTCGTGGTCTCGGCCTCGATAGTGAACGCCGTATCGTAGTCCGGATGGACAGCGGTACCGTCGGGTTGTGTTCGGCCGTCCTGTTCGTGCAGCCGGACACTGAATCCCTGTTCGGTGAGCGCCCGTTCAGCGTCTGTGAGTAACGCGTCGTGGTCGTCACCGCCGGCCGACTGGACGTCACCCGTCGCCGGCGTCACCGCAGCGTTGCCGTCCTCGGAGAGTCGCGTGACGACGGTGTCCCGCTCTCGGTCAAGGTCAACTTCGATGAGCGGCGATGCCTCACGGACGTCCGGCAAGTCGACAGGGTCGACATCGGTCGCTGAGACATCCGTGTCGAAGGCTTCGATGCGAGTCATGAGTTCCGCGTCGACGTCAGGGGTGTCCACCCAGCCGTTCGTCTCACGGACGCCCTCGCGGAGCTGGACGGCACGAATCGCCTCGGCCATCGCCTCCGCAAGCAGCGACTCGACGCTCACTGCTTCGTTGGCGTCGCTGTAGACGAGGTTCTGGAGGATGTCGGCGTCCGTTAACGGGTCAGTCCCGTACCGCTCGAGGCTCTGTTCGATGACGTCGTGGACGGCGTCTGCAGACCGGAGTGGCGGATACACCGGGAACGTGTTCAGCAGAACGGGATCGGAGTACCGGCCGTCCGCCAGCGGGAGTTTCGTCCAGACCTGATACTGGTCTGTTGAGATGAGGTCCTCGGCGTTGTAGCCACGGAATCGCTTCATCAGCAGCCGGGCGTCGTCGACGTCGTTCACCGAGAAGGTCACCAGGGTATCACAGTTGTTCAACATCGCCTTCCGCGTCGGCTCGGCGAGCTGTGAGGGATACTGCGTAGCGAGGGTCACCGAGAGCCGCATCGACCGAGCGCGAGCCAGCATCGATTCGACATCGAGGTTCTCGCTCGCGATCTCGTCGAACTCGTCACACAGGACGAAGTACGGGTCGAGTGGTGGCTCCTGCTCGTAGGAACGCTGCTGGATGGCGCTCCAGAGGTTCCGTAGCACGCCGAGCGTGACCATCTTCTTGATGTCGGTGTTCTCGACGGGCGTGCTGACGATCACGATGCGGTCGTTGGCCACGATGTCGCTGAAATCGATGGTGCTCTCGCGGTGGGCGATGATACGGCGGATGACTGCGTTCTCCACCCAGGTCTTGATGCGCTTCAGAAGCGGACGAACGGTCTCGTCGTCCATCGCAGCGATCTCGAGACAGAACTCTCGGACGTACGGGTCCTCGACGTCGCGTGCGAAGTCCTCGCGGCGGTCGGCGTTCAGCAGCGTGAAGTACATGTCGATCACCGAGAACGGCGTCTCGGACTGCATCATCGCCCGAGCCATCGACTCGGTGATCGACTCCATGTTGACGCCCCAGTACTCGTCGGTGTCGAAGATTGCTTTCAGGTTCTCGATGCGGTTCTCGATCTCGTTTTCACGGGCCGTTCGCGTCTCGCACTCGGGAAGTTCGAGGAAGTTGAGGCCGATCGTTCGGTCGTGCTCAGTGCTCCCGGGCTCGATCCAGACGACGTCGTCAAGGCGATGCCTCGGTAGCATCCGTAGCAGATCTCGGGAGTCGCGGGCCTTCGGGTCGATGTAGACGAATCCGTAGCCGGCGTATGCCCACTGGACCATCATATTGAGTAGCGTGGTCGATTTCCCGTAGCCCGTTGCGCCCGTGATCCAGAGATGGCGGAACAGGGCGTCGAACTGGATGGGTGCCTCACGGAACCCGCGATGCGTGTCCGCGTCGTATCCGATCCAGAGCGGGGGCTGGGATGCCTCGCCAGCTGCTTCGAACATCTCGCGGACCTGCGGGCCGGCGACGGTGCCCTCCTGCTCCGTCTCGGTGATGATGGGCGCCTCGCCGATCGAGATGGTATCCTGTACCGAGATATCGTAGTTGTCACCACAATGGGCCGGTGGAGTAGCTTCGGTCGACTCCTCTGTCGGTGAGGATGACGACGAAGCGGCGGTTCCCATGAACCGCTCAAACATCTCTATCACCCGTCTGGTCGGTCCGCTGGCCTGCAGTTCGATTGCGAGACGAGGCCCATTCCCGGGAACCACTAGTCGGCTGAGACCGGGCTGGAGACTCCCGTTGCTCGACTCCGACGGTAGCCTCGGATTTGCCGGTGAACCGCTCGGTGGCTGCAGGGACACTCACACCGTCGGCTTGGCGCGTCCAGTCGATCGCTGCGATGTCAACCTCGTCGTTCGGTAGATGCACGAGGCCGGCGAGTTCGGAAGTCGTCAGGACGTTCGGCCGCCCCCAGAGTATCCGATGTGTGAGACTCGCTGGGGTGTGAGCGCGCATTGCGGCGGCCTCGAGGACTGCGGGTACGTGGGTTCCAGGGACAAAGCGGGGTTCGAGACCTTGGTCGGTGTGCTCGTGGTCAAAACTGCTGACCGCGTCCGCGACGCGCTGGAGTCGATGGGTTGCTGTCTGCGGGTCAGGCGCGATTGCGACGGCTCGTATTGTCGTCGCGAATGCGGGCCGTCCGACTTGGCCCACGATGTCGTCGGCAGCCTGCGAATCGCGCGTCGACTGCACGACCTCTGGCTCCAGATACCCCTGGACGTGGCCTTTGCGTCGGTCGGCGGCGATGGATCCGACATTGCTCTTCCCGAAGCGGCCGACGATTCCGCGACGCGTCCATCCCTTCCCGACGGGCATGAACACGATCTGCAGCATGACGGTCTCGTCGTCAGCGCCAATGAGTTGCGAGAGGATGGTTCGGTACGCGTCCGCCTCAAGCGCAGGCCGTGAGTCGAGGTGCTTCAGCGGAATTGCAGCGTCCTGGCGAAGCTCCAGATGGCACGCGACAGCGTGCCCTCCAGGGGAAACAGAAGGGAACAGCTCGTCGGTGACGACCTCGGTGTCGCTGTTCGGGTAGTGAGCACTGAGCAGACCGATTGCGTCGTGCGGTTCAGGCGCTCGCAGATGGAACGTGATCGTCCCCTCGTGGAACCAGATTTCACCGGCATAGACGGGCGCGCTCTTAGAGCGTAGGGTGCTCGCAGGCCTCGTATGGAGCCCGCGCAGAAATCGCGGGCCAGCTTCGAGTCCATCCGTATCCACGAAGGGTCGGATTCGAATCAGTGGTTCGTCGGCGGCCGCTTGGTCGATTCTGGTAATCGTCTCGGTCGTCAGTTCGGTGCTCTGGGACGACGATGCCGTGAGTCGATCGAAGAGCATTGATGGGAATCGATTTCGATTGGATTCTGGTCGGCTACTGGTCGTGACGGTCATCTGTGAGTGCAGCGCGAAGCCGCTCGGGGAGTACGTCCAGGATTCGGTCGCGGGCCTGGGGGTCGGCGGGTAATCGGCGGCCGACGTATGCGAGAGCGACACTGGCCGGGATGGCAGCGAGGACACCCGTCACGGGGCCAGCAAACATCCCAGTACGGGGGACTCCGACAGTGATTGCGAGTAGCCCCAGGAGGAGACCGAGCCGGGCCGTGAGTACCCAGGCAGTCCGCGTGGGCTGCCAGAGCTGATGGCGAGGTCGTGCCGGATGGCGAGGTCGATGAACCAGGCGACGCCAGCGGCACCGAGCAGCCAGACGGCGCCAGCGATAATCGCCACCGGCAGTGATGCCGGGAGAAGGCCAGTTTCGAGGCCGAGAATGCACAGCGCACCGACGGCTGCTGTCGCCCCAGCGGCAGCGAGCGTAATCCAGGGCCGCTGATCCCGGCGTCGATACCCGCGTGGGTCATAGCGACCTCGCTCGACGTGGTGGACGGTGTAGGCCAGCCCGATCACGCCACCGACGAGCCACGGTTGCGAAAGGAGAGCTCGCCAGACCGACGCGGTCTCTGTGAGGACTACACTTGCCCAGCGACCGCCAGAAGCGATGTCGCCGTGGAGCGTCCCGACAACCCCAGCGAGGACGACAAAGAGCACGATGGTGACAAGCAGACCGACGAGGCAGGCGGCCACCCGGCGTGCGAACAGTGAGGTGGCCGTCGGGTCGGAGAGCCAGTACGCGAGAAGTTCGCGACACGTTGGCGGCTGGTCTCGCTCTTGGGCACGCTTGGCGCGGACGTCGGCTCGCCACTCCGCAGTCGGCCGATTCACGCACGAGACACAGAGGAGGACCTTGTTCTCGACGGTGTAGACGTTCTCGACGAGGTTGCGGATGACGAACGGATTCCCCTCACCCAGATCCCCATTTATCGAGACGTGAACCGTCGATTGACACGCTTCGCAGGTGGCGCTCTCCCGTCCGAGAACGAGGTACAGCACCGCGCTGAGGCTGTACTCTCGCTTCAACGGTGAGCGGATGTCTGCTGAGCGTGCGGTCTCGTCGATGGGGCAGTACCCATCCGGACAGAGCCACCGAGCGACTGTTCGACCGCAGCTGCTCGTCGGGCCCAGATCGCCACCGTCCGCTATGGGCTCCGGTGACGCAACGTCAGTCACGAAGATCCCCCTCCATCGGTCGCCGCCTCAGGTTGGAACCCGGACGGTGAGTCGCCAGCTGTGCCGTCCGAAGCAGTCGTTGCTGTATCGTCACCGTCGATGATCGCTTCCTCTTCAGGGAGCGCAGTGACGCGGAGTGGATAGGTACCCGCCTCGTCGACGTCGAGTAGCGCGGTACTGAACCCGAGTCCCTCCTTCCCGACGACCGCGTCTCTGACGAACGCGGCCTGGGCGTCGGTCAAGCCCAGCGCGTCGGCGTGCTCTGGCGTGAGGTTCCCTTGTCGGTGCAGGAGCTTGATCGAGGACTGATTGATGAACGTCTCGGCACCCTCCGTGTTGTAGAAGTCCGCGAGTTCCTGGGTCACGAAGTGCAGCGAGAGATCAAGGTGGCGAGAGTGCCGTGTCGTCCGCTTCAACCACTCGACGCTCCCTGGCGCCTCGACGAGATAATGCGCCTCGTCGATCGCGACAATCGTCTTCCCACTGGCGGCTTTCAGACGCTCGTAGACGGCATCGTACAGCGGCTGCATTACGAGGCCAGCCAATGCGTCGTCAGAGCCGCCACCGAACTGCTGGAGGTCGAGATAGATGACGCGGCTGTCCGTAAGGTCAACCTCGGTCTGACCGTTCAGGAACGCGAACTGGCCGCTACTCGTGAACGGCTCGAGGTTCAAGCGAAGGTCCTCGGCGTGCTGTTGCCACTTCTCGAGCTCCCCGTCGGAGTACTCCGTGCCGTCGAGCACCGTCGTCGGGGAGCGAGCGACGTTGCCCAGGACCGAGCGGACGTCACCGATAACTGGACTCTCATTGGTATGCGTCGAGGGATCGGCCGTGATGCCGTGCCTGGCGTACGCCTCGCGGACGCATCGTTCGAGAACCTGCCGCCGGTCGCCCAAGGGTGCGCCGACGTACGCGAAGAACGACCCGAAAAAGTCCATGACGGCACTGATCCGCTCTGTGAACGGGTTCAGGGATTCGTCCTCGAGGAGATGGCCGGGCGTCGGTCGGATCTCCAGTGGGTTGATTGTCCGTGTCCCGCCGATGACGTAGTGTTCTGCCTCGAGGCTGGCCGCGAGACTCGCGAAGCCGCCGACGGGGTCGATCATCACGACGCCCGTATCGCGGTCCTTGGCCACCCGTCGCAGCAGGAGGCGTTTCGTGTCGTAGGATTTCCCGGACCCGATCTCCCCCGCGACGAGCACGTTGTACCCGTTCTCGCGACAGAACCGGTCCAGGTAAATCGGTGCGTTCGTCGACGCGTGATACCCATAGAGGACGCCACTCTCCTCGATCATGGTGCTGGCAGCGAAGGGGAACAGCGCCCCGGCAGCCTGCCCAAGCATCGGCGTCGTCTGCTCGAGGGCGTCCTTCGCGATGGGACTCCCCGTGACGAGAGCATCCGCCTGTCGGTAGGCTGCCGTCTTCGTCGTCAGGCGCTGCCGCTGCAGTTCCGTTCGGATACTCGAGGCGACGTTCTCGACCTGTGATTCGGAGTCGCCACGGATTGTCAGGTAGATGCCGATATCGAGGACGCGTTGAGCGTTCTCCTGGAGCTGCTCGTAGACCGCTTCGTGCTCACGGATCCGGCGCTCCGTGACGGTTGCTTTCGCTGACCCCTGGTTCTGCGCCTCGATGTGGTCGACCTTCAGGGACTTGATGGCGCTCTCGAAGGCGACGAGCGACGTTCGTGGATCTTCCGGGGTCGCGTGGATCGTGACGTCGATGTCGGCGCTGGGATGGGTGCAGATGCGGTCGAGTAAGCCGGGCGAGGCCGACTCCGGGAACCCGGTAACGAAGAGAACCTTCACCCAACGGTCGCCGGTCCGTGCAACGTCGCTCTCGAGACGGACGCCGGACGGCGCCACTCGCGTCGCATGCCGAAGCTCTCGAGTCGTCTCATCCATTGATTCCTCCGATGGGGACGGTGTTTCGGGAGTGTCTCCCACATCAGGGTCAGCATCCTGCTCCTCGTTTAGCTGAACAGTGCTACGCCAGGGAACTAGTCGGCTGAGGTGAGTTCGCAGTTGCATTATCGGGTGTCCTCTGGAGAACCGTCGGTCGACGGGCGATACGTCTCGCGGTCATGCTGGTCGGAGTGCTCGGGCATGACGACGGGCGTTGTACGTAAGTTCGGCCCGTCGTCCGGGTACTCGGCTCGCTGACCGGTCCAGTATTCCTCGACGAGCGTCGTGAGATCAGCCGCCGAGACCGAGTGGACGTCGACACCGTCGACACTCGTCAGCTGGTCGACGAGGTGGCGGCGACGGTCGGTCAGGATCTCGCGTTGCCGCTCGACGACGGCTTCGCGACGGTCGTCGTACAGCAACCAGTCGGCGAGCGGTGGGGCGAGGCGTGGACCAACGACCGGCACGCCCTCGAGCCGCTGAATCCAGGGGTGGCTCTCGAGACTCACAGCCTGTATCGGGACTGGGACCAAGACGTGGTACTGGCGGATGCTGGTGCCGCGTTCGCGGAACTCCTGCGATCGACGGTTCCGATAGACGTCGACGATCTCCTGGAGTGCCGGGGTGGATTGGACGTCCGGGTCGGTGCGGCGGTCGTCGTACGCGGCAGTCATCCGCGCTGGGTCGACACGACGAGCCGACGAATGGATCTGGACGGGGTAGTCCAGCGCGTTCAGGACGTCGCCGAAGCCTCGGGCAGCCCGATTCCAGCGGTCGCTATCGGCGAGTGTGAGGTTCGCCGGGTCGATTCGGACCGCGCCGACCAGCGTCTCGTCGGGCCGGCGGATAGCATCGACTTCTGGTTCGACCGCCCGAACCCGGGTCAACTCCCGGACGTCCGGCGGCGTGTCACTCTCCTCGCTTGCGGTGACCGTTGTGAACGTCATTGTCGAGTCACGGCGATGGTGTGAGATGAAGGACTGCAGGAGGCCGAGTGGCGTGCGATGGTCGGGACAGATGGCGACGTACAGGCCAGCGACACCGAGGATCGCCAAGGAAAGGGCGACGCCGACGAAGAAGCGGTCGGTCGTGAGGACCACGACCTCGAGGACGAGCATCGCGACGCCGAGCACGGGTCCGAGGAACAGCAACTCCGCGTTGGAGATATCGGCGAACGCGAGGAATCCCGAGTCGGATCCGAAGTCGTCGAGAACGCGACGCTCCCAATCCCCGTCCTCCGGGCCGGGGCGGTTCATTGGCCCTCACCTCGTCCAGTGTCTTCACCGCGGGCGTCGAAGACGGCGTCTCGACTCATCCGACTGGCCTCGGCAGAGCTCACACCCCAGTCTGACCCGGCGACCGCTGACGCGTCGTACAGCGTCCCATCCTCGGTACCCCGCAGGTAGATACCGTCGTGGTCGCCGTCGGAATCGTAGGCGTCAACGAATCGGTCGTGCTCACGGACGACGAGTTCGCGGTTCAGCCCGGACGATTCGACCGGCTGGAACTCGCCGTCGTTGACGAACCCCGGCTGGTAGCGTTGGTTGCCTGGGAGGTCGTGTTCGCCCGACACGTTGATTGGCCCGCTCTCACTCGAGGACCCACCGCCAGCACTCACGTTCGTGCCCCCCGCCGTCGGTGACTCGCTGGCTTGCCCCATCGGACCGGGACGGCCACCGGTCGGCGTTTCGGGAGTCGAGACACCGACGGAACCATCAGTTGACGTCCCCGGCCGAGAAGCGCCGTCGGAAACACTGAGCCCACTCCCGAGTCTCGACCCGCTATTCGTACCAGTGGTAACTGCTCCATTGCCCGACCCACCAGGCGAGGCAGCATTCGCGGCACTCTCGGAAGCTGCACTGGCGGCGCTGGTTGCGTCTGCACCTGAACCGGCTCCAGGGCGAGGAATCGACGCATTCCCGGCAAGCGACTGAGCGCCGGATTTCGCTCGGGAGTACATTGCAGCGCCACCGATGCCGGCCATGATACCGCCGGCAGTCCGGGCGGCACGCGAGCCAAGTAGCATCCACAGGGTGGCGACGAGGGCGGCCAGCTGCGTGACGAACGTGACAATCGCGAAGGCGAGCATGCCCGCGATTTCGGCGAACCCGCCGACGGCGACAGCCTCCTCGATGAAGCGCATCATCCCACCGGCCACGTGAGCGCCGGCCCCGAGGACGAGCGCCGCCGGCAGCGGGAAGAACGCAGCGCGGATGAAGATATCCCAGCCGGTCTGCCCAAACTGGCCGACAGTCTGCAGCACACCGCCAGTGTCGAACAGCATGAGCGCCGAGAACACCGGCAGGAAGACCATGAAGGTGAGACACAGGAAGTACGCCAGCAGCGTCGCCACCAGCAGGATGGTCGTGACCGTAGCAGTTCCTAGCCAGAGGAGCCCGGCGAGCAGGCCGGTGCCGAGGATGCTCCCGACGCCGGACTGCGGGCCCATCACGAGTTGGTCGCCGCGTGGTGCAACCGCGAGGATCAACCCGTTCGCGAGGTGGAGGATGAATGCGCCGATCCACCAGGAGCCGAGGGTGAATACGAGGTTTCGGCCGATGTGGCGCTCGATCTGGAATCCATGGGCAGCGAACGAGGCCGCGGGGCGAAACCGACTGGCGAGCGCCACGCCGACACCGAGAACCCATACGAGGAACCCGAGCGGCAGCCCGACTGAGGTCCAGCCTGCATAGGCACCGGCCATTGGCTGGTTCGTCGGTGGTCGAAACACCACGATTTCGGAGCCTTGCTTCGGCGCTGGCCGATGCAGGATCACCTCGAGCACGCTCCGTGCGATGTCCTGGGTTACGTCGAGCGCGCCACCGAGGAGACTCCGCTTGGTGTCCTCGATGGCGTTACAGATCGCCCCCTCAATAGGTCCCTTTCCGTCACACGCATTGTGCGAATCCCCAGTCGCGGCCTCCTCAGTTGTCGTGCTGTTGTTGACCGTGAGATTCACGGTAGACGCAGTGCTCGAGGATACGAGGAACGGTGTGAAGAGGCCAGTCGTCACCAAGCAGATGCTGACGAACAGAATCAATCGACGCCGAGTAAGGGCATCAGTACCCCGCTTGCGTCGAGGACCCAAGTGGCGTTCACAGAACGTAGATTCGAGCATACGAATCGATTGTGGAATGGCGGGGGTGCTCGTGAATCGGGAAGGGCTTCCGGGCTAGAACCACGGGGTGAGTTGCGCGCACTCGGCGATCGAGAAGCCAGCTGCACCGGCGGCTTGTTCGCCAAGCACGATGATGATACCGAAGATCGGGCCGGCGAGCATCGCCATCGTCCCTGAGCGCCGATGCTCGCTCGAGCGCTCCGGGTTCCGCGATAGCCCCGCACGGGCGTGTTTGAAACCACCGTAGAGCAGCCCACCGAGGAACAGCACCCCGGCACCGGTCTGGGCAGCCCACTCGAACAGGTCGATCGCAGGCGTGCCACACAGGCCACCATTGCCGGACTGTGCGGCCGCAACCCCGGACGCCACCACTAGAGCGACCAGCACGATAGCAAGGGGTGAGAGTACACGTCCTCTACTGACGACATCGTAGCTACGTCTCCGAAGGCCTGGATGAGGCGGTGCTGAGTCTCGACGCGTCGATAAACCGATCCACCTCGTAAGCTTCCGAGACCGTTCAACAACCCAACCTAGCGGCCATCGTGTCAGTCTTCGGGGCAGGGACGAACGCTCTTTCATTATTCTTACTACGAATCGTAGTTGATTCCTTTCTAATATATACCCTTGGAATCGTGGAGATTAGCTTATTCGATTCCACCTATGAATCGCCGAGCAGAGTGTGCGACAAACCGCACCATCATATGCATCGAATGGGTAGAGGAACGGAGATGGAGCTCACTGACCTTGACAAAATGATTCTCGACGAGCTACATGAGGGAGCGCGGACCCAGGGCTTTCTCGTCGATGCCACCGGCTCGCCACGCTACAAGGTTCACGAACGGCTACAACTCCTCACCGCTGCCGGGTATATCGAGAACATCCACGAGAATACCGCCCTCTACGAGATTCTCTCAGATCCACGTGATGAAACGGGTTGATCAAGTGAACTACCCCACCCAAATCACGCTGGCGCACTTGCCGATGGTGGAGATTATTCGCTCTGCAACTGGCCTTGTTAGCAGGTGTGGCTCTAGATGGTTTTCTTGGCGCAGAACCGGACGGCATAGTTGAAACACGAACGAGATCGCGAATCACCCGCAATCGGCTCTGTTTAAATTCCCAGTGGCTGATAGGAAATGCGTGTGGAATACAGAGGGCGGATAGAGTAAGTGACCACAGTTTATTTCTGCTTATCTGCCCCGAACCAGCCTTGCGTTCGAACCTGCGTACCGACCGAATCGGGAGAGGGATGATTCCAGCACGACAGTTCTGGATCAGCCGATAGACTGATCCTGTGCACTGCTCGATGGCATCGGTCAGCACTAGAGGACAAACGGCTCGGTATCGGTACCCCGCAGAGTGACTGTCGCTACCCTGAGCATATAGGCGGTGAGGATGATAAACGGTGTTAGAGCGATCGTGAATGCGGCGGCCACAAACGTCAGGAGCGGTGAGAGGCCAAATATCCATATCTGTGGGAGGGCGTTTGCGTTTATAGCCAGAATCGTGGTTGCGGTTGCCAGGATGGCTGGGAGCGAGACGATTAAGAGTGTTCGTGATAACATCGAGAACTCTCGTTTATAATACAACGTCTTGAAAAAATGGCGTCCGATTGTGATCAGTTCGAACGCGCGGATGAGTCCCTCGAACCGTTCTTTACCTCTCTCAGAGAGGACATCGGCATACGCCCTCTGTAATACACGCGAGCGTTGCATCAATGGGCCGAGATTTAAATCGATCCCAAGCCACAGGGAACTGAACTCGCCCCCGCCCGGTTGATCGACGGATTTCTCAATGTATTGGATGGTCTGGAGTATGGTCTCGATGTGGTTTCTGAGTTCCTCGGCATCGCTCCCGTCAAGCTCCTCCGTAACCGTCTCTAACTCGTGTGCTCGTTGGTCAATTTCTCCGACCATCATAGAGAGGAATGATGCCGGGTCGATGGTGGTATGCTCGGTGTCTGTCAGATGACTTAATTCGGTGCGGAACTTGAGGGTGCCTCGAAGACGATCTTCCTGTGCACCGATAGAGATTATATCGTATGAGAGGACAATTGAGTTGATCGATACGACGATCGAGACCAGAAGTATAATCCCTCCCAGGAAGGTGTTGAGTAGCGTCTGGACGGCAGCGGTCTCGGTGAGAAGTTGTTGCATTTCGAACGGCCAAATCGTGCCGATTGCGAGCATAGCGACGAACGTCAACGTGACCAACGCCCCCGTGACGGCATGCCGATTCCCCTCTAAGAGCACCCATTGTACCAGGCTGACGCCACGTCTGCCTGAGGGGTCAGGGAACCAGCCTCGCCAGCCTCCAGACCGGCTCATTTTGTCACCCGAATGGAACAGAAAACACCTGCTGGTTTGACTGATGGAGATTGATTCGAAGCACCCATAGACCGATATAATCGCTGTCTAGCCACTTAACTCACGGCATCGTCATTGTCTCGGACTTGATGTGAACAGAGCCAGAGGGGACAAATGATAACTGGATTCAGGTCTCCTTCCATTCGGTATCCGGAGGAAATGAACGAAACTTCGATTGATGAATACGTACCCTATACCGACCAATCGATAGTGGGTGTCAGAGAAGATCCTGTCTACGTCACCAAATAGTGTATACCCTTGTCCATTATACTCGGCAAGCTACCTAAGCAATGATATCTACACCATCACTCTATTGCAAGAAGCAAACAATATCCCGAGGAGTTCGTACAGATAGCTACTTAGCCTTCGGTTATGGTTTTCTTGAATAGACGCGGAATAGGATACAGTTAGAACCGTGTCGATTTCCATAGACATGACTGGACAGAACAACTAAGGGTAGTCGGGCGATATTGTGATGTATGTCCTATACTATGGACAAACAGGTGGAGGGAGATTTCGGTAATATCGTCGAACAGACAACGGCTGCACTCGAAGACGAAGGCTTCGGAGTCCTCTGTGACATTGACGTCCAACAAACGTTCAAGGAGAAACTGGATGAAGAGTACCAGCAGTACCGTATTCTCGGGGCCTGTAATCCGGAACTAGCTCACGAAGCCCTCGAAAATGAACTGGTCTTGGGAGCGCTCCTTCCGTGTAACGTTATCGTATACGAAACAGATGGTGACAATATCGGAGTAAGCGCCGTCGACCCCGAAGCACTCCTCTCCGTCTCGGATAACTCCGACCTGGATCCGATTGCCGCAGACGTCCGCGACCGCTTCGAGTCCGTTCTGAACGCACTGTAACTAGTTTCGGACGAACTTGGGGGCGTATACGGAACACGATTCCCCGCTGCTAGCAGCCGTATGTAGCGATTTGCTGGATTAGAAAATCGGCGAACGACATATACTACCCTCAGTACACACCCGAGACGTGACACAATCCGACTCACTGAGGACCGTTGGACAACCGGACGCTTCTGCATCGCGACGATTTCACGGACGGTTCACCATTGGCCCCAGCAAGTACGATTACTCCCGACGGGGAATTGCGCGACGCGACTCGAATCTGGAGTCTAACGATGGGTCGTGGTAACATAGTTACGAGACGACGGGCGGTCATCGCAGGAGGCGCGACTCTCGCCTTCGGTGGTGGTGTGGCGTATATGGCCTCCAGTTCAGAGTCGAACGACCAGGAGTACACTCCCAGCGACTCCCATGCTGACGACGGGACGAGTGGCTTCGGCATCGAACTCGCCGGCCGGCCGATTGCGGGGGACACCGACGCTCCCATCGACATCTACTATTGGACGGATTATCTGTGCCCATTCTGCAAGGAGTTCGAGACAGAGACACTGCCGAAGCTTGGGTCAAACCACATCGAAACTGGTGACGTGAGACTCGTCACGCTCTTCTATCCCAACATCGGTGAGTACTCCATGCCGTCCGCCGTCTGGGGTCGGTGTGTCTGGCAACAAGTGGTCGATTCGGGCCCAGGTGCGTTCTGGAAGTGGCACAGTGCGGCCTTCGACGCACAGGCGGGGGACGGACACGACTGGGCCGACGAGGAGACGTTCAGGCAGATTACCGAAGAGACGAACGCAGTCGCGGTCTCCGACGTCGATGCCTGTCGTAATAGTCGCGGTGAGGCAGTTCGAGAGAGCATCAACGATGACCTCGATGCAGGCGTGGCGGCCAATATTCAGGGGACCCCCGGGTTCGTACTCTACAACCGTGAGACAGATACCGCTGGAAAGCTGGTCGGTGCTCACCCGTACGAGAACTTCTCGAAGGCGATAGAGCAGGTGAGAGACGCGTGAACCGGACGCCGACGGTCGAGGCACGCGGCTGGACTCGAGACCTCCTCGAGGCCGTCGTCTATCCGCTCACGTCGAATGCACGGTTGGCGATCGCTGGCTTCGTGACCGCCGTGACGTACGTCGTACTCGTCCTGAGTACGTTCCCGCAGTTCTCCTTCCAGCTCCTCACGCGGAACCCGGCAGACATCGGATACGCGGTCTCGACGCTCACGCGGGAGGTCTACCTCGGCACCGGCTGGATCGGTCTCGGCCTGGTCGCTCTCTACGCGATTCTGACAGGGATCGCGGTGACGAACTCCGTCACGCTCGTTCGACGCGCCAGACACAGGGGGGCTTCAACGGTCGTGGGCGTCCTCCCCGGAATGCTCGCGGCGGGATGTGCGAGCTGTGGCGCCGGCGTCCTCGGCGCCCTAGGGTTCGTCGGCGCGATGGCGATGCTACCGTTCGACGGGAATCTCCTCCGTGCCGGGGGGATCTTCCTGCTTCTCTTCTTCCTCGGGCGAGCCGGCGATCCACGAACGTGTACCATCGGGGGTGATCCATGACGACCGCCTTGAGCGTTCGATCGCTGCCATCGACGAGAGGACGGTCGGAGCGGCCCCACGTGACCCCCAAGCCGTGGGAGGGACCCTAAAGGGCCATGGACGCGGAAGCGACGTCACGACGCGCGAAACTCGGTCTCGCAGGTCTCGCAAGTCTCTGTTGTATCGGGCCTGGAGCGGCTGCGGCGACCGGTGGCGCGGCCGCAGTGGCAGTACGGGCCAGTCTCGTTCAAGTGCTCGTGACCGTGGCCGTACTTGCGCTGATGGGTGCCGTGCTCCGCAGCCGATCAGGGTGCTCGAGGTGTGACGAGTGACCGTCAACTACGTTTTCTCACGGTGACGTCGGGGTTTCCCCTGGTGGGCTGTAATCTGCCAGATCAGGCGCTCGACGTCGACTTCGTCAGCGAGATGAGCATGAGGATCATACCTGTAGAGACAATCACGGCCTGGATGAGTCCTGCCGAGAGTATCGACGTTCCGAAGAGCGTGTAGATGAGACCCTCACATATTGCCCCGCCGCCGATGAAGACGAACCCAGCTGCCACGTAGAGCATCGGCTCGCTGCCGCTTCGTCTGTAACCGTGGTACGCCAGATACGCGACGACGAGGCTCAGCGCGAACGTAAACAGTTTCGCGAGCATCAGTGACGTCTCAATCATGAGTCACCCCTCATATCGCTCCAGAGGCCGGTGAAGCTGTCAGCGAGTTCGTCGCGCGTTTCCAGCGTCAGTTCGAGCGAGCCACCGGACAGCTCGACGTGCAACCCCTCGAGTGCAGTCTCGAAGACGCTCCGGTGAGATCCATCGTCACCGACCGTACGGTGTTCCTCGATGAGCCCCTGGTTCTGTAACATCGAGACTCGCCGGTAGACCGTCGTCAGCGACGCGTCGCACGCCTCGCTGAGATCCTTCGCGGTCATCGGCTTCCGGTCGGCAGCGACGAGGATCCGTCGCGCGTAATCGTCCGCCATGACCTCGAAGACCTCTGACGGCTCCGATGTTCCCTCCCGGTTCACGGACTCGCTTGGGCGTACGTCGAGAAATAGCCCACGATTTGCTGACTCAGAAAATCGTCACAGGCACTTTGTATTCCCTCGGTTTCGGTCGAACTAGCGCCTTCCCCTCGAGACATGACTAATTATCGACTCGCATTCAAACCCGCGATCGGCCTCTACGGCCAACACGATCCGAGTGCCGTCCTCTTCGAAGATTCGACCCCCGTTTTCGGCGTCGAAGAGGAACGGTACACTCGGGAGAAACATGCAACCGAGACGTTCCCCGAACAGGCGATTCAGGCGTGTCTCGATCACAGAGGCCTCGAACTCCAGGATATCGACAGGATTCTCCTCCCGTACGAACCTCAGCTCCGGGGGGAGATCACCCCGAAATACGTCATCGACGCGCTTCGGGCGCCCGGACTGGCTCGGAAACTCTCCGCACTGGAACAGACGGTCGTCTCCGAGATCCGGAGCCGGTTTCTCCCGACGCGGCAGATCGAAAACCGCCTCAGGAGGATCGGCGAGCCGCTCCCGCCGATCGAGACGGTCGCCCACCACAGGTGCCACGCAGCGAGTGCGTTCCACCCCTCCGGCTTCGACGAGGCCGTCGTCCTCACGGTGGACGCAAAGGGCGAGTACGACGCGACAGTCGTCTGGCAAGCCGATGGGGACGGACTGGAACGAATCCGGACCTACGAACACCCCAACAGCCTCGGACTGTTCTTCGCCGTCGTAACGGAGTACCTCGGCTACCGGATGTTCAACGGCGAGGGGAAGGTGATGGGTCTCGCCCCGTACGGCGACGACAATCCCGAAATCGAACGCACCCTCCGAGGGGTAATCGAGACGGGCGTCGACTACGACGTGACCGACCTCACGCAGCGCTGGGGTACCGGTCACGGCGTTTCGATGCTCGAAAAGGCGTTCGGTCGCGCCCGGAACGAGACGCCCGGCGAGTTCGGCCAGTGGGAGAAAGACCTCGCCCACACGGCACAGAAACTGATTGAAGAGACCGTCGTCGCCATCGTCACGGATGCAGTCGAGCTGCTCGACACCAGCAACGTCGCCCTCGCAGGCGGTGTCGCGCTCAACTGCAAACTCAATCAGTGCGTCCGCGAGGCCGCAGTCGTCGACGACATGTTCGTCCAGCCAGTCGCCCACGACGCCGGCCTCGCGCTCGGCGCCGGGTGGTCGCGGTACGAACCGGGGGCCGTCGATAGACAGACGGACGTGTATTTCGGACCCAGCTACGAGAGCGAGGACATCCAGTCGACGCTCGAGACGAACAAGATCGAGTACGCGGAGCCGGACGACCTGGAGCGGTACGTCGCCGAACGGCTGGCCGACGGCGCCCTCGTCGGCTGGTTCCAGGGCCGGATGGAGATGGGCCCGCGGGCACTCGGCGCCCGGAGCATCCTCGCCGACCCTCGTTCCATCGACTCCCGCGACCGCGTCAACCGGTTCGTCAAGCACCGTGAGGAGTGGCGGCCGTTCGCGCCGTCGATGCTCGAGTCGGCCGCCGCAGAGTACCTCGTCGACGGACGGCCGGCACCGTTCATGATCGACGCGTACGACGTCGCCGACGAGAAGACCGACGAGCTGGCGGCGGTTCTCCATCCGGCCGACGACTCGACGCGACCGCAGACTGTCCGTGCCGACCAACACCCGCGGTATCACCGGCTCATCTCGGAGTTCGCCGACATCACGGGCGTGCCCGTCGTCCTCAACACGTCATTCAACGATCACGCCGAACCGATCGTCCGGACGCCGACGCAGGCGATCAAGGACTTCTACGGGATGGGACTGGACGTGCTCGCACTCGAGGATGTCGTCGTCGAGAAGGAGCCCACGTCGTCGAAACAGCGGCGTTACGACGCCGAAGCAGAGTCGCTACGACACGCAGGTCGGACATGACCGCCGGGAGAGAATGTAGATCAATCCCGCCAGGATAGCTACCGAGACCACGCCGAGGACGGGACGGATCGGATCGAAGTACGTCATGAGCGCGGACGAACTGAACAGTGCCAGCAGGAAGGCGTTACAGATCGGACAGCCCACCGCGAGGAAGCCCCCGGCGAGCCCACCAATCGCCAGCCGGCCTTCACCGGTCGTCGCGGCTGTCTCGTCGTCACTGGTCGTGGTGGCGTTCCGCTGGGCGACGTAGACGCCCGCCAGTAACGCCGTCGACACCAGGAGCACGTAGTCGATCGGCGTCCGGGGAACCATCCGTACGTACAGTGGGTTCGGTATGAGCCCGGTGACGAGACCGAAGAGCAGGAACACGCCCATTCCGATGGCTATGCCCCACGCGGCAGCCCGACGGTCAGCCCGAATCGAGCGTCGGAGCTCGTTCATGGACATAGACTCACCCCGAGCGCAGTCTCACGTGACCGTCGAGACACGCTCCATTCGTCGGTTGCATTCGCAGCATCGCGCGAACTCCTGTCGACCGGCGACATTCGGCTGGTCCGACGAAGGGCTCCCTGATAGCTCCAGTCCCGATTTGCTGGGTCAGCAAATCGGCAGTCCCGTTTACGTCCCCGTAGCGAGAACGATACGACGAGTAATCGAACCCCCTATGACGAACCAATTCGACCGGACGGATCTCACGTCTCGACGCCGTCTGCTGGCGGCAGTGAGTTTGAGTGCTTCTTCGGCGGCACTCGCCGGCTGTAACGACGTACTTCCGGGGGGCGGGACTGGTGACTCGAACCAGAATGGGTCGCCAGATAACGGTGAGACCGACGTCGCTGAGACGCCGACCGGCCCGACTCGGTGGCCGGCCATCGAGACCGGTGAACTGCTCTCGTCCTTCGAGAACCTCGAGGAGTGGTCCGCCGAAACCGGCGAGATATCTGCCGCTCCCGACGAGGCGCGGACCGGGTCACAGGCGGTGGTCGTCGAGAGCGACGGTGCCCAGGCGAGGGTGAGCATCGAGTTCCCGGACGGGATCGACATGACTGGCTGGGATCTCTCTTTCGCAGTCAAACCGGAGTCCGCTGACCGGATTCGTGTCGAATACCACGCGCCCTCCAGTGGCGAGCGCCTCGGCAGTGCACGGGTGGTCCCCGACGGATTCGACGAATGGTTCCGGCTGGACGCCGGATACCAGCAGAAACCGGGCAACGAACCCGACCTGTCGAACGTGAGCCGGATCAACATCATCGCCGACGGGCCCGACGGCGGTCCGAGTAGACTGCTGGTCGACGACCTCCGTCGGACCGAATCGGCATCGGTGGGCAAAGTGGTGTTCGCGTTCTACGGGGGCCACCAGTCCCACTACGAGGTTGCCGCCGACTTGCTCGAGGAACGCGACTGGGCCGCGGCCGTCCCCGTTGCTCCCGACGCCATCGGCAGCGGCGACCGGATGGGTAACGAGCAGCTCCGCGAACTCAGTGATCGCGGCTGGGACATCTGCCCGCTTCCCGAGGTCTCGACGCCACTCCGCGACCAGTCTGAGTCCGAGCAGCGAGCGATCCTCGAGGATAGCCGCGACGCCCTCGCCAGCGAGGGCTTCGAGGACGGCGCCCGACATCTGTTCGTCCCCGATAGCGGGATGGACGCTACCACCTACGAACTCGCCAGGGGCATCCACGACTCGGCGTTCCTCTACAACTCCGGGACGACCGGGGTGCCACCCACCGAGATGCACATGGTCCCGATGATCTGGGGACCCGCACTCCATACTGGCGTTCGCCGCCACACCAACCTCTCCGACCAGTACGACCTGCTCACGGTCCTCCGTATCCCGCCGATCGTCGACGAAGACGATGCTGGTGGCGACGGAAACCTGATGTCACTCGATGATTTCTGGCTGCTCCTGGAGCACGTCGAACAGCGCGGACTCGACGTGGTCACGCCCTCCGACCTCGTCGATGGATCGTGGGAGCACGATGGCGATGCCGACGAGACCACCGACCGCGACCGGCCGAGTGGCGTCCTTCTCGAGGAGGGCCAGGCTGCCCAGTTCGATGGCACCGGCCCAGCGACCACTCGGTCGTTCGACCTCGACGAGGGAGTCGTCGTCGCGAACGTCACTCACGAGGGCGGTGCACCAATCACCGTCGACGTCACCTGGGGCGAGGAGCCTGCACCCGACGAGAATCTGTCGACGATGTCGGGGGCTACGACCGGAACGTCACTCATGGCCGTCGACGAGGGGACCTATCGTCTCGAGGTCGACGCAGCGAACGCGTGGTCGGTCGACCTCTCCCAGCCATCGGTCCACGGCGACGACCTCCAGGACCTCCCGGTCGAGGCTGACGGTTCCGGATCGGCGTACGTCGGGCCACTGTGGACACAGGGTGACGTCAGAGTGGTCGCGACCCACGACGGCGACGGCGAATTCATCGTCGACGGGTACGGCGCGGATGGCAGCTGGGAGGTGCTCGTCCACCGCACGGGTGCGTTCGATAACTCGCGGTCCTACAGGGCGGGTGGAGCCGTCTGGCTCAACGTCGAGGCTGACGGGAACTGGACGCTCGAAGTCACCAACGCGTGATACGGAAACGCATCCCCTGACGGGACACGAGAAGCGAGAGGCGCGTCTCCACCGCTGAACGAAACGTGATATTCGTCCCACTTCGATGGGCGTAGCCGGATCGAAGAGGGGACGAACCCGCTATTCAGAGGGAAAGAGCGCTTCCAAAGTGCGGCTGGGTAGCCGAATCTCGACTACTGTCGTCAGTTCGCGGCGCAGTTGTTCGGCCCGAGTTCGAGGTCCGTTGCGTCGTCCGTCAGCGGTTCCTGGCCCCAGTTGATGGCCTTGATCTGGTTGTAGTTGGCCGGTTCGTCGGAGAGACCTTCGACGATGGTGTCGACGAACTGCTCGCGATCGTCCATCCCGAACAACTCGTTGTCCATCTCGAGGTCGCCGAGCGTCGTCGCCAGCGGTCGGACGTCCTCGTCGTCGAAGTGCCCCGGGAGGACGACCGTGTCGTCCGGGAGGTCCGCGAGACGCTCGAGGCTCTCGAAGAGGTCGCTCGCAGCCTCGCGAACCTCTGTCTCGGCGCTCCCCTCGAGGTCGGGGCGTCCGACGCTCTGGATGAACAGTGTGTCACCCGAGAGCAGCGCCTCGCCGAACTCGAAGGAGACGCTCCCGGGGGTGTGACCGGGAGTGTGCTTGACGCTGAGCTCGCGTTCTCCAACGTCGATGGCATCGCTGTCCTCGATCGGAGTGTAGTCGTCGAGTTCCCCGGAGTCGTCGGGATGCAGATAGTACGGGACGTCGAGTTCGTCGGCGAGTAGCGGCGCGCCGCTGATGTGGTCGGCGTGAGCGTGCGTATCGACCGCCGCGACGATCTCGACATCGTGCTCGGCGGCGACGGACCCATACTCGTCGGTGTAGAGGCTCGGGTCGACGACGACGCCTTCGTCGCCGTCGGCGACGAGATACGAGACACATCCGGTTCCGGGGCGGACGATCTGGGTCACCCCATCGAGGTCTGAGAGCTCGTAGGTGACGTGGACCTTCCCCCAGCCGTTCATCCCGTTGTCCATCGACTTGGCGTCGTAGCCACGGTCAGCGAGGAAGCCGGCTGCGTCCGACGACGTCACGCCGGCGACACAGACGACGACGATCTCCTTGTCCTCGGGGAGTTCGTCGAGTGATTCCTCCAAGCCGTCGAACTCGCCGTCGAGCAGCTGGTCGTAGATGGGAAGGTTGTAACTCCCGTCGATGTGCCACTCCTCGTAGTCGTCCTCGTTGCGGACGTCGAGGACGAACAGGTCGTCGTCGTCACGTCGGTCGGCGACCTCGTTGGGGTCGATCGTGGGACTCTGGAAATCAGTATTGCTCATCTCACCCAATATTACGAACTTGCGACGTAAAAGGGTACCGCTGCGCTGAACAGGTAGTCCGTACGTATCCAACCTCGAAGCTCCGAATATCGTATCTGACTACGTCAGGTCTTCGACTGATCCCGAGAGATAGCGTCCTCGGCAGTAGCCCATTGTGGTTGCAATCCCAACCGTTCTGTGCGCCAAACGACGGTCACTCCTGAACCCGCCGGGTAGAATGCCTTCACGGTGAGTCCCCGGCCCTCGAGACGGTCGCACGGACCACCTGTCGGGATGACTTGGACACCATCGTCACGGTCTGTAGGTATCTCTGTCCGGATTAACGGCTGAAACTAGCATCGGAAGTTCAACCCGAAGTGGTCTGCTGTGTCATCGTATGGTTCTGTTTCCTCAACCGAAAACCCACAACTCCCGACCGCAGACACGATCAGGAGACGATTCCACCAACTTCTAATTTGACGTCTATCGGGCCGAACACCACCCTGGCACGGTTGTTCAGGAATCGCACAAGACTTTTGTCCGCGCGGTCAGTACGTATGGTATAGATGGCCGATTCACTGAGCGAGATGCTCCGGCAGGATATGCAATGTGAGAGCCTGCTGGAGTGCTTCCACGGGATGGGCGACCTCGAACGACGGGTCTTCAGGACCGTCGTTGAAGCAGACGAACCGATGACGATCGACGAACTCGCCGAGGCCGTCGACCGCGAACGCTCGACGACCTACCGGGCGGTCCGTCGGCTCCGCGAGGCTGGCTTCATCCAGCGGGACCAGGTCAACTACGAACAGGGCGGCTACTACCACGTCTACAAGTCCGTCGACGGCGACGAGATCGCCGAAGATATGCAACGGCTCCTCAACGACTGGTACGCCCAGATGGGCCAGCTGATCGACGAGTTCCGCCAGAAGTACGACGAGCCCGCTTCCGCACCGGTCGAAAGCTAAACCGCTCATCCCTAAATTTCGTTCCCAGTAGGTCCAATACTTCAGTCTGCTATACTATTGATACACTCCATAATCGGATATATCACAGCAAGTAAATCCGTGCTCTGAAAAGGGATAATCTACGGAGTCACTCCTAACGTGGTGTCTGAACCGCGGATTCCAGAACGTATGGGGTTCAGTCTCCAGCGAGGGATTCCTGGCTGGCAGCGCAGTTGTTCGGGCCGAGCTCGAGAGTGAACGCTTCCTCGTCGTCGACCTCGTTCTGTCCGAGGTTCGTCGCGATGATGTCCTCGTAATTGGCCGGACGCGGCGGCATGTCGGCCAGCACTAGCTCGACGAATTCCGATTCGTCCATCGTCAGCGCGTCCATCTGTTCTTTCAGGTCACCCAGGGGTGCGGTGTAGGTACCGTCTTCAGCGGGCTCGGCGGCGTCACTGAAGTGAGCACCGCCAACGAGGACGTCGTCATCGAGGGTGAGAATACGGTTCTGCAACGAGTCGTAGAGCAATCGGGCGGCGTCCTCTGCTCCCTCGTCACCCTCCTCGAGATCCGGGCGGGCGACGCTCTCGACGAACAAGCCGTCGCCGGTCGCCAGCATCGAACCACCGATCAGGTAGGACGTCATCCCGGACGTGTGGCCGGGCGTGTAAACGGCCTCGACAGTGGCGTCGCCGACCGGGAACGTATCGCCGTCGCTCGCGACCGTCATCTCATCGTCATAGGTGATTCCACGGTCGACGGCAGCCTCGGGGACGACTCCCTCGACGTCCTCGTCGGCGAGGGCGCGGATACCCGAGACGTGGTCGGCGTGGACGTGCGTATCGAAGGCGTACTTCAACTCGACACCGAGTTCGTCGGCATCCTCCAGGTAGCGATCAGTGAACGCCCGAAGCGGATCGATGAGAGCGGCCTCGTCGCCGTCGTAGACGAGATAGCCGAGACAGCCACTGGAAGGCCGCTGGTACTGGATGAGCGTTCCAGGACCATCGTAGCGCTCCACCTCGTGGGGCTCGTAGATCGCCGCCCACCCGTTCATCCCGCCCTCCAGGTGGTTGACGTCGTAGCCACGTTCTGCGAGCGCGCCAGCGACGTACTCACTGGAGCCGCCTTTCGCACACAACACCGTCACTTCGCGGTCGTCGGGGATCTGGTCGAGGACGTCCTCGTCGATTTCGTCGTCGAGGAACTCGAAATACGGGACGTTGACCGATTCGACGGTTGGGCCATCGATCTTCCACTCCTCGTACTCGCTCGTCATGCGAGAGTCAAGCAGTGTAACGTCCTCACCGGAGTCGATGCGTTCCTTGAGCGTCTCGGGGGTTATGGATTCGACCGGTTCGTCCGGGGTCGGGAAGTCCATGTCTTCTGCGTCCATGCTCAGTTCCCTCTATTGGACACTCGGCCTTAAGGTTTTGCACGATATTCTAATATCTATACAATACTATCGAGCGATAGTTGAGTGGGTGTTTGTTCCAGAGAACCACCGGCCACAGAGGTTGGAGACCTAGGGAAGCGTTCTACAACGAGGTTATGGACGCGTACACGGGTACGAGAACACACGATCAAACTAACTAGGGGTATTGAATTCGAGGTCAGCGAAACATCACCTACCACCCACCACTTTCCAGTATTGCCCCAATCCTCCAAAACTATAAACGGCGTCGACCCCTACGTGAAGGTGATGGCAGCAGAACCAATCCCGACCGAACCCATACGGATCGATGGAGAAGAGGCACTCGAAGATCTGACCAAGGAGCGAGAGCTGGTCCTGGCGGACTTCTACGCCGATTGGTGTGGGCCCTGCCAGATGCTCGAGCCCAGACTCGAGACTATCGCGGCCGATACCGAAGCGACGGTCGCGAAGGTCGACGTGGACGCCAACCAGGCTCTCGCCTCTAGTTACGGCGTCCGAGGCGTTCCGACGCTCGTGCTCTTCGTCGACGGAGAACCGACCGAGCGCCTGGTCGGACTCCAGTCGGAAGACGACCTCCGAGGCGTCATCGACGCCCGAACGTAGATGCCGGACCGACAGATCCACGACCTCGTGGTCGTCGGCTCCGGCGTCGCCGGCCTCTCCGCTGCGGTGTACGCCGCCAGGGCCGACCTCGAACCGGTCGTCCTCGAGGGCGACGAACCGGGCGGCCAGTTGACGCTGACCACGGACGTCGAAAATTTCCTCGGCTTCCCCGAGGGCGTCGGCGGTATGGAACTCGTCCAGCGGGGGCGCGAACAGGCAGAACGCTTCGGCGCCGAGTTCCAGCGCGCGACTGTCGCCGACGCAGCGCTCGACGATCGGCCCTTCGAACTCGAACTCTCCGACGGAGAGACACTTCGGACGCACGCATTGGTCGTCGCGACCGGCGCCGGCGCTCGCTGGGTCGGTGCCGAACGGGAAGAACGGCTGATGGGCTACGGTCTCTCGACGTGTGCGACCTGCGACGGCGCGTTCCACCGCGAGAACGACGTACTCGTCGTCGGCGGCGGTGACTCCGCGATGGAGGAGGCGCTCTTCCTCGCGAAGTTCGCCGACTCCGTGACCGTCGTCCACCGGCGCGACGAACTGCGCGCCTCCGAGATTATGGCCGATCGAGCCCGCGACGAGGAGGCGATCCAGTTCCGCTGGAATACCGAACTAGTCGAACTCCATGGCGATCAGGAGACCGGCCTGAACGGGGCATCACTCGTCACCCATCCCGAGGGACACCCGAAGGAGAAGCTCGAAGCCGGCGAGGACGTCGAGCGGGAGACGGTCGACGTTCAGGGTGTCTTCTATGCGGTCGGTCACGTACCGAACACCGCGTTCCTCGAGGACACACCCGTCGAACTATCCCAGAACGGGCACGTCGTAACCGACTCCGAAACCACCGCGACGACCGTCGACGGCGTCTTCGCTGCCGGTGACGTCGCCGACGCCCGGTACCGACAGGCGATCACCGCTGCGGGGACAGGGAGTATGGCGGCCCTGGACGCGGAGTCCTGGCTCGACTCGACGGTCGAAATGCCCGCTCAGGAGGTCGTGAACGCATGACGCTATATTCGGGGGAACGATGACACCGCTCGAGTTGCGTGCCGACATTCCGGCCCTCGAGAGTACGACCTATTTTAACACCGGAGCGAGCGGACCGAGCCCTCGATACGTCGTGGAGGCTGCACAGTCGACGCTCGCCACCCAGGAGTACGAGTCGCACGCTGTCGGCGATCCCTATTCGATGGCCTTCGACACCTACGAGGACGTTCGTCGGACGGCCGCCGACTTCATCGGTGCCAAGGACAACGAGATAGCGCTCACGGAGAGCACTACGGACGGCATCAACCGCTTCGCAACTGCTCTCGAGTGGGAGCCTGGCGACGTGGTGGTTCGAACCGACCTCGAGCACCCCGCCGGTATCCTCCCCTGGCAACGACTCGAACGCCACGGCGTGGAGGTACGTGTCGTCGAAAGCGAGGCCGGCCGGATCGACCGGGAGGCCTTCACCGAGGCTGTTTCCGACGCGAAACTCGTCTGTCTCAGTTCCGTCACTTGGACACGAGGCACTCGACTCCCTGTCGGAGAGCTGACCAAGATCGCACACGACCAGGACACCCTCGTCTTGGTCGACGCGGTACAGTCGGTTGGGCAACTGCCAATCGACGTCCACGAGTGGGGCGCTGACGCAGTCGCAGCCGCCGGACACAAGTGGCTGCTCGGAACCTGGGGTGGTGGCTTCCTGTACGTCCGCGAGGAACTCGCAAACCGCCTCGAACCAGTCGCGATCGGATACCGGAGCGTATCCGAGGCTGCTGCTCTGGACTACGAGTACGAATCTGGAGCGAGACGGTTTGAGGTCGGGACGACGACCCCCGCTGCGCACGTCGCGCTACGGGAAGCGATCGGCGTCGTCGAGGAAGTCGGACTCTCGACGATCACCAACCGGATCGAGGTACTCTCAGACCGTCTCAAAGCTGGGGTACCGGATGCCAGGATTCTCAGCCCCTCGGAATACGAGACCGGACTCGTTGCGATAGAGGTCCGAGATGGCGAAGCCGTCGTCGAACGACTGGCAAATCAATCGATTGTGGTCCGGTCGCTCCCCGGCGAGGATACTATTCGCGTCTCGATTCACGCCTTCAATACGGGAGAGGAGATCGACCGACTGCTCGCGGAACTCGAGACGTAATCCCGAACCAGTTGATTCTCGCCGCTGGTGAAGACCGATAGGCGCCCAGGGAACAGCCTCGCATTAGTCCCGTCCCCCGTTTCGATTACGCTTCAGCAACCAGTCAGGTCGCTCTAGAAGGGATCGAGGTACCTGTTACTGTATGGCACTTGGAACCTTGAAAGAACGACAGTTCGCGGTTCCATTTTCTACTCTTCAGGCACTGGTTGCGGTGACGACTCCGGTGCAGGAGCTGGTGGCTCGTGCGTCCCGAACTCGGGGTGGGTCTCCTCCATCCAGACGTACACCACTGCCCCGGAAACGAACATCAGGATGGCGGTCATGTAGAATGCGGCCTCAATGTTCACGAATTCCATCGAGAGGCCGATGAGGATCGCTCCGACGCCGTAGCCGGCGTCGCGCCACATCCGGTAGACGCCCATCCCGGCCGACCGCCACGTCGGGTGAGCGGCGTCGCTCGGTACCGTCATCAAATTCGGATACAACAGCGCCATCCCCAAACCCGAAGCGGCCGCCAGAACTGTCCACAAGAGATACCCCTCAACGAGTACCATCCCGAGGACGCCACCGCCGGCGAGGAACATCCCCCAGACGACGGGCGGGCGGCGACCGATCCGGTCGGCGAGACCACCAGTGCCAATCTGGAAGAAGTACATCGCACTGTGAACGCCGACGACGACCCCAACTGCTGCAATCCCGAGCCCCTGACTCGTGAGGTACAGCGGGACGGCGATCCAGAACAGCGTGTCGACGAAGTTCTCGATGTGGCCGGCCTGTGCGGCGGCGAACAGCGTTCGGTCGCCGTAGGTCGCCCGCTTCAGCACCTCGTTGAACGGCAGGTTCGCGTCGTGGTCGTCGGCATCGCCCTCCGCCTGCGCGTACTGGACGGTCTCCTTGATCAGGAAGATCGAGATGAGGAACGCCAGCACGACGACGACCGCGAGGAAGTAGAACGGCTCCGGCCGGAGACTCCACCGACCGGCGATGGCACCCGTGAGCCAGGCCCCGACCGCGACGCCAGTGTAGCCGAAGGACTCGTCGATGCCGACCGCCAGGCCGCGCTGGTCAGGCCCGGCGAGGTCGATCTTGGCGTTGATCGCCATACTCCAGGTCAACGCCTGGTTGATTCCCAGCAGGATGTTCCCGACGGTGATCCAGTTCCAGCTCGGTGCGTAGATAAGGATGAGCGGCAGCGGCAGCGCTGTCGCCCACCCAAGAATCAGAACGGGCTTGCGGCCGTACTCTTCGCCCCACTTCCCGGCGTAGAGGTTGAGGAGGGCCTTGACGAAGCCGAATGAGACGACGAACGAGCCGATGACGAACAACGATTCGACGCCAAGGACTTCCTCGCCCAGGACGGGCACGACGGCGCGCTCGGACCCAATCGTCAGTCCGGTCGCGAATACCAGTAGGACGTGCAGCGAGAACTGTCCGATGTGTTCGCGGATGCCCTGTTTGAGTTCCGTACCTGCGGTCATGGTCGTAGTTGTCGACGGTGTCGTTGATTACTCATCAGTTTGATTCGTTGTCGTCCCTTCGGTCCTCCTCCGGAACGTTCTGGTTGGTAGATCGGTACTCGTCGGCGGTGTCCCGGCCTCGTGAGAGGGGCGAATCGGCGATGGGCCAGGGACTGATACCGGTAGGTCACAGCCACGGCACCACTGCGACCGCCCCGTAGCCGATAGTGAACGCGACGGTCAGTGAGACCATCCACGCCAGGAGCGTCACGAGGAGCTTCCTGGCGCCGACGCCGTCGCCGCCCCCAACGGCGAAGCCCGCGCCGAGGATGGAACTGATGACAATCTGGTTGAACGAGATCGGCACTCCAAAGCGGACGGCGACCTGCGCCAACAGGAACGCGGGCACGAGTGCCGAGATCGACCGTCGGGGCCCGAGCGAGGCGTAGTCCTGGGCGACAGCCTTGATCATCCGCGGAGCGCCGGTCCACGAGCCTACCAGCAGTCCGACGCCGCCACCGACGATGACGGCGAGCGTCGGAATCGAGAACTCGGCGGTCAGCGGCAACAGCGGCCCGACCGCGAGGCCGACCTGGCTCGCTCCCGCGGAGAACGCCACCACCGCGCCCATCGCTAGGAGGAACCGGTACATCCCGGCGGTGACGTCCCGGCGCATCGACCGGTGGACCGTCGCGGCGACGACGACGGACGCCAGCAGCGAGACGACGAGACGTGTCGCTGGCGGCGCGACCGGTGACGACGCGGCGGCCGCCGCCGAGAGGGAGGTGGGGCCGCCCGGGGCGGCGAACTCCACGTTCGCCAGCACGGCGCCGACGAAGCCGGCGACCACCGGGATGCTGTAGACGTCCGGGACGTCCTCACGGGGGAGGACCGACGCGAGCCCGTAGGCGAGCGCCGCTGTCGCGAGCGGGCCGACGATCCACAGCGCCGCGATCTCGCCGTACTTGCCCCAGGCCGGCGTGCCGCCGAGTGCGAGGCCCGCTCCGACGACGGCGCCGGTGACGGTGAACGCGGTCGCGATAGGGTAGCCGGTGTAGATGCCGAACGCCATGAGGGCGCCGGCGACGAAGAGGACGACGATGACCGGCTGTGCGGTGAGCGTCACGCCGCCGATGAGATCGGAACCGACGGCCTCGGCGACGCTGGCTCCCTGGAGGGCGGCGCCGGCGAAGCCGAAGATACCGACGATGAACGCGGCGCGCATCGTTGAGATGGCGTTGGCGCCGACCGCGGGCGCGAACGGCGTCGAGCCGGTCGAGCCGGCACCGATGCTCCAGGCCATGAAGGCGCTGACGAGCGCGGCGACCGCGAAGGTGACGGCAGCTGTCGTGAACACTGGTTCTAGTCAGCCGTGGCTGGCGATTGGTTGTGCGACGCTCGCATCGACTTCAGGCTCGTGTAGACGACCGCTGCGGCGACGACGAGCGCCGCCCCGAGGACGAGCACGAGCCCGATGGTCTCCAGCAGTGCGATACCCAGATAGGAACCGACCTCGCCGATACCGACCGCGACGGCGCCGGCGAGCAGCATCCCACCGAAGTAAATCTTGATGCCGTCGGCGTCGACGACTGCCGTGGCTGCCGACCCGATTCGGGCGCCCAGGGCACTGCCAAACAGCAGCGGGACAACGATGCCGAGGTCGACGCCGCCGCCCTGGCTGTATAGGTAGCTACCGATGGCCCCCGAGAAGACGATCTCGAAGAGGTCGGTGCCGACCGCGACGGGCACCGGCGCACCGATAGCGTAGATCATCGCGGGCATGCGGATGAAACCGCCGCCGACGCCGAGGAAGCCCGACAACAGACCGGTGACGAAGGCGACCGCGAGAATCACCCAGACGGAGACGATGAGATCTCCGCGGAGGGACACCAGCGGCGGGATACGCACCGTCTCCTGAATCGTCTTCGCGATATCGGGGATCTCGTAGTCTTCCAGATCCTTGTCAGCGGCGTCGTGGTCGATGCCGCCGCCGTCGCCCGTCAGGGCGTCGCGGGTGACCATCAGTCCGACTGCCCCTAGCAAAAGGACGTAGGCGACGCTGATGACACCGCCGGCCAGACCGAGTTCCTCCAGGTAGAAGACGCTCGCACGCCCTGCTTCGATACCCAGCGTCGTGCCGGCGATCATGATGCCGCCGAGCTTGTAATCGACTTGCCCCAGGTCGTGGTGTTTCAGCGTCGCTATGACCGCCGTCCCGAAGACGAACGCCATCCCGCTACCCACAGCGACCCGGGCCGGATACCCCATCATCAACAACGCAGGGGTGACGAGAAACGACCCGCCCATGCCGAAGAACCCGAATAGGATGCCCACCAGGAGCCCGAAGCCGACGAACAATGCGAGTAGCTCCGGGGAGCCGCCGAGGGCATTCAGGGCGCTTTCAAACAGCATCCTCACCTTCGAGGAGGGTGCTCATGAGGCGCGGGCCGATCAGCTTCTCGAGGCCGCCGTAACCGACGTACAGTACGATCGCCTCGAGGAGGACGGCGCCGATGAGCATCGCCGCTTGTGGGTCCCAGGTTGGGATCGCTAATCCTGCCATAGCTCCGTTCTCTCTGACCGACTATCAGTAGTTCGCGGTTCGGACATTTCTGCTCAATTGAGCCTAACCAAGCAGAGGTGATAACGGTTTTGGGTCAATAATACAATACTATATTCCAGTAACTCCGAGGGCACCACTCGTAACTTATGGATGCGTTATCATCGTCGGATGGGCGTTTCGTCCCACTGAGCACTCCAAGGGATACGCGCATCGACTGCAACTGTCGGCGATTCCGAACGGCTGATGTCGACGAGAGGTGAGTGGATCAAAGCTCTATACCTGTCTGTATCGTGGCTTCAGAAGCGGTGAAGCTCGGGAGAAAACCCCTCCCAGATGTGCCTCTTCGATGCAATACAGAATCGTGCTTACTGGTCGTTCCAGGCTCGACGTCGCGTGGCCCCATCGTCGAGCGGAAATCCGCGGTTAGAAAGTCAATAGATAGACACGGGGAGACGAAGAGTCTCCGTCAGTCAGCTGCCGAGAGGTCGACGTCCCGATCGGCGCGTAGCGAGCGGACGTAGCCCTGTCCATACGCCCCGAGGAACATACCGGCGATGCCCCAGAGGATGGGATAGTTTCCGACGCCCAAGCTGGCGTACGCGGCTCCCGGACAGATGCCGGTGAGGCCCCAGCCGACGCCAAAGATGACACCACCGGCCGCGACGTTCCGGTCGAAGGACTTCATCCGACGACCGTATGCACGACCTGTCAGCGGCGCTCGCTCTCGGAGCGCAGGAACGGCGAAGAACGCTATTCCCGCGACGATCGACCCGCCGAACATGACGAACAACAGTCCGAAGTCCTGGAGTTGCAGGAACTCAAGGACGACCTCCGGCCGAGCCATGTGGCTGTAGGCGAGCCCGAACCCAAAAACGAGTCCACCCAGCAGGACCACCGGATAGAACAACGGGTGTCGCTCGCTCATGGCGCCACCCCCGCCAGCATGACGAGCTGGGCGGTCGCGATCGCCACCGCCAGGAAGATCGCGACGTTGACGAAGGACGTCACCGACGCCGAGGCGACACCGCAGACACCGTGGCCCGATGTACACCCTTTCCCGATACGGGTTCCAATTCCGACGAGGACGCCGCCGATCAGGAGTCGCCACCACTGAACCTCGGTCGTCCAGATGCCACCCTGGAACAACACGGCGTAGACGGCGGCGCCGCCGATGATCCCGAGAGTGAAGACGATACGCCAGTCCCGCGAACTGCGGTACTGCTTGAACCGGGATTGTCCCGAGACGTACGAGAGCGTCGACTCGAGGAACGTACTCGCGCCCGCGATGATACCGGTACCCACGTAGACGATGACGACCCCGAGTCCGACGAGGACACCACCGATAGCGTACCGGGAGATTCCGTTGGGGAACAGTTCGGCGAGTGAGGTTCCGAGTAGTTCGAGCATTGGTTATCTCCCCGTACGCGCTATATTGCGATTGCGGTCGTCGATACTGCCGTCTCTTGGGTGCGAAGGGAATGTCGGTCCCGAACGGCACCTCGATGCGGTCTGACGGATGCCTATCCGTTTCGATACCGTCTGGTGCATTGCTATCCTGATTTAGCAAGTGGCTCGGCTTAAGGCTTTGCATAGAAGTTCACCATCCATACAATACTGAGACCCAGATTCGTGTGCGGGCGATCAGGAGTGCTCGAATCGAGATTGCTAGTAGACGGCGTTTCAGTCCTCAGATTCCCACTCTATTGCGACTCCGCATTTTCTAGTAGCGTTTTGGGATACAAAACACTTCTTCTCTGCCCGAGCAGTTGTGTATTACCAGAACACTTTTATCCCGCCCAGGCAGTATTGTTTGGTACAGCCAATATCAGACACATTGGCGATTCCAACAATGAGTGCAGACCACGACATCACCGAGACGCTGGACGCACAGGGACTGAACTGTCCGATGCCGGTCGTCAAGTCGAAACAGGCCATCGACGGCCTCGCGAGCGGGGAGGTCCTCGAGGTTGTCGCGACCGACCCCGGTAGCATGAGTGACATCGAGGGCTGGGCGGAGTCGACGAACGGCGTCGAACTGCTCGAACAGATCGAGGGCGACGACGTCTACAAGCACTACGTCCGCAAGACCGACGAATGAGCACCGACACCTCACCCGATGGTACGGGCAGTAGCGTCGACACGGCGGCCCTCCAGGATCGAATCGACGAACTGGAAGCCCAGGTAGCCGACCTACAGACAGACACCGAAGACGACACGAAGTCGATGGTCATCATCGCGACGAAGGGGACCCTCGATATGGCGTATCCGCCGCTCATCCTGGCGAGTACAGCCGCAGCCTTCGACTGGGACGTCACCGTCTTCGCTACCTTCTGGGGGCTTGAGATTCTCCACGAGGACAACTCGAAAGATCTCAAACTGAGCTCCGTGGGCAATCCGAACATGCCCGTTCCGAACGCTATTGGTGCGCTGCCCGGTATGGATCGTATGACGACGAAGATGATGAACAAACGCATCGACGACAACGACACCGCAACCATCGAGGAGCTCGTCCAGACATCCCTCGACATGGGCGTCGAGATGCAGGCCTGTGAGATGACCATCGACCTGATGGACTACGACGAGGACGACTTCTACGACGGCGTCACGACGGGCGTCGGCGCCGCCACGGCCCTCCAGCGGATGGAGGACGCCGACATCCAACTCCTGGTGTAACGTGGACTTCCACACCTTCGACGCCGACGACGCCGACCGACTCGAGGAAGCCGGTGAACGGTACCGCTTCCTCTCCCGGGAGGAACTTCTCTATCATCTGGACCCCGGCGAGTCGTCTGTGCTAGCCGATCTCGGAAGTGGCACCGGCTTCTTCACGGATGAAGTCGCGCCCCACGCCCAGAAGGTCTACGCTATCGACGTCCAACCGGAGATGCACGAGTACTACCGCGGGAAGGGCGTGCCGTCGAACGTCGACCTCGTCACCGCGAACGCCGAGACGCTGCCGTTCGACGATGCGGAACTCGACGGTGTCTTCTCGACGATGACGTTTCACGAGGTTGCCTCATCAGCGGCCCTTACGGAGCTTGCGCGTGTGATGACACCCGAGGGACGAATCGTCATCGTCGATTGGTCGAAGGAGGGTAGTGGTGAGGCGGGCCCCCCGATTGACGAGCGTTTCACATCTGAGGAAGCCAGCAACAAGCTGCGGGATGCCGGGTTCGATATCGAAACGAGCCTAACTCGTTTTGAGACGTTCATAATTACCGGAGTTCGGCGTACAAGCTGAACCAAAGATAACCCTTGATGCACTTCTCTTCTAGGTTACAATCGTCTGGCAAAGGCTCTTGCATACCCCGAGAAATTTCTGAATACAATGCCCTCCAATCTACCTGATCTCCCTACGGAATGTAGAAAACCCACTGCGATTACGCCACCAAACTCGGATGCCGCTTTCAACAACCACTTCGATAATCTCCCCGGCCTTAATCACGAACGATAGGCATGTCTCCGAGAAATCGCTCGTACAACGCGACCTCAAGAGCCTGACGACCCCGTCCTCGGCCTCGGTGATTTACTCCGTCAACAAGCCAATGAGCAATTGGCCATCCATCCTCGGGTCACACACTCGAAGCCGCTGCAGTACGCCAGATAAGAGCTGAATCGTCCCCTAGGGTATGCAATCTATCGACCACGATAACTTCGACTTCTGGTAGGCCGTCTATCGGGTGACATCGTCGATACCGCGACTATTGTTCTCGTGGACGAGCCACGCTAGTTACTCTCTAGCACTTACACATCCACACGTTACAGTTTCTCCTGACTGTAATCTCATCTCGCCAGCGCGAGTTTTGATATAGCGATATACAATTTATACAGACCCAAATAGCCAATTATCCGGGTTTAGAGCCGATGGCAAGCTGAAAGAGGAAAGATCACCAATTGCCTAATTCACTTGGTTGTAGCGCAGTACAAACAAGTGGATTAACGGGCCCAGACGCCCTCTGGTCGTCAAAGATGCTCGATGACGACGAGACCTCGGCTTCGGAGGGGGTGAGCTCGGAGGAATCTGACCTGAATGATCTCGTAGCCGCATATCTCCAATCTCGGAGCAAAGATCCGCCGCCGTCACTCGAGACGTTGCAGCGCTGGCTAGCTGACGAGGAGACAGCCGTCGACTGGAACGGTACCTACTCATCGAGTGCTGCCTCGGAGCTCCGACGCTGGACTCAGTGGATGCACGACCGGGATTCGGACCTCGAGGAGCTCCGGGACCCGAACCAGGGGCCACAGGTCATGCGTCGGTACGCACAACGCCTGAGACGCCGGACACAGGGCGAGAAGGGGATCTCGGGGGCAACTGCGCGGACCTACTACGCTTACATCAGGGCCTGTCTCTCCTGGGGCGTACGTGATGGCCGCCTCGATCGCAATCCCGCACTCCCCGAGGAGGCGACCGAGGAATTGCCAGATTCTGCGTCGAACCATAGCGACCAGCAGCACTGGACCCCCGCGCAACGACAACAGCTCCTCGATTATACGCGCCAGCGAGCGCACGACGTCATCGACGAAGAGGGCCACAGTGCCGCAGCGATACAAGCGGCTCGAGATCGGGCGCTCGTGGCGATGCTCTACTTCGCGGCCGTACGTGGGGCCGAGGTCCTGCGTCACCGACGTGATTCTCGGGAAGGCCGTCAGGGTCTCCGCTGGGACCGGGTTTCACTCTCCGACGGGACTGTCGAGCTATTAGGAAAAGGCGAGCAAGCATGGGTCAAACACCCGTTGCCAGGGCCCACCACAGAGTATCTAAAGCAATTGAAGCGCGTGCAGCGACCGGCTTCGGACTCCTGGCCGGTGTTTCCGACAAGTCACGCGCCATCGAAGTGGTCGGTTGCCCGAGAAGCCCTTCCTGAGCAAGACGTTGACGTGCTTGTCGATGAAATGGGGAGTATCGATGCTGTACTGCGTGAGTACGATGTCTCGCCCCCATCGCTGACGACGGATGGTGCCCGAAGCCGCCTCCAGACGCTGACTGCGAACACAGGCGTGGACCTCGGCGAGAGTGCTGACTACCTCCAGCCGCACGGAGCTCGGCGTGGGATGATTGGGGAGGTTTTCAAGCGAGATCGTGGAGAGGCCCAGGACCTGGGTCGCCATAAGGACATGTCGACGACCGAGGAATCCTATCGCCATCTAGAGGTGGAAGAGCAGCGAAAACGGCTTGATGGACTCATCGAAGACATCGACTCCACGTGAATCGTGGTAGAGGTGCCCGGGACCGCCGACTTAGGCAACTTGGACAACGATTTCCGGGATCTGAGTCAGTCGTTCGTTAAAGGGAGCATTTCATGGCGGACGCCGATATAAACCATATACTGATATATAAAATAGTGGCACGGCTCCTACGGAGGTCCCTCGTAAACGCTTCAGATCACCGCTTTAGACGGTCTCAGAGCGAGAATCCCACTAATTGCAACTACATTCGGGAGTGGGCGTTAGCAAACTCCTCAACGTGTGCGTGAATCCCTTCAGCTAGCTCGTGCATCGCGGGCGCTAGGTCACGACCAGGGAGATCGATATCGTAGTAGATCCATGGTGTCGCGGCGGAACGCATCTTGAGTACCGACCGGTATCGGGATGCAGACGTGGGTTCCGTCATCCAAGTCCGGTGATTGAACCGGATTCCGGTTCATGAACGGGCAGGTGGTTCAGTGTCCTTTAGACATTACACCCACGCACGCAACCGTATACGCCGACGTGTGCGAACGGTTCGTTCCTATGAGGAGTGGGATTTCGTCGCTGCAAACTCCGCTTCGCCATGGAGAATCATAGTCTGCAGAGGTTACGTTCTAAGCGTTCATTTGCCGTTCGAACGAGCCAAACCCTTTAGCCTCTCAACTCGTAACCACAGACAGCATGGCCAGCTCGACTCGGGATACGGAGCCCCACGATGGGGAAATCCACCTTTGGGAGGAGGACGACTGGTGGATCGCGAAGGATATCGAGACGGGGGTGACAACCCAGGGGCAAACGCGTACGGCTGCACTTTCAAATCTTGATGAGGCGATTGTGCTATCGAACAACGAAGCAGGGCGCGAGCCCACCGACGAAGAACTCCGCGAGATCGGTATCGACCCCGAGGACAACATCACCGGTAGCCAGGAACCACCGGACGTTCTCGAGTAGTTGATGAGTCGGCGGACGTTTTCTGGCCAAGAAGTCGCGAAGGTCCTCGTGAATGCCGGCGGCTTCAAATGGCGACGCACGACTGGCGATCACGCTCAGCTATACTACGAACATCCCACAAATGAGGAGGATAAACGCCAGGTGACCGTGCCATTGCACGACGAACTCAGGACGGGAACCCTTCGGAGTATCGCTGAGGATGCAGGGGCGAACGATTTCAATGCCTTCTGTGATTGGATCGACACCAATTCGTGACTCTATAGCCGGATGCCCAATATTGGAACATATTGAGGCGACTCGACCTACACCTATTCCCCTCGGGCGCCGTATATAGCAGAAGGGATAATTTCGTAGTACCCTATCCGAATCAGCCTGTCGTTCGATCCTGCGAACAGACCGTGTGACCCGCCTATAATATATGGTTAAAACTGTATCTGTTGCCCGAGACCTACTTACGTCTATATGGGTGAACTGTGTCCGCGGTGTCAACAACCGGTTTCAGAAACGGAGGATAGAGAGCTACTCGAATACGGCATAAAGCGGATATATGTGTGCGGAGATTGCGATAACCGATTCTCAGTGAAAGTCTGACCTACGCTCAGACTTCACGGGTTTTTTGCAATTTGTGTTAATCGAATAATGGTGTGTCTCCATCGCATGCTCGATGGCGTGGTTGCTGACTTGTTCTGGTGTGAGTTCATCGGCAGTACGTAGTTCCCAGTTGCATTGTTCACACCATGCTCGCATAGATATAATTTGGAGTCGAAACAACATAAGTAGATGGGAGTGAATGGTATTTAGATTTACAAAAGTGCCGCGGAAGATTCCAGTATGGACATTGTGCTCAGTATCCTCGAAGAAGTCGCCGATGCCGAGGAGTCCCGCCCTCTTGATTTACCTCCCCTCAATGATGCTATCGACGTAGATTCTCTGGAACAGCTCATTGACTCCTTAGACCAATTCGAGACGATTCAGTTTACGTACTGTCACTACAGAATCACCGTTAAAGGAGACGGTACCATTTTCATCGATACAAGCGAGACTGCGATGATAACCGATGTACAGTGAACCAATGGGCATTCCCGTTTGAGGAATACTTGCACGGTTGACCAGCTTTACCGACCGATTTGAGAAGAAGTTGGTGCCAATACGGCGAGACTGGGTCAGTCGACTGATTGGTCCTGCTTATTAATCAGGTCCACGCCCCGCCCTTGTCCATTTTCCACGCTCCATATGTAGCTATAAACTATAGGAGAGTATACCTGAACCTATGTCGTAACTATATGGATGGTTGAGATACCAGGGGAGGAGATAGAGACGAGGCAATCGGAGGCGGCGGATTATCAACGCCTCATCGGAGCCCCACAGGAAATTGCCCAGTTCATACTCGATCCAAACGGAGAGATCGTCGAGTGGCCATCAGGAGCCCAAGACGTCTATGGGTTCGACGAGAACGAGGTCTTGGGTCAATCGTTGGAGTATCTCTACGCAGAGGGGAAAGATCAACCGTCACCCGAGACATTGCTGACGGAGGCGGAACAGGATTCGATCACCCGTCAGAACTGGCAGGAACGAGCCGATGGCGACGTGTTTTGGGCTCGGTTCAGCGTGTCTCCGCTGACCAACGACTCGCTGCAGAGATATGTTGTCGCCAGCCAGGATATCACGGTACAGAAACAGTACGAACAGATGCTCGAGCGGCAGAACGATCGCCTCAAGGAGTTCACCGATATGCTGGCACACGACTTGCAGTCACCACTGTCGGTCCTCGATGGTCGCATCGAACTGTATCAACAAACCGGCGAGGACGCACATCTTGACTCCATTCAGGAGACGACCGAGCGGATGAAGCGACTCGTCGAGGACCTGCTTCGGGTTTCTCGCCAGGGCAGGGTGGTCCAGGATCCGGAACCGACCGAGCTTGAATCACTCATCGAGACGGCGATGGAGGGGACGCTCCCGGCAGGTGCGAACATCGAGTACGAGTCCATGCCGGAGGTATTGGCTGACCGAGACCGACTCATCGAAGTCTTCGAGAACCTCTTTCAGAACAGTGTGACTCATGGCGGGGAGGACGTGACAATTCGGATCGGACCGCTTCAGAACGGGTTCTATATCGAAGATGATGGCCCGGGGATTCCCGAAAAGGATCATGGGTCAGTGTTCCAGCACGGGTTCTCGACGCGGGAAGACGGGACGGGATATGGGTTATCGGTTGTCCAATCGATCATCGGTGCACACGATTGGGATATCGAGGTGACAGCTGCCGCAGATGGCGGCGCTCGGTTCGAAGTCACGGGACTCGAATTCGTAAGTGAGTAACGTGTAAAATTAGAGTGCTGCGGCTCATCACCATCCTTCGAACACGGAATCCCGCGGGTCTACTCCGGTGGCGGACCTCCCTGGAATGCAGCCAATGACACGGCACGTGTGGCTACTACGGAGCCACCTCGCTGATTTCTGCTATATTGTTCCACCGCAACATCCTCAATCGGGAACGACCACGTATAGGAGCCCCATACGGGGCTGTTCGTGATGTCGTCGATCTCGAGGTCAGCGATTCCACTCGCTGGAGCGTCTTCAGCGGTGAACACATCCGCTCCATAGTCACCGACGCCCTCGCGACAGCTGATCAGGCCGTCCTCGTAGAGTCGAGCGAGCGTCTTCGCGACGTGTCGCTTGGACACATCGGTAGCGTCCGCCAGTTCTCGGGCGGTCGCGGATTCACGAGCCCGGAGGGCCTCGATCACGGTTCGCTGAGCGTCAGTGGCGACCCATTCGACGCCTGATACCTCGTGGTCGGCGAAGCCATTCGGCATCGCATTCGTGTGGACGAAGACGAGTGCGTGGTTTTCGGGGTCGTCTGCATCACGTGCATACCGGCCAGCGGACTGGGCGACGTGGGCTTCACGGACGGACGCCAAGATTTCGCTGGCGGCGTCTGCGTCGGGGCCGACGAACCCGCGGCCGTGGGCGCGACGTTCGTTTCCGGCCGCCGTTTCGGTGGTCTCGGGTTCGGCGTGGAGATTGCACTCCGCCAGGAGATTCAAGACGTAGTCGTCGCCGGGATCGATCGAACCGTGGACGAGCCCGACGTTCCGGTCGCCGAAGTCGTCTCTTGAGCGCTCTTCGCCGAAGTGCATGGTTTCCGGATCGGAGATGTCGGCCTCGCGCATCAGCTGGGCGACATCGGTCTCGACGCTGGCGGCGGTGATGCAGGTGTCGAAATCGTCGCCATACCGGTGTTCGAGATGTTCGATGAGGACTCGCGTGGCATCGGGGTTGAAGTACTCGCCGCTGGCGAGTGGGCGAACGGCGTCCCCGACCTGGACGACGCGGAGCCCCCGCTCATAGCGACGCCAGAGGCGGCGTTCGTCGGCGTCCAAAACGCGAGCCGGGAGGATGTCCGTGGTCGTGTTGCGTTCCCAGAGAGGGAGGCTTGGATGTGCGTCAAGCCCGATCACGCTTCGGGCATTCGAGAGATCGGGGACGCTTCGGACGCTCTGGACGCGGTTATTGTCGTCGATAACGACTGTGATCCAGGTGCGTGACCAGCGGTCGTCATCGTGGGCGTTGGCGTCGAGTCGCGGCGGCGTGTAGGTGACGGTGCCGACGGCGCGTCCGTTGACGTCGTGGCCTTGCGCGAGCCCAGACCAGATGGCCTCTGCCAGCGCGGGCGCGAGGGTATGTGCGTCAGGATCCTCGAAGTACCACTCGAGATCCGGATCGTGGTCGAGGACGCCTCTCGTGGCGAAGGCTTCTCGAAGTAAATCGTCCTGAACTTGTTGTCGGTATGCGCGCCGGGCCATCGTTACGAAGGCCTCCCAAGTGGTGACAGGCGCGCCAGCTTCCTGGAGGAACGCCGTGACAGCGCGCTGGATGCGGTCGTTCGTGAGGTGCTCGCCGTCAACGGCGAAGTCAGGCTGCTCGTCGAAGATGACGTTACAATGCTGGGTGAGTCCGGGGACGTACGCGAACTGGTGGGTGGCGTGAATGACGTCGACGGCGGGGTTGCCGTCCTCGGTTCGAGGCAGGCTGTCCCACTGGCTGATCGCGGGACAGGGATCGTCGCCGTGAGAGCACGGGAGGTCGATTCCTTGGTCGTTGTGTTCGGCGAGGTAGGCGTGTGCAGTCGAGAATGGGATGCCGCGGCCGTCACAGACGGCATCGAACCACTCAGAGGCGGGCGTCCGGTTCATCGTGATATCCGCGGTGTCGTCGTCTTCTTCCGAAGGATCGTGGATGCCGTGGGCGACTGGACAGGCTTCCTTCCGCCCGCGGAGCACAGCATGGGTCACGCAACTCGCCTCGCTGCTGTGTTCGGCTGCCGTGTCGCGCGCTTCCCGAGTGGGGCTGAACTGGACCACGGGTTGTTCGCCGGTGACGTTGGCGTGGTCCAGCCAGGGCTCGGTCGCGACGGTATAGCTCTTCCCGAGGCCAGTCGGCGCGTCGACGACGACGTCCTCCTGGTTTCGCACCGCCTCGAGCACCCGGTCACGCAGCCGATCGCGTGCCTCGTCGGTTGATGGCCATTCGACGTCGCGGTCAGCGGCAGCACGCGTTCGCTGCTCCTCGTCGAGCGCGTCGAGCTTTTCTAGCGGAACTGTACTCACCGGGTCGCCAGCTCCGGGCTCAGTTTCGTACTCGGGGATGTGGGCGCCACGGTCACGTAGCGCCTCGACGGCGGCCCAGAATTCCTCACCGCTGGGATACGCAGTCTCGGTGGTGATGATGCCCTCCTCGAGGGCGACAACCTGGAGAGCGTCAAGGCCGATCATCCCTTTGCGATACACCCAGCCATCGTCGACTTCCGCGAGTCGCGTACCGCTCTTCGACTGTGCCCAGCTGGGGTCGAGGTCCTTGCTTCCGTCGCTTCGCTCGTTGGTCACGCGCGACCGGAGACGGATGTCCGAAGGGCCTGTATGCTGGATGGCGTCGAAGACATCCTGCATGTCGTCGGTGGTCTCGATATCTGCGAGTGCCTCTTTCGAGGTACTGGGTGTGGCGTCGAGGTCGTCCGGACGGGACGCAGGCGTGGAGGCTTGCGCAGCCTCGAGCGCGCCGGGGAAATTGGCCAGGATGTCGTCAACGATCCCCTGGATGTCTCGAGTCGACGACGCGGACTCAGGGATGTGATTGCCGGTGACGGTGGTGTATCGGCGGCCGGGATAGAGTTCGAGCTCGGCGTCCGGCCACTCGGGCGACGACAGATCAATCGTCAGGGTCTGAACGTCGTCAGGGAGCCGGAAGCCACCGAGGGCATGCGCGCCCGTGCCGGATGGCGACCACTCGCAGAAGGTCCCGGCGAGCTGGTCGAGTAGCGCCGCGGCGTCGGGGGCGACCTCACCAGTCTCTGGGTCACGGATGTCGTCGAAGTCTAGCAGGCCGACGTGGGGCTCGTCGGGGACGTCACGTGCGGGGTCTATCGATTGGTAGTTGGGGTCGTCGTCCCAGTCGGAGCGGTCGGGCGCCGTGAGGTAGTATGCAAGGCCGAGGTCGTCGTCGTGGTCGATCCAGTCGCGCGCGGATTCGAACTCGAGCCAGGCCTCAGGGTTCTTCGCGCCGACGAAGGCGTAGCCGTCATCCCGATCGGAACGTCCCCAGTGGGGATTCCGGGGGACCTTGCGCCCGTCGCTGTCCTGCCAGAGGAGCCAGCGCGCGCCCGCCTCGACGAGGTCCTCCGGATAGGTGTCTGGCTCGACGTCGTCGAGCTCGATCTCGTCGGGGCTGTACGCGCTGTCTTCACCGGGAATGCGGTCGCCCGTAGCATCGTTTCTGGACTGCTCTGTCGTGGATTCATCGGCTGGCAGTGTCGGGTCGTCGGTGACGTCCACCATCTGCGCATGATGGGTCTCACAAAGCCCGCCACCATGCGAGGTATCGCGAGCCGCTCGATTGCAGTCGTCGAGGACACACTGCTGTTCGGGCGGAATCTGCGTCACGGCCGACCACCTCCGAGAACGCCGTCGCTACGGGAAAATGAGAGGTACAATCCCCCCGGAAGGACGGGGTTTATACCTTGGATTGTGAGGTTATTGGGGTAAGCCAAGGGCCGGATTTGAACCGGCGTATAGCTGCTCTGCAGGCAACCGCGTAAGGCCAGACTCTGCCACCTTGGCGCAGGAGAGAGTAACGGTGTCGGCGGTTTAAGCGTAGCGGTCCCCGGTCTCGGTCAGTACGACCGCGGCAGCCCCAGGGAGTGCTCGGCGACGTGGTTCCGCATCATCTCGGTCGAGCCGGGCGCGACCTTCCCGAGGCGCGAGCCCTTCCACATCTCGATGACGCCGTAGTCCCGGGAGAAGCCGTTGCCGCCGTGGGTCTGGACCGCGACGTCGGTCGCCTCGTGGCCGACCTCCGTCGCACGGAGCTTCGCCATGTTCGAGACCTCCGCGGTCCGCTTCATGTCGTCCATACCCTCGGCGTCGTCGACCATCCAGGCGGCCTTCCGGACGAGCAGGCCGGCGGACTGCAGCTTCGCCCAGGAGTCGGCGATGGGGTGCTGGACGCCCTGGTGGGCGCCGATGGGCTGGTCGAAGACCTCTCGCTCGTTGGCGTAGTCGACCGCGCGCTCGATGGCGCACTTGCCGACGCCGATGGCGCCGGAGGCGCCGAGCAGGCGCTCGGGATTGACCGTGTCAAACAGCTGGTAGAGACCCATCCCGGGGGTGCCGACGACGTCGTCCTCGTGGGCGCGGTAGCCGTCGATCGAGAGCTCGTACTGCTTCTCCGGCGTCGGGATGCCGACGTCGAGTTCGCGGGCCTCGATGGCCGGGTCCTCGGGGTCGACGAGGAACAGCGTGACGCCCTGCATCTTCGCCGACTCGTCCTTCGGCGAGGTGCGGGCGACCATGAGCATCTGGTCGGCGACGTCGACGCCCGAGATCCACTGCTTGGTCCCGTCGATGACGTATTCGTCGCCGTCCTGCTCGGCGAAGGTCGTCATGTTCGGTGCGTTGTGGCCGGCGTCCGGTTCGGTCAGCGCCATCGCGAAGTTCACCGAGCCGTCGCAGATGCCGGGCAGCCACTCCTCCTTCTGCTCCTCGCTGCCGTTCTCCGTGAGCGTGATGCCGCCGAAGCAGACGTTGACGACGAACAGCATCTCCGCGCCCATGCAGCCGTTGGCGCAGAGCTCCTCGACGATGGCCGACAGCTCCCAGAAGCCCATCCCCTCACCGCCGTACTCGGTGGGGATGGCCGCCCCGAGGAACCCCGCCTCGGCGCAGTCGTTCCAGAACTCCGTCGGCTCCTTCCCGTCGGCGACAGCCAGGAAGTAGTCGTCGTCGTAGTCCGAGGCGATCTCCCGGGCGGTCTCCCGGATCATCTCCAGTTCCTGCGATTCCTCGAAGGCGGGCGCGCTGGATCGTGCCATGTATACCGGTGACTAGCCGCGAGCGCACTTAAACTGTGCAACTATCCACGTCTGGATAGTTTATCCGGGTGCAAAAGCGAACGCCGCCGCTGGTCGCGATCGAGGACGACGAAAACCCCCACCCAGCTGTCGCTGAGTGAGGGTCGAAACGGAATGAATGGCAGGCGGCGAACCAGATTTCCCAGAGGCTCGCGCACTCCAGTACTCGCTGGAACGCTGGCGGGCTTATCTTCCGTGTTCGGGATGGGTACGGGAGTCGCCCCGCCGCTGTGGCCGCCTTAACGCCGGCTCGTGGAGTCGAACCACGATGGTATACCAGTACCGGTGGTAGTTCCGTGTGTACGTGCGATCCAGTTTACGCCCGGACCCGTTTCATAGGGCGGAGCAATGATTGGTGGCTTCGGTCGTTTAGTACTCGCGGGCTGAACGTCTCGTTGCCTCGACGCGTACACCCCAAGTCTATCGAACTCGTCTTCTACGAGAGACCTCGGTGATGCTTCTTTTCCAGGTGGGTTTCCGGCTTAGATGCGTTCAGCCGTTACCCCGTGGTGCGTAGCTGCCGGGCAGCGCCCTCTCGGACGACCCGTACACCAGTGGCACCCAACCGTAGTTCCTCTCGTACTATACGGTCGTTCCTGTCAAGCATCAGACACACCCAGTAGATAGCAGCCGACCTGTCTCACGACGGTCTAAACCCAGCTCACGACCTCCTTTAATAGGCGAACAACCTCACCCTTGCCCGCTTCTGCACGGGCAGGATGGAGGGAACCGACATCGAGGTAGCAAGCCACTCGGTCGATATGTGCTCTTGCGAGTGACGACTCTGTTATCCCTAGGGTAGCTTTTCTGTCATCAATGGCCCGCATCGGGCGGGCTCATTGGTTCGCTAGACCACGCTTTCGCGTCAGCGATCCTCGTTAGGAAGATCACTGTCAATCCATCTTTTGCTCTTGCACTCTTCGTCGGGTCTCTGTCCCGACTGAGATGGACTTAGGGCGCGCTCGATATCTTTTCGAGCGCGTACCGCCCCAGTCAAACTGCCCAGCTATCGGTGTCCTCCTCCCGGAGTGAGGGTCACAGTCACTGACGGGTAGTATTTCAGTGTTGACTCGGCGACGTGCTGGCGCACGCACCTGTGTAACGTCTCCTACCTATCCTGCACATCAGCGACCATGTCCCAGCGACAGCTTGCAGTAAAGCTCCATAGGGTCTTCGCTTCCCCCTGGGTGTCTCCAGACTCCGCACTGGAACGTATAGTTCACCGGGCCCAACGTTGGGACAGCGACGCTCTCGTTAATCCATTCATGCAAGCCGCTACTGAAGCGGCAAGGTACTACGCTACCTTAAGAGGGTCATAGTTACCCCCGCCGTTGACGGGTCCTTCGTCCCATTGTACTGGGTGTTCAGATACCCGCACTGGGCAGGATTCAGTGACCGTACGAGTCCTTTCGGATTAGCGGTCACCTATGTTGTTACTAGACAGTCGGAGCGTCCTAGTCACTGCGACCTGCCTCTCTCCGAGGCAGGCACCCCTTATCGCGAACTTACGGGGCCAGATTGCCGAATTCCCTAACGTCGGTTGTTCCCGACAGGCCTTGCCTTTCGCCGGCATGAGCACCTGTGTCGGATCTCGGTACGGTCGGTATGCTCGTCTTTTCACGGGCCCCAGGTTGAACCGACTTGCGCTATCCTGCCGTTCGTCCGCTTCGTGCCGTTACGGCTTCCACGGACTTGGACAGTTCGACCGGGCGAGTGCCCGGCTCGGTCGACCCCAAGGCGTCAACTTTGAATGCATACCGGCGCTGGAATATTAACCAGCTTCCCATTTCGATCCGCTCGAATTACGACGGATCTTAGGACCGGCTAACCCTCGGCTGACAAACATTGCCGAGGAACCCTTGCTCATTAGGCCGTCGGGATTCGCACCCGACTATCGCTGCTACTGTAACCAGGATTTTCGTCACCAGTCGGTCCACTCGAACTCTCGCCCGAGCTTCCACCCAACCGGAGTGCCGACCTACGGAACCACGCTGTAAGGCGTGTCGCCAGGTCTCGGTGGTGGACTTGAGCCCCGATCATTTTGGGCGCCCCGAACCTCGGCCGGTAAGCTGTTACGCTTTTCTTGGAGGGTAGCTGCTTCTAAGCTCACCTCCCGGCTGTCTAGGGCTCGGGACCACCTTCGATCGCACTTAGTCCACACTTGGGGACCTTAACCCAGCTCTGGGTTGTCTCCCTCACGCTGCACAGGCTTACCCCGCACAGCGGACTCCCTGCGTCCACGGCGTCCGTGAGTTCGGAGTTTGACAGGAGGTCCGACTCCTCTCGGAGTCGGGGCCTCCAATCAGTCTCTCTACCCCACGGACTACCTCAGCAGAGGTCATGCTTCGACATGTTTCGGTCGGAACCAGCTGTTTCCGGGTTCGATGGGCCTTTCACCCCTAAACGTAGATCACGAGAGGGTATTGTAGGACACCAACTCTAGCGGGCCTCCACGTAGCTTTCGCCACGCTTCGCCCTGTCCACGCTTAGATCACCCGGTTTCGGGTCGTACCCGTTTGACTCCCCGCGCTTGAACACGGCGGCCCTCACGCAAAGCGCTGCGGCCATGTCGGTTTCCCTACGCCTTCCACGATGATCGTGTTAGACTCGCCAAACAAGTACACTCCCTGGTTCGTTTTTCAAAACGCACGACGGAACACCGGCTTCCCTCGGGTCCTACTGGAGACTCGCGTCTCGGTCGTTTTCCGAGGGACCTTTCGTGCCCCGTCGCTCTATCGCCACATGATTTCAAGCCCTATTGCACCTCCCTTCTCGGGGTGCTTTTCAGCGTTCGCTCACGCTACTTGTTCGCTATCGGTCTCAGGACGTATTTAGTCTTGGCAGACGATGCCTGCCGAATTCACGAGGAATTTCCAATCCCCGCTACTCTGGAGCTGACGCACGGGTTACTTGTTCCCGATACGGGGCTGTCACCCTGTATCGCGCTCCGTTCCAGGAGACTTCTCGAGAACGTTCGCCCGATGAGAGTCAGTCCGAACACCACATTGCCCGAAGGCTTCGGTTTGGACTGCGTCGCGTTCACTCGCGGTTACTAACGACATCGCGTTCGCTTTCTTTTCCTGCCCCTACTAAGATGTTTCAATCCGGGGCGTTCCCCATTGCGCAAGGCAATTGCGAAGAGGATTCCTATTAGGAGATCCCAGGTTCTAAGCCTCCGTGCGGCTCCCCTGGGCTTATCGCAGCTTGGCACGTCCTTCGTCGGCGCCTGAGCCGAGCTATCCACCATGTGGCACAGTAGCCACGGTGTGTAATCGCTCCTAAACCCGATGAAACGGGTCCAGTGAGCGTCTGGATCGCACGTACACACGGTCTCATACACAGATCCGGGGGTTACCGGACTGCGTCCACCCTTCCCACTCGCGCTTGCACGGAGTGGTGCATCGGTTCTTCGTACCCGAACGAATCGCGTCCCACACTTAAGGGGACCGGTTCGCGTCGGGCACGTGAGATGGACCCACTGGGATTCGAACCCAGGGCATCCTCCTTGCAAAGGAGGCACTCTACCACTGAGCTATGGGCCCTACCAGTTAGCCCTGGCAGTTCAAAGGTGCTCGATCGGTCACCGTCGACGAACGCAGATAGACGCCAAAGGTGGGCTGAGGACAACGCCTCAGTCCCGGACGTTAGGAGGTGATCCAGCCGCAGATTCCCCTACGGCTACCTTGTTACGACTTAAGCCCCCTTGCGGAGCCCAGATTCGACCTGGGAACCAGGCCTCATCCGGACCCCACTCGGGTGCTTTGACGGGCGGTGTGTGCAAGGAGCAGGGACGTATTCACCGCGCGCTTCTGACACGCGATTACTACCGAATCCAGCTTCATGCGGACGAGTTTCAGTCCGCAATCCGAACTACGACCAGGTTTAGGAGATTAGCTTCGCCTCTCGGCGTCGCGTCCCACTGTCCTGGCCATTGTAGCCCGCGTGTAGCCCAGCTCATTCGGGGCATACTGACCTACCGTTGCCCGTTCCTTCCTCCGTCTTGGCGACGGCAGTCCCCCTAGTGTACCCAGCCATCGCGAGATGCTGCTGGCAACTAGAGGTGCGGGTCTCGCTCGTTGCCTGACTTAACAGGACGCCTCACGGTACGAGCTGACGGCGGCCATGCACCTCCTCTCAGCAGCGTCGGGTAAGGTCATCAACCTGACCGTCATTACTGCTGTCGGAGCTGGTGAGATGTCCGGCGTTGAGTCCAATTAAACCGCAGGCTCCTCCGGTTGTAGTGCTCCCCCGCCAATTCCTTTAAGTTTCATCCTTGCGGACGTACTTCCCAGGCGGCTCGCTTCACGGCTTCCCTACGGCACAGCACAGGCTCGTAGCCTGTGCCACACCTAGCGAGCATCGTTTACAGCTAGGACTACCCGGGTATCTAATCCGGTTCGAGACCCTAGCTTTCGTCCCTCACTGTCGGATCCGTCCTTCCGAGGTGCTTTCGCCATCGGTGGTCCGTCCAGGATTACGGGATTTCACTCCTACCCCGGACGTACCCCTCGGATCTTCCGGTCCCAAGCCGAACAGTTTCCGCCGGACGCCCACGCGTTAAGCGCGTGGATTTCCCGACGGACTTGCCCGGCCAGCTACGGACGCTTTAGGCCCAATAATATCGGCCATCACTTGGGCTGCCGGTGTTACCGCGGCGGCTGGCACCGGTCTTGCCCAGCCCTTGTTCCTGGACCACCTTAAGGTCCAGAAAAGCGAGGGCTCTATGCCCTCGCACTCGGTGTCCCCCTATCGCACTGTCGTGCAGTGTAAAGGTTTCGCGCCTGCTGCGCCCCGTAGGGCCCGGACTCGTGTCTCAGAGTCCGTCTCCGGGCTCTCACTCTCATGACCCGTACCGATTATCGGCACGGTGGGCCGTTACCCCACCGTCTACCTAATCGGCCGCAGCCTCATCCTATGGCGCCGGAGCGTTTCACACATCCGCCAGTTCCAGGCTGGATGTGCTATCCGGGATTAGCCTCAGTTTCCCGAGGTTATCCCAGTCCATAGGGCAGATTGGCCACGTGTTACTGAGCAGTTTGCTACGTTAAACGTGCAACTCGCATGGCTAAATCGGACACCGATAGCAATGGCCTCCGGCAGGATCAACCGGAATGTGTTCCCCGAACTTGTTACCCAGCTCGGGGAGGGTTTGGCGGGAACACACCCAAAGGGTGTGTTTCCATCAATGTCTATCGGCGTTCGGCGACATCGGACCGACCGAGTGTCACCGAACTGCCAGGGCTAACATCAGATCCCATCTGTACGGCGGACCGCAGGGGTGGAATCCTCATTTCCTTCGGACCTAATCGTAGCCCGTGACGGGTCATAAACCCATCGGACTCCGTTGGTCCGTGAGTGAGCACAGGTTCGAACTGTGCTCAACCACGTCGTGTATCTTCCGAGCGCCCTCGTACTGATAAGGACGTCGGATTGGAGGCCAAATCGGGCGGAGCCCGACTCGACCTTCGTACTTCAACACCAGCGCCCTATTACACTTAAGGGCTCCGATGCCAGGACGACGCCGGAACGCGATTCCGCGTCGCCCTGCGTACTTCAACCGAAACGCCCTGTTACACTTAAGGACGTCGGTTGCCGGCCGCCCCGGGACGACCCCGGCGCGACCTGCGTACTCCAATCCGACTGCCCTGATATACATAAGGGCGTCGGAGACGAGACGACCCGGAGGGCCGTCCCGGCCGGGGCGTCGCGCCCCGCGTCGTTCGCATCCTATCGAAGGGGGTTGGATAGCATAAGTCCGTCGGAATATCCCCGCCACGTCATGCGGTTTCACGGTGATTGGTGCTTGGTGAGTCAACCCACAGGAGGCGCGTTGACAGGGTCCGCACTAACCACCTCCCGGCTCACGCGCGCAGCCGCTGTTTGCCACTTGGATACCTGTCGGTATCCGTATGTATATGTGGCGCGGCTGGAAGACGACCCCTCATTCCGTGCGCGCGTACGCGTGGTCGGGGCGGGTGAGGGCCGCGCACCTCGACTAGACGGCCGGGCCCTCAATAGCGGTTCGGAACCGTCGTCGCGATACCTGCGGCTCGGGAGGTGGCGTCTCGCTGAAAAAGCTGTGTGCGTCTGCGGCGGTCAGATCTCGTCGAGGTGCTTGATCCCCTTCTTGGAGACGTTCGCCTCGGTGATCTCCTCGGGCATCCAGTCGGGGCTGTCGTCGGGGGACTCCTCCTCCCACGCCCAGCCGTCGTAGATGTGGACCTTCTTCGTCCCCTTCTCCCTGAGCCGCAGCTCCGTCCTGTCGGCCGCGCTCTCGCTGCCGGCCGGGTCCAGCCGTCGGGCGGCCTTCAGCGCCGCCTGTCGCGGGGTCCGTCCCGAGAAGACGCTGGACTCGTCCCCATTGCTCTCCCGAAGCGCGAAGTTCCGCTTGTCATCGTCGTCACGTGCCATGGTTTGCTCTCCTCCGTGTGACTTCTGCACACATGGTGTTATAAATATATCCCCCGTTCGGCGTGTTCAGAACCCCTGACTTATAAGTGCGACCGCGCCCGCTGCCGGTAATCGGCCCGAATCCTGCGGATCCCCGGGGTCTCACCGCCGACTGCCGACTCGCGCGCGGTGTAACCGTGCGACTCGCACGGTACACTTATGTATCTCGTGTGGCGAACGACAGGACACAACGCGATGGTGCGAAAGAAGAAGCTCAGCCCGAGCGGGGCGAAGGACGAGGACGGCGAGTACCACAACGTACACGTCAACCTCCACGAGGACGAACTCGCCGTCGCCGGACTCGACATCGGCGACGAGGTGTTCGTCCGCGTCCGGGACGGGAAGATCATCATCCAGAAGGCCGACCCCGACGATGTAGAACACGAGTTCTGAGCCGCCCGCGGCGTCTCGCCCACCGCACCCGACGTCTCCCGAACCGCGGGCCTTAAGCCGCTCCGCCGGCCTCACCCGCCAATGGACTTCTACGACCTCGCGAAACCCCTCCTGTTCCGCCTCGACGCCGAGACGGCCCACCGGACCGTCCACGGCCTCCTCGCGACCCTCCAGGACACGCCCGCCGAGCAGCTGCTCGCCGACCACTACACCGTCGTCGACGCCCGACTCCGCGTCGAGGCCTTCGACCAGACGTTCCAGAACCCCGTCGGGGTGGCCGCCGGCTTCGACAAGAACGCCGAGATCCCGCCGGCCCTGGCGGCGCTGGGCTTCGGTCACGTCGAGGTCGGCGGCGTCACCGCCGACCCGCAGGCCGGCAACCCCCGCCCGCGGATGTTCCGCCTCCCGGAGGACCGCGCCATCGTCAACCGCATGGGCTTCAACAACGACGGCGCCGACGTCGTCGGCCACCGCCTCGAGACCACCGACTGCAGGGTCCCGCTGGGCGTCAACGTCGGGAAGTCGAAGGCCACGCCCAACGACGAGGCCGAGGACGACTACCTGTACACGTTCGAGCGCGTCCGCGAGGGCGGCGACTACTTCGTCGTCAACGTCTCCTCGCCGAACACCCCCGGCCTCCGCGAACTCCAGCAGCGCGACCGCCTGGAGTCCATCCTCGAGACGCTCCAGGACGCCGGCGCCGCGCCGCTGCTCGTGAAGCTCTCGCCGGACCTCACCGACGCCGCGATCGAGGAGGCCGTCGAGGTGGTCGACGACCTGGACCTCGACGGGATCATCGCCACCAACACCTCGACCGAGCGGCCGCCCTCGCTCCGCGGCGGACACGCCGACGAGGAGGGCGGCCTCTCCGGGGACCCCATCGAGGGGACGGCGACGAGCACGGTCCGGTTCGTCGCCGAGCGGACCGACAAGCCCGTCGTCGGCGTCGGCGGCGTCTCGGACGCCCAGGGCGCCTACGAGAAGATCCGCAACGGCGCCAGCGTCGTCCAGCTGTACACCGGGCTGGTCTACGAGGGTCCCGGTATCGCCCGCGATATCAACCGGGGGCTGCTCGAACTCCTGGAGCGTGACGGCTTCGACTCCGTCGAGGACGCCGTCGGCGCCGACCTCTAGACGGGACCCTCCGAAGCCACCCGCGCCGACCCGGCCACCGCCAGGATTTTGTTCGCGTGCGTGGCACGCCCCTGTATGTCATCAGGAGGACAGGAGCCGGCAGCCGTGGGTGAGCCCGCCTCCGCGTCGGACCGGCCATCAGAATCCGGACCCGGTTCAGACCCCGACGCCGGCGGCTCGCGTTCGTGGACGCGCGAGGACCTGAAGCGAAGCGCGACTGCCGGCGTCGCGGCCTACCTCGCCGGCTACGCCCTCCTGTACCTCTGGTTCCTGACCCAGGGTCGCACGGCCAGCGAGGCCGTCGACTGGCGGTGGGTCGGGTGGCTCCTCTACCGCGGGCAGTTCGTCCCGCTGGACGTCCAGGCGAGCACCGCGCTCGTCGCGACCGGCCTCGGCGACCTGTCGAACGTGGCTCCGAGCCTGCTGCTGTCGGTCGCCGCAGTCGGAATCGCCGGGTTCCTCCTCGCGCGCGCCCGGGACCTTCTCGAGCCGAGCGCCGCGGCGACGACCGGCGGGAGCCTCGTCCTCGGCTACCTCCCGCTGGCGCTCCTGGGACTCGCGGTCTTCCGGGGGACGCTCCCGAACGGCGTCCACGTCGGCCCGAACCCCCTCTGGGGCGTCCTCGTGACCGGACTGGTCTTCCCGACCGTCGTGGGCGCGCTGGGCGGGCTCGCGTACTACTACCGCGAACGGCAGGCGAGCGAAGAAAACCGAGGGCGAGTAGACGACGAAGTCGCCGACGCCGACTCCATAGAGTCCCGGCCCTGAGCCGGACGCGGCTGCCTCCTTCTACCGCAGGCCGTCCAGCCGGAACTCGAAGCCGGCGACCGGGACCTCCAGGTCGTGCTCGACGAGCACCCGCGGGTGGACCTCGCCGACGACGCCGACCGACTCCCCGTCCAGGACGACCTCTGCGGTCCGGCCGTCGATGAACGAGGGGTGCTCGGTGGGCGGCGTCTCGAGGTCCACCCCGAAGGCGTTCGCCAGCGCCTGGAGCCGCGCCTTGGCGTCCTCGTAGGAGGCGTCGGTCCGCGCGACGACGCCGGCGACGGAGCGGTGCTCGGCGACGTTCGTCGGTTCGGACGCGTCGACGCCGGCGACGTGGCCGATCTCCGCGAGGTTCTGCGGGTACGCGCGGTGAGTGTTGTTCTCCAGAACCATCATGAGCGACGGGAGTGCCCACGTCCGGACGACGGTGTAGTCCTCGCTGTAGGGCTCGGTGATGGTCGGCGGTTCGCGGGCACCGAGAGCGTCGTCGTCCGGGTCGAGGCCCATCCGGTCGAACAGTTCGCGCTCGCTGGTCATGTGGAAGTTCAGCAGGTCCTCGAAGCCCAGCCCGACGAGCGCGTCGCGGGCGGCGTCCTCCAGCCGGGAGGTCTCGTGGCGGCCGCCGACCGTGGAGACGTCGGGGTACCGCGGCTCGAGGTCGTTGAAGCCGTAGGCCCGGCCCACGTCGTCGACGACGTCCATCGGGTGGAGGACGTCGACCCGGTACGGCGGGATCTCGACCTCGTAGACGAGGGGCCCGTCGGCGGCCCCGGTGTCGGTCTCGGTGTCCGCCGCTCGCACCGCCTCCTCGGCCGGCCCGGCCGTCCGGGTCGCCCGCGAGGGGACGTCCTCCAGTTCCACGTCGTCCTCGGCGGGCTGCTGGTCGTCCGAGCCGTCGCCGGCACCCTCCTCGGAGACCTCGGCGTCCAGCCCGGCCCGCTCCAGCAGGTCGACGACGTCCTCGCCGGCGATGTCGATACCCAGCGTCGTCTCGATCCGGTCGTGGGAGACCGTCTTGGTGTCGACGGCGAGGTCCGGCCGGACGAGCTCCTCTTCGGGGTACTCAACGCGGACCTCCTCAACGCGGCCGCCGCGGGCGTCGAGGGCGTAGCAGACGATGGTCAGCATCTTGTCGATGGTCCACTGGTCGGTCCCCGTCATCTCGATGAGGAGGTCGCGGGAGCCCTCCTCGACCTCGGTTCGCTTGCCGTTGATGACCGGCGGGAAGGAGAACAGCCCGACGTCGTCGTAGATGGCCGGGTAGCGGTCGAGGCCCTCGACGAGGTGGCCGTAGGTGTCGCCGGTCGGGTGGGTCTCGAGGACCTCGGCGGGCGTCCGCTCGGCGTCGTCGTCCAGCGGGACGAACCGGTCGTCGTCGGGTTCGACGCCGCGGTACTGGATGGTCTTCGGCTTGTCGTCGCCGGCGGCCCGACCCTTCAGCATCGTCAGGTCGTGGACGCCGATGGCGCCCTTCGCGCGGTTCCGGCCCATCGTCGCGTGGAGCTTCTCCTGCAGCTGGATGAGCGAGTCGAGTTCGGTCTCGTCGAGGTCCAGTCCGCGGACGACCGCGGCGGTGACGTAGGGCCGTTCCTCGGGGACGGACTCGTCGACCTCGACGACCCACTCGGCGTCGTTGGTCTTCGGGAGGTAGACGCCGCGGTCCTCGCCGTACTGGTAGCGCAGCGAGCGGGCGATGCCCTCCACGGAGAGGCGGTCCAGCCGGTCGGGGGCGAACTCCAGTTCGAAGTCGCCCTCGTCGGTCTCGCCCTCGAACTCCAGGCCGAGGCTGAACAGGTCGTCCTTCAGTTCCTCATCGTCCTTCTCCTCCTTGCCTGTGAGCCGCCGCAGCTCGTCGGGGTCGACGTCGACGACGGGCATCAGTACACCACCTCCACGTTCCGCAGGAGGTCGAGGTCGGCCAGCGTCCCGTGGACGTCGCGGATGTCCTCGAAGCCGTACATCAGCATGAGCAGGCGCTCGAGGGCCAGCCCCCAGGCCATGACGTCGCAGTCGACGCCGAGGGGGGTCAGGACCTCCTCGCGGAAGATGCCGGAGTTGCCGATCTCGATGAGCTCGCCGGTCTCGGGGTGCTTGCCGAACAGCTCGAAGCTCGGCTCGGTGTAGGGGTTGTAGTGGGGCTTGAACTCGATGTCGGTGATGCCGAACTGCTCGTAGAACTCCGTGAACGTGCCCATGAGGTCCCGCACCGAGAGGTCCTCGGCCATCACCCACCCCTCGATCTGGAAGAACTCCAGGAGGTGCGTCGGGTCGAGGGTGTCGTTGCGGTAGACCTTCTCGACGGAGAAGTACCGCTGGGGCGGCTCCAGCTCCCCGACCTCGTGGCCGGAGAGGTAGCGCATCGACAGCGACGTCGTGTGCCCGCGGAGCGCGACCGCGCGGGCGAAGTCCTCACTCCACGGCGAGTGGTAGCCGTCGCCGTCCTCGCCGACGCCGTTGCGGTGGGCGTCCTCGACGCGGTCGACGAGGTCCGCCGGGAGGTCGTCCATCGGCGGGACGTCCAGCGCGAAGCGGTCCCAGTGGGTCCGCGCCGGGTGGTCCTGCGGCATGAACAGGCAGTCGTTGATCCAGAAGTCGGCGTCGGCGTGGGGGCCCTCCATCTCCTGGAAGCCCATGCCGACGAGGACGTCCTTCACGCGGTTGGCGGTCTGTCTGAGGATGTGCTCCTTGCCGCCGTCGACGGTCTCGGCGTCGGCCTCGACGTTGTACTCGGTGAACTCGACGTCCTCCCACTCCCCGGAGGTGAGCAGTTCGGGCGTGACCTCGCCGACGGTCTCGGCGGCCTCGACGCCCTCCATCAGCGCCGTGACGCCGTCGTCGGTGAGCGTCACCGACCGGACGGTCGTCTCGGTGCGCTCGACGAGGCCGCGGGACTCGAGGCGGTCGAGGATGCCGCCGTCGATGTAGCCGGCGTTCCCGTCGGCGATGGCGTCGAGGGCCTCCGCCTCGGGGTCCTCGTCGGGGTCGTAGTCCGGCCCGCCCTCGAGGTCGACCGACACCTCGCCGCCGTCGATCTCGCCGAACCCCTTCCGGGCGAAGTTCGACAGGGCGACGTCGACTTCCTGGCCCTCGAGGCCCGAGGCGCCGATGAGCCGGCCCATCTCGACGGACTCGTCCTCGGCGCCGGCCTCGACGGCAGCCTCGTAGAGGCGGATCTCGGGGAGCCCCGCCTCCCGGTAGGTCTCACCCTCGTCGGTGACGGCGACCTCCTCGGCGACGTGCTCGTCGACCGTCAGCAGGCCCGCCTCCTCGAGTTCGAAGGCGGCCCGCGTGACGGCCGCGCTGTCCTCGCCGAGCTCCTCGGCGAGCTGTGCGACCGTTCTCGTCTCGGTCGCGCTGGCTGCCTCCAGCAGCGCGACCTGCGTCTCGGGTAGTCTCATTGGTGCGGTGTGTGCGTGGCTCTCTGTTAGCGGTTCCGACTCGGCGACGGGTTTCCCCGGCCGGCCGCCGGCGGGCGGCCGCCCGGTTCCGCGCCGTCTACGCCGCGAAGAAGAAGCCGAACCCGGGGGTCGCGGGGCGGTCGGAGGCGACGCCGACGGCTTCGGGTCCGGATGCCATGTGCGAGCGGTGGTCAGCCGCCGGCAAAAGCGTTACTCCCGCGTCGCGTGGGCGTGGAATACTGCACGCCTCGGCCGGTGGGGAGGGGAAGAACGTTCGTCACCGGGTCGCGGCCGGACGCCCCGTCGGCGCCGTCGCCGGTCACCGCATCCGACAGAGTTCGACGTACGAGTCCTCCTCGGCGGTGATCCAGCGGGTGGTCCGCTGGTCGTCGCAGACGTCGGCCGGGTAGATGGTACACTCGGTCGTCCCGTCGTCGTCGGTGGTCGTTCGCGCGCGGAGCTCCGGCCCGGTACCGCGTCGCTCCTCCAGGTCGTCGCCGTCGAACTCTGTCGGCGTCATCTTGCTGTCACCCGGGTACGGCTACGGCCACTCCAGACTTCAACCGGGTCGACTGTTGGTACTCGTTCACCCGATTAACAGTTCGATTACGCCGGTATAGCCGTGGCGTCCCCCGAATCTCGGGACGTCGGTGTCCCGGGAGAAATGGACTGGAACAGTGCGTTGAACGGTTTGAACGGAGTTACCCGCGGGAAAAGCTCGGAGATACAAAAGCCCTCTCGGGGCGGGCCGCCGGTCGCTGCGCCGCTCGTCCCGGTTCGTTCAGGTCCCGTGCTGCCAGCTGTCCATGTACTCGCGCTGCTCGTCGGACAGCTCGTCGATCTCGATGCCCTCCGCGGCGAGCTTCACCTCGGCGACCTCCCGGTCGAGTTCGTCCGGCACCTCGTGGACGCCGGGGCCGTAGGTGTCGCTGTTCTCGACCATCTCGCGGACGCAGACGGCCTGGACGCCGAAGCTCTGGTCCATCACCTCGACGGGGTGGCCGAGCGCGACCGGCGCCGCGAGGTTGACCAGCCGGCCGTCCGCCAGAACGTTCAGCCGACGGCCGTCCGCCATCTCGAACTCCTCGACGCCGTCGCGGACCTCCCGCCGGGAGACCGCCATGTCGTCGAGTTCGTCGAGGTCGATCTCGACGTTGAAGTGACCGGCGTTGGCCAGGACCGCGCCGTCGCCCATCTTCTCGAAGTGCTCGCCGACGATGACGTCGCGGTTGCCCGTCGTCGTCAGGAAAACGTCGCCGACCTCGGCGGCCTCCGCCATCGACATCACCTCGTAGCCCTCCATGTGGGCTTCCAGGGCCCGCCGGGGCTCGACCTCGGTGACGACGACGTGGGCGTTCTGGCCGGCGGCCTTCGAGGCGACGCCCTTCCCGCAGTAGCCGTAGCCGGCGACGACGACCGTCTTGCCGGCCCACGAGAGGTTCGTCGTCATCGCGATGCTGGACAGCGACGCCTCGCCCGTCCCGTGGACGTTGTCGAACAGCCGCTTCATCGGCGTGTCGTTGACGGCGAACATCGGGTACTTCAGCTCGCCGTCCTCGTCCATCGCGCGCAGGCGGTGGACGCCCGTCGTGGTCTCCTCGCAGCCGCCGATGACGGTCTCCAGCAGCTCCGGGTAGTCCTCGTGGATCGCCATCACGAGGTCGCCGCCGTCGTCGACCGTCACGCTGGGGTCGTGCTCCAGGGTCGACTCGATGGCGGCGTAGTACTCCTCGTCGTCGACCTCGCGCTTGGCGTAGGAGGTGATGTTGTCGACGTCGTCCAGCGCCGCGCTCACGTCGTCGTGGGTCGACAGCGGGTTGCAGCCCGTGATGGCGACCTCGGCGCCGGCCTCCGCCAGCACCTCGGTCAGCACCGCGGTCTTCGCCTCGACGTGCATCGCCATCGCGACGACCTCGCCCTCGAGGGGGCGCTCGTCGGCGAACTCCTCGGCGACGGACGTCATGATGGGCATGTGCTGTCGGGCCCACTCGATCTTCTTGCGGCCCGACTCGCGAGCGCTCGACGGATCGTCGAGCTGCTCGGTGATGGTGGGGTAGCTCATACCCGCCTCGACGGGAGTCGGGCGGAAAACGCTACCGAACGACCGCGGCAGAAGGAGTCGTCGGGTCGTCGATCAATCGGCGCCGCTCACTTCGGCGGGCCGCCGCCGTTGCCGCCGCGGGCCTTCGACGGGCCCTTGTCGCCGCCGTTACCGCGGTCGGTCGAGGGACCCTTGTCGCCGTCGGGGCCGGCGTGCTCGGGCTTGTCCTTGGTCACGTTGTCCGGCTGGCCGGTCTCGTTACCGGGACCCGCGTGGGCCGGCTTGCCGGCGTCCGCCGACTTCTCGGTGTCGTTCTTCGGACCCGCGTGCTCGGGCGCGTTGCCGGGGTTGTTCGACGTGACGAACGTCGCGATCTTCTGGCCGATACTCATCTCGGCGTCGCTCGTCGCGTTCGTGTCGTTCGTCGTGTTCATCGACTCGTCGTCCGACCCGTTCATCACGCTGTGGACGAACGCGGAGACGATCTGGCCGAACGTCTGACCACCGGACTCGGCCTCGTCGTCGGTCGAGTTCTCGTCGTCGGTCTCGTTCAGGCTGTCCTCCGTTTCGTCGTCCGTCTCGTTTTCGTCCGCGTCGTCCGACTCGTTCTCGGTCGGTTCGGGCGTCTCGTCGTACGTTACGTTATCGTCGACGGTCTCGTTCTCAGTGGTGTCCTGTGCCATCGCGAGGCCGGGCGCCAGTACCGACAGCACCAGTGCAGCCGACAGCGCGATTACCAGGGTTCGTGTCTTGGAGCTCATCTACACACGGACCCACACCGAAGAACTGCATAAAGGGGGACTCCTGTTCAGTTCGTTCAGGGATGGTTGTGAGTTACGAACCAATCAGTTAGAGACAGTTACACGGTTTATCGAGCGCGCTCGTCGTTCAACGACCGTCGGTTTCGGCACTCGTTTCGGTCGGTGAAACCGGCCATCTCACTTAATAGCCCGGTTAATCGCGGCCTCGGCGTGGCGCTGGGCCTCCCGGCGGACGGCCCCCTCGTCCATCGCGAGCACCTCGCGATCGCGGACGAGGACCTCCCCGCCGACGACGGTGTGGCGGACGTCGGACCCCCGGACGGCGTAGGCGAGGTGGCTGACGAGGTCCGTCTGGGGCGTGAGGTGCGGGGCCTCGAGGTCGACGACCGCGAGATCCGCGAGCGCGCCCGCCTCGATGCGGCCGGCGTCGAAGCCCAGCGCCTCGGCGCCGCCTCGCGTCGCGGCCCGGACGGCGTCCTCCGCGGCGACGGCGCTGGCGTCCTCCGCGGCGAGCTTCCCGACCATGGCGGCGTCCCGGAGCTCGTCGAAGACGTCGAGGTCGTTGTTCGAGGCGGCGCCGTCGGTGCCGACCGCGACCGTGGCGCCGGCGTCGAGCATCGCCTGGACCGGCGCGATGCCGCTGGCGAGCTTCATGTTCGAGGCCGGGCAGTGTGCGACGGCGACGTCGCGGTCGGCGAGCAGTTCGATCTCCGTCTCGTCGACGTGGACGCCGTGGGCGATGAAGTCGCCGGACTCGAGCAACCCGAGGTCGTCGGCGAACTCCAGGGGCCGGACGCCGCGCTCCTCGACGATCGGGTCGACCTCCTCGGTGGTCTCGTTGGCGTGGTAGTGGACGGGCACGCCCGCGTCGCGGGCGCGCGTGACGAACTCCTCGAGGAGGTCGGCGTCGACGGTGGTCAGGGAGTGCGGCATCATCGCGGTCCGGACGCGGCCGTCGGCCGCGCCGTCGAGTTCGCGGGCGACCGCCAGTCCCTCCTCGAAGTCCGCGCGGGCCGCGGCGTCGTCCTTCCCGACGGTGACGACGCCGTGGCCGAGGCGGGCGCGCAGTCCGGCCTCCTCGACGGCGGCGGCGACCTCCGGGACGTGGAAGTACATGTCGCCGACGGCGGTGACGCCGTTCTTCAGCATCTCGACGAGGCCCAGCCGGGCGCCGGCCCGGACGTCCTCGGGGTCGAGTTCGCCCTCGACGGGCCAGATGTCCTCCTGGAGCCACGCGTCTAGCGGCTTGTCGTCGGCGTACCCCCGGAGGAGCGTCATCGCGACGTGGCAGTGGGCGTTGACGAGGCCGGGGACCACGAGACACCCCTCGGCGTCGAGGGTCTCGTCGCCGGCGGCCGTCTCGCCGACCTCGACGATTCGGCCCGTCTCTCGGTCGGCCAGCACGTCCGCCTCGCGGACCGCCAGGTCGGGCGTGAGGACCCGCCCGCCCGTTATCTGTACCGTGCTCATGGCCGCCGGTTGACGCGACGGACGGTTGAAACTGCCGACACGCCGGCGGAGCGGGCCGCCCGCGCCCGGCGCGATGTTCAGTACGTGAGAACGCTGGATGGACTTTAGGGGTAGCGACCCCAAGGTCCCGGAGATGAACGCCCTCCTGCTGCTCGTCGCCCTCCTGCTGTCGGTGCTGGCCGGCGCGTTCTTCCTGAGCGCGTACCTCTGGTACGTCTACGCCGCCCGGCTCCACGCCGAGTCGTTCTTCCCCGACGACTCCACCGGCGTCTGGATGCTGCGAAACGGCGTCGCCGCCGGGTTCGCCACCTTCGGCGGCTTCCTCCTGACGTTCGTCCTCTCGCTGTTCGCGAGCAGCGTCGACGCCGCGGGCCCCGAACGGCCCCTCGTCGGCCTCCCCTTCGAGCCGGTCGCCGTGGGGCTGTTCCTGCTGGCGCTGGCGCTGTTCGTCGTCGCCGGCGCGGGCTACGCCGCCGACGCGCTCCGGGCGCGCTTCGACGCCCGGTGACCGGCACGGGCGAGGCGATGCCCGGTAACGGGTCCGGTCGCCGCGGCGTCCGACAGGACGAAGGCCCGCCGCCCGCAAGGCGGGGTATGCGCATCGCCGTACCCAACAAGGGGCGTCTGCACGACCCGGCGCTGGAGCTGCTGGAGCGGGCCGGCTTGCACGTACAGGACGGCGCCGACCGGAAGCTCTACGCCGACACCGTCGACCCCGAGGTCTCCGTGCTGTTCGCCCGCGCGGCCGACATCCCGGAGTACGTCGCCGACGGCGCCGCCGCCCTCGGCATCACCGGCCTCGACCAGGCCGAGGAGTCCGACGTCGACCTCGTCGACCTGCTCGACCTGGAGTTCGGCCGCTGCCGGCTCGTCCTCGCCTCGCCGGAGGACGGCGGCGTCTCCTCGCCGGAGGAGCTCAGCGGCGGGACCGTCGCCACCGAGTTCCCCGAGATCACCGAGAACTACTTCGAGGACGTCGGGGTGTACCCGGATATCGTCGAGGTGTCGGGCGCCACGGAGCTGACCCCGCACGTCGACATCGCCGACGCCATCGTCGACATCACCTCGACGGGGACGACCCTCCGGATGAACCGCCTCGAGGTCGTCGACGAGGTCCTCGAGTCGTCCGTGCGGCTGTTCGCCCACCCGGAGGTCGCCGACGACCCGAAGGTCCAGCAGGTCAGGACCGCCTTCCGGTCGGTGCTGGACGCCGAGGGCAAGCGCTACCTGATGATGAACGTCCCCGAGGACGCCCTCGATGACGTCGAGGAGGTCATCCCCGGGATGGGCGGGCCGACGGTGATGGACGTCGCCGGCCAGGACGCCGTCGCGGTCCACGTCGTCGTCGACGAGCGGAAGGTCTTCGAGGTCATCCCCGAACTGAAGGCCGCCGGCGCCAGCGACGTCCTCGTCACCGAGATCGAGCGGCTGGTCCCCTGATCCGGTCGGCGTCGCCGGGCCGAGTCGGGCCCGCTACCGCTGGATGGGGAACGCCACGTGGACCACGGTGCGGTACTGGGTTATCTGGCCGTCCTCGACCTCGGCGGTGTGGTCTTTGACCTCGATGCCGCTGACCCCTTCGAGCGTCTCGCTGGCGTCCGCGACCGCGTTCTCGGCCGCGTCCTGCCATGATTCGTCCGATTCGCCGATCACTTCGATGACCTTGACGGTCCGGTTGTCGCTGGAAGACATGATGCGGTACCACGTACCACGGCGAACGGATAGTGCCTATTGACCAGATGCCAGCCCGCCCCGCCTACGAGAGGAAGATGTTGCCGAACGCGAAGGCGAAGACGGCGCTGATGGCGAAGTAGAACAGCGAGACGAGGGCGGTGCCCTGGAGCGTCAGCTCGTAGACGTAGCGGATGGCGACGAAGGCGGCGGCGAAGGCCAGCACGGCCATCAGCAGACCGTTGTACTGGCTGAACAGCATCGCGACGACGACGGGGACGGGCGCGACCTTCACCGCGTTCTGGTGGGGTTCGTCGCCGAGCACCCACAGCGCGGCGAGGTGCATCGTCACCGCCGAGAACAGCGTGGAGACGAGGAACGCCACGACGAGCGCGACGGGGCCACCCCCCACGAGGTCCACCTGCAGCGGGAACATAGCTCTCGTAGTCGTCGGCGACGGGAGTAGGTATCGTTATCTCGCGGTCGCCGCCGCGTCCGGAGCGGGGCGCCGGGGTGTCGGGGTACCGGTGTGCGTCGAGTGGGGTTACCCGTCGAGCAGGCCGAGCTCCTCGAGGCGGGAGACGATCTTGTCGACGGCCTCCTCGGCGTCCTCGGGCTTCTTGCCGCCGGTGATGACGAGCTTCCCGGAGCCGAACAGCAGCGCGACGACGTCGGGGTCGTCCAGCCGGTAGACCAGCCCGGGGAACTGCTCGGGCTCGTACTCGATGTTCTCCAGCCCGAGGCCGATGGCGATCGCGTTGAGATTGAGGTTGCGTCCGAGGTCGGCGCTCGTGACGATGTTCTGGACGACGATCTCGGGGTCCTCGTCGACCTGGATCTCCAGGTCGCGGAGCTTGTCGAAGACGATCCGCAGCGACTCGTGGACGTCGTCGGTGGACTTCGCGCCGGTGCAGACGATCTTGCCGGAACGGAAGATGAGCGCGGCAGACTTCGGGTCCTGCGTCCGGTAGACGAGCCCCGGGAACTGCTCGGGGTCGTAGTCGGCGCCCTCGAGGTCCATCGCGACGCTCTGGAGGTCGAGTTCCTGCCCGATCCCCGTCGAGGCGACGACGTTCTCGATATTGATAGTCTCCTTGGGGTCCTGCATGACTCGACTTAAAGCACGTATTTAAGGTTTATAAATGTACGTGGTCGTTCTCCAGCCCTCGTCCCGCCGATACGGCGACCGCGCCGTTTATTCCCCCTCGGAAGTCACGGCCGGACGTGTACCTGCTGGAACTCGCCGGCGACGACGACGCCTTCGCGGTCCGGGAGGCCGCCAGCCGCTGCTCCGACGTCGAGTTGCTGGCCCCCGGGCTGGCGACTGCCCGCGGGGTGCGTCGCCCCGAGACGCTGGCCTACACCCGGCGGGTCTGCCGGCTGGTCGGCACCTGCGACCCCGCGGTCGAGGACGCCGTGACCCTGCTGAAAGCGGCCGACTTCGAGGCGGTCCGGGGCTCCGTCGCCGTCCGCGCTCGCGACGTGCGCGGGCGCACGGGCGTCGATACCCAGGCCGCCGAGGGCCGGCTGGGCTCGGTCCTGGTCGACCGCGGGCTGGCGGTCGACCTCGAGGACCCCGACCACACCCTCGTCGCGCTGTTCTCCGAGACCGCCGCCCTCGGGTGGCTCGCCGCCGAGAGCCGGCGGGACTTCGGCACCCGCCAGCCGACCGACAAGCCGTTCTTCCAGCCCGGCAGCATGGACCCGATGGACGCCCGCGCCCTCGCCAACGTCGCCGGCGCCGGCCCCGACGCCCGGCTGCTCGACCCCATGTGCGGGACCGGCGGCATCCTCGTCGAGGCCGGGCTGGCCGGCGCGGAGGTCGTCGGCGTCGACGCCCAGCGGAAGATGGTCGAGGGCGCCCGGGAGAACCTCGGCCACTATCTCGAGGACGGGTTCGACGTCGCCCGCGGCGACGCCACCCGGCTGCCCTTCGCCGACAGGAGTTTCGATGCCGCCGTCTTCGACGCGCCCTACGGCCGGCAGTCGAAGATCGAGGGCGTCTCCCTGGAGGACCTCGTCGGCGACGCCCTCTCGGAGGTCCGCCGGGTCGCCGGCCGGGCCGTCCTCGTCGGCGACCGCCCCTGGAACGACGCCGCCGCGGCCGCGGGCTGGGACGTCGAGTCGCGGTTCGACCGCCGCGTCCACCGGTCGCTGACGCGGTACGTCCACGTACTGGAGTGACGAGACCGGGCGGATCACCGCCACGTCGCCCGGAGCCGCGCGCTTCCGAAGACCGCCGCGTACAGGACCACCGTCAGGACGCCCGTCGCCGAGGAGACGTACACGAGTTCACTCGGCAGGACGAAGCCGGTGTAGTCCCGCCCGACCCGGAGCGCGAACGCCAGCAGGAACCACGGCGACGCCGGCGCCAGCGACCGGACGCTATCCCGGAGCCCGTCGACGACCGACGTCGGGTGCCGGACCGTCTCCACGCTGCGGCCGACCGCGGCGCCGCGGACGACGACGTAGAGCAGCGCCATCACGAGGCCGGCGTATCGGAGTCCCGACCCGAGGTCGTACCGAGCGAACACCGCGAGGAGCGTCCAGAGGAAGACGACGGCGAAGACCGGGAGGGATTCCTCGAAGAGCTGGAACGAATCCTCCGAACTTGCGACTGGCATGTGTTCTTTCGAGTCGATATCGGCGGATAATAAGCGTGTCCCGTTCTGATTGGCCCCGAAGATACCTGCCTAATCGGCGAGCAACTCCAGCAACGCCGCCTCCGTCGCGTTGCCGCACCGGACGGCCTCCCGCGGCGCCCGGCCCGCCTCCTCGACGGTCGTGACAGCGGTCTCGGGGTCGTACCCCTCCTCCCGGACGAGCCACGCCGCGGCGACGACGCCGGTTCGCCCCAGCCCGGCGTTGCAGTGCAGCGCGACCCGGCGGCCGGCGTCGGTCGCCGACCCGACCGCCTCCAGCGCCGCCGAGAGCGCCGCCTCGCTCGGCAGGTGTCGGTCCCGTATCGGCGCGTGGACGGTCTCGAATCGGTCGGCGTAGGCGTCGGGCAGCCCCCAGCGGATGGCCTCGGTGTTCGAGAGCAGACAGACGACCCGCTCGACGTCGGCGTCCAGGAGCGTCGCGGCCCACTCGTCGACGCCGCCGCCGAGGTGGCCGGGACGGCAGACGCCGTAGACGTCCGCGCCGGGCGCCACCGGCGCGAAGTTGGTCACCGGCCGAGCTCCGCGAGCAGCCGGCCGAGGTGGACCCGGTCGGAGTTCCCCTCCGACATCTCCAGGTCGATCTCGCCGGCGAGGGCGTGGACCCGCGCGAGCTCGTCGCCGTCGTAGCGGCCGCGGGCCGCGGCGAGCAGCTCCCGGAGGACCTCGTCGCCCTCGAACCCCTCGCTGAACAGCAGGTCGTCCAGGCCCTTGCGGGCGTCCTCGAACTCGCCGGCCTCGGCGTCGTCGAGGACGTCGTCCAGCCGGTCGCGCATCCCCACGTCGCCCAGCGCGTCGTAGGCGGCCTGCATCGTCACCTCGCCCTCGTCCTCGTAGGCCGTCTGGGCGCCCATGATCGCCTTCCGGAGGTCGCCGTCGCCGTAGCCCGCGACGTACTCGATGCCGTCGGCGTCGTACTCCGCGCCCTCGCGCTCGACGATGCGCTCCAGCACCTCGACGGTCTCCTCGTGGGTCGGCGCCCGCACCGGGACGGGGAAGCACCGCGACTCGATCGGCGGGATGAGCTTGGAGGGCTGCCGCGTCGCGATGACGAACTGCGTCGCCTCGTAGTGCTGCTCCATCACCCGGCGCAGCGCCTGCTGGAAGTCCTCGCGGATGGCCTCGGCGTTGTCCAGCAGGATCGTCCGGAAGTCCCCCGAGACCGGCTGGTAGGCGGCCTGCTCCTTCAGGACGTGGCTGATCATGTCCCGCTTCGAGAGCCGCGAGCGGCCCTGCAGGAAGTGGGCGAACCGCGGGTCGTTCTTGATCTCCTTCTTCGTCCGGCCGAAGAAGTCCGCGACGTTGATCACGACGAAGTCGTTGTCGGGGTCGTCGTGGGTCGCCTCCGCGAGCGCGCGGACCGCGGCCGTCTTCCCGGCGCCGCGGGGGCCGAAGACGACGAGGTTCATCGGCTCCTCGACGGCCCGCTCCAGGTGGTCGCGGACCTCGGCCTGGGGGAGTTCGGAGAGGTCCGGGGCGTGCTCCTCCGTCCACAGCGGCGCGTCCATGGACTGGGTTCGGGGGCCGGTCGGCAAAAGCCCTCCTCTCTCGGCGCGCCCTCGCCCGCCCCGGAGCCGGCCGACACAGCCCTTTTAGTCCGCGCCGGCCGACCCTCCGGCATGGACATCGAGTTCGGCACCGACGGCTGGCGGACGACCGTCGACGAGTTCACGACGCCGCGGATCCGCGCCGTGGGCCAGGCCGTCGCGGACTATCTGCAGGAGACGACCACCGGCGGGGGCCCGGAGTTCGGGGAGGGGGATCTCGCCGTCGCGGTCGGCTACGACCCCCGGGAGGGCTCCCGGGAGGCCGCCGAGGAGCTCGCGCGGGTGCTCTGTGCCAACGGCGTCGACGCCCACCTCCCCGAGCGCGACACGCCGACGCCGGTGGTCGCGTGGACGGTCACCGACCGCAACCTCGACGGCGCCCTCCAGGTGACCGCGAGCCACAACCCGCCGGCGTACAACGGCATCAAGTTCGTCCCCGGCGACGGCGCGCCGGCCCTCCCCGAGGTGACCGACCGGCTGGCCGAGAACCTCCGGGAGCCGGAGCCGCTCGACGAGGCGGAGTGGGGCAGCGTCGAGGAGTCGGACTTCCTGGAGCCGTACTTCGAGCACGCCCTCGAGTTCGCCGCCGACGCGACGGGACGGGACGCACCCGGCGAGGGCGTCGACCTCTCGGGCGTGACGGTCGCCCACGACGCGATGCACGGCAGCGGCCGCGGCGTCACCGACGAACTGCTCTCGCGGGCCGGCGCCGACGTCGTTCGGCTCCGCGGGGAGCGGGACCCCGAGTTCGGCGGCGAGTCCCCGGAGCCGGGCGCCGACCACCTCGGCGAACTGATGGACCGGGTCGAGGGCGGCGACGCCGACCTCGGCGTGGCCAACGACGGCGACTCCGACCGCATCGGCGTCGTCACGCCCGACCGCGGCTACGTCTCGCCGAACTGGCTGTTCGCCGCGCTGTACGACTACTTGCTGGAGAGCGAGGCGCCACGCGCCTCGGACTCCGCGAGCGGTGAGCGAAGCGAACCGCGAGCGGGCGACGCCATCAGGACCGTCTCGACGACGTTCCTCATCGACCACGTCGCCGAGGCCCACGGCCAGGCTGTCCACGAGACCCCGGTCGGGTTCAAGTGGGTCGGGAAGGCGATGGCCGACCACGACGCCCTCGTCGGCGGCGAGGAGTCCGGCGGCTTCGGCGTCCGCGGTCACCTCCGCAACAAGGACGGCGTGATGGTCGCGCTGCTGGTGGCGGCCGCCCACGCCGAGGAGCCGCTGGACGACCGCCTCGACCGCATCCGCGACGAGCACGGCGACATCGTCCAGGACCGCGTCAGCGTCGACTGCCCCGACGACCGGAAGGCCGCCGTCGTCGACACCCTCGAAGACGAGATCCCCGACCGCGTCGCCGGCACCGAGGTCGACCGCGTCGGCACCGCCGACGGCTTCAAGCTCCTGCTCGCCGACGGCTCGTGGCTCCTCGTCCGACCCAGCGGGACCGAGCCGAAGCTCCGCGTCTACGCCGAGGCCGGCGACCGCGACCGGGTCGAGGAACTGCTGGCCGCCGGCCGGGACATCGTCGAGCCGCTCATCTGAGCGTCCCGCGGCAGCGCTCGGTGCCGTCGCCGCCGTCGTCATCTCCGCCGTCTTCGTCGCTCCCGTCCTCGCCGCAGTCGACCTCGAACCCCAGGGACTCGTAGAACGGTCGCACCCCGGGATCGAAGCTCGCGGTCACCTGCTCCCGCCGCGACGCGGCCGCCTCGACCAGCGCCGAGCCGACCCCCTGCCCGCGGCGGCCCGGCCGCACCGCGACGGCGTCTATCCTCTCGTCGTCGAGGACGAGCGCGCCGAGGACCCGACCGTCGTCGACTGCTACCAGCACCGTGGAGCGCTCGACGGTCTCGTCGTCGACCTCCAGCATCGCGGCGTTGAGGATACTCCGGGCGGTCGGTTCCGCCTCGGCCGTCGCCTCGCGGACCACCACCCCGTTCATCCGCCCTTGATGAGCCGCAGGACCCGGACCGAGTCGGCCTCGACGGGCGCGTCCTCCGGCACCGGGCTGCCGTCGACGAGCACCGACGCCTCGTGGCTGGAGAGCCCGACGGCCTCGAGGACGTCGCCGTAGGTCGCGCCGGCGTCCAGTTCGAGGTCGCGGGTGTCCTCGCCGACGACCTCACACGTCACGCGCATACGCCGGGTAGCGGACGGAGCGGTTTCAGCGTGCCGTTCGCCGTTCGGGCCCCGGGATTCTCGGCTCGCTCGTTCCCGCCCACTCGCATGGTTTATCACCGCCCGGGGCCACCCGTCGTGCATGAGCGAGGCAGCCGCCGAGGGGCGCGGGCGCGAGATCTGGATCGAGAAGTACCGCCCGCAGACGCTCGACGACATCGTCGGCCACGAGGCCATCACCGAACGGCTCCACCACTACATCGAGCAGGACGACCTGCCCCATCTCATGTTCGCCGGGCCGGCCGGCGTCGGCAAGACGACGGCCGCGACCGCCATCGCCAAGCAGGTCTACGGCGACGACTGGCGGGAGAACTTCCTCGAGCTGAACGCCTCCGACCAGCGCGGCATCGACGTCGTCAGGGACCGCATCAAGGACTTCGCCCGCGCCTCCTTCGGGGGCTACGACCACCGCATCATCTTCCTCGACGAGGCCGACGCGCTCACCTCCGACGCCCAGTCGGCGCTCCGCCGGACGATGGAGCAGTTCTCCGACAACACCCGGTTCATCCTCTCCTGTAACTACTCCAGCCAGATCATCGACCCCATCCAGTCGCGCTGTGCCCTCTTCCGGTTCTCGCCGCTGTCCGACGACGCCGTCGAGGAGCAGGTCCGCATCATCGCCGACGAGGAGGGCATCGAGATCACCGACGACGGCGTCGACGCGCTCGTCTACGCCGCCGACGGCGACATGCGGAAGGCTATCAACGGCCTGCAGGCCGCCGCGGTCATGGGCGAGACCGTCGACGAGGAGGCCGTCTACACCATCACCTCGACGGCCCGCCCCGAGGAGATCCGCGAGATGGTGATGAAGTCGATGGACGGCGACTTCACCGCCGCCCGCGCGCAACTCGACACGCTCCTGAAGGACGTCGGCATCGCCGGCGGCGACGTCATCGACCAGATGCACCGCTCCGTCTGGGAGTTCGACCTCGAGGAGCGGCAGGCTGTCCAGCTGATGGAGCGCATCGGCGAGGCCGACTACCGCATCACCGCCGGCGCCAACGAGCAGGTGCAACTCGAGGCGCTGCTGGCGTCGCTGGCCCTGGAGGAGTAGGCGGTCGATCCGCAACCGCGAGCTACTCGCCGTCGAGCGGTTCCCCGCGGCGGTCGATGCGGGTGGCCGGAAGGCCCGCCCGCTCGGCGTGTTCTCTGACCGCGTCTTCGGTTTCGGCCTTGTAGTGGCAGAACGTCCCGGTTATCCGGCCGGATTCGTCCGTCATCACCTCGGATTCGACCCACCGGATGTCGACGCCCTCGTCCCGGAGCTCCTCGAGCGTCTGTCCGGACTGTTCACCGGCCGCCTCCAGTTCTTCTTCGGTTATCGGTTCGTCCAGCTCTCGGAGGATGAGGAAATCCTCCCACCCCTGGTCGGACATGGTCGCGCCCATATAGGGCGAGTAGGGTGTTAACCTTTCCCACAAGTGGGCGTAACTGGAGGCCAGCGACGGGAGCCATCGCCTGCGAAACGACCGACACCGAAGAAGCGCTCACCTGGACCGGCCGACGCGACGCCGATCAGGTCGACCACGACAGCGCCATCCATCGGTTTCCACGGGGGCCCAGGCTCGAAAACCCTTTAGCCGGTCACGGGCCAATGGGACGTAATGAGCGACCTCGAAGAGGAATATCAACTGGAGTACTTCCACGAGGAGGGGTTCGTCCGGAGGGAGTGTCCCTCCTGCGGGGACCACTTCTGGACCCGCGACGAGGACCGCGACCTCTGCGGGGAGCCGCCGTGTGCCGACTACGAGTTCATCGGCGAGCCCGGTTTCGACGACGAGTACAGCCTCGAGGAGATGCGCGAGGCGTTCCTCTCCTTTTTCGAGGAGCACGACCACGAGCGCATCGACCCCTACCCCGTGGCGGCGAACCGCTGGCGGGACGACGTGCTGCTGACCCAGGCGTCCATCTACGACTTCCAGCCGCTCGTCACGTCGGGGAAGACGCCGCCGCCGGCGAACCCCCTGACGATCAGCCAGCCCTGCATCCGGATGCAGGACATCGACAACGTCGGGAAGACGGGCCGGCACACGATGGCCTTCGAGATGATGGCCCACCACGCGTTCAACGCCCGCGAGGACCTCGATGACCCCGGCCAGTACGCCTACGAGGGCGAGGTCTACTGGAAGTCCGAGACCGTGCGGTACTGCGACGAACTGCTCGACTCGATGGGCGCCGACATCGAGGACGTCACCTACATCGAGGACCCGTGGGTCGGCGGCGGCAACGCCGGCCCCGCCATCGAGGTCATCTACCGCGGCCTCGAACTCGCGACGCTCGTCTTCATGTGCATGGAGCAGGACCCCGAGGGCGACTACGAGCTGAAGGACGGGAACACCTACTCCTACATGGACACGTACATCGTCGACACCGGCTACGGGCTGGAGCGGTGGACCTGGATGAGCCAGGGCACCGCGACGGTGTACGAGGCGATCTACCCCGACATGATCGACTTCCTGAAGGACAACGCCGGCCTCGAGTACACCGACGAGGAGGCCGAGGTCGTCAACCGGGCGGCGCGCCTGTCGGGGCAGCTCGACATCGACGACGTCGACGACGTGGAGGCCGCCCGCGACAACATCGCCGACAAGCTCGACGTCTCGACGACGGAGCTCCGCGACCTCGTCGAGCCGCTGGAGGACGTCTACGCCATCGCCGACCACTGCCGGACGATGGCCTACATGTTCGGCGACGGCATCGTCCCCTCGAACGTCGGGACGGGCTACCTCGCGCGGATGGTCCTCCGGCGGACGAAGCGCCTCGTCGACAACGTCGGCGTCGACGCGCCGCTGGACGAACTCGTCGACATGCAGGCCGAGCGGCTCGGCTACGAGAACCGCGACACCGTCCGCGACGTCGTCCGAACGGAGGTCGAGAAGTACCGCGAGACGCTGGAGCGCGGCGGCCGCCAGGTCGAGCGCCTCGCCAGCGAGTACGCCGAGAAGAACGAGCCCATCCCGCTGGAGGAGGTCATCGAGCTGTACGACAGCCGCGGCATCCAGCCCGACATGGTCGAGGAGATCGCCGAGGAGCACGGCGCCGACGTCGAGATCCCCGACGACTTCTACTCGCTGGTCGCCGCGCGGCACGGCAGCGAGGACGCCTTCGAGGACGAGGACGAACCCGGCGGCCACGCAGCCGACGCGGACCGCATCGCCGACCTCCCGGACACCGAGAAGCTGTTCTACGAGGACCCCGAGCGCACCGAGTTCGAGGCGGTCGTCCTCGACGTCATCGAGCGCGAGCCCGCCGGCGCGGATGCGGACGGCGACACGGTCTACGACGTCGCGCTCGACCAGACGATGTTCTACCCCGAGGGCGGCGGCCAGCCCGCCGACGTCGGGACGCTGTCTACCGACGACGTCACCGTCGAGGTGACCGACGTCCAGGAGGTCGACGGCGTCGTCCTCCACCGGACCGACGAGGACCCGGGCAAGGGCGAGTTCGTCCGCGGCCAGATCGACGGCACGCGGCGCACGCGGCTGATGCAGCACCACACCGCCACCCACGTCGTCGGCTACGCGGCACGGGAGGTCCTTGGCGAGCACGTCCGGCAGGCCGGTGCCCAGAAGGGTACCGACTCCTCGCGGTTCGACGTCACCCACTACGACCGCATCTCCCGGGAGGAGGTCAGGCGCATCGAGCGTGTCGCCAACGACATCGTCACCGACAACGTCCCCGTCAAGCAGGAGTGGCCGAAGCGCCAGGACGCCGAGGAGGAGCACGGCTTCGACCTCTACCAGGGCGGTATCCCGCCGGGAGAGGAACTCCGGCTCATCCACGTCGCCGAGGACGTCCAGGCCTGCGCCGGCACCCACGTCACCCGGACGGGCGACATCGGCACGATCAAAATCCTCTCGACGGAGCGGGTCCAGGACGGCGTCGAACGGCTGGTCTTCGCCGCCGGCGACGCGGCCATCGAGGCCACCCAGCGCACCGAGGACGCGCTGTACGACGCCGCCGAGACGCTGGACGTCTCGCCGCAGGAGGTCCCCGAGACCGCCGAGCGGTTCTTCGAGGAGTGGAAGGACCGGGGCAAGCAGATCGAGGACCTCAAGGAACAGCTCGCCGCGGTCCGCGCCCAGGGCGGCGGCGACGACGGCGAGGAGGTCGACCTCGGCGAGGCGACCGCCGTGGTCCAGCGCGTCGACGCCGACATGGACGAACTGCGGGCGACCGCCAACGCCCTCGTCGAGGAGGGGAAGGTGGCGGTCCTCGGCAGCGGCGTCGACGGCGCGACGTTCGTCGTCGCGGTCCCGGACGCCGTCGACCTCAACGCGGGCGCGGTGGTCAGCGAACTCGCCGGCAAGGTCGGCGGCGGCGGCGGCGGCCCGCCGGACTTCGCACAGGGCGGCGGGCCCGACGCCGAGAAGCTGGACGACGCCCTCGCGGCCGCCCCGGACGTGCTGCGGCAGTTACGCGAAGCGTAAGCGGCGCTGCGGCCCTAGCCCGTGGCTTCCCGCCGGCCGGGCGGAGACCGGCCTCCGGCACCATTGCGGCCGCCCCGTCCGAGACCGACGCTACTGCGAATATCCCTCGGCTAACGTCGACGGGCGCCCACCGCCGTCCGGGCGTAACGTGACCGTTCTCGCTGGCCGGTCAGGGGCTTATACAACGCTGGTCGGCGTAGCATCGACCGGACATGGTAGCTGCAATCGTCGGTTCGCTCGTCGCGTTCGTCATCGCACTACTGATCGGCGGCCTGGCGATATACGTCAGCGCGAGGGTCATCGCCGACGTCGACGACTACGGTCACGCCGTCGTCACGGCGTTTCTCGGCGCGGTCGCGTGGGCGCTGACGGCGTGGATTCCCCTCATCGGGCCCCTCATCGCGCTCGTGGCCTGGATCGGCGTCATCAACTGGCGCTACCGCGGCGGCTGGGGGACCGCTGCCCTCATCGGCCTGGTCGCGTGGCTGTCGGCGCTCGTCATCCTGTTCGCCCTCAACACGATCCTCGGGCTCGGCATCGGCGCCTTTGGCGTCCCCGGGGCCTGAGGCCTCGTACCGGGGCTCTCGATCGAGATCCGGAAGATCTACTCGGTGATGGACGACCGACCGTCGCGGTCGCGTCCGGAATCGAGAACGGATGACCCTGAAGCGGAACGCGTGCTGTGAGGAAGCGCGTGTCGGGACGCGGATACAGTCGAGGCGGGCCGGCGGTCTACTCGCCGCCGGGACTGGCCTCCTCGAGGAGGTCCTGAGACTGCCTGATCGTGTCTCGCTGCAGCTGGAAGAGCGTCTCTATCGGGTTGTTCTGGTCGCTCATCCGAGATCAGCTCCGTTCCGGATGGACGGCCGGCGACCGGCCGTGGGGTCGGCCGGGGCGTGACGGCCCGGTCCGAGGGGGAGCGACCGGGCGCCGGGGACGCCTCGACACTGCGGGAGCCACGGAGCGGACCAGTGTCGAACGTCCGGTGGGTCGCCGGCCATCGTCGTCCACCCGCTCGGCGGTTTCGTGCGCGACCGACTTAATCCTTACCTCGAATTACCATTCGATGCCATCGAGTACCGCTGACCGGAGCCAGGATTGTCCTCGGAGTCGAGACAGGCAACAGCCGACCATCGCCAATCGACCACCGCCCATACGAGAGCGAACGGTTAAGTCCCCCAATCCGGATACCGAAACGTGACGGATAGGGGCGGGCGGCCGGACAGGAGCGGCGTTGCGGGCAGTCCGCGGTCCGACGGTGGACGGGAGCCGGCCGCCCCGACCGGCGACCGCGGGAGGCGGACGGCGACGTGACGCCCGTCGAGGTGCTGTCGGTGCTGCCCGGCTGGTTCGAGTGGCGGCTGCTCCTCATCCCGCTAATCACCGGCGTCATCGGCTACGGCACCAACTGGGTCGCCATCCGGCTGCTGTTCCGGCCGATCGACCTCGTCGGCGTCGAGGTGCCGGGGCTGGCGAGCCTCGCGCCGTCGCTGCCCCGGAAGCTCCGGCAGATCCCCGGCGTCGTCGAGGGACAGCTCGGCTGGCAGGGCATCGTCCCCTCGCGTTCGACCCGGATGGGGGCCATCGCTGCCGAGAAGGGGATCAGCAAGATGGCGACCGAACGCGAGTTCTACGAGGCCTTCGACCCCGACGCCATCGCGGCCCACGTCGTCGAGAACTCCCGGGCGGAGATCCACGACCTCGTCGACGAACTGCTCCGGGCGGAGTACCCGGAGCTGTGGGGCGAGGCTCCCGATCCGCTGCGCGAACTCGTCCACGCGCGGATCGACGCCCGGCTCCCCCACGTCGCGGCAGCGATAACCGAGGGCATCGGCGAGAACGTCGACCAGTTCCTGGACGTCAACGAGATGATCACCGAGCACCTCGGCGGGCACCCGGAGCTGCTCAACCAGCTGTTCCTGGAGGTCGGCCACCGCGAGCTACGGTTCATCGTCAACTCCGGGTTCCTGCTCGGGGGGTTCCTCGGTATTTTTACAATCCCGCTCTACGTATACATAGATAGCTGGTGGGTTCTGCCGGTCGCCGGCGTGGCGGTCGGCTACCTCACCAACTGGATCGCACTCAAGATAATCTTCCTCCCGATCGAGGAACGGCGCATCGGACCCTTCCGGCTGCAGGGGCTGTTCATCAAACGGCAGCCGGAAGCCGCCGCGGAATACGCCGAGATCGTCTCCGATGAGATCGTCACGATCGGCAACGTGGCAGGCAACCTCATGCACGGAACCCAAGCCGACCGAACCCGAACGATGATACGCAACGCAATCCGCCCCGAGGTGGACAGAGCCGCGGGGCTGGCCGGACCGCTGGTCCGTCTCGCGACCGGAACCGAAGAGTACGAGACCCTGCGGGACACGCTCGCAAACGAGACCGTGTCACGCACGATGGCACCGCTGCGCGACCCCGAGTTCAACGAGGCGCGGAGCGGCGAGATCAGCGCACTGCTCTCCGAACGGCTCCGGGAGCTCTCCTCGGAGGAGTTCGTCGGCCTGCTTCGCCCGGCGTTCGTCGAGGACGAGTGGATGCTCGTCGTCCTCGGCGGGCTGCTCGGGTTCGTGGCCGGCTGGCTGCAGCTGCTGGTGGTGAGCGCCGTATGAGCGAAGAGGAACAGCGGCGGACGGCAGACGCCGACGCCGTCGAGGCGGAGTCGACCGTCAGCGCCGACGACATCGACGTCATCGAGGTCGACGTCGAGGACAACAGCTCGGAGCTGTCGGCCGAGGAGGTCGACCGCGTCTTCTCGCTGATGGAGCGGGCCATCGGCAACGACGCCCTGGAGGGCGCCCAGCTCGAGCGGCTGCTGACCGTCCTCGAGCAGTCCATCGTCGGCCCCTCGAGTACGAACCCCGAGACGGTCGCCGAACTCGTCTCCGTCCTCGAGGACGCCATCATCGAGCCGGAGGACCTCGAGAACGTCGACGTCGACGGCATCCTCTCGGTCGTCGAGAACGCCATCGTCGGGACGACGGGCGCCAAGGAGGAGAACCTCGAGGAGGCCTTCGACGTCCTCGAGGAGGCCATCCGCGACCCGACCGGCCTGGACCCCGAGGACGTCGAGCGGTTCCGCTCCGGCCTCGAGAGCGCCATCCTCGACGTCACCGACCCCTCGCGGGGCGGCATCGACGCGCTGTTCCCGCTGTTCGGGGGCGGCGCCAGCATCGACCCCGAGGAGGTCGAGGAGGTCGACGACGAGGACGCCCTCGACATGTTCCGCATCGCCCGCATCGGCGCCGGGATGACCCAGCGGGCGACGGGCTACTCGATGGAGTCGGGCGTCCGGACGGGCACCCGGATGGCCTACGCCGTCGCCAACGCGGAGTCGCCGGCCGAACTGCTCACCGAGACGCGGGCCATCTCGCTGGACGAGCTCCAGCGGGCCGGCGTCGACATCGGCGACCGCCGGACCGAGTGGCTCGAGGAGCACGACGAGGAGCTCGTCAGCGAGCGGCCGATGACCCGCGAGCGCCTGCAGGAGCACGGCGAGCGGCTCATCTCGAAGTCCGCCGAGGTGGGCCGCGAGGAGTCGTTCCACCCCGCGTTCCCGTCCATCCTCGACGAGCTCGCGCCCGACGAGGCGCGGATCCTCCGGCTGCTGGCCACCGAGGGCGAACAGCCGACCGTCGACGTCCGGCACAACGAGTACGTCCCGCTGCAGTCGAGCCTCGTCGCCGAGGACCTGACGATGGTCGGCAGCGACGCCGGCTGCCGCCACCCCGACCGCAGCCCGGTGTACCTCGAGAACCTCTCGCGGCTCGGGCTGGTGAAGTTCTCGGACGAACCGGTCTCCAACCTCAAGCGCTACCAGGTCCTGGAGGCCCAGCCGCACGTCGAGGCCGCTCGCGAGTCGGTCAAGCGGCCGAAGAGCGACTACGGCAGCGTCCGCCTCACGGAGTTCGGCGCCGAGTTCTGCGAGACCTGCCTGCCGGTCGACGTCGTCGCCGACCGGCCGGCCTCCCGCTTCCGGCGGGACGGCTAGAAGGAGAGCTGTTCGGGGCCGTCCTCTCCGATCGACGGCGCGTCGCGGTCGGAGTAGTTCGCCCGGCCGATGGCCTCGCGGGAGACCGCCGAGTACGCGGCGAGGCGGGCGTCCTCGGCGTCCTCGAAGGTTGTCTCGCCGAGCCGACCCAGCGCCTCGCCGAAGGTCTCGCGGCCGTTCGGGAGTTCCAGTTCCAGGTCGCCGTACTCGGCGACGAGTTCCTCGGCGGTCGCGGGGAAGGAGTGTGCAGCGATCTCGTCGTCGACGTTCGCGAGCAGTCGCATACCTACACCGAACCCGCTATCCTTCATGAACGTTGGCTATAATCCCCTTCCCTCGATATAACCACCTCTAGGAGCATTAGTTCCGCGCGAAGCGAGGGGGCTTTTGCGGGCGGGCGCGAGGGTGGCGTATGGTCGTCGCGGATCTCCACGTGCACACGACGAACTCCGACGGGACGCTGACCCTCGAGACGCTGCCCGACGCGGCCGAGGCCGCCGACGTCGGGACCGTCGCCGTCACCGATCACGACCGCCTCCACCCGGACCTCCGGACGCCGGTCGCCCACCTCGACGGCGTCACCGTCGTCCACGGCATCGAACTGCGCGTCGAAGCGCCCGACGAGCGCGTCGACCTCCTGGGCTACGGCGCCCGGCGGACCGACGCCCTCGAGGCGCTCGTCGAGCACCTCCAGACCGACCGGATCGAGCGCGGCCGCGAGATCATCGAGCGCGTCGAGGAGCGCCTCGGCGTCGACCTCCCCGTCGAACCCCGCGAGGGGCTGGGCCGCCCCCACATCGCCCGCGCCATCGAGGAGGCCACCGAGTACAGCTACGGCGACGCCTTCGACGAACTCATCGGGAACGACGGTCCCTGCTTCGTCGCCCGCGACGTCCCCTCCTTCGAGGACGGCCTCGAGGTCCTCGACGAGGCCTGCGGCGTCGTCTCGCTGGCCCACCCCTACCGGTACGATGACCCGGAGGCGGCCCTGGAACTGTGCGCCGACCTCGACGCCGTCGAACGGTTCTACCCCTACGACCGGGACGTCGACCCCCGACCGCTGGAGCGGGCCGTCGAGCGACACGACCTGCTCGTCACCGGCGGGAGCGACGCCCACGACGAGACGCTCGGAAAGGCGGGGCTCGACCGGGACGCGTATCGCCGGTTTCGGGCCGCACTCTGACCGCTAACGGTGGGTTCAAACCGCTCGGCCCCGTAGCCCCGGCCATGCAGTGTCACTACTGCGAGGACGACGCCGCAGTGGCCGTCGAGAAGGACCACGTCAAGGTCGGCCTCTGCGAGAGCCACCTCCGGGAGCGGATGGACGAACTCTCCGACTCGGAGTGGCTCGAAGACGTCCGGTCGCAGGTGGACGAAGCGCTCGACAACTGACGCGTCCCGGCGGCAGGCCTTTTAGCTACCCGCCCGTCTAGGGAGCATGCTCGACTCCCAGACCTGTCTCGTCACCGGCGCCTCCAGAGGTATCGGTCGCGCTGTCGCGGAGGACCTCGGCCGCCACGGCGCCGAGGTGGTGGTCAACTACCGCAGCTCCGACGAGGCGGCTCGCGAGGTCGTCGACGTCATCGAGTCCGAGGGCGGCAGCGCCATCCCCGTCCAGGGCAACGTCGCCGAGTACGACGACGTCGAGGCGATGTGCGAGACCGTCCACGACGAGTTCGGCCGCGTCGACGTCCTCGTGAACAACGCCGGCATCACCGTCGACAAGAAGTTCGAGCACATGACCCGCGAGGACTGGGACCGCGTGATGGACGTCAACCTCGGCGGCGTCTTCAACTGCACCCACTGCCTCTTCGACGACATCAAGGCCGCCGAGGACGGCCGGCTCGTCAACATCTCCTCGGTCGTCGGCCAGCAGGGCAACTACGGGCAGGCCAACTACGCGACCACCAAATCGGGGCTCTTCGGGTTCACCCGGACGCTCGCCCTCGAACTCGCCTCGAGCGGCTCGACCGCCAACTGCGTCGCCCCCGGTTTCGTGAAGACCGACATGCTCGAGACCGTCCCCGAGCGCGTCCAGGAGAAGATCCTCCAGCGCATCCCCCTCGATCGCTTCGCCACCCCCGAGGACGTCGCCGGCATCGTCCGCTTCGTCGCCGGCGAGGACGCCGGTTACATGACCGGCCAGATCCTGGCCGTCAACGGCGGCATGGAGTGGTAGACACCCACTTTTTGCACGCTCGGCGCGGCGGTACCGCGCCTCGCGGCAAAAACGTGGGGAAAATATGCGCACCCTCCTCCTGTCGCGGGCCCTCACTTCGTTCGGGCCCGCGGTAGTCGTCGGGCGCTACCGTCGCCTCCCTTCGGTCGGCGACGGAGAACCGCCTCGTGGGCGACCAAAGGTCGCCCACTCGGCGGATACTCACAATTGAAACTGCAGTCAGCTATGCGACCAGGAAAACCTACTACGTCACCTCCGGATTACACAGCAAGATGCGCGTCTCCGTCATCGGCGGCTCCAGAATCGACGACGAGACCTACGAGACTGCACGCGAGGTCGGGCGACTGCTCGGCGAGCGCGGACACACGGTCGTCTGCGGCGGTCGCGGCGGAACCATGGAAGCCGTCTGCCGCGGCGCCCGCGAGCACGACGCCGAGACCATCGGCATCCTCCCCGGGGAGCGACGGACGCAGGCCAACGAGTACGTCACCACGCCGGTCGCGACGGGGATGGGCAACGCCCGGAACGTGCTGGTGCCGATGAACGGCGACGCGGTGATCGCCGTCGACGGCGCGGCGGGGACGCTCTCGGAACTCGGCCACGCGCTTGACTTCCACCGGCCGGTCGCCGGGCTCGACACCCACCCCATCGAACTCGAGGGGTTCGAGGCGGTCGAGACGCCCGAGGCTGCGGTGGCGTTCGTCGAGGACGCGGTAGAAGGGTGAGTCGGAACCTCAGTCGCTCTGGATGCGCGGCGCCAGCATGAACGTCACGTGGCCGTCGCCCTCCGCGAAGTCGAAGTGCATCTTGACGGGGAACTCCTCGCCGAGCTCCATCGTGACCTCCGCGTCGGAGGGGATGGCCTTGTTCATGTCCTTGAGGTAGTCCAGCGAGAACAGCGACCGGGCTTCGCCGGCGGTGAGGTCGATGAGGTCCTCGCGGCCCAGTTCGAGGTGGACGTCGTCGGTGTCGCCCTCCGCGTCGACGTAGAACTGCTCGGCGTCGGGGTCGACGCCCAAGGCGATGTGGTCGGAGACCATGTCGGCGGCCTTGACGGCGCGGGCGATGTCCTTGCCCTCGATGACGATCTCCGAGGAGAGGTCCAGGTCCGGCAGGTCGGGCTCCTGGCGGATGGAGTCGGGGTCGATGAGCGCCAGGGTGTACTCGAGACCGTCCAGCGAGATGTGGAGCTTGCGGGTCTCCTCGTCCAGCTCGAGGTTGACGAGCTGGCCGGAGTCGGCCATTCCCACGATGTCCTCCAGCCGGTCGAGGTTGACGCCGATGATGCCCCCGTCGGTCTCGTAGGACTCGAAGGCGGACGCCGAGAGTTCGAGATCGACCATGCCGACGTTCGCCGGGTCCACCGCCCGGATCGTGAGGCCCTCCTCCTCGAGGCGGATCTTGCACTCGTCGACCAGGACGCTGACGGAGTCCAGCGCCGCCCCGAGCGTGTCCGCACTCACGATAGCCTTGAACATATAGGACACCGTACTTCCCGCCTCCTTAAAAATATACTTTTCATCACGCGCGCGTCCCGCGCGTGAGATGCCGCCGCCCCCCGCCGGCTACTCCAGCAGGAGCAACTCGGGCGACTCGAGGTACTCCTTGAGGGTGTTGACGAACCGGGCGGCGTCGGCCCCGTCGACGACCCGGTGGTCGATGGACAGCGAGAGGGTCATCACCTTCCGCGGCACCACGTCGCCGTCCACGACTCTGGGCTTGTCCTTGATGGCGCCGAGCCCCAGGATCGCCGCCTCGGGGTAGTTGATGATCGGCGTCGCGTACTCGCCGCCGATGGCCCCGAAGTTCGTGATGGTGAACGTCCCGTCCTGCATGTCCTCGCGGGCGATGGAGCGCTCGCGGGCCTTCCCGGTCAGCTCGTTCATCTCGTCGGCGATCTCGAGCATCCCCTTGCGGTCGGCGTGCTTCACGACGGGGACCATCAGACCGGCCTCGGTCGCCGTCGCGACGCCGACGTTGTAGTCGCCGCGAACGACGATCTCCTCGGCGTCCTCGTCGAGCTGGGCGTTCAGGATGGGGTGTTCCTTCAACCCCGCGACGACGGCCTTGATGACGAACGGCATGTAGGTGAGCTTCGTCCCGCGCTCCTCGGCGCGCTCCTTGAGGCGTCCACGCGCCTCGACCAGCTCGGTCACGTCCACGTCGTCGTGGTGGGTGACGTGCGGCGCGGTGTACTTCGAGCGCTCCATCTGCTTGCCGATGGTGCGCCGGACGCCGCGGTAGGGGATGCGCTCGTCCTCGCCGGTCGCCTCGAGCGCCCGGCCGGCGCCGGCCGAGACCGCCTCGGCGTCGGCCTCCTGGGCGCGCTGCTGGGCCTCGGCGTACTGCTCGACCTGCTCGGGCGTGACGAACGCCTCGCCGTCCTTCGTCTCGTCGGTCGGGACGCTGTCGAGGTCGACGCCCTTCTCCTCGGCCAGCTTGCGGGTGGCGGGCGCCGCCAGCGTCCGGTCGCGGTCGGCCGACTCCGAGGGCGTGGCGGCCCCGGCGCCGCCCGCTGCGGCACCGTCGTCCGCGGAACCCGCGGCGGCGTCCTCGTCGGTGATCTTCCGGGTGGCGGACTTCACTCCGGAGTCGCCGGCGTCGCCAGCGTCGGCGTCGGCCGCCGTCCCGGTCCCGTCTGCGTCCTCGGCCGCGGCCTGGACGTCCGCCTCGGTGACGCGCCCGCCGGGACCGCTCCCGGAGACGCGCTGGATGTCGACGTCCAGTTCGCGGGCCAGCCGCTTCGTCGACGGCGAGGCGAAGACGCGACCCGACGGCTGGTCGGACTCGCCCGTCTCGTCCGCCTCTCCCGTACCGGCCGGCGCCTCGTCGGTGCCGGCCGTCTCGTCGCGGGGTTCGTCCGGCTGTGCGCCCTCGTCCTCGACCGGTTCGGCCTCTTCGCCCTCCACGTCGAACGTGATGATCACCTCGCCGACCGGCACCATCTCGCCTTCCTCGGCGAGTATCTCTCGGACCGTCCCGTTGACCGGGGCGGGAACCTCGACGACTGCCTTGTCCGTCTCGACCTCGGCGACGGGCTGGTCCTCCGAGACCGTATCGCCCGGCTCGACCAGCCAGCTGACGATCTCGGCCTCGGTCAGTCCCTCGCCGACGTCGGGGAGTTTGAACTCGCGTACCATGTCAGAACTCGTGGGTCTCGCGGATCGCGTCCTCGATCCGCGTGTCCTCAGGCATGTAGTAGTCCTCCAGGGCGTAAAGTGGGTAGGGGACGTCGAAGCCGGTCACGCGCTTCACCGGCGCCTCCTGGTAGAGCAGCGCCTCCTCCTGGATGGTCGCGGTGATCTCGCCGGCGAGCCCGCCCGTCTTCGGCGCCTCGTGGACGACGACCGCCCGGCCCGTCTTCTCGAAGGACTCCAGGATGGCGTCGGTGTCCATCGGCTTCATCGTCCGGAGGTCGACGACCTCGACGTCGATGCCGTCCTCGGCGACCGACTCGGCGGCCTCGATGCTCGGCCGGGTCATCGCACCCCAGGTGAACAGCGACACGTCCGACCCCTCGCGCCGGACCGCGGCCTCGCCGAGGTCGACCGTGTAGGGCTCGTCCGGGACCTCCTCGCGGAACGCCCGGTAGATGAGCTTCGGTTCCATGAAGATGACCGGGTCGGGGTCGCGGATGGAGGCGGCGAGCAGCCCCTTCGCGTCGTACGGCGTCGAGGGGATGACGACCTTCAGGCCCGCCTCGTGGGTGTAGAAGGCCTCCTTGGACTCCGAGTGGTGCTCGGGCGCGCGGATGCCGCCGCCGTAGGGCGCTCGGACGACCATCGGGCAGGTGAACCGCCCGCGCGAGCGAGTCCGCATCCGGGCCGCGTGGGAGACGATCTGGTCGAAGGCCGGGTACATGAACCCGGAGAACTGGATCTCGGGGACCGGCCGGAGGCCGTAGGCGGCCATCCCGATGGCGGTGCCGACGATGCCGGCCTCCGCCAGCGGCGTGTCGATGACGCGGTCCTCGCCGAACTCCTCGTAGAGCCCCTCGGTGGCGCGGAAGACGCCGCCGTTCTTGCCGACGTCCTCGCCCATGACGACGACGTCGTCGTCCCGGTCCATCTCGCCGCGCATCCCGTCGCGGACGGCCTGTACGAGCGTCAGGTTCTGGCTCTCGCCCTGCTGTTCGGTGCTCATTCCAGTAGTTCCTCGTCGCCGTGTCGTTCGCGGAGCTGTTCGAGGTACTCCCGCTGTTCGCGGAGCCGCTGGGGCATCTCCTCGTAGACGTGTTCGAACATGTCCGAGGGGTCCGGCCGCTCGATGCTCTCCGCCTCGCTGATGGCCTCGGCGACCTCGTCCTCGACGGACTGCCCGACGGCGTCGACGCGTTCGTCGTCGAGCAGCCCCCGGTCGCGGAGGTACGACTCCAGCCGCGGGATGGGATCCTTGGCCTTCCAGCGCTCGACCTCGTCGTCGTCGCGGTAGACCGAGGGGTCGTCGGCCGTCGTGTGCGCGCCGAAGCGGTACTGGATGGCCTCGATGAGCGTCGGCCGCGTGGCCCGCCCGGGCGCGTCGTCCGACGCGGGGTCGGGGTGCTTGGCCTTCTCGAGGGCCTCGTGGGTCACCTGGTAGACCGCCAGGGGGTCCATCCCGTCGACGAGGACGCCCTCGAAGCCGTAGGCGTGGGCCTTCTGGGCCAGCGTCGCCGACGCCGACTGCCGCTCCCGCGGCACCGAGATCGCCCACTGGTTGTTGTTGCAGAAGAAGACGGCGGGGACGTCGAAGACGCCCGCGAAGTTCAGCCCCTCGTGGAAGTCCCCCTCCGAGGTCGCGCCGTCGCCGAAGTAACAGAGGAACGCCTCGTCGGATTCACCCTGCAGGTCCGAGGCCCACGCCGCCCCCGTCGCGTGCAGGATCTGGGTGGCGATCGGCACCGCCACCGGGAAGATGTTCAGCCCCTCGAGGCTGTTGCCCCGCTCGTCGCCCATCCAGAGCCGGAGCGTCTGGTGGAGGTCCAGCCCGCGGGCGTAGGCGGCGCCGTGCTCGCGGTAGCTGGGGAACATCCAGTCGTCGTCGGCCAGCGCGGTCGCGCTGCCGATCTGGGCGGCCTCCTGGCCCGACAGCGGCGGGTACGTCCCCATCCGCCCCTGCCGCTGGAGGCTGACGGCCCGCTGGTCGAAGTGCCGGGCGAGCCGCATCTGCCGATACATCTCGACGAGTTCCTCGTCAGCGAGGTCGGGGACGTCGGCGCCGTCGACGACGTTCCCGTCCTCGTCGAGTACCTGCACCCGGTCGCGGGGGTCACGTTGCAGCGTACTCATAGCTCCCTCCGTCGCATGACGGCACAGTCGGCGGCCGCCGGCATAGTGTTTACGTAAATTTTGCCACATCCACGATTTCCGAGACATACTGGTCGTTCGAACCCTCGATTCGCGTCGCTATCGACGAACGTACAGAAGTGCCGACGAACCCGAGACGGAATCTTACGAGTGAGAACTCTCGGAAGAGCGGTGGACGTCGTCCTCCGTCTGGCGGCCCCAGACGGTCCGCCACCGCCAGTCGAGGAACGTTTCAGTCCGCCTGTCCGCGGGTCTCGGCCCTGGAACGGGCGTCCTCGACGCTCTCGCCGTCCCGCAACATCGCCTCGACGAAGAGTTCGCCGGCGCGGAACGACGACCGGACCATCGGCCCCGAGGCGCAGTAGCTGAACCCGAACTCCTCCTCGGCGACCGTCTTCCAGACGTCGAACTTGTCCGGGTGGACGTAGTCGAAGACCTCGAGGTGGGACCGCGAGGGCTGGAGGTACTGCCCGAAGGTGACGACGTCGACGCCGACCTCGCGGAGGTCCGACAGCGTCTGGTAGACCTCGTGGTCGTACTCGCCCACGCCGAGCATCAGGCTCGTCTTGGCGTAGACGTCGGAGTCGGCGGCGATCTGCTCGAGGACCGACAGCGACTGTTCGTAGCCGGCGCGGCGGTCCCTGACGGGCCACTGGAGCCGCTCGACGGTCTCGACGTTGTGGGCGACGACGTCCGGTTCCGCCTCGAGTATCTTCTGGACGTCGTCGGGGTCGCCCCGGAAGTCCGGGACGAGCGCCTCGACGAGGATGGAGGGGTCCCGGCGCTTGATCTCGCGGATGGTCTCCGCGAAGTGGCCCGCCCCGCCGTCGTCGAGGTCGTCGCGGTCGACGGAGGTGAGGACGACGTACTCCAGGCCGATCTCGGCGACCGCCTCGGCGACGTTCTCCGGCTCGTCGGGGTCCAGCGGCGCCATGCCGCCGGTCTCGACGTCGCAGAAGTTACAGCCCCGGGAGCAGCGGTCGCCCATCAGCATGAACGTGGCTGTCCCCGGGCCGTTCCGCCCGCTCCAGCAGTCCCCGAGGTTCGGGCAGTTGGCCTCCTCGCAGACCGTGTGGAGGTCCCGCTCGCGGAGCGTCGCCTTGATCTCGGCGAACCGCTCGCCGCTCGGCGGGCGGGTCTTCAGCCACTCGGGCTTGCGGCGCCGGCTGCTCATGTCCGTCCCTTCGGCCCCGCGGACTAAAACGTGCGGGACGGGATAATTTCACACCAAAAGGACTTTGTATTCTTCTTCGTATTTGCGTTTCGATGGGCGCCCTCGACGTCTCGCCCGACGACGTGACCGCGGGGCCGATAGCCCGCACGCTCGTCCTGCTGGCGGTGCCGCTGCTCGTCCAGAACCTCGTCCACGTCGTCAACCAGCTCGTCGACACCTTCTGGCTGGGCCGCGTCGGCGAGGCGGAGGTCGCCGCCGTCGGCCTCGACTTCCCGATCCTCGCGATCATGTTCGGCGTCGTGGCCACGGGCGCCGTCGGCACGCAGATCCTGGTCGCCCAGCGCGTCGGCGCCGACGACCCCGCCGCCGCCCGACGGCTCGCGTGCAACGGCGTCGCGCTCTCCTTCTGCCTCGGCCTCGCGCTGTTCGGCGCCGTCGCGCTCGTCGGCGGGCGGGTCGTCAGGCTGCTCGGCGCCGGCCCGGAGATCGCGCCGCTGGCCGCATCGTACCTGTTCGTCTACGCCGCGTTCTTCCCGCTGGCGGCCAGCAGCGACGCCGTCGAGCGGGCCTTCGTCGGCTGGGGCGACACCCGCGCGGCGCTGTACGTCAACCTCGTGATGGTCGGGACGAACCTCCTGCTCGACCCGTTCCTCATCCTCGGCGTCGGCCCGGTCCCCGCACTCGGCGTCCGCGGCGCCGCCCTCGCGACCGGCGTCGGCTACGCCCTCGGGTTCGGGTTCGCCCTCCTCCTGGCGACCCGAGTCCGGGACTCGCTGTCGCTGTCGTGGAGCGACGCCCGCCTCTCGACCGACGATCTCCGCGAACTGGCGGACGTCGGCGCGCCGGTCTCCGGCCAGCAACTCGCCGGCCAGAGCGCCCGCGTCGCCATCGTCGGCGTCGTCGCGACGGTCGGCGGCGCGGCCGGCCTCGCGGCCTACACCGTCGGCGCCCGCGTCGCCACCGTCGCCTTCGTCCCTGCCTCCGGGTTCGGCAGCGCCGCCCAGAGCATGGTCGGCCAGAATCTCGGGGCCGACCGACCGGACCGCGCCCACGACACTGTCCGCAGCGGCGTCGCCATCGCCGGCGGCGCCCTGGGCCTCGTCGGCGTTCTCCAGTGGTTCCTCCCGGGCGCCCTCGCCGAGACCTTCGTCCCGACGCTCACCGACGCCGGGTTCGCCCTGACGGTCGACTACCTCGAGATCCTCGCGTACAGCTACTGGGCGATGGGCGCCTCCGCGGTCCTGCTGGCCGGCTTCAACGGCGCCTCGCGGACCCGGACCGGCTTCGTCGTCGACCTGCTGAAGTACTGGGGGCTGCGCATCCCCGCCGCGGTCGCCGCGCTGCCGGCCGCCGTCGTCGTGGTCCGCGGCGTCGAACTCGGCGGGGTCGGCCTCGGCGTCCACGCCGTCTTCTGGGCGGTGACGGTCTCGAACGTCGTCGCGGCCGTCGGCGTCGGCGCCTACTACCTCTGGCGGCGCGACCGGATGTTCAGCGCCGCCGCCCGGGAGGCAGCCGGCGCGACGGCGGACTGAAGCCGCGACCGACCGCGGCGCCCCAGTCGTTCACTTTCGCCCCGCCCTCGTCCGATTTAAGGCCGCCCGTCCCCGAGGTGCCGGCAATGCCGAACTCGAACGCGAAGGGGGACCGCCGCGAGCGCGAACTCGTCAACGCACTCGACGATGCGGGCTTCGCGGTGATGCGGGCCCCCTCCTCCGGCAGCGCGACCGAGCGTGAACTGCCGGACGTGCTGGCCGGCGACGGCGAGACCTTCTACGCCATCGAGGCGAAGTCCTCCGCCGGCGACCCAATCTACCTGACCGGCGAGGAGATCGAGGCGCTGGTGTACTTCTCCCGGAACTTCGGCGCGAAGCCCCGCGTCGGCGTCCGGTTCGACCGCGAGGACTGGTACTTCTTCCACCCCGGCGACCTCCACGAGACCGACGGCGGCAACTACCGCGTCAAGAAGGAGACGGCCCTCGAACGCGGCACCGACTTCGCTGAGTTCACCGGCGACTCGACGAAGGTGACCCTCGAGGAGGTGGTCGTCGGGAACGGACAGCAGGAGGACGACGAGGGCGACGACGACGAGCAGGTCCGGGACATCCTGGGCGCCCTCGAGCGCGGCGACCTCTCGGTCGACGACGCCGTCGAGATGCTGTAGGCGGTCAGGCGGCGGGCGCGTCCGGGTCGGCGAGCGCCGAGAGGTTGCCGATCAGGAACCCGGCGAAGCCGACGCGGAGCAGGATGTTCACGTACTCGATGACCAGCAGCATCGTGAAGGTGTCGAGCCAGCCGACCAGCGACAGGCCGATGGCGACGAAGACGAACCCCATCAGGAACACCAGCAGGTTCCGGAACTTCCAGTAGAGCAGCCGCCGGTCGTCGGACTGCCGCTTCGCCGCTCGCCAGACCGGGCCGAACAGCAGGTAGACGCGGGCCAGGTACGAGGCGACCATCGCACCGAGCACGAGCAGCGCCGTCCCGGCGCCGACGAGTTCGAGGACCACGCTCGCGACCACCGACGCCACCGACAGCCCGACGAGCAGGCCAACCGAGCGGCGCGAGGCGCCGGCGACGACGGCCGCCAGGCCGAACACGACCGGGTACGCCACCAGGTCGTCGACCGTCGACGCCACGTCCAGGGGAACGTCGCCGACGGGGACCTGGAGGACGCCCAGCCCCGACAGCGCCGAACCGATCGCCGAGACGGCGACGACGCCCGCGAGGAGGTGACAGTACTTCCGCAGTTCGGGCCGCTGGAACCGCGACAGCGCGACGAAGACGACCGTCGAAAGCGCGTACACCGCGGCGGCCGCCAGGCTGATCTGCACGTCCGTGAGCATATCCGTGGCTACGCGGGAGCGCGACGATAAGCCCGGGCGTCGCTTCGGGGCTCGAAACAACTGGTAGAACGCGGTCCGGCCGCACCGACGGCGCCGTCGGCCGGTTAGGTCGCCCTCACTCCACGATCATCTGGTCGCGGGGCGCCAGCCGCGAGTACGGGAAGGCGTAGCGGGGGCGCTCGTCGAGGTCGGCTTCCGCATCACCCGAGAACGGGTAGACGACCTCGACGACGGGGTCGGCGCGGGGATAGCCGTCGTTCTTCGGGTAGTCGGCGACGGTGGTGTCGGCGGCGTCGATGTATCGCTCGTCGGCCCGCTCGTCGGTGAGGCGGTAGACGACGACGGTGTCGCCGGTCTCGCGGTCGGTCGCGAGGTCGCCGCGCTCGAGCCAGCAGTCCGCACAGACCGCCGGCCCGGACTCGGGGACGAACGACTCGTGGCCGCAGATGGCGCAGTCGGCCGCCGTCATGCCGGGCGCGGGGACCCGGCGCTCGGTCACCTCGATGGCGACCCGGCGGATGTGCTTGCAGTGCTCGCCGCGGATCTCGTGGTCCGGGCAGGAGCAGTCGCTGTTCGGCAGGTCGACCAGGTACTCCGCGCCGGACTGGCTCTCGACGACGTAGCGGCCCTCGCCGACGGGCCGGACGGCCATCGACTCCGTCCAGGCGCGCGCGGAGCGTTCGTCGAGCCGTCGGGTATCGGGCGCCAGCGGGCGTCTCCGGTGAGAGTCCGATGACGCGGATGTGTGTTCCGGGTGCGTCATGTTCCAGTCGAAGTGTAGGTGCTGCAGACGTATGAGTGACTCGGCGGAACGGTCCGCCTTCCCTTGGTTTCGACCACATTTACCTCGGTTTCGGGTTCGTTACTCGCTGCCGGAATCAGCCCGGCCGGTCAGGGCCAACATACCAGCATCCGCGCGACCGAAGGGAGCGCGGTTCACGGCGACGAGCGACCGCAGGGAGCGAGTCGCCGTAGCGCCCGACGACTACCGCGGGCCCGAACGAAGTGAGGGCCTGCGACAGGAGGAGGGCGCGCATATTTTCCCCACGTTTTTGCCGGACGGCCGGAGGCCGTCCGTGCAAAAAGTGGGTCGAAGGCCTTAGTACGGAGGCGACGGAAGCGAGCAGGTATGAACGTCGCAGACGCCATGACGCCGCGGTCGGACGTCGTGACCGTGGAACTCCCCGGCACCAGGGACGAGTGCCTCGAGTACCTGCAGGACCGGGGGTTCTCGTCGGTCCCCGTCGTCAAGCAGACCGCCGGCGGCGAACAGTTCCGCGGCCTGGTCACCCGCGAGTCCCTCATCGAGCAGCCCGACGAGGACCAGCTGGCGCTGCTCGTCCGGGAGGTGCCGACGACCGAGTCCGCGACCTCGCTGACGGAGCTGGCCGACCTGGTCTTCGAGACCGACGAGCGCCGGGTCCCGGTCGTCGACGACGGCGAACTGGTCGGTATCGTCACCGTCACGGACGTCGTCCGCGCGATCGCCGAGGGCGAGGAGGACGGCGACACGGAGGTCGGCGAACTCGCGACGCTGGAGGTCAACACGGTCTACCAGGGGACGCCGCTGCCGGTCGCCGAGCGCGAACTGTACCACTCGAACGTCCCCTACGCGGTCGTGCTCGGCGAGGACGGCGGCCTCGCGGGCATGCTCACCGAGGTCGACGTCATCGAGGTCGCCCGCGTCGTGCAGGGTGAGGACGACCCCGGCGACGCGCTCGCCAACGAGGACGACGAGTGGATGTGGGAGGGCATCAAGGCGGTCGGGAGCCGCTCCATCCCGACGCTGAACGTCGAGATCCCCGCGGAGCCGGTCACCGAGTTCATGACCGCGGACCTGATCACGGTGACGAGACAGAAGACCGCCCGCGAGGCGGCCCAGCTGATGCTCTCGAACGACGTCGAGCAGATCCCGCTGGTCGCCGGCGGCGAGCTCGTCGGCATCGTCCGGGACGTCGACCTGCTGGAGGCGCTGCGATGAGCGAGCTGGCCGACCTCGCCGAGCTTGCGAAGCGACGCGGCTTCTTCTTCCCGTCGAACGAGGCCTACGGCGGCACCGCCGGCTTCTACACCTACGGCCCGGAGGGCGCGGCGCTGAAGCGCAACCTCGAGGACGCCTGGCGCGACATCTTCGTCCGCGAGGAGGGCCACATGGAGGTGTCGGCGCCGACCGTGATGCCGGAGGCCGTCTTCGAGGCCTCGGGCCACCTCGACGGCTTCGACGACATGATCGTCGAGTGCGCGGAGTGCGGGGCGACCCACCGCGCCGACCACCTCGTCGAGGACGCCGTCGAGGACGTCGAGGACGCGGAGGCCTACGACCCCGAGGAGGTCGGCGAACTCATCGCCACCCACCACATCGAGTGTCCCTCCTGCGGCGCGTCGCTGGCCGGCGAGGAGGTCGACGAGTTCAACCTCATGTTCGGCACGAACATCGGGCCCGGTTCCTCCTCGCCCGGCTACCTCCGGCCGGAGACCGCCCAGGGCATCTTCGTGGAGTTCCCGCGGCTGAAGGAGTACGCCCGCAACCAGCTGCCGTTCGGCGTCGCCCAGGTCGGCACCGCCTACCGCAACGAGATCTCGCCGCGGCGGGCGCTCGTCCGCGTCCGGGAGTTCACGCAGGCCGAACTCGAGCACTTCATCGACCCGGAGAACGACGAGCCGCCGCTGGACCGCGTCGCCGACGTCGAGGTGCCGCTGTACTCCGCCGAGGCCCAGCACGCAGACGACGGCGGCCTCGAGACCTACACCGTCCGCGAGGCCGTCGACGAGGGCGTCATCGGCAGCGAGTGGGTCGCCTACTACCTCGGCCGCGCGATGGCGTTCTACGAGCGCGTCGGCGTCGACATGGACCGGTTCCGCTACCGCCAGCACCTCTCCGGCGAGCGCGCCCACTACGCCGCGGACTGCTGGGACGCCGAGACCGAACTCGGCGGCAACTGGGTGGAGGTGACCGGCTTCGCGTACCGCTCGGACTACGACCTCTCGAAGCACGGCGAGTACTCCGGCGACGACTTCACGCTGTTCCGGCAGTACGACGAGCCGAAGACGGTGGAGCGGGCGACCGTCGACCCGGACATGAGCTACCTCGGCCCCGAGTTCGGCGGCGACGCGGGCGACGTCGCCGACGCCCTCGAGTCGCTGGCCGGCCGCGACCGGTCGGCCTTCGACGGCGACGAGGTCACCGTCGAGATCGACGGCGAGGAGTACACCGTCCCCGTCGAGAAGACCGGCTTCGCCGTCGAGGAGCAGACCGAGGCCGGCGAGCATATCACGCCGCACGTCGTCGAGCCGTCCTTCGGCGTCGGCCGCCTCGTCTACAGCGTGCTCGTCCACTCCCACGGCGCCGACGAGGTCGACGGCGAGGAGCGCGCGTTCCTCGACCTGCCCGCCGAACTCGCGCCGACCACGGTCGCCGTCTTCCCGCTGATGACGAAGGACGGCCTCGACGACCGCGCCGGGGAGATCGCCCGAGAGCTCCGGCAGGCCGGCTTCGAGGTCGCCTACGACGACTCGGGCAACATCGGTCGGCGCTACCGCCGCCAGGACGAGGTCGGGACGCCCTACTGCGTGACCGTCGACTACGAATCCCTCGAGGAGGACACCGTGACGGTCCGGGAGCGCGACTCCACGGACCAGGCGCGGGTCGCGGTCGACGACCTCCCCGAGGCGCTCCGCCGGCTCGTCGGCGGCGAGACGCTGGCCGACCTGTAGTTTTTACCCGCCAGCGTCCGAACCCGGCACCCATGACCGTCTACGAGTCCGACCTCCCGGGGGTCGGCAAGAAGTTCGAGATCGAACTCGGCGACGACGAGCGCCTCGTCGTCGTCATCCACAACACCGGGAAGCGGGAGGTGTTCCGCCGGACCGGCGACGAGGACTCGGTGAAGCTGTTCGAGCTCACCGACCAGCTCTCCCGGCAGGTCGGCTCCATCCTCGAGGGGGCGTACTTCCAGCCGGTGACGACCCAGGAGACGGAGACGATGCTCGACGAGAACACCTTACTGGAGTGGGTCAAGGTCGTCGACGGCTCGGACGTCGCCGGACGGACGCTGGAGGACGTCGACTTCCGGAACCGGACGGGTGCCACCGTCGTCGCCATCCAGCGGGAGGACGAGGAGACCGAGTCCAACCCCGGCCCCGAGACCCGCATCCGCGCCGGCGACACGCTCATCGTGCTCGGCGCGCGAGACGCCTGCCAGACGGTCGAGTCGATGGTGTCGGCCACCGACGAGGCCGACCTGGAGACGCTCGAGGAACGGGACCCCGATTCCAGAGACGACGCCTGACGCATGGCGGCGCTGCTCCTCGAAGCGGGCGCGATGTTCGCCGTCATCGCCCTCGCCGCGTCGGTCGCCCAGCGCGTCGGCCAGTCGGTCATCCCCTTCTACGTCGTCGCCGGGATGCTGGTCAGCCCCGCCGTCGCGGGGCGGTTCGACCTCCCCGCCCTTCAGAACCAGGAGTTCATCGAACTGCTGGCCGAACTCGGCATCGTCTTCCTGCTCTTCTTCCTCGGCCTGGAGTTCAGCCTCGACCGCCTGCTGGAGTCCAGCGGCGAGATCGGGAAGGCCGGGACGCTCGACCTCCTGATCAACTTCCCGGTCGGCGTCGTCGTCGGCCTCGCCCTCGGCTGGTCCGTCCTCGAGGCGTTCGTCCTCGCCGGCATCGTCTACATCTCCTCGTCGGCGGTGATCACGAAGTCGCTCATCGACCTCGGGTGGATCGCCAACGACGAGGCCCAGCCGATGCTCGGGACGCTCGTCTACGAGGACCTCTTCATCGCCTTCTATCTCGCCGTGCTGTCGGCGGTACTGATCGACAGCGGGGACTTCGTGGACATCCTGCTGGACGTCGCCGTCGCGATGGGCTTCCTGCTGGTCCTGGTCGCCGCCGTCTACCTCGGGACGGAGTACTTCGAGGCCTACCTGGACGTCGACACCGAGGAGCTGTTCGTCATCCGAGCCGTCGCGGTGACGGTGCTCGTCGCCGGGGTGGCCCTGGCCATCGGCGTCAGCGAGGCCGTCGCCGCCTTCTTCATCGGCATGGGCTTCTCGAGCACCGACCACCTGCACGACCTCGAGCGCCGGCTCATCCCGCTGCGGGACGTCTTCGCGGCCGTCTTCTTCTTCTGGATCGGCCTGAACACCGACCCCGCGGTGTTCGGCGACCTCGCCGTCGTGGCCGTCCTCGCCGCGCTGGTCGTCGTCACGACGCCGACGAAGGTCGTCTCCGGCTTCTTCGGCGGCCGCATCTACGGGCTCGACGACCGCCGGAACCTCCGCGTCGGCCTCGGGATGGTCACGCGGGGGGAGTTCTCGCTGATCATCTCGTCGCTGGCCGCGGGGGCCGAGGGGTCGGTCGTCCTCTCGGAGACCATCCCCGCGGTCGCCGTCGGCTACGTCCTCGTGATGAGCATCCTCGGGACGGTGCTCATGCAGTACGCCGGCAGCTTCGAGCGGTTCGTCGTCGACCGGGAACCCTCCGAGCCGACGGCGGACTGACCGCTCGCGGCGCTGGCGGGCGAGGAGGTCCGAAAGGAAAAGCGCTCTAGGCGTTGATGTGGCCTTCGCGGCGAAGCTGCGCGGCGTCCTGCTCGTCGTACCGCCACTCGATGTCCGCCTTCTCGTCCTGCCAGGACCACGGCTCGATGAGGACGATGTCGTCCTTGTTGACCCAGGTGCGGAAGCGCATGCGGCCGGGGATCCGACCCATGCGCTCCTTCCCGTCGTTACACCGGAGCCGCACGCGGCGGCCGCCCAGCATCTCGGTCACGATGGCGAACATCTCGTCGTCCCCCGGCATCCGGAGGTTCTTCCGCTGTGTCTCTTCCGTCACACTATAAAGAGACGGCGAAGACGTTTAAGTGGTCGGTTTTTTCGTGGTACGGAGTGGCGCACCAATGTCGCCGACGCCGGGGCGATTCGGGGGTGCTCGGGGCGAACAGACGGCGCTCTCCGGTCGGCAGTCCTCGCGCCGTGCTACCGCCTCGTCGGACTGCCGGCTCGCTTCAGGGCACGGGGGTTCTGGCCGCGCCTCCACTGATAAACCCCCGGGCGGCGCGGCCCCGTCCTTCACTTCCGCCGCGTTGGCCGAACCCTTATCCTGCAAAGCGACGAACGGAGGGGTAGATGGCGACCGCCACCGACGAGCCGGAGTACATCGAGGGGCCGATGCTGGTCGACGGCCTGCTCGAGAAGCGCCGCTACCAGCTCCGGCTGGCGGAGACCGCCCAGCGCGACCACACGCTCGTCTGCCTGCCGACGGGGCTGGGCAAGACGGCGGTGAGTCTGCTCGTGACCGCCGAGCGGCTGTCCGAGCACGGCGGCACGTCGCTACTGCTGGCGCCGACGAAGCCGCTCGTCCAGCAGCACGCGACGTTCTACCGGGAGGCGCTGACGGTCGACGACGACGAGGTGGTGGTCTTCACCGGCGACGTCCGACCCGACGACCGCGCGGAACTGTGGGACTCCGCGTCGGTCGTCTGCGCGACGCCGCAGGTCGTCGAGAACGACCTCGTCGGCAACCGCGTCTCGCTGGCCGACGTCACGCACGTCACCTTCGACGAGTGCCACCGCGCGACCGGCGACTACGCCTACAACTACATCGCCGAGCGCTACCACGAGGACGCCCAGGAGCCGCTGGTCACCGGGATGAGCGCCTCGCCGGGCGGCGACAAGGAGGAGATACTCACCGTCTGCGACAACCTCGGGCTCCGGGAGGTCGCGGTGATGACCGAGGACGACGCCGACGTCGCCGAGCACACCTTCCAGACCGACGTCGAGTGGGAGCGCGTCGAGCTCCCGGAGACGGTCATCGAGATCCGGGACGCGCTCAACGAGGTGGTCTCCGAGCGCCTCGAGAAGCTCAAGCAGCTCGGCGTCACCAACTCGACGGACCCGAACATGTCCCAGAAGCAGCTGAACGCCATCCGCGCGAAGCTGCAGGAGCTCATCAACAACGACAACGGGGACGGCTACAAGGGAATGTCCGCCCACGCGGAGATCATGAAGCTCCGGCGGGCCGTCGAGCTCGTCGAGACCCAGAGCGTCGAGTCGCTACGCCGCTACTTCGAGCGCCAGCGCGAGGACGCCCGCTCCTCGGGGTCCTCGAAGGCCAGCCAGCGGTTCGTCAGCGAACCCCGGGTGAAGGAGGCGATGCGCCGCGCCGAGGAGTTCGATGACCTCCACCCGAAGTTCCGCCGGACGCGCATCCTGCTGGCCCAGACCCTCGGCATCGAGGACGGCGAGCGCGTCATCGTCTTCACCGAATCGAGAGACACCGCCGAGACGCTCACGGAGTTCCTCGGCGAGCACTTCGAGACCCGGCGGTTCGTCGGCCAGGGCGACAAGGAGGGCTCCGACGGGATGACCCAGACGGAGCAGAAGGAGACCCTCGACGAGTTCCGCGCCGGCGAGTTCGAGGTGCTCGTCTCGACGTCCGTCGCCGAGGAGGGCCTCGACGTCCCGGACGTCGACCTGGTGCTGTTCTACGAGCCGGTCCCGAAGGGCATCCGCTCCATCCAGCGGAAGGGCCGGACCGGCCGCGCCAGCGAGGGCCGCGTCGTCGTCCTCCTGGCCGAGGACACCCGCGACGAGGCCTTCTTCTGGATGTCCCGCAACGAGGAGAAGAAGATGGAGAAGGAGCTCCGGAAGCTGAAGAACATGGAGGGCGAGATCGAGGTCGAGATCGCCGAGCAGCGCGGTCTCGACGAGTTCGAAAGCGAGGGCGACCGAAGGGAGCCCTCGGAGCAGGCGAGCGGCGAAGCCGCGAGCCCGGACGATGAGTCCAGCGGGGCCGACGGGGACACCGCGGAGGCGGCGACGGCGACCGAAGACGCCGACGCTAGCGATGCCGACGGCCAGGCCGGCCTCGCCGACTTCGCGGGCGACGTGGCCGACGAAGGGGAGAGCACAGAAGACGACGCCGACACCGGCGACGGTGACGAGAACGAGGACGAGGGCGACGACCCCGAAGCCACCGTCGCGACGGCCGCCCCCGACGGCGAGACCGTCGAGGTCGTCGTCGACCAGCGGGAACTGGACTCCCACATCGCGCGGGACCTCTCGACCCGCGACGGGATCGAGACCCGCCTGGAGACCCTGGAGGTCGGCGACTACGTCCTCTCCGACCGGGTGGTCGTCGAGCGGAAGTCCGTCGCGGACTTCGTGGACACGCTCGTCGGCGGCGACCGCTCGATGTTCGAGCAGGTCGGCGCCGCCGCCCGCTACTACGCGCGGCCGGTCGTGATCATCGAGGGCGAGGACCTCTACGGCGAGCGGAACGTCCACCCGAACGCCATCCGCGGCGCGCTCGCGTCGCTGGCGGTCGACTTCGGCGCGAGCGTGATGCAGACCGCCGACGCCGACGAGACGGCCGACCTGCTTGAGGTCGTCGCCACCCGCGAGCAGGAGACCGCCAGCCGCGACGTCTCCGTCCACGGCGAGAAGGGCGGCAAGACCCTCACCGAGCAGCAGGAGTACGTCGTCGGCGCCATCGCGGAGGTCGGTCCCGTCACCGCCCGGGGGCTGCTGGAGCACTTCGGCAGCGTCGAGGCCGTGATGACCGCGGAGGAGGAGGACCTACTCGAGGTCGACGGCGTCGGCGAGGTGACCGCCGGCCGCATCCGCGAGGTCACCGGCACCGAGTACGCCGGCACCGACCGGCGGGACGACTGACGCATCTCGGCGGTTTTCTGTAGGGTCCCGCGAGAGTCGGTATCCACGGGACCGCGACCGATTCGGCCGGGTCAGTCAGCCTCGAGCAGGGAGACTGGCGACCGACACTGGATCCAGGCCTCGTCGCCGTCGGGGTCGAAGAGCAGCAGCGTCCCGTCCTCGAGTTCGACGTGGTCGACCGCTCGGTCCCCCGGGTCGAAGTCGCCGGCGTCGGTGGAGTTCATACCGGTCGTCAGAAGCCGAGCCTATAGCCAGTTTTCCGAACTTCGACCCGATTCGGACCCAAATCTGCAGCGGCCAGAACGGCTGAGCGCCGGCGTCAGAGCCGGCGGAGTTCGCGGAGCGTCTCGGCGGCCTCGCGGGCGGCCGCGAAGAGGTCGCGCTTACGGCCGACGTCGCGGGTGTCCTCCGCGCGGCGCGTCAGGGACGTGATCTCTCTGACCAGCGCCGCCTCGGCCTCGCCGAGGTCGCCGCCCTCCGCGGCGGTCGTCTCGCGGCCGCCGCGCGGCTCCTCGCGGCGGGCCGGCGGGTCGACGCGGGCCGGTCGTCGCTCGCCGGTGGTCGCCGGCCGCGTCTCGGCGGGGCGGTCCTCGCGGGACGGCGACGACTGCTCGGCGTCGGTCGGACCGGCGTCGGAGCCGTCCGCCGACGCCTCCTCGTCGGGCGTGAGGTCGGCCGGGTCCGGCGTCCCGGAGACCGGCTCCTGGTCCTGCTCGACGGCCTCGGCGGCCTCGCCGTTCGTCGCGGCGTCCGCGGGCGTGCCCTCCCCGGTCGGCGCTTCGGCTCCCTCCTCGCCGGCGAGTTCGCCCTCCTCGGTGACCTCGCGCTGGCAGGTCGGGCAGAACTCCGTCCCCTCGTAGCGGAACACGGGCGAGTGGCACTCGGGGCAGTGCTGGTTGGTCATCGTCGCCCCCTGCAGCAGCAGTTCGCTCATCTGTTCGGTGGCCTCCCGCTTCGCCTGGTCGCGCTCGTACTTCTCTCGAAGCTTCTCGCGCTCGGCCTCGCGGTCGAAGTCCTCGCTCATATCCAACGTACACGTGATTACCCGGGAAAAGGACTGCGCTAGGCGGACTCGTGGTCGTGGAGGCGGCGCATCCGCTCGGGGAGGTCGACGCCCTGCCGGCGGAACCGCCGGACGCGCCACCGGAAGACCGCCCAGCCGACGCAGAGCCAGCCGAAGACGACGGCGCCGATCCAGGGCAGTTCGGTCACTGGAGGATCGTCAGGAGGCTGAAGATCAGCGGGACGCCCGCCAGCAGCATCGCGAGGACGACGCTCGGCCCGGCGTCGGCGGTCAGCGGCGCCGCGAGCACGAAGATGGCGATTCCGACGACGTTGCCGACGACCAGCCCCGTCGCGCCGACCAGCCCCACGCGCTGGTCGATGACGCCGTGTTCGCTAGACATTGACAGTCTCTCCTCTCGCGACGGACGGGTAACCGTAGCGCCTCGCCACGCTGGTCGTTTAAGCCCCCGGGAGGGTTTTGTCGCTGGCCGACGGCCTGCCGGTATGGACGACCTGCACGACACCGTCGCCACCTGGACCTCGCTGTCTGACCCCGCCGTCGCGGAGATGGCCGCCGGCGCCGGCTTCGACTTCGTCGTCGTCGACACCGAGCACGCGCCGCTGGGCCTCGAGACCGTCGCCGACTGCCTCCGGGCCGTGGAGGCCGGGGGCGGAGCGTCGATGGTCCGCGTGCCCTGGAACGACCCAGTCCGCATCAAGCGCCTGCTCGACCTCGGGCCCGACGCGCTGCTCGTCCCGATGGTCGGTACGGCCGCGGAGGCCCGCGAGGCCGTCGCCGCGACGCGGTACCCGCCGGAGGGCGAGCGCGGCGTCGCCGCGGCCCGCGCCGCCGACTACGGCCGGAACTTCGAGTCCTACGTCGAGTCCGGCCACCGTGACCTCTCCGTCGTCCTGCAGGTCGAGAGCGCAGAAGCGGTCGAGAACGCCGCCGAGATCGCCGGCGTAGAGGGCGTCGACGCGCTGTTCGTCGGGCCCGCCGACCTCTCGGCGTCGCTGGACGTCTTCGCCGAGTGGAGCGACGAGGCGTTCCTGGAGGCCGTCGAGGAAGTCCTGGATGCCGGCGAGGAGGCGGGGGTCCCCGTGGGCACGCTGGGGACGACGACCGAGCAGATACGTGCGCTCGGGTCGCTCGGGTTCGACTACCTCATCGCCGGCGCGGACTTCACGCACCTCGTGGAGGGACAGCGGCGCGCCCTCGAGGCGGCCGACGAGGTCCTGTAGCGGAGTCTCTCAGGGACCGCGGACGAACGGAGCGTGGAGCACCCCGGAGTCAGAAGTCGGCCTCGACGGTGCCGTCCTCGTCGAGGTAGACGATGGAGTCGAAGCGGTCCTTGTAGGCCTGGACGTCGGCGTCGTCGTGGACCTCCTCGGAGAGGTGGAACAACCCGACGGCGTCGTACTCCTCGAGGAGGTCGAGGAGGTCCTGGACGGCCCCGAGGGCGCGCTCCTCGTCGGCGTAGTAGGCCATCTCGGTCACGGAGTCGAGGCTGATGCGCCGCTTGCCGTCGTTGTCCGCCAGGAAGTCGCGGGTGATATCGACGATGCCGTCGAGGTCGTCCGGCGAGGAGACGTAGTGGACGTGGTCGGAGCCGCGCCGCGAGTAGCCGCGCTCCACGGAGAGTGTGTCGAGGATGTCGGCCTTCGTCTCGTCGACGTCGTAGTACTCCAGCTTCTGCTGGACCTCGCGGGCCGTCGTCCGCGTGGAGATGACGAGGATGCGGTCGGTGTCGGTCTTCAGGAAGTCGGTGTCGATGCGGTCGGTCTCGCCGGTGCTGGGGTGGATGAGGAGGATTCCGGTGCCGCCCGGTATCGATTCGGGCGCGTTCTCGATGGCGAGTTCGTAGTCCATGGGTGACGTGGCGAGCGGCGAGGTCTTAAATTGTGGTCAGGTCCCCCTCAGAAGACCGAGTCGGCGGTCGCGGCCCCGACGACGCTGAAGACGGCGCCGACGGCGACGGCCTTCGCGGTCACGATCGCCGACTCCATCGGCGGGAGGTCCGCCAGGAACGTCCCCGGGGCGCCGAAGGCGAGCGCGAGGATCAGCACCGCACCGTAGGCGACGAGCATCAGCGAGAGGAACCGCGCGGGGACGCCGGCGAGGTCGAAGTCGTCCTCGGGGTCGCGGTCGGCCGCCTTGTACAGCGCCGCGTAGCCGATGCCGAAGACGATGGCCACGGTGAGCAGCGACTGGTAGACGTTCATGCCCTCGGCGAGGACCCACACCTCCTCGGTGACGACGAACGGACCCGCCAGCAGGAACCCGCCGACGACCTGCTGTGCGGAGTCGGCCAGCCGGAAGTGCCGCCGCGGTCGGAGCCTGACCATCACGTCACCCCAGCGCCGCGGCGGATATAACGGCTGCCCTCTCGGGCGGCGGCGGGGCCGCGCCGTCCGTGGCGGTTATGGCGGCCCGCGTCGAACGGGCCAGCCATGAGCGTTCGCGCGGAGTTCGACGAGTGGGCGGCCGACGGCCGCGACCGGGGCATGGAGGAACGGCACTGGCACACCGCCAAGCACGCGCTCGCGCGGATGCCCGTCGAGGCAGGCGAGGCCGTCCTCGACCTCGGCTGCGGCAGCGGCTACGCGCTCCGGGCGCTCCGCGACGCGACGGACGCCGGCCGGACCTACGGCCTCGACGGCGCCCCCGAGATGGTCCGGAACGCCCGGAGCTACACCGACGACCCGCGGGTGAGCTACGTCGTCGGCGACTTCCAGTCGCTGCCCTTCGAGGCGGACAGCGTCGACCACTGCTTCTCGATGGAAGCCTTCTACTACGCGCCCGACCCCGTCGGCGCCCTCGAGGAGCTCCGGCGGGTGCTCCGCCCCGGCGGCACCTTCTACTGCGCGGTCAACTTCTTCGAGGAGAACGTCCACAGCCACGAGTGGCAGGAGAAGATCTCCATCGACATGACGCTGTGGAGCTACGAGGAGTACCGCGAGGCCTTCCGGGCGGCGGGCTTCCACGTCGCCGAGCAGGACACCATCCCCGACCGCGAGACCGAGATTCCCCCCGAGTCCGAGTTCCCCACCGAGGACTGGGAGACCCGCGAGGACATGGTCGAGCGCTACCGGGAGTTCGGCACGCTGCTCACCGTCGGGGTGGTCCCCTGACGGGTCAGTCCGCCGCTTCGCCCGCGCCTTCCGTCGTCTTCACCAGTTCGTTCACGAACCACAGCTTCAGCGCCATCGTCGCCGCCGTCGCCGCGACGGTCGCGGCCGGGCGGCGCCTGACCGCCGCGTAGACGTTGTAGCAGAACACCGGCACCTGCAGGAGGTTCAGCACCTGCGGGAACCCGAGGCCGAAGAGGGGCTCGCCCGCGTCGGTCCAGCGCTGTTCGGCCCGGACTACCCGCGACATCCAGGCGTCGGACTCGGTCTCCGGCTCGGCGAAGAGCACCGGATTGACGGCGAGGAACCCCAGAGTCCCGGCGAGCAACCGCCGGTCGCGGGCGTAGACGGCGAGTATCAGGACGGGGTAGGCGAGCAGGCGCGTCCACCCGCTCCAGGGGTTCGAGTGCCGCGCCCAGGCGTCGTCGGGGAGCACGGGATCACCGGACGACGGTGACGGGGACCGGCGACCGCCGCATCACGGTCTCGGCGACGCTCCCCACGAGGATCCGCGAGACGCCCGAGCGACCGTGGCTCCCCATCACGACGTGGTCGACGTCGTGCTCCTCGGCGTATTCGACGATGGTGCGGGCCGGCCGTCCGGACTCCACGGCGGTCTCGACGACCGTCGACGAGAGGTCGCCCGACTCCTCGGCCCGCTCGAGCGCGCGCTGGCAGAGCTCGTCGCCGCGCTCGACGGCCCGCTCGTGGGCGCCCGCGTCGTAGAAGTCGCCGTCGACCCCGGCGTAGATGCCCGTCATCGGGTCGACCACGTTCAGGACGGTTATCCGCTCGCCTGCGAAGGTCACCAGAGCGTGGTCGAGCGCCGCCCACGACTGTTCGGACCCGTCGATCGGTACGAGTACGTGCCTGGCCATGGGTCCGGGTAGGGACGCCCGGGTGAAATAACGCGGCGCCGACGCGACGGGCGCTCCCCGTCAGTCCTCGTGGCGCTCGCCGGCCGGGATGGCTATCTCCAGCCAGTTCTCCCGCGGCGGCAGCGGGCACTCGTAGGCGTCGCTGTACGCGCAGAAGGGGCTGTACGCGAGGTTGAAGTCCAGCGGGATGGTGGCGCCGTCCTCGAGTCCCCCGTCTCGCGGGTCGCTTCGCTCCCCGCTCGACGAATTCGCGTCGCTCCGCGACGCGCCCTCGTAATGGAGCTCCATGTACCGTCCGCCGGGGTAGGTCTGCTGGCCCGTCGTCTTGTCCCGGAACGGGACGAACAGCGACCCCCCGTCGTGGTCGACGCGCTGGTAGGCGACGAGCGTCTGTTCGGTGGTCTCTCCGGAGGCGTTCGGGACCTCGAAGTGCAGGCGGGCGGTGCGCTCGTACAGCTGTTCGCCGTCGGCGGTCGTCTCCATCGAGACGGTCTCGTCGCTGTCGTCGAGTTCGACCGTCGCTTCGACCCGGTAGTCGGGGGCGGGCTCGAAGTACTCGAGGCCGTCGAAGCCGTCGCGCTCCTCGGGCGGCAGCGGCGAGGCGCGGGCGTTCGCGAACTGCTCGTCCTTCTGGTCGCGGTAGGAGTCGAGTTCCTCGCGCCAGGCGTCGACGTCGAAGTCCATGTCCCGGACGTGGCGGCTCGGACGGATAAGCCGCCCGGCATCGGACGCTCCCGCCCTCGATCCGTCCGCCGCCAGAGGGAGCGGCGGCGCGCTGGCGGCCCCGAGACCTCGCCGTCCGACACGTCTTTAGGCGAAGGCGCGCCATCTTCGGGTGTGTCCTCCGCCGACGAACGGGAGCCGGTTCCCGACGACGAGGCCGACTGGCGAGCCATCTTCGGCCACCCGGAGCCGTACGACGACCAGGTCGACGGCATCGAGACGGCCGTCGAGACGGCCCGCGACGGCGGCTTCCTGGCCCTCGAGGGGGCCTGCGGGACCGGCAAGACGATGCTGGCGCTGACCGCCGGCGCCCACCTCGTCCGCGACCCCGACTCGAAGTACGAGCGCGTCTTCGTCCTCACGAGCGTCAAACAGCAGCTCCGGCAGTTCGAGGAGGACCTCAGGACCATCAACGCGAACCTCCCGGACGGCTGGAACCCCATCTCCGCGATGACGCTCGTCGGGAAGGCCGACGTCTGCCCGTACAACCTCGCGAACGCCGGCGGCATCGACGACTCGAACGTCTACGAGCGCTGCGAGGGGCTCCGCGACCGCACCCGGGCGCTGGCCGACGAGACGACCGCCGACTCCCTGGCCGCGAAGGCCCGCAGCCAGCAGGTCGGCCTCGCCGACTCCGGCGGCGGCGCCACGTACATGGAGGCCGCCGGCGAACCGACCCCCTACCCCCGGGAGACGCCCGAGGAGGGCGACCACGACGTCGAGTACTGCCCGTTCTACGCCCAGTACCTCGCGGACCTCCCGGAGGAGGGCGACCCCGTCGAGGCCGTCCCCTTCGACCACACCGAACTGGGCCTCATCGAGAGCGAGGACCTCGTCCGGCTGTCGGCCGGCCACGGCTCCTGTCCCCACTCCGTGATGGGCGCGCTGCTGCCGCACGTCGAGGTCCTCGTCGGGAACTACTACCACGCGTTCGACCCGACCACGGTGGAGTCGTTCACCGGCGCGCTCGTCGACGACGAGACGTTCCTGATCTGCGACGAGGCGCACATGCTCGAGCCGCGGGTCCGCGACCTCGTCGGCGACGGCGTCTCCGACCGCGCCCTGCGGGACGCCGAGAACGAGCTCTCCCGGGTCATCCAGCCGCTCGCCGCGATGGAAGAGGCCGGCCAGGGCGCCCGGCATGGCTCCGAGGCGAAGCAGGACGCCGCCGCCGTCCGCGACGAGCTGAACGAGACCGACGTGACCCTCGGCGAACTGCGCGACACCCGCCGGTTCCTGACCGCGCTGGCCGACGAACTCGACCGCCGCGTCACCGACCACCTCGACGAGGAGCAACCAGGCTGGCGGCGGAACCTCCCGGACCTCCGCGACGGCGAGATACCCCTGCGGGACCCCGAGGAGCCCGGCACCGACGAGCTGACCCGCTGGGCCGAGCGCAACGGCTTCGACGCGAAGGTCTGGACGCGCGCCGAGGCCGTCTGCGCCGTCGCCGGGCGCGTCCTCGACACCCTCGAGGAGGAGGACAAGCGCCGCGCGGCCCCGCCCGTCGGCCGGACGCTGGGGCTGTGGTACCGCGCCGACCACACCGACTTCTTCCGGGAGATCGAGCTCGAGCGGACCTGGGACGACACCCAGCCCGACGAGACCTGGCGGCGCGCCTACGTCGCCCGCTACTCGCTGCACAACTGCCTGCCGGCGGGCGCCATCGGCGAGCGCCTCGCCGACTTCGGCGGCGGCGTCCTGATGAGCGCGACGCTGGAGCCGCTGGACGTCTTCGCCGAGGTGACCGGCCTCCGGCACATCGAAGAGGAGGAGGACCGCCCCGTCGTCGAGCGGACCTACGGCCTCGAGTTCCCCGAGGAGAACCGCGCGTCCTTCGCCGTCGCCGCGCCGAAGTACACCTACTCGAACCGCGGCGACCCCGGCGAGGAGACCGACACCCGCCGCGCCTACGCCCGCGCCATCCGGCAGGTCGCGGCCTCGCCGGGGAACGTCCTCGTCGGGATGCCCTCCTACCGCGAGGCCGAGTGGGCCGCCGGGGTCCTCGACGATTGCGAGAAGGAGGTCCTCCTCGACGAGGCCACCGACGACGTGGCCACCGAGAGCCTCAAGCGGGAGTTCTTCGACGGCGAGGAGAAGGTCCTCGTGACCAGCCTCCGCGGCACCCTCACCGAGGGCGTCGACTACCGCGGCGACCGCCTCTCGGCGGCCATCGTCTGCGGCGTCCCCATCATCAACACCGCCAGCCCCCGGACCCGCGCCGTCCGGACCGCCTACGACCGCGCCTTCGGCGACGGCTTCCGCTACGCCCTCTCGGTACCCGCCGTCCGAAAGGCCCGCCAGGCCGTCGGCCGCGTCATCCGGGGGCCCGACGAGCGCGGCGTCCGGGTGCTGTGCGACGAACGGTACGCCCGCGAGTCGTGGGACAGCGTGCGCGACCTGCTCGGCGAGGCCGAGCGCGAGGAGTTCCAGCCCGTCAGCGCCGACATGCTCGACGTCGCGCTGGACCGGTTCTGGGAGTAGGTTCGCGTCGCTGTACTCGACGGCTCACTCCAGGACCCACGCGTCGTCGGGGTCGAACCCGACGGTCAGCCGGTCGGTTGCGGGCGGGTCGTCCAGCGCTACCACGACCCGCTGGCTCTCCCACTCGAGGTGCACCCGGGTCGTCTCCCCGAGGAACTCGCTGTGGACCACGTCGCCGGTCAGCCGGTTCTCGCCGGCGTCGACCGCGAACGCGCCGGGGCGGACGCAGAAGGTCACCCGGCCGTCCGGCGGGGTCTCCACCCGAGACAGTCGGAAATCGCTTCCCCCCACCCGGACCGACAACCCCTTCGTTTCACCTGGAGCCGCTGACCTGTCGGCGTCGACGACCCGACCATCGAAGACGTTGTTCTCGCCGAGGAACCCGGCGACGAACCGCGTTCGGGGACGGCGGTAGAGCTCCCGCGGGTAGCCGACCTGCTCGACGCGGCCGTCGGAGAGGACGGCCACGCGGTCGGAGATGGCCATCGCCTCCGCCTGGTCGTGGGTGACGTAGACGGTCGTGACGCCGAGGTCCCGCTGGATCTCGCGGACGTCGCGGCGGAGGCGCTCGCGGAGGCGGGCGTCGAGGGCGCTCATCGGCTCGTCGAGCAGCAGGAGGTCGGGGCCGGGCGCCAGCGCCCGCGCGAGGGCGACGCGCTGCTGTTGCCCGCCGGAGAGCGCGGTCGGGTCGCGGTCCTCGAACCCGCCGAGGCCGACGAGGTCGAGCAGTTCGGCGACGCGGGCCGCGTCGGTGCCGCCGCCCGGCGGGTCGGCGAAGCGCAGGCCGTAGGCGACGTTCTCGCCGACGGTCATGTGCGGGAACAGCGCGTAGCTCTGGAAGACGATGCCGACGTCGCGGTCCTCCGGGGGGACGCCGGCGACGTCCGCGCCGCCGAAGCGGACCGTCCCCTCGGTCGGCGCCTCGAAGCCCGCCAGCAGGCGGAGCGTGGTCGTCTTCCCGCACCCCGAGGGCCCGACGAGCGTGAAGAACTCGCCGTCCTCGACGGTCAGCGAGACGTCCTCGAGAGCCGTCGTGGCGCCGTAGCGCCGCGAGACCCCGTCGAGTTCGACCTTCATCGGCCGACCCTCCGTCCCACAACTCTCCCGCTCGTCGGTGCCATCACTCGAAGCCTCCGTAGGAGCCGACGCGCTCGATGATGACGAAGCTGGCGCCCGTGACGACGAGCAGGACCGACCCCATCGCGGTCGCGGGACCGAGCGTCCGGTCGGAGAGGTACCGCTCGACGGCGATCGGCATCGTGTAGGCGTCGCTGCCCTCCACGAGGACGACCGTGGCGTTGAACTCGCCGACGCTGATGGCGACGGCGAAGGCGGCGCCCGCTGCGACCGCCGGCGCGATCAGCGGGAGTTCGACGTCCAGCAGCGCCCGGGTCCGGGAGGCGCCGAGCGCCCGCGCCGACTCGACGAGGCGGCCGTCCATCGACGACAGCGCCGGCGTGACGGTGCGGACGACGAACGGGTAGGCGCCGACGGCGTGGGCGGCGACGATGGCGACCGCCCCGGTCACCCGCACCTCGTAGCCGAGGACGTCGACGCCGAAGACGACCGTCTGGAGCAGCCCGAGCCCGACGACGATACCCGAGACGGCGAACGGCAGCATCGCCAGCGTGCCGACGAGCCGCGCGGACAGGGTGTCCCGAGCGGTCGCCAGGGCGACGACGACGCCCATCGGCACCGCGAGGGCGAGCGTCCCCACGGCGAACAGCAGGGAATTACGGATGGCGAGGTCGGGCTGGGTGCCGACGGCGACGTCGCGGCGCGCCAGCAGGAACTCGTACCAGCGGAGGGTGAACTCGCCGCCGGCGTCGGTCACGCTCGCCAGCAGCATCGAGGCGACGGGGCCGACGAAGACTACCGCGACGACGAGGGCGTAGCCGGCGATGGCGGTCCGTTCCGGGAGGTCGGCCGCCGCGATTCGCCGGCGCGGGCGCGGCGCGACCTGCCGGGTGGCGGCCTGCGCCGACTCGTAGTGGAGGTAGGCGTAGGTCAGCCCGAGGGTGACGACCGCCTCGAGGACCGCGAGGGCAGCGGCCTCCTGCAGCCGGAGGCTCGTGATCCGATCGTAGAGCCACACCTCGACGGTGGCCAGCTGGAGCCCGCCCAGCGCGAGCACGATGGGAAACGACATGAACGTGAAGATGAACACGAGCAGCGCGCTCGTGAGGACGGCCGGGGCGAGCTGCGGCAGCACGACGTCCCGGAACGCCCGGGTCGGCGAGGCGCCGAGGCTCCGGGCGGTCTCGACCACCCGGGCGTCGACGCCCTCCCAGGCCGAGGCGACCACCCGGACGACGAGGGGGGCGTTGTAGAAGGCGTGGGCCAGCACGACGATCTTCAGGGTGAACATCAGCTCCAGGGTCGGCAGGCCGACGGCCGCCAGCGCGCGGTTCAGCGGGCCGTTCGTCCCGAACATCGCAGCGAAGCCGACCGCGACCATGATCGAGGGGAGGACGAACGGGACGAGCGTCAGCGAACGGATCGTTCGCCGGCCCGGGAACTCGTAGCGCGCGAGGACGTATGCGCCCGGCAGCCCGAGCGCGAGGCTGGCGAGCGTCGAGAGGACCGCCTGGTAGGCGGTGAACCGGAAGAGCCCCCAGTAGAACGGGTCGGTCGCGACGCCCCGGAGCGCGGCCAGCGACGGACGGCCGTCGACGACCACCGCCTCGACCAGCACGCTCGCCACCGGGTAGTACAGCAGCACGACGAGCAGCGCCGCCGTCGCCAGCCCGGCGACGACGAACGGCAGTTCGGCCCGCCGGAGCCGCCCGAGCCGGCGGCGCGGGCGCACCATCCGCTACTGGACCACCTGTCGGGCCCAGTCCTCGACCCAGCCGTCGAGGTTGCCGGCCAGCTCCTCGTAGGTGAAGGTGACCGGCTCCGGCGGCACGTGGGCGTACTGTTCGAACTCGTCGTCGAGTTCCGCGTCGTCGACCGCCGGGAACTGGACGTTCCGCATGGCGATCTCGCCCTGGGCCTCGGGCGTCAGCACGAACTCCATGAAGTCGGCGGTCGCCTCGGGGTCGCCGGCGTCGGCGAAGCGGGCCATCCCCTCGGGGTTGGCGTACCCCTGGTCGTTCAGGAACCCGACCTGGTGGCGCGTCAGGTCGTCGGTCTCCTGGCTGGCGAACACCTGGTCCGTCGAGTAGGAGACCACCATCGGGGCCTCCCCGGCGGTGTAGGCGTTGTAGGCGTCGTTCCACGACCCCAGGATCCTGACGTCGTTGTCCTCCAGATCCTGCCAGTAGTCGAGGTAGCCGTCCGGTCCGAACTCCTTGATCGTCCACAGCAGGAACGCCCGCCCCGGGTCGGAGTTCTGGGCGTTCTGGGCGATGAGGTCCCCGCGGTTCTCTTCGGCGGTGAGGTCCGCGAACGTCTGCGGTTCGACCTCGCTCTCGTCGTAGACGAGGCTGATGTAGCCGGTGTCGTAGGGGAGGACCCGGCCGTCGGGGTCGAACCGGAGCTCGTCGAGGATGCGGTCGCTCCCCTCGAGGTCGCCGTCGAGGGTGTCGAACAGCGGGTCGTCGAGCTCGTCGTCCACCCGGATCAGCTCGTCGACGTTGAGGCCGACGTAGCAGTCCGCCTCGACGTCGGCGCCCTCCCGGGCGCGCTGGATGTACTGGTTGACGCCGCTGTCGGGGACGGTGAACTCCACCTCGGCGTCGTGTTCGGACTCGAAGGCGTCCTTCAGCCACGGCCCGGCGGGGTCCGAACCGTCGACCATCGACTCGTAGGTGGCGACCGTCACGACCCCGTCGCCGCCGTTCCCTCCACCGGAGTCACCGAGACAGCCCGCCGTCGCCGCGATCGTCGCTCCGGCGCTCGCGAGGAAGGCTCGTCGTCTCATTACCTGGTGGTACCTCCGCGTGTACTTAAGTCGCGCGTTCGAGCCGCGGGAAACGGTTTTCCCACCGGGGGGTGAATCGCCGCGCGTGTCTTCCCTGCGCCGCCGCCGGTACGTTCTCGCCGGCCTGCTCGTCGCCGTCGGGCTGCTGGCGGCCGCCATCCTCTGGGAGGTCCTGGAGGTCGTCTTCTTCGCCATCACGGTCGCCTACGTCCTCTACCCCGTCCGCCAGCGGCTCGTCCACCGCGGCGTCTCCCGGCGGATCGCCAGCGCCCTCGTGACGACGCTGGCGTTCGTCGCCCTGGTGGCGCTGCTCGCACCGATCGCCTGGACGCTCTTCCGGCGCCGACAGGCGATCATCGACCTGCTGCGGGACCTCCCCGCGACCATCCCGGTCCAGGTGACGGGGTTCACCGTGGACGTCGACGTCGCCAGCGCCGTCGACTCGGCGGTGGTGTTCCTGCGCGAGGTCGCCGCCTCGCTGGCGCTGTCCTCGGTGGTCATCGCCCTCCAGCTGGCGCTGTTCACGTTCCTGCTGTACGGACTGCTGCTGCGGCCCAGCGCGGTGGGGCGGGCCGCCTTCGAGATCACGCCGCCGGAGTACCACGACGTCATCCGCGCGCTCCACCGGCGGACCGCCGGCACGCTGTACGCGCTGTACGTCATCCAGGCGGCCACGGCCGTCGTCACCTTCCCCATCGCCCTCGCCGTCTTCTACGGGCTCGGCTACGCCGACGCGTTCATGCTGGCGGTCATCGCGGCCATCCTCCAGTTCATCCCCATCGTCGGTCCGGGCGCCCTGGCCGTCGGGATGGCCGGCTACGACCTCGTCGCCGGCGTGCCGGAGCGGGCCGTCGCCGTCGCCATCCTCGGCCCCACCCTCATCGGGCTGCTGCCCGACGTCCTCGTCCGTCCGCGGCTGGCGACCAGCCGGGCGGACCTCTCGGCGAGCCTCTACTTCGTCGGGTTCGTCGGCGGCGTCCTCACCCTCGGCGTCATCGGCATCATCGCCGGACCGCTGGTCGTCGCCCTGCTCGTCGAGGTGGTCGACCTGCTGAGCGACGACCGGCGGCCGATCGAGGCCTGATCAGCGCTCCATCTCGCGTTCGAGCTCCCGGAGCTGCTCGATGCGCTTCTCCGTCGGCGGGTGCGTCGAGGCCAGCTTGCCGATGAATCCCGACCGGATGGGGATGATGAAGAAGGCGTTCATCTCGGCCTGGTCGCGGAGGTCCTCCTCGGGGACCTGGTCCATGCGGCCCGAGATCTTCATCAGCGCCGACGCCAGCGCCGACGGCTTGCCGGTGATGGTCACCGCCCCGCGGTCCGCCGAGTACTCCCGGTACCGCGAGAGCGCCCGGATCAGGAAGAACGAGACGACCCAGACGAGCAGCGAGACGATAATGGCGACGATGACCGGCGCCTGGTTCCGCCCGCGGCCGCCGAACAGCCAGCCCCACCGGACGATGATGAACGCCAGCGTCGAGAGGAACGACGCGATGGTCATGACCGCGACGTCGCGGTTCTTGACGTGGGCGAGTTCGTGGGCCAGCACGCCCTCGAGTTCGTCGTCGTCGAGCGTGTCGAGCAGAGCGGTCGTCACGCAAACCGCCGAGTTCGAGGGCGACCGCCCCGTCGCGAAGGCGTTGGGGGTGCGGCTGTTCGCGACGGCCACCGTCGGCTTCGGCAGGTCGGCCTGCTGGGAGAGCCGGCCGACCTGCGCGTGGAGCCGGGGGTACTCGTCCTCGGAGACCGTCTTCGCACCCATCGACCGGAGCGCGAGCTTGTCGCTGAAGAAGTACTGGAACAGCGAGAAGCCGCCCATCAGGACGACCGGGACCAGCAGGTTCCCGAAGTACAGCGTCAGGATGCCGACGAAGACGATGTAGAGAGCGAACAGGAGGAACATGGTGAACCCCATCCGGAACCGGAGTCCCCAGTCTGGTTGCCACTGCATACGCCGCCGTTCGGTCCGCTCGGGTTAAAGCTTCACGCGCTCGGGTCGCGGGTCGGCGAATCCTCGCGGGGACACAAAGCACTTACCGGTTTCCTCGAAGGGAAGACCATGCGGGCCCCGACTCCCCACTTCGCCGCGCTGCTCTGCCTGGTCTGCGTCGGGCTCGCGGTCGGTACCGCGCCGGCCGCGGCCGCCGACGGCGACGTGTCGCTGTATCAGGCCGCCGACGACGTCGACGACGCGGCCGACCTCGAGGCGGCCGTCGCGGACGGCTCCGCCGCGCCGGCGGAGAAACTCGTCGCCGGCGACGGCCTCGGCGTCGTCGTCGAGTCCGACCGCCTCGCGAGCGACCTCGAGAACCGCAGCGGGTCGACGACCGAGCGGTTCTTCGCGGCCCTGGACGGCGAGGCCGACCTCCGGGTCGTCCAGGCCGACCCGGCCTCCGACCGCGCCGCGAAGCGAACCCGTCTCGGCCCCGAGAACGCGACGGTTCACCGCAACGGGTCGACCGTCTACGTCCTCGCCGACACCGGCGGGCTCACCTTCGAGCGCGCCGGCGATGACGACGGCGAGCCGGAACCCCTCCGCGACGACGAGCGCTACGCGTTCACCTTCGGCTACGACCTCGACGAGACGGCCGCCGACGGCCCCGCGGTCGACCTGTACACGACCCCCAGCGAGTTCAACACCGGCTCGACGAACTGGTTCGCGCCGCTGCCGCCCGAGGAGGTGCGGCGCTCGGTGACGGTCAACGTCGAGCCCGAGGAGCGCCACGTCGCGCGGATCACCCTCGAGGACGGCCGCGAGGTGACCGACGCGGTCGGGCCGGTGGAGTGGGCCGAGAAGCCGGGCGTCACGCTCGACCTCCGCGACGTCGAGCCCGGGACCGACTACACCCTCGAGCTGCTCCACGACGGCGAGGTCGTCGACAGCTACGAGGGGACCGTCCGGGAACCCGAGGCGACGGTGACGAACGTGTCCGTGACCGTGGTGAACAACTGGACGGCCGTCAACGCCACCGCGAACCTCTCGCACGGCGGCGAGGTCCGCGTCGTCAACGAGGACGGCGACCGCCTCGGCTGGTCGGCCGTGCCGCCGAGCGCCGAGACCCACGTCTCGGTCCGGCTCCGTGGCTCCGCCGAGGAGCTCGTCGTGAAACCGGCCCGGGAGGTCGGCGCCGACGAGCGGTTCTACGCCGGGTCGTGGACGACCATCGACGCCAGCGACCTCGAGATACGCGACCCGCTGGCGTCGCCGACACCGACGCCGATGGACACCGCGACCGCCACGCCGACCGGGACGGCGACGGACGCTTCGACGGCCAGCGACGCCAGCCCCGAGGAGGACCAGCCCGGCTTCGGCGTCGGTCTCGGCGTCGTGGCGCTGCTGGCCACCGCCCTCCTGGCTCGGCGGCGAGCCTAGAAGTTCGCCACGGTGCCGTCCTTTCTGGGTTCCGTCGCGCCCGACAGCGTGCCGTCCTCGTTGCGGACGACCTGCGCGCCGCCGAACATCCCGGGCGAGAGGACCTCGAGGTCGTGGCCGCGCCGGAGGAGGCCGTTCTGGACCGCGGTCGGCATCCGCGCCTCGACGGCGAGGCGGCCGTCCTCGCGGTAGCGCCACCGCGGGCTGTCGAGGGCTTCCTGCAGCGTCTGGCCGTCGTCGAGCATCCCGACGAGCGTCTGGAGGTGCCCCTGCGGCTGCATGTACCCGCCCATGACGCCGAAGGCCGACCAGTCGTCCGCGCCGCGCTTCAGGAGCCCCGGGATGAGCGTGTGGAAGGGCTTCTTCCCCGGCTCCAGGCGGTTCGGGTGGTCGTCGTCCAGCGAGAAGGAGGCCCCGCGGTTCTGCAGGGCGATCCCGGTGTCGCCGGCGACGAGGCCGCTGCCGAACCCGGCGAAGCGGGAGTTGATGTAGGAGACGACGTTGCCCTCGCCGTCCCCGACGCACAGCAGGACGGTGTCGGCGTCCTCGGCGTGTGCATCCGGCACACCGAAGCTGACGTCCGAGGCCGTCTCGCCGACGTTCGCGGCGCGCTGCTCCGCCCACGCCTCGGAGGCCAGCGGCGGGATCTCCTCGAAGTCGGGGTCGGTGATGTAGCGGTGGCCGTCGTGGAAGGCGAGCTTCATCGCCTCCGCGAGGTAGTGGACCCGCGCGGCGGATCCGGCCGGATGCTCGCGAGCGCCGAGCTCCTCGGCGATGTTCAGCGCCTCCAGCGCGATGAGCCCCTGGTTGTTCGGTGGGAGCTCGTAGACCTCCGCGTCCCCGTAGGTCGTCGACACGGGCTCGGGGTACTCGACCTCGAAGTCCGCGAGGTCGTCGACGGTCAGGAAGCCGCCCGCCGCCTGGACCTCCTCGGCGATGGCCTCGGCGACGTGGCCCTCGTAGACGACGTCGGCGCCTTCCTCGGCGATGGCCCGCATCGTCTCCCCGAGGTTCTCCAGCCGAACCGTCTCGCCCGGCCGCGGCGCCCGTTCGCCGTCGACCAGGTAGTGCTCGCGGGCGTGCTCGGACTCGAAGAGCTCCTCGCCGTGTTCCCAGGCGCTCGCGATGACCTCGGTCACCGGGTACCCCTCCGTGGCGTAGCCGATAGCGGGTTCGAGGACGTCCGCCAGCGAGAGCCGGCCGAACTCCTCGACGGTGGCCTCCCAGCCGCGGGCGGTCCCCGGCACCGTGACCGCGTGGGGGCCGGTCTGCGGCATCTCGGCCGCCTCGGGTTCGACGCCCTGCTCGTCGGCGACGGCCTCGCGGACGTTCTCCCGGGTGGCGTTCGACGGTGCGCTCCCGCAGGCGCGCATCGCGCCGACCTCGCCGTCGGCGCTGCGGTAGAGCATGAACACGTCGCCGCCGAGGCCCGTCGAGGTGGGCTCGGTGACGTTCAGCGTCGCGGCGGTCGCCACGGCCGCGTCGAAGGCGTTGCCGCCGTCCTGCAGCGTCCGCAGGCCGGCCTGGGCGGCCAGCGGCTGGCTCGTCGCGACGGCCCCGTTCGGTCCGTAGACGGTCGAGCGCCGCGACCCGAACTCGTCGACTGAGGGGTTCTCCATACCCGGCCTGCGGACCCCGGCGGTATAGGAACCACGGCTCCGGCGGGCCGCTCCACTTCCGCTCCCCCGTCGACGAATCGGAAACGACAGCGAATAGACCGGTTCGGCAGGGTTCGGACAAGCCGCGCGCCGGTCCGCGAGCGGTAGCGACTTCCGGTAGACCCCGCCGCCCTCCGGCAGTTCCGTCGAAGTGTCCAGTTTCACCGCGGCCTCGAAAGCGATTGATTACGCTTCCTCCCCTGCGTATCTATATGGACCTTCGAGTGGCAACCGACGGTAGCAGCGATCGGGACGCTCAGCAGGTCGTCGTCGACAGCGACGACCCGACGGCCCGCTGGCGGTGGCGCTGCCCGAACCGCCACTGCGACTGGGAGCCGACGAACAGCCACATCTGGTGTGCGACCTGCGCGTCGCTGCACGACGTCGACCCCGAGTACTGGGAGCTGCTGGACACCAAGACCGGCGAGCGCGTCCCCTGGGGGACGGTGGAGTTCCGATGAGCCTCCTGGACGCCCTCCTGGTCCGCGTCGGCGCGGTGCTGCTGGCCGCCGCCGTCCCGCTGTCGACGCTCGCGGTGGTGGCCGTCGTCCAGGCGCTCGTGGCCGTGCCGGCCGTCCAGGTCGGCGGGGCGGCGCTGCGTCCGACGGAGGCCGTCGCGGCCGTCGCGGTGGGGCAGCTCGCCGTCCGGCTCTACCGGCTGAACACGGGTCGGACGTGGCCGGAGTGACGCGCAGACGGGGGCTCGCCGCGGCGCTCCCGCGCCGTTTAAACGCCTCCGCCATCTACGACCGCCAATGAGTTCCAGTTCCCGCTCGGGGGAGTTCTGCCCGCGCTGCGGCGACCCCGTCGAGCGGCCGGCGGACGCCGACCTCCCCGGCGGACAGCAGGACCCGGACGCCGTGCTCTGCGACGCCTGCTACTTCGAGGACTTCGACCTCGTCGACGCGCCGGACCGCATCGAGGTCCGCGTGTGCAGCCGGTGCGGCGCCGTCCACCGCGGCAACCGCTGGGTCGACGTCGGCGCCCGCGACTACACCGACATCGCCGTCGAGGAGACCGCCGACCGGCTGGCGGTCCACGTCGACGCCCGCGACGTCGATTGGGGCGTCGAGCCCGAGCAGGTCGACCAGAACACCATCCGGATGCACTGCCTGTTCACCGGGTTCATCCGCGACACCCCGCTGCAGGAGGAGGTGACGGTCCCCGTCTACGTCTCCCGGGAGACCTGCGACCGCTGCGGCCGCATCGCCGGCGACTACTACGCCTCCATCGTCCAGGTGCGGGGGACCGACCGGACGCCGACCGAGGCGGAGAACGACCGCGCCGTCGAGATCGCGGAGTCCTACGTCGCCGAGCGCGAGGCGACCGGCGACCGCGACGCGTTCATCACCGAGACGAACCGGACGAAGGACGGCGTCGACATGAAGATCTCGACGAACCAGCTCGGCCAGGGCGTCGCCAACCACGTCGTCCGCGAGCTCGGCGGGTCGGTCTCGGAGGCCCCGACACTCGTCACCGAGGACGGCGACGGCAACGAGGTCTACCGCGTCACCTTCACCGCCCGCCTGCCGCCGTTCACGCCGGGCGACGTCATCGACCTCGACGACGGCGACGGCCCCGTCCTGGTGACCAGCGCCCACGGCAACCTCAAGGGCCGGCGCCTGGAGACCGGCGCGCGCTACGAGGCGTCCTTCGAGGAGGGCATCGACCCGGACGCCCGCAAGATCGGGACGCGCGAGGACGCCGAGCCCACGACGGTCGTCGCCGTCGAGGACGACCGCGCCGTCCAGGTGCTCGACCCCGAGACCTTCGAGTCGAAGACCGTCCCGCGACCCGACTACATGGACCCCGACGCCGACGAGGTGCCCGTCCTGAAGCACCGCGACGGGCTGCACGTGCTACCCGACGACTCCGACGATGAGTGAGGGCAGCGAGGGCGAGCAAAGCGAGCCCTCGGAACGGGCGAGCGGTGACGCAGGAGCCGCGAGCGACGCGGGCGAGCGAAACGGGCCCGACGACCCCGAACTGGCCGCCATCGTCGAGCAATCGCGGACCGAGACGACCATCGACGAGCTTCGCGAAGAGGGTGTCTACGACCCGACGCGCAGCGTCCGACCGCACGAGGGCGACCGGGTAGCGATCCCGGTCGTCGCCGCTCCCGCCGAGACCACCGTCGACGAGGTCCGGGCCGTCGAGCTACCGCGCCGCGAGCGCGGCCTCGAGGACCTGCTGGCCGGCCGCGGGTTCACCGACGACGAGATCGCCGCGGCGCCCGCCTCCTGGGCGGTCGTCGGCAGCGTCGTCCTCGCGGACTTCGGGGACGTCTCCGCCGAGGGCGCGCTGTCCGCCGACCGCCGCGAGGCCGTCGGCGACGCCCTGCTGGATCTGCACGGCGAGGCAGACACCGTCCTCGCCCGCGGCGGCGTCTCCGGGACCCGGCGGGAGCCGTCCGCCGAGGTCGTCGCCGGCAGCGGCGAGACGGAGACCGTCCACGTCGAGCACGGCACGAAGTACGCGCTGGACCTCTCGCGGGTGATGTTCTCGCCGGGCAACGAGGCCGAGCGCGTCCGGATGGGCGAGGTCGTCGAGCCGGGCGAGCGCGTCTTCGACATGTTCGCCGGCGTCGGCTACTTCGCGCTGCCGATGGCGCGGGCGGGCGCCGACGTGACCGCCGCCGAGATCAACCCCGAGGCCTACCGCCTGCTCGTCGAGAACGCGATGCTCAACGGCGTCTCCGACCGCGTCCGGGCGGTCCTCGGGGACTGCCGCGACGTCGAGACGACCGCCGACCGGGTGGTGATGGGCTACTACGACGCTTCCGAGTACCTGGACGCCGCGCTGGCGGCGCTCGTCCCCGGCGGCACCCTCCACCTCCACGAGGCGACGCCCGAGGACCTGTTCCCCGAGCGCCCGATCGAGCGGCTCGAAGCGGCGGCCGCCGAGGCCGGCCGAGAGGTGGAGGTCCTGGAGACGACCGTCGTGAAGTCCCACAGCGCCGGCGTGGTCCACGGCGTCGTCGACGCGCGGGTGGACTGACCGAACGCCCCCGCCCGGCAACCCCTTTGTGGGTGGCCGTCACACACCGGAGCATGCACGTAGACTGCGGCACGCTCGTCGACGGCGACGGCCGGGTGCTGGAGGACGCCAGGTTCCGCGTCGAGGACGGCACAATCGTCGAGGCCGGCCCGCGGGAGGAGATCGACACCGAGGGCGACCGGATCGACCACTCCGGGGCGGTCGTCGTCCCCGGGTTCGTCGACGCCCACGTTCACATGCAGGGCCTGCGGACGATGGACCCGCGGGACTGGGCGCTGGCCGACGAGACGGCCTGCGCCGCCCGCGCGACGGCCGACTGCCGGCGGCTGCTCGAGGCGGGATTCACCGCCGTCCGGGACCTCGGCAGTTCCGTCGCCCTGGGGCTCCGGGAGGCCGTCGAATCGGGCGACGTCCCGGGGCCGCGCATCTACACCAGCGGCCGCTCCATCTCCCAGACCGGCGGCCACGGGGACGCCCACTTCCTGCCGTACGAGTGGTCCCGCGGCGGCGGGCTCGGCATCTCCGAGCTGGCCGACGGCCCCGACGAGTGCCGGAAGACCGCCCGCAAGCGCATCCGCGAGGGCGTCGACTGCCTGAAGATCATGACCACCGGGGGCGTGCTCTCCGAGAAGGACTCCCCGGGCCAGGCGCAGTACACCGACGCCGAGATCCGGGCGTTCACCGAGGAGGCCGACCGCGTCGGCATCCCCGTCGCCAGTCACGCCCAGGGCACCGAGGGCGTGCTGGCGGCCCTGGACAACGGCGTCGACACCATCGAGCACGGCTTCTACCTCGACGACGCGGCCGTCGAGCGCCTGCTGGAGACCGACGCGACGCTCGTGCCGACGCTTGCCATCATGTTCCGCATCGTCGAGGAAGGCGCCGACCACGGCGTCCCCGAGTACGGCCTCCGGAAGGCCGAGGAGGCGTTCGAGGCGCACGTCGAGTCGACGCGGCGCGCCTACGAGGCCGGCGTCCCCGTCGCGACCGGGACGGACTTCCTGGGCCCGGAGCTGATCCCCCATGGCGAGAACGCCCTGGAGCTGGAGCTGCTGGTCGAGGAGATCGGCCTCTCGCCCGTCGAGGCCGTCGAGGCCGCGACCGGCGTCGCGGGGCGGACGGTCCCCGACGACGTGGGGGCGCTGACGCCCGGCGCCCACGCCGACTTCGTCGTCCTCGGGAGCGACCCGCGGGACGGCATCGAGGCCGTGCGGGACGTCGAGACCGTCTACAGGGCCGGCGAGCGCGTCGTTCCAGACCGATAGCTTATACCGGGGGAACGACAAACGCCGGCCATGGACCGACAGAAAGCGATCGCGCTGCTGTTCGCCTTCCTCATGGTGATGTGGATGGTGGCCACCGCGGCGACCCTCCTCTAGCCGTCGCCCCAGACGTCCGACAGCGGGTGGTCGTCGATGGACCCGGAGCGGCGCGCGCTCGCCGACGAGCGCGACTCCGTGCGGGTCGAGGCGGGCTCCGTCGTCGAGCCGTCGCCGGCGACCGAGTCGGGGTCGAACGGCGGCAGGTCGGGGCGGCTCGTGCGGTCGACCTGCTCCTCGAACCACTCCGGCATGTCGTGGCGGGAGCGCTCGAAGAGGTCGAGCAGCGACGAGTCCGCGAGGTACGTCGCGCCGTAGTCGTCGGGCGCGCGGACGACGCGGCCGCAGGCCTGGATGACCGTCCGGAGGGCGGTCCGGTAGTACCAGCCCCACTGGTCGTCCTCGAGCCGCTGGGCGACCCGGGAGTCGTTCGTGTTCGGGTACGGCGCCTTGCAGAGCACCTGCCAGCGGCAGAGGTCGCCCTTCAGGTCGAGGGCCTCCTCCATCTTCACGGAGACGAAGACGTCGGCCCCGTCGCTGCGCTTCCACCCGGACAGCGCGGCGTCGCGGTTCTCGCGGTCGTGGCCCCGGATGCGCGCCGAAACGCCGAAGTCGTCGAACAGCTCGTGGAGGCGGTCGGCGATGGCGTAGGAGTGGGCGTGGATCAGCCCCTTCTCGTCGGGGTGCTTCGCCATCAGCCGGACGACGGTGCGGGCGACCTTCGGCAGCGTCTCGTCGCGGTCCTCGTAGGTCATCTTCCCCTGCGTGACGTCGTACAGCGGCCGGTTCTCGACGGGGAAGGTGTGCGGGACGTCGACCAGGGCGACGGTGTCGGGATCCAGCCCCGCCCCGCGGCAGAAGGCGTCCTTGTTGAGGATGGTCGCCGACAGCAGCGCGAACTTCTCGCCGCGGTCCCAGACCGTGTGGTGGAGGTAGCGGGCGGGGTCCAGCGGCTTGACCGTGATGGCGAGGTTCTCCGACTGGTCGGCGACCCATGTGGTGGGGCTCTCGATGTCCCGGAGGTCCTCGAGGAACCACTTCAGGTCGCGGACGAGCTCCGCGAGGCGGTCGCGCTCCTCGGCTTCCGACGGCGTGAGTTCGACCTCCCCGCGGAGCTCCTCCTGGCGGCGCGAGCAGGTGCCGAGGAGCCGCTCGGCGTAGTCCTCGACGTCCCCAAGCCCGTCGATCTCCGGGGGCTCGCAGCCGTCCCAGACCGGGACGCTCGACGGCGACAGCTCGATGGCCGCGTACATCTCGGCCCACTCGGCGAGCCCGTGGGCCTCGTCGACGACCACGACGTCGCGCTTGCCGAAGACGTCGCTGCCGGCGGTCTGCATGAAGTACGCGAGCGTCATCGCGGCGATCGACCGGTTCGACGCGATCGACCGGTCCGAGAAGTACGGACACCGGTGCTTGACCGGGCAGTTGAAGCCGCGCTCGCGGGCGCAGGGGGCCTTGTTCACCGGCGTCGAGGTCTCGCCGGGGAGGATGCAGGAGTAGTTGGACTTCCCGCGGATGACGCTGAGGTCCTCGAGCAGTTCGTCCCCCGCGACGTCGTCGAGCTGGGAGACCTGCGGCGTCGTGTAGTAGGCGCCGACGGGCCGGACGCCGGCGACCTCGTCGTCGGAGCCGTCCGAGGAGCCGGGCTGGCGGGCGCAGCCGGCGATGGCGCGGGCGAGCAGCGACTTGCCGCTGCCGGTCGGCGCGCGCACCAGGACGACGTCGTTGCCCGCCTCGAAGGCGTCGCGGATGTCGCTGAGGGCCTGCTCCTGTGCTCCCCGGAACGAGGGCGCGGGGAACTCCTCGACGATACGCGACGGGTCCACACCGAATCGAACGAGGGCAGGGCAGTAAAGTCATCGCTTGTTCGGCGACGGCGGGGGCGGCGGGCCGGTCACTCGCAGACGTACGACCGGTGGTCCCCCCGCGTCCGCACGTCGACGAACTGGTGGCGCTCGCCGTCGCCGACGTCGCCCGCGAAGGAGGGGTCGTCGGCAGTGTTCCCGTAGACCTCGTTGGCCCCCAAGAGGTCGCGGTCCGCGAGGTCGCCCCGCAGGTCCGTCGGCAGGGTCGCCTCCGCCCGGACGTCGACGACGAGGAGCCGGTCGGTGAAGCTCTTCGCGAGCCAGGCGTCCGCGACGGCGTCCCGCTCGCGGATCCGCCCGGCGAGCTCGCGGAGTTCGAGTTCCCTGTCGGTCATCGGCAGCGTGTTCGGACCGCCGGTCCTCGAACCCTCGCGCGAAGATGTTCGGGCGCCGCGGGCCGGCCGGGGATTTACCTGTCTGCCCCCGCAGGACCCCCCATGGGACCGGTTCGCTCGCTCCGGGTGGGTATCGCGACGCTGGTCGGCTGTCTCGCCGCGGCGGGCGTCGTCGCCGGCCACGTCAGGTACGTGACGGACGCCGACCAGGCCGGCGACGGGATGGCGTTCCTGGCGGCGGCGCTGACCGACCCGGTGAACGCCGCCGTCCTCGGCGCCGGCGGGGTCGGGGTGCTCGCGGCCGTCGCGGGCTACCTGCGGGTCCGGCCCTTCCGTCGCGACGTCGAGGTGTTCCGCGAGACCGTGACCGGCTACGCCGACCTGCTGCCGTGGCTCCTCCGGCTGGGGTTCGGCCTCCCCCTGGTCGGCGCCGGCTTCGCGGGCTACCTGTTCAACCCGGTCGTCGTCCCCGCGGACGCGGGCGGCGCCGTCCGCCTGTTCCAGATCGCCCTCGGGTTCGCGCTCCTGTTCGGGCTGGCGACCCGCGTCGCGGCGCTCGTCGGACTCGTCGCCTACCTCTTGACGCTCGCCGCCGAACCGCTGCTCGTCTACTCCCTGGAGTGGATCCCCGGGTTCCTCGCCGTCGCGCTCGTCGGCAGCGGCCGACCGAGCGCCGACGACGCGCTCGCCGAGGTCGCCGCCGCCGAGGGGACCTTCTACGGGCGAGTCGACCCGGTCTACGACGCCGCCGCCTGGCTCAACCGGGTCGTCGAGCCCTACGAGCGGCTCGTCCCGACGGTCGTCCGCGTGGGCCTGGGCGTCTCGTTCGCCTTCCTCGGGATCTTCGAGAAGCTGCTGGCCCCCGAGATGGCCACCAGCGTCGTGGCGCAGTACCGACTCGCCGAGATCGCCCCCATCTCGCCGGAGCTGTGGGTGCTCGGCGCCGGCTTCGCCGAACTCGGCCTCGGGATCGCCATCGCGCTCGGCGCGTTCACCCGGATGGCCTCGCTGTCGGCGCTGGGCGTGTTCACGCTCACGCTGTTCGGCCTCCCGGACGACCCCGTCCTCGCCCACATCGGCGCGTTCAGCCTCGCGTCGGCGCTGCTCATCACCGGTGCCGGACCCTACGCGCTGGACAACCGCATCGGCGCGACCAAACCGAGCGGGACGGCGGACGAGCGGGCCGCCGCCGGCGACGACTGAGGCCGGGCCCTGTATGGCCGAGGGGGCCCGCGGCCGTGCGAGTACCCGCTACTCCGAGACCAGGTCGCGGACGTCCGACTCGTCGGGCTCGTCGGGGAGGTCGGCGAGGCAGTCGAAGCAGAGGAAGAACTCGCTGCCGTCGTCGAACGCCAGCGTCATCCCGCCGGTCGACTGCGGGTTCGTGGACCAGAAGCCGGAGATGCCGCCGCCGATCGGCACCTCTTCGCCGCAGGCGTCGCATGGTTCGCGGGCCATACCCCCGTTACGGGGCCGACTCTCAAAAGCCGTCGCACCTACTGCGGCGGGTTGACCGCCAGTCCGTCGGCGAGCAGCGGGAGCACGACCAGCGCGCCCGCCGCGAGCGTCGCCCAGAGGGGCGCGCCCGTGAACCGGCCGACGATCCACCCCACCAGCAGGCCCAGCGGGATCGCCGCGAGCAGGAGATCGTAGCGAGAGAGCGGGGGCCCGCCGACGTACTGCTCCTCGTCCGGTCGGGTCGGACGGACGATGCCGAAGCCGTCGCTACTGGGTTGTCGTTGCGACACGTCCATCACCTCGTTTCTAGCTATCTATCTCCCCCGACTAAAACGTTACTCTCGAACGGTCGGAAATTCGAGAGGTTATATTCGAGTATTATTCGAGAATAGACCACCACCGTTCGGCGTGACGTCGGCCGCGGTTTTTCGCGGTCGAACGGCGTTCTCGAGTGCTAACAAGCAACACATCATAACAGGCTTCCAGTATGCGGTCTCGACGGCCGCCCGGGATTAAGGAACTGGCGCCCCATCCTGTCGATATGCGCGTGCTCGTGACGGGCGCGACGGGATTCGTCGGTGGGCGACTGGTTCCGGCGCTCCGCGACAGCGGCCACGACGTCGTCGCGCTCGTCCGCGACGCCGACCGCTACGACGCGGCCCCGGGCGTCGAGGTCGTCGAGGCCGACCTGCTGGAGCCGCCGGTGTCGTTCCCCGACGTCGACGCCGCCTACTACCTGGTCCACTCGATGCGGGCCGGCGGCGACTTCGCGGCGCGGGACCGCCTCGCCGCCCGGACGTTCGTCGACGCGGCCGACGCCGCCGGGGTCGAGCGGGTGGTCTACCTCGGCGGCCTCGGCGACGACGGTGACACCCTCTCGTCGCACCTCCGCTCGCGCCGCGAGGTCGAACACGTCCTCGCCTCCGGCGAGGCCGAGCTGACGACGCTCCGGGCGGCGATAATCGTCGGGGAGGGCTCGATCAGCTTCGAGCTGATCGAACAGCTCGCCTCGCGGCTGCCGGTCATGGTGACGCCGGAGTGGGTCCGCACCGAGTGTCAGCCCATCTACGTCGACGACGTGGTGGCGTACCTGGTCGGCGTCCTCGAGACCCCCGAGACCGCCGGCGAGACCTACGAGATCGGCGGCCCGGACGTCCTCACCTACGAGGCGATGCTCGAGCGCACCGCCGAGGCGCTCGACCGCCGGCCGCCGGTCGTCCTCCCCGTTCCCGTGTTGAGTCCGCGGCTGTCGGCCCGCTGGCTGTGGCTCCTGACCGACGTCCCGCTGAGCGTCGCCCGGCCGCTCGTCGACGGTCTGGGGAACACGGTGGTCGTCACCGACCGGCGGATCGAAGAGCACGTCGACGTCGACCCGACGCCGTTCGACGAGGCGGTCCGGCTGGCGCTGGGCGACCGGGCCGGGCGGTAGTCGGCGTCGACAGCGCCGTCGCCGGGCGGTTCTGCGGTTGGCGGCGCTCGCGTGCGGGTTCGGCGCTCGTCAGTAACGACTCGGCGAGGAAGGGTCGGCCGGAAGAAGTCGGTCGGTCACCTACTCGGACTGCATCTGCTTGAACTGGTCGAGCAGCGCCTCCGCGGAGTCCCCCGAGTCGTACTCGATCTCGCCCTCGTAGTCCGTCCGCTCGTCGTCGAAGGCCGCGTCGACCGTGGAGGCCTTCTGCTCGCGCCGCTCGTGTTCGTCTTCGTCATAGGCACCCATTGACATGGTATACAACCCCTTACGAATTCTCCGTATTCAATGTGTCGGGGGATATAGTGGGCGACTTAAGAGGAGAACGCGGTTCGGCTCCCCGTTCGTCGAATTCCGTCGCCTCCCCGCGGTCAGAACGTGGACGCGCGGTCCGGTCGAGCGTAACCGGTAAGCGACGGGGCCGAGTATGGCGGGTGTGGCAGGCCCCCTCCGCTTCCGCCGGTCGGACGAGTCGTGGTCGCGCGAACGCGTCCGCGAACAGCTCCTCGCACCGCTGGACGCCTCCTTCGGCGCCCGGCTGGAGGACCCGTGGTTCCGCGTCGGCGACGACCGCTACGACGCCGTCCGCCTGGAGATGGACAACGGCGACTTCGCGCTGTTCTGCTTCCGCCCGGGGCGGGCCTACTGGCTCGGCAACACCGAGACCCCCGAACCGCTGTGGCGCACCGAGAAGGAGACGTTCACCGAGGCGCCCTACGCCGTCTCGCGGTGGGCCCAGCGGGAGCTGACCGCCCGCCTCGAGGTGACCGACCCCTGGCTCGCCGACTACGGGTACGTGACGTGGTTCTTCCTGCCGGTGTTCTGCTCGAAGGACGGCCGCGACACCACCCGCCGGTTCTTCGAGGAGGACGCCGCCGGCTTCCCCGACGCGACCCGCGAGCAGGGCCTGCAGTTCTACGAGGACCTCCTCGAGACGGGCGTCCTCGACGAGCACCGCTACACGATGGCCTCGAAGCTGGGGACCAGCCCCGGCTACGACGTCGGCCGGATGCGCGCGACGATGGCCGAGTTCAACGTCGCGAAGATCCTCGCCGACGCCGGCCTCCCGTTCGAGCCGGAGGTCGAGCAGGACAGCGGACACGCCCTCGACTTCTCGGTCGACGGCCACCTCGTCGAGGTGACCCGGCCGGAGCCGCCCGCGCGGCGCTCCCACGCCGACCACCCCGTGGCCGCCGTCGTCGAGACCGGCGGCGCGAAACGGACCGACCAGCTGGCCAAACACCCCGAGGCGGCGCTGTTCGTCGACTGCACCTCCTTCACCGACGCCGAGTGGGCCGCCGTCAAGGGCGAGCAACCGGGCGTCGGCCACGAGCCGACCGTCGTCTTCCGCGCCCGCCCGGACGGCACCGTCGAGGGCTACCGGTACGGCGCGCTCCCGTTCGACCTGGGCGACGCGATAACGTGGGCGTAGGCGCGGAGCGGGCTACTCCTCGCGGGACGACTGGAAGTGCAATCCGACGATGACTGCGAGCGCGAAAAGCGAGAGCGCGAACGTCGCGGCGACGGCCGACTGGAGGAACAGCCAGGTGGCGACCAGGGCGACGGCGCTCGCGCCCGCGTGCGCGGCGTAGTACTTCGGCCACTCCCCGTCGGGGTCGTCGCTCGTGTCCAGGAACTGGTAGACGGGCTCGGCGTTCGGACCGAGCGTGACCGCCCCGCGGTCGTCGACGTCGACGACGGCGGCGTCGTCCATCTTCGGCAGGTGCGTCTGGTAGATGCCGACGTAGACGCGCTTGCGCTCCTGGGACGTCAGGTCGGACTGCGGCTTGTCGTTCTCGATTGCGGCGATGTACTCGGCGAGGTCGCTGGTCGTCGACTCGCCGCCGACCTCCTCGAGTCGCGACAGGATGAGCCGCCGCCGGGAGTTGCTCAGGATGTCGAAGACGACGTCGAGGGAGACGGACTCCGGCTTCACCGGGTCCTCCAGGTCCAGGGTCACGCCCCCGTCCTCGCCGGCCTCGCCGTCACTCTCCGTCGATCCTTCCGTCATCGTCTGTCCTCGATAGGAATCCTTCGAGGTCGGTGTATGTAATCCCCGGGGAAAGCCTGACCTCGACCAGTCGCGTGCGCTCCCGCGGCCCGTCGGCGCGTCGTCGACTGCCGTCCCGACCGCGCCGGGTCGCCCGACGTGCCGAACCGCTGCTCGTCAGTTCCCACCATTCTTGCTTGTCGTTTAATTCTCAGCTATTTGAACTTTGCTCCTCCCGGTCAGTTCCCGGCGAGCGCGACGTAGCCGGGAGGGCGGGAAGCTAAGTAGGTTCGCGCAAGTTTTGCCGTATGGAGACGCTGCTGTTGAACCGCGACGACGTGGGCGGGAACGCCCGGATGGCGGAGGTGATCGTCGCCGTCGAGGAGGCCTTCGCCGCCTACCAGCGCGGCGACGTACAGATGCCCGCGAAGTCCTACATCGACCTCCCCGAGTACGACGGGGACTTCCGGTCGATGCCCGCCTACATGGACGCGGGCGACTGGGACGCCGCCGGCATCAAGTGGGTGAACGTCCACACCGGCAACCCCGAGCGGTACGACCTCCCGACGGTCATGGGGACGATGATCTACTCGGACCCGCGGAACGCCTTCCCGCTGGCCATCATGGACGGGACGACGCTCACCCGCAAGCGGACCGGCGCGGCCGCCGCCGTCGCCACCGACCACCTGGCGGTCGAGGACGCCACCTCGCTGGGCATCGTCGGCGCGGGCGTCCAGTCGTACACGCAACTGGAGGCGATCGGCGTCGTCCGGGACATCGAGACCGTCGTCGTCGCCGACAAGCGCGAGGACGCCATCGAGGCGTTCGCCGACCGCTTCGGCGACGAGTTCGACGTCCGCGCCGGCTCCATCGCGGAGGCAGCGTCGTGCGATATCCTCTCGACGGTCACCCCCGTCGAGTCGCCGCTGGTCTCGGCGGCCGACCTCGGCGAGCGCACCCACGTCAACGCGATGGGCGCCGACGCCCCCGGGAAGAACGAACTCGGCCGGGACGTCGTCACGGACGCCAAACTCGTCATCGACGACTACGAGCAGTGCACCCACTCCGGGGAGATCAACGTCCCCTGGAGCCAGAACGTCCTCACCGACGCCGACCTCTACGGCGAACTCGGCGAGATCGTCGCCGGCGAGAAGTCCGGTCGGACCGCCGAGGACGGCGTCACCGTCTTCGACTCGACGGGCCTGGCCATCCAGGACGTCGCCGCGGCTCACGTCGTCTACGAGCGCGCGAACGAGAAGGACAACGGCACGCCGTTCGAGCTGGTCGACACGCGGCTGCGGTAGCTACGGAGGGCGAACATCCGGGGCCGTCGGCCGCGACCTACTCCCAGGAGACCCGCTCGCGGACGCCGCGGAGCGTCCGGGAGATGCTCCAGGCCACGAGGAAGAACGGGAGCAGCGGGACCAGCAGGAGCAGCACCACTGCCGCGCCCGCGATCCAGGGGTTGCCGAGTTCGTCGTTCGATCCCCCCGTCGAATCCTCGAACGGCCGGAACACTCGCTTCAGCGGACTGTCATTCGCCATATTGGGGGTATGTTCGTCCAGACGTTTGAACCTTGGCGTGGCCTCGCAGGGACGGCGTCTGTCGGATGGAAAGCTTAAGGGCCGAACCCCCGGAAGGTCCGGGTAACTTCTCTCTATGCACGACGACGACGGCTACGACCACACGGCGGTCGAACGGCGGTGGCAGGAGGCGTGGGACGACGCCTCCGCGTACCGGACGCCCGACGACGTCGAGGACCCGACGTACGTCCTCGGGATGTACCCCTACCCGTCCGGCCAGCTCCACATGGGCCACGTCCGCAACTACACCATTACGGACGCCTACGCCCGATACCGGCGGCTCCGCGGCGACGACGTCCTCCACCCGATGGGGTGGGACGCCTTCGGCCTCCCGGCGGAGAACGCCGCCAAGGAGCGGGACACCAACCCCCGCGACTGGACCTTCGACTGCATCGAGACGATGAAGGGCCAGATGGAGTCGATGGGCTTCGGCTACGACTGGGAGCGGGAGGTCACCACGTGCACGCCCGAGTACTACCGGTGGAACCAGTGGCTCTTCCGGCGGTTCGTCGAGGAGGACCTCGCGGAGCGCCGCGACGCCGAGGTCAACTGGTGTCCGTCCTGCGAGACCGTCCTGGCCGACGAGCAGGTCGAGGGCGACGACGAGCTCTGCTGGCGCTGCGGCACGCCCGTCGAGCAGCGCGACCTCGAGCAGTGGTTCCTGAAGATCACCGAGTACGCCGACGAGCTGGTCGAGGACATCGACGACCTCGAGGGCTGGCCCGACTCCGTCCGCCAGATGCAGCGAAACTGGATCGGCCGCCAGTACGGTTCCCGCGTGAACTTCGAAATAGCGGGCTACGGCGACGTCGAGGCGTTCACCACCCGCCTGGACACCATCTTCGGCGCGACCTTCTTCGCGCTGGCGCCGGACCACCCCATCGCCGAGGACCTCCTCGAGACCGACGACGCCGTCCACGAGTTCGTCCACCACGAGGCCGACCCCGACGGCGACGAGCCCAACGGCGTCGAGACGGACCTCACCGCCACCAACCCCGCGACGGGCGAGGAGGTCCCGGTCTTCGTCGCCGACTTCGTCCTCTCCGACGTCGGCACCGGCGCGCTGATGGGCGTCCCCGGCCACGACGACCGCGACCACGCCTTCGCCGAGAAGATGGGCGCCCCCATCGAACCGGTCGTCGCGCCCGAACCCGAGGACGGCGGCGAGCCGGAAGCTCCCGACGTCAGCGAGAGGGCCTACACCGAGGACGGCGTCCTCGTGAACTCCGGGGAGTACAGCGGCCTGGACAGCGAGACCGCCCGGGAGCGCCTGACCGAGGACCTCGACGGCGCCGCCCACCACACCCAGTACCGGCTGCGCGACTGGGGCATCTCCCGGCAGCGCTACTGGGGGACGCCCATCCCGGTCGTCCACTGCGACGACTGCGGGCCCGTCCTCGTCCCCGAAGAAGACCTGCCGGTCGAGCTGCCGGAGTTCATCAACACGACCGGCAATCCGCTGGACGAGGCCGAGGAGTGGAAGCAGACGACGTGTCCGGAGTGCGGCGGCGACGCGACCCGCGAGACGGACACGATGGACACCTTCGTCGACTCCTCGTGGTACTTCCTGCGGTACGTCTCGCCGGGGCTCGAGGACGCGCCGTTCGACCTCGAGCGCGCCAACGACTGGATGCCCGTCGACCAGTACGTCGGCGGCATCGAGCACGCCGTGATGCACCTGCTGTACTCGCGGTTCGTCACGAAGACGCTGGCCGACCACGAGGGGCTCGAGCACCGCGAGCCGTTCACGAACCTGCTGGCCCAGGGGATGGTCCAGCTGGAGGGCGAGAAGATGTCGAAGTCGAAGGGCAACGTCGTCTCCCCGCAGGCCATCGTCGAGGAGTACGGCGCCGACACCGCGCGGCTGTTCATGATGCAGGCCGCCCAGCCCGAGCGGGACTTCGACTGGTCCGACAAGGGCGTCCGCTCGGCCTACCAGTTCCTGACCCGGCTGAAGGAGACCGTCGAGTCGTTCGCGAGCGGCGACCTCGCGAGCGAGGCGCCGGACGACGCCGACGCCGCGGTCGCGGGCTACGTCGAGAGCGAGATCGACGCCGCCGTCGCCGTCACCACCGAGGAGTACGACGACCTGACGTTCAACGCCGCCGTCCGGGAGGCCCAGGGTCTCGTCAACACGCTCCGGCAGTACCGCGAGTACGCCGCCGTCGACCCCGACACCTTCGAGCGCGGTCTCGAGGTGGCGGTGACGCTGCTCTCGCCGGTCGCCCCGCACATCTGCGAGGAGCTGTGGGACGAACTCGACCGCGACGGGTTCGTCGTCGACGCCGAGTGGCCGGCGACCGACGCCGACCGCGACGTCGTCGCGCGCCGCCGACGGCTCGTCGAGAACACCCGCGAGGACGTCCGCCAGATCGTCGACGTCGCCGGCATCGAGGACCCCGAGCGCATCGACATCGTCGTCACGCCCGAGTGGAAGTACGAGGCCCACGGCATCGCCGTGGAGAGCGACGCGCCGAACCTCATCGGCGAGCTGATGCAGCACGACGCCATCAAGCGCCACGGCGACGACGCCGCCTCGTACGGCCAGGACCTCCAGGAGGAACGGGAGGCCCTGCAGCCGGTGCTCGACCCCGAGACCGAGTACGAGGCCCTGGAGGCCGCCGCCTGGCTCGTCGAGCGCGAGTTCGACGCGGACGTGCGCGTGCTGACCGCCGAGGAGGCCCCCGACGACGTCGCCGCGAAGGCCCAGCCGAGCCGCCCGGCCATCGACATCAGCGAGTGACGGCCCGACGGCGACCCGCCACCGTGCGCATCAGTAGCGCGCCGTACGTCTCCGTACTGCTATAGAACTACAGGGAGATATATAGATAACATAGTATCCTTCTTACCCGTCGGTTCGTTCTCCCCGGACGATGACAGCGGACTCGACCGGGACGGGCACCGGGGCGAGCAGTCGCCGGGACGTGCTCCTGGCCGGAGCCGGGCTCGCCGGCGGCGCGCTCTCCGGGTGCCTCACGCGCGTCGACGGCGACGTCGGCGACGGGCTCTCGGGATCGATCGCCATAGCCGGCAGCAGTACCGTCTTCCCGCTGATGTCCGCGATGGCCGAGGAGTTCCGGCGGGAACACCCCGACGTCAGCATCGACATCAGCCGGACGGGCAGCGGCGGCGGCTTCTCGAACTTCTTCTGCGTCGGCGACACCGACTTCAACAACGCCAGCCGCGAGATCCAGCCGGAGGAGGAGGAGCTCTGCGCCAGCAACCGCGTCGAGCCGGTGGAGATCCGGGTCGCGACGGACGCGCTCACCGTCATCGTGAACAACGAGGCGGGCTTCGTCGACTGCGTCACCGTCGAGGAGCTCCAGCAGATCTGGGGCCCCGACGCCGTGTCTCGCTGGAGCCAGGTTCGCGACGACTGGCCGGACGCCGAGATCCAGCGGTACGGCGCCGCCGAGACCTCCGGGACCTTCGACTACTTCTCGATGGCCATCAACGGCGAGGAGGGCGCCCACACGAGCGACTACCAGGCGACCGAGCGGGACAACGACATCGTCACCGGCGTCACGGGCAACCAGTACGCGATGGGGTACTTCGGCTTCTCGTACTACTACAGCAACCCCGAGCAGGTGACGGCCCTGCAGGTGGACCACGAGGGCGGCGGCTGCGTCGGCCCCTCGCTGGACGCGGCCGCGGCCGGCGAGTACACGCCGCTGTCCCGGCCGCTGTTCACCTACGCGGCGAAGGACGCCCTCGCCAGGGAGCCGGTCGCCGAGTTCGCCCGGTTCGTCGTCGAGCAGTCCGGCCGCCAGGAGCTCGTCGCCGACGCAATCGGCTACGTTCCCCTGAACGACGAACAGCAGGCCGAACAGCGCGACACGGTCGAGAAAGCGATCGAGGAGGTACAGCAGTGATGGAACCCACACATCGACGGACCGAGACGCACCGACGCGGCCGGGGTGAGACCGCGTGAGCGGCGCCTCCGACGCCCCCGACCTGCAACGCTCGAACCGCTGGCGGGAGCTCCGCGAGGGCACCTACGGCGGGCTCTTCGCGGCCTGCGCGCTGGCGTCCGTGCTGACGACCGTCGCCATCGTGCTGACGCTGTTCGTCGACGCCAGCTCCTTCTTCGCCGAGTACTCCATCGTCGAGTTCCTGACCGGCTACGACTGGAGCGCGCGGAACGGCGTCTTCGGCGTCGTCCCGCTGGTCTTCGGGACGCTCGTCGTCACGCTCACCTCGGCGCTGGTCGCGCTGCCCATCGGGACGCTGACCGCCATCTACCTCTCGGAGTACGCCACCCCGCGGATGCGGTCGATCCTGAAGCCGATGCTGGAGATCCTGGCCGGCGTGCCGACCGTCGTCTACGGCTACTTCGCGCTCGTCTACGTGACGCCGCTGCTGCGGGCGACGCTGTTCCCCTCGATCAGCACGTTCAACGCGCTGTCGGCGTCGCTGATGGTCGGCATCATGATCATCCCGATGGTGTCGTCGATCAGCGAGGACGCGATGAGCTCGGTGCCCGACGACCTCCGGCAGGCCGGCTACGGCCTCGGCGCCACCAAGTACGAGGTCTCGACCGGCATCGTCGTCCCCGCCGCCGTCTCCGGCATCGCCTCCTCGTACATCCTGGCCATCTCGCGGGCCATCGGCGAGACGATGATCGTCGTCGTCGCGATGGGCGCGCAGGCCCGCCTGCCGCCGGTCCGGGAGGGCCTCTTCGGGCTGCCGTTCCTGCACCCCGGCGACGTGCTCCTCGAGCCAGGGCAGACGATGACCGTCGCGATGGTCCAGATCGGCCAGAGCGACCTGACGGGCGGGACCCTCGCCTACGACAGCCTGTTCGCGATCGGACTGACACTGTTCGTGATCACACTGGTCATGAACATCCTGAGCGACATCATCGCGGAACGCTACCGGGAGGAGTACTGAGATGGCGACCGAGACCACCTCTCGCGACGACTTCGGCGAGGTGAGCCAGCTGCGGGGGCTGCTCTTCGAGTACCTCTCGCTGGGCGCGTCGGTCGTCGGCATCCTCGCGCTCGCCCTGCTGCTCGTCTACGTCACCATCGACGCCTTTGGCCTCTGGAACGCGGACGACGCCTGGCTGCTCGCGTACGTCGCCGCGTTCGCGTTCCCGGCCGTCGGCTTCCTGCTGTACGCCGCCGACGACCCCCGGGTGACGCGGCAGTCCGGCCTCGCGCTCGTCGGCGGCCTCGTCGGCTTCTTCGCGCTGTTCCGGGGCCTCGAGGCCCTCGGGATGGGCGTCCCGCGGCTCTCGTGGCCGCTGGCGTACATCTTCGGCGTCCTCGTCCCCGTCACCGGCTACGTCGGCTACGCCGCCTACCAGCGACCCGCCGGCGCCGTCGGCATCGGCCTCCTGGGCCGGGTGGCCGGCGGCCTCGGCCTGGCGGTCGCCGTCACCTCGGTGTTCGTCATCGCCGACGTCTACCGCTGGTTCCTCGTGTTCACGCTCGGCATCGCGCCGGCGGCCGCCATCTACGCCGCCGGTCGCGTCCGCGCGTCCCGACCGCTCACGTACCTGGCGGTCCCGGTCGCCCTGCTCGGCGCCGCCGCCGGGTTCGTCCTCCGCGAGTTCCTCGTCGTCTACCCGAGACAGTGGCTCATCTACGCGCTGACGCTCGGCGTCCCGGTCGCCGTCGCCGTCGCCGCGCTGGTGTGGCGCCGCCGCGGGGAGCGGTCCGCCGCGGCCGTCGCCGTCGGCCTCGTCGCCGTCGTCACGACGCTCGGCTACGTCTCGGGGATGGTCGGCCTCTCCCGGGCGGCCGTCGTCCTGCTGCTGCTCACGGTGGCCGTCCCGGTCGGCCTCCAGATCGACCGCGTCCTGTCCCACGGCCGTGGCAGCGTCGGCCTGCTGTTCCCCGTGGTCCTCGTCGCCGGCGCGCTCGCCGGGACGGTCCTGGTCGACCTGCTGGCCGCGACGGGGCCGAGCCCGTGGCTCGACTGGTCGTACGTCACCAATCCCCCGTCGACCACCATCGCCGACGACGCCGGCCTCTACCCCGCCATCGTCGGGTCGATCTTCATCATCACCATCGTCGCCCTGCTGTCGTTCGCCCTCGGCGTCGGCACCGCCGTCTTCCTCGAGGACTACACCCCCGACACCGGCCCGCTGGCGACGGTCACCCGGCTGATCCAGATCAACATCTCGAACCTCGCGGGCGTCCCGTCGGTCGTCTACGGCCTGCTCGGCCTCGGCCTGTTCGTCAACCTGCTAGGCCTCGGCTTCGGGACCGTCGTCGTCGCCGCGGTCACGCTGTCGCTGCTCATCCTGCCCATCGTCATCATCTCCGCCCAGGAGGCCATCCGGTCGGTGCCCGACGACATGCGGCAGGCCTCCTACGGCCTCGGCGCGACGCGCTGGCAGACCACCAAGAACGTCGTCCTCCCGGAGTCGCTGCCCGGCATCCTCACCGGCACCATCCTCTCGCTGGGCCGGGCCATCGGCGAGACCGCGCCGCTCATCATGATCGGCGCGCCGACGACCGTCTTTGCGCCGCCAGAGGGGCTCCTCGCCCGAACCAGCGCGATGCCCATGCAGATCTACGCGTGGGCGGCCCTCCCGCAGCAGGACTTCCGCTACGGCGTCGTCGCGGCCGGCGTCGTCACGCTGCTGGTCGTCCTGATCGGGCTGAACGCCACCGCCATCCTCGTCCGGAACCGCTACGAGCGGTCCGACGGCTGAGGGGGTAGACTTTTCTCCCGGCTCGCCCGAGAGCGAGCTCGTGGGCAGTGACGCAGCACGGGTAGCCGGAGCGCTCGAGGCCGCACTCGCAGCGCGGCTGCCATCGCTGACCTGGACCACCGAACGCTACGTCGGGCGGACGCCGGTCGACGTGGCCGGGGAGGGCGACGGAGAGGACGCCGCGCTGACGCTCGTCGAACTCGAGTGGCGCCGGGCCGACCCCGCCGACAACACGGTGACGCTGTTCCGGCATCTCGACGCCGGCGAAATCGGCGGGGACGTCTGCGTCGTCCAGCTTTTCACCCGGTACTACGACCTCCAGTCCGGTGGCGTCGCCTCGAAGCGGAAGAACGCCGAATTCGTCGGCGACCTGGCCGCCGAGACCTTCGCAGACGTCGGCTACCACGCCCTGACCCTCGACGTCGACCCGCCGAAGCGGGGTGGGGAGTTACCCGACGACTGGCGGAACGCCGTCGGCACGGCGGCCGACCGGATCGCGAACCGTCTCTAGTCGAGCGACTCGACCGCGGCGAGGACGTCCGCCGCGTGGCCCTCGGGCTGCATCGTGTCGGCGTCGACGACGGCCTGGACCTCGCCGCCCGCGAGGACGAAGGTGATGCGGTCGACGAAGTCGTCCTGGACCTCGAGACCGAACGCCTCGGCCACGTCGCCGTCCGGGTCCGCCAGCAGGTCGAACGAGAGCCCTTCCTCGTCGGCGAACTCGCGGTGGGAGTCGACGTCGTCGGTCGAGACGCCGTAGACCGCGACGCCGGTCTGGCGGAACGACTCGATGTCGGCCTCGAACTCCCGGGCCTCCAGCGTACAGCCCGGCGTGCCGTCGCGCGGGTAGAAGTAGACGACGGTGGGCTCCGCGAACTCCGGCGAGACGGTCTCGCCGTGCTGGTTCGCCGCCTGTACGTCCGGGGCCGGGTCGCCCGCCTCGAGTGCCATGTCGCAGGTGCCGCGGCCGGCCACATCAATCCAACGCGGGTGGACCGCGCCGCTACAGCGCCGCCAGGCCGTCGTCCATCATGTCCAGCAGGACGTCGCGGGCGTGGCCGTCGGCGGAGACGCCGGCGTAGGCCGCCTTCACCTCGCCGTCCGCGAGGACGAAGGTGGTCCGCTCGGCCCGCCCCTGGTCGTCGCGGTCGACGCCGAAGGCCGCACAGAGGTCGCCGTCGGGATCGGCCAGCAGGTCGTACGGGACGTCGTGTTCGTCGGCGAACTCGCGGTGGGAGTCGACGTCGTCCGTCGAGACGCCGTAGACGGTCACCTCGGCGTCGTCGTAGGTGTCGGCCTCCCGGGTGAACTGGTCGGCCTGCGTCGCGCAGCCGGGGGTGCCGTCCTCGACGTAGAAGTAGAGGACCGTCGGCTCCTCGAAGTCCGGGGAGACCGTCTCGCCGTCCTGGTTCGGTGCCGAAACGTCGGGTGCGGGGTCGCCTGCTTCGAGCATACCCGACGTTCGTCCGCGAGGGGCATCAGTGGTGGGTCCCGTCGGCAGGGGCACGTTACCCCGAACTAACCGCAACCATCGACCGAATTAGGTTATCTCCGCTCGGCGCGTGGGATATCCATGGAAGCCATGGTGGGCCCCGATGACCGGCCCGACGACCCGGAATCGGCGCTCGACGGCCTCTCGGAGGACCGGATCTTCTCGCTGCTCTCCGCGGGACGGCGGCGCGAACTGCTCCGGGCCCTCGAGGCGGCCGGCGAGGCGGTGCCGCTCTCCGTGCTCACCCGGGAGGTCGCGCTGGCGGAGGGCATCGAGTCCGACGCCGACGCGGGGGCCTTCAAGACGGTGTACGTCTCGCTGTACCAGACGCACGTCCCCTCGCTCGCCGCCGCCGGCGCCGTCGAGTACGACCCGGTCGAGAAGCACGTCGAACTGACCTCGCGTGCCGCGCCGCTGTTCACCTACCTGGACATCGCCGGCGGGTCCGACGACGAGGAGACGACGGGGCTGCTCTCCCGGTTCTTCGGAGCAGACCACGCGGCGAACTAGTCGGACTCGGCCGCCCGCTCCTCGAAGACGAGCCGCTCCTTCTCCGCGCGGCTGAACTGCTTGATCTCGTACTCGCGGCTCATCGCGGCCGACCGGGAGTCGTAGCTCTCCGAGTGGACGAGTTCGACCGGCGTCCGACAGCGGGTGTACTTCGCGCCGTCGCCGGCGTCGTGCTCGGCGACGCGCCGCTCGAGGTCGGTCGTGTACCCGGTGTACAGCGACCCGTCGGCGCACTCGAGGACGTAGACGTGGTGGTCGCCGTCTGCCATCGGTTCCGAGATGGGACTGTGTCGGCTAAAGCTGTCGGTCCGTTCCGGAAAGAATTCGACCGCTACCGCGAGGGTCGCGTGACGAGGGCACCCTGTGGTTGGAACACAGTGCGAACGACCGTACGGTCGTTACTCGTGTGCGCGCTCCCTCGAGACCTCGGCGATCCCGGCGTTCGCGGAGCAGTTCGGGCAGGCTCGTACCTGGCCGAACTCGTCGGCGAACACGCGGGCGAACCGGTCCGAGACGTGCGCGTCACAGTGATCACACCTGGGCATTCTGGCCGCCGACGTGGGTATCCCCTGTCGGCACCCCCCTTTGGTCCCGGAGGCACAAATACCCTCGGTATACAGTGACAAACTACCGCGACCCGTCGGTTTCCGCCCCCTCCGAGGCTCTCGCTTCCGATATCGAGCGAGCCACGAGTCCGGCCTGCGAGCCGGCGGTGAACCCGGCGTCCACGTTCACGACCGTCAGCGGTGTACAGGACTGGAGCATCCCCGAGAGCGCCGCCTCCCCCTCGCCGCCGGCGCCGTAGCCCGTCGACACCGGCAGGCCGATCAGCGGGACGTCGACGAGGCCGGCAACGACCGTGGGCAGGGCGCCCTCCCGGCCCGCGGCAACGATCAGGACATCCGTCTCCCTGAGATCCGCCAGACGGTCGAAGAGGCGGGCGATGCCCGCGACGCCGACGTCGTCGATCCGCTCGACGGTCGCGCCCATCTCCCGGGCGACGACGGCCGCCTCGCCCGCCGCCTCGGCGTCCGAGGTGCCGGCGGTGACCACGCCCACGGTGGCGTCGAGTTCCGGCGGCTCGAACGTCGGAGCCTGGACGACGAGCGTCCTGGCCCTGGCGTCGCGCTCGATGGTCGCCTCGGGGGCCTCCTCCGCCAGTCGCTGCCGGCAGGCGTCGACCGCGTCGTCGTCGGCCCGGGTGACCAGCGCCCGGCCGGTCGTCTCCACGGCCCCGGCGGTCATCGCCGCGGTCTCCTCGGGCGTCTTCCCCTCGGCCAGTACCGCCTCCGGGATGCCGGTCCGGTCCTCCCGGGCCGCGTCGAACCGGCCCGCCTCCGTCCGGGCGTACCCCCGGAGCTCAGCTTCGGCCTCGGCCGCCGATAGCTCGCCGGCGGCGACCGCCTCGAGTATCTCGCGCATGTTCCCGTGTTCGCGTCGGCGACTACCAACCTGTCGACTCGACCGGGGGCGTCGGCGCGCGTGAGCCGCTGTTAGCGCGCTCGAGCGCGCTCGAGGCGCCGGTTCGCGGACTCGAGGAATGAACTGGCCAAAACACGTATATAAGCAGTCCAACTCCGCGTCGGTTCTCCCCGGTTTTACACGGCTAAACCGGCGGTAGAAGCGGCGATACCGCCCCCTTTTGGGAAATTATATAAGGGGCCCGGGTAAACCGCGATTTGTATGGCAGACCTGATCGTCAAAGCCGCTGTGAAGGAAGCGCTCAACGACATGAACGTCGCCTCCGACTTCTACGACGCCCTCGACGACGAGGTCGAGGAGCTGCTCGAGGACGCCGCCCGGCGTGCCGAGGACAACGACCGAAAGACCGTCCAGCCGCGCGACCTGTAAGGTCGCTTCCACTCGTATTCTTTCGCGGGTCGCAGCGTACAGCCGAGCGCGTCGACCGATAGCAGCCGGTCCCGCTCCCACCGTGGGTACTAACCGACGTGAACTACTAATCCCGGTGAACAGTCACTGTGACTGAAACGACACACCACCCCCGGCTGGCCGAGGAGTCGACCCCCGAACCCGTCGACTGGGTCCGCGAGCACGAGGACCGGGCCGCGGAGTTGCTGCTGGAGTTGCTGTCGTTCGACACGCAGAACCCCCCGGGCCGGACCGGCGAGATCGCCGACTGGATCGAGGGCCGCTTCGACGACTGGGGGCTGGAGACCGATCGGGTGGTCTCCGAGCCGGCGAAGCCGAACCTCGTGACGACGCTGCAGGGCGAGCGCGACGAGACCGTGCTGTTCAACGGCCACCTCGACACCGTCCCGTTCCACGCCGGGCGCTGGAGTCGGGACCCACTCGGCGAACGCGACGACGACCGGATCTTCGGCCGCGGCGCCACCGACATGAAGGGTCCCGTCGCCTCACTGCTCCTGACCGCGAATGCGTTCGCGGCGACGGACACGACGCCCCCGTTCACCCTCCAGTTCGCCCTGGTGGCCGACGAGGAGACCGGCGGCCCCGCGGGCACCGAGACCCTCCTGGAGCGCGACGCCGTCGACCCCGACGTCTGCGTCGTCGCCGAGACCACCTCCGCGCCGGAGCGCCGCTCGGTCACCGTCGCCGAGCGGGGCCGTCTGTGGCTCACCCTCGAGGCGACCGGCCAGGCCGCCCACGGCTCCCGCCCGATGCTGGGCGTCAACGCCATCGACCGCCTGGACGACGCCATCGAGGACTGCCGGGCCGTCCTCGAGGACCTCGACCTCTCGATCGACCCGCAGATGGAGTCGGTCATCGAGGAGTCCGTGGAGTACTACGCGCCCGCGATGGGTCGGGAGACCGCCCGCTCGCTCTTCGAGCAGCCGACGGCCAACCTCGGGACGTTCAACGGCGGCGACGCCATCAACAGCGTCCCCGAGCGCGCCGTCGCCGAACTCGACGTCCGGCTGACCCCCAGCGTCGACCCGTCGGCCGTCCTCACGACCGTCGGCGACGTCCTCGAGGACCACGACCGCGTCTCGGTCCGCGAGGTCTCCTCCACCGCCGGCACCTACGAGTCCCAGGACAGCCCGGTCATCGACCCCGCCGTCGAGGCCACGCGCCAGGTGACCGGCGACCGCGTCTACCGCCGGTGTGCCAGCGGCGGCAGCGACGCCCGCCTCTTCAGGAACGAGGGCGTCCCCACCGTCGAACTCGGCCTCGGGCACGGCAACGCCCACTCGACCGACGAGTACACCACGACGGACACGCTCGTCGGCAACGCCGCCGTCTACACGCTGCTGCCGTACCGCTGCGGGCAGAACTGAGTTCTCGAACGGAAGCGCCTCTGCGCCGTCGTCAACGACGACGCCGTCGACCGCACAACTTCACCGACCTACTGCTCCAGCACTTCGACGCCGTCGTCAGCGACGACGCCGTCGACCGCACAACATCACCGACCTACTACTTCAGCACTTCGACGCCGTCGTCGGTCCCCACGTACACCGCGTCCGCCATCCCCACGAACAGCCCGTGTTCGACGACGCCCGGGACGGCCGCCAGGTCGGCCGCCAGCGCCTCCGGCGCCGCGATCGCGCCGAACTCGCAGTCGACGACGAGGTTGCCGTTGTCCGTGACCACCGGCCCGTCCTTCCGCTCGGCGTCCCGGAGCGTCGGCTCGCCGCCGAGGGCCCGCAGGTCCGCGTTCACCACCGGGACGGCGTCGGGCAGCACCTCGACGGGGACCGCCAGGTCGAGCGTCCGCGCTCGCTTCGTCTCGTCGACGACGACCAGGAACCGGTCGGCCGCCGCGTCCACGAGCTTCTCGCGGGCGTGCGCGGCACCGCCGCCCTTGATCAGGTCGCCGTCGGCCACCTGGTCGGCGCCGTCGACGGCGACGTCCGGCGTGGCGTCCTCCAGCGTCGTCAGCGGGATACCCACCTCGCGGGCGAGCTGCCGTGACTGGTAGGACGTCGGGATTCCACGGACGTCGAGTCCGGCGTCGACCTCGCGGCCGAGCGCCCGGATGGCCGCCGCGGCCGTCGACCCCGTGCCCAGGCCGACGACCATCCCGTCGTCGACCGCCTCGGCGGCGCGTGCTCCGGCGCGGCGCTTCTGTTCGTCGGTCCCGCCGCTCTGCTTCATGTCTGTCAGTGGCACCGACTCGGGAAAAGCACTTGCGGTGCTGGGCGTCCGAACTGGGTCGTTGCTCGCGGGTCGTGTGCGCTCTCTGTTCGGCTAGTCGGGGGCGCTCAGAATGTATCTCCCTGTTCGCGGGTCGCTTGCGCTCCCCGCTCGCCATAACGGGACCTCCCTTCGGTCGGTCCCGCAGCCGACGGGATTTTTACCACCCCGCGAGACCGTCTCCACATGTTCGGAACGAGCGGTATCCGCGGCCCCGTCGGCGACGAGGTGACGGCCGACCTCGCGCTCCGCGTCGGGCGGGCGCTCGGCGCCGAGACCGACCGCGTCGTCGTCGGACGGGACCCCCGCGGCAGCGGCGAACTCCTCGCGGACGCCCTCGCGGCGGGGCTGCGCGAACTCGGGACCGACGTCGTCGACCTGGGCCTCGCCGCGACGCCCACCGTCGCCCGCGCCGTCGCGTGGCGGGACGCCGACGCCGGGGCCGTCGTCACCGCGAGCCACAACCCCCCGGAGGACAACGGCATCAAGCTCTGGCAGCCCTCCGGGCAGGCCTACGACGCCGAGGGGCGCCAGCGCATGACCGAGCGCATCGAGGCCGACGACCCAGACCTCGAACCGTGGGACGGCATCGGCGAGCGGACGACCGCCAGCGACGTCGACCGGCACCTCGAGACGCTCGTCGACGCCGTCGACGGACCCCTCGACCTCACCGTCGCGGTGGACGTCGGGAACGGTGCTGGAGGTGTCACTCCGGACGCGCTCGTCGAACTCGGCTGCGAGGTCGAGACGCTGAACGCCCAGCCGGACGGCCGGTTCCCGGGGCGGCCCTCCGAGCCCACGGCGGAGAACTGCGCGGCGCTCGCGACCCTCGTCGAGGGCGGCGACTACGACCTCGGGATCGCCCACGACGGCGACGCCGACCGGATGCGCGCCGCCGCCGGCGACGGGACGTTCCTCGCCGGCGACGTCCTGCTGGCGCTGTTCGCGGCCGACGCCGCGGCGGCCGGCCAGCGCGTGGCGGTCCCGGTCGACACCAGCCTCGCCGTCGAGGACTTCCTCGCCGAGCGCGACGTCGACGTCACCCGGACGCCAGTCGGCGACGTCTACGTGGCCGAGGCCGCGGCTGAACCGGACGTCGCCTTCGGCGGCGAACCCTCCGGCGCCTGGATCTGGCCCGAGGAGACGCTGTGTCCCGACGGCCCCCTGGCCGCGGTGCGGATCGCAGCGCTCGCGGCCGAGAAGCCGCTCGAGGACCGCATCGACGAGATCCCCACCTACCCAATCCGACGGGCGAACGTCGAGACCGACGACAAGGCGGCGGTGATGGCGGCAGTCGAGGACAGCGTCTTCGAGCGGTACGACTCCGTCGAGACGCTCGACGGCGTCCGCGTCAGCACCGACGCGGGCTGGTTCCTCGTGCGGGCGAGCGGCACCCAGCCGCTGATCCGCGTGACCGCGGAGGCGCGCGAGTCGGATCGGGCGGAGGAACTCCTGGCGGACGCGCGGAACCTCGTCGAAGCGGCCCGGTGAGAGCCGGCAGACGAGAGAAGAGACGCTCGGTCGCGGTGCCAGTTACGTCCGACGGGTGGAGCGGGCCTCGCGGACGTCGGAGCCGTCGCGGATCTTGTCCTCACACTGGGGACAGACGCGCGGATCTTCGATACCGTTCGGCGTGAAAACCCGAGCGTACGCTGCCGTTACGAACGCGCCGCAGTTCTGGCATTCCGGCATACCCCTACCCTGGAACTGGACCCACATAATAATAGTGTGTCAACATGTATCGAACGGGCGACAGAATCCCGATAGCAGCCGGATTCGACCGTCTCGAGGCGACGGGTTCCGGCAAGATATGCGTTCGCTGACAGGAAGTGGTCACAGCAGATCGAGGAGCGCGTCGACGTCGGCCTCGTCGTTGAACGCGTGGACCGACGCCCGGACCGCATCGGAGGGAAGGTCGCGGACGACCACGTCCGCCGCGTTCGCGCGGTCGACGAACGCCTGGGCGTCCTCGACGGCGAAGGTGACCAGCCCGGACTCGTAGGCCTCCGGCGAGACGAGGCGGTCGCCGAGCCCGGCCTTGAGCCGGTCGGTCAGCCGCTCGATGCGGTTCTCCACCGCGTCCATCCCCACAGCCTCGAGCATCTCGACGGCCTCGACCAGACCGGCGTACGGCGCCACCGCCGACGTCGACACCTCGAACCGCCCGGCGTCGTCGCGGTACTCGAACCCCTCGCCCGTCGGGTCGACGACGCTGTGGTACCCGACGTGTCGCGGCCGGAACGCCGAGAGCGAATCGGGGTCGACGTAGCAGAATCCGGCGCCCCAGGGGCCGAGCAACCACTTGTGCCCCGAAGCGCAGACCACGTCGGCGCCCCATGCCTCGACGTCGACCGGGTGCTGGCCGACCGTCTGGACCGCGTCGACGAGGACCAAGGCGCCGGCGTCGTGGGCTATCTCGACGGCCTCCGCGACCGGCAGCCGGGTGCCGTGCAGCCAGCTCTCGGAGCTGAGACAGACCAGCCGCGCGTCGGCGACCGCCTCGCGGTAGTCGTTCATCGGCAGCCGGCCACCGGGGCACTCGACCGTCGTCACCTCGACGCCCTCGTCCCGGAGCCGCCGCCACGGGAGGACGCCGGAGGGGTGTTCGAGGTCCGTCCGGACGACGCGGTCGCCGGCCGACCAGTCGACGGCGTTGGCCACGCGGCTGATCCCGTCGCCGGTCGACGCGACGAGCGCGACGTCCTCGGGCCGACAGCCCAGGTGGTCGGCCAGCGTCTCGCGGGCCGACGCCCGGACCGACTCGGCGACCTCGTAGTGGCCCGCCGAGCAGGCCTCGAACTCCTGGTCCCGCTGGGCCGACTCGACCGCCTCGACGACGCGGCGCGGCGCCGGGCCGCTCGCCCCCGTGTTCAGGTACGCGCACGACTCGCAGGCCGGGACGTCCGCGCGGAGTGCCGCTGGATCCATACCGCGGCTACGCCCGCCACCGCCAAGGAAGTGGCGAGGTGCCCCGACCCGGGGTCCGGTTCCAGTGGAAGCGCAACCGGCATACGCCCCCCGGCCGTGGTCGCCTCCATGCCGACGGTCACGACCGAGGGGACGACGCTCGCCTACGAGGTCGCCGGGGAGCCGGACCGACCGACGGTGGTCTTCGTCGCCGACGCCGGCTTCGGCCCCTGGATCTGGGGCTGGCAGGCGCCACAACTGTCCGGGCCGTACCGAACGGTCGTCTACGCGACCCGCGGGACCGACGGCTCCGACGCGGCGGGGCCGTACGACGTCGACCGCCTCGCCGCGGACCTGGAGGCCGTCCTCGCGGACGCCGACGTCCCTCGCGTCCACGTCGTCGGCGCGGGCCTCGGCGGGATGGTCGCGCTCCGATACGCGCGCGAGTACGCCCGCGCCCGCTCGTTGACACTCGTCGGGACTGCCCCCTCGGGCCAGGAGATCGACGACGAAGCCCTGTCGGCGCTCCATCCGGAGGATCCCACGCGGCTCCGAGAATCCCTCTCGCTGGCGTTCACCGACGGTTTCCTGGCCGAGACGGGACTGGTCGACGACGTCGTCGAGTGGCGGCGCGAGGAGGACGCCGTCGGGGACGCCCTGGCCGGCCACCGCGAGGCGGTCCGGTCCTTCGAGGCGGGTCCCCGCTACGAGATCGCGCTGCCGACGCTCGTCCTCCACGGCCTCGAGGACCCGGTCGTCGACGTCGAAGCGGGCCGCGAACTCGCGGCCGACCTCCCGCGCGGGCGGTTCGAGGCCGTCGAGGGGAAACGGTGCTGTTACGTCGAGCACTCGGCGGCCGTCTCCGACGCGATAGACCGGTTCGTCGACGGCGTAAGCGCCGATTACTCGGGCTAAGCGCGGGGACTGTGGGGGGTCGCCGACACGGTTCGGGATCGCCGTCGGGGACACTTCGCATCTGACTAGCCATACCCGATAGTAGGTCGGCACCGAGACGGGGTACGTCGCTGTTTCCAGACGGTAGCTTCGTTCGAATCCTCCCGAATGTGGCGTTCTGGAGCCGCATTACGACTCTCTTACGGGCGGGCGGGAGCGTCGGAGGTCGGCACGGTCGTTTGTGTCTGACGCGTCCTTTATGTACGTCGAAACGGTACGACGTTCCGATGAGAACACGTATCGCGCTACTGAACGCCTCTCACAACGACCCTAACACGACGCGGAACTTCCGCCGCGAACTCGACGCCGACCTCTCGGAGTTCTCGGTCACCGACGGGGAGCTCCCCGACGACTACGAGTACGACGCCTTCGTCGTCACCGGGTCGCGCGCCTCCGTCTACTGGGACGAACCCTGGATCGAGGGGACGCGCGACTGGGTGCGCGGCGCGGTCGAACGCGACCTCCCCGCCCTCGGCATCTGCTGGGGCCACCAGCTGCTGGCCGACGTCCTCGGCGGCACCGTCGAGCCGATGGGCGAGTACGAACTCGGCTACCGGACCGTCACCCACACCGGCGACGACCTCTTCGCGGGCGTCCCCGAGGAGTTCACCGTCTTCACCACCCACTCCGACGCCGTCACCGAACTCCCGGACGGCGCCGACCTGATCGCGGAGAACGACTACGGCGTCCACGGCTTCCGGCACGGCGACGTCTTCGGCCTCCAGTCCCACCCCGAGTACGACCCCGAGACCGCCGAGTCCGTCGTCCGCGGGAAGGACCACCTCCCGGCCGAGCGCATCGAGGCCGTCTGCGACGGCATCACCGAGGCCGCCTACGCCGACGCGAAACCGGCCAAGTCTATCTTCGAGAACTTCGCCGAGACCATCCGGACGGTCGACCCCGCCGCCGAAGCCGCTTCCGGGACCGTCGCCGCAGACGACTAACCGGCCGCCGGCGCCGGCGGCGGCCCCGTCAACTCCTTCTGCGTGTGCGAGCGTTTTTGGTGGTACGACTCCACGTTCCGGTATGCTGGATTACGTGAGTCTCGAGGCGGACCTGGACGAGGAAGAACGGATGGTCCGCGACACGGCCCGCGACTTCGTGGAGGACAAGGTCCGCCCCGACATCGGCGAGCACTGGATCGAGGGGACGTTCCCGATGGACCTCATCCCCGAGATGGGCGAACTCGGCTTCTACGCGCCGAACCTCGAGGGATACGGCTCACCGAACGTCAGCGAGAAAGCCTACGGCCTGCTGATGCAGGAACTGGAGGCCTGCGACTCCGGGCTCCGCTCGATGGCCTCCGTCCAGGGCGCCCTCGTGATGTACCCGCTGCACGCCTACGGCAGCGAGGAGCAGAAGGAGGAGTACCTCTGGGACCTCGGGTCGGGCGAGAAGGTCGGCTGCTTCGGGCTCACCGAACCCGCCCACGGCTCCAACCCCTCGGGGATGGAGACCAGCGCCGAGAAGGACGGCGACGAGTACGTCCTCAACGGCGCGAAGACCTGGATCACCAACTCCCCCATCTCCGACGTCGCCATCGTCTGGGCGAAGGACCGTTCCGACGACGACACCGTCCGCGGGTTCGTCGTCGACACCGACCTCGACGGCGTCACCACGAACAAGATCGAGGAGAAGCTCTCGCTGCGCGCCTCGATCACCGGCGAGATCCACCTCGACGACGTCCGCGTCAACGAGGCCGACGTCCTCCCGGACGTCCGGGGGATGAAGGGCCCGCTCTCCTGTCTGTCGCAGGCGCGCTTCGGCATCGCGTGGGGCGCCGTCGGCGCCGCCCGCGACTGCTTCGAGACCGCCCGCGGATACGCCCAGGATCGCGAGCAGTTCGGCGGTCCCATCGGTCGCTTCCAGATCCAACAGCAGAAACTCGCCGAGATGGCCACCCAGATCACCCTCGCCCAGCTGCTCGTCTACCGCATCACCGACCTCAAGGAGCGCGGGGACCTCCGGCCCCAGCACATCTCGATGGCCAAGCGGAACAACGTCCGGATGGCCCGCGACCAGTCGCGCATCGCCCGCGAGATGCTCGGCGGCAACGGCATCACCGCCGACTACTCGCCGATGCGCCACATGACGAACCTCGAGACCGTCTACACCTACGAGGGCACCCACGACATCCACACCCTCATCCTCGGCGAGGACCTCACGGGCCTGAAGGCCTACCAGTAGGGCTCGCCCGTCAGTCCTCGAGGGCCTCGAACGTCTTCTCCGCCCATCGCACGGCGTAGGCCGCCCCGTGGTCCCGATACACCTCGGCGTCCAGGGCGTCGAACGGCGACGGCACCGACACCTCGTGCTTGACGGCGCTGCAGGCCAGTTCCGCGCCGTCGGCGAAGTCGGTCTGTCCCCTCGCGACGTCGCTCGTCAGATTCGAGAGCCGCGGTTCCAGTCGTTCCCCGGCGTCGACCCACTCCCCGTAGAGGGCCGGGTGCTCGTCGTCCCACTCCCGGAACACCTCCCGGGTGTGCAGGCCCACGTACGCGTCGAACAGCGCCGCCGCTAGCTGGTAGGTCTCGGTCGCCGATAGCGGGACCGCCTCGTCGAGCGCGCGGTACTCCGATCCGAAGAACCCCAGGAAGTGCTCCGGGAGCCCCAGGCCGACCTCGACGAACGCCTCCGCGAGCAGGAAGTCGACGAAGCCGGCGGGCGAACCCTCCAGGCGCGGCTTGACGAACACCGACGGCGGGTCGGTCTGTCGGGTCCAGGCGACGCCGCCGTCCCCGGGCGCGCCGATCGTGAACTCCCCGCCGGCGATGCGGTGGAGCGTCTGCGGGGCGTCTTTCGGGACCCACGACTCGTCATAGGTCAGCAGGTCGATGCCGTCGACGACCGCCAGCAGGTTCTCGGCGACCGACGACGGGAGCGTCTCGAAGTCGCCGTCGCTGTCGAAGACGGCGGCCGACGGCGCGTGCGCCTCGCGGACGGCCGCCAGTTCGCCGGACAGCTTCCGGCGCTCGAACATCTATCCGAGCGTGATGCCGGCGAACAACAGGACGCCGACGACCAGCGAGGCGACGAGCGTCGCGAGCAGGATCTTGGTGGGGTCGCTCATGCACGGACCTTCCGCGGCGGAGCGTTTAAAGATTCGACTTTCGACCCGGGCGGTTCGCCACCGGAACTATGTTCCCGGGTGGTGCGCACCGGACCATGGAACGACAGCGCGTCACGACGGGTACGGAGTGGGAACCCCACGTCGGCTACTCCCGGGCGGTCCGGGTCGGAGACCGGATCCTCGTCTCCGGAACGACGGCGACCGACGACGATGGAAATCCGGTCGCCCCCGGCGACCCCGAGGCGCAGACCCGGCGCGCCCTCGACATCGTCGTCGACGCCATCGAGGAGGCCGGCGGCGCTCGCGAGGACGTCGTCCGGACCCGGATGTACGTGACCGACGCGGACGACTGGGAAGCCGTCGGTGAGGTCCACGGGGAGTTCTTCGGTGACGTGCGGCCAGCAGCGACGCTGGTCGAGGTGTCGAGTCTCGTGGAACCGGAGTACGTCGTCGAGGTCGAAGCCGAGGCCGTCGTCTCCTGACGGGCGCCGATATCTCCAATCGAAACGAAGGGGTTGGTGGGTGGGAGGAACTCGGTCAGTTAATCGAGGTGACCCGACCGATCAGTTGTCGAATCGCGCCTGGACGAACGGCTGGGCGTCCTCGACCTGTCCGATGCGGGAGTCCGAGAGGAGCACGGCCTCCGTCTCTTCCAGTGGAACCGAGAGGCTGATCTCCTTGGTGCGGCCGTAGCGGCCCTTCGAGACGACGACGGCGTTGACGATGCCGAGCATGTCGAGTTCGCTGATGAGGTCGGTCACTCGACGTTGGGTGAGCACGTCCGCGTCCATCTCCTGACAGAGGCGCTTGTAGATGTTGAACACCTCGCCCGTGTTCACGTTGTGGACGCCGTTCTTCTCGAGGAGGATCGTCGCGTAGAGGACGAGCTTCGACTGGGTGGGCAGGGTCCGGACGACCTCGACGACCCGATCGAGTTCGATCTTCTCCTGGGCCCGGCGGACGTGCTTCTCCTCGACGGTCTCGGTGCGGTCGCGCTCGGCGAGTTCGCCGGCGGTCCGGAGCAGGTCGAGGGCTCGACGGGCGTCGCCGTGCTCCTGGGCGGCGAAGGCCGCACAGAGCGGGATGACGTCTTCCGAGAGCGTGTCGCCCTTGAACGAGATCTCCGAGCGGTGCCGGAGGATGTCCCGGAGCTGCGTCGCGTCGTACGGCGGGAAGACGATCTCCTCCTCGCCGAGGCTCGACTTGACGCGGGGGTCGAGGAAGTCGGTGAACTTCAGGTCGTTCGAGATGCCCATGATGCTCACCCGGGAGTTCTCCAGCTCCGAGTTCATCCGCGAGAGGTTGTAGAGGGTGTCGTCGCCGGACTTCTCGACGAGCTTGTCGATCTCGTCGAGCATGATGACCACGACGCGCTCGTGGTAGTCGACGGCGTCGAAGAACGTCGAGTAAACGCGGTCGGTCGGCCACCCCGTCATCGGCACCGGTTCGAACTCCTCGAGGTCGGCCTCGAGTTGCGTGATCTCGTTCTCCACCGCGGCGACGCTGTCGAACTCGGTGTCGGCGAGCGCGCCGTGGTCCTCGGCGGCCCGGTCCCGGAGGTCGCCGAGCTCCTCGAGTCGGTCCTCGATGTACGCCTCGTTCTTCTCGATGAACTTGTTGGCGAGCTGGGCGAGGACGCGGTACTGCGTGTCGGTGACCTCGCAGTTGATGTACTCGACCTCGCAGGGCACCTCGTACTTCTGGGAGGTGCTCTCGAGTTCCTCGCTGACGAACTTCGCGCTGGCGGTCTTGCCGGTCCCCGTCTTCCCGTAGATGAGGATGTTCGAGGGGGTCTCCCCGCGCAGCGCGGTCACGAGGATGGTCGCCATGTTGTTGATCTGCTCCTCGCGGTGGGGGAGCTCACGGGGTGTGTAGGAGGGACGCAGCACCTCCTTGTTCTCGAAGATGGGTTCGCCCTCCAGGAGGTCGTCGAAGAGCCCCCTGGACGCCTCGTCGGTGTCGCCCGAGGCTGCGTCGGGGTCGGCGTCGAGATCCAGGTCCTCGAGGTCGACGTCCCCGGAGAACCCGTCGACGGTGTGGCCGGGGGCGGTCCCCTCCCCGCCGATCTCGTCGCCGGCGGGAGCCGTCTCGATGGATTCGCGGAGACCACTATCGCTCGGGTCGGGAGTGTCGCCGGAGCTGGCTGCGTTGCCGTCGATATCCGACCCCTCTGTTTCAACTGGAGTCCGATCGACGAATCCGGATGCGTTACCCGCTCCAGTAGTCTCGTGGCTGGAATCGTCGTCGACGGTATCGGCTTCGGTTCCAGTCGAACTCGTGTCCTCCTCCCCGTGGGCGGCTCGGTCGTCCTCGTCCCGGGATTCGACTTTGTGCTCCTCGGACGTGTCGGTGGAATCTCCCTCTGTCATTCGTGCTAGTACCCCCCAGTTTCACGTGGAGCTTTACTCCGCGACGGCCGAACGGTCCGATTTCGGGGGTCAGAAACCCGGTACGTCGAATCCGTCGATGTGTGGCCGTCCACTTGATGCAAGGGAACCGATGGTCGAACATTCTATTAAAAGTTGTGATGCGAGCGGCGTGCCAGTGGCTTCTCGATTCGGTGGTGGAGTCATTCTGACGAACTGGTCAGTAGAGAGTGGCGTTCGAGGGGAGCTACCGCTCGGTTTCTAGTTTCTGCTGTTCCAGTCCGGATATATCTGGAGCCGTCCGGTGGTCTCGGTGGAACGAACACCGATGTTTCGGGTGGAATAGAGCTATCGAGAGCGAGTATCCGGGGATCCAGCGCAATGCCGAAGACAGATGATTCTCGGTTGATACTTCTGGAGCGACGAGGATCGTCGAGCTCCTGCGTCGAATCCCGAGAAGTTGGCGTGCTGATGGAGGCTGAAGGCAGAAAGTCGGGGAGTGGTCGGTCTGGGAGGGGTGGTTATCGGGTGTGTTCCAGTGGATGCATGGGAAGCGGAGGGGAGTCCCCCCACACCCCTTGGTTTCGTGTGGAGCGGCGAGAAGGCGGGGAGGGGGTCAGCAGGGACGGGCCCAACTAGCGATAGCAACCTTTAACACGTGTTAACAATAACCATAGCCGTAGTGGAGAAGAAAACGATTCTTCCTACCGCTTTTCTATCTAGTATTACTAGACGTCACGACGTTACCGCGTCTCTAGTCTAGTCTTCGTGACAGCTTCCCGCCGCTTCTGGCGGCCCACCACACCCCCTCATCCCGCTCCAGGCGAAACGAAGGGGTAGGGGCCTCCGCCACCTCTCGCCTCCCCCGACTTCTCCGCCTCGGCTCTCCCATTCGACTCGAACCTGCTCCCCGTCACGACCTGTGTCTCCATTCTTCGAGTAGCTCGAGAGCCTCCTCGACGTTCCTCTCTGAACTCCGACCGATTTCCCGACCTCTCCGCAGCGCTGGACTTCCCGACACACCGACCGCTCCGCCGCGATTTCGGAACAGGATCTGACCTCTCGGGAAGGCTTATCCCCGTTCTATCCGGTTTGTGACGTGTGTCTGACGCAGAGTTAAGTGATTGGGCCGAGGTAGTACGGGCAGAGCGACTCCGATTTCGACCCGAAATCGGGGCCGTGGGAGGATGAGATGGGACTGCTAACCGAACTCAAATCGAGTATCTCGAACGCGACGTCGAGCCTGTTCGCGGGGAGCGATCCGAAGCGGATCGGCATCTACGGCCCCCCGAACGCGGGTAAGACGACGCTCGCGAACCGTATCGCCAGAGACTGGACCGGCGACGCCGTCGGTCCGGAGAGCCACGTTCCCCACGAGACGCGCCGCGCGCGTCGCAAGGAGAACGTCGAGATCAAGCGCAACGGCAAGTCGGTGACGATAGACGTCGTCGACACGCCGGGTGTGACCACCAAGGTGGACTACAAGGAGTTCCTCGAACACGACATCGAGAAGGACGACGCCGTCCGCCGCTCCCGCGAGGCCACGGAGGGCGTCGCCGAGGCGATGCACTGGCTCCGCGAGGACGTCGACGGCGTCATCTACGTCCTCGACTCCACCGAGGACCCGTTCACGCAGGTCAACACGATGCTCATCGGCATCATCGAGAGCCAGAACCTGCCGGTGCTCATCTTCGCGAACAAGATAGACCTCGACGACTCGAGCGTCCAGCGGATCAGCAACGCCTTCCCGCAGCACGAGACGGTGCCGCTGTCGGCCCTCGAGGGGGACAACATGGACGAAGTGTACGACAAGATCGCGGAGTACTTCGGGTGATATCATGCCCGAGATAACTACAGGCGACGGCGACGACGGACTCGCGGACGGCATCCAGATCGACATGATCAGCGCCGAGCGGATGGAGGACATGCGGACGATGGAGAAGATCCGCCTGATCCTCGACGGCGTCCACGACGGCAACATCGTCATCCTCGAGTCCGGCCTGGAGCCGGAGGAGGAGTCGAAGCTCATCGAGGTGACGATGTCCGAGATCAACCCCGACGGGTTCACCGGCATCGAGATCGAGACCTACCCCGGCGGCGACGGCGGGGACAGCAGCTTCCTCGGCCGCCTCATGGGCAACGACGAGCCGAACAAGCTCACCGTCATCGGGCCGGCCAACCGCATCGAGACGCTCCACAAGGACGAGACGCTCATCAGCACGCTCATCACGCGGACGTGACCTAGCGATGCCTCACCAGTGTACCGGCTGCGGCCACACGTTCGCCGACGGCTCCAAGGAGATGCTCTCGGGCTGTCCGGAGTGTGGCGGCAACAAGTTCCAGTTCCGGCCCGAGGGGGCGTCACTGCCCGACGACCCGAGCGAGACCGACTCGGGAGCGGCGCAATCTGGCCCCGATAGCCAAGAGCCGTCTCCCGACGCGGAGCCGCCGGAACCGGATGGAAGCTCTTCGTCGGTGGCCGAGACGGTCGGCCGTGCCACGACGAAGGTCCGGGACTTCGTCTCCTCGGACCCCGCGGAGATCGACTCGCCGGACCCGGAGGCGTCCTGGCCGAGCGAGCGCGAGGAGGCTGCCGGTTCCGGGGCTTCCGGCACCGCCGACCCGTCCCCGGACCCCTCCCCTTCGAGTGGAACCGACGACGACATAATCGACGCCGACGCGCGGCGCGAGGCCGTCGAGACCGACGAGGACGACGCCCAGGCGAGCGCACGGTCCGACGTCGTCTCCGACGAGGAACTGGACGGCGCCGACGCCGTCGAGGGGCGCGACCCTCTGGCCGGCGACGCCGCCGGTGGACTGGCCGGTTCGGGCGGCGAGGTGGTCAGCGAACCGTCCGAGGCGGACCCCGACATCGCGGAGCTCCGCGAGCAGCTCAACGACCAGTTCGAATCCATCAAGATCGTCGAGCCGGGCCAGTACGAGCTCAACCTGATGGAGCTGTACGACCGCGAGGAGTACATCATCGCACTCCAGGAGAACGGCCGGTACGTCATCCAGGTCCCCGAGCAGTGGATCGGCGACCAGCCGGGCGACAGCTGACACGACCCTCCCTCATCCCACGGTTCCGAAGTCGCGTTACCGACGACAATCTTCACCCAGTAGCCTGCTCAGCAGTTCAAGACCCTTCCACTCGACCCCACCGTTTCGGGTCGAGAACTAGTGTAGAGCTGAGTGATAAGACAACTGTCCACCCGAAACTCTGCGGTGAGCCGCCGGTCTGGTCGTCGAACGGCTGATTCGCTCGCCGCCCCAGCCAGTCACTCCTCGAGACGGTCGAGGATCGCCGAGGGCTCGTAGGCGAGCGACAGCGACCGCGACCGGCCGCGCCCCTCGACGTCGGTGTACTCGGCGTCGATGAGCCCGAGCTGGTCGAGCTTGTTGATAATCTCGGAATAGCGGGTGTACCCGAGGTCGGTCTCCTCGCTGAAGGCCTCGTAAACCTCGCCAGCCTGCTCGCCGTCGTGCTCGGCGAGGACGCGGACCAGCGCGGTCTCGGAGTCCGAGAGCCCGCGGAGGTGCCGGGAGAGGTGGACGTACTTCGCCTTCTCGTAGGCCTCGTCGACGTCCTCGGTGCCGACCTCGGCGGAGCCGCGCATCTCGGCGTTCAGGCCGGCCCGCCGGAGCAGGTCGATGCCCACGCGGAGGTCGCCGCCGCTGTCGGCGGTGTGGGCGGCGACCCGGTCGAGGACCGCCGGCCCGACGGCGTCCTCACGGAAGCCGCGCTTGACGCGCTCCTGGAGGATGTCGACGATCTCGCGCTCGCCGTAGGCGGAGAAGTACACCTCCTCGGGCCGGAACACCGACTGGACGCGGCTGTCGAGTTCGTCGATGACGTTCAGGTCGAGGTCAGAGGAGACGACGATGACGCCGATCTTCGCGCCGGAGTGGGCCTCGTGGGCGCGGAGCAGCGAGTACAGCGTGTCGGAGGCCTCGTCCTCGTAGAAGAGGTAGTTGACGTCGTCGAGCGCGACGACGAGCACCTCGTCCTCCTCGACGAGGCGGTCGGTGATCTGCCCGAAGAGCTTCTTAAAGGAGATGCCCGAGGTCGGCGGTTCGTACTCGAAGAGCCCCTCGAACAGCCGCGAGAAGACGGCGTAGCGGGTCGAGTCGACCTGGCAGTTGACGCGGACGACCTCGACGTCGCTGACGCTCGTCAGCTCGTCGAACAGCTTGTGGACGGCGGTGGTCTTGCCGGTCCCCGGCGGCCCGCGGGCCATCACGTTCAGCGGGCGCGAACCCCTGACCGCGGGGCGGAGCGCGTACTTCAGCGTCTCCATCTGTTCGTCGCGGTGCAGGAACGCCTCGGGGAGGTAGTCGAGCTCGAGGACGTGCTCGTCGCGGAACACAGATTCGTCCCACGAGAGCATGTCGTCGTCCGCCATTTCACTTTCACCACGCTTCGGCGGGTGTTAAGCCTTCGGGGGAGTTCGCCGGAAGTGGAAGGCACAAGGACCGACCGGAAAGCGAACCAGTCAGTCGAACTTCTCCAGTAACTCCCCGTAAAGCGGGTCGCCGTCCTGTTCGGCGAGCTTCTCGACGATGAGTTCGGGCGTCGATCGCGCGAGGTGGTCCTTGACCGGGGAGCGGTTCACCTGGAGCTCGCCGTCCTCGAGGCCGAGCGCCTGGATGCCGTCGACGGTCACGTCCACGCCGGCCGCCTCGCGGATCTCGCCGGCGAGGTGGGAGACGAACACCGCGGTGGAGTCGCTCTCGGTCAGCGCCTCGAGGATGCCGGCGATGATGACCGCGCTGGCGCCCGGCTCCGTGATGGACTCGAGTTCGTCGACGAGCACGAGCCGGGTCCGGTCGCCGGCCACGAGCGACCCGAACTCCCGGAGGGTCGACTCGAAGGCGCCGGCGTCGAGGGTCCCCTGGGTCTTCGCCTGGTAGTGCAGCGCCTCGAACCGCTCCAGGCGGGCGTCCTCGGCGGGGACCGGCAGGCCCATCTGGCCGAGTACCACCACGAGCGCCACGAGGTCCAGCGTCGACGTCTTCCCGCCGCTGTTGACACCCGAGAGGAGGGCGACGCCCTCCACGCCGTAGTCGACCGGCTCGACGGCCTCGAAGTCGACGTCCAGCAGCGGCGACCGGCCCCCCTCGATCCGGAACCCCCGACCCTCGAACGTCGGGAAGGTGCAGTCGAAGTCGCGGGCGAACCGCGAGACGGCGAGTTCGACGTCCAGGTCGAGGGCCGCGTCGACGAGGTCGCCCGCGGGCTCGCGCATCTCCCGGAGGTCGTCGGCCAGGTCGCGCTTCAGCCGCGCGGCACGCCGGTCGCGTTCGGCGGTCAGCTCCTCGCGAAGCCGGTCGACGACGCGGTCGTCGTGTTCCACCGGAAACGTGGGGTCCTCGCCGAAGGCCTGCCGGGCCATCGACTCGTAGTCCTCGAGGCCGAGCGCGTCGGCGAAGTGGTCCCGGGCCGCTTCCACTGCGGCGGCGAACTCGTCGGCCAGCTCCCGCTCCAGCAGCGAGTCGACGCCCGCGCCGCGCTCGACCAGCGAGAGGAGGTCGTTACCCTCGATGGTGACGTCGCGCTCCTGGATGGCCTCCCGGAGGTGGTCGTTGGCGACGTTCTCGGCCATCGAGACAGCGGCGTCGAGGTCGTCGATGGCGTCCTCGAGTTCGTTCAGGGCCTCGTCGTCGGCGACGGTCCCGTCCTGGTTGAGCCGCGAGAGCGCCTCGTCGAGCGCGTCGACGTCGCAGGGGGCCTCCAGGTCGGCGGCCTGGTGGACCGCGGCGGCCGCCCGGAGCCGGTCGCGGTTCCGTGCGAAGAAGGCGAGGGTCCGCTCCGGGACGACCTCCGCGGGGTTCTCCAGGGCGTCGGGCTCCACCCGGACGTCGCCCTCCACTTCGACGCCGGAGAACTCCTCGTCGAGCACCACGACGGTGGAGTACCCGCGCGCGAGGTCGGCGATGCCGCGGGCGTCCTCGACCAGTTCGACGCTCAGCTCGGGGACGGCCTCACGCGCTTCCGAGTACGTCTCCGCGTCGTTCGTCGCGAGACAGCGGTCCCGGACCCGGACGTCCCGCGGCGGTTCGAGCGGCTCGACGCCTTCCAGGGCCTCGAGGACCTCCGGCGTCGGCTCCCGCTCGACGGCCTCGCAGGTGAACGTCCGGACCTCCTCGATGCGTGAGGCCGCCGCGCTCGGGTAGAGGGTCTCCAGGCGCTTCTCGGCGTAGCGGGTGACGGCGCGGTCCTGCAGGAGGCCGAGCGCCGACTCGTATATCTCGCGGGCCCGCGGGGTCGCGAGGAAGTCGCCGTCGTCGTCGTGCTGGCTGCGGATGGCGGCGCGGGCGATCCGGGCGGCCCGCCCCTCGCTGATGCCCGGCGCGCGGGCGACGGCCGCGACGTCCCCGGACGCGAGCGCCCGCTCGGGGTCGTCGAGTTCGGCGAGGCGCTCGGCCGTCTTCGCCCCCACGCCCGGGATCGCCTCCAGCTCCTCCAGTTCCATCTACACGGCGTTGGGTCGGCAGCCGGGAAAACTTCTCCGCCCGGAACGGCTCGTGCAACCGCCGGCGGGGGTCGTCTGTCGGCCTCGCCCCGACTCAATCCTCTTACGGGCTCGGCCCGAACTAGGCGCATGACGACCCACGTCAGCGAGGACCAGGTCCGCTGGTGGCTCGACGACAGCGCGGTCCAGGACGTGACGGCCCACGCCGGCGAGGAGACGGAGTTCAACCTCCAGGTGACGCTCTCCCGGCTCCCCATCCACCTCATCAAGGAGCGACCTGACGACCCGGTCCGCGTCGTCGGGCGCAGCGGGTTCGACACCGACCGGGCCAAGCGGATGCTCCGCGAGGAGGAGTCCCGGACGGAGCTTCTGAGTCAGCTCGGCCCGGTGCTCGCGACGACGCCGGGCTTCTACACGTTCCTCGACGAGGACAGCACCGCCTGCGAGCTCCGACACGCCGAGACGCTGCAGATCGAACACCGAATCTACCCCGACGAGGCGACCCAGCAGCGGCTGATGGACAGCGTGATGGATATCGCGACGGGCATGCGCTACGTCCAGAACGTGCTGGCGGCGACCCACCCGGGCGTCCCGCCGGAGGAGGACGACGTCGAAGAGATCGAACCCCACGACCCCGGTGACGCGGGCGACGACGCCGAGCCCGGCGACGACGCAGACTGATTCCGAATCGCGCGGATTCGAGTTCCCGACGCCCTACATGAAGTCCGCGATGCCGCTCTGCTTGTTCGTGTCGTCCTCGAAGATGGACTCCAGGGCCCGGTCGAGGATCTTCAGCCGCTGCTTCGTGTACTCCCGGCAGTCGTACTCCTCGGCGACGGTGATGGCCGTGTCCATGTACTTGTTCACCGACCCCTCGTGGACGGTGAGGTTCACCCGGCCACCGCACTCCCGGCAGTCGCCGGTCAGCGGCATGCGACGGTACTTCTCCCCGCAGTCGAGGCAACGGGTCTCCTGGCGGGAGAACGCCCGCAGGTTGCCGATGAGGTCCGGCAGGAAGTGGTACTCGATGACGCGCTCGGCGACGTCGGTCTCGTCGACGGCCCGGAGCTTCCGGGCCAGCTCGAGCTGGGCGTCCATCTTGTCCATCATGCTGCCGAGGGTCTTGTACGCTGAGAGGTCCGGCCCGAGCGCGATGTCGGCGGTGTCGTGGGTGTGGTCGAAGCCGCGGTACTGGTCCTTGGTGCCGAGGGTGTCCTCGCCGAGCTGGACGAGATCCTCGACGGCGCCGGGGTCGTCCATCTCCCTGGTGGCCTCGTAGAACTCCCGCGGGTACTCCCGGACGATGTCCATGTTGTGGGCCTCGTCGTCGATCTCGGCGGGGTCGATGCGCGAGGACATGACCAGCGGCGCGTCCATCCGGCCGCCGCGCTTGTCGGGGAGGAAACTCTTCGAGAAGTTGAGAAGACCGTCCATGAGGAGCATCACGCAGTCCTCGTCACCATCGCAGTTCCGACGCTTCGCGGCGTGAAAGTACGGATGAGCGTACCCGACGGCCGCGGAGGTGAATCCTATCACCCTCCCGACAACAGCCGCCGACGTGTGCGGCGCCATCCCGAAGACCAGTTCGCCGACGAGGTCGTCGCGGTCGTCGATCTCGTAGAACGGGTCCATGCCGTAGTACTGCTCGAGGAGGTCGTCGACGAAGTCCGCCGTGCGCATCATGTGCTCGGCGGCGCCGTTCGAGAGGACGACGTCCTGGACCCGTAATTCGACGAGCTGGTCCTCGTTCCGGAGCGGCTGGCCGTGGACGTCCTCCTCGTAGCCGAGCGCCTGCAGCTGGCCGACGGAGACGTCGAGCTCCGAGGCTCGGACGGAGGTGACCGGCAGGTCGGTCATGTCGTAGCGGACGGTGCCGTCCTTGAACGACGAGACGCCGTTCTTCGCCCGCAGGACGCCCTTCTCGATGGGCTCGGGGACCTTGTGCTCCGAGGAGAGCCCTTTGACGCCCTTCAGGACGTCGAAGGCGTTCTCCCGCTCGCCGACGTTCCCGAGGGCGTTCCGGTACTCCTCGTTGACGTCGATGGTCTTCGTCTGGACGGCGTCGGCCTCCTTCTCGCAGCGGTGACAGATCGCGCGGCCGGCCTCGTCGGGTTCGACGTCGATGTCGCAGTCCCAGCAGACGTAGTGGGGCTCCGTGACGGCGTTGCAGTCGGGACAGCGCGCCCGGAAGGTCTCGGTCTCGCAGGCCTCGCAGCGGCGCCGGCCGACCTGCACCTCGACGAGGCCGGGGGTGTCCTGCATGGACTCGGCGTGCTTGCCGGCGGCGGCGACGTCGCGCTGGGAGCCGCCGGCCTCGCCGATGGGGAACAGCGTGTGGACGGCCGGCGAGAGGTCGCGCTTCTCGGACTTCTCCGGGCGGCCCATCCGGCAGCCGATGCGGGTCGGCGCGCGCTCCTGGACCTCGAACGGCGCGACCTCGTTGACGGCCTTCACGGCGTTGTCGCCGCCGTCCCACTCGCGGGCCGCCGCCGAGAGGTCGGCCCAGCGCTTCTCGAGGTCGTCGGTGAGCCCGAGGGACCGGACCAGCGGGACGGCGTCGGGGATCGTCAGCGTCTCCTCGCCCTGCGTGTGCTCGACGGTGATGTTCTCCAGGGCCTCGCGGACGGGTTCGGTCCGCGGGACGACGAGCGTCCGCTCGGTCGCCGAGTCCGCGTCCGGGGGCGCCACTGCAGCCCCGTCGGCTTCGGCCCAGTGGCCCTCGCTCGCGGCCGCCGCCAGCGCCTCGAACCCGTCGACGCCGAGGTCGTGCCAGAGGTAGGTGTACTCCGGGTGGAGCGGGGCGTCGTACTCCTCGGCCCACTCGAGGGCCTGGGCGGCGTCGGGGTGTTCGAGGTCGACGCGCGGGGAGTCCTCCATCGCCTGCACGTCGGCGCCGGCGGCCGCGAGGTCCTGCTTCCACCACTCCGGGGCGTAGGAGGCCGGCGACAGCGGGTGGTTGTTCTCGACGAACTCGCCGTAGTTGACGAGGTACTCCCCGAGGTCGAGGATCTTCTCGACGCCGTTGCGGATCTCCAGGGCCTCCTCGGGGTCGTCGATGCGGCGGACGTCGCCGTTGGCCAGCCGGACGGTCGGCCCCTCGATGCTGTCGACCGGGACGACCCCGGCGGCCTTCCCGGGGCGCTCGGTCTTGATCTGGGTCCCGGTCGCCAGGAAGTCGTCGATGAGGTGCATCGTCGCGGGGTGGACGCCCGCGGTCGCGAAGCCGTGGTTCCGGGAGCGGCCGTACCGGAGGCGGAAGCCGCCGTCTTCGGAGGGGTGGCCGAACACCGGCCGCCCGGCGATGAGGTCACGGAGGAACTTCGTGGCGGGCTCCGGTCGCGGCGGGCCATCGGGTTCGGCGTTACCGTCGCCGTCGCCCGACTCCGGCGCCTCCACTTCGTCGTCCTGGGCGTCGGCTTCGTCGCCGGCGTCGTCGTCCTCACCCTCCGCGTCGTCGCCGTTCTCCTTCTTCTTGTACGTCCCGTCGATGAGGTCCTGGAGCCACGGCCAGTCGACCTCGTCGAGCTGGGAGGTGTACCGCTGGATCTTCGGGGCCTTCTGGGCGATCCCCTCCCCGAGGACGAGGCACATCCCGCCGCGGGCGTTGTTGGTGTCGACGCGCTCGAGGTCGCGGAAGCCCGAGACCTCCTCGTCGCCCGTCGCCTCGCCGTCGAGCATGATGGGCATGTTCCGGGCGATGAACTTCGTCTCGGCGTCCTTCGGCGCGTACTGCAGGCCCGTCTCGTTGTCGTACAGGCCCAGCTCCTCGGCGTAGCGCTCCACCTCGTCGTCCCGCGGGCGGTACTCGTCGATACCGATGAGCGTTCGGGTGTAGTCGGCGACGAGGACGGACAGCGCCTGGGCGGTCCCGCCGGCCGAGCGGATCGGCCCGGCGTAGTAGATGTTGATGAACTCGGAGCCGTCGTCGTTCTCCAGCAGTTCGACGCGGTCGATGCCCTCGATCGGCGCCGCGACGACGCCCTCGGTCAGCAGCGCGACCGCGGTGCGGACGGCGCCCTCGACCTTCCCGGCGCGGGTGTCGTAGTCGCCGACCCGCCCTTCGGCGAAGTCCTCCGCGAGTTCGAGGGCGGCCTCCTCCCGGGAGAGGTCGGGGTCGTCCTCCATCTCGCGGACGCGCTCGGCGACGCCGTCGATGCCGAGGATGTTCTCGACGCGGTCGGCCATGTCCTTCGCGATGGGGATCTCGACGTCCTCGGTGGGGTCGCCGCCGCGCTCGCGGGCCTCGCTGGCGACGGCCATCGCCTCGTCGAGCCCGGATTCCAGCCGCTCGAAGTAGGCCTCGTCGTCGGGGCGCATCTACAGCGGCCAGAGGTCGAGGTCGGTCACGCCGTCGTGCTCGCGCGCCAGCGTCGCGTCGAACTCCCGGACGTACAGTTCGCCGGCGAAGGTGGTCGCCGAGTCGAGGTGGCCGCCGACCATCGAGCCGTCCTCGCGGGAGAGCGTGACGTGGGTGTGGGCGAACCGCTCGCCCTCGAGATGCGAGACGTTCCCCAGCGCCGTCGTCACCTCGAAGGGTTCGTCGAACTCGACGGGGTAGTACTCCTGTTCGTCCTGGTCGTAGAAGTAGACGGTCGCGTCCTGCACCGCGCCGAGGCCGAGGAAGAAGGCGGCGTCGATGCCCTCCTCGTCGGCGAAGGCCTCGATCTGGCCGCGCCAGTCGCGACCGTGCTCCAGTCGGGCGACGTACTCGCGGTCACCCTCGACGCGCTGGTAATCCATGTACGGACCGTCTACGGCAGCCATCAAAAAGTTGTGCTCTTCCTGCCTCGCTGACCCGACCGCGGGGGTCGGGTCGCGCGGTCGCTACGCGGCTACGTCGGGTCCCCACCCGGCCGCCCGGTCAGCGCCAGTCGTCGACGTCGACCGTGACGTCAGTGGACACCGAGAGATAAGCCTCCTCGCTGCAGAGCTCCGCGATGATGAGCCGCTCGCCGTCGGAGCCGCTGTCGATGGACGCCATGACCTCGCACTCGGAAACCGTGACCGGGGTGGCCGTCTCCTGTGCCATGCATGTGCATAGTTCACAGGGAGTACATAAGGGTAACGATGTGACACGGTACCATACTGCGATTCGAAACACTGATACGGTGGGGTTTAACCGTCCGTCAGGGGTCAGAATACGACTGTTCCGCGCGAAACTCGGCAAATACCGGGCGAGCGGGAACCGAATCCGTCGACGCGGGCTTGCTCTGGACGACCCGGACGAGGAAGCGCCCGAGTAACTTAGCTGAACTTGTGGACCGTCATCTCCAGGGTGTCGAGGTCCACGACGGGCGCGAAGCCGGCGTCGGGGTCGATGTTGACGCTCTTCTGGAAGTCGGTCTGGGCCTGCCAGCAGCCGGAGTTGACGGCCATCACCTTGCGGTACTTCCCCCAGCCGAGCTTGTGGACGTGGCCAGTGTGGAAGATGTCCGGGACCTCGTCCATGACGAGGTAGTCCTTCTCCTCGGGGGCGACCCGCGTGTGGCCACCGAACTGCGGGGCGACGTGGCGCTTCTTCAGCAGCTGGTACATCGCCTTGTGGGGGTGGTCGTAGCTGGCGATATCTTCGGGCATCTCGGCGATGACCTCGTCCAGCGAGACCCCGTGGTACATCAGCACGGAGACGCCCTCGAGGTCGACCATCGCGGGGTTGCTGACGATGCGGGCGTCGTGGGCGGTCATGATCTCGCGGATCTCCTCGTCGAAGCCGGGCTGGGGTTCGGCCAGCCGGACGGCGTCGTGGTTGCCCGGGATCATGACGATCTCCATGTCGCCGGGGACCTCCTTGAGGTGCTCCGAGAACTGCTCGTACTGGTCGAAGATGTCGACGATGTCGAGTTCCTCGTCCTGGTCGGGGTAGATGCCGACGCCCTCGACCATGTCGCCGGCGATGAGGAGGTACTCGATGTTCTCGGCCGCCTCGGTGTGGAGCCAGGAGGTGAACCGCTGCCAGGCGTCGACCATGAACTCCTGGCTGCCGACGTGGACGTCGCTGATGAGCGCGGCCTGGACGTGGCGGTCGGCAGTGGAGGGCTCGTAGGTCCGCGGGACGTCCGGGAAGTGGAGGTCGTCGACGAACAGGATGCCGCCGTCGTCTGAGAGCGTCCCGTCGACGGCGATCACCTCGTCGAAGAGGATCTCGTCGACGAGGTCGGCGATGTCCTTGTCCTTCATCACGAGGCAGGGGAAGACGCCGGTGGTGTCCTCCAGTTCGATGATCCAGTGGCCGGAGGCCGTCGAGCGGACGTCCGAGACCATCCCGACCATCCCGGCGTCGCCGCCGCCCGGACTCGCCTCCAGGGCGGAGGCGTTCCGGTGGTTCACGCGGCCCTTGAGCTTCCGGGAGAGCCGCTGGTAGCGGTCCCGGAACGTCGTGACGAAGTCCTCGTACTCGCCGGTCCCGGTCGACCGACCAGTCATGTCGTTGCCGATCTCGACGGACCGCAGTGACGGGTCGGTGTCGCGGCCCCCGGCCCCCGCCCGGGACCCCTCCGTTTCGACTGGAGATGCCGAGACGTTCTCCTTCGCATCGACGCCCCCCTCTCCAGTCGAAACGGAGGGGTCTTGCACGGCCGGTGAGTCGGCGACAGCGGCGGTCTCTGCCGCAGCTTCGTCTGGGACGTCACCTTTCGCAGACGCCGATTCAATCCCACCTGCGTCGGGATCGGCTCCGGCGTCTGCACTGGCGGTTCCGGTATCGCCGCCGTCCTCGGAGATCGGGTCCCGTCGGGCGCGCGGCGACCCGTCGAGGACCTCGCGGACGTCGTCGGCGGTGAGCTTCAGCGCGTCGTCCGGCGTCGCCTCGACGGCCAGGACGAGCGCCTGAGCGGGGTCGGCCGCCGCGGCGAGCAGCGTGATGGCCTCCCGGTCGGCGGCGTAGCCGTGGCTGGCGAGTTCGCGAGCGAGCCGCGCCGGCTCCTCGAGTGGCACACCGGGAGGTAGCCGTCGGCGGCCAAATAGGTAGCGGACCCAGAACGTTCAAACCACCCGCGGCGCTACCACGTGGCAATGAGCGACCCAGAGGACGGCGCCGGACGCGACGGCCCGTCCGACGACGCCGCGGACGACGACCCTTTCCACTATCCGGTCGCCGACCCGTCCGAAAATGAGCCTGCGACCACCGCTGATTCGACCGACGACGAACCCGCGACCGACGACGAACCAGTAGCCGACGACCCGTCCAGAGAGCCCGTCAGGCGCGCAGAGAACGGCTTCACCGGCGAACCCCCGGGGCGTGACCGCCCCGCCGAGTCCGAACAGCGTGGCGGGCTGACGGGCTTCCTGACGGCGGACAGCGGCGCCGCAGTGTACCTCCGGGACGTCTTCACGAGCGTGGCCGCCGTGCTCCTCGTCGGCGCCCTCCTCTTCGGCGTCAGCGGTATCTGGCCGCCGATGGTCGCCGTCGAGTCCGGGAGCATGGAGCCGAACATGAACGTCGGCGACCTCGTCTTCGTCGTCGACAACGAGCGGTTCGTCCCCGACGACGCCGTCGCCCACGAGGGCGAGACGACGGGCGTGGTCCCGGCGGACGTGGCGGCGGAGGTCAACCACAAGGAGTTCGGCGAGCACGGCGACGTCATCGTCTTCATGCCGGACGGCAGCGAGCGGCAGACGCCGGTCATCCACCGGGCGATGCTGTTCGTCGAGGAGGGCGAGAACTGGTACGACCGCGCCGACCAGGGCGCCGTCGGGTCCGCCGACGACTGCGACGAGCTCGATTACTGCCCGGCGCCCCACGCCGGCTTCATCACCAAGGGCGACAACGAGCAGTCGAACTCCAACTACGACCAGGTGAGCGGGCTCTCCGGGCCGGTCCACCCCGACTGGGTCGTCGGCACCGCCGAGGTGAAGATCCCCTACCTCGGCTACGTCCGGCTGATGTTCTCCAACCAGATGGTCGCCCCGATGGATTCGGGGCCGGTGACGCAGCCGACCGCCGCGGCGGCTGGACCGGGAGAAACGACCGCCGGAGCCGCGGCGGCACCCGGCGCGCGGAACGTCCGCCCGGTCGCCTGACCGGACCGACGTTTAAGATCCCTTCTAGTTCTGCGCCTGTTCGATCCAGTCGGCGGCGCGGGACTCGCCGACCTGTGCGGCCTCGGCGACGGTCTCGGGGTCGGCGTCCGCGAGGTCCGCAAGCGACGCGATGCCGCCCTCGCGGAGGCGGTCGGCGTAGGTCGGGCCGACGCCGTCGAGTTCCTCGAGGTCGGAGCCCTCGGTCTCGGCGGGGTCGACGTCCTCCTCGACCATCTCCTCGCTGGCCTCCTCGGCGACGGCCTCCTCGATGGCCTCAGCCTCGTCCTCGACGTCGGGTTCCTGCTCGTCGCCCTCGTCGACGACGTCGTCGACGATCTCCTCGTCGACGTTCATCTCGCCGGGTTCGGCCGGCTCCTCCTGGATGTCGGCCTCGCCGCGCTCCTCGATCTCCTCGTCGGAGACGTCGTCGGCGACGGCCTCGTCGTCGATCTCGACGTCGATCTCCTCGATGCCGATCTGGTCTGTGGCCGTCTCGACGGCCTCCTCGACCTCCGCTAGGTGTTCGGGGTCGTCGGTGGACTTCTCGATGTACCACTCCGCCACGCGCGGCCAGACGTCCCGGTGGCTGGAGCCGGAGACGGCCAGTCCGATGTGGCCGGTCGGGTACTCGATGGTTTCGACGTCGTCGCTGCCGACCACGTCGTTGAACGGCTTGCTGGAGTCGGCGGGGATGAGGTGGTCGTACTCGCCCATGATCTGCAGGATGGGCACCTCGATGGAGGTGACGTCGATGTGCTCGCCCCCGACGTACAGCTCGTTGTTGTGGAGCTTGTTCTGCTGGTAGATGTCCTCGAGGAACTGGACGTAGGTGTCGCCGGCGAGGTCGATGCCCTCGTCGAGCCACCGCTCCATCCGGGCGAAGTTCTCCACGAAGTCGTCGTTCTCCAGGTTGTCGTAGAGGCGGACGTACTTCGAGACGTAGTTGGCGATGGGGTCCATCAGCGCGAACCCGACGTCGAGCATCTCCGCCGGCATGTTGCCGTAGGCGTCGACGACGTCCTCGGGGTCGTAGTACTCGTCGTCGCCCCACTCCTCGAGGACGCCGCCGGTGTTGTCGAAGCACAGCCCCGCGGCCATCAGCCCGAGCGTCCGGACTTTCTCCTGGTGGAGGGCGGTGTACATGGCGGTCATCGTCCCGCCCATGCAGTACCCCAGGATGTTGATGCTGTCCTGGCCGGAGCGCTCCCGGACCACGTCGACGCAGTTGTCGATGTAGCGGTTGACGTAGTCGTCGAGCTTGAGGTGCTTGTCGAGCGTCGAGGGCTCGTTCCAGTCGATGAGGTAGACGTCGTGGCCGGCCTCGAGCAGCCGACGGACCACGGACCGGTCGGGCTGGAGGTCGAGGATGAACGGCTTGTTGATGAGGGCGTAGACGATGAGGATCGGCACCTCGTGTTGCTCCTCGGTCATCGACTCGTAGTGGAGCAACTCCAGCTTGTTCTCCGTGTAGACGACCTCGCTGGGGGTCTGCCCGACGTCGACCTCCTCGATCTTCTCGGCCTGCTCGCTGGCGACGGTGTTCTTCTGGGCGGCGTCGACCGTCGCGTCGAGCATCTCCCGCTGCATGTTCACCGCGAAGGAGAAGGGGTTGTTCGCGCTCATGTCAGTCCAGGGCCTCGAGGACCTGGTCGAGCTTCTCCTCGACGCGGTGCTGGCGGCGCTCGAGTTCGATCAGGCGCTCGCCGATCTCCTCGACGTTCGACTGCGTGGGCATGCCGAGCTGCTGGAGGGTGTCCTCGCTCATCTCGTCGACCTGCTCGCGCATCTCCATCATCGCGTTGACCAGCTGGCCGTTGGCGGCGGCGAAGGCGGCGGTGCCCATGACCTCCTTGAACGCCTCGTTGGCGCTCTGCAGCCAGATGTCGCGGAACTCGGTGGCGGCGACGTCCTCGCCCTCGGCGGCGGCGACCGACCGCTCGAACATCTGGTCGGCGGCGTCCATCCAGACCTCGTAGGCGTCGTTGTACCCCTCGACGCTCTCGGCGAACTCCTCGTCGTCGGGGATGGACTGCTCCATCGCGTCGGCCCACGATTCCATGAAGGCCGCGCTGGCCTCCATGTTCTGCTCCATCGACTGGGCCATCGCCTCGTTCATGTCCTCCGCGAGCTCGTTCCACTGCTCCATCATCTCCTCGTTGGCGTTGCTCATTGTAGCGTTCACGTGGGTGTATCCAAGGCCGCCGGCGGTAAAAGCCGGTCGCTTGGAACTCCAAACGGTAAGTAAGTTAAAACGGCGCCTCGAGGTCCGAAACCCGGGGATGACGGGGGATCGACGGTGTGTCAGTCGTCGTCGCGGTTGCGTTTGACTGGCTTGACGACCGTCTGGACGATGTCGCCCTCCTCGATGTCGAGGGCCTCCCGCTCGGCGTCGGGGATGGAGATGCGTCCGCCGCTCTGGACGCGGGTCTTGAACGTCGCCAGCTGGCTCATCGTCTCGATCTGTTCGGACATGTCGCCGAGGTCCGGCGTCTCGGAGGCCGGTGAGTTACCCATCAGGAGCTGCTGGAGCGCCTCCTGCTGTCGCTTCGTCGCCTGCTCGGAGGTCTCCTGGACGGTCTTCAGGAGGTTCGGTGGCCACATTATCCCGTCGGCGCTGTCGTCCTCGTCGGTCATCTGGTATCCCCCGGTAGCGCCTCCGAACAGATAAATATTCCGAGTTGTACCATTCGATGGTAACGCCTGGTGTTATGTGGCACTCACTCCCTGAGTAGGCACCACCCTTTAGTAGTGTAGGCACGTAATGTGAGGTGAAATGGGCTACAACTCGTATCCGATGCTGTTCGATACGTGGTCGGAGACTTCCTCACGTATGTTCAACAGCATCATGGAGGCCAACCGGGCGGCCTTCTCGGCGTTCGGCGTCCCCGACGCCGACTCCGGGACGAAGACCGCCGGGAGCGAGGCCTCCCGCCTGGAGGACCGCCTGGAACCCGCCGAGGACCTTCCGGAGTGGACCACCGAGGTCGACGCCGAGGCGGAACTCACCGTGGGCGATACGGTTCGGTTCAGCAAGTCGCTCTCGGAGGCGGACGTCGAGCGCTTCGCGGCCGCCTCGGGCGACACCAACCCGATCCACCTCGACGACGACTGGGCGGAGGAGACCCGGTTCAACGGCCGCATCGTCCACGGGGTGCTCGCGGCCGGCCTCATCAGCGCCGCCCTCGCCCGGCTGCCGGGCGGCATCGTCTACCTCTCACAGGACCTGGAGTTCCGCGCGCCCGTCCGCCTCGGCGACCGCATCACCGCGGAGGTCGAGGTCGTCGAGGACCTCGGCGGCGACCGCTACCGGCTCCGCACCACCGTCGAGAAGGACGACGAACTCGTCATCGACGGCGAGGCCGTCGTCCTCATCGACGACGTCCCCGAGAACTAGAGGAATCTCGCGACCCTCTCGTTGAACCGCTCCGGGCACTCCCGGGTCGGCCAGTGGCCGCACGCCTCGAACAGCGCCAGCTCGGCGCCGGTCCGCTCGGCCGCCCGCTCCGACCACGACGCCGGCAGCAGCGGGTCCCGCTCGCCGTGGACGAACAGCGTCGGCGCCCCGATCTCGTCCAGGCGGTCCAGGTAGCACGTCCGGAGCCCGCCGCAGCGGAACTCGCTGCGTTGCCAGCTCGCCACCGTCCGGCCGACCGCGCCGTCCTGGACCGCCTCGTAGACGTCGTCGACGAGGTCCTTCCTCGGATGCCCGGCGGTGAGCTGCTGGAGGTGCGTCCGCACCGCGACCCGCGAGGACCCGATGGCCCGCCACCAGTTGCTGTAGGCGCCCGGAACCCGGAGCATCGCGCTCGCCGCGGGCCGCCACGGGGCGTCGCGGCCGAGCCCGTAGCTGTCGACGAGCACCAGCCGGTCGACGTCGTGCTCCAGGGCGTACCCCAGGGCGACGCCGCCGCCCATCGAGATGCCGACGAGCGGCGCGCCCGCCAGGTCCAGCTCCTCGAGGAACGCCGCCAGCACGTCGCGGAAGTAGTCGGTCGTGTAGCGAACGCGCGGCCGGCCGCTCTCGCCGTGGCCCGGGAAGTCCGGCGCGTACACGCGGTGGTCCTCCGCCAGCGCCGGGACGGCGTGCCGCCAGGAGACCGTTGCGGAGTCGAGGCCGATCCCGTGGAGTAGAACGACTGGCGGTCCCTCGCCCGCCACAAGGTACTGCACGTCGCTCTCGGTGCGTCGGCGGCGGCCGTCGGCCGAATCGAGTTCGACAGTCCGCGACTCGACGCCGGGTGCGTCCATGTCACCGACGTGCGGCGCCGCGCAGGATAACGGTTCGCTCTCGGGCCGGAACTGCCGAGTCCGATTACTCGTCGCCGTCGTCCGAGTCGGGGACGTTCCCCTCCCGGGTCACGTCGGCGTCCTCCTCTCGGGCGTCCGGCACCTGGCTACTCGCGGCTTCGCCCTCCTCGAGGTCCTCCTCGGCGGTCCCCTCGAGGGGTTCGCCGTCCTCGCCCTCGCGGCGCGCCCGCGAGGACGGCTCCGACGCGTCGGCCTCGTCGCGCGCGTCGGGCACCTCGCTTTCGCGGAGTTCGGGGTCGAGTTCCTCCTCCGACGGCTCCGCGGTCGGCTCTGCGGGGTCGCCGGGCTCGTCCTCGGCGGCCTCCCACGGGTCGCCGCGGTCGCTCGACCGTTCCGCGCTGGCCCGGCGGTCGCCCTCCCGGTCCCGGTCTTCGATGCTCTCCTGGGGAGCGAACTCGTCGGGCTCCGTCGAGTCCGGCGTCATCGCGTCGCCCGGCTCGGCGGCGTCGGCCTCGGGGCCGGCGGCCGCGTCGGCTGGCGTCCCCACGTCGCCGGCGCCGCCGGCGTCGTTGGGCGCGTCCTGCCTGGTGGCCTCGGCGACCTCCTCGGTCTCCAGGTCGTCGATCACCTCCTGTGGGGTCCCCCCGTGGTCGGACTCGACGGCCCGGCCGTCGCCGGCGTTCGGCGGCTCCGGGGACGCGTCGGAGGCCGCTCGAAGGACCTCCTCCTTGACCGCCATCGGCGAGTCGTACTCCTGGTCGTCGAGGCGGTCGAACACCGAGCCCAGCGACTCCGTCTCGTTCGGGAGTTCGGCGTCGGTCGACCCGTAGCGCGCCGACAGCTCCTCGGAGGACACGGGGTAGGAGTGCTCCTCGAGGTTCGGATCGACGCTGTCGAGGATCTCCTCGACCGCTTCGACCTGTTCGTGACGACGCTCGTTGGCGGACTCCTGTGGGTCTCCCATTTCGTCGTTCACCAGACGACGCTAGTCTTCGGAGCGGGAAAAGGGCGGGGCCAAACTGCCTCGGGTCAGCGCTCGACGACCAGCAGCGCCACCCGCTCGAGGACGAGCGATTCGACCCCCGCGGTCGTCGCCGACAGCTCCCGGTCGCCGATGCCGTAGAACTCGCCGACCCGCTCCGCGTCGTAGTCGCCGAGCGTCTCGCCCGACTCGACGAACGCCCGGACGGCGTCGGCGGCCGCCCCTTCGTCGGGGTCGCCGTCGGTCCGGTCGGCACCGTCGACCAGGATCACCGCCGGCGTCTTCCCCTCGGCGACGCCCATCTCCAGCGCCCGGTCGATCTGGCGGCGGCCGGCCGCGTACAGCAGGATCTCGACGCCGCGGTCGCGGGCGATCCCGTCGCCGCGGGCGCGCTCCCGGTCCGCCAGTTCGACGGCCCGCTCGAGGTGCTGCCGCGAGACCACGTAGCGAGCGTCGAACGCCTGGACAGTCACGCCGTGCTCGTCGCCGACGGCATCGAGGGCGTCGACGAACCTGCCGACCTCGGGGAACCGCTCGCCGCCGATGGTGACGGTGCCCTCGACCAGCTCCATCAGAAATCACCGAGGCTGGACTGGTCCTCCCCGGCCGCCTCGTCCTCCCCGTCGCCGCGGTCCTCGACAGGCTGGGCGTCGGCGTCCGGCGTCACCCCCTCCATGGAGGCGTCCTGGTGGCCGGCGGCCTCGAGGACGTTCTCGGCGGTCTGCCGGCGCCCGCGGAGCGCCCCGAGGACGACCGACTTGTCGGCGTTCCGGAGGTCCGCGCGGGTCTCGATGCCGGCGTCGAAGAGCCGGCGGGCTCGCTTGCGGCCGACGCCGCGGACGCCCGCGAGGTCGATGAGCTCCTCGCCGACGCCGTGCTGGACGCGCTTTCTGGCCTCCCGGACCTGGGTGACGGTCGTCAGGTCGAGTTCGCTTGCGAGCGACTCGGCGGCGCCGAGCAGCCACTCGGCGGTGTCGACCTTCCCGCGGATGTCGCCCGGCCCGACGCCGTACTTCTCGGCGATCTCGTCCTCGTCGGTCTCGTCGGCCCAGTCCTCCAGCATCAGGCCGGTCTTGACCGCCGCCAGCCAGTCGTCGAAGCGCTCCTCCTCGAACTCGCTGGGCATCGCGCCGCAGAACTCGACCTCCCGCTCGTAGGCGACCTGGGTGTACTCCTCGCGGTCCCCCGAGCGGAGGTACAGCTCGTACATGTCGGGCGTCCGCGAGACGAGGTGGTAGAGCCCGAACGCGGAGAGGTCGTCGCTGCCGTCCGAGGCCGTCTGTTGTTCCATCGCCACCCCCGCCTCATCGTCGGCGTCGAGTTCCGACGCCTGCTGGAACCCCGCGGGCTCCGGCTGCTCGCCGGCCGAGGCGTCCGCGTCGGGTTTCCGGCGGGTCGTTCGTCCGGCCGACGACTGCCCGGTGTGCTGCAGCCCGTCGATGATCTCCGCGGCGCTCATCGGGTCGAGGTAGAGCCGCGAGACGGTGTGTCCGAGGTTCGTCGCCTCGATGCGGCCGTCCCGCTCGATGAAGTCGTTCCGTTCGAGGTACGCCAGGGTGGCGTCCACGACCTGGTCGAGCTGTCCGGACTCGCCGGACTGCGTCGCGTAGAGGGTCCCCTCGAGGAACTCGAGGAGGGCGTCGCGGGAGTCCGCGAACCCGCTGGCGATGGTCGCCAGCAGGTGGGTCCGCATCGCCGGTTCGGCGGCGAGCTTCGAGTGGACCGGCTCGGGGTCGGCCCAGACGTAACGGTCCAGGAGTTCCTGGAGTTCGTCGTGGCTGTTCGCCAGCAGCAGCGCCTCGCCGTAGGGGTCCCGACCGGGGCGGCCGGCCCGGCCCATCATCTGGTGGACCTCCAGCACCGAGAGCGGCTTCATCCCGCCGGCCTCCCCCGAGTACCGCCGCCAGTCGCGGACGACGACCCTGCGGGAGGGCGTGTTGACGCCCGCCGCGAGCGTCGGCGTCGCGCAGACGCACTTGATGAGCCGGTCGCGGAAGGCGTCCTCGACGATGGAGCGGTGGTCGCTGGCACAGCCGGCGTGGTGGAAGGCGGCGCCCTTCTCGACGCAGTCCGCGAGGTCGTCGCTGGTCTCGGTGTCGGAGACGTCCCGGATCTCCTCGGCCAGCTCCGCGAGCTGCCGCTTCTCCTCGCCGTCGAGCCACCCCGCGGTCGTGTTCGCCAGCCGCTTGGCCGCGCCCTCGGCGTTCCGCCGGGAGTTGACGAACACGAGCGTCGACCCCTCCTCGCCGAGGGTGTGGCGGACGATGGCCTCCGTGGGCTTCTCGCTGGACTTCACGCGTAGCTCGGACTGCGAGCCGTCGCCGAAGTGCAGCGCCTGCCCGTAGTGGACGCCCTTCCGGAGCTCGATGGGCCGCCAGTCGGAGTCGACGAGTTCGGCGTCGAGCCACTCTGCCATCTCGTCGGCGTTCCCGACCGTCGCGGACAGCGCGACCACCTGCAGGTTCGGGTTGACGCGGCGGAGCTTCGCGAGCGTCACCTCCAGGGTCGGGCCGCGCTGGGCGTCGTCGACGAGGTGGACCTCGTCGCTGACGACGCAGTCGAGGTCGTCGATCCAGGGCGCGCCGTTCCGCACCAGCGAGTCGACCTTCTCGCTGGTCGCGACGATGATGTCCTTCTGGGAGAGCCACTCGCCCGAATCCTCGTAGTTACCCGTCGAGACGCCGATCTCGACGCCGTACTCCTCGAAGGCCGAGAACTCCTCGCGCTTCTCCGAGGCCAGCGCCCGCAGCGGCACGATGTAGAGGGCCTTCCCGCCGCGCTGCACCGCCGACAGCATCGCCAGCTGGGCGATCAGCGTCTTGCCGCTGGCGGTCGGGATGGAGGCGACGAGGCTGTCGCCCGTCGTCACGCCGGCCTCGACGGCCTCGGCCTGCGGCGGGTAGAGCGACTCGATCCCTCCCTCGCGGAGGTGGTCGGCGAACCAGGAGGGCACGCCGGGCACGTCGGCAACGTCCATTACCGCCCCCTTGTGCGTCACCGGATTTAAACCCACTTTCCGCTCGGCGGCGGTGGAATCCGCCCCGCTGGCGTCGGAACCGCGGCGGTCCGAACTCAGACCGCGCCGCGCAGCAGCGACCCCCACGCGGGCGCGAGGAACGCGGCCGCGACCGCCACGTACACGGGCGGCGTCACCGACAGGAACTCGGCGGCGCCCATGACCGGACTCGCTAGCACCGTTGCGACGAGCACGAGTGCGCCGAAGACCAGCCCGGCCAGCACGGCCCGCGGGAGCGTCTTGCTGACGAGCCCGACGAGCGCCCCCGCTGCGAACAGGCCGAGCCAGTGGACCCAGGCGAGCCCGAGGCCGACCGCCGCGGCGACGACGAGGGCGACGGCGCGCTTCCGCGGGTCGGATCGTATCGACGTCAGGACGGCGGGCGTCCACTTCGGGTCGGGTCCCAGCAGGCCGTTATCCTCCTCGTCTTTCTGCTCTTCCTCGACGTCCGTAGGTGCCGGCGACTCGCCGCCCGCCTCCGTTTCCGCTTCCGCCTCCACCGCGTCTCCGCTCATCCGTCCTCACCCCGGAACGAGACCGTCTCGCTGTCGTCGGGCGTCTCGAAGGCCATCGACTTGTACTCGCCGTCGGCCCACATCCGGAGCTGGTCGTCGTAGTGCGCCGAGAAGTACGAGCCGCTCTGGCCGCCCGGGATGACCGACAGCGAGGGGCCGTCCATCGGGGAGATCTGCCGCCAGCTGCTGCCCGCGCCCGCGTCGTCGTGGACGTTGAACACGGTGTAGGCGGTGCCACCGACCGGGTACCGGGGGTAGTTCAGTGCCGGGACCTGCCCGCCGAACTGGTGGTCGATCGTCGTCCGCTGGTAGTCGCCGTAGACGGACCACCCCTCCTCCTCGACCTCCTCGACGGCGGCCTCGAACGCCTCGGCCAGGACGGCCGCGCGGTCGCCGCCGAAGAACGGGTCGTCCTCGGGGAGCGTCACGAGGGGCCACTCCTGGGGCCACCACTCCTCGTCCAGATCGAGGGCCTCGAAGTCGTCGCGCCAGGTCGCCTCGCGGAACTGCTCGTAGAACCGGTGGAAGACGAGCGCGGCCTCCGAATCGCGGTCCATCCGGTAGTCCCACTCCTCGAGCGCACGGAACCACTGCTCGTTGTCGTCCGTCGGCTCGATTGCGTCGAGGAGGTCGGGGACGAGCATCCGCGCCCTGATATCGAGGGTGTCGTTCTGCAGCGACTGCATGAACTCGGCGTCGACGGGGTCGCCGCCCTCGATCCGGCTATCGAGGCGCTCGTAGATTCGGGCGCCGCGGAAGCCGGAGGCGTACTCCTGGCCGATGGGGTAAGTCGGGTCGTCGACGGGCCGCTGGTTCGCGGTGCCGACGTACCCGGGGTTCAGCACCCCCGGTTTCTCCTCGAAGGGGACGAACCCCGACCAGTCGCTCTGGCCGAACGGCTCGAAGCCGTCCCACTCGGCCTCGCCGGCGGAGCCGTCGAAGACCCGGTCGCCCCGGATCACCTCGCCGTCGTCTCGCCGGATCGGGGTCTTCCCGGTGACGTGGTAGTAGACGTTCTCGCCGTCGACGTAGAGGGCGTTCTGGGTCGGCACGTCCATCTTCCGGATGGCCTCGCGGTAGTCGTCGACGCCGGTGGTCCGGCCGAACTCGTAGATGGCCTGGGACTCGCGGGTGCCGGACATGCCGGTCCAGGCGACGCCGACGTGTCTGGTCTCGCCGTCGACCTCGCGGTCGACGTAGGCGCCGTGGACGGTCTTCCGGACCTGAATCTCGCGGTCCTCGCCGCCCGAGACCTCGATGGTCCGGGGCTCGGCGTCGAACTCGCGCCACTCGCCGTCGTAGCGGTACTCGTCGCCGTCGACCTCGTAGGTGTAGTGGTCGACGACGTCGGCGCCGGTGTTGGTGAACCCCCAGGCGCCGTGGCGGTTCTCGCCGACGATGACGAACGGGATGCCGGGGAACGTCGCCCCGCGGACGTCGACGTCGCCGACGGTGACGCGCTGCTCGTACCAGACCGGCGGCGCCATCAGCGTCAGGTGGGGGTCGTACGCCAGGATGGGCGAGCCGCTGTCGGTGTGCTCGCCGGAGACCGCCCAGTGGTTCGACCCCCAGAGGCGCGGGGGCTCGTGGGTCGACAGCCAGTCGACGAACGACGGGTCGACGCCCCGGAGCGACCCGGCGGCGCCCGGCGACCCGCCGACGCCGGAGACCTCGCCGTCCGTCCCCTCCCGGAGGATCGGCGCCCCGTGGTCGAACGGCTCCTCGTAGAGCCGCCGGTAGTCGTCGGCGTCGAGCCGCTCGCGCAGGACGGCCCGCCGGAGCGGCGCGAAGCTCCCGGTCAGCCCCCAGGAGATCTGCGTCCCGACGAGGAGCGTATCGACGACCGTCCACTTCCGGGCGTCGTAGCCGGCGAGGCCGAACTCCAGTGGCTCGGGCCCGGAGTCGATGTAGGCGTTCACGCCGTCGACGTACGCCTCCGAGACGGTCTCGACGCGGCTGCCCGCCAGGGCCTCCCGGGACGCCTCGGCGGCTCCCCGGAAGTCCATCTTCGCGTGGAACACGTCCGACTCGACGCCCCGCTCGCCGACCGCGGCCGCGAGTCGGCCGTCCATCAGCCGCCGGATGAGGTCCATCTCGAAGAGCCGGTCGGCCGCCTGCGCGTAGCCGACCGCGTAGTAGGCCGCCAGTTCGTCGTCGGCTTCCACGTGCGGGACGTGGTAGTCGTCGTACGTGACCGTCGCGTCCCCGTGCGGGCTGGAGACCTCCTCGGGGACCTCGCCCCGCGTCGTCCGCCACGCGCGACCGCTCGGCGGCGCGAACGAGTCCAGCAGGTCCCCGGCCGGCGACAGCGCCGCGCCGCCGACCCCCGCCCCGACGATGGCGCCGAGCAGCCCCCGGCGCGTCGTGTACCGATCCATGAATTCTCCCAACACGGACCGTATAAAAATAGCTGTGGGACCGTCGATGTCTGGGGGTTCACCCTCGACTGCCAGTGCGGCCGGGCGTCCGCGCCCCCGTCACGTCTTTGAGGGGGAGCCCCGAACGCCAGGGCATGAAGGTCAGATTCAACCGGGACACCTGCATCGGGATGTTCCAGTGCGTCGCGGAGTGGGACGCCTTCCAGAAGGACGAGGACGCCGGCAAGGCGATTCTCGAGGGCAGCGAGGAGGTTGAGGAGGACATCTTCGAGCGGGAGGTCCCCGAGGACGCCGAGTTCGACGCGAAGTTCGCCGCGCGGGTCTGCCCCGTCGACGCCATCGAGATCTACGACGACGACGGCGAACAGCTGGTCTGAGGCCCTCGGACAACAAAACACAACGCCGTTCGCCCGAACGATTAATAGCGTCCGCGGCCACCTATTACGTGAGTGAATCCCATGCAGACCCGTAGCGAGCAACGGGACGCCGACCGGCTCTGCGAGTGGGCGTCGCTGACGGGCGAGCGACTCCCGGAGGAGTACGGGCCCTGCGGCCCGGAGAACGAGCGCGACTAGCTGATCTCGTCGTACTGCTCGGAGAGCTTGTCGGCGGCCTCGTCCATCAGCTCCGACTCGTAGTCGTCGAGGTCCCACTCGACGACCTCCTCGATGCCGTCCGAGCCGAGCCTGACGGGCACGCCGAAGGCGGTGTCCTCGTAGCCGTACTCGCCGTCGAGGACGAGCGACCCCGGCAGGACCTCGCCGGTGTCGCGGAGGACCGCCTCGACCATGTGGGCGACACCGGTGGCGGGCCCCCACTGGGTGGCGCCCTTCTTCTCGATGACGTCCATCGCGGACTCCTGGAGGTTGCCGAGGATCTCCTCCTTCTCGTCGTCGTCGAACTCGGGGTCGGCGCCGTCGACGCGGACCTTCGAGAAGACCGGGACCTGCGCGTCGCCGTGCTCGCCGAGGATGGTCGCCTCGACGTTCCTGACGGGGACGTCGAAGCGCTCCGAGAGGACGTACCGGAACCGCGCGGAGTCCAGCCGGCCGCCGAAGCCGATGACCTTGTGGCGGTCGCGGTCGCCGGACTCGTAGAGGTGGCGGTTCAGGAGGTCGACCGGGTTCGAGGTCGTGATCGAGACGTAGTCGTCGTTGTGCTCGTCGAGCGACGAGCCGATGTCCTCCATGATCGGCGCGTTGTCGCCCGCGAGGTCGATGCGGGTCTGGCCGGGCTGCCGCGGGATGCCGGCCGTGATGACGACGACGTCCGAGCCGGCGGTGTCCTCGTACTCGCCCTGGACGACGCGCGTGTTCGAGTCGTAGGCGATGCCGTGGTTCGTGTCGGCGGCCTGCCCGACGGTGGTCTCGCGCTGGTCCGGGATGTCGACGAAGACCAGCTCGTCTACGACGTCGCGAAGCGCGAGGCTGTACCCCGCCGCGGCGCCGACGGTCCCCGCCGCGCCGATGACGCTAACCTTTGCCATAATCGTCTCAAAACGCGGCTGGTAGCCGATTAACTCTTGTCCTTTCTGACGCCACGCTGGACGCCCGAAACCGGTCGGCTCGGTTGTCCTGGAGCCGATATTAGCCCCGCGTCGAACCGCCCGACGACAACCCGCGTACGCCGTTCGGCCCTACTCGGCCGACCCTCCAGCGGCGAGTCGGTGGCCGGGTTCGACACGCCTTTGGGCCGAACGGTCGGAGGTCGGGCCGTGACCTCCGGCCCCGTCCGGCGACTGTGGACCGACCCGAAGCGCCGGCGCTGGCTGGCCTTCGGGGCGCTGGCGGCGACGTACGCGCTGGTGTCGGTCTACCGGCTCTCGACGGCCGTCCTCGCCGACCAGCTGACCGCCGCCTTCGACGTGACCGGGACGCAACTCGGCACGCTCCACGCCTCGTTCTTCTACGTCTACGCCGCGATGCAGCTGCCGGCGGGGGTGTTCGCCGACCGGCTCGGGTCGCGCCGCACCGTGGCGGTCGGCGCCGTCGTGATGAGCCTCGGCGGCTTCGTCTTCGCGGGCGCCGACGCCTACGCCGTCGCCTTCGTCGGGCGCGCCCTCGTCGGCTTCGGCGGCAGCGTCCTCTTCATCGCCATCCTGCGGTTCTGCGCCAACTGGTTCCGCCCGACCGAGTTCGCCCGGATGAGCGGGCTCACGCTCGCTGTCGCCGGCTTCGGCGGCGTCCTGGCGACCACACCGCTGGCGCTCGCGGTGGCCTTCGCGGGCTGGCGCACCACCGTCGCCGGCCTCTCCGTGGTCGGCCTCGCGCTCGCCGCGACCGCCTACCTCGTCGCCCGCGACTCGCCCGTCGACGCCGGGTTCGACCCCATCGGCGGCGTCGAGACGCCCGGTGCGCCGACGCTGCGGGCCGTCCTCTCGAACGCCCGAACCGTCCTCGGCGAGGTCGAGACGTGGCTCTGCGGGGCTATCCTCTTCGCCGGCACCGGCGTCAACATCACCGTCATCGGGCTGTGGGGCATCCCCTACCTCGTCCAGACGTACGGGCTCTCGGTGACGGCCGCCTCGACGTTCACGCTGCTCGGCAGCGCCGGCCTCCTGCTGGGCCCGCCCTCCATCGGCGCGGTCTCGGACCGCCTCGGCAGCCGGACCCGGCTGATCGTCCTCGGGATGGGGTCGTACGCCACTGCGCTCGCCGTCCTCGCGGCTACCGGCGACCCGCCGCTGCCGGTCGTCGCCGTCGTCCTCTTCGCGACGGGCGCCCTGGCGGGCGCGTACGCGCTCACCTACGCCGTGGTGAAGGAGCGGCACGCGAACGCCGCCTCCGGCGTCTCGACGGGCACCGTCAACACGATGGCGTTCACGGGCGCGGCGGTCATGCCGACGCTGATGGGGTACGTCCTCGACGCCTACTGGACCGGCGAGACCATCGGCGGCGCCCGCGTCTACACGGAGTTCGGCTACCGCGTCGCGTTCTCGCTGGCCGCGGCCGCCGGATTCGGCGCCTTCCTGGCGGCCGTCTGGCTGCACCTGCGGACGGACGACGCGATCGCGTAGCCGGGCCCCGACCGAGCAAGCGGCCAATCGGACTCCGAGCGAGCGCCTCAAGTGTCCCGACCACTACTCTCGGACAATGAGCGACACCGGGCCACTCCAGCCTGACCGACCGGACCTCGACCGCCCGCTCGAGGTCGACGCGCCGTTCGAGCCGGCGGGCGACCAGCCGGAGGCCATCCGGCAACTCGTCGAGGGGTACGAGCGCGGCGCCGAGAAGCAGACGCTCCTGGGGGTCACGGGGTCGGGGAAGACCAACACCGTCTCGTGGGTCGTCGAGGAGCTCCAGCAGCCGACCCTCGTTCTGGCGCACAACAAGACCCTCGCCGCCCAGCTCTACGAGGAGTTCCGCAACCTCTTCCCGAACAACGCCGTCGAGTACTTCGTCTCCTACTACGACTACTACCAGCCGGAGGCGTACGTCGAGCAGACCGACACCTACATCGACAAGGACATGTCGATCAACGAGGAGATCGAGCGGCTCCGCCACTCCGCGACCCGCTCGCTGCTGACCCGCGACGACGTCATCGTCGTCGCCTCCGTCTCGGCCATCTACGGGCTGGGGGATCCGACGAACTACGAGGGGATGGCCCTCCGGCTCGAGCAGGGGCAGTCGTTCGACCGCGAGGACCTCCTGAAGCAGCTGGTCGACCTGAACTACGAGCGCAACGACGTCGACTTCCAGCAGGGCACCTTCCGCGTGCGCGGCGACACCGTCGAGATCTACCCGATGTACGGCCGGCGGGCCCTGCGGGTGGAGTTCTGGGGCGACGAGATCGACCGCATCATGAAGGTCGACGTGCTGAACGGCGAGGTGGTCTCCGAGGAGCCCGCCGCCCTCGTCCACCCAGCGGAGCACTACTCCATCCCAGAGACGAAGCTCGAGCAGGCCATCTCCGAGATCGAGGAACTGATGGAGCGCCGGGTGAGCTACTTCGAGCGGCAGGGCGACCTCGTCGCCGCCCAGCGCATCGAGGAGCGCACCACCTTCGACATCGAGATGCTCCGGGAGACGGGCTACTGCTCGGGCATCGAGAACTACTCGGTGCACATGTCCGACCGCGACTCCGGCGACCCGCCGTACACGCTCATCGACTACTTCCCGGACGACTTCCTCACCGTCGTCGACGAGTCGCACGTCACCATCCCGCAGATCAAGGGCCAGTACATGGGCGACAAGTCCCGGAAGGACTCGCTGGTCGAGAACGGCTTCCGGCTGCCGACCGCCTACGACAACCGGCCGCTGACCTTCGAGGAGTTCGAGGAGAAGACCGACCGCACCCTCTACGTGAGCGCGACGCCGGGCGACTACGAGCGCGAGCACTCCGAGCAGATCGTCGAGCAGATCGTCCGGCCGACGTACCTCGTCGACCCCGAGGTCGAGGTCGCCTCCGCGGAGGGCCAGGTCGAGGACCTGATGGACCGCATCGAGAACATGCCCGACGAGGAGCGCGTCCTCGTGACGACGCTGACCAAGCGGATGGCCGAGGACCTCACCGAGTACCTCGAGGGCGCCGGCGTCGACGTCGCGTACATGCACGACGAGACCGACACCCTCGAGCGCCACGAGCTCATCCGGGCGCTCCGGCTCGGCGAGATCCAGGTGCTCGTCGGCATCAACCTCCTCCGGGAGGGCCTCGACATCCCCGAGGTGAGCCTGGTTGCCATCCTCGACGCTGACCAGGAGGGCTTCCTCCGCTCCGAGACCACGCTCATCCAGACGATGGGGCGGGCGGCCCGGAACGTCAACGGTCGGGTCGTCCTCTACGCCGACGACGAGACCGACTCGATGCGGTCGGCCATCGACGAGACCCGCCGCCGTCGCCGGATTCAGACGGAGTTCAACGAGGAGCACGGCCACGAGCCCCGGACCATCGAGAAGGAGGTCGGCGAGACGAACCTGCCGGGGTCGAAGACCGAGACCGGCGAGGTCTCCGGCGTCGAGGCCGACGACCTCGACGAGGCCGAGGAGCTCATCGAGCGCCTCGAGCGACGGATGGAGGAGGCCGCCGACAACCTGGAGTTCGAACTGGCCGCCGACATCCGCGACCGCATCCGCCAGGTCCGGGAGTCGTTCGACGAACTGGCCGACCCCGACGACGGCGTCCCGACGCCCGACGACGAGATCTGACCCGCCCCGACGCCGTCCGCTTTTATTGCCGCCGCGAGTGACACCCACCTATGGCCGTCCGCGCCTACCTGCGCTCGCCCGCCGCCATCGCCTGGACGCTGCTCGGCGCCGCCGCGGTCGGCGCCGTCTGCGGCCTGGGCTGGCTGGCCCTGGCGGCGGTCCGGTCGAGCAACCTCGGCGGGAACTCCCTGGCCACGGGCGGCATCGCGGAGCTTCTCTACGTCGCCGTCCTCCTGGTGGTGCTCGCCGTCCTCGCGGTCGTCTGGCTCCCCTTCGACGCCGGCATCGCCCACGCCGTCGGTCGGCGGGCCCGCGGCGACCGCGTCTCCTTCCGCCGGTCGGTCGCCGCGGTGCGCACCAGCGGCCGGTCGCTCGCCCGCTGGCTGAAGACCCGCGCCGCCGTCGGCCCCCTCGCCGCGCGCGTCCTCACCGAGGACGACGTCGCCCCCAACGAGGTCGTCGTCGGCTGCCAGAAGTTCGTCGTCCCGGCGCTGCTGCTGGACGCGCCCGCCACGCTCCCGCGGGCGGTCGAGCGCGCCAATCGCGTGACGCCGCAGCCGGGGCACGAGCGCCTGCTCGTCGGCTGTCTCGGCGCGACGGGCCTCCTCGCCGCCGCGCTGGTCTTCGGCCCGGCAGGTTCGCCCGCCCCCATCGCCGCCGTCGCGTCGCCGCTGGCGGCCGGCGTCGTCGTCCTGGGCGCCGTCGTCACGGCCGCGCTGAGCGCCGCCTGGCGGGCGTCGGTGTACGCCTCGCAGGACCTCTCCGAGGGGTTCTCCCGGTAGCGGCTGCCGGGGGCGGCGGGCCGACCCGCACGGAACCGGACGTTTTGTGACCCCGGGCGACGCAGCTACGGTATGCTCATCGCCTTCGACTTCGACGGGACGCTCTCCGACTCGGAGATGACGGTCCTGCTGGGGGAGGAAGCCGGCGTCGCCGACGAGATCGACGAGATCACCGAGCGCGCGATGAACGACGAGATCTCCTACGCCGAGAGCCTCTACGAGCGCGCCGAGCTGCTCGACGGCCTCGAGGACGACGACGTCGAGGCGGCCTTCGACCGCGTGGAACTGCGCGAGGGCGCCGCCGACGTCATCCGGGCGCTCGACGACGCGGGCAACCACGTCGCCATCCTCACCGGCGGCTTCGACCGCGGCGTCTCGATGGCCCTCGAGAAGGAGGACGTCTACGTCGACACCATCGTCGCCAACCGCCTGCCGATGCGCAACGGCAAGCTGACCGGCGAGGCCGAGGGCCCGCTCATCGAGGGCACGAAGGACGAGGCGCTGAAGGACCTCTCGGAGGAGGTCGGCATCGGGATGTCCGAGACCGTCGCCATCGGTGACGGCGCCAACGACCTCCCGATGCTCGAGGTCGCCGACCTCGCGATCGGCTACGAGCCGAAGCCGGCCGTCGAACCGCACTGCGACGTCGTCGTCACGTCGATGGCGGAACTGCAGGACCTCCTCGAGGAGCGGAACGTCGTATAACGGCTCCAGAAGCCGACCTCTTTCGGGTCCCCACCGGCCGAGCGTTTATATTCGAAGACGGGACGAGACGCCCCGTGACGTGAGACCCGTCCGGCGGCCGGTCGAGGTGGGTGTGCGGAGTGCCGCCGTCGGACAGCTATACGCTCCGCCTGTTCGCACGAACCGGCAGCCCCGTGGTCGCCGGCGTCAGGTCGCCTCGTCGATCGCCGCGTCCAGGTCGGCGATGATGCGGTCGGTGTCCTCCAGGCCGACCGAGAGGCGGACGAGGTCGTCGGTGACGCCGCTGGCCTGCTTCTCCTCGTCGGTGAGCTGCTGGTGGGTCGTCGACCCGGGGTGGATGATGAGCGTCTTCGCGTCCCCGACGTTCGCCAGCAGGCTGGCCAGCTCCGTCGACTCGACGGTCTTGCGGGCGGCGTCGTAGCCCGCCTCCAGTCCGAAGGTGATCATCCCGCCGTAGCCGCCGTCGAGGTACTGGCTTGCGGTGTCGTGCGTCTCGTGGCTGTCGAGGCCGGGGTAGGTGACCCAGGAGACCTCGGGGTGGTCGTCGAGGTACTCGGCGACGGCCTGGGCGTTCTCGCAGTGCCGCTCCATCCGCATCGGCAGCGTCTCCAGCCCCTGGACCGTGGTCCAGGCGTCGAACGGCGCCTGCTGGTTGCCGAGGTCGCGCAGCCCGCGGGTCCGGGCCGCGTAGGCGAAGGCGGCCTCGCCGAACGTCTCCTCGAAGTTGATCCCGTGGTAGGCGGGGTTCGGCTTGGCGACCTCCGGGAACCGGTCGGCGTGCTTCCCCCAGGGGAACGAGCCGCCGTCGATCAGGACGCCGCCGATGGTCGTCCCGGAGCCGTGGATCCACTTCGTCGTGGAGTTCCACACGAGGTCGGCGCCGTGCTCGAGCGGTCGGCAGAGCGCGGGCGTCGCGAACGTGTTGTCGACGAACAGCGGGACGCCGTTGTCGTGGGCGATGTCGGCCAGGCGCTCGAGGTCCGGCGTCACGAGCGCCGGGTTGCCGATGGTCTCGCAGTGGACGAAGGCGGTGTCCTCGTCGATGGCCTCCTCGTAGGCGTCGTAGTCGAGGGTGTCGACGAACCGCGTCTCGACGCCGCGGCGCTCGACGGTGTGGGTGAGGTAGGTGTAGGTGCCGCCGTACAGCGACGACGCCGAGACGATGTTGTCGCCGGCGGAGGCGAGGATGAACGTCGCGAGGTCGAACGACGCCATCCCCGAGGACGTCGCCAGCGCCGCGACGCCGCCCTCGAGGGTCGCCATCCGCTGTTCGAGCACGGCGTTCGTCGGGTTCATGATCCGCGAGTAGATGTTGCCGGCCTCCTGCAGGCCGAAGAGGTCGGCGGCGTGCTCGGCGTCCTCGAACTCGTAGGACGTGGTCTGGTAGATCGGCGGTGCCCGGGCGCCGGTCGTCGGGTCGGCCTCCTGGCCGGCGTGCAGCGAGTCGGTGTACAGGTCGTCGCGGTCGAACATGCTGTGGTAAATCCCGTCGCTGAACCCCATAAAACCACCCCCGAACCGAAAAGCGCGTCCGGCGGCGGGCCGCCCTCAGTCCGAGAAGAGGCTCGTGTGGACGGGGGCGAACTCGTCGCCGGCGTCCTCGTCGGCTGCCGTGTCCGAGACGGCCTTGCCGGCGACGCCCGAGTCGAGGAAGTCCGCCAGCGGCGGCCCGACGCGGTCCGGCTCGACGAGGAACGCGTCGTGGCCGTGGTCGGAGTCGACGACGTGGTGGGCCGTCCGGGCGTCGGTCGCCCGGAACGCCTCGGCCAGCCGCTCTGACTGCGCGACGGTGAAGTGCCAGTCGCCGGTGAAGGAGAGGAGCAGCGCCTCGCCGTCGTAGGCCGCCAGCGCGTCCGCGTCGTCCTCGTAGCCCGACGCGAGGTCGTAGTTGTCCATCGCGCGCGTCAGGTAGAGGTAGGAGTTGGCGTCGAACCGCTCGGCGAACTTCTCGCCCTGGTAGTCGAGGTACGACTCGACCTCCCGGTAGGGGAAGAAGCCCGCTGCGGGGTCGGTCGGGAAGGCGTCCCGGCCGGCGTCCATCCCGGCCGAACGCCGCCCGAACTTGTCCTCCATCGACGACTTCGAGAGGTACATGACGTGGCCGATCTGGCGGGCCAGCGACAGCCCCTCCGTCGGGTGGTCGTCGCCGTAGTAGTCGCCGCCGTTCCAGTTCGGGTCGGTGGTGATCGAGCGGCGGGCGATGGCGTCCAGCGCGAGGCACTGCGGGTCGAGGCGGGCGGCCGCGGCGATGACGATGACGCGGTCGGCGTGGTCGGGGTGGCGCTTCGCCCAGTCGAGGACGTTCATCCCGCCGACGCTGCCGCCGACGACGGCGTGGAGGTGCGGGACGCCGAGTTCGTTGAGGAGGCGGCGCTGTGCGCGCGTCCAGTCGGCGACGGTCACCGCGGGGAAGTCGGTGCCCCAGGGCTCGCCGGTCTCGGGGTTCGTGGAGGCGGGCCCCGAGGAGCCGTAACAGGACCCCGGGATGTTCGCACAGATCACGTAGTACTCGGTGGTGTCGACGGCCTTCCCGGGGCCGACGATGTCGTCCCACCAGGCGTGGGCCTGCCCGGCGGTGTCGGCCCGTCGTCTACTGCCGGCGACGTGCTGGCTGCCGGTGAGAGCGTGGCAGACGAGCACGGCGTTGTCGCCGGTGAACTCGCCGTAGGTCTCGTAGGCGATCTCGAGGTCGGGGATCGACTCCCCGCACTCGAAGGTGAACTCGCCGAGCGAGACGGTCTCCTGCGTCATAGTACGTTGTCCAGGTCCGCGATCACGTCGTCGACGTCCTCGAGGCCCACCGAGAGGCGGACGAGGTCGGGCGTGACGCCGCTCTCGCGCTGCTGTGCTTCCGTGAGCTGTGCGTGCGTGGTCGAGGCCGGGTGGATGACCAGCGTCCGTGCGTCCCCGATGTTGGCCAGGAACTTCGCGATTTCGGTCTCCTCGCAGATTCGCTTCGCGGCCTCGAAGCCGCCCTCGGGGCCGAACGCGACCATCCCGCCGTAACCACCCTGGAGATATCTGCTGGCCGCGTCGTGCGTCTCGTGGTCGTCGAGGCCGGGGTAGGTGACCCAGGCGACCTCGGGGTGGTCGTCGAGGTACTCGGCGACGGCCTGAGCGTTCTCGCAGTGCCGCTCCATCCGGAGCTGGAGGGTCTCGACGCCCTGGAGGGTCACCCAGGCGTCGAACGGGGACTGCTGGTCGCCGATGCTGCGGGAGGCGCGCTGCCGGGCGGCCATCGTCACGGCGCGGTCGCCGAACCGCTCGGCGAAGTTCACGCCGTCGAAGGCCGGGTTGGGGGCGGCGATCTCGGGGTACTTCTCGGGGTGGTCGGCGAAGGGGAAGGAGCCGTCGGTGACGAGCACGCCGCCAAGGGTCGTCCCGGAGCCGTGGATCCACTTGGTGGTCGACTCCCAGACGACATCGGCGCCGTGTTCGAGCGGTCGACACAGTGCGGGCGTCGCGAACGTGTTGTCGACCACGAGGGGGACGCCGTGCTCGTGGGCGACGTCGGCGATGGCCTCCAGCGGCGGCGTCACCAGCGAGGGGTTGCCGATGGTCTCGCAGTGGACGTAGGCGGTGTCCTCGTCGATGGCCGCGGCGTAGGCCTCGGGGTCGAGGGTGTCGACGAACCGCGCCTCGATGCCGCGGCGACCGGCGGTGTGCGTGAGGTAGGCGTGGGTGCCGCCGTAGATGGACGAGGCGGAGACGACGTTGTCGCCGGCCTCGGCGAGGACGAGCGTCGCGGCGTCGAGGGCGCCCATCCCGGCCGCGGTGGCGAGGGCGTCGACGCCGCCCTCCAGCGACGCGAGCCGCTCCTCGAGGGCGCGGACGGTCGGGTTGGCGATGCGAGAGTAGACGTTCCCCTCGTCCTCCAGCGCGTAGCGGGAGGCGGCGATATCGGCGTCGGGGAACTCGTAGGAGGTCGTCTGGTAGATCGGCGGCGCCGCGGCGCCCGTCGACGGGTCTGGCCCCTGACCGACGTGGAGACACCGCGTGCCGAACCCCAGCTGCCCCCCGCCAGCCGAGGCCGACTCCGTTCCCTGCCGGTCCTCGTCGTTCATGTATAGCGTGCATATCACTCCACACTTCTATAACTACCAGTTACGGCAAGGTTTGCCCGTCCCGACAGTCGCCTCGCCCGCTGGGGATTCTTCGGCGGAGCGGTCGTCTCGTCCCGGCGCCCCGCGGCGAACCCCCTCGTTGCACCTGGAACATCGCAGACGGCGACGGGGTCGAGGCGCCGCTGACCACTTTCACTCCGGCGGGTTTCGTCCCCGGAAGCAGTGGTGCGGGGTGCCAGCCCGAAGACAGAGCCAACGGCTGTGGCCGTTAGCCACCCCCGAAGAGGGCCGCCGAACTAAACAACCCTCAGACCGGCTCAGTGTTCGATACACGAGCGGGCGGCGTGTCGTCCGTCATTCGAGGAAGCTGCGACCCGCCCGCTCGTCGGTCGACCGTCTGACATCTCCACGCGAAACAAAGGGGTAACCGAGCCGAAGGACATGGAAATCGCTTCCGTGGCGCGCGTCGCTACTGCCGTTCGACTTCGTGACGACCGAAGCCGTAGCGGAGCCGATTGGCGAGGCGGCGCGAGAACTTGCCGTCCTCGCCGACCCGGGAGTCGAAGCGCTCGCCGAGCGCCTCGTAGATGAGCGGGACGGCGACCTCCTGTTCGAGCGCCTCCTGGACCGTCCAGGTGCCGGTCGACCCGCCGGCGACGTGGTCGGCGACGTCGCCGAGGTCCGACCCCTCCTCGCGGAACGCCTCCTCGCAGAGCTCCAGCAGCCACGACCGGATGACCGCGCCGTTGTTCCACGTGCGCGCGACGGACTCCATGTCGAGGTCGTAGCGGCCCTCGTGGAGCAGTTCGAACCCCTCCCCGTAGGCCTGCATCAGCGCGTACTCGACGCCGTTGTGGACCATCTTCACGTAGTGGCCCGAGCCGAGCGCGCCCATGCGGTCGTGGCCGTCCGGCCCGGTGGCGACGGCGTCGAAGACGGGCGTCATCGCCTCGTAGGCCCACTCCGGGCCGCCGATCATCAGCGAAAAGCCGAGTTCCGCGCCGGCCGGGCCGCCGGAGGTGCCGCAGTCGAGGTAGGCGGCCTCGAGGGCCTCGCCGCGGTCGACCGACTTCTCGAAGTGGGAGTTGCCGCCGTCGACGACGACGTCGTCGGCGTCGAGGTGGGGTTCGAGTTCCTCGAGGGTCGCGTCGACGGCGTCGCCAGCGGGTACCATCAGCCAGACGCGCTTCTCGTCGGGGAGCCGGTCGACGAGGTCCGCGACGGAGTCTGCGGGTTCGGAACCCGCGTCGGCGGCCGCCGCGACGGCCTCGTCGTCGAGGTCGAACGCCACGACGTCGTGGCCCGCGTCCTGCACCCGGTCGACGACGATGCGGCCCATCCGGCCGAGACCGATAACACCCAGTTGCATACCCGGTCGTCGTCGGCCCGACAGGTGAGGATTGTGATTCGGGGCGGCTCGCCCGCTGGAAACTGATATAAATGGCCGGCTAGAGGCGCCGATAACCCTTTTTGAATAGTTGCAGTTGTCTCGATCCGAAACGATGCGTGGCCAGTTCACCCGGCGAGGGCTCCTCCGCCTCGCCGCCGCAGCCGGGATCGCCCCCAGCGTCGCGGGGGGCGCCTCGGCCGCGCTCCCGTCGGACCCGGAGGGGCTCGACGGGGTCGACGGCGACTGGTACGAACGCGAGTTCCGCAACTACGCGAAGACCCAGGAGGCCCCCGCAGAGCAGGCCTCCGACCCGGACTTCATGGTCCGCTGGCAGCGCCGCAGCCAGCGCAACGCCGCCAGCTACGCCGAGCGCGTCGCCGCCGAACCCGGCTGGCGGAGCCACGCGAACCTCTGTGCGACGTGGGGCGAGCAGTGCACCGGCGACCCCGCCCTCTACCGCGACGTCGACTCCCGCGACTTCTACGGCACCACCGGCGAGCGCCGCCGCGTCGCCTTCTTCGACCGCCAGGGCGCCCGTCTCTCCGGCCACCTCTGGACGCCCGTCGACGCCGACCCGGGCGACGACCTGCCGGGGGTCGTGATCACCAACGGCTCCGTCCAGGCGCCCGAACCGCTCTACTGGTGGGCCGCCCAGGCGCTCGTCGAGGCCGGCTACGTCGTCCTCACGTACGACCCGCGGGGCCAGGGCCGCTCCGACAGCGTCACGCCCGACGGCGCTCCCGGCGGCAACGCCAACGGCTCGGTGTTCGTCTCCAACCAGGTCGACGCCGTCGACTTCTTCCGGTCGACGCCGGAGTCGCCGTACGGTCCCAACGCCGAGTACGACCGCGGCGACGGCGCGCCCGTCGAACCGCACAACCCGGCGTTCGACCTGCTCGACCCCGACGTCCGCGAGTCCGGTGGCGACCGCCTCGGCATCGCCGGCCACTCGGCGGGCGCCATGGGCGCCAGCATCGTCCAGGGGTTCGCGGACGACGACTGGCCTGGCGTTCACGACGGCAACCCGGTCGACGCGGTCGTCGCCTGGGACAACCTCGGGGACGGCGACGACGTCGGCGGCGGACCCGCCGGCGCCGTCACCGACGCGACGGAGTTCGCCGAGACGGTCCCCGAGGGCGACGTCGAACCCCGCGTCCCGGCGATGGGCCAGTCCGGCGACTACTTCCTGACGCCGACGCCCCACGAGCGGCCGCCCGACCCCGACGCGAAGGCCACGGGGTTCGAGCGGTGGCGCGACGCGGACGTCCCCGCCTGCCAGTTGGTCGTCCGCGGCGGCACCCACTACGAGTGGTCGCTGCTCCCGACGTTCCCCGCGACGTCGTGGGACTTCGGCAACGCACTCGCCGAGCACTACACCGTCGCCTGGTTCGACCGCTGGCTGAAGGACCCTGACGAAGACGGCTACCACGACGCCGACGACCGGCTGCTGGCGGACGACGCCTGGGCCGACCACTTCAGCTTCCACTACCGGTCGAAGCGGGCCTTCCCGGGCCGCGACCGGCAGTACCACGAGTGCGACGACATCCGGGCCGGCTGCGACGCGCCGTCGCCGCCCGGGCAGTAGCCGCAGTGCAGAAGCGAGGTGGGAACCCGAATCGGAGAGCGCCGCCGGAACCGTCGTAAGCGAACCTTTTTACCGGGAAGGACCCACCGAACGGGTATGCGCGCGACCCAGTCGGTAGTACGTGGGCTGTAATCGCGCCTTCTCCGGGGGCGCACGTTCGAATCGCCTACCGACTGGTCTACGCGACACCCAATCATGAGCGAGGTTCCAGACGACTACGATCCCGACGAGGCAGAACAGCAGTGGCGCCGGCAGTGGCAGGAGTCGGATGTCTACGGCTACGACGACGACCCCGAGCGCCCCGACTACGTCATCGACACGCCGCCGCCGTACCCGACCGGCAACCTCCACATCGGGAACGCGCTGGGCTGGTGCTACATGGACTTCGCGGCCCGCTACCACCGGCTGCGTGGCGACGACGTCCTGTTCCCGCAGGGGTGGGACTGCCACGGCCTGCCCACCGAGGTGAAGGTCGAGGAGAACCGCGACGTCCACCGCTCCGAGGTCTCCCGCGAGCAGTTCCGCGAGTGGTGCATCGAGCACACCGAAGAGCAGATCGAGGCGATGAAGGAGACGATGCACACCCTCGGGTTCTCTCAGGACTGGGCCCACGAGTACAAGACGATGGACCCGGAGTACTGGGGGGAGACCCAGCGGTCCTTCGTCGAGATGGCCGACGACGACTACGTCTACCAGGACGAGCACCCGGTCAACTGGTGTCCGCGCTGCGAGACGGCCATCGCCGACGCGGAGGTCGAGAACGAGGACCACGAGGGCACGCTGTACTACGTCTCCTTCGACGGCGTCGACAACGACGACATCGAGATCGCGACGACGCGACCGGAACTGCTGGCGGCCTGCGTCGGGATGGCGGTCGACCCCGACGACGAGCGGTACGCCGACCGCATCGGCGACACCTTCGAGGTGCCGCTGTTCGAGCAGGAGGTCGAGCTCATCGCCGACGCGGACGTCGACTCCGACTTCGGCACCGGCGCCGTCATGATCTGCACCTTCGGCGACAAGCAGGACGTCGACTGGTGGGCCGAGCACGACCTCGACCTCCGGCCGGTGTTCACCGAGGACGGCCACCTGAACGACCTGGCCGGCGAGTTCGAGGGCCTGGCCATCGACGAGGCGAAGGAGGAGATCGCGACCGCCCTCCAGAAGTCCGGCCACCTGAACGACGAGGAGACCACCGAGCAGTCGGTCGGGCAGTGCTGGCGCTGCGACACCCCCATCGAGATCCTCTCGAAGGAGCAGTGGTTCGTCACCGTCGACCAGGGGGAGATCCTCGAGACAGCCCAGGAGGTCGAGTGGTTCCCCGAGCACATGTACGACCGCCTCGAGGACTGGGCCGAGGGGATGGAGTGGGACTGGGTCATCTCCCGGCAGCGCGTCTTCGCGACGCCCATCCCGGCCTGGGAGTGCGACGACTGCGATCACGTCGAGATCGCCGGCGCGGGCGAGGTCCCGGTCGACCCGACGACCGAGGCCCCCGCCGTCGGCGATTGCCCGCAGTGCGGCGGGCACGCCTGGACCGGCGAGACCGACGTGATGGACACGTGGATGGACTCCTCGATCTCGCCGATGTTCGTCGCCGGCTGGCCGGACGACGAGTTCGAGCCCGTCCAGCTGCGCGAGCAGGGCCACGACATCATCCGGACGTGGGCGTTCTACACCATCCTCCGGACCGCCGCCGTCACCGACGAGCACCCCTGGGAGGAGGCGCTCATCAACGGGATGGTCTTCGGCGAGGACGGCAACAAGATGTCGAAGTCCCGCGGCAACTTCGTCCAGCCCGAGGAGGTCGTCGAGGAGTACGGCGCCGACGCCTTCCGGCAGGCGATGGCGCTGGGCGGCCAGCCCGGCACCGACATCCAGTTCCAGTGGAAGGAGGTCACCTCCGCGAGCCGCTTCCAGACGAAGGTCTGGAACATCACGAAGTTCGCGTCGGGCCACCTCGACGAGGACACCCCCGCGATCAGCGACCCGGCGTACCGCGACGCCGACGAGTGGATCCTCTCGAAGTGCGCCCGCATCGCCGAGTCGGTCGCCGACGACATGGACGAGTACCGCTTCGACAGTGCGCTCCGGCAGGTCCGGGACTTCGTCTGGCACGACCTCGCCGACGACTACCTCGAACTCGTGAAGGGCCGCCTCTACGAGGGCCGCCCCGGCGAACGGAAGGCCGCCGAGCACGCACTCTACACCGCGCTCACCGCATCGCTGCGGATGCTCGCGCCGTTCGCGCCGTTCATCACCGAGGAGGCCTGGAGCCACCTGCCGACCGAGGGTAGCGTCCACGAGGCCGACTGGCCGGACCTCCCCGACTGCGACCCCGAGGCCGAGGAGCGCGGCGAGCTCGTCGCCGAGGTCGCGGCGACGGTCCGCGGCTGGAAGTCCGACGAGGGCAAGCCGCTGAACGCCGACCTCGACCGCGTCGAGGTCTACCTCGACGAGGAGCGCCCGCTCGACACCTACGACCTCGCCGACACGGTCAACGGCCCGGTCTACGTCGAGGAGGGCCGCCCGAACGTCGAGCTGGTGCCCGTCGACGTCGACGTCGAGCACAGCGAGCTCGGCCCGGTGTTCCGCGACCAGGCCGGCGACGTCGTGGCGGCCCTGGAGGCCGCCGACCCCGCGGAGCTGCAGGCCGAACTGACCACGAAGGGCCACGTCGAACTCGACCTCGACGGCGAGACGGTCACGGTCGAGGACGAGATGTTCGACGTCGTCGAGGAGCAGCGCGCCGAGAGCGGCGAGGAGGTCGTCGTGCTGGAGGCGGGCGAGGCGACCGTGCTGGTGTTCGAGTAGGGAGGGAACGAAGGTCTCTCGAACGAACGGGGAGCGGAGCGACCCTCGAGTAGGGCGACTCCCAGTGCAGGGAGGCGTCCCTCGAATCCCGAACGTCACGCTTACCCCGTCGTCGCCCCATCCCTCGGACATGGCAGACCGGATCATGAAGGTCAACGCGTTCACGACGCTGGACCTCGTCGAGGGCGAGGCCGAGGGCCACGGTTTCGACGAGGACGCCTACGCGGTCCTGAACGTCACGAGCCCCCGGGAGGACCCCGACCACGTCTCGCTGCAGCTGGAGCTCGACAACACGGAACTCGAGCACCTGCAGCCCCACGCGGATAGGGTCACACTCACCGCCGAGGAGGCGCGGACGCTCGCCGAGGACCTCGAGAAGCACGCCGCGAAGGTCGAGGACGCCGGGAACTGAGCGGCGCGGTCAGGCCAGCTTGCCGAACTCCGCGGGCGTCAGCTCGATGTCGGCGGCGGCGACGTTCTGTTCGAGGTGCTCGACGCTCGAGGTGCCGGGGATGGGGAGCATCACCTCGGAGCGCTCCAGCAGCCACGCGAGCGCGATCTGCTGGGGCGTCGCGTCGTGGGACTCCGCGACGTCCTCGATCCCCTCGACGTCGTCGAGGTCGCCGGCGGCCAGCGGGAAGTACGGGATGAAGCCGATGCCGTACTCCTCGCAGGCCTCGAGGACGTCGCCCTCGTCGCGGTCGCCGACGTTGTAGCGGTTCTGGACGGTCGCCACCTCGACGTGGTCGCGGGCCGTCTCCAGCTGGTCGACGCTGACGTTCGAGACGCCGAGGTGGTGGATGATGCCGTCGTCCTTCAGCTCCGCCAGCGCCGTGATGGAGTCCTCGAAGTCGACGTCCGGGTCGGGGCGGTGGAGCTGGTAGAGCCCGAAGGAGTGGAGGCCGAGCCGGTCGAGGCTCTTGAGCGCGGCGTCCCGGAGGTAGTCGGGGTCGCCGCAGGGCAGCCAGTCGCCGTCGCGGTTCCGCAGCAACCCGCCCTTCGTCGCGACGACGACGTCGTCGTAGGGCGCGAGCGTCTCGCCGATGAGCCGCTCGCTGACGCCCGGGCCGTAGGAGTCGGCGGTGTCGACCAGGTCGACCAGCTCGGCCGCCCGCCGGAGGACCCGCCGCGCCTCGTCGACGTCGTCGGGCTCGCCGATGATGTCCTCGCCCGTGATGCGCATGGCGCCGAAGCCGAGTCGACCGACCGTCAGGTCTCCGCCGATGTCGAAGGTGTCCATACCCTAGGTTGGGGCGCGCGCTGGAAAAGGGTGGAGGTCGCGGTGCTCGTCGGCCGACGCTCAGAGCAGCAGGTCCACGACGTCGTCCCAGCAGTCGACGACGTGGGCGCCGTCGCAGACCGATGGGTCGCTGTAGGGCTGCCGCATCAGGAACCCGGCCATGCCGGCCTCCAGCGCGTTCGCGACGTTGCCGTGGTAGTCGTCGACGAGCGCGTCGCCCGTCACCTCGCCCTTGTTCGGCGGCACGTCGTGGTGGAACTCGTCGTAGGGGACGCCGTGGTCGTCGAGCCAGGCCTTCGAGACGTCGTGGGTCTCGGGGACGCGGTGGGTGGCGATCTCGACGCGGAACTCCTCGCGGAGCGCCTCGAGGGCGTCGGCGACGCCCGGCATGGGGTCCATCCCGCCGAAGTACCACTCCGGCCGCTCGACCATCAGGTCCGTGATTATTGTGCCGATGTGGTCGTCAGCGCCCGGCACCTCGTAGGACCACTCGTCGATGGCGTGCGGTTCGACGTCGTGGTCGTAGGTCTCCCGGAGGTGCGTACAGAGCCGCGGGAGCTGGTCGGCGACCACGCCGTCGAGGTCGACCAGCAGCGTCGACCCCGGCGCGAGCGGACGGTCGGTCATCGACGGTACTCGACGCTACAGCGGCATAAGCGACACTACCGAGGGCCGGCCGCGGTGCGTCCCGTTACTCGGGGTCCCCGTCGTACTCTTCCTCGTCGGTGACGACCCCACAGTCCTGCTCGGGCGAGGCCCGGAGGTGGCAGTCGAAGCCGACGGTGGCGTTCTGCTCGGCGACGCCGACGGTGACGACGTCGCCCCCGCCGCCCTGCAGTTCGGTCGGCGCCGCCCAGTTGTCGCCGAAGTAGTCGACCGACACCGGCCCGGCGTCGACCTGCGCGTCCTTGTCGCAGTGGTGGCGGAAGGTCACGTCGCCGACGCAGTCGTACGTCCCGTTGCCCGCCGCCTGCGATGAGTCGACGCCGCCCTCGAGGTCCAGGTCGGCGCCGTAGTCGCCGTCGTCGTGTCCCGCGGCCGCGAGGCCGACGCCGCCGAGCGCGAAGGCCGCGCAGACGACGGCAGCCAGGAGGATACGTCCGGTTGCTGTGGGCATGTGAGGACGTGACGCGGCTCCACGTATCGACCTTGCCCCGGCAGCACACGGTCGATTAAATGTTGACCGCGTTTCCCGTTTTCATCCCCGCCGACGCGACAGACATAGGTTCCCGGCGCGACACCGGGTCGGTACGATGGCGCGCTACCTCGGGTTCGACGTCGGGGCGACGAACACGCGGGCGGCGGTCGCCGACGGCGACGGCGCCGTCCTCGGTCGCGAGGATCGCCCCACGCCGACCGAGGGCGACGGGGCCGCGATCGCCGACGCAGTCCGGGCGGCAGGCGTCGACGCCTGCCGGGACGCCGGCGTCGACCCCGCCGACATCGAGCGGGCGGCCGTCGCGACCGTCGCCGAGATCGACCGCGACCGCGGCGGGGTCGTCGACCCCGCGAACTTCCCCGAGGACGTCGACTTCGTGCCGCTCGCCGGGGCGCTGTCCGACCTCGCCGACGAGGTACTGCTACTCAACGACGCCGCGGCGGGGGCGCTCGGGGAGCGCGAGGGTCGGCGCGGAGCGAACTCCTCGACCGCCGACGCCGCGCCGGACGACCTGGTCTACCTCTCGATGTCGACCGGTATCGGCGCCGGCGTGATCTCCGACGGCCGGCTCCTGGAAGGCCACCGCGGCAACGCTGCGGAGGTCGGCCACCTGACGCTCGACCCCGAGGGTCGGATGCCCTGCGGCTGCGGCGGCGACGGCCACTGGGAGGCGTACTGCTCCGGCGACAACCTCCCCGACTACGCTCGCTTCCTCGCCGAAGCGGAGGGGATCGACACCGACCTCGCGCTCGACGAGGCCGACGCCGCCGACGTCTTCGCCGGGGTCGGCGACGACCCGCTGGCCGACCGGCTCGTCGAGCGACTGGCGGACTGGAACGCCCAGGGCGTCGCGGCGGTCGTCCACGCCTACGACCCCGAGGTCGTCGCGGTCGGCGGCGCCGTCGCCCTGGAGAACCCCGAGCGCGTCGTCGAGCCGGTCCGGGAGCGGCTGGCCGACCGGCTCCACCTCGGGTCCGTGCCGGAGTTCCGACTCACGTCGGTCGGCGCCGACGTGGTGCTGCGCGGCGCCATCCACCGGGCCATCGAGGGGCCGCCCTGAGTCAGACCTCGACGGTCTCGCCCAGTTCGGGCGCCCGCGCGTCGTGGCCCGCCGCCTCCAGCTCCCCGGCGAACCACTCGCAGGAGTCGCCGTGGTCGACGAGTATCGGCGTGTCCTCGTACGCCCCGAGGAACGACCGGAGGCCGGTGCTGTCGGCGTGCGCCGAGAAGTCATAGCTCTCCACCTGCGCGCTCACCCGCAGGTGCCGGCCGCCGATCTCCGCGCTGCCGGTCTTCAGCAGCTGCCGGCCTGGCGTGCCCTCGACCTGGTAGCCGGAGAAGCAGATCTTGTTAACGGGGTTGGCGTGGATCTCCGGGAGGTACGTCATCGCCGGTCCGCCCGAGAGCATCCCGGCGGTGGTGATGATCACCGTCGACTGGTCGGCGATGCGCTTCCGCTGGCCGTCCCGCCCCGTCACGAACCGGGCGTTCGACTTCGCCCGGCGCATGGCCTCCGGGTCGCGGAGGAACTCGGGGTGCCGGCGGACGATGTCGGTGACCTCCTGGCCCATCCCGTCGACGTAACAGTCGAGGTCGTGGGCCTCGCAGACGAGCATCAGCTCCTGGGTCCGGCCGATGGCGAAGGCCGGCACGACGACGGTGCCGCCCTCCCACAGCGTCGTGCGGACGCTGTCGACGAACCGCTCTTCGACCGCGGCGCGCGGCTCGTGCTCGACGTCGGCGTAGGTGGACTCGCAGACGACGACGTCGGCGTCGGGCCGGTCGGCGGTCGGCGAGACCAGCCGCTGGGCGTCGGTGTGGAAGTCGCCGGTGTACAGCAGCCGCGTCTCGCCGTCGTCGACGAGGACGTGGGCGCTGCCGGGGACGTGGCCCGCGTCGAGGAACTCCACGCGGTGGCCCGCCGCCTCGAACGGCTCCCGGTAGCCGTGGGTCTCGGAGACCTCGGTGACGCGGCTGACCTCCTCGCCGGTGAAGGGACACTGCGGCGTCCCGCCGTGCAGCTTCAGGGTGTCGCGGGCCAGCACCTGCGCCAGTTCGTCCGTCGGCGGCGTCCAGTGGATCGGCGGCCGGCTGTCCCCCGAGAGCAGCGCCGGGATGGCCCCGACGTGGTCGAGGTGGCCGTGGCTGGCGACGACGGCCTCGGGGTCGACGCCGCGACCCCGCGCCGACCCGACGGGATACTGCGGCGGCGAGTCGGTCTTCACGCCGAAGTCCAGCAGCAGCGACCCGTTGACGAGGATGGCGCTGCGACCGACCTCCCGCGCGCCGCCGAGGAACCGTAACTCCATCACCGGCGGTTCGGGGCCCGCGGGTTTGGGTCCGTCGGAACGAGGGCCTCGTGCTGGGCGGTTCTCGTCTCGGGCCGCGCTGCTCGCGGGCCGCAGGCCCGCTCCGAACCGCGCTGCTCGCGGGCCGAGGGCCCGCTCGCAATCCGCAGTTCTCACTCCCTCAGGAAGACTCACTCCGTTCGTCTTCCACGGCTCCCGCTCGCTGTGCTCGCGGGACCTTCGGTCGCTCCGAACTGCGCTGCCCAGAAGATTTAACGCCAGCACCCCTACGAACGGGTATGACCGACCAGGTATCCGAATCCGAACTCCCGGAGAGCGACGAGGAGTGGCGGGAACGGCTCGACGACGAGGAGTACAAGATCCTGCGGGAGGCCGGCACGGAGCCACGCGGCTCCTCGGAACTGCTGAAGGTCGACGACGACGGCGTCTTCCGGTGTGCGGGCTGCGGCCAGGAGCTGTTCCGCAGCGACGAGAAGTTCGGCTCCGGCTCCGGGTGGCCGAGCTTCTACGACCCGGCCGACACCGACGCCGTAGAGACGCGCCCCGACCACAGCCACGGGATGGAGCGCACCGAGGTCGTCTGCAGCAACTGCGGCGGTCACCTCGGCCACGTCTTCGACGACGGCCCGGAGCCGACCGGGAAGCGCTACTGCATCAACGGCGCCGCGCTCGACTTCGACGACGAGGAGTGACTACCGGGCGGTAGGCGCCGCCAACGGGCGTCGAGAAATACGAAAACAGTTCGAACTCCAGCGACCGGCGTCGCCCGACCGGCGAACGGTCCCGTTACTCCGCGGATTCGTCGCCGCCCTTCATCTCCTGCAGACGGTCGACGAGCGACTCGCGGTTCTCGTCGAACTCGAACTCCACGCTGCCCTTGTGGTCGTTCTCGTGGACGTTAACCGCCGCGTCGTCGTCGGTATCCACGTCCTGGTCTTGCTGCTCGGATTCATCGTAGCTGCCGAAGCCCATACGTTCGTGTCCTGTATCTCCGGACGGAAAAGGGTCGGGGTGGACTACGCTGCTGTACTCGCCGCCTACTCGCGCAGCTGCCGGACCTGGAACTCGGCGTAGCCGCCGTAAGCGAACTCTAACGCGCCGACCCACCAGTTCCAGCGCTCGGCGGGGTCGCCCTCCGGCGCGTCGGCCAGCTGGACGACGACGTGCTCGGGCGTGAACTCGACGTCGGCGTCCGCCTCGTAGCGGCCGCTGTCCGCGAGGTCGCGGGCGTGGCGGGCGACGGCGCGCCGCTCGTCCTCCGTTCCCCCGAAGGTCTCCAGCCCCGCCGCGAGCGCTTCGGCGTCGAAGTGCTCGTTCACTTTGTTCACACACCCCATAGTAGGTGCGGGGACTTGAGCGTCGGGGGTGAACGACCGGAGGCTACAAGCGACAGCCGGCGCCACGCTACCCCATGACCGACGTCGAGCCGCACGACATCCCCGACGAGGCCGTCGCGATGCTGCAGGAGTACCTCGAGACCGAACACGACTTCCTCTCGTGGCTCGGCTTCACCGTCGACGAGTTCGAGACCGGCCGGATGGTCGGCACCATCCCCTTCGACGGCAAGCTCACGAACCCGACGGAGCCGCCGACGGTCCAGGGCGGCGTCGCCTCGACGCTCATCGACGTCGTCGGCGGGATCGCGCTGCGGCCGTACCTCGACGACCCCATCGACGACGACGTCGCGACGATCAACCTCAACGTCAACTACCTGCGGCCGGCGACGTCGGACCTGACCGCGACCGCGGAGGTCATCCGCGCGGGCAGCAGCGTCGGCGTCTCCTACGTCGAGGTCGAAAGCGAGACCCCCGACGGCGAGGAGAAACCGGTCGCCGTCGGCCAGGGCGCCTACCGGCTGTTCAACGGCTAGGGCGTCCGCCGGCGCTTCCGGAGGGCCAGCCACAGCGAGCAGAGGAACCCGAAGGCGACGACGGCGGTGATGATGCCGAAGGCGACCCGGTAGCCGAACTCCGTGTAGGCGGTCGTGCCGGCGACGGTCTCGCTGGTGCTGTAGGCGTCCAGCGCCGCGCCCATCACCGTCGGGAACAGCGCACCGCCGACGAAGCCCGCGGTGTTGACCACGGCCGTCGCGACGCCGCTGGCGCCGGGCGGGTAGCGCTCCTTCACGATCGTGAACCCGAGCATCGCGCCCCCGAAGAGGAAGCCGCAGAGGAAGTACGACGCCGCGACCGCCGCCAGCGGCGGCCGGCCGAAGATCGGCACGACGGCCAGCGCGAGCGCGAAGCACCCCAGCGAGACGACCATCGGCAGGACGCGCCGCCCGATCGCGTCGGAGAAGCGACCGACCGCGGGCGTCCCGACGAGGATGCCGACGCTGCCCAGCATCGTGTAGTACGAGGCGGCGGTCACGTCCATGCCGTAGACGACCACGAGGTACGGGACGCCCCACAGTCCGATGAGCGTCAGCAGCGTCCCCATCGTCGCGAAGAAGGTGATCGAGACGAGCCACTGGTCGAGGTCGCCGAGCAGCTCCCGGAGGTACGCGCCCGTCTCCCGGAGCGTGACGGTCGGCTGCTCGGGGACGTTCTCGATGGGCTCGAGGCCGGCGTCCGCGGGGGACCGCCGCGCGAGGAGGAAGACCGCCGCGCCGGCGACCAGGCCGACGACCGCGAGGCCGAGGAGGGTCGGCCGCCAGCCGACGGCCTCGACGGTCAGCGCCAGCGGCGTCGTCGCCAGGATCGCGCCGAGCCCCGCCATTGCGCCGGTGAACCCCGTCATCGTCGCGAACTCGTCCTCGCGGTACCAGTTCGCGCAGAACCGCAGGATGGAGACGAAGACGACGCCACTCCCGGTCCCGATGAGCGCCCGGGCCAGCAGCGCCATCGGATAGCTCCCGGCGAGGGCGAACCCGGCGGCCCCGACGCTCAGCACCGCGGCCCCGCCGCTGCCGACGTACCGGGGGCCGTACCGGTCGGCCATCACGCCCGTCGGGACCTGGATGGCGGCGTAGATGTAGAAGAACGAGGCGTGGAGCGTGCCGAGCTGGGCGGCCGAGGTCCGGAACTCGGCGGCCAGCCGCTCCGAGAGGACCGCCGTCGAGAGGCGGTGGAGGTTGACGAGCAGGAACACCGTCGCCAGCGCGGCGAAGGCGAGCCACCGACGCTTCGTGGGGTCCCTCAGGACGCTCACTCCGGCTAGGTTCGGCGCAACCGGTGGTAAGCGTTTGGGGGAGATTGACACTCCTGCCGTCGTCGCCGGCTCGCGGGCGTCTCGACCGCCCTCCACGAACCGGGGCTCTCCCGACGACCGGCGCTACTTCAGGTCGATCGAGTCGTCGCCGGGCTGGTCCTCGATCTCCCAGGAGAGGTGGAACTCGACCTCCTGGTTGACGCCGGACTTCAGCAGCGGCGAGCGCGACTCGACCTCGACGTCGAACTCCAGGGTCTCGGGGACGGTGACGGTGGCCGACTCGCCGCCCACCACGAACGTGATCCGGCTGGCGTCGCTCGGGACGGTCCCCTCGCGCTCCTCGATGGTGCGGTCGTCGGGGTCGGTGCGGCCGGCGTCCTCGCGCCGCCGCCCGCCGCCCGTCGCGTCGGTGCGCTGGCTCCCGGCGGCGTCGGTGCGCCGGTCGTCGGGCTCGGCGGTCGTGGTGACGTTCGTCGACCCCTCCTCCAGCTCCTCGACGAACTCCCGGAGGAACGCGGCCACTTCGTCGCGGGACATGCGACCGCCGGACTCGAGTTCGACCATGCGCTACCTACGGCCCTGTCCCAAGAGGGCGACCTGCCTGCAATTGCAGGCAAGTACCGCTCCTCGCCGCGGGTCGGCCATCAGGCGAACGCGATGTCCTCGCGCGGGTACACCTCGCCGAACAGCCAGTTTGCGTGCTCGAGGGCGTACTCGCGGTGGTCGTCCTCGATGGCCCCCACGGCGTCCTCGAGCAGGATCGGGCGGTAGTCCCGGAGCCCCGCGCTGCCGGCGGTGTGGAGGACGCAGACGTTCGCGAGCGTCCCGCAGATGACGAGGTCGTCGATACCGTGGGCGTCGAGCCACCCCTCTAGCTCCGTCCGGTGGAAGGCGTCGTAGGTGTGCTTGACGACGACGTGCTCCGTCTCCTCGTCCGACCGGGGCTCCAGCTCCTCGACGAGTTCGGCCTCCCAGGAGCCCTCCACGACGTGCTCGCCCCAGCGGTCGAACTCGTCGTAGTAGTGGTTGCCGTCGAACTGTTCCGGCGGGTGGACGTCCCGGGTGAAGACGACCGCGGCGCCGGCCTCGCGGGCGGCGTCGACCACCTCGACGCAGGGCTCGACGGCCGCCTCGCTGCCCGGCGCGTACAGCGACCCGTCGGGGTGGCAGAAGCCGTTCTGCATGTCCACGACCACGACCGCGGTGCTGTCTGCCTCGAGGTCCATGTGCGGTAGTTCGAACGGGGCGGCAAAACGGTTACCCCGGCGAGGCGCCGCCCGGCGCGGCTGGCCGACTACCGTGGGTTTTTGCACCCGCCCACCCTCCGTCCGGGTGATGAGACGGCGCCCGATGGCGGCGATCGCGCTCGCCGCCCTGCTGTTGCTCGCCGGCTGCAACGTCGGGTTCGCGCCCGGCGGGTCCGACGCCGAGCCGACCGAAGGACCGAACGCCGGGGAGCTGGGCCAGTACAACGGCTACCAGTACGACCAGACGCTGGCCGTCGACGCCGCCGACGGCCTGAACGAGACCGAACAGGAGGCGGTGTTCTCCCGGGCGATGGCGCGCGTCCAGCTGCTGCGCGGCCTCGAGTTCGAGGAGGACGTCGAGATCGAACTGGTCACCCGCGAGACGTTCCGCGAGCAGTACGGCAACGCGACCACGGCCGAACCCACCGCGGACGCCCGGGCGATCGACAACGCCCAGCACGAGGCGCTGTTCCTCGTCCCCGGCGACCGCGACGTCGTCGAGGTGCGACGGGGCAACCGCGGCGACCTCGTCCTCGGCTTCTACCAGCCGAGCACCGGGAACATCACCCTCGTCAGCGAGAACGACCCGGCGACGATCCCGAACGAGCGCACGCTCGCCCACGAACTGGTCCACGCGCTGCAGGACCAGCGGTTCGACCTCGCCGCCGCGAACGGCGGGACGCTCGACCAGGTCAACGCCCGCAGCGGCCTCATCGAGGGCAGCGCCGGCGTCGTCGAGCGGGAGTACGAGCGGAACTGCGAGACCGGCGAGTGGCAGTGCGCCGGCGTCGGCGCCGACGGCGACCGGGCGGCCCCGCAGCCGGGGTTCCACTTCGGCGTCTACTTCGTGGACTTCTTCCCGTACGCCGAGGGGCCGACGTTCGTCGAGCACCACCGCGACCGCGGCGGCTGGGACGCGATCGACACGATGTACGACGACCTGCCGAACGCGAGCGCGGAGGTCATCCACCCGGCGACGTACGACACGGGCGCCTACGGGCCGGCGACCCTCTCCGACCGCAGCGGCGCCGGCTGGGAGCGCGTCGAGTCCGACCGCGGCAGCTACGCGACGGTCGGGCAGGCCGGGCTGGCCGCGATGTTCGCCTACACGGCCTACGCCGACGGCGGCAGCGGCTCCGGCGTCGTCGACATCGACGACTTCGAGAACACCAGCGAGGACGGTCGCCTCGACGACCGCCGGCCGTTCACCTACGACATATCCTACGCCGAGGGGTGGTACGGCGACCGCCTGCACGCCTACCGCGACGGCGGCGAGATCTCCTTCGTCTGGAACGTGACGTTCCAGGACGAGGCGAACGCCACGGAGTTCGTCGACGGCTACGAGCAGGTCCTCGAGTACTGGGGCGGCGAGGCGGGCGAGACCCGCAACGGCGGCACCGTCTGGACGCTCTCCGGCGACGAGTTCGACGGCGCCGTCTGGATCAAGCGCGACGGCAACAGCGTCACCGTCGTGAAGGCCCCCGGGCCGGACGAACTCGGGGACGTCCACTGGCCGGCCCGCGGATAGGCCCGGGCGGGACCCCCGTGCCGCTCGGGCCGGGAACGCGTAGCTTTTTCGAGCCCGCACGCGACAGTGGGGACATGTTCGACATCGTCCCGGAGTCCGCCATCGCCGAGGGGCGGGCGACGGACGCGTACTTCCTGCGGACCGAGGAGGCCCTGGAGCACGCCGGGCGGAACCCGGACGTGGTCGCGGAGGTGACCGCCGACCAGTTCCCCACCGGCGAGTTCGAACTGCTCGCCGGCCTCAAGGACGCCGCGAACCTGCTGGCCGGCTACGACGTCGACGTCGACGCGATCCCCGAGGGCCGGCTGTTCGACGGCGGGCCCGTCATGCGCATCGAGGGGCCCTACCTGGAGTTCTGCCGGCTCGAGACCGCGCTGCTGGGCTTCCTGTCGCACCCGACGGGGATGGCGACCGCCGCGCTGGAGGCCCGGCGGGCCGCCCCCGAGACGTCGATGCTGAGCTTCGGCGCCCGGCACGTCCACCCCTCCATCGGCGCCATCGTCGACCGGAGCGCGCTGCTGGCGGGCCTGGACGGCTTCTCCCACGTCGCCGCCGGCGACGTCCTCGACCGCGAGCCCTCGGGGACGATGCCGCACGCGCTGATGCTCTGCTTCGGCCGCGGCGAGCAGGAGGCCGCCTGGCTGGCCTTCGACGAGGCCGTCGACGAGTCGGTCCCGCGGGTCGCGCTCTGCGACACCTTCGACGACGAGACCGACGAGTCCCTCCGGGCCGCCGAACTGGGCTTCGACAGCGTCCGCCTCGACACGACGAGCTCCCGCCGCGGCGACTTCCGGCACATCATCATGGAGACGCGCTGGCAGCTCGAGTCGAAGGGCCACGGCGACGTCGACGTCTTCGTCAGCGGTGGCCTCGGCCCCGAACAGATCCGCGAGCTGCGCGACGTGGCGGACGGCTTCGGCGTCGGCAGCCACGTCTCCAACGCCGACCCGGTGGACTTCGCGCTGGACATCGTCGAGGTCGACGGCGAACCGATCTCCAAGAAGGGCAAGCTCCCGGGCGTCAAGGAGGTCTACCGGACGCCCGACGGCGGCCACCACGTCGCGCTGGCCGACGAGGACGGCCCCGAGGACGGCGAGGCGCTCCTGGAGCCGCTCGTCCGCGACGGCGAGATCGTCGCGGAGTTCGATCTCGACGCTTCGGCCGAACGCGCCGTCGCCGACGCCGACCGCGTCGGGTTCCGCGAGGACGACTAGGTCGCGGCCGGTCCGGTGAGCCCTCGGTCCCGCGCCGCCAGCAGCAGCCTGGCGACGACGCTCAGCAGCGGCACCTCCACGAGCGGCCCGACGACGAGCGCCAGCGCCACCAGCGGCCGGTGAGGGAACGTCGCGACGGCGATGGCCAGCGCCGTCGGCGAGTTCCGCGAGAGCGTCGTGCAGGCCAGACAGACCGTCTCGCCGTGGTCGAACCCGAGGAGCCGGCCCAGCAGCAGCGCGAGCGCGAGGTTGACGGCGTAGAAGGCGACCACCGGGACGGCGACGAGCGCCAGCACGCCCGGGCGGGCGACCACGAGGTCGGCCTGGGAGGCGACCATCGCCGCCACGGCGGCGGTCAGCGCCAGCACCTGCACGTCGGACAGCGACGGTTCGACGCGGCGGTATGCCCGCCGGGCGCGACCGCTCCGCTCGACGGCGAGCCAGCCGACGGCGACGACCGCCAGCGGCACGCCCAGGACGAGTCCGAGCCCCTCTGCGAACACCTGGAGGTCGACGCCGGCGACGGTGCCGGCGAACAGCAGGATGTAGACGGGCAGCAGGACGAGCTGGAAGAGGAGGTTGTAGGGCAGCAGCGTCGCCGCCAGCTCGACGTCGCCGTCGGCGACCCGGGTGAAGAAGAGGTACCAGTCGGTGCAGGGCGTGACGAACAGCATCAGGAGGCCGAGCCGGAGGTCCGGTTCCCCCGCGAGGAAGACGGCGCCGAGGCCGACCGCCAGCAGCGGGCTCCACAGGAAGTTGACGCCGAGGCTCGTCGCGACCATCCGGCGGTTACGGAGGCCGCGGCGGACGCCGGCGACCCTGAGCCCGCCGAACAGCGCGACCAGCATGCCGACGAGGAACGGCAGGACCAGCGCCTCTCCGGCGGCCGCGACCGGCGGCGACTGCCCGGCGACGAGGCCGACCGCGACGGCCACCGCGATGAGCTTCGTCTGGTGCCGTTCGAGGTCCACGTCGGCGAGTCGGCCGCTCGCCGCTTCAGGGTTGGTGTCACGGCGAGCGCGATGAAGGAGAGAAACCACGACACGAGCATCCGCGCGAGCGTAGCGAGCGCGGTTCCCCCGCGGGCGGCCGGAGGCCGGCCGCGGGTAGCGAGCGCCGACTAACGCGGCCGGGAGGGCCGCGGCTGGAGGCGCTCGCGCATATTTTCCCCACGTTTTTGCCGCGAGGCGCGGTGGAGCCGCGCCGAGCGTGCAAAAAGTGGTGTTACTGCATCGCCTTGACCCAGCCGGGGACGGCGGCCATCCCCTCCTTGTCCGCCCAGCCGTGCTCGCGGAGGTAGGTCTCGAGGTCGGTGAACTCGAAGCCGAAGGTGTCCTCGAGCGCGTCGATGTCGGCGTCGTAGCCCACCTCGTTGAACCACTCGCACATGACGGTGAACTCCTCGCCGAAGCTGTCGTAGGCGTCCTCGATGGGGACGTGGACGGGTTCGACGTCGATGCCGGCGACCTCGGCGATGGTCTCGGCGGTCTCGGCGAGGGTGCGGTCGTCGCCGGCGAGTTCGTAGCGCTCGCCGACGAACGACTCGGGGTCCGCGAGGGCGACGGCGGCGGCGCGGCCGACGTCGTCGACGTCCACCATCTGGAGGGAGACGCCCTCCTCCAGCGGCAGCGCGAGCGTGCCGTCGTCGACGACGTCGTCGACGAACGCCTCGAAGTTCTGGAAGAAGAACACCGGCGCGAGCGTGGTCAGCGGGAGGTCGAGGTCCCGGGCGTACCGTTCGATCTCCCAGGCGGAGTCGAAGTGCGGGACGCCGGTGTCCTTCCAGTGGCTACCGACGCCGCTGAAGACGAACTGGTCGACGCCCTCCTCGGCGGCGACGTCGGCGAGGTGCTTCCCCTGCTGGACCTGGCCGTCGTACCCCTGGGTCCAGAAGTTCGTCACCGCGAAGACGGCGTCGGCGCGGTCGACGTGGGGCCGCAGCGAGTCGGGGTCGTCGAGGTCGCCCTCGACCATCTCGACGCCGCGGTCGGCCAGTTCCCGGGCGGCCTCGCCGGAAGCGTCGCGCGTGAGGCCCAGCACCTCGAAGTCGGTCTCCGAGGCCAGCAGGTGGTCGACGACCGACCCGCCCTGGTTGCCGGTGGCGCCGGTGACGAGGACGGTCGTCATCGGCCGTTCACCTCCGTCGGGGTGGTCGTTCCGTTCGACGTTGCGCTCGTCGTCGTGTCGACAGGGGGTATCATCTCGTCACCGGCTACGGCGCTGGCGCCCATATCCCTTCGGCGAGACCGATGCAACCACGTGACGGCGGTGTTACCGGCGCAGTCGCGCCACCGAACACTTATCTCCGGGAGTCGCCTAGCCGGACACGGAAGAGGAAGCCCGGTCCCCGTGGGCTCTCCCGGCGTCCGCGCCGGGGCGGCCCATGAGGAAAGTCCCCCCACCCTCCGGGCAGGTGACCGGGCGCAAGCCCGGAGCGGGAGACCGCTGGCGCTGGAACAGAAACGAGACCGCTTCCGTCGAGTGATGAGGCGCGCGGGCCCACCGGCCCGTGGCGCTCGCGGCCCCGCCGCGAGCGCGCGAACCGACCCGCGAGGGGAGGGAGTTGACCCGCCGAACGTCGACGCGGAAGGACGGGTGGAACGGCGAATCCTCACCGGTGCAAGCCCGCCGCGCATGGTAGCCCGGAGACGCGGCGGGCGCTCAGCCGAATGCCGGGTCGAAACAGAAGGGGGCTTACTATCCTCAGCCGATTCCGAGACCGCCGAACCGCCGGTTTCACTCGCTGAATCACTCCGAGGGGTCTTTCTCGAGCAGGGAGTCCACCGTATCGATGGTTCGACCGGCGGTCGCGGTGGCGGTGACAGTCGTCCTCGTCCTCTCGGGGTGCGTGGGAGCGGCGGAACCCGGCGCGATCGGGCAGGGGTTCAGCGGCGACCCCGACAACCACTGGCAGGAGTCGGTCCTGACGGTGAGCTACGAGGCGCCCGCCGGCGACGACCGCGACTACCGGCCGCTGGTCCACGAGGCGCTGGTCTACTGGACCGAGCACAGCGAGCGACACGCCGGTTACGACGTAAGCTTCCGGCACGCCGAACCCGGCGAGACGGCGGACGTCCACGTCGAGTTCGTCGACTCCGTCGGCGACTGCGGCGCGGCCGCGGGCGCACGGACCGCCGGCTGCGCGCCGGTCATCACGAAGAGCCGCCAGGTCAGCCGCCCGGTGGGCCTGGAGGTCCAGACGAACCTCTCCGACGAGTCGACCGTGGCGGTGCTGAAGCACGAACTCGGCCACACGCTCGGGCTCACGCACGACGACGGCCCGGCGGGCGTCATGAACGCGACGATCGACCTGGAGACGCTCCCCCGGACGGACGCCGGCGACCGGGCGACGCCGTGGCGGAGCGACGACCTCGACGTCTACGTTGACGTCGGCGCGGCCCCGGACCCCGCCGCCGCGGAACGGCAGGTCGGCGCCGCGCTGCGCTACTACATAGACGGCGCCAGCGGCACCGTCCCGGAAGACGTCACGTTCTACCGCACAGACTCGCCCGAGAACGCGGACGTCGTCGTCAGGTACGCCGGATCCGACGCCTGTCGCGACGCCGCCGGCTCCTGCGGTACCGTCTCCGGCGACGACGTGGACGGCGACGACGCCCTGGAGTACCACGACCGCCTGGAGATCGTCCTCGTCGACCTCGAGACGGACGCGGTCGCCTGGCACGTCGGCCGCTGGCTCGGCACCGGGTTCGGCCAGGACGACGCCTCGGAGTACCCCGACCCGCTCCGCCCGGACAAGGGCTACGCCGAGCGGCGGAGTACCTGGTGGGAGTAACGGCAGAAGGCGGTCAGTTCGCGCCGTCCTCGAGCGGACAGACGCGCTCGAGGGAGTCGTCGACGAACTCCGCGTAGTCGGCGGTCCGGTGGCTGGTCGTCAGCATCGCGCTGAGGAAGCGGTCCTCGGCGCGGTCGGAGGCGTCCTGCGTGGCGTCGAAGCCGTCGTCGACGCGGGCGCGGACGCCGGAGACGTCGGCGCCGGTCGTCCGCTCGACGGCGTTCAGGGGCAGGTGACTCGCGGTGCGGGCGGCGGTCAGGCTCTCCCGCTGGATCGTCGATCCGGTCGAGATCACCTCGAACAGGGTCCGGCTGGCTCGTCGCTGGGTCTCCAGTACGCTCGGCAGCGGTGATCGGGCACCGCCTGGTAGGAATCCTCGCATGGTAATCGCTCGCGCGTGCTACCAAAGGACACACGAGATACGGATAAACCTTGTGCACGATTCAGCGGGTAACCGGCTCGAGACTGTCGTGTTCGGCCATATCGGTGGCAGCGAACGCGAGTAACAGTCGCCTTCGGCGGCGGCCTCTGGTGTCAACGAAACGACGACAGTGCCGTCGCCTTCTCCGTGATTAGCCGGGCTGTAATCGGCCGGCCGGCGACTCGAGGGTCTCGCTCCCGACCGTCGCTCCGGCCCTCGCTACTCACGGGTCGCTTCGCTCCCCGTTCGCATTTCCGAGACTCCTCGCTGCGCTCGGAGTCTCGCTACTCCTCGAACCCCTCTTCGAACACGAACGTCCCGTCCCGCTGGACGACCTCGCCGTCGACGGCCATGTACGAGTCCTCGGAGACGTTGGTGATCATGTCGACGTGGACCGCCGACTGGTTGCCGGTCTCGCCCTCCGGGAGGTTCGAGTCGTAGGCGCGGCCGACCGCGAGGTGGACGGTGTCGCCCATCTTCTCGTCGAAGAGGATGTTGTCCGTGAAGCGGTCGATGCCGCGGTTCATCCCGATGCCGAGTTCGCCGAGGCGGCGGGCGCCCTCGTCGGTGTCGAGGATCGACGCCAGTTCGCGCTCGCCCTGCTCGGCGGCGAAGTCGACGACCTCGCCGCCTTCGAACGTCAGGTGGACGTCCTTGACTCGCTGGGCGTTGATGGTCATCGGGACGTCGAAGAACACCTCGCCCTCGGTGGCGTACGGCGCGGTGAACACCTCGCCGGAGGGGAGGTTGTGGGAGTCGTAGGCCACCGAGGCCGCGGAGTTGACCGCCGTGCGGCCCTCGATGGACATCGTGACGTCGGTCGGGGGCTGGTCGTCGCGCTCCTTGACGATGCGGACCTCGCTGCCCTCGTCGAGGATGGCCTTCATCTCCGCCATCGTCTCGGCGAGGGTCTCCCAGTCCCGGAGGACGGCGTCGTAGACGAACGCCTGGTACTCCTCGTAGGCCATGCCGGCCTGCTGGGCGAGGCTCCGCGTCGGGTGGACGGTCGAGACCCAGTCGGTGTCCATCCGCGCCTCGCGGGCCTCGCTGTTGGCCTTCGAGTAGGCCTGCCGGAGGTCGCTGGAGACGTCGGCCGTCGCGGTCGTGTTCCGACCACCGCCGAGCCGGAGGTACGCGTCGGCGTTCTCGATCAGCGCGAGCTGGTGGTCGCCGGCCCCGAAGTCGCCGTCGTGGCCCTTGAGGTACGCCCGCAGCACCTCGTCGGAGCCGTAGGTCGTGACGACGTTGGCGCCGGCCTCGCCGAGCTTCTCGGCGACGGCGACGGCGAGTTCGTGGGCGTCCTCGGCGACGTCGACGACGACGTCGTCGCCGGACTCGATCCGCGCGCTCCAGTCGACCAGCACCTCGGCGTGCTCGCGTACGCGTTCGTCCATGGCGTCGCTTCGTCGCCCGGCGGTTTATACGTTCGACACGGCGCTCCGAACAAGAGGCGCAGCTTCGACTGGCCGAGCAAGCATTTGGGGGTCAGCATCCGCGGGAGCGGAGCGACCGCGGTTCCCGGCGACGAGGCCGGAGGCCGAGTCGCCGTAGCGTTCGGAAATCGCCAAGGCGATTTCCGCAGCCCATCAGAAGTGCTTCGCACTTCTGAGGACGCCCGACGACTAACGCTGGCCCGAACGCAGTGAGGGCCAGCGGCTGGAGGAGGGCGCGCATATTTTCCCCACGTATTTGCCGGGCCGGCTTCGCCGGCCCGTGCAAAAAGTGGGTGTCCCTAGTCGTCGCTGGCGGCCGGCGCCGGCGAGTCGGCCATCTCGGACTCCTCGGCGTAGGGGTACCACGTCATCTTCGTGTTGCCGAGGTAGGGGTCCTCGTAGGAGGTCTCCTCGGGTTCGGCGAGGCCGTTGAGGTCGTCTTCCTCGTGGCGGGCGATGAACTCGCGGAAGGACTCGCCGTCCTGCCGGCGCTCCTCGTAGATCGAGAGGAGGTTCTGGACGTAGCCGGGCACCTCGTCGGCGGCGACGCGCATCTCGACCCACTCCGCGAAGTGCGGGTTCTCGCCGAGGCCGCCGCCGAGGCCGATGTCGAAGGCCTCGACGGGCTCGCCGTCCTTGCGGGTCTTCATGCCGCGCAGTGAGATGTCGGCGATCTGCGGCTGGGCGCAGGAGGCGGTGCAGCCGGAGAGGTGGATGTGGAAGTCCTCGACGCCCTCGGGGACGTCGACGTTGTCCTTCAGCCAGCGGGCGTAGCGGACCATCCGGTTCTTCGTCTCGACGATGGACAGCGAGCAGTACTCGGTGCCGGTGCAGGCGATGGAGCCGCGCATGAACGGGTGCGGGTCCGGCGAGTAGGTCTCCAGCAGCGGCTCGGCGAGGAAGTCGTCGAGGTCATCCTCGGCGATGTCGGCGACGATGACGTTCTGCCGCTGGGTGAGGCCGACCATCTCGGAGCCGTATTCCTCGGCGAGGTCGGCGAGTTCGACGACGTCTTCGGCGCCCATCCGCCCCGTGAGGACGGAGAGGCCGACGAAGTACTGGCCGTCGGTCTGCTCGTGGACGCCGACGTAGTCGCCGGTCTCGTCGTTGCGGCCGGCGTTGTAGGTGTACTGCTCGCGCAGGTCCTCGCCGGCGGACTTCAGCTCGAAGTCGACGTAGTCCTCCTGGAGGACGCGGCGGACCTTCTCGGGCCCCCACTCGTCGACGAGGAACTTGATGCGGGCGTTGAAGCGGTCCTCGCGGTCGCCGTGGTCGCGGAACAGCGCCGAGAGGCCGCCGGCGACGTCGGCGACCTCGTCCGGGGTGACGAAGACGTCGATGTTGCGGGCGAATCGGGGCTCCTTCCGCGAGAGGCCGCCGCCGACGGTGACGTTGAATCCCTTCACGTCCTCGCCGTCGATCTCCTTCGTCGCGGGCTCGAAGCCGAGGTCGTTGATCTCGGCCTGCCCGGAGCCGCGGGTGTCGCCGGTGACGGCGACCTTCCACTTCCGCGGGAGGTTCGAGTGGTCGTCGTTGCCCTTGAACGTCTCGTTGAGCTCCTGGATGACCGGCCAGGCGTTGACGTGCTCGTCGGCGTCGCGGCCCGCGACGGGGGAGCCGACGATGTTCCGCCAGGAGTCACCGCAGGCCTGCTGCGTCGAGAGCCCGTTCGCCTCCAGCTTCTCGAAGATGGCCGGGACGTCCTGCAGCTGGATCCAGTGCATCTGGATCGACTGGCGGGTCGTCCAGTCGCAGTAGGCGCCCCCGAACTCGGGGTTGTCGACGGGGCCGCGGGCGTACTCGTCGGCGATCTCGCCGACGACCCGCAGCTGGTCGGGCGTCATGCGGCCGTTCGGCGTCCCGATGCGCATCATGAAGTACGACTCCTGGCCCTTCCGCTGGTGGTACAGACCCCACCACTTGAACCGCTCGAACCAGGCGTCGCGCTCGTCCTCTGGGATGGAGCTCCATCCCTCCTCCGCGAACTGGAAGAGGTGGTCACGGATCTCGTTCCCGTAGACCTCGTCCTTCCAGCCCTCGACCTTGCTCGGCATGTGCGTACCCTACACTCCGGTACTTATACGCTCGTCCCTCCAGTCAAGCCTCCCCTCGTCTCACCTTTCGCGGAGATATTCTCCGGTTAATCGGAACCGTCGGCCGGCGAGGCCAGTCGCGTCCGCCGCCGGGGGACGTGGACGCTCGCCGGGTCGACGCCGTAGAACTCGCCCTCGTGGGGGTCGACGACGCGGCCGAGCGTCAGCCAGTCGGTGACGCCGCTCTCGCCGCAGGTGATACAGCGGCCGGCGATGCGGCCCTCGATGTCGGGGTGGTCGACGCCGATCTCGACGAACCCCTCCGCGAGGAAGTCGGCCATCTCGCAGTCGCAGAAGTCGTGGCGTGCGAGCCACCAGAGGTCGCTGACGTTCACCTCGCGGGCGTCGTTGACGCTCAGCCACGCGCCGTCGTCGAGCTGGTGGACCGAGGTGGGCATACCCGGTGGGAGACGTCCCGGCGGGGTAAGGGCGTCGACCCGGACACTGGTTGCCGGGCGTCACGAGATCCGGTGACGCCTCGAGGAGTCGAAACCCGGTACCCTCTTGCGGTTCTCTCCACTACCGCCGTCGCAGAAAGGGGCAGTACCCTCCGGAAGGCGGGAGCAAGGGTAGACGTTACAGCGGCAGCGTCCCTTAAGGTGCGGGACGGATTACGGGGGAGTGATGACAGATCGACAGCGGGAGGGAACGCGACAGCATACCTCTGCGGACGTCGCTCCCGAGCTGTACGAGGAGGATTCACGATGACACAGACACTGGAGGACGAGGCCGACGGCGAAGAGATCGACACCAGCCACCTCGACGACGTCGAGGACGGGTGCGGCTGCACCGAGATCTGGGAACACATGTCGGACGAGCGCGACGAGTCCGACGAGTAGTCGCGTTCCCGCGCGGCTGCGACTGCGGACCTGTGCGCGGCGAGACGTTTTTCACCCCCGTCTTCGTACCCCGACGAAATGAGTCGAGAGCCGGACGACGAGCCCCCCGCGGACCGGGAGTCGCCGGTCGGCCAGCCGGTCATCCGCGGGGACCCGCGGGTCGCCGGCGAGAGCGCCGTCGAGTTCGACCCCGACGACCCCGACAGCCTCGCGGAGGCCGCCGACACCGTCCGGCGGTTCGCCTCCAACACCGTCGGCAGCGAGGACAACGTCTACATGCTCCGCGGCGCGGCCGCCTGCGCGGCGCTCGTCCGCGGCACCGGCTCCTACAAGGCCGCCGCAGAGCGGGCCGGCGGCGAGGCCACCGTCTCCTTCATCCGGAAGTGGGCCCGCGTCCACGACCTCCCGCGGTCGATCCGCCGGCACGTCGCGCTGGGCGAGATCGCCCCCACCGCCGCCAAGCACGTCGCCCGCGTCTCCGGCGAGTCGCGCTTCCTGCTCGCGTGGGCGGCGCTCGACCACGACCTCACCGTCCGGGAGGTCCGCTCGATCGCCTCCAGCGTCAACGAGGGGATGACGGTCGACGAGGCGCTGGCAGCCGAGGGCGTCGACCTCGGCTCGCTGTCGCTGTCGCTGCCGCCCGACATCTACCGGGAGCTGCGGCGGCGGGCCGCGCTGGACGACGTCGACCCCGAGGCCGTCGTCACCGAGGCGCTCGAGGAGTACCTCTGAGTACGCGGCAAGGTCAGCCAACCCGGGACTCGAGGACCTCCTTCGCCGTATCACCAAGTCGTCGCATGTCCGCCTCCGTCAGGTGGAACTTCGGCTCCCACTCGGAGGGACCGAGGTAGTCGCTCGCCACGAACATCGCCCCCGCCTCGACCCCGTGGTAGGTGGCGACCGCGAACACGGCGGACGCCTCCATCTCGACGGTGAGCACGCCCTCGTCGGCGTACCGTTCGACCTCCGGTACCGTCTCACGATAGACCGCGTCGGTCGTCCACGATGGCCCCAGCTGGAAGGGTTCGTCACGTACCTCCAGCAGCCGCGTCGTCTCCTCGACGAGCGACTCGTCGGGGTGGGCGTACCGCTCGGGTTCGAGGTAGTGGTGTGAGGTCCCCTCGTCGCGGATCGCCTTCTCGCAGACGATGAACTCTCCCATCTCGACGGACTCGTCGAGACAGCCCGCGAACCCGATCGAGAGGAACGTCTCGACGCCGTCTGCGACGAGTTCGCCCACCAGTTTCGCCGTCGTGGGCGCCCCGATGCCGAAGTTCCCCATGACGCCGACGGCGCCGTCGCTGTCGTCGAAGGCGTAGAGGTCCCCGTAGTAGTCGCCGATCTCCCGTCCATCGTAGGCCTCGGTGAAGTACTCCATCAGGCTGCGACTGTAGCAGAGGACGACTGATCGCGGTGGCTCGGTGACGTCCCCGTCGACGATCGAGCGCCTGTACTCCGCGAACCGCTCGGGAGTGAGGACGGCCTCTGCCCGGTGTTTGTCAGGGTGGTTCGGGAACGGCATCGGATGCGTCGAGTATAGATGCGACCGAAAAGTAGGTTTCGCACGCGTGTAGGTGCGTGACACGCATCAGTCCCGACTCGCGGCTCCGAACGGCCCCTGATGATTCGTCCAATCGAAAGGATTTACCGCCGACCGCGGTAATTCGACCGTGTGGGCCGATAGCTCAGCCCGGCAGAGCGTCTGGCTTTTAACCAGATGGTCGGGGGTTCAAATCCCTCTCGGCCCGTGGAGCAAGCCGACGAGCGGTGCGTGGCGCGAACGCGGTGAGCGCCACGGGATGCGAGCGGCGAAGCCGCGAGCCGCGAGTCGGCGCCCCGAACCGGCAGCGGAGGATTCGAACCCGGGGAGTCGCAGCCCGCGCAACGAGCGAAGCGAGTGAGCAGGAACGTCTCCACTCGGTTCAAATCCCTCTCGGCCCGTTTCACTTTCGTCTCTGTACTCCGTCACCCCCAGCTGATTCGTCCAAGCCCCCGTCGCTCCGAACCGGTCGCGGGAGAAAACCTATTACACCCGAGTCTAACCCCCCGTCTGTCGCTCCCTCCGATGGGGATCGCGACCAGCCCGTGGGTGGGAGGGGGCAGGCGGACCCCCCCGGACTACCTCTCTATCTCGACACCCGGCGGCTCGGACCCACGAGCAGAGCTAAGGCGCTCCCGCTGCCACGTCGCCCATGCCAGTCGTGGACGTACAGGACCTCACCAAGCGCTACGGCGAGGTCACCGGCGTCGAATCGCTCTCCTTCGACGTGGAGGCCGGCGAGATATTCGGGTTCCTGGGACCCAACGGGGCGGGGAAGACGACGACCATCCGGACGCTGATGGGGGCGCTGTCGCCGACTGAGGGGACGGCGACCGTGCTGGGTGCGGACGTCCGCGAGGAGGCCGAACTCGTGGAGGCGAAGCGCCGGATCGGCTACCTGCCGGCGACCCTGGGGTTCGACGAGGACCGCACCGGCGAGCGGATCCTCGACTACCACGCCTCGCTGAAGGGCGACGAGCGCCGCGCGGAGCTCCTGGAGATCTTCACGCCGCCGCTGGAGCGGGCGGTCCGCGAGTACTCCTCGGGGAACGCGCAGATGCTGGGGCTCGTCCAGGCGTTCATGCACGACCCCGACCTCGTGGTGATGGACGAGCCGACGGCGGGACTGGACCCGCTGAAGCAGGAGCGGTTCAACGAGTTCCTGCGCGCCGAGCGCGACCGCGGGACGACGGTCCTGTTCTCCTCGCACGTGCTGAGCGAGGTCCGGCGGGTCTGCGACCGCGTGGGCATCCTCCGCGGCGGGTCGCTGGTCGCCCTGGAGGACGTCGGGACGCTGCTGGCCCGCGGCGGCAAGCGTGTCCGGGTGCAGTTCGCCGACCCGCCGGCCGCGTCGGCGTTCGCCGGCGACGGCGTCGTCGACGTCGAGCGGGCGGGCGAGGCGCTGCAGTTCACCTTCACCGGCGACTACAACGACCTGCTCGACCGTCTCGCCGCCTACGACGTCGTCGACGTGGAGATCGCGGAGCCGCCGCTGGAGGACGTCTTCATGCACTTCTACGGCGCCGACGAGGCGTCCGAGGGTGTGAACGACGAGTCCCACGAGAGGAGAGAGGGGGCGACCGATGCTTGAGACCGCCCGCTACGAGGTCGAGGGGCGGCTGCGCGGGAGCGTCGTCCTCTCGGTCGGCATCGCGCTCCTCGGCGCGTTCTACGTCGCGATGTGGCCGTCGTTCGCCGACGTGGACCTCGACCAGTTCCTCGAGGCGTGGCCGCCGGCGCTCCGGGAGCTCTTCGGCGTCGAGTCCCTCGCCAGCATCGAGGGGTTCCTCGCGACGGAGCTCTACCAGTTCGTCTGGGTGCTCCTGCTGGGGCTGTACGTCGCCTACAGCGCCGCCGGGCTGATCGCCGGCGACGTCGAGCGCCACCGGATGGACCTCCTGCTGTCGCTGCCAGTCACGCGGACGCGGCTCCTCTTCGAGAAGTTCGCGTCGCTGCTCGCGCCGATCCTCCTGGCCAACGTCGTCGTCCCGGTCGTCGTCCTCGGGAGCGTCCTCGCGATCGGCGAGACGATCGACGTCCCGGCGCTCGTCGCCGTCCACGTGCTGTCGGTCCCGTACCTGCTGGCCTGCGGCGCCATCGGGCTCGTGCTGTCGGTGGTCTTCGACCGCGCGGACGTCGCCAACCGGCTCGCGCTCGGCGTCGTCTTCGGCCTCTTCCTCGTCCGGTCGGTGACCGCGGTCGCCGACGGCTACGAGTGGATCGGTCGGCTCAGCCCCACGGCGTACTACGACCCCACCGAGATCCTCGTCCACAACGAGTACGATCTGGTCGGTGCGGGCGTGCTGCTCGCCGCGACGGCCGTCCTGCTGCTGGTCGCGCGGTGGCAGTTCCGGCGGACGGACCTCGACGGGTGAGGGACGGGGGCTACATCAGGTCGGCGCGGAACCGGTCGGGGAGGACGGCGAGGAACTTGGAGACGAGCCACCAGCGGCGGGTGACGTAGGCGACGTCCTTCTCCTTCTCGATGGCGCTGGCGATCTGCCGGGCGGCCGTCTCCGGCGAGCACTCCCAGAAGCGGTCCGTCTCCGGGGACATCGGCGTGTCGACGAATCCCGGGCGGACGTCGGTCACGCTGACGTCGACGGCGGACCGGTAGCGCAGCCCCTCGAGGTAGCGTGCGACGAAGGCCTTCGAGGCGCTGTAGGCGGGGAGCGTGGGACTGCCGACCTCGCCGGCGACCGAGGAGATGCCGACGAGGTGGCCGCCGTCGGTCGCCTCGAAGTGCTCGACGGCGGCGGTCGCCAGCGCCGCGAACCCGCGGACGTTCACCTCGATTGTGTCCCGCTCCGCCGGCCACGAGAGGTCGGGATTGTACCGGCCGATGCCGGCCGAGAGGACGACGAGGTCGACGCCGCCCAGCGAGTCCACGAGGTCGTCGAACCGCTCGCGGGCGTCGTCCTCTGTGACGTCGATGGAGGCGACGTGGGCGCCGCCGACGTCCTCGCCGACGGCCTTCAGTCGCTCCGTCCGGCGGGCCGCCAGCCCGAGGTCGTAGTCGCGGGAGAGCTCCTTCGCCAGCGCGCGGCCGATACCCGAGGAGGCGCCGACGATGATGGCGTTCGGCATATACGACGGGGTGGCGGCGCGGTAGCATAAATCGGGCGACTGCGGCTACACGGTGATGGTGAGCCCGTCGTAGGCGAACCGGACGTCGTCGTACTCGGCCTCCAGGTCGCGGTAGTCGTCGTGGGTGCGCGCGTAGAGGTGCTCGATCTCGGTCAGGAGCGTCCGGTCGGGGTCGACGCGGTCGATCCGCGCCATCACCTCTGCGTGGGTGAGCTCGTCGCCCATGATGGTCTCGTCGACCGCGGTGAGGATGGACGTCCCGTCGGGCGTCTCCGGGAAGTAGCCGCACTCGAAGACCGCGAGGTCGACGTCGGCCGGGAGGCGGTCCTCGTCGAGGTAGCGGGCGTCGTCGACGGCCAGCAGGACCGTGGTCTCGCCCTGCCGCAGGACGAACGCCGTCGCGTCCGCGTCGCCGTCGCCGGACAGCGAGTAGGGGATGGCCTCGACGCGGGTGTCGCCGACCTCGAGGGGCTCCTCGTCGAGGAAGTGGGTGGCCGCGAAGCCGACGTCCTCGACGAAGTGCCGGAGCCCGGCGTAGACCTCGCAGGTGCGCTCGTAGACGCGGCGGGTCGTCACGAGCGTCGGCCGGTCGCTGCGGGCCGTCTCGACGAGGCCGTGGTCGGGGTCGTCGAACATCCGCGCCATCGACCGGGACTGGACCACCCGCAGCCCGGCGGAGTGGTCCGGGTGCCAGTGGGTGAGGAAGATGTACTCGAGGTCCTCGATGGCCTCCCGCTCGAGGTTCTCGAAGACGAACTCGGGGGCGTCCACCATCGCCGACAGCTCCTCGACGTACAGCGAGTTGCCGTGGCGGGCGTGGGGGACTCCCACATCGCGGGCGCGCTCGCAGACCCGGCACCCGCAGGTCGGCGTCGGGATGGGGGAGTTGCCCCCGCTGCCGAGCACCGTGAACGTGAGCATGGGGGAGCGTCGCACCGCGCGTTCAAAAAGCCGCGCCCGGGGCCGACCGCGACCGCCGGCTACACCTACTGCGGGACGACGGTGATCGTCTTCCCGCGGTCGATGGCCTGCTCGAGCTCCTCGGCGATGGCGGAGCCGCGGGAGACCTGGATCTCGCCGCCGCGGGAGACCGTCGCGGTGAAGAGGTAGTCGCCGTCGGCGCGGATCTCGACGGTGTCGCCGTGGTGGTCGCCGAGCGGGATGACGACGTGGCGGTTCGTCACCTCGGGCGTGACGACTTCACCGGGCTGTCCGCCGCCACCCGCAGCGCCTCCGCCGGCGTGCTGGCCGCCACCGCCGCTCCCCGACTTCCCGCCGGGCCGGTCGGAGAACGTCCGGACGTCGATCTCGATGCCGAGGCGGTCCTCGATCTGGTTGATGCGGCCACCGTTCTTGCCGATGACGTAGGAGATGTCGTCGTCCTCGACCCAGACGACGGCGGTGTTGCCGCCCTTCAGGTCGACCTCGACGTGGCCGCGGGCCACCTGCCGGATCTCGCGTTCGATCTCCTGCTTGGCGACGCGCTCGATGCCGGAGTCGCCGCCGCCGTCCTCGGCGCCGTCGAGCGGCACCGTGACGACCTGGCGGTTGAACGTGTAGATCTCGTAGGCCGGCGTGCCGGTCTCGAAGTCCTCGATGACGATGACCGGGCGGGCGAGGTCCTCCTCGACGAGCCCGTGGGGGACCTTCACCTCCGTGGAGACGTCGTAGACGGTGTGGACCTCGCCGGCCTCGATGTAGACGACGGTGTCGACGACCTGCGGGATCATCCCGAGTTCGACGCGACCGACCAGCCGCTGGAGGGCGTCGATGGCGCGGGTGGCGTGGACGACGCCGATCATGCCGACGCCGGCCATCCGCATGTCCGCGAACGTCTCGAAGTCCGAGGTCTTCCGGACCTCGTCGTAGATGGTGTAGTCGGGCCGGACCATCAGCAGCGAGTCGGCGGTGTTCTCCATCGAGCCGCCGAGTTCGGTGTACTGGGTGATCTCCGGGCCGACCTGGAGGTCGCGGGGCTTCTCCATCGTCTTGACGGCGTAGCCGGAGTCGTTGAGGAACTCGGCGACGGCCTGGGCGAACGTCGACTTCCCGGCGCCCGGCGCCCCCGAGATGAGGACGCCGCGCTGGTGCTCGGTGAACCGCTCGCGGAGGGCGTCGGCGTTCTCGTAGTCGTCCAGCGTCGTCTTGACGATGGGCCGGACGGCGGTGACCTCGATGCCGTCGGAGAACGGCGGCTGGGCGATGGCGATCCGCATGTCGCGGAACTGGACGATGTCCATCCCGGGGTGTGAGAGCTCGACGAAGCCCTCCGAGGAGCCGCGGGCCGACTCGAGGACGTCGTTGGCGTACTCGCGCATCTCGGTCTCCGAGAGCGCGTCCTCGCCGATGTGCTCGTAGCGCATCTCGCCGATCTGTCCGCGCTTGGCCATCGGGGGGACCCCGGTCTTGAGGTGGACCGACATCGTCTCGCTGTCGAGGAACTCCTCGAGGGCCAGCGAGTCGACGTCGCGCTCCTTCGGCTCGATGTACTCGACGTCGAGGCCCTTCGCCTGCGCGACCTCGCTCTGGACGACGTCGCTGGTCAGCAGCGTCGCGCCGTACTCGTCGGCGAGGTCGCGGATGAGGGCGTCGATCTGGCCCTCGCCGGCCTCGCGCTTCTCGATGGCGTCGGGGCGGCGGCCGACGTACTCGACGGTGACCCGTCCATCGTCGGCGAGGTCGGCGAGGCGCTGGAGCTCCTCGAGGCCCTCCCAGCCGCTGTCGCGGCCGTCGTTGGCCTGGGCCTCCAGTTCGCCGACGACCGCCTCCGGAACGTACACCGTGCCGTCGAAGCCGCCGTCGACGCGCTCCGACACGCGGCCGTCGATGACCGCGCTCGTGTCCGGCAGAATCTCCATACCCGGATTTCGGCGCCGAGGCGTATAAATACCGTGAAGGGCGCCTCCAGTCGGCATCGAGGCCGGCGGCGCCCGGCGGCGCCCGGCGGCGCCCGACCGCCCCGGACGCTCAAGCCGCCGGCCCCCCAAGGCACGCCATGAGCGTCACCGACCTCGCCCGGGAGCTCGTCGCCGTCCCGAGCCACGAGGACGAATCGGCCGCCGGCGACCTCGTCGAGGACTGGCTCGCCGACGAGACCGACGGCAGCGTCGAACGGGACGGCGCCGGGAACGTCGTCGCCCGCCGGAACGCCGGCGCGGACCGGTCGCTGGCCCTCGTCGGCCACCACGACGTCGTCCCGCCGGACGACGACCAGATCGAGGACGGCGACTACGTCGTGGCGGAGCGCGACGGTCGCCTCTACGGCCGCGGGACGGCCGACATGAAGGGCAGCGTCGCGGCCGCGATGGTCGCGTTCCGCGACGCCGACGTCCACCCCGGGACCGAACTGGTCTTCGTCTCCTTCGCCGGCGAGGAGTCCGGCGGCGTCGGCTGCCGGGCCGCCATCGACGACGGCTTCGCGCCCGACTACGCGGTCGTCGGCGAGGGGTCGACGAGCTACTCGGCCGAGGGCGTCACGGACGTCGCCGTCGCCCACAAGGGCCGCCGCGGCTCGACGGTCCTCGCCGAGGGGGCGTCCTCGCATGCCAGCGAACCCGAAGCCGGCGAGAACGCCATCTACCGCGCCGCGGACGCCGTCGACGTGGTCCGGGACCTCGACGCGCCGGAGACCGAGGTCCTCGGCCACCACCTGGGGGGCAGCGTCGTCGTCACGGAAATCGACGGCGGCAGCGCCTGGAACGTCGTCCCGGAGCGCTGCGAGTTCACCGTCGACGAGCGGACCGTCCCCGGCGAGCGCGCCGCCCTCGAGCGGGCGGAATCCGTCGAGGGCGTGACCTGGGAGGTCGACCAGGACCTGCCGCCGATGGCCTGCGACGATCCCGACTTCGCCGAGGCGGTGGTCGACGCCGCCGCGGCGTCCCAGGACGGCGACCCCCGGCAGGTCGTCAAACCCCACGCCACCGACGCCGGGTGGCTGGCCGACCGCGCCGGCACGACGTGCGTCGTCTGCGGCGCCGCAGAACCGGGCGAGGCCCACACCGCTGACGAGAGCGTCTCGCTCGAGGTGATCGAGCGCTGCGCGGCGCTCTACCGCCGGGTGGCGGAGGCGGACCTCGACTGACCGAACCGGCCCCTATCCGTGGGTTCTTGTCCCCCCGGTCCCGCAATATCTGCCATGGCAACCGAGCAATCGTCGGTCCCCGACGCCTACGACGACCTGCTGGAGCAGTACCGACGAGCCACGTACCTCGGCGACGCGAACATGGTCCTCTCGTGGGACCAGGAAGTGATGATGCCCGAGGGCGGCACGCCCGCCCGGTCGAAACAGCGCGGCGCGATCTCCGCGGTGCAGCACGACCTGCTCGTCGACGACGACGTCGGCGACTGGCTCGACGAACTCGCCGGCGCCGACCTCCCCGACGACGAGTCGGCCGTCGTCCGCGAGATCCGCCGGCAGTACGAGCGGAAGACCCGCGTCCCGACTGACCTCGTCGAGGAGATCAGCGAGGCCACCTCGGACGCCCACCCCGTCTGGCAGGAGGCCCGCGAGAACGACGACTGGGAGACCTTCGCCCCGACCGTCGAGCGCCTGCTCGACCTCAAGCGGGAGTACGCCGAGCACATCGACCCCGACGCCGACCCCTACGCGGTCCTCTTCGCGGACTACGAGCCCTACATCGACCTCGAGACCGCCGAGCGCGTCCTCGAGCGCCTCCGCGAGGGGCTCGTCCCGCTCATCGACGCCATCCGCGAGTCCGACGCCGACCTCTACGAGGTCGACGGCACCTTCCCCGAGGACCGGCAGCTCGAGCTCTCCCGGGAGGCCCTCGAGACGCTGGGCTACGACTTCGAGCACGGGCGCCTCGACACCGCGCCGCACCCCTTCTCCTCGGGCACGCAATTCGACGCCCGGGTGACGACCCGCTTCGACGAGTCCGACCCCCTCGACTCGCTGGGGTCGACGATCCACGAGTTCGGCCACGCGACCTACACCCAGGGGCTCCGGCAGGACGAGTACGGCACGCCCCTCGGCGAGCACCGCGGCCTGACGGTCCACGAGTCCCAGTCGCGGCTCTGGGAGAACCACGTCGGCCGCACCCGCGCCTTCTGGGACCTGTTCGTCCCCCGGTTCAACGAGCAGCACGGCACCGACCTCACCCCGGAGCAGGCCTACGAGGCCGCCAACCAGGTGTACGAGGACAACCTCATCCGCGTCGAGGCGGACGAGCTCACCTACCACCTCCACATCATCCTCCGGTTCGAGATCGAGCGCGACCTCCTGGCCGGCGACCTCGACGTCGAGGAGGTGCCGGCGGTCTGGAACGACAAGATGGAGGAGTACCTCGGCGTCCGTCCCGACACCGACGCCAACGGCTGCCTGCAGGACATCCACTGGAGCCACGGCTCCTTCGGCTACTTCCCGACCTACTCGCTGGGAAGCGTCCTCGCCGCCCAGCTCGACGCCGCCGCGCGCGAGGACCTCTCGCTCGACGAGCAGGTCCGCGACGGCGAGTTCGACCCGCTCCACGAGTGGCTCACCGAGAACGTCCACCGCCACGGCCAGCGCTACACCACCGACGAACTCGTCGAGGAGGCCACCGGGGAGTCCTACACCGCCGACTACTTCCTGGAGTACGCCAAGTCGAAGTTCGGCGACCTGTACGACCTCGACGTGTAGGTCCTTCGTGGTATTCGCGGTCGAGGCCGTCGACACGCTCGGCCGACTGGCCGAGTGTTATAGTCGACACGGACACTGCATTTATCGCCGCGGCGGCCCAGGGTACGGCCATGGAACCCGAACCGGACCCTGCGCGGTTCCGGAATCTGATGCTGGACTCGGAGCCGGGCTGTGAGGAGGTGCTGCGGTGCGTCTTCGGCATCCAGGAGCACGAAGCACGGCTCTACATGGAGCTGCTGGAGGCGCCGGACAGCACGGTCGCCGAACTCGCCGAGGTCGTCGACCGCGACCGGAGCAACGTCAACCGGGGGCTGACGACGCTGCTGGAGAAGGACCTGGTGAATCGCCGCCGCCGGCTGCTCGACAGCGGCGGGCACGTCTACCAGTACCGGGCGACGCCAGAGGAGGAGGCCCGCGAGATGATGCACGCGACGCTCGACGAGTGGACGGCGTTCGTCCACGAGCGGATCGACGAGTTCCCGCAGCGGTAGTCACTCCAGCGCGTCGACGCCGACGGCCCCGTCGGACTGGAGCCAGGCGTTGTGGTTCTCGACGTCGTAGATGACGACCTCGCCGTTCGCGAGGTCGAGGTCCGCACACCGGCGCTTCCGGGCCGGGAGGCTGTCGTCGGCATCGTCGGAGCGGTCTTCGAGTGGCGCTGGCATGTGTTGTCAGAGAGCGGTTTCGCCCTACGAGAGGCCGTTGGCGTCGGGTATTGTTAAACGTTATCACGTGTCATACGCGCGTCGGACAGATTTGCCAGCCGTGAAGTGCCGCCGGCCCGAGGTCGGGGTATGAGCGACCAGACAGTCGTGGAGGCCGGCGAGTACACGTCCGAGGAGCTACTCGCGAAGCTCGAGGACGGCGAGCGGCTCGTCGTCCGGACCCGGGTCCTCGGCAGCGAGGAGGAGCTGACCCTCCGGTTCGACGGGGAGACGTACTACTGCGACTCGCCAACGACGCTGCACAAGCACGACGACCGCGACGAGATGCGGACCTGCATGGAGCACTACGGCTACGTCCGCGACGCCGCGGCGTGAGGGCGCCGGTCCCGTCGCCGTGACCGCCCCGCGACCGCAACACGGGCCCGAAACGCCCCCTTTTTGCGACTCCGCGACCGAGGGTCTCCAATGACCGACCTGTCGCTCCCCGAGACCCCCGAGGCGCCCGCCGTCGCCGAGGACGGCGTCTGGCTCCGCTGCATCGAGTGCGGCCACGAGCACGCGCCCTTCGACGACATCGTCTACACCTGCGAGGAGTGCGACTCGCTGCTGGAGGCCCGCTACGACCGCTACCCGACCTTCGACGAGTTCGCGGGCCGCGGCGTCTGGCGCTACAGCGCCGCCCTCCCGTTCGAGGAGGGGGTCACCCTCCCGGAGGGCGACACGCCGCTGCACCGCGTCCCGCGGCTGGAGGACGACGTCGGCGTCCGGACGCTCCGCGTCAAGCACGAGGGGATGAACCCCACCGGCTCGTTCAAGGACCGCGGGATGACCGTCGGCGTCCGCGTCGCCGCCGAACTCGGCGTCGGTCGGCTGGCCTGCGCCTCCACCGGTAACACCTCCGCCGCGCTGGCGGCCTACGGCGCCCGCGCCGACCTCGAGACGCTCGTCCTGCTGCCGGCCGGGAAGGTCGCCGCCGGGAAGGTCGCGCAGGCGAGCCTCCACGGCGCCCGCATCCTCGAGGTCGACGGGAACTTCGACGCCTGCCTCGACGTCGTCCAGAACCTCGCGGACCGCGGCGAGGCGTACCTCCTGAACTCGCTGAACCCCTTCCGCCTGGAGGGCCAGAAGACCATCGGCCTGGAGATCCTCGAGGAGTTCCGCGACGACTACGGCCGGTTCCCCGACCGGATCGTCCTGCCGGTCGGCAACGCGGGCAACACCGCCGCCCTCTACAAGTGCTTCCGCGAGCTCGTCGCGGCCGGCGAACTCGAACCTGACGAGGTGCCGAAGCTGACCGGCGTGCAGGCGGAGGGCGCCGCGCCGATGGTCGAGGCCATCGAGTCCGGCGCCGAGGACACCGAGCGCTGGGCTGAGGTCGAGACCATCGCGACGGCCATCCGCATCGGCAACCCGGTCAACGCGCCGAAGGCGCTGCCCGGCATCCGCGAGACCGGCGGCACCGCCGTCGCCGTCTCCGACGACGAGATCACCGACGCCCAGCGCGCGCTCGCCCACGAGGGCGTCGGCGTCGAGCCGGCCTCGGCGGCCTCCGTCGCCGGCCTGCGCAAGCTCCGGAGCGAGGGCGTCGTCGGCGACGACGAGGACGTCGTCTGCCTGACCACCGGCCACCTGCTGAAGGACCCCGACGCCGCCGCGGCGGCCGGCAACGACCCCGAACCGGTCGCCAACTCGACCGAGGCGGTGCTGGAGCACCTCGGAATCGCAGCGACGGCAGAACGGTAAGCGGCAGGCGGGACAGCAGCGCCGGTCAGTCGGCGGCCTCGGCCGCGCCGGACTCGCCGGTCCGGTCGGCGAGGAACACCTTCGTCGTCGACTCGCCCGCCGCGACCTCGACCTCGTACTCGCCGTACCGGCTGGCGAGGACGACCGTCGCGGGGCCGTCGCTGTCGACGTCCAGGGTCAACTCCGACTCGACGTCGAGGCCGGCCGCCTCGACCCAGAGGGTGGCCTCCGCGACGCCCTCGAGGGTGACCTCCAGGGCGTTCTCCGGGCTGCGGCGCGACCCGGCGTCGGGCGTCTCCCACTCGACGCCGCGGCTGAGGTGCCGCTGGGGCCGCCGGCCGTAGCGCTTGAACGAGCGGGCCTCCGGGTCCGCGTAGCCGTCGGCCAGCGACGTGGCGTCGACGAGCCCGGAGTCCTCGCCCAGCCGGGTCCGGATGTCGGAGACCCAGTAGGCGCCGTCGTGGACGAGGTCGACCTCGGGGTGGTCGAGCTCCGGTACCTGGCGGTAGGTGACCCGGCGGGGGTTCCGGACGACCGTGCCCGCCGAGACGAACTCGGGGATACCGTCCCACCGGTCGCGGTACCCAAGCGAGAGGTGGGTGGCGGCGGGGAACAGGTCGAACTGGTAGCGGTAGCCGTGGCGCTTGAGCCGGCGGGCGTAGTTCTCCGGCGCGAGGAACGGCACCAGGGGGTCCCCGACGCTGTTCCAGACGAGCATCGGCACGTGCCGGAGGTTGTCCGTCACCTTCAGGGCGCTCTCGGGGCTGTCGGTGAAGAGGTTCAGCAGGTCGCCGCCGCCCTGGCCGCCGAACAGCCCGGTGGTGAGCCGCTCCGGCGCGCCGAGCAGCCCGCCGGTGACGCCCTCGACGGGGTCCTCGGCGGCGGGGCCGACGATGGAGAAGCCGCGGCCGACGAGGTCCGGACACTGCGCGGCGAGCATGCAGGTGCCGAACCCGCCCATCGAGTACCCGCCCATGGCGACGCGACTGCGGTCGATCTCGTAGCGCGTCTCGAGGTCGCGCCAGGCCTCGAAGACGTCGAGTTCGGCCTCCCGGCTGTACCACCGACCCGGGCCGCGGGCCTGCGGCATCAGCACGATCGCGCCGGCCTCCTCGGCGAGCGACCGGAGGAGGTTCGGCGTGTAGACGGCGTACTGGGTGTACCCGCAACTCAGCGAGTGCAGCAGCAGGACGAGCGGCGCCGGCTCCTCGAGGTCCTCGGGGACGTAGACGTTGTACGGCTGGATCCGACCCTGGAGGACGTCGTTGTCGACGTCGACGCCCTCGCCGAGGTAGTACCGCGAGGGGTACAGCAGCGACATGACGCCGGAGTCTGGGACGTTGCGCTCGGTGGTCCCCTCGCGGAGCGCCCCGAAGTCGACGTCGGCGTGGAACTCGGAGATGTCGCGGTCGGCCAGCGCGGTCGCCTGGCGGTGCTCCCGCCAGTTCCCCCGGCCGAAGACCCGCGGCGACCGGTCGAGCAGCGTCTCGAGGATGCCGTTGCCGATGCCGGTCACGTCGAGGAGGTCGAAGAGGCCGCGGCCGACGTCGACCGGCCCGACGTTGCTGGCGTAGGGCTCGTCGAACCGGAAGCCGACGTTGAAGACCGGCGGCGTGTCGTGGCCCGACTTTCCGCCGCCCGGCGTCTCCGCGTCGGGGCTGACGGCGATCTGCTGGAACTCGTCGTTCTCGTCGTCCCAGAGGCCGACGACGCAGTAGTGTCGCCACGTCTCCTCGCCCGGTTGGAGGGGCACCTCGACCTCGATCTGGTTGCGTTCGACGTCCACAGAGACGCGGTCGTCGGCCAGCGGCTCACCGTCGAGTTCGGCGCCGGTGCCCCAGGTGGCGAGGCGGTGGTCGACGGGCGCGCCGAGGTCGCCGAGGCCGTAGCCCCAGTCGGTGCGACGGCCGCCGTCGCTCCCGGTGCCGTCCGGGTCGGTGTCGATACCGACGGCGACGGCGGCGGCGTCGGGTTCGAGCATCGTGTTGAGGGTGATGCGGTAGGCGATGCCGTCGTCGGTGGGGCGGGCGCGGAACTCCAGGAGGTCCGCGCCGTTGTAGCCGAACCGGGTCGGGTCGTTCGGGTAGTGGTAGTCGCCGGTCGGCTGCGAGAGGATGCCGCCGAGCGCGGAGGCGTCGGCGGGCGATCCCGCTACCCACGAGCGGGTGTCGGCGCCGCGGTCGTCGTAGACGTAGTCCTGGTAGAGGTACTCGCCGTCGACGTAGGCGTCGCAGCCGGAGACGAGGAGGGGCGCTGCGTCCCAGCCCGGCCCGTTCTCCAGCTGGGGCGGCGTCGGGTTCGCCCCGTAGAGGGCGTCGGGGCCGGGTCGAGGGGGCGAAGGCGGATCGGCGGCGTCTGAACCCGCCTCCGGTTCACGGTTGCCGTGCGGCATACGTCTAGGGTCGCCTGCGAGGCGGAAAGGTGTTAACCCGACGCACGACTGGACGTTTAAGTGTCGACGATGAATGGTGGGTTCGTTTACTGCGGTTGAACGGCGGGAGGGCGGCTCTCGCCGCTGAGCCCGCTCCGGCGGTCGGCCGCTACGCGAGCGGGCCGACGGTGGTCTCGGATTCGCCCTCCCGGAGGCTGACGTCGTGGGTGCCGAACGGGCCCCGGAGCGTGACCGTCGCGGGGCCGTCACTGTCGGCTTCGATGGTGAGTTCCTCGTCGACGTCGAGGCCGGCTTCTTCGATCCAGACCGTCGCCGAGCCGACGCCCTCGAGGTCGAGCGCCAGCGCGTTCTCCGGGCCGCGCTCGGTCTCCGGTTCGTTCCACCGGACGCCCGTGGCGGTGTACGCCAGGGGCTTGCTCCCGGTGGTGGTGTAGCGCTCGGCGTCGGGTTCGCCGTAGCCGTCGGCGAACGAGGTGGCGTCGACGAGCGCGCTGTCCTCGCCGGCGCGGGGCTCGACGTCCGTGACCCAGTGGGCGCCGTCGTGGACCAGCCCGAGGTCGTCGTGGTCGAACTCCGGGACCCGCTTGTAGGTCACCCGGGCCGGCCGCTGCGGGACCGCCGCCTCGGCGAGGTACTCGGGGCCGCGGTCCCAGCGGTCCTGCAGCGCCAGCAGGAAGTGGTCCGACGGGAAGACGTCGATCTGGTGGCGGTAGCCGTGGGACCGGAGGCGGCCGGCGTAGTTCGTCGGCCCGAGGAGGGGCACCAGCGGGTCCGTGCCGCCGTGCCACAGCAGCATGGGGACGTGCCGGAGGTTCTCGGTGAGGCGCAGCGCGTTCTCCGGCTCCTCGTCGAAGACGGTGAACAGCCGGCCGCCGCCCTCGCCGCCGAACAGGCCGTCGAACAGCAGCGACGGCGTCGCGAGCATGTTGTTCGTCGGCGCCTCCAGCGGGTCCTCGGCCGGCGGTCCGACGACCGGGAAGCAGCGACCGAAGCAGTCCGGGTGCTTCGCCGCCGTTATGATGGCGCCGTAGCCGCCCATCGAGTAGCCGGTGATGGACACCCGCGAGCGGTCGACGTCGAAGCGCGTCTCGAGGTCGCGCCAGGCCTCGAAGACGTCGAGTTCGGCCTCCCGGCTGTACCACAGGCCGGGGCCGCGGGTCTGGGGCATGAACACCAGCGCCTCGCAGGTCTCGCCGACGTCCTCGACGTAGTTGGACATCCACACCGGGTACTGGTTGTAGCAGTTGCCCAGCGAGTGCAGCATCGCGACCATCGGCGCCGGCTCCTCGAGGTCCACGCTCTCCGGGACGTAGACGTTGTACGGCTGGATGCGCCCCCGCAGCACGTTCGCGAAGGGGTCGACGCCGTCGCCGAACTCCTCCCGGGACGGGTAGAGACAGGAGACGACGCCGGAGTCGGGGACGTTGCGCTCGGTGGTCCCCTCGCGGAGCGCCCCGAAGTCGACGTCGGCGTGGAACTCCGAGAGGTCCCGCTCGGCGAGCTTCGTGGCCTGCCGGTGCTCGCGCCAGTTGCCGACGCCGAGCACGCGCGGGATGCCCTCGGTGCCGTTGAACAGCCAGAACCGGTCGAGTTCGTCGAGCAGGTCCGAGAGGCTGGACGAACCGAGCGGGGTGAGGGGACTCTCCAGCGGGTTCAGCAGGTCCAGGGAGTCGTCGAGGTCGCCGATGAGGTTCGGCAGGTCGTCGAGGCGGTCGACGATCTCCAGCGGCCCGTCGAGTTCGTCGAGGGCGTCGCTCGGCGCGTTCGCCAGGACGGTCGTCAGCCGCGGCACCAGCGTGTCGAGGTCGACGTTCCGCCCCATCGGCTCCTCGAACCGGAACCCGACGTTGAAGATCGGCGGCGCGCCGCCGCGCTGCGCGTTGCCGCCGGGGCGCTCGTCGTCGGCGTCGGGCGCCACTTGCTGGAACGCGTCGTTGTCGTCGTCCCAGAGGCCGACGACGCAGTAGTGCCGCCAGGTCTCTTCGCCGGGGTCGAGGGGGGCTTCGAGTTCGATCTGGTTACGTTCGACGTCGACGGAGACGCGGTCTGAGTCGAGGGGTTCGCCGTCGAGTTCGGCACCTGTGCCCCACGTCACCAGTCGGTGGTCGACGGGCGCGCCCAGGTCGCCGAGGCCGTAGCCCCAGTCCGTTCGGCGGTCGTCGGTCTGGCGGCCGGTGTCGCTCTGACGGTCGGTGTCCCTCTGTCGGTCGTCGTCGGTCTCGTCGGCGGTCCCGCACTGCGTGTCGATACCGACGGCGACGGCTGCGGCGTCGGGTTCGAGCATCGTGTTGAGGGTGATGCGGTAGGCGACGCCGTCGTCGGTGGAGCGGGCGCGGAACTCCAGGAGGTCCGCGCCGTTGTAGGCGTAGGTGTCGGGGTCGCTCGGGTAGCGGTAGTCGCCGGTCGGCCGGGAGTAGAAGCCGCCCAGGTGGTCGCCGTCCGGCGGCTGTTCGAGCACCGAGCGGGTGTCGGCGCCGTGGTCGTCGTAGACGTAGTCCTGGTAGAGGTACTCGCCGTCGACGTAGGCGTCACAGCCCGCGAACAGAAGCGGGTCTGCCTCCCATCCCGGTCCGTTCTCCAGTTGTGGCGGCGTCGGGTTCGCTCCGTACAGCGCGTCGGGGCCGGCCTGCGGCGTCTCCCGCGCCGGGGGGTCCGTCCCGCCGCTCGACTCTTCGGACATAGTGGCCCGTTACGTTCGTCCGCGATAGGGATTCCCCCTAGTATCACCCCGACTTTTTATCCGCATGCGGGGCGGTGTCGCTCCCCGTGTTCCCGTGTTACGTGGCCCTTGGATGGCGATTCCGAGTAACGCGGTGTGACGGCCGTCTGACGCGGTTATTTGGGACTTCGTGGCGTACTAGAGCCATGGCATCGGCTTCATCCGAACCGGTGGGGAGCGAGGTCCGGGCGGACGGCGATCGGGCCGCCGAACTCGAGGCCGAACTGGCCCGGGAGCGCCGCCGCCGCGAGGCCGCAGAGGAGTGGGCCGAGTTCCTGGAGCGGGAACTCGAAGCGCGCGAGCAGCAACTCGACGGCGTCATCGACCAGTACGAGACCCAGCTCGAGGGCGTCCAGCGGGACGCCGAGGGGGGATCTGGCAGGCTGTGGGCGCGGCTGGCCGGCTGGCTCCGCGGTCGCTGAGTCCGTCGAAACGACTCGAGAAAGTTAGTCTACTCCCCGCCGGTCTCCGTTTTCTACCCGCTCTACACGCCGTTGAGGCTGATGTAGCGCGTCTCGATGATGCGGTCGTCGGTCTCTAACTCCTCGCGTGCCTCGTCGGGGACCTCCTCGTCGACGTTGTAGACGGTGAGCGCCTCGCCGCCGATGATCTCGCGGGCGTTGAACATGGCCGCGATGTTGACGCCGTACTTCCCCATGACCGTCCCGATGTGGCCGATGACGCCCGGCTCGTCGGTGTTGCGCGTGACCATCATCTTGCCGCCGGGGATGGCGTCGACGCGGTAGCCGTCGACCCGGACGATGCGGGCGTCGTCGCCGGCGAACAGCGTCCCGTCGACGGAGATCTCCTCCTCGCCGTCGCTGACGGTGACGGTGACGAGGCTCTGGAAGTCCTCGGCCTGCTGGCGCTTGGTCTCGCTGACCTCGATGCCGCGCTCCTCGGCCATCGCCGGGGCGTTGACGGCGTTGACCTGCAGCTCCAGCGGCGCGAAGACGCCCTTCAGCGCGGAGGCGGTGACGAGCTCGACGTCCTCGCCGGCGATGTCGCCCTCGTAGCGCACCTCGACGCTCTCGACGCGGCTGTCGAGCAGCTGGACGGCGATCTTGCCGGCGGTGTCCGCCAGGTGGATGTACGGCTCGACGCGCGGGAACGCCGACTGGTCGATGGAGGGGGCGTTCAGGGCGTTGGCGACGGGCTCGTCGGCGAAGGCGGCGGCGACCTGCTCGGCGGTCGAGACGGCGACGTTCTCCTGGGCGGCTTCCGTCGAGGCGCCGAGGTGCGGCGTGACGATGACGTCCTCGGCGTCGAGCAGCGGGCTGTCCTCGGCGAGGGGTTCCTCGGCGAAGACGTCCAGCGCCGCCCCGGCGAGGACGCCGTCCTCGACGGCCTCGGCGAGGGCGACCTCGTCGACGATGCCGCCGCGGGCGCAGTTGACGAGGTAGCCGCCCTCCATCTGGGCGAGCTCCTCCTCGCCGATCATGTTCTCGGTCTCGGAGGTCAGCGGCGTGTGGATGGTGAGGACGTCGGCGCGCTCGAGGACGGCGTCGAGTTCGGCGAGTTCGGCGCCGAGCTGCTCGGCGCGCTCCTCGGAGATGTAGGGGTCGAAGGCGACCAGGTCCATACCCAGCGAGTCGAGCTTCTTGGCGACCTCCTGGCCGACGCGGCCGAGGCCGACGATGCCGAGGGTCTTGCCGTTGAGTTCGGTGCCGAGGAAGGCGCCCTTCGCCCACTCGCCGGTCTTCAGCCGGGCGTGGGCCTGCGGGATGGAGCGGGCGGTCGCGAACGTCATCGCGACGGTGTGCTCGGCGGCGGCGCGGACGTTCCCCTCGGGGGCGTTGGCGACGATGACGCCGTGGTCGGTGGCGGCGTCGATGTCGATGTTGTCGACGCCGATGCCGGCGCGACCGACGATGACGAGCTCCTCGGCGGCCTCGAACACCTCGCGGCTGACGTCGGTGCCGGAGCGGACGATGAGCGCGTTGGCGTCGGCGACGGCCGCCAGCAGCTCGTCGCCCTCGGCGTCGTAGTCCGTGACGACCTCGTGGCCGGCGTCGCGCAACACGTCCATGCCGGCGTCGGCGATGGGGTCCGTGACGAGTACCTTCATGGCCGTATCGTCCCCGGCGTCAGGGATAACGCTTTCCTCATCGCCCCGTTCTGCCGGAGACGTAACGGGAGATGTGGACACGATCGTGCCCATTCCCACGGCGCGGAATCTACGGATGGGCACGTGGGTGCCATCTCGGCACCGTGCCACGATACCGGACCGTTCGCGGCCAACCGACCGACTGCAGGCCCCCGCTGCTCCCGATACTCGACGCTGTGGCCTCTCATCTGGGGCGATGACTATTTACGGAATCCGGGTGCATGGTCGCTGACTCTCGCCTTCGCCCCGCATGAAGCTGGACTCCTTCGCTCGAGCCCTCGTCTACGAGCACCGTCGGAAGGTCATCGCCGTCACCCTAGCGACGGTGTTCGTCCTCAGTCTGGGGCTCCCGGGCGTCGTCATCGACACCACCCTCGAGGAGTTCCGCGGCGGCACCGAGGAGCACGCCGCCGACGCGTACGTCGACCGGCACCTCAGCGGGCAGGCCCCGAACTCGACGGCCGCCCTCGTCGTCGTCCGCGACGACGAGAACGTCCTGACGACCGACCGGTACCGCCAGCAGCTACGGGCCCAGCAGCGGTTGCGGAACGACCCCGTCGTCGGCCCGACGCTCGTCGAAGAGCAGCAACCGCTCGGCCTCGCGAACGTTGTCGCCATCGTCGCCATCCGGTCGGACGAGGGACAGGACGTCCGGGAGATCACCGTCGAGCCGCGGCCGTCCCTCGAGGCGCAGATCGCGGCCATGGAGGACCTCTCGGCCGCCGAGCGCCGGCTCTACACCGCCTGGGCGGTCGGCATCGTGATGGACGGCGTCGACCACACCTGGCCGGAGGGCGGCCCCTTCGCGACGGTGCCGACGAGCTACGAGGGCAACGGCAAGTACGCCGAGTCGACCGCGATCCTCGTCTCCCAGCGCGACGACGTCCCCGCCGAGGACCTCGCGGCGGCCCAGACCCGGATGGCCGATATCGTCGACGAGGAGGTCGAGGGGGAGGCGATGGTGATCGGCGACGGCGTGATCGACGACGAACTCCGCCGGTCGTCGTTCGACAGCCTCGGCATCGTCGGCCCCCTGGCGTTCCTGTTCATCCTGCTCGTGCTGCTGTACGCCTACCGCGACGTCTACGACGTGGCGCTGGGGCTGCTCGGCGTCGGCCTCGTCCTCGTCTGGACGTTCGGGTTCATGGGGTGGGCCGGCATCACGTTCAACCAGCTGTTCGTCGCCGTCCCGGTGCTGCTGATGGGGCTGTCCATCGACTACGCCATCCACGTCTTCATGCGGTACCGCGAGGAGCGGCCGCCGGGAGGGGCTTCGGATGCACGGCCCGGCGCCGGGGACGGCGGCTTCGAGTTCGGAGACGGGGACGACGCCGGTCGACCGCCGTCGGTCCGGAAGGCGATGGGGACGGCGCTGGCGGGCGTCACCGTCGCGCTCGCGCTCGTCACGGCCACGACGGCGACGGGCTTCCTCTCGAACGTCGTCAGCGAGGTCCAGCCCATCAGGCAGTTCGGCGTCGTCAGCGCGGTCGGCATCCTCGGCGCGTTCGTCGTCTTCGCGCTGCTGATCCCGGCGCTGAAGGTCGAACTCGACCGGTGGCTCGAGGCCCGCGGCCACGACCGCCGGCAGACGGCCTTCGGCACGGAGGGCGGCCGGCTCTCCGCGGCCCTGGCCGTGCCCATCGCGGCGGCCCGGCTCTCGCCGAAGGGCGTCCTCGCGGCCGCGCTGGTCGTCACGCTGGTGGCCGGCGCCGGCGCCGCGACGGTCGACACCACCTTCGAGCAGGAGGACCTGCTCGTCGAGGAGGTCCCCGACTGGATGGAGGGGCTGGGGCCGCTCGCCCCCGGCGAGTACACCGCCCAGGAGAACATCGCGTTCGTCGACGGCGCGACGTACATCTACGACGGCACGTCCACGCAGATCCTCGTCAGGGGCGACGTGACGGCGAACGACACACTCGAGCGCGTCCAGAATGCCTCCGACGCGGCCAACGGGACGGACGTCGTCCTCGTCATGCCCGACGACACCTACGGGACGCAGAGCCCGGTCCGCATGATGGGCGAACTCGCCGACGACAACGAGAGCTTCGCCGAGACGTTCGAGGCCGCCGACACCGACGGCGACGGCGTCCCCGACCGGAACCTCGAGGCCGTCTACGACGCCTTCTACGCGGCGGCGCCGGACGGCGCCGGGAACTGGGTCCACCGCGAGGACGGCGAGTACGTCGCCCTCCGGATCGTCGTCCCGGTCGACGGCACGGCCGGCGAGCCGGCCATCGCCGAGCAGGTCCGGTCGGCCGCCGAGCCCGTCGACGGCGACGGCCTGGATGCCACCGCCACCGGCCAGCCGATCATGAACCAGGCCGTCGCGGAGAACCTCCTGTCGACGGTCCTCTACAGCCTCGCCATCACGCTCGCGGTCGTCCTCGCGGTCCTGATGGCGGTCTACCGGCGCGTCGAGGGGTACGCGAGCCTCGGGGCGGTGACGCTGGTCCCCATCGCCCTCGCCGTCGTCTGGATCACCGGGTCGATGGCCGCCCTCGGCATCCCGTTCAACGTGATGACCGCGCTCATCACCAGCTTCACCATCGGCCTCGGCATCGACTACTGCATCCACGTCTCCGAGCGGTACGTCTACGAACTGAACCGCGAGGTCGGGCGGGACGAGGCCCTCGAGAACGCCGTCCTCGGCACCGGCGGCGCGCTGCTGGGGTCGACGGCCTCGACCGCCGGCGGCATCGCCATCCTCGGGTTCGCGCTGCTCGTCCCGCTCCAGCAGTTCGGCGTCATCACCGCGCTCACCATCGTCTACGCCTTCGTCGGGAGCGTCGTCGTCCTGCCGAGCCTGCTCGCGCTGTGGACCGAGTGGGCCGACGCCGACCCCGCGGCCGTCCCGGAACACGTGCAGCGACGAGGGCAGCGCCGCCAGCAGCACAGCGGGGAGTGACCCACACCCGCCGTCTCGCGACGGCTACAGCCGCTCGACGAAGGTGTCGAACGCTCCCGAATCGGCGTGGACGTGCGCGTAGGTCCCCAGAGTCCGGTACTCGGCGAGGCCGTCCTTCCCGTCGGCGATGCCGTCGCCCCCCTCGACGTCGAAGGCGAAGCTGGCGTCGGGGGCGACGTCCGCGGACGAGTAGTGGAACTCGTGGCCGCGGACGCTCGCCCCGGCGTCGGCGGTCAGCGCGTCGTCGCGGGCGACGAGTTCGACGTGGTCGAGGGCCTGGTAGCGCTCCCGCATCTTGACGTCGGCGGGGAGGACGCCGGCCATCTCGTGGGTCGCCCCCTCCGCGTCGGTGAGCGTCTCGCAGAGCGCCATGAAACCGCCGCACTCGCCCAGGACGGGCAGTCCCTCGGCGGCGCGGTCGCCCAGTTCGTCGAGCGTCCCGCCGGCTTCGAGTTCGGCGCCGTGGAGTTCGGGGTAGCCGCCGGGGAGGTAGACGCCGTCGCAGTCGGGGACCGGGTCGCCGGCGACCGGCGAGAAGGTCGTCACCTCGGCCCGTTCCCGGAGGCGCTCGCGGGTGGCGGGGTACGAGAAGCAGAACGCCGCGTCGTCGGCGACGGCGACGGTCGTGTCCGTCAGCGGTCGCGAGGGCTCGGGCTCCGGTCGGAGCGGTTCGCGGGCCAGGTCCAGCAGCCGGTCGACGTCGACGTGCTCGCTGGCGTCCTCGAGGGCGTCGCGGTCGATGGGCGACTCCTCGCCCATCTCGAGGCCGAGGTGGCGGTCGGGGATCTCCAGGCCGGACAGCGGCGGAATCCGACCGACGTACTCGAGGCCGTCCGGGAGCGCCTCGCGGATGCCCTCGGCGTGGCGGCCGCCGTGGGCGCGCTGGGCGAGGACGCCGGCCACGTCGACGTCCCGGTCGGCCTCGGCGGCGTACTCCCGGAAGCCGAGCGCCTGCGCGGCGACGCTCTCCATGCCCGCCGCGGCGTCGACGACGAGGACCACGGGGAGGTCGAGGGTCTCGGCGACGTAGGCCGTCGAGTTCGCGCCGTCGTACAGGCCCATCATCCCCTCGACGACGCAGACGTCGCCGCCGCCCCGCCAGTAGTTGCGCCGGCAGCCGACCTCGCCGGAGAGCCACGGGTCCAGCGACCGGGAGGGGCGGTCGCAGACGACCGCGTGGTGGCTCGGGTCGATGAAGTCCGGTCCGGCCTTCGCGGGCTGGGGGTCGTACCCCTGCCGCTGGAGGGCCCGGAGGGCGGCGAGCGTCGCGACGGTCTTGCCGACGCCCGAGGCCGTGCCGGCGATGACGACGCCCTTCACGGCCGGGGCGCCTCCCGCTGGTCGTCGGCCAGCAGGTCGTCGTACACCTCGCGGACGCCGTCGCGAACCTCGGCCATCGGGAACCCGGCGCGGTCGGCGAGCGCCAGCGCGCCGCCCATGCCGACGCCCTCCTTGGCCTCGCCGCGCAGGTAGGCGGCCGTCGCGGGGTGGTCGTCGGTGAAGCCGGGGTCGGTCGCCGTCACGGAGAGGTCCAGTTCCGCGGCCGCCCGGTCCAGGTCGACGGCGGGGTCCTCGGCGACGAACGAGGTGGTGGCCAGCGACAGCCGACTGTCGTAGCCGCCGTGGCGGAGGCAGGCCGCCGCGGCGACCAGTTGCGTGCCGCCGGCCAGCGTGACGGCGGTGTCGGTCTCCAGCGCGCCCGCGGCGATCCCCGAGAGGACGGCGAGGACCGGGTCGCCGGCGCGGCGGAGCGCCACGAGCGGTTCGCCGGCGGCGTCGCCGGGTTCGAGCGTCGAGGCCTCGAGCGCCTCGGCGACGATGCGGCGCTTCAGGTCGAGGGGGTTCTCCGGGAGGGACGAGGAGACGGCGCCTCGCGCCTCGCCGCCCAGGACGTCCTCGTCCCCGAGGGCGGTCAGCACGCCCAGCGCGGTGGTCGTCCCGCCGGGGACGGTCTCGGCGAGGAACAGCTCGTCGTCCGGGAGCTTCCGGCCGAACTGGCGGGCCGCGGCGAAGGCACCCGGCGCCGAGGGCACGGGGTCCTGCTCGCGGATGTCGTCGCCCGCGCGGGCGCCGACCGTCACCGTCGGCGCGCCGGTCGGTTCGGCGAGCCCCGCGTCGACGACCGTGCAGTCGACGCCGAGTCGCTCGAGGACGGCGCGGGTCACCACGGCGGGGGTCGGACAGCCCGTCGGGGAGACGGGGACGACCGGCGCGCGGACCGGCCGGCCGTAGGCGAGGATCTCTGCGTCGGCGCTCGGCGTGTGGGCCATCGCGTCGGCGTCGGCGCCGGCGGCGCTGATGCCGTCGACGAGGGCGGTCCGGGTGGTCCCGGCGCAGCAGACGAGTCGAGTCACTACGATTGTATAGCGTCCAACCGGACTTGAGTTTGCGGGTCGGTTGTCGCCCCCGTAACGTATTTACCCGAAGCCGTTGCACTGGATGACAACCAAAGTTGCGCTAATACAAGCGCATTTGTTTCAACGACCATGACGGACGCACTCCTGCTCGTCGGGCGGCAGCACACGCGCGAGGTGGCACAGCGGCACGCGAGGCGGCTCCGGGAACGGGGCGTCGCCGACAGCGTCGCCGTCGAGACGTACGACCGCGACCCAGCGGAGCTGGACGTCGACGCCGGCGACGCCACCTACGTCGTGCCGATGGCGGTCGCGCCGGACCGCGACACCACCCGCGGCATCCCCGGGGCGCTCCCCGCGGCGCGGCACTGCCAGCCCATCGGCACCAGCCCCGCGGTGAGCCGCGCGCTCGCCGACCGCGCCGCGGCGGCGACCGCCCCCGGCGACGACGCCTCGCTCGCGCTCGTGGCCTTCGGCGACACCTCCCTGGAGGGCTCGCGGCGGACGACCGAGGACCACGCCGCCCGCCTCCGGGAGTCCGCCGCCTACGGCGAGGTGACGACCGCCTACCTGCTGCAGAACCCCGCCGCAGAGTGCGTCCGATACAACCTCTCGGGCGACCGAGCCGTCGCCGTCCCGTTCTTCCTGGCCGCCTGCGAGGAGACCGAGCGCGCCCTCCCAGAGAAGCTCGAACTCGACCGCGGCGGCCTGGCCTACGCCGACCCGCTCGGCGCCCACGAGGCCGTCACCGACGCCATCGAGGCGGAGGTCGCGAAGGCCCGCGCCATCGACGCCGGCACCGCGTCGGTCAGCCCCGTCGCCACGGACGGCGGCGGCAAGTAGCGCCGACGCCACTGTCCCCCGTCGGGTCCTCAGCCCGTTCAAGGCTTATTAGAAGGCGGTACCGAGGCAACGACATGGTCTCCGAACCGTTCGCAGGTGCTCTCCTCCAGGTCCAGACCGGTTCGTTCTCGGACCCCCTCTTCCCCCTCGGAGTCGTCGCTCTACTCGCCCTCGGCGTCCTCTTCGGCGTCGTCCGCGTGGCGATGATCCAGGGGACAGGGCAGTCCGAGGGTCCATCTCCGGACGAACTGACGAACTGCGCCGACTGCGGCGCCCGGACCCCCGTCGCTGAGGAGAACTGCGAGTACTGCGGTCGACCGGTGTCAGAGGATCGCTAAGGACCGACCCGGGATGTGGGGTCGCCGACCGTCACCGCCGCACGGCCAGGACCGACAGGTCCGAGAACGCCGTCTCCTCCTTCGAGTCGACGTCGGTCGCCAGTTCCGCCAGCGACGTCCGGGTCACCGACTCGTCGTCGTGAGTCAGCTGCTCCAGCACGAGCGCCTCGCCGTCCGCGGCGCCCGACTTGAGCAGACGGTGGGCGATACGCTCCGGCATCCAGTCGTAGGGCCGTGGCAGGACGAGCAGGTGGCGGTCGCCGACGTCCCGCTCCAGCCGCCGCAGGTCGGCCTCGATCGGGCCGCTCTTGTGCAGCGTGACGAAGGTCGTCTCCTCCATCGGCGTCCGTGCGCGGCTCGCCGCGACCTGCAGCGACGAGATGCCCGGGACCACCTCGACGGGCGCGTCGACCGCGGACTCGACCTTCCCGACGAACTGGTAGCCGGAGTGGTTCGGGTCGCCCATCAGCACCGCCGTCCCGCGCTCGCCGTCGGCGACGCGGTCGGCGAAGCTTGCGAGAACCTCTGGCTCGTCCCTGTAGCCGCAGGTCAGCGCGACGCCCTCGATCTCCTCCCGGACGAAGTCGACGACGGTCTCGAAGCCGACGACCACGTCCGCCTCGCGGATGGCCCGGGCGCCTCGAGGGGTGAGGTACTCCGGATTCCCGGGGCCGATGCCGACCGCGTAGACCGGGTCGTCGCCGCGGGGCTCCGGCCCACCGGCCGCGAACGCCGCCGGCGAGTCGGGGAACGCCACCTCCTCGGTCACAGCGTAACGTCCCCCGATCTGACGTCGCTGGCGACGTGGACCAGCTCGTTCGTCAGCCCCGCCGCGAGGCCGCTGCCGCCGCGCCGCCCGACGTTCGTGATCGCGGGGACGCCGTGCTCTTCGCAGACCTCGCGGACGCGTTTCCGGCTCTCGGCTGCCTTCACGAAGCCGACCGGCGTGGCGACGACGACTGCCGGCCGGGTGCCCTGCTCGATGCAGTCCGCGAGCGCGAGCGCGGCCGTGGGCGCGTTCCCGACGACTGCGACGGCGCCGTCGTAGACGCCCCGCCTGTCGAGCTCGAGGACCGACGCGGCGGTCCGCGTCATCCCGGTCTCGGCGGCCAGGTCGGCGCCGTTGCCGATGGCCTTCCGGACCTCGCATTCGTGACCGCGGCCGGTCACGCCCGACTTCACCATCGTGATGTCGGTCACCACGGGCGCCTCGTCGAGGACGGCCCGCGCGCCCTCGCGGACCGGCTCCGAATCGTCCGCGCCGGTGAACCGCACCAGGTGCTGGAACTCCGGGTCGCCGGTGGCGTGGACGGCCTTCGCCCGCATCCGATCGGCCAGCGTCTCCTGGGGGACGAGGTCGTGGACGCGGTCCATGCTCGTCTCGGCTATCTCCATGGCGTCCGAGGTGGTGGCGCCGAGGTCGGCGTACTCTTCGAACTCCCCGGCGTCGCCCGCGGCCGCGCCGCCGTCGGTCGCGGTGCGTTCGTCCTCAGTCGTCATCGCTGGCCACCTCCCCGACCGTCCCCGGATTCGTGGCGCGCTCCTCGAGGTCGCCGTCGACCCGGAGGTTGAGGTCGGTCAGGCGCTCCTCGGTCGCCTCGTCGGCGTCCCAGAGCCCGCGCTCGATGGCCTCCAGGAGCGTGTCGGTGATCGACTCGAGGGCCCAGGGGTTCACGTCGCGCAGCCACTCCTGGCGCTCCTCGTCGAAGGCGTATTTCTCGGCGACGTCGTCCCACAGCGCGTCGCTGACGACGCCCGTCGTCGCGTCCCAGCCGAGCGTCACGTCGACCGTCTGGGAGAGGTCGCCGGCGCCCTTGTAGCCGTGGTCCTCCATCGACTCCAGCCACTCGGGGTTGAGGACGCGCGCCCGCATCGCCTTGCGGACCTTCTCCTCGTTGGTGTAGACGTCGACGTTGTCGGGGTCCGAGGAGTCGCCGACGTAGGAGGCGGGCTCCTCGCCGGCGACCTCCGAGACGGCGGTGATGAAGCCGCCGTGGAAGGCGTACCAATCCGAGGAGTCGAACTCGTCCTGTTCCATCGTGTCCTCGATCTTGACGGTCGCCTCGACGCTCCCCAGTCGCCGGCGGAAGGCATCGCGGTCCTCCGAGACGCGGCCCCTGGAGCCGAGCGCGTAGCCGCCCCACTGGACGTACACCTCCGCGAGGTCCGAACGGTCCTCCCAGTTCCCCTCGTCGACGGCCTTGTTTGTCCCCGCGCCGTAGCCGCCCGGCCGCGTGGTGAACACGCGCGGCAGCGCGGCGTCGCGGGCGTCGTCGGGGTCCATGCCCTCGGCTTCGAGTTCCTTGGCCTCCTCCTCGACGTGCTTCTTCACGAAGTTCATCTCGTGGGGTTCGTCGAGGTCGACGACGGCCTCGACGGCGTCGTGGACGACGCCGGCGGCCTGCGGGAAGGCGTCGCGGAACAGGCCTGAGACCCGCGTCGTCGCGTCGACGCGGGGCCGGTCGAGTTCGTCCAGCGAGATCGGTTCGACGTCGTCGACGCGGCCGGCGTCGGTCCAGACCGGCCGGACGCCCAGCAGCGCGAGCACCTGCGCGATGGTCTCCCCGCGGGTCCTGACGGTGGGCGTGCCCCACGCCACGACGCCGACCTCCTCGGGGTACTCGCCGTGCTCGTCGTGGTGGCGTTCGAGGGTACCGTCGGCGACCTCGCTGCCGACCTCCCAGGCGGACCGCGCGGGCACCTTCCGCGGGTCCAGCGTGTAGAAGTTCCGCCCCGTCGGCAGCAGGTCGACGCCGCCGCGCGTCGGCGCGCCGCTGCCGCCCGGCGGGACGTACTCGCCGTTCAGCGCGTCCGCCGTCTGGGGGATCTCCTCGGCGGCGCCGAAGACCCGCGGCGCGGCTTCCTCGCAGATGAACGCCAGGACCTCCCGCAGGCCGTCGTGGGCGCCGCCCTGTACGCGAGCGTCGCCGAGCGGGTCGATATCGACGACGAGCAGGTTCATGTTCGCCTCGTCCTCGGGACCCGAATCGACCTCGGATTCGGGCAGGTCGAAGCCGTACTCCGCGAGGGTCTCGACCAGCTCGACGCTCTTCTCGTGAACTTCGTCGGCGGCCTGCGAGTAGGTCATCCCGAGCGTCTCGTCGTACTCGCCGGGCGACTCGAGCATCGCCTCGTAGTCGACGCCCAGCACGCCCGCGACGCTCTCGCGGAGACTGGGCGCGCCAGCGTTCTCCAGCCGCGTCAGCGCGACGAGATACTCCACGAGCGCGTCGCCCTCGGGCGGCTCCCCCATCGTGTGCAGGCCCATCCGAATCTGGGTGGTCTTCACGTCCGTCAGGTAGGCGTGGACGCGCTCGACGAGTTCGTCGGCGTCGACGTCGTCCCCGGAGACCTCGCCCTCGGCGAGGGTGGTGCCGGCCTCGTCGGGACCTCGGACGTCGGCCTGCTCGTCTATCTCGCCCGCGATGCCGAGCTCGACGGCGAGGTCCAGTTCCGCGACGGTCTCGCGGAGCAGGCGTTCGACCGTCTCGCCGGCCTCGCTACCGGCCTCGCGGTACTGGTCGGCCAGCTCCTCGAGTTCCGCGAGCTCGTCGTAGGTACCCGCGTTCGCCATCGGCGGCGTGAGGTAGTCGACCACCGTCGCGTAGGAGCGGCGCTTGGCCTGGGTCCCCTCGCCTGGGTTGTTGACGATGTAGGGGTAGACGTTCGGCAGGTCCGAGACGAGGGCGTCCGGAGCGCTCTCCGAATCGAGCCCGACGGTCTTGCCGGGGAGCCACTCCAGGGAGCCGTGCGTGCCGAGGTGGACGACCGCGTCGGCGTCGTAGGCGTGCCGGAGCCACGCGTAGAAGGCGTAGTAGTCGTGCGGCGGCTGGAGGTCGGAGTCGTGGTACACCTTCGAGGGGTCCATCCCGAAGCCGCGCGGCGGCTGGACGGTCACGAGGACGTTGCCGAACTCCGCGCCGGGGATCGCGAACGGCCGGTTGGGGGCCTCGCCCCACTCCTCGACGACGTTCTCGCGGAACGCGGGGTCGGCGTCGCTCCACCACTCGTCGTACTGGTCGGGCGAGACGACGTCGACGGAGAGGTCGCGGACGTCCTCGGGGGCGACCCAGCGGTCGTCCAGTGTGAGCTGCGACGTGAGGGTCTCCATCAGCGACTGGCCCGAGGCCGGGAACTCGCCGCCCAGGTCGTAGCCCCGGTTCCGCAGCTCTTCGAGCAGGTTGACCGTCGATTCGGGCGAGTCGAGGCCGAAGGCAGTGCCGATACCGTCGTCGCTCGGCGGGTAGTTGTGCAGGACGACCGCGACCTGCTTCTCCTCGTTCGGCGTGTAGCGGAGGTTCGCCCAGTTCACCGCCAGCGAGGCGGCGTGCTCGACGCGGTCCTCGATGGGGAAGTGCTGCTTCGGGGCGCTGCCGATGCCCGCCGCGTCGTCGGTGCGCTCCTTGCCCGAGATCGGGTGGGTGATCACGTTGCCGTCGAACTCCGGCAGCGCCACGGAGAGGGCGAGTTCGAAGCCCATGACACCCGTATCGCTGGCGTCGTACCGCGACCGAGAGCGCATCGTCGTCACCGTCTGGAGGACGGGGACGCCGAGGCGCTTGAGGAACACCTCCTCGGCGTCGGTGCCCTCGTCGCTGGCGTCGCGGCCGCGCTCGGCCATCGACAGCGAGAACATGAACGACGAGCAGACCGAATCGACGATCGGCTCGCCCGAATCGTCCGTGAGCCACTCGTCGACGACCCACTCGGCGTCGCCGGACCGCGTCCGGCTGCCCGAGGCGTCTTCCGACGCCTCGCTGTCCTGCTGCTCCTCGCTGTCGGTGACGGGGTTGCAGAACACCGGGAGTGCGTCGGCGCCCTGGGCCTCGATGGCTCGGACGAGCGAGTCGACGTACCGGGTGTTCTCGTGGGTCCAGTGGGACTCGTAGAACCACACCGCCACGGTCGGCCGGCCCTCGTCCAGCGTCGCGCGCAGCTCCTCGTAGGAGGCGCCGGGGTGGTCGGGGTGGTAGACGCCCTCCGTCGGGAGCGCCACGGGGTCGTCGTACTCGGGTTCTGCGGGCGTGAACCGGTCGACGAGGTACCGAATCCCGTTCGCGAGGTTCGCGCTGCCGCCCGTCTCGAGGTACCCACAGACGTCCTCGCGGACGCTCCCCGGCACGGTCGTGTCCTCGACGGCGAAGGCGTCGCCGGTGGCCTCGACCACGAGGGGGACGCCGGCCTCGTAGCAGGCGTCGACCGCGCGGTCGTAGCCCGGCATCGAGTCCTCGGCGCCGTGGAGCCAGAGGACGACGGCGTCGCAGTCGGATAGTTCGTCGCAGAACGCCTCGACGCGCTCGGGGTCGTCGAGGTCGCTCTCCGATCGGACGACGAGGTCGCAGTCCACCTCGCCGGCGGCGCGCTGCAGCGCCCCCAGTTCGTTCTCGGTCGCGGTGTAGAGTCCAATCCGTGGCATAATCTTGATAAACTCCGCTTTCTCTAGTACAAGTGTGTTTGAATTCGCCGAAACCAAAAGCGTTTCCACGCCCTTCGGCGCGGTCGTGGGCCAGGAGCCGCTGAAGGAGGCGCTCCTGGCGGTCGCGACCGACGACGGCCTGGACGGCCTGCTCGTCTCCGGCGAGAAGGGCACCGCGAAGTCCACGCTGGTCCGCGGCCTCGCCGATTTGCTGCCGGACCAGCGCGCCGTCGCGGACTGCCCCTACGGCTGCCCGCCGGGCGACCGCTCGCGGCAGTGCGAGGGCTGTCGCGACCGCGCGGCGTTCCCCGTCGAGGAGCGGTCCGTCCCGCTGGTGACGCTCCCGCTCGGCGCCACACGCGAGCGCGTCGTCGGGACGCTGTCGGTCTCGGACGCGCTGGCCGGGGTGGCGGAGTTCGACCCCGGGCTCCTGGCGCGCGCCAACCGCGGTATCCTCTACGTGGACGAGGTGAACCTGCTCGACGACCACCTCGTGGACGTCCTCCTGGACGCGGCCGCCGCCGGCGAGAACCGCGTCGAGCGCGACGGCGTCAGCGTCTCCCACCCCGCCGAGTTCACCCTCGTCGGGACGATGAACCCGGAGGAGGGCGACCTCCGGCCGCAGCTGCGCGACCGCTTCGCGCTCTCGGTCGAGGTCCGCGGCGAGCGGGACCTCGAGGACCGCGTCGCCATCATCGACGGTGACCTGCGGGAGGCCGTCGGAGACGACGATACGGCCGACCAGCGTCGCCGTCTCCGACACGGACGCGACATGCTCGACGCGGTCGCGCTGACCGACGACCAGAAACGCGAAATCGCGGAGCTGTGCCTCAATGCCGGCGTCGACGGCCACCGCGCCGATATCGCCGCCGCTCGCGCCGCCCGCGCGCTCGCAGCCCTGGACGGCCGCCCCACCGTGACGGACGGCGACCTCCGGCGCGCGGCGGAACTCGCGCTCGGCCACCGGATGCGGTCGGCGCCGTTCGAGGACGCGCCCGACGCCGACGAGGTGGTCGACGACCACTTCGAGGACGAGTCGGGGAACGGCGACCCCGATCCGGGAGGTGGCGACGGCGAATCCGATGCGGAGGAGGCCGGCGGTCCGGAGGCCGACGAGCCCGGGGACGACGATTCGGAGCCCGGGGAGGGAACCGACCCCGACGGATGGTCCGGGGACGAAGCGGGGAGCGAAGCTCCGCCCCCGGACGACGACGAAGTCGGAGACGACGGGTCGACACCCGCGTCCGACCCGACTCCCGCCGACGCCGAAACGGCCGACGACGGTCCCGACGAACCCGACGACGCGAGCGGCAACACCGGTGAAGAAGCGACACCGATCGTCCCCGGTCAGCCGCGACATGAACCAGGAGCGGCCGGCGCCCCCGACCTCGACGCACCCGAAACCGAGGGATCGAGCGGCCCCGGTAGCGCACGCTCGGCGCCGTCGACGGGCAACCGCGGCGCCCGCGTCCGCACCGAGTCCACCGACGGCGCGAGCGGCGTCGACGCCGCCGCGTCGGTCCGCGCGGCAGCCAGCAGGGGCGCCGACCGCGTCGAGAAACGCGACCTCCGGCGGTCCGTGCGCTCCGGCGACGGCGAGGCCCTGGTCGTCTTCGCCGTCGACGCCAGCGCCTCGATGCGGTCGGCCATGCGCACCGCGAAGGGCGTCACCCTCGAACTGCTGGAGGACGCCTACACCGAGCGGGACAGCGTCGCGGTCGTCGCCTTCGCCGGCGAGGACGCCGAGGTGCTCCTGCCGCCGACCGACTCGGTGACGCTCGCGTCGCGGCACCTCAAGGACCTCCCGACCGGCGACCGGACGCCGCTCCCGGCGGGCCTCCGCTCGGCCGCGGAGGTCGTCGACCGCGCCGACCCCGAGGCGGCCGTCGTGGTCCTGGTCTCCGACGGGCGGGCCAACGCGGTCGCTGACCCGACGGCCGACACTCGCTCGGCGGCGGCGGCGCTGGCTTCGACGGGCGCCCGCGTCGTCTGCGTCGACGCCGGATCGGAGCGCGGCCTGCTCGACGACGTCGTCGCGGCGACCGACGGCGAGCGGGTCCCGCTGGACGCCCTGACCCCCGAGCGGGTCGAAGCGGCCGTCACCGCGTCGCGCCGGTAGATTTACAAACGAGCTTGTTGTTAGAACAAACAGATTTGGAATGCCGGTAGCCAACGACACCGTGTCCGACCGCATCGACACCGCCCGCGCGACGCTCTCCCCGACCCAGGTGGGTCTGGGGCTGCTCGGGATCACGCTCGCGCTGTTCCTGCTGGCGTTCGCCCAGGAGCCGCTCGTCCACGACGCGATGCACAACGGCCGCCACGTCGCCGGCGTCGTCTGCCACTGATGGACGACCACCTCAGACGGGGGGCCGTCGCCGGCGCGGTCGGCGGCGGCGCCTACGGGCTCTACACCGCGCTCGTGGGCAACCCCCTCGTCGCACACGCCGAGGCCCTCGCTCATCAGGGACACGAACACTCGCACGGACACGAAACCGAGGCCGCGGGCCTCGTCGGCGAGAGCGTGACCAGCGCCGTCTCCGTCGGCGGCGGCGTCGTCCTCGGCCTCCTCTTCGGGGTCGTCGTGTTCGGCGTCGCGGCGTACCTCTTCGAGCCGGCGCTGCCCGACCGCGGCGGGAGCTACCTGCTCGGACTCGCCGGGTTCCTCACGGTCTCCGGCGTCCCGTGGCTCGTCCTCCCGCCCGCCGCGCCGGGCGTCGAGCCGTCCATCTCGACGGACGCCGCCCTGGCCCTCTACGCGGGGCTGATGGCAGTCGGTGCGGCGGCCTGCCTCGGAGCGGGCTGGACGTACCATCGAACGTCGGATCGCGGCTCGCCGGTCGCCGCCGGGGCGGGACTCGCCGTCTTCGCCGCGGTCGTCGGTCTGGCGGTCCTCGCCGCGCCGGCGCCGACCTACGAGAGCGCGCTCCCGGCGACGTTCGAGACCGCCTACGTCGGAGTCGTCGTGACCGGGCAGCTCGGACTCTGGGGCGTCGCCGCGGCGGCCCACGACCGCCTCGACGCGACGGGCGCGACTCCTTCCCCGAGCGTCCCGCCGACGGCGGCCGACTAGACCTCGATCTCCAGTTCTATCCGGTCGTAGTCGACGACCGGCCGGTGGGCCTGGCCGCTCCGGTCGAACGTCACCAGGTCCAGCTTCCCGAGCTTCCAGAGGTTGTCGTGGACCTGCCGGACGTCCCGGTCGACGAGCCTCGCGGCCTCGCGGATGCTCGCCGGCTCCTCGCGGGCGACCGCCCGCAGCAGCTCGATGCTCGTCGGGCGGCACACCCGGTCGGCGTCCTCTGTGGTGAACTCCCGTTCGTCGGTGCCGTCGGGGCCGACGAGGCGGAGGACGACTGTCATGGCGCCCCGTGCGCCCGGCGCCGATATAACGTTGTGGTAGAAGACAGCGCTACGGCAGGTGGAGCGCGTAGCCGCCGCGCACCTCGCCGTCGTCGTGGTACCGGACGGGTTCCTCGACGAGCGCCAGCCGATTGCCGTCGAGTCCCGCGGCGGTCACGACACCCTCGCAGTCGATGGTCTCGACGAGGCCGTCGGCGACGTCGAACAGCCGCCAGCCGTGGACGACGGGGTCGCGGTCCCGGAAGTGCTGGGCGACGGGGACGAGCAGCCGGTCGCCGTCCGCGTCGATCTCGTGGGCGAAGCCGCCGACCTCGGCGCGCCAGCGCTCCTCGCCGTTCAGCGAGTAGCCGAACGCCGACTGCTCGTCCGGGTGGCGCTCGTCGGTCTCCCGGCCCTCCTCGGGGAAGGAATTGCCCGTCAGGAAGGCGACGCCCGAGTCCGTCGCGTGGACGTGGTTCGGGTATGCGTACACACGGTCGCCGCGGTCGAGGGCGATGCCGAGGTCGACCGCCCAGTCGACCGCGCCGTCCGTCAGCCGGTACCCTCGGTAGTCCGCGTGGCTCGCGACGACCAGTCCTTCGGCAGTCGCCGCGACGTCGCCCACGCGGCGCTGGGCTCCGCGGTCGGGGTCCCAGGTCCACCGCTCCCGGCCGTCACCGTCGAGGACGACGAGGCCGTCGTCGTGGTCGCCGGGACACCGGTTGTACGCGACCGCGACGCCGCTCGCGGTTCCTCCGTCACCGCTCTCCCGTTCGGTGGCCTCCCGTCGGTCGGCCGCGCCGCTCTCGAACGGAACGACGGCGATGGGCGAGGCGTCGGCGGCGTGGCGCCAGCGGACCGTGCCGTCGGGCGCGAGCGCGTAGACGGTGCTCTCGAAGTGGCGCTGGTCCCCGCGACGCTCGTACCGTCGCGCGGCGACGTAGGCGGTGTCACCGTCGACCGAGGCGTCGACGACCATCGGCAGGAAGAACCGCGTGTCCTTCGTTGGTTCGCCGATGGCGTCGGTCGCGTCGTGGCGCCAGCGCTCCTCGCCGGCTTCGAGGTACCTGATCGCGCCGCGAGCGGACCGCTCGCCGACAATCACCCCGTCGCCGAACGGGACGAGGGTGATGGCGCTGCCCTCGCCGTCGGCGGTCCACCGCTCCGTTCCTTCGGGATCGAACGCGCGGACGCGCCCGTCCGCGAGGCCGACGACGGGACCGTCGTCGGTCGTCGTGACGCCGGAGCGGCGGCCCGCCTGTCGGGATCCGCAGGGATTAACGTCGCCGAGCGGGACGCGTCGGGCGGTCCTACTCATCCGTCGGGAACGCCTCGTGGAGGGCCTCGTGGGAGTCCCCGAGGCCCTCGAGGACGCCCTCGCCGTGAGTCGACAGGCGCTCGAGGGCGCCCTCGGCGTCCCGGACGGCGACGAGGCGCCCGCGGAGGTAGTCGTACGCCTGTCCGTCGGCGTCGGCGGCGGCGACCTCCTCCTCGAGCTCGACGAGGGCGGTGTCGAGGTGCCGCCGGCACTCCGCCAGCGACTCCGCCTCGGCGAGGGCCGCGATGTGGGGGTCGGGGTCGTCGCCGATCTCGTCGCGGGCGTGCTTGCGTGCGGCGTCGTCGCCGACGCCGAGGCTGTTCATCAGGCCGAGTCGCAGGGCTTCGATCTCGTGGCAGGTCATGTGCGATCAGAGTGTCTGTGTGACTAAATCGGATACGATGCGGTCCCGCTGCAGGGACGAGGCGAGGCGGTCGGCGTCGTCCGGCGCGACGTCGCCGTACCAGACGCCGTCGGGGTAGACGGCGACGTTCGGGCCGTCGCCACAGCGGCCGAGACACGACGACCGCGTGATGCGGGCGTCGACGTCGCGGTCGCGAGCCGCCTGGCGGAGCCGCTCGAGGACCGTCGCCGCGCCGTCGCCCGCGCAGGTGCGGTTCGTGCAGACGGTGACGTGCTTGTCCGGCGCGTCGTGGACGTGCGGCTCGTCGTCGACCTCGGAGCGGTCGGCGTGGGCGGCCCGGTGGGTCATCGCCCGCAGCATCGCCCGGGCGCCGCCGGCCTCGCCCTCGAAGCCGTCCATCTCGACCTTGTACTTGCACGTGTCGCAGGACATCGAGACGTCGCCGGCGCGGGCCGCCTCGAAGCGGTCGGCCAGTACCTCCAGCAGGCGGTCGTCGGTGCCGAGCGGGTCCCCGGCCGCGGCGTCGACGTACGGATAGTCGGCGTCGAACTCCTCGGTCCGGTCGCGGATCCGCTCCGTGAGGACGCCGTCGCCGAGCATGTACGGCAGGACGACAACCGCGTCGGGGCGCCGCTTGGCGACGGTGTGCAGCGTCTCCTCGAGCAGCGGCTCGGTGACGCCGATGAAGGACGCCCGGACGTCGCCGAAGGCGCGGCCCTCGTACAGCAGCCGGCCGAGCTTGTGGACGTCGGCGTTGGCGTCCGGGTCGGAGGAGCCGCGGGCGCAGAGCACGACGAGCACGTCGTCGGCTTCCCGGTCGACGCCCAGTTCGTCCTCGACGGCGGCAGCCCGGTCGTCGAGCAGTTCGACGATGGCGGGGTGGACGCCGAGGTGCTTGCCGCTGTGCAGCGTCACGTCGTGGTCGGCGCGCGCCCGCCGGACGACCAGCGGGACGTCGGCCTTCACGTGGCTCGCGGCGAACAGCGACAGCGGCAGGACGGTCACGTCCGAGGCGGAGGGGGCCAGCGCGCCGATGGCGTCGCCGATGGTCGGCTCCGCGAGTTCGAGGAAGCCGGCGTCGACCGGTAGCCCGAGTCGGCCCTCCAGGTCCGCGGCGAGCGTCCGGACCTGCTCGTTGGACTTCTCGCGGCGCGAGCCGTGGCCGGCGAGGACGACCGCCTCCGCGTCGAGCATCAGTACTCCTCCGCCTGCTCGACGCTCCGGCGGAGCTTCCGGCGTCGACTCGGCGCGAACAGCCCCGAACGCTCGCTGCCCTCGTAGACCCACTCGCCGAAGGCTGGCGCCGCGCCGTCGTCGAGGCCGAACCAGTAGCCGCCCGACGAGGTCTCCGAGACCTCTCCGTACGGCGCCGCGACCGGCGCGTCCTCGAGCAGGCGCTGGATTCGCTCGAGCAGCTTCCGGTCGTCGTGGACGAACGAGACGCCGACGGTGCCGGCCGAGGACTTGAAGCAGACCGTCCCGCAGCCCTCCAGCAGCCCGCGGAACAGCTGGCGGTCGTGGTCGGCCAGCACGTCGAGCCGGTAGCCGCCGTCGTCGCCCTCGAAGGGGAGCCCGAGGGCGGCCGCCGCCCGGTCGCCGACGCCGCCGAGGGCCTGCACGGTGTAGCTGTCCTCGCTGCGGATGATCGCCGTGTCGTGGGCGTACTCCCGCCCGACGATCCGGTGGTCGATGACGTCCGCGCCGGCCACCGCAGCCAGGCGGTCCGCGGCCGTCTCGTCGGTCGTCCGCACCGTCACGCCGTCTCGGGTCACCTCGCCGTCGCCGACGACCCGACCCCAGAAGTACGCCGTCTCGGGGTGGGCGTCGAGGAGGTTCCTCGGCGCGCCGGTCTCGACGCTCATGGTTCCCTCCGGTCACCGCTCGCGGGTCGCGCAGGCTCCCCGCTCGCTCGTTCCGGGGACTCGCTCCGCTCGTCTCCGCGCACCTCGATGGCATCTAGCGGACACGCCGCGGCGGCCTGTTCGGCCTCGTCGCGGCGCTCGTCGTCGAACGTCGCGACCAGTTCGCCGCCGTCGCGATCGCCGCCCGGCAGCGTCACGAGGCCGTCCTCGGCCTCGGCGAAGCGGCCGTCGCGGACGAGACACGCGAAGACGCCGTCGCAGGCGTCGAGGTCGACCGAAACGCTGTATCCCGACATGGTCAGTAGTCGTACTTCGTCTCGTAGCCGCGCGGAGTGACCATCCGGTCGTCCCACACGTACGTCTCCCCGTTGCCGACGACGATGGTCGTCGTCATGTCGACGATGTCCGCCTCGCCGAGTTCCGGGAGCGTCCCGAGGTCGGTTATCATCGTCGCCTCGTCGTCCCTGGAGGCGCCGTGGACGATGCCGACCGGCGTCTCTGGGTCGCGGTGCTCCAGCAGGATCTCGCAGCACCGCTGGAAGTTCTCCCGGCGCTTCCGGCTCCAGGGATTGTAGATGGCGATCGTGAACCCCTCGGGCGCGATGGCGTGCAGCCGCGACTCGATCTCGTCCATCGGGGTGAGGTGGTCCGACAGCGATACGGAGACCGTGTCGTTGACCAGCGGGGCGCCGAGGCGGGCGCCACAGGACTGCGCTGCCGGCACGCCGGGGACGACCTCGAAGTCGACCGCCGAGGCCGTCCCGCCCTTCGACTCCAGGATCTCCAGGGCGAGGCCGGCCAGCGCGTAGACGTTCGGGTCGCCGGAGCCGACGATGGCGACGTCGTTGCCCGCCAGCGCCCGGTCGATGGCCTCCTCGGTCCGGGAGACCTCCCCGCACATCGGCGTCGAGTAGATGTCGTCGGCGCCGTCGGTGACGTCGTCCGGCAGCAGGTCGACGTACGTCGTGTAGCCGACGATGTGCTCGGCGTCGGCCAGCGCGGCCTTCGCGCGGGCGGTCATCCCCTCCGGCTCGCCCGGACCGAGCCCGACGGCGATCAGGCGGCCGGGGTCGCCCTCGAAGTCGTCGACGGTGGCGCCGACCTCCTGCTCGTCGCTGGATGAGGACGCGCCGCACTTCGAGGCGGACGCGTCGCTCGAGGCGGCTCCGCACGTGCTCTCCGTCGACGTCTCGGTCGTAGAGGCGCCGCACTTGCTCTCGTTAGAGGGCTCGGTGCTGGCCTGGGCCGCCGTCGAGGAGCTCGCGGCTTCGCCGCTCGCTTCCGAGGCGCTCCGCGCCTCGCTCGCCCCGCACTTCGATTCGCTGCCTGTCGATGCCTCGGTCGTCTCCGCGGTGTTGTCAGTGCTCATTTCAGAAGTCCTCCACCTCGCGGCCGCCGCGCGGCGTCACGAGGTACTCGCCGTGGTCGTTGGTCCACTCGTGGGACTCGTGGGTGCCCACGAGGATGCTGGTCCCCATGCCGCCGACCTTCTCGTCGTGCTCGATCGCCTCCCCGAGCGTTGTGATGGTGTGGGTCTCGTCCTCCAGGTTCCGCCCCGCCTCGCCGCGGCCGGCGTCGTTGAAGATGGCGACGGGGACGTCGTCGGCCCGCTCCTCGCGGAGCACCTCGATGGCGCGCTCGTAGTCGCGCCAGCAGTTGTAGAGGACGACGACGAACCCGGAGATGGCGGCGGCCCGCAGCTTCTCGGCGATCTCCTCCCAGCCGCGCCACTTGTCCGACAGCGATATCGTACAGAAGTCGTTCGACAGCGGCGCGCCGAGGTTGGCGGCCCCGCCCAGCGCTGCCGTCACGCCGGGGACGATCTCGATGGGGACGTCGTAGGCGTCCTCCTCCTCGGCCATCAGGAAGACGAGGTCGCTCTTCCCGTAGACGTTCGGGTCGCCGCCGGAGACGTGCGCGACGTCCTGGCCGTCCCGGACGCGCTCGAAGGCCTCGCGGGCCAGTTCGACCTGCTGGCCCATCGACGACCGCACGATCTCCTGTTCGTCGCCGGTCGGTCGCGTCGCGACGCCGCCATCGGTCGCCGTCTCCGGCGGGAGCGTCCCGTCCTGTCGCAGGAACTCCTGGTAGAGGTTCGACGCGATGACGCAGTCGGCCGTCTCGACGACGTCGCGGGCGCGCTGGGTCATCGCGTGCGGCAGGCCGGGACCGATGCCGACGACGTAGAGCGTGCCATAGTCGTCGGTGTCGGCGTCAGTTTCGCCACCACTCGCGGGTCGCTCCGCTCCCCGCTCGCTCATTCCGAGACCTCCCTTCGGTCGGTCTCGCGCGTCATCGTCCCACCGCCACCGTCACGGCCTCGTCGTACCGCTCCTTCTCGCGGGCCAGTTCGTGCTCGCGGCCGCCGGCGATGGCCGACGCCTCGGCGATGCCGGGCCAGCCGATCAGCTCCTTCGCCCGCGAGGGGGTCGGCCCCTCGTAGTCCAGCAGCGTCGCCTTCTCGAACAGGACGACGCCGGCGTCGATCTCCCGGGCGGCCTCGTAGAGCCCCTCCTCGCCCTCCTTCCGCGTCGCGGTGGCGACGAACTCCACGTCCGAGAAGTCGCGGTCGAGGTCCGCGAGGGCGGCCTCCCAGGCGTCGAGTACCTGGGCCTTCTTCACGCCGTCGACGGTGCCGGTCCCGAGGACGACGCCGTCGGTGTTCCGCTTCATCACGGTCACGTCGTCGCCGACGAGGACGGCCCGGGGGCCGTCCAGCCGCTCGACGGCGTCGATCTCGTCGTTCAGGACGGCGAGGTTCGTCGCGACCGTCGAGTCGCCGTTGACAACGTGGGCGTCCAGCGCCTTCGCCTTCGACTCGATGCCCTGCTTGCCTGCGGCCTCGCTGGCGGTCGTCATCGCCGGCACGGCGCCCATCTTCGAGAGGTCGTGGGCGACCTGATTGGCGCCGTGGTGACCGCCGGTTATCGGGATGGCCCACGTCAGCTCCTCGTCGACGACGACGAGCGCGGGGTCGTCCCACTTGTCGTCGAGCAGGTGGGCCGTCTTCCGCATCGCGATGCCGGAGGCCATCAGCCCGACGAAGCAGTCGTACTCCCCCCAGTGCTCCTCGAACACCTCGCCGTGGTACTCGACGACGTCGATGCCGTCGTAGTCGTCCGCCAGTTCGTCCTGGATGTCGCGCGCGACGGGCAGCTTCCGCTCGAAGCTCACGATGGCGATCTCCTCCGCAACCTCGCCGTCGGAGTCGGGCGTCGAGCAGTGGCCACCGTCGGACGTCTCGTCCGACGAGGGTCGGCTCGCTTCGCTCGCCTCCCCGCCGCCGCTGTCGCTGGTGTCGGTGGTGTCGTCAGTACTCATGTCAGTCGTCTCCCTCCGCTGTGTCTCCGCTCCTGTTCGCCCAGTCGCCGTAGAGGTACGACCGCTCGTACCCCTCGTCGCTCGCGCCGCGGGCCGCCCCGCCGACGATCACCATCGCGGAGGCCCGGTAGCCGGCCTCCTCGACGGCCTCGTCGATGGTGGCGACGGTGCCCTCCAGCACGTCCTCGTCGGGCCAGGACGCGTGGTAGACGACCGCCACCGGCGTCTCGGGGTCGGCGCCCGAGTCGAGCAGCCGGTCCATCGTCTCCGGGATGGCGTGGGTGCCGAGGTAGATGCAGGTCGTCACGTCGCCCTTCCCGACGAAGTCGGCGATGTGATCGTCCTCGGGGTCGAGCGTCTTCCCCTGCGGACGCGTGAAGGCGACGTGGTTGGCGACGCCGTTGAGCGTCAGCTGCGTGCGCAGCGTCGCGCTCGCGGCGAACGCCGACGTGACGCCGGGGACGATGTAGGTGGGCACGCCCTCGTGCTCCAGGGCGTCCATCTGCTCGAGGGCGGCGCCGTAGATTGCTGGGTCGCCGCTGTGCAGCCGGACGACCTCGCGGCCGTCCTCGTAGGCGTCCCGCATCAGTGGGATTAGCTCCTCGAGGTCCTTGCCGACGCTGTTGACCAGTTCGGCGTGGTCGCAGTAGACCTCCAGCAGTTCGCTGTTGACCAGCGAGCCGGCGTGGACGACGAGGTCGGCGTCGGCCAGCAGTTCCCGGCCGGCGACGGTCAGCAGTCGGGGGTCGCCCGGCCCGGCGCCGACGAAGGGGATGCCCTCCTGTTCGTCGCCGGCGCCGTGCTCGTAGATGCGGTCGTCGCGCTCCCCGGCCAGCCGCGCCCGCTCGGCGTCGATGGCCGCCTGCGGGTCCGCCTCCTCAGTCATGGTGGACCTCCTCTCGCGGTTCCACTGCTCGACCGGTCGAGGCGCGATGCGCCTCGCTGTCCCCGCCCGATTCGGCGACCGCTAGCTCCTCCGCGACGGTTCCGCCACCGTCGGTCGCCGCTTCCCGGCCGAACGCCGCGGTCGCCGGCTCCTCGCCGGCGTCCGGCTGCTCGGCGTAGGCGACGGTGTAGTAGTCGCGCTCGTCGAGCCGGTCGGGGTCGCTCGTCACGACCGACTCGTGGCCGTCCATGAACAGCCGACGGCCGTAGGTGACGTCGTAGCCCGCCTCGAGCAGCCCCTCGTGGGTCGCGGGCACGTCGGTGACCTTGAACAGCACCATCCGGTCGGGGCCGGTAGGGGCCTTCCCGCCGGCCGCCTCGCGGAGGACGAGGTCGGAGCCGGCCGTGATCTCGACGTCCAGCGCCGTCGCGAACGCGGTCACCGCCGAGACACCCGGGACGACCTCCAGGTCGACCTCCGGGTGGAAGCGGTCGAGCGTCCGCCGGAGGTGGCCGAACGTCGAGTAGACGTTCGGGTCCCCGAGCGTGACGAAGGCGGCGCTGCCGTCCTCGGCGACGGGGGCGACCTCCTCGGCGGCGGCCTTCCAGGCCCGTCGGAGTTCGTCCTCGTCGCGCGTCATCGGGAAGTCGAGGTCGCCGAGCTGGGACTCGTCGACGTACTCGGTCGCGACGTTCCGGGAGAGCCGCCCGGGCGTGTAGACCGTATCGGCGTCCGCGAGGACCTCGCGGCCGCGGACGGTCACGAGCCCGGCGTCGCCTGGGCCGAGCCCGACGCCGTACAGCGTCACGCCGCACCTCCGACGACGACGTAGACGGGGTTGTTCGAGTCGAAGCTGGTCGCGCCGGCGAGCTCGTAGCCCGTCGAGACCTGCACCTGGACGATCTCCTCGAACAGGTCGCGCTCGCGGAAGGCCCGGACGGCGTCGCCGGCGACCTCCAGCCGCGAGACGTTCATGACGATCCGGTCGACGCCGGTCTCCGCGGCGTGGTCCAGTACCGCGCCGTAGTTCCTCGACCCGCCGAGGAACAGCGCGTCGGCGTCGTCGGGGAGCCCCTCGGGGGCCTCCCCGTCGATCAGTTCAACGTCGCCGACGTCGTTCGCCGCGAGGTTCTTCCGAGTCGTCTCGAGCCGCTCTGGCTTCCGTTCCAGCGCCGTCACGCGGCCGGCCCGACGGGCGGCCTCGACGGTGACCGCGCCGGTGCAGGAGCCGACCTCGACGAAGTGGTCGGCCGGGCCCAACTCGAGCTTCCCGAGCGTCACCGACCGGACCTCCGGCTTCGTCGGCCCGGCCTTCGCGTCGTGGGGGAGCGCTACGCGTGCCATGGGGATACAACTACAGCAGCGCGTAAAACAATTATGCTTGTTCTAGGGAAAGTGTGGTTTATCGACCGGCGGGTGAACTTGCTCAGCTATCGCTACGAGGTCGAGTGCCTCTGGAGAACTGACGTCCTCACTCGTCGGCGGCGTCCCGCTCGATGTCGGCGGTCTCCATCTCGAAGTCCATCCCGCCGGCGCCGTTGCCGGCCGCGATGGAGTCGATGTCGTCCAGGCCGAGCAGTTCGCTGGTCTCCTCGTCGAAGCCGAGCGACTCCAGGGGCGGGCCGTCCCCGGCGGCCCCGTCGCTGCCGGTGAGGTGTCTCCCGTACCGCGAGAGCATCGAGGTGAGCTCCTGGGGCAGGACGTACGTCGTCGAGGGGCTGGTGCCGATCTCGGTCAGCGCGTCCATGCCGCGCTCGACGATGGCGCGCTCGCCCATCGACTCCGCGGACTTCGCCCGCAGCACCGTCGCGATGGCGTCGCCCTGCGCCTCGAGGATCTGGCTCTGCTTTTCCCCCTGCGCGCGGACGATGTCGGCCTGTTTGTCGCCCTCCGCGCGCTCGACGGCCGAGCGCCGCTCGCCCTGCGCCTCGAGGATCATCGCCCGGCGGCGGCGCTCCGCGGCGGTCTGCTGCTCCATCGCGCCGGTGACGGCGCCGGAGGGGGTGACCTCCCGCACCTCGACGGCCTCGACGCGGACGCCCCACTCGTCGGTCGGGCCCTCCAGTTCCTCGCGGATGCGCGCGTTGATCTTCTCGCGCTGGCTGAGCGTCTCGTCCAGTTCCATGTCGCCCAGCGCCGCCCGGAGCGTCGTCTGCGCGAGGTTCGATGTCGCGTTCCGGTAGTCCTCGACCTCGAGGAACGCCCGCTTCGCGTCCATCACCCGGACGTAGACGACGGCGTCGGCGATGACCGGCGAGTTGTCGCGGGTGATCGCCTCCTGCTGGGGCACGTCGAGCGTCTGGGTCCGGAGGTCGAAGGGGTAGGTCCGCGAGACGAACGGCGGGACGACGTGGAGCCCCGGCTCGAGGAGTTCGCGGAACTCGCCGAAGACCGTCAGTGCGCGCTTCTCGTAGGCCTCGACGATCTCGATGGAACTGACGACCGCCGCGACGGTGATCGCCAGCAGCGCCAGCCCCACGAGGAGCATCGGGTCGAACTGGACGACCCCGGACCAGACCGCCAGCCCCACCGCTGCCGCCGCCAGCGCGGCGACCGTCAGGCTGGAGGTGACGCGGGCGCTCGCGCGCCCGAGCGACCGGGCGGCGCTTCGGGACATACCCCCGGTTTGGGCCCGTCCGCACTTGAACCCTGGCGCGCGAGCGCCGCGGTCTCTCGGGCCCGGGAGACCAGCACTGAAATGGGTCGGCCCCGTCTGGGCAACTATGACAGAGCAGCGACACCACGCCGACCGGGAGTCGCGGGCGGGCCCGCTCTCGTCGAGCCGCCGCCGGGTCGTCGCGGGTCTCGGCGCGGGCCTGGCCGTCGGGCTCGCCGGCTGTAGCGACTCTGCCCGCTCTCCCTCCTACGAGGAGCGGACGGTAGAGGGCGTCAACGGAACCGCACGGAACGCCTCGGAGATGTCCGCAGCGGAGGCCGTCGCCCAGCAGCAGGTCGACCAGAACCTCTCGATGCTGGACGCGATCACCGTCGAGGACCACGAGTTCGTCCTCGAGGACGGCTACCTGGGGTCGACCGTCCAGGGGACGCTCTCGAACACCGGCGACGACCGCCTCGAGTCCGTCGAGGTCCGAGTCCGCGTCTACGACGGCTCCGACCGTCAACTCGGCCGGTATGTCGCCAGCACCGGTGACCTCTCGTCGGGGTCGAGCTGGTCGTTCACGGTCGTCCTGCTCGAGTCGCCCGCGGACATCGCGGCCTACGACCTGGCCGCCCTCGGGATGACCGCCTGAAGGCGGCTACCTCAGAGCGCGCGGTCGATGGCGTCGGCCGTCGACTCCCCGACGCCGTCGACGCTCGCCAGTTCGTCGCGGGAGGCCTTCCGGACGCCCTCGACGCTGCCGAACCGCCGGAGCAGGCGCTTGCGCAGCTCGGGGCCGATCCCCGAGACGTCGTCCAGCGGCGTCGACACGGTGTCGCGGACGGTCTGGTGGTACTGGACGGCGAAGCGGTGGGCCTCGTCGCGGACGCGCTGCAGCAGGTGCAGCGCGGGGTCGTCGCCCTCCCAGTCGTAGACGCCGTCGTCCGTGACGACCAGCTCCTTCTCCTTGGCGAGCGCGATGGCGGGGACGTCCCAGCCGGTCTCCGCGAGCGCGTCGCGGGCGGCGCCGAGCTGCCCCTCGCCGCCGTCGATGAGCAGCAGGTCGGGGTCCGGGCGGTCGTCGCGGCCCTCCAGCGACCGCAGCGCGCGCCACCGCACCAGCTCCCGCATGTTGCCGTAGTCGTCGTTGGTCTCGTCGAGCTTCTTCCGGCGGTAGCCGCGCTTCTCCGGGGAGCCGCCCGCGAAGGTGACGTCGCTGCCGACGACGGCCTTCCCCTGGGCGTGGCTGACGTCGAACCCCTCGATGCGCTCCGGGCGGTCGATGCCGAGCCGGCGGGCGAGCGCGGTCGCGTCGTCGGCCTCGCCCGCGGTCCGGCGGGCGTTCTTCAGCGCCAGGTCGACCAGCGTCGCCTCCCGACCGGCGCCGGGCACCCGGACGGCGACGCTCTCGGCCTCCAGCCACCGGTCGACGTCCGCGTCGCCGTGGCGCTCCGGCAGCAGCAGCGCGTCCGGCAGCCGCCGGTCGGCGTAGAACTGCGGGATGAAGGCGGCGAGGACAGCCGCCACGCGCTCCTCGCCCTCCGGCGCGTCGACGCGGTGGCGTTCCCGGTCGACGAGCTTGCCGTCCTCGCTGTGGAGCCGCGCGACCGTCGCCGAGTCGCCCTCGACGGCGACGCCGAGGACGTCGACGACCTCCTCCTCACGGTTGACGACCGCCTCACCGCCGCCCTCGTGGAACGCCTCGACGGCGTCGAGCTTGTCCCGGGCCGCCGCGGCGCGCTCGAAGGCCTGCTCCTGGGCGGCCCGCTCCATCTCCCCGCGCAGCGGCTCGGCGAGGACGCCCGTCTCCCCCTCGAGGAACCGGACCACCGACTCGGTGTCGGCGAGGTACTCCTCCGCGCCGATCTCCGCGGTGCAGGGCGCCGTGCACAGCCCCATCTCGTAGTCGAGACACGGTCGGTCCCTGTTCGCGAACTTGTGGTCCGAGCAGCCGCGGATGCCGTACGTCTCCCGCAGTGCCTTGACGACGGTCTCGACGCGGCCCTTGTTCGTGAACGGGCCGAACACCGTCGCACCGTCCTCCGGGTCGCGGGTCACCTCGATCCGCGGGAACTCGTGGTCGGTCAGCTGGACCAGGGGGTAGGACTTGTCGTCCTTCAGCCGGACGTTGTACCGCGGCTGGTGGCGCTTGATGAGGTTGGCTTCGAGGAGGAGCGCCTGGGTCTCGGTGTCCGTGACCGCGAAGTCGATCCGCTCGGCGGCGTCGACCATCCGGCGGATGCGCCGGCCCCGCGGGTCCGCGTACGACCGCACCCGGTCCCGGAGGTCGACGGCCTTCCCGACGTAGAGGACGTCGTCGCCCGCCTCGAAGTGGTAGACGCCCGGCTCTCGGGGCAGGTCGTTCGCGCGCTCCCGGACCGCCACCGCGTCCATGTGTTGTCGGTTAGTGGTGGCGGAACCGTATCAGCGTGACGCGTCGGGTCGCCCTTGCCTGGTTTGGGCTCGCCGACCGTGCGCTCCCGCCGAACATCTCGGAGGCCGGCGGGGCTCCCGGGAGCGGCACGTACAAACGACCGGCGGACCAACCGCACACTCGATGACCGACACCGAGCGGCTGTGGATGGTCGAGCGCACCTACACGGACCGGGACCTCGTCGTCCTCATCTACGCGACGCCGGACGGAAAGCAGCAGCTCCGCAAGGAGCTCGCCTCGACGATGCTCCAGCGGACGACGATCACGGCGGCCGTCGACGCGGACCCGGAGGACCTCGAACCGGTCGCCGACGAGGAGACGCGGGAGCGTTACGCCACCGAAGTCGAGCGCGTCCGCGAGGACCACGAGCCGGACGACCCGATCTGAGGCGGCGGCGCCCCGTTTTGGAAATGATTAACACACGTCAGGCGGGCCCTAAAGGCCTATAGGTCCGGGCTTTGAACCGCCGACAGAATCATGGCCGCCATCGAGCTGGACGGCGTACGGAAGTCCTTCGGCGACGTGCGCGCGTTGCGCGGCGTCGACCTGGAGGTCGAGGAGGGCGAGATCTTCGGCTTCCTCGGGCCGAACGGCGCCGGCAAGTCCACGACGATCAACATCATCCTCGACTTCGTCCGGCCGGACGGCGGGTCGGCCCGCGTGCTCGGCCGCGACGTCCGCGAGGAGAGCGTCCCCGTCCGGGAGCGCACCGGCGTGCTGCCGGAGGGGTACGACCTCTACGACCGGCTGACCGCCCGCGAGCACCTCGAGTTCGCCATCGACTCGAAGGAGGCCGACGACGACCCCTACCCCCTGCTCGAGCGCGTCGGGCTGGCGGACGCGGCCGACCGGAAGGCCGGCGGCTTCTCCACGGGGATGCAGCAGCGGCTCACGCTGGCGATGGCGCTGGTCGGCGACCCCGACCTGCTCATCCTCGACGAGCCGTCATCGGGGCTGGACCCCAACGGCGCCCGGCAACTCCGGACCATCGTCGAGGAGGAGGCCGCCAACGGCACGACCGTCTTCTTCTCGAGTCACATCCTCGGGCAGGTCGAGGCGGTCTGCGACCGCGTCGGCATCATCCGCGAGGGCGAGGTCGTCGCCGTCGACAGCATCGCGGGGCTCCGCGAGAACGTCGCCGGCGGCTCGACGCTCGTCGTCGATGTCGACCGGGTACCGGACGACGCGGTCTCGCGGCTCGAGGGCCTCGACGGCGTCTCCGAGGTGACCGTCCAGGGGACGACCCTCCGGGTGGCCTGCGCCGACGAGGCGAAGATGGACGTCGTCGGCGAACTGGAGGCGGCGGGCGCGACCGTCTCCGACTTCTCGACCGAGGAGGCGCCCCTGGAGGACCTCTTCGCGGCCTACACGGAGGGCGACGCATGAGCGTGCTCGCCGTCGCCGAGAAGGACTTCCGCGACGCCATCCGCTCGCGGCTGCTCATCGCACTGACGACGCTGTTCGTGCTGTTCGCCGCGCTCGCCTCCTACGTCGTCTCGGAGATCGAGCCGCCCCAGCAGGCGACGATCACCGGCGAGATGACGACGGCCCTGCTGATCAGCGGCCTCGTCCGGGCGACGGCCGTGTTCATCCCCATCGTCGCCATCGCGGCCGCCTATCGCTCGCTGGCGGGGGAACGACAGAGCGGAAGCCTGAAGCTGCTGCTGTCGCTGCCGAACAGCCGCGAGGACGTCGTCGCCGGGAAGTTCCTCGGCCGCGCCGCGGTCGTCTCCGTCGCGCTGCTGATCGGCTTCTCCATCGGGCTCGTGGTCACCGCGGCGCTGGCCGACGGCTTCGCACCGGTGGAGTACCTGGCGTTCGTGCTGATCTCGCTGCTGTTCGCGTTCGTCTTCGTCGCCATCGCGGTCGGCATCTCCGCGTTCACCTCCTCCACGTCCCGGGCCGCCTACGGTTCGTTCGGCCTGTTCGTCGTCTTCCAGTTCCTGTGGGGCATCCTCGGCCGGGGCATCGTCTACGTCGCGAACGGCTTCTCCTACGAGGGTATCCAGCAGGGCGACAGCCTCTACCAACTCTACCAGTTCATCCAGATCCTCAGCCCCACCACCGCCTACCAGCAGGGGACGAACTGGACGATCCGGCTCATGGCCGACGACCAGAGCCTGGACCAGGCGGTCTCCGAGTTGCCCTTCTACGTCCAGGACTGGTTCGGCTTCGTCGTGCTGGCGCTGTGGATCGTCGTTCCGCTGGCGATCGGCTACCTCCGGTTCGAGTCCGCCGACCTCTGAGGCCGACCCCCCGGGAATCCTTTTTGCGTCCGCGGCCCCTCGTCACCGACACGATGTCCCGGAACCCCTTCGACGAGATCGAGCGCATGTTCGACCGGATGAGCAGCCAGTTCGACCCCACTGAGGGCGGCGCCCTGGGCGGCCCCCTCGGCGGCTCGGTCGCCGTCGACGTCGAGGACGCCGGCGACGAGTACGTCGTCACGGCGGACCTCCCGGGGTACGACCGCGAGGACATCGACGTCCAGCTCGCCGGCGAGCGGCTCACCGTCTCCGCCGACCACACCGACGCCACCACGGCCGAGGAGGACGACGGCCGCTACGTCCGCAAGGAGCGCCGCCAGCAGTCGGTCAGCCGGACGATCCGGCTCCCGGAGGCCGTCGACGAGTCCGGCACCGAGGCGGAGTACAACAACGGCGTCCTCACGGTGACCCTCCCGAAGGTCGGCGTCGACGACGGCCACGACATCCCGATCAACTGACCGGCCGGCCGAGATCGAGCCCCCGCTTTCCCCACCGATTCGAACCCCGTATCGAACCGTCGGCCGGCCGTCGAACGACCGTCTGACGACGGCCTCACAGCGCCGCCCGCTGCCGATTTCACTTTCAGTATGCATGGGCGGGTTTTATGTTCCTCCCCTCCCCCGAATCAGTTGCACACGCTCCTTCCCCTTTGGTCGCTACACTCCGAGCGGCGGTGCTCCCCCGGGCGAGGTCGACCGCACACCGACCGTTCCCGTCCGCCGGCGGACCCGCCGCCCGGAAGGCCTACCACCCAGCCCCGACTAGGCGGGGGTATGCTCGAACTCGCGGACGTGACGGCGGCCCGCGACCGCGTCGCTGAGACGGCGCGGGAGACGCCGCTCGAGTACTCCAACACCTTCTCGAAGTACACCGGCGCCGACGTGCGCCTGAAGCTGGAGAACTTCCAGCGCACCGGCTCGTTCAAGATCCGGGGCGCCACCAACATGATCGCCCAGCTCGACGACGCCGAGCGCGAGGCCGGGGTCGTCACCGCCAGCGCCGGCAACCACGCCCAGGGCGTCGCCCTCGCGGCCACCCGGGCGGGCGTCGACTCGACCATCGTCATGCCCGAGTACGCGCCCATCTCAAAGATCAACGCGACCGAGGAGTACGGCGCCGAGGTCGTCCTCCACGGCACCGACTACGCCGACGCCGCCGACCGCGCCCACGAGATCGAACGCGAGGAGGACCGCACCTACGTCCACGCCTTCGACGACCCCGCGGTGATGGCCGGCCAGGGCACCATCGGCCTCGAGATCGCCGAGCAGTGCCCGGACGTCGACACGGTCGTCGTCTCCATCGGCGGCGGGGGCCTCATCGCCGGCGTCGCGACCGCGCTGAAGGCCGCCACCGACGCGCGCGTGATCGGCGTGCAGGCCGAGGGCGCCTCCAGCGTCGCCGAGTCCCTGCAGAAAGGCGAGCGCGTCGAGCGGGAGTCCGTCGACACCATCGCCGACGGCATCGCGACCCGGACGGTCGGCGAGCACACCTTCGACGTCATCGAGGAGCGCGTCGACGAGGTCGTCACGGTCTCCGACCCCGAGATCGCCGACGCGCTGACGTCGCTGCTGGAGCGGACGAAGGTGCTCGTCGAGGGCGCCGGCGCCGTCCCCGTCGCGGCCGTCCTCGAGGAGCGCTTCGACTACGAGGACGGCGAGACCGTCGTCCCGGTGCTCTCCGGCGGCAACATCGACCTCAACGTCCTCACCACCGTCGTCACCCGCGGGCTCGTCGAGCGCGGCCGCTTCCTGCGGATCAGGACCGTCCTCAAGGACCGCCCCGGCGCGCTGGTCGACCTCGCCGAACTGCTCGCCGACAACCGGACCAACATCCACGCCATCGAGCACGACCGCGCCTCCAAGGACATCGCGATGAACGCCGCCGAGGTCGAACTCGACCTCGAGACCCGCGGCCCCGAGCACGTCCTCGACCTGCTCGAGACCCTGGAGGCCGCCGGCTACGAGGTCGAGGTGCTCTCCTAGTCGCCGGCGGCCCCCGACGCTTCGCGAAACTCGGCGACCGTGGCGTTGACGACGACGCCCAGCATGAGCGCGGCGGCGGCGATGTAGAGGCTCGTGAAGATGAGGATGATGCCGCTGAGGATGCCATAGAGGGCGTACTGTCCGGCGTTGGAGGCGTAGAAGACGACGCCGGTCACGAGGGACGTCCACCCGAGCGCCGCGGTGATCGCGCCCGGCAGCGCCGAGACCAGATCCGTCACGACCTGCGAGGAGACGAAGTACAGCGGGAGGAACGCGAGGGTGAGCGTCACCAGGAGCACGCCCGGCGCCAGCCACGTGACGAACGGCACCGTGGAGCGGGCTGCCACGAACCCCTCCGTGAACACCACGGACCCGACGGCCAGGCAGAGCGACGCGAAGATGCCGGCGGCGTCGCGGAGCTGTTCACCCCAGGTCCGGCCGTCGAGCCCTTCGACCCGCTCGACGATGGTCTGGAAGGCGACGGTCATGTTGGCGCCGCTCCAGGCGAAGACGCCGATGGCGAACAGGGTCGCGCCCGCCCGGCCCGAGGCGACCGCCAGCGACTCGTAGACCAGCAGCTGGGCCTCCGGCGCCAGGAGCTGCGGCAGCGACCGGTCGAGCCGGACGACGGCGGCCCGGTCGAGGAGCCCGACAGCCAGCACGAGCAGCGGGAGGAACGCGACGAACCCGTAGTAGGCGAAGGCGGCCGCCGGATACTTGACGTCGTGCTCTTCGGCCGACCGGAAGACGGCCACCGCGAACTCGACGACGTCCTCCCGACTCGGCATACGCCAACTAGCGGGAGCGGACGTAAAACGGCAGCCGTCAGGCCCCATCGTCGCCCAGCCAGTCGACGAACGTCCCCTCGACCAGCGTCTCGGACTGCTCGTCGATGTACTCGGACTGCATCCCCCAGATGGCCTGGGCGAACGGCTCGCCGCGGTCGACGGCCCGCCGGACGCGGCCGTGCTTCCAGCTGGCGGGCGTGACGCCGCGGTCGACGCGCTCGCGGAGCGGCTGGATGTAGCGGTTGGCCTCCTCGGCGTCCATCCCGCGGAGCTCGAGGCCGTCGCGGGCGAGCTCGAACAGCTCGGCGTACAGCTCCTCGGTGTCGGTCGTCTCGGTGGCGTCGGCGGTGACCCACCGCAGGTCGGCGTCGAGGCCCTCCCGGACCGCCGCGTAGAAGTTCTCGCGGGCGACCGCCCAGGACTGGTCGTAGACGGGGTGTTCCCGCCGCGGGAGGCTCTCGAGCAGCCCGGCGAACACTGCCTGCAGCGCGACGGTGTCGCGGACGGTCGGCTGGGCCGGCAGCGGCCGGAACTCGATGCGCGCGTTGGCGCCCTTGCGTGTCCGACCCCCGAAGACCGGGCGCACCCACCGCCAGAAGCTCCCGTGCTTGTGCCGGAAGTGCGCGAACTCGTCGTCGAAGCGGTCGCCGGTCTCGACGGTCGCGGGCACGACCGTCTCGTCGGTCGCGATCCGCTCGAGGGCGTCGTCGATGTCCTCGAGGTCCCGCGGGAACGTCACCTTCTCGTCGTCGCTGGGGTTGAGCACCGACTCGAAGATGGGCACGCGGTTCTCCATCCACCCCTCCGAGAGGATCGTCTCGGGGTCGGCGTGGTAGAGGTCCGGCGGGAAGAACGGCGAGTTCACGGAGACGGCCAGCAGCGGCCCCGCGATGCGCAGCGCGTACCGGAAGTTCTCCGGGAGGTCGTGGGCGTGGGCCATCTGGTAGTGCGGCTGGATAGAGGTGATGAGACTCTCCGGCATCACCGTGTCCGCCGACAGCGAGACGTGCGGGGCGTCCAGCTGCAGCTCGGCGGCGTAGTCGGTGTTGGCCATCGCGTGGTACCGGACGGCCGCCGACATGTTCGTCGCGAGGCGGACGCCCTCTTCCTCGACGCTGTCGGTGAGGTAGCCGGTGGCCGTCTCGCCGACCGGCGGCACCGTCCAGAGGCCGTCGCTCACGAGGGCCATCCCCTCGCGGGCGACCTCGTTCTGGGCGGCGTCGAGCTTCGCCTGCACCTCGGCCTCCTGGGCGCGCAGGCCGTACTTCGAGAGGGGCTGCGGCGCCGTCGACAGCTCCGCGTTGTGGAGCCCCAGCTCCTTCTCGAAGCCGATGTACTCGAGCAGGCGCCGGGGGACGCGCATCAGCGCGTCGGTCTCGGCGTCGACGGCGTAGAACTCGTACTCCAGGCCGACGATGGCCTGCGGGTTGTCGAAGGTGCCCGCCTCGATCTCCTCGCGCAGCACCTCCACCTCTGCCTCGACCCGCGACGCGAACTCCTCGCCGTCGGCTTCCAGGGCCTCCTTCACCTGCGCCGCGAGCTCTGAAGCGGACATGTGTCCCCCTCCGTCGGGGAACGGTTTGAAACGTGGGGCTCCGGCCGCGTCGGCGTGCCGGGACGGCGCCGTCGCTCCGGAGGCGAGACGCGAGAGAAAAGGGAAGAACTAGTGGGGAACTCTGAGGGAGTCGCCGCCGTTCAGGCGACCGTGTCGCCGACCTGCTCCGTGGCCTCCTCGACCTGGTTCTGGAGCTGCTCGGACTGCTCCTCGACCTGGGCCTGGAGCTCGTCGATCTGCTCCTCGAGGTTCTCGAGGGCCTCGACGGTCTGGTCCTCGAGGTCCTCGCTGGTCTCCAGCAGCGACTGGACCTGCTCGTCGAGCTGCGCGAGGAAGTCCTCGAGCATCTCGTCGACGGACTCGGAGCCCTCCTGGAGGTTCTGCTCGATGGTCTCGAGGGCCTCGGACTGGCTCTCCTCGAGGGCGTCGAACTGCTCGTCGACGTTCTCGCGGACCTCGGCGAGGACCTCCTGGTCGCCGGGGACGGTGGCCTCGACGGCGTCGAAGTAGGCGTCGACGCTGCGGCGGAGGAGGTCGTTGCTGCGCTGGGAGACGCCCGCTGCGGAGTCGAAGCTCTCGACGAACGTCTCGTTGACGGTCTGCTGGAACTCGACGCCGCGTGCGAAGACGCGGTGGGTCTGCTCGATGGCGTTGCGCTGGAACTCGAAGACCGGACTGACGGCGGAGTCGTTCTGGCTCATTGTACTTCCAACTACCACCCGAGAGGATATAAACTTACCGCTGAATGGCATCGGATGGTTTCAGATGGCATCAGGTGTCTGCTAACTGCCCTCCGCGGGTGACAACTGCCTTCGGGCTGGAGCCCCAAGCCGTGGACATGACCGACGACGGGGGCCAGCTGACGATCCCGGAACTGGCCGAGTACTGCCGGACGCAGGCCGGGCTGCTCTCGGGGCGCGTCCAGACCATCGGGGAGGAGGCCGACGACCTGCTCGACGAGATCGACGAGGACATCGCCGGGATGCGGACGCGGCTGGCCGACCAGGGGGCCCCGACCGCCGCCGAGCCGCCGGCGACCGCGGCCGGCGAGGACGACGTCGAGGACCTCGAACAGCTGGAGGAGGAACTCCAGACGAAGCAGGCGCTCGTCGAGGCCAAGCAGACGCGGATGGAGCTGTTCCAGGACCTCGCCGCCGGCTACGTCGAACTGGCCGAGGAACTGGAGACGGACCTCGACGACTGGCAGGCCGCCCTCGACCGCGTCGTCTCCTTCGAGCGCGACGCCGACGCCCCCGCGTACTTCGACGAGCGCGAGACGCTCCTCGAAGCCGTCGCCACCAGCGGCGACTCGACGCCGGACTGAGCCGTCGCCCCCTCTCCTTCGCTTCTCGACCCCACTCGAGCGTACCGGCTGTACTCCGTTCCGGTCGTCAGCTCCGCTGTTCCTGTCCGGCACCGTCGCGACCCTCGCCCTCGTCGTCTCCGCTTCGGCGCAGTCCCTCGACGACGAGCGCCGCGACACCGATCGCGAGGGCCCCGAGCGCGAGCACCCAGGGCCCCGTCTGTGAGGTTTCTTCCATCGCTCGTACTAGGGCCCGCCGGTGCATGAACGCTGGGTCCTGGCCCGGTCTCGCCGTCTGCTCGTCGTCGTCGCCGTCCGGGTCCAATTCACGTTGGCTCTCCAACAGGATGGTAACCATCTGACGGTATCGAAAGGCAACGAAAGCCTTTGCGCGGCAACCCTTATCAGTGTGAGTCCCCTCGTTTCAAATGCGAAGACCAGCGGCGGGGTGGCTTCTGGCCATCTCGCCGCCCACCACACAACCCATGACTAACGCAACCACACCGATCCACACGATGTTCGAGATGCAGCGACAGGCGACCAGGCCGGCCCAGCAGCTGTTCGAGCAGGGCCTCGAGATCCAGCAGAACGCGACCGAGGCGTTCCTGCGCAACAGCATGACGGCCCAGCGTTCCGCCCAGAAGCAGGGCGCCGAACTCGCCCACGAGGTGACCGACGCCCAGATCGACGCCTTCGAGTCGGCCGTCGACAAGAACGAGAGCGACTTCCGCGCCGCGATGGACGAGCAGTTCGAGCAGAACGCCGAGCTCACCCAGGAAGTGCTCAACTCCCAGTTCGAGGAGGGCGCGGAGTTCTTCCAGCAGCTCCTCAACGCGCAGTTCGACGCCTTCCAGTCGGCCCTGGAGTCCGAGGACTTCGACGTCCGCACGACCGTCGACGAGCAGTTCGAGGCGTTCTCCGACGCCCAGGACGAGGCCTGGGACGAGTTCGAGCCGGAGTTCCTCGACGCCTTCGAGGACCTGAACGAGCAGCAACAGCAGTTCGTCGCCCAGTCGATCGACGCGTTCCTCGACGCTCACGCCGACGCGGAACGGCAGACGATCGAGGGCGTCCAGCAGGCCGAGGAGGCCGCACGGACGGCCCAGGAGCAGACCGAACAGGTCGCCCGGACCACCCAGGAGAACGCGGAAGACCTGGCCGAGGAGACCGCCGACGCGGCCGAAGAACAGGTCGAGACGCAGGCGGAGGCTGCCGAGGAGTCCATCGACACCCTCGCCGACCTCGGCACCGACAACGCCGACCTGCTCTACGACCAGGGCTACGAGTCCATCGACGCGCTGGCCGAGGCGAACGCCGACGCGGTCGCGACGGCCGTCGGCGTCTCCGAGTCCGAGGCCGAGGAGTGGATCGAGGCGGCCCAGTCCGGGATCTAACTCCGACGAGCAGCGTTTTTCTTTCCGCGGTGGCAGTCGTCAGTAGACTCTCGTTTGGCGTGAACACCGTGATTCGGAACAGCCAGGTGATGAGTACAACAGCCAGCAGCGGGAGGTAAATTCGTCGAAGCAGTTTGCTGTGGCTTCCAATATCGATACGTTCATCGGTCCGTACGTTCCCTATACCGACCGAATTGTGGGTAGGATGATTCCAGCAGTATGAGTCTGGATCAGCTGTGAGAACCAGCTTGCAAACCGAGCGCAGGGTAGTACGGACAACACCGTCTATCATTCGGCGCGTTGAAGCGGTCAGTATAGGGGATTCACGTATCGTTACCGCTCGCGGTCGGAAGCGTGAACGAGAACGTTGACCCCTCCCCGGGCGTGGAGTCGACCCAGATCTCGCCACCGTGACGCTCAATAATCCGCTCGCACAGCGCGAGGCCAATTCCGGTGCCATCGTGTTCGTCGCGGCCGTGCAGGCGCTCGAACACCTCGAAGATGTGTTCCTGTTGCTCAGGCTCGATGCCGATCCCGTTGTCGTGGACTGAAATGATCCATTCCGACCCCCGCCGTTCGGACGTGATCTGAATCCGTGGCCGCTCCTCACTGTATTCGATGGCGTTGTCGAGGAGGTTCTGGAACACTTGGCGGAGCTGCCCCGCGTCTCCCTTCGCCTGGGGAAGCGCCTCGGACGTGATTTCGGCGTCGCTTTCCGCGATGCGCATCTGGAGATCGTTCAGCACGTCGTCGAGAACGGCGTCGAGATCGACCGCCTCGAACGGGTCGCCCTGCCTCTCGACCCGGGAGTACGTGAGCAGCCCGTCGATCATCTCACGCATCCGCTCGGCCCCATCGATAGCGAACGCGAGGTAGTCCTTCCCGTCCTCGTCGAAGGCGGACTCGTAATCCCGTTCGAGAAATTGAAGGTACGTCGAGATCATCCGGAGCGGCTCCTGGAGGTCGTGACTGGCTGCATACGCGAATTGTTCGAGTCGATCGGTCTCCGCGTGTAACTGCTCGATGTACTCCTCCCGTTCGAAGTGAAACCGCAGGAGTGTCACGAGCGTGTCGAGCAGTTCCTCCTCCTCGGCGAGAAACGGCTTGGTAGCCTCCTCTGCTGGCGTTTCGAGGAGGACGACGTCGATCCTGATCGGCGTGTCGTTGGTCGTTCTGGTCGAGGCAGTGATCGAGCGGTCGAGCGGCTGGTATCCCTCAGTCGCTACCTCGTCATCGCCAATCGCAATCCGCACGGCAGTGTGGTCGGGGAATCTGAACGAGTCGGCAAGACTCGTCACGAACTCCTGAAGGAGTTCCTCCAGTGGTTGTTCACCGGGTGTCAACAGGTTCGTGGCGAGTCGGACGGCAGCGAGATTCTTCTCGCGCTCCTCCAGTTCGTGCTTGCGCCGGGTCGCAAGCTCCTTGAGTTCGGTGATGTCCGTTGCCGTGACGAGAGCCTGCTCAGGGTCGCCCTGTTCGTCGGTGATCGGGGTGGCGTTTATCGAGAGCCACCGCTTCTGGCCATCCGGCGGATCGAGGAGGATCTCTCGATCGTAGACCGGCTCGCCGCGTTCGAACACGCGACTCGCAGGCCGTTCCTCCATCGGGAAGGCCCCCCCATCGGCGTCGTAGATGTCCCGCTGACCTGCCGTGTACGCTGCCATGTCGGTCGTCGGAAGGCCGAGCAGTTCGGCCATCCGTTCGTTCGCCCGGCTGGTCGAGCCGTCCGAATCCACAACCGCGATGCCCACGGGGCTTGTTTCGAGCATCTGTTCGATCAGGTCGCGTTCGCGCTGGAGCTGCTGCTCTCGTTCCCGCCGCTCGGTCATATCCCGCGTGACCTTTGCGAATCCACGCAGTGTACCGTCATCGTCGTGGAGCGCCGTGATGATGACGTTCGCCCAGAACGTCGAGCCATCTTTGCGGACGCGCCACTTCTCGTCTTCGACGCGACCATCTTCAGCGGCCTTCGTGAGGTTTCTCTCGGGCCGCCCGTCGTCGCGGTCGTCCTCGGTGTAGAACGTCGAGAAGTGCTGACCGATAATCTCGTCCTCCCTGTAGCCTTTCAACTCGCGTGCGCCGTCGTTCCACGTCTGGACGACGCCGTCGGGATCGAGCATGAAAATCGCGTAGTCTTTGACTTCCTGGACGAGCGTCTCGAATCGGTCTTTCTCTTTGCGGAGCCGTTCTTCGTACTCGTGGCGCTCGGTCATGTCGCGGGTGACCTTCGTGAATCCCTGGAGGGCTCCTTGGTCGTCCCGGATGGCGGTGATGGTGACGTTCGCCCAGAACGTCGAGCCGTCCTTGCGGACGCGCAACCCCTCGTCTTCGACCCGGTTCTGCTCCCGTGCAGCTTCGAGGTTGTTCGCAGGTCGCCCCGCCTCGCGGTCTTCTTCAGTGTAGAACGTCGAGAAGTGCTGGCCGACGATTTCGTCTTCCGAGTAGCCCTTGATCCGCTCGGCGCCCTCGTTCCAGCTGACGACGGCGCCGTCGGGATCGAGCATGAAAATCGCGTAGTCTTTGACGGAACTCACGAAGGCACGAAACCGTTCTTCGTCTGATTGCTGGCCAGCAGAGAGCTGTTTCTCGGGCGTCCACCAAATTCTGCTTGAGTCATCTACGACCTTCGTTTGGAGTTCTCCTTGTCCGGCAAGCTCCTCCAGATAGCGATGTGCTGTTTGCGGAGAACAGCCCAGCGGTTCAGCCACTTCCTCCGTAGAGAGCGGTGTAAAGGACTGAGCCGTTTGATCGAAAAACCCCCGAACATCGTCTAACGTCACCTCTGGCGATTGTTCGGAGGAACCCATTGTCCTCGAATAACGCTGGTAGCGTATAAATGGTTGGCCAAATGGAACGATTCGTCAGGGCACTCCTCAAGCGTGTACCTGAGGGCCTCGAAGAAGGCCAAACTGAGAGCAAGACGGTCCCACCAACGATGTCGTTTCTACAGCAGATAGCGGGATAATCGACACACAGCTGGTTCTTCGGCCCTATAACGACAAACACCCCACCGTCAGAGGCGACAAACCGGGTTCTTCGTCTCCGTCAAGCCTTCTACGCCACCAACGGCACTCCCGGATCGGTCTATATAGGGGGTGTAATGTGTGCTCGAATCGGTCAGACCGATGCTCGACCAAACCATTATCCGAAGCCATTCCCTATTACGAAGGATGGCAGATGACAAACAGGGCCGAGACGACCAAGCGGATGATGCAGAGCGACGCCAGCGGGAGCGTGAGCTAGAGGAGGCACGTAACCGCGGCGATGAAGCCGAACCGATCCGCGATGACCCTGGCGAGGAACTTGGTGACCTTGATGAAGCACTCCAAAACCATGAGTACCCAACCACGACGGAAGCATTGATCGAGGCCTATGGCGACTATGAGATCGAAACGCAGGACGGGCAGAAACCCCTTGCTGAAGTGCTTGCCCCAACCGACGACCAAACGTACGATTCCGCTGATGACGTTCGAAGCCGGATACAGGGACTAATACATCGCTGATGAATACGCTCTAATCATCCCCGTCTCGTTAGTTGGACACCCTGGCTCTGATACGTATGCAGGCCCGATCGTTCGGCGGATCCTCTCCCGTCGATCTGTGGAACCAACTTGCTCTCGGTTCGATCGACGTAGGGCATCTATGGAATGGGACGGAAGAATGCAACACACGTCATACCGTCTTTTCTGCCGAGTTGCTGACTCTCAGTAACAATAATTATGTTACCACACCTCACGATATGTCTACGGTGAGATGCAATGGCTCAAACCCAGGCGGACGTCAAAGAGGTGATCGCCGACTACGAGGCGTTGTGGAACGGTGACTTCTCGAAACTTGAGGTGGTTGCGGAGTCTGCCGATGTGTACGACCCGGCAGCTCCGGATGGAGAGGTTCACGGTCGTGAGCCATTCGAAGCGTTCCTCCGGGAGACGCGGGAGGCGTTCCCCGATTTTACGCTCCAGACTCAGGAGATGCTCGTTGAAGATGAGACGGTTATGGTCGAGTGGACGGTGGCCGGAACCCTCGAAACGAGTTCTATGGCGCACCGCCGAGTGGCCGGTCGATGGAGATTAGAGGGATGGCAAAAACCATCGTGAGAGATGGACAGGTACAGGAAGACCGCCTCTATTACGACCAGAAAGACATGCTCGCCCAGCTCGGCTTCACCTTCCCGGACGTGATTTTCCTGCTGCCGAAATTAGTCTGGGGGAAGATCGCCAGCGGTGGGTAACTCGTATTTTTACTGGACGGAGATACGGATGAGCCAGTCGGCAAGCAGGATCAGTCTATCAGCTGATTCAGCCTCATTCTGGTGAAACCAGCCGAAACCCGAACCGTTCGGTAGAGAGAACGGATTTATCGGTCCGTCTCTTTCCAGTCGTCCGGGTTCCCTTCACGGAATTCACCCTTGGCATGCCGTTCGTGGGGCCAGAAGGTAACGCCCAGTAGTACGACGTAGAATACACCCATAACGGCGACCACAGCACTCCCGGGGAGACGCGCGATTCCAGCGGCTGTTAACCAGTCTTGGCGTGGCGCGAACGCTGTGATTCTGAAGATCCACGCGACCAAGAGGACACTGAGCAGCGCGAGGTACACACGCCTGAGCCGGTTTGCGAGAGCTTCGTAGAACGAGACTTTCAGCGTCGGCCTGCGATAGTCCCTGCTCAGTTCCGCCCGCCAGTCGTGACGTTCAGTGCCCTGGGACGGATCAAGCGCGTTAGCGAACAGGTTCTCTTGGATGACGCGTGCCCGAGAGCGAAAGACATCGTAATCGCGGTACCGCCGCGCTTCGATGCCCAGAAAAACGGTGACGACAACGATCCCGATCAGCAGGATATAGTGAGGGTTATCGGTACTCGAGAATCCCCACGTCAAGATCGCTGCCATCAGCGTCACCGCCCACGTCGTCGTCTCGTCGAGGCGCTGCCGCCACGTCCCCACGCGGTCTATCTCTCCGCGATAGGCGTGGGCCATCACCGATCCGAGTCCAGTACTGTCGTCAACCATCTCGCGGCCAATCTCTCGTTGGTCTGGTGCTGTTGGGTCGAACTCGTCGCTACTCGGATCGGTCATAGCGGAGAGACGTCTCCTCGCTCCATAAGCAGTCATGGTGACGGCGTCATCGGAGTAGCGTGTACTGGAAAACATCGAACAGTACGCAGACTCAAACTTGCGGCTGGTTCATTGCTGAGACCGTGAAATATTGCGCCGAACTGGTGCGACCAACTCAAACGGCTAGAACGAGCGGTGATTCTCGACCTGATGGAGATCGACTAGGACGGCTGTATCGTCACAATCACCGGTCACAGACACCTCTCACAGTCACCTGAGCGAGTTACAACTCACAGTGATTGGGCACAATCGCCAATCACCGTGAGAGTTCACAACCACCAACCACAATCGCCCGTGGTGCTCCCTCGTTACGATCGCTTGTCACCCACTCCTCTCACAGTGACTGCTCACAATCACCTGAGATAATCACAGATGACCGTGAGTCAGTACGATTACCAACTCCGCCGGAGATTTAGCGGTACGAATCCCTGGTGAATTAGGGATTCGTGCCAAAATGGGTATAGTCCCGGGAGGATTCGAACCTCCGTCGTTGCCCCCAGAAGGCAACAGGATTGGCCACTACCCCACGGGACTGCCTGCACACGGTAGCACGCCGCCGCCATACTTATGATTGTCGTAACGGACCGCGGTCGGCGCGGCAACGGCGAACCGACACCGACATACCGCCCTCGCGGGCACGTACGACCATGTACGTCGGCCGCTTCATCGTCGTGGCACCGGACCGGGCCGCCTACCGCGTCTCCTCGCGGTCGTTCCCGAACCGACGAGTCATCGAGCGCGACGGGACGCTCACCGTCGCGCCGACGGCGGACGCCCCGGAGACGGACAACCCCTACATCTCCTACAACTGCCTGCGGATCACCGGGGACGGCGACCGGGCGGTCGTCGGCAACGGGACACAGGTCGACCCGATCACCGAGAAGCTCGAACTGGGCTACCCGGCGCGGGACGCGCTCGTCGAGCCGCTGCTGGCGCTGGACTACGAGAAGGACGACTACGACACGCCGCGGATCGCGGGCGTCGTCGGGCCGGATGAGAGCTACGTCGGCATCGTCCGCCGCGACGCGATGCTCGTCCACGCCGTCGAGGAACCGACGCTCGTGGCCACCTACGAGACGGACCGCCCCGAGGCGACGGCCCTCGAGGCCACGGAGCCGGAGAAGATGGCCCGCGAGGTCTACGACCTCGACCTCGAACACCCGGTCTGTGCCGCCGCGGTCGCGCAGACCGGCGACGGTTTCGAGACCGGCTTCTACAACGGCGAGTAGCGGGCCCGCGAGCCGTCTTTCCTGTCCGACACCAACCGCTAAGTCGGTCCGTGCCGTCCGTCGTGGTGATGTCAGACGTGGAACTCGATTTGGACGAACTCGTCGACGGCAGCGACTCCAAGATGAAGACGAAGCTCCCCGGGGTCGAGGTGACGACCCAGCTCGCCGACGGCGACCCCGAGGAGCTGCAACGGCTCCACCGCGAGCAGCTCACCTTCGCGCTGGAGCACGCGGAGGACGCCAAGGAAGCCTCCCGGATGTGACCCCGGGGGCCGTCGACACTCCCGTTCGACCACCACGCCTTAGCCGTCGGCCCGCGTAGCAGTCGACGATGCTAGTCGGGGTCATCTCCGATATCCACGCCAACCGGGTCGCGCTCGAGGCGGTGCTGGCGGACATGCCCGACGTCGACGCCCTAGTCTGTGCCGGCGACGTCGTCGGGTACAACCCCTGGCCGGCCGAGTGCGTCGACGCGCTCCGGGAGCGGGACGTCCCGACGATCATGGGGAACCACGACCGGTCGGTCGTCACCGAGACCGGCTACCCGGGCAACCGGATGGCCGACGCGGGGGTCCACCACGCGCTCGACGAACTCGACGACGACCAGCTCGAGTGGCTCCGCAGCCTGCCGACGGAGCGGCTGTGCTTCGACGGCCGGATGAAGCTCGTCCACGGCCACCCGGACGATCCGAACCGCTACACCTACCCGGGACTGTTCTCCGCGACCCTGCTGGAGGACGAGGACGTGCTGGTGATGGGCCACACCCACGTCCAGGCCCACGAGACCTTCGACGAAGGCGTCGTGATGAACCCGGGGAGCGTCGGCCAGCCCCGCGACGAGGACCCCCGGGCCGCGTACTCGGTGGTCGACCTCGACGACCTCACCGTCGAGGAGCACCGCGTCGAGTACGACGTCGAGGCCGTCGTCGAGGCTGTCGAGGCTGCGGGCCTCCCGGAGGGGACGGGCACCCGACTGCGGAAGGGCCGATAGATCCACGACGACGGTCGCAAGAGACGTGTCTCGCCGAGAAGGGCAGACAGGCGGAACTGGGATTCGGGGAAGACGGCTCACTCGACCGTCGAGGGCAACATTTTCTCCCGATCCCTACAACCGGCGATGGTGTTCCGCGCTACGGTCTCGACCGACCGCCGGCTCACGTCAGGTCACGGGCGGTCTGGCCGCGTAATCGGATATAAAACGTCGGTCGGTGGAGCATCCGCGCGAGCGAAGCGAGCGCGGTTCTCCGGCGACGAGCGGTGCGTGGCGCGAACGGCGAGTGAAACGAGCCGTGAGCAGGGAGCGAGTCGCCGTAGCGCGCGCGGACTAACGCGGCGCCGACCGTAGGAAGGCGCCGCGGCAGGAGCACGCGCGCATATTTTCCCCAAGTTTTTGCCGCGAGGCGCGGCCCCGCCGCGCCGAGCGTGCAAAAAGTGGGGTTTCTAGACCGCGTCCTGGATGATCTCCAGGGCCTCCTCGCGGTCCGCCCAGTCGAGGAAGACGGCGACGGAGGTGGCGCTGGTGACGAGGTCGTGGATGTTGATGTGCTGTTCGGACAGCGGCGCGATGATCTCCTGGAGGACGCCGGACTGGTTGGGGAGTTCGCCGCCGGTGATGCGGATGACGGCGACGTTGTCGTCGACGGTGACGCTGGAGAGCTCGTCGAGGTCGATGACGGCCTGGTGGAGGACGTTCTCGGCGCGCTCGGCGATCTCCTCGTCGACGTAGAACGTCACGCTGTCCATGCCGCTGGCGACGGCGTCGACGTTGATGTCGGAGTCCGAGAGCGCGACCGAGAGGTCCGAGAGCACGCCGGGCGTGTTGCGGATCGCGCGGCCGGCGACGGTGAGGCAGGCCAGCGGTTCCTCCCGGAGGTCGATGAGGTTCTCGAACTGCCCCTCGATGGTGGTGCCGCCCTCCAGGAGGTCGCCGTGCTGGTAGTGGGCGACCCGGACGATCATGTCGGCGGTCTTGTAGGCGAGCGCGGAGGGGGCGACGACCTCGGCGCCGCGGAACGAGAGGTTCCGCAGTTCGTCGACGGTGATCTCGCCGACGTTGCGGGCGCCCTCCACGACGCGGGGGTCGCCGGTCATGACGCCCTCGACGTCGGTGATGATGACGACCTCGTCGGCGTTCATGTAGTTGCCCATCATCACGGCGGTGGTGTCGGAGCCGCCGCGGCCGAGTGTCGTGACGTTGCCGGCGTGGTCCTGCGCGAGGAAGCCGGTGATGACGGGGACGTAGCCCTCGGCGGCCATGTCGGCGGCGAGCTGCTTGGCGCGGCGCTGGGTCTCCTCGACGTCGACCTCGCCGTGCTCGTCGGTGATGACCGGCCAGCCGTCGGCGCCGGGTTCGAGGAACTTCGCGTCGATGCCGCGGGCGCCGAGGGCGGCCTTCAGCATCCGGACGGAGGTCCGCTCGCCCATCGAGACGATCTCGGCCTCGTCGGACTCGTCGGCCTCGAACTCGATGGCGTCCAGCAGGAAGTCGGTGGTCGACCCCATCGCGCTCGCGACGATGGCGACCTCGTGGCCGGCCTCGACGGCGTCGGCGATGGTGTCTGCGGCCCGGTTGACGCGGTCCCCGTTCCCGAGGCTCGTGCCGCCGAACTTGGCGACTACGCGCATGTGATCACCCGCTGTACGGCGTGGTAGCTCATACCGCCGGGTAGCCGGTCCCGGGAGATAATCCTGTCCATCTGCGGAACGTTTGCCAGCCGGCCTACTCGCGGCGAATATTGCGCTTCCGGATGTAGCGTCCCCCGAACCGATTCGGGTGGGCCGAAGTCGCGGTCCGGGCGGTGCCGGTCCCCCCGACGGCTGCAAGAGTTAAACCACGGGGATACGCTAGGAGGTCACATGGATATTCGGGATGCCGTGGAGGCCGACGCCGAGCGGATGGCGAACCTGACCGGGTCGCCGAAGGACGTGATGCGGAACCTCGTCCACGACCGGACGGTCCGCGTCGCGGAGGAGGGCGACGAGGTCGCGGGGTTCGTCAGCTTCGACGCCCAGAACGAGACGGTCCACGTGACACAGCTCGAGGGCGACCCGGAACTCGGCGCGCGCCTGCTCGGGGAGCCGCGGCGGTTCGCTGAGCGGGAGGGGATGTCCGTCGAGCTGCTCGTACCGCAGGACGACGAGAACGCGCGCGCGGCGGCCGACCGCGCCGAGTTCGACGAGTACGGCCCGGGCCCGCAGTTCGACGGCACGCGGACGACCCGGTACCGGTGGGGCCCCGACGGCGGGGAGTGAGATCAGACGGCGGTCCGCGGCCCGCGCTACCCCAGGTGGCGGTCGATGACCGCCTTCGCGGCCCGGGCCTTCTCCTTCCAGCCGTAGCCCTGCTCGTAGACGTGCTGCTTGTCGTCGACGAGCTCCGCCGGGGTCTCCTCGTCGAAGCCGCCGCGGTCCCAGGTGCCGGAGGTCTCCAGCCAGTCGATGGTGTTCTCGCGGGCCTCCTCCCAGGAGAGCCCGACCATCTCGTAGAACGCGATGAGGCTGAAGACGCTGTTGTCGTGGGCGCCGGGGACGCTCCCCTTCTCGTAGATGGTCTGCATCGGCTCGAAGGTGGGGTGGGAGACCCGCTCCTTGTACTCCTCGGCGGAGAGCAGCCGCAGCTCGTCGTCCTCCTCGACGACGCGCTGGTCGCTCCGGAGCCGCGAGAGGGCGGCGGCGTGGAGTCCGCTCCAGCGCTCGGGGACGGCCTCGCGGAGCGCCTCCTCGTCGGCGTAGGTACGCGCGGTCAGTGCCGCGAGCAGGTCCGTGTACGCCTTCTCGATGTGCACCCGCTCGGTGCCCTCGAACTCGCAACCGGGGTCGTGGAGGTTGCTCGTCGTCCGGCAGCCTGGACAGCGATACCTCAGTCGCACACCGGAGGGATACCGCCCGCGGGCCAAGAGCGTATCGGCTGACTCCCGGCGGATACCGCACCGCGACACCTCGAATCAACCCCGTCCGGTCGTGCAACCAGAGCTGACCGGTTCGTTTATCGGGACCGGTACGAAACGGGCTGGGTATGGAGCGGCTCCACGCCCGATACCCCTTCCTCGAGGCGTCCCGCGACGCCGTCGAGGCGGCGGACGTCGACCTCGCGGAGCTCGTCGCGGCCGGCGGTCCCGCCGTCGAGCGCGGCCGCGAGCGCGTCCAGCGCGCGCTGCTGGCGGGCACCACCGAGGCCGAGGAGCCGCGGACCTGGAGCGACCGCGCGGAACTGCTCTCCTACCCCGTCGCCCGCGTGCTCGTCTCGCTGCTGGACGTCCCGGGGGCCGTCGAGAAGTACGCCGCCGCCGAGGCCGCCACCGCCCGCGAGCGGTTCGTCGACGACTTCGAGGCCGAACTCGAACTGAAGAGCACCGCCGACGAGCGGCTCACCCTGGACGGCCTGCTGGCCGACTTCGGGCTGTCGGGGCGGGTCGAGCCGACCGGCGACGGCGAGTTCAGCGTCGCCGTCACCGCTTACCTCCAGCTCGCCTCGTCGCTCGACGGCGACGAGTGGCGGCTCGCCGGCCGGCCGCTCGACGGGGGCCGGGTGCCGGTCGCCCGGCCGGAACTGTACACGCTGCTGCGGGAGGCCGTCCGCCGCCGCGTCGAGGAGGGGCTGCCGCTGTCGGTGCCGGACGCCATCGCCGACCCGCTGGACGACGAACTGGCGGCCGTCCGCGGCAGCGTCGCGGACCTCAACCCACCGACGTCGTTCGACGCCGTCGTACCGGGGCTGTTCCCGCCGTGCATGCGCGCGCTGCTGACCCGGGCCAGGGAGGGGGAGGCGCTGCCCGACCACTCGCGGTTCTCGCTGGTCGCGTTCCTCGTCAGCGCCGGCCTCGACGCCGAGGAGGTGACGGAGCTGTGCGACGTCTCCGGCGAACCCGCGGCGGCGGTCCGCTCGCAGGTCGAGCGGCTCCGCGACGAGACCGGCGCCGTCGCGGCGCCGCCGTCCTGTGCGGTGATGGCGGAGTACGGCGACTGCGTCGACAAGGACGACCTCTGTGAGACGATCCAGCACCCGCTGTCCTACTACGAGGAGCGGCTGGCGCAGGCGCCCGACGACCGGATCACCGACTGGCGGGAGAGCGGCACCTGAGCCGGGAAGCTTCAGCTCGCGACGTCAGTACCGCCGGGCGAGGAACAGGCCGATCGCGGACATGAAGACGACGAAGAAGGCGACGGCGCCGACCAGCGCGAGCCCGCCGTCGCTGGAGAGCCCGTCGTCGTAGTAGACGCTTCCGATAGTGACGATGAGTCCGGCGAGAGTGGCGACGCCGACGAACGCGACGGCGGCTTCGACGACGGCATCACGATCCATGCTCTGGATACCGCAGGTGCAGGGCAAAAGCGCTTCGAAGGCGAGCGGTACGGCTCGGCCCGGGATCACCGGCGGCCGCTGCCGTCCCCGACCCGCTCGCTGGAGACGAACTGGCCGAGCAGTCCACGCCGGTCGGCGAGCTCCCAGTAGAGCTTCTCGCGGACCCGCTCGTAGTCCTCGAACTGCCGGAGGAACTCGAAGAGGTCGCGGGAGCCCGGCGGCACGTCGGCGCGGGCCAGCGCCTGCTCGATGGCGGCCCCGCAGGAGTAGACCTCGTCGTCGGTCACGAGGTGCGAACACTCCTCGTAGTCCGCGGACAGGCGCTCGCGCTGCGCGTCGGTGAGTTCGCTGAACCCGACCAGCTCCAGGTTCGTCCGCTGGCCGAAGTAGTCGGCCAGCCACGTGCAGAACCCGCAGTCCTCGTCGTAGACGAACGTGCCGTCGCTCATACCCGGCTGTATGGACGCGGACGGTTTAGAATTCCCGACTCCGGCGCGTCGTGGCTCCCCGCGTCACGAGAACCGGCCGGTCTCGGACCCGCACTCGACGCAGACCGTGAGGAGCGCCTCGCCGTCGTCGCTGCGCTCGATCTCCTGGTCGGTGCGCTCGCCGCAGTCCTCGCACTCCCGCAGCAGCGTCAGGTCGCCGCCGTCGGTGGGGGCGCCGAGTCCCAGCACCCGGGCGCGGCCGTCGCCGGCGTTGCGGCTCTGCTGGAGCTCCCCGGGCTCGAAGTAGATGACCTCCCCCTCGCCGACCTCGACGTCGCCGTCCTCGGTCTCGAACGACAGGGTACCGTCCAGCACGTAGAAGACCTCCTCCTGGTCGGCGTGGGCGTGGTAGCCGAAGGCGGTGCTCTCGCCGGGTTCGAGTTCGTAGAACCGGATGCCCATGTGCTCCGTGCCCAGCGCCTTCCCGACCGGCCGCTTGACGTCGGCCGGGCCCATCCAGTTGTCCAGGTCGTCGATGGCGACTTTCTCCATACCCCCGAATGAGACGGCACGGAGCAAAAAGTGTGGGTCGACGCGAGACGGAAGGGGACGTAGAACAGGAGCGTTGCCACGGCCTGCAGTCGACGAGCGATACGGAAGCAGCGGCGATCGGGAGAGTAGCATACGGCGCGCGAAGCGCGCCGTTTCCCCGGACGCGAGCGCAGCGAGCGTCCGGCCTTTTTCATGAACGTTTTTCGGCCGAGCGGTGCGGCGAAGCCGCACCCGAGGCCGAAAAAGGTTCTACATCATACCGCCCATGCCGCCGCCCATACCGCCCATGCCGCCCATACCGCCGCCGGGGCCGCCTTCCTCTTCTTCGCCCTCGGTGCTGAGGTCGCCGGCGGCGATGATGTCGTCGATCTTGAGCACGAGGTTGGCGGCCTCCGTCGCGGAGGACAGCGCCTGGCGCTTGGCGTGGGCGGGCTCGACGACGCCGGCGTCGTAGGTGTTGACGACGTCGCCGCTGAAGACGTTGAGCCCGGCGGTCTCGTCGCCGTCGTCGTGGGCCGCACGGAGGTCCACGAGCGTGTCGATGGAGTCGAGGCCGGCGTTCTCGGCGAGGACGCGCGGGGACGAGCTCCAGGGCGTCGGCGAAGGCCTCGACGGCGAGCTGCTCGCGGCCGGAGACGCTGTCGGCGTAGTCGCGGACGCGGCGGGCGACCTCGACCTCGACGGCGCCGCCGCCGGCGAGGACGCGACCGTCGGAGACGGTCTGGGAGACGACGTCGAGGGCGTCGCCGATGCCGCGCTCGAGCTCGTCGACGACGTGCTCGGTGGAGCCGCGGAGCAGCAGCGTCACGCCGTGGGTCTCGTCGCCGGTGCCCTCGACGTAGAACAGCTCCTCGTCGTCGTCGAACCGGACGTCGGCGTTCCCGAGGGCGTCGCCGGAGACTGTGTCGAGGTCGGAGACGATGGTGGCGCCGGTGACCTCCTTCAGGAAGCCGAGGTCGGTCTTCTTGACGCGGGAGGCCGCGAGGATGCCCTTCTTCGCGAGGAAGTGCTCGGCGAGGTCGTCGATGCCGCGCTGGCAGAAGACGACGTCCGCGCCGGTGTCGGCGATGGCCTCGACCTTCTCGCGGAGCTGCTCTTCCTCCTGGTCGAGGAAGTCCTGGAGCTGGTCGGGGCTGTCCAGCTGGAGGCTGGCGTCGGCGTCGGTGTCGTCGATCTCGATGGCCTCGTCGATGAGCAGGACCTCGGCGTCGTCGACCGACGTCGGCATGTCGGCGTGGACGGGGTCCTTGTCGATGACGGCGCCGTTGAGGAGCTCGCTGTCGCCGGCCGAGCGGCCGGTCTGGGTCTCGACGTTGACGTACTCGAGGTCGACGATGGTCTCGCCGTCGTCGGCCTCGACGGTGACGCCCTGGACGGCGTCGACGACGAGCTGCGCGAGGACGTCCTTGTTGAGTTCGGCGCCCTTGCCGGTCATCGAGGTCTCGGCGACCTTCCGGAGGAGGTCGGTGTCCTCGGGATCGACGTCCCGGGCGACGTTGTCGATCTCCTCGCGTGCGCGAGCGCTCGCGAGGTCGAACCCGCGGATGATCGCCGTCGGGTGGATGTCCTGCTCGAGGAGGTCCTCGGCGTTCTTCAGGAGTTCGCCGGCGATGGAGACGGCGGTCGTCGTGCCGTCGCCCGCCTCGTCCTCCTGGGTCTCGGCGACCTCGATGATCATCGAGGCCGTCGGGTTGTCGATGTCCATCTCCTGGAGGATGGTGACGCCGTCGTTCGTGACGGTGATGTCGCCCATCGAGGAGACGAGCATCTTGTCCATTCCCTTCGGGCCGAGCGTCGAGCGGACCGATTCCGCGACCGCCTGCGCCGCAGAGATGTTGTGCGACTGGGCGTCGCGGTCCTTCATCCGCTGGGAGTCCTCGCCGAGGATGATCATCGGCTGGCCTCCCATTCGCTGCTGTTGGCTCATGGTCGTCCGGATGATTGTCCACGGTTCTATATAAACGCTTCTGATGGCGGTGCGCGGAGCCGCCGCGATGGAATCGACGTAGCCGCGGAAAAACGGGCAACTGCGACGCCGTGGGGGTGAGTGTCCGGGGACGGGCCGCGACCCGCCGCCGCGGATATCATTCGAGTTCGACCCTGCCTTTATACACACTCGTCCGCCCCGGACGCGCCACACGCTCCCGCCGCGGTCGGGGCGTTCAGTCCGCCTCGAACTCGAGGATGCGGTCGACGACCTCGTCCGGGCGCTCGGCGTGCACGAAGTGCCCGGCCGTCGGGAGGACCTCGAGTTCGGCCCGCGCGTCGTAGCAGTCCGTCGCCGACTCGAACATGTCCGCGCCGATGCAGCCGTCGGCGCCGCCGGCCACCAGCAGTGTCGGGACGTCGATCCCGGAGACCGCAAGCTGGGACTGCCGCCGCGGCAGCATCATGTCGAACATGTCCTTGTAGTACTGCAGGGCGGCTTCGACGGTATTGCCGGTCGCGAAGGTCTCCTTCACCGCGGCGAGCTCCTCGTCTCCGTAGTTCCAGTTCGGGCTCCAGAGCTGCCAGAGCCGCTCGAGGAGCGCGAACTCGTTCCGTCGCAGGATCTCCTCGCCGTGGCCGGGGATCTGGAACTCGGTCATGTACCAGCTCCGGAGCGCCTGGCTCGCGTACTCGTCGACCTGCGCCCAGAAGTTCGGCGGCACGGCCATGACCGCGCAGGTCCCCATCCGGCTGGGGTCGGTCACCGCGGCCGTCGTGGTGGCGATGGCGCCCCAGTCGTGGCCGACCACCAGCGGGTCGTCGGTCTCGAGGGCCGACAGCAGCGAGAACACGTCGGAGGCCAGCACCATCGGCGAGTAGTTGCCCGGTTCGACGGGCGGCCGGTCGGTCTCGCCGTACCCGCGCATGTACGGCGCGACGGCGGTGTAGCCCGCGTCGGCCAGCCGGCGGAGCACCGGCTCGAAGGTGGTGGGGGCGTCGGGGAAGCCGTGGAGGACCAGCGCCGTGCGGTCGCCGTCGCCGCAGGTCAGCGCCGCGAACTCCAGGTCGGCGGTCGGGATCGTCGTCCGCTCGACGTCGTGTGCCATGGCTATACACCTCGCACAACCGCAATCGTCTCTTCCCCGCGCATTCACGGCGGCTTTAATCCGTCCGGCCCGGGCCGACGGATCCCCGGCGCAGTCAGGCCGAATCCAGGTCGAGGACGTCCCGGTAGACCCCCAGGACGCGCCAGGCCGTCCGCTCGGTGTGCAGTTCCCGGGCGTACGCCCGGCCGGTCGAGCGCTCCCCCCGGCGGAGCACTTCGACCAGCGCCCCGGGGACCGCCGACGCCGACCCACAGACCGGCGAGGGTTCGACCGCCGCCAGCCGCCCGGCGACGTCGCAGTCGTCCGTCGCCACCACGGGCAGGTTGCAGGCCATCGCCTCCGCCGCCGCGGTGGAGGACCGCTCGGACCGCGAGGGCAGGACCATCGCGTCCGCCGCACTCAGGTAGATCGCCCTCTCGCCGTACGGGACTCGCCGGTCGAGCGTGTGGAGGTCGACCGGCTCGCCGAGCCGCCGTTCGGCGGCTTCGACAGCCTCCGCCGTCAGGTCGTGGACCCCGCGACCCTCCGACGACAGCGCCGGCTGGACGACGTGTCTGGCGTCGTCGTCCCACCCCACCGCGGCCCGCGCCTCGCCGGGCGGCTGTGGACGGACTCTATCGAGGTCGACGCCCCGCGGAATCACCTCGTAGTCCCGGTCCAGCGCCTGGCCCATCGCCTCCGACGGGACCACCACGGCGTCGGCGCGGCTCGCCGCGTGCCGGCTCGAAACGCCGTCCCCTGCGCGCCGTTCGGACGCCCACAGCGACAGCACCACCGGCAGGTCGGTCTGAGCCAGCGCCGCCGCCCCCGTCCGGCCGTGGTTCGCGTGGAGCAGGTCGTACTCCCCGAGCGGCCGGTCGACGACCCCCGCCGCCAGCCGCCGGGCGTCCCCGTCGGACCGACTCTTCGGGCAGTCGCCGTCTCCGTCGCCGGTCGCCGACAGGACGGTCGTCTCGACGCCCAGCTCCGAGAGCGCTCGCAGTTGGTCGGCGTAGGACGCCACCTCGGGCGTCGTCACGAGGCTGAGCACCGACAGGTCGACCGGGGCGGCCGGCCGGGCCGACACCACTCGCGTCTCGGGGGCCGTCATCCGTCGACCGGCCGTCCCGCGGTTGCTTCGCGCCCAGCCCCGCCAGTTCGACACGGCTCCCCCGGAGCCGATGGCCACACCGGTGGACTCGAACTCATCACGGGCAGTACCGACGGAGGGCGGACACATTGTTATGTCACGGATAGCCGAACATGTGACCCTGTAACGCTCCCTAGATTCCCTTTTGCAGTTCCGTACCGCCCGCTCGTCGACGGTTACCTCAGGTAAAACACGGGGGCTGCAGCGCCTATCGTCGCGGTCTCGTGATCGCCCTGATGGCCTCCAGAAACCGGCGTGTTACGGGACGACGAACGCTCCGCAGTCGATACGCGACCGCCCAGTTCGAGCGGGTAGAAGCGGTCTTCGTCCGGTCGACGATGGCCGACCGCATCCGTCGAGGGACTCGATTCGAACGGCGCTAATCACTCCCTAGCGCCGTTCTCACGACAGTTCACTCGCATCGAAGTAACCGGGAGTCACTGTGATGGACGACCGTCCTCAGATTCTGTGCCTGAAACCGGATTCGTTCGCCTGCTGCCGTCGGCGCCGCCCGTTCGGTCAGTCGACGTCCTGCCTCACGATACGCTCTCGCTGGGCGTCGTCCACTCGGTTCGCCACAGAAACGCCAGGACTGGGATTTGAACCCAGAATCCCGAAAGGGAACACGCTTTCCAGGCGTGCGCCTTACCGTTCGGCCATCCTGGCTCACCCCAACCTACCGGAGTGGACCGTTTAAAGGCTTCGCGTTCCCGTCCGGCGTGTCACTCGCTGCCGTCGCGCCGTTCGGCGGTCGCCGCCCCGGGGTCGAACGCCTCGCGGCGGCCCGCGGCGTAGTAGCTCGCGGCGGTCGTGACCGCGAAGACGGCGGCGGCCACCGCCGAGACGGGGCCGACGCCGAGGAACGCGCCGTCGAGCAGCAGGTACCCCTGGTGGAGGACCAGGAAGAGCAGCGCGCCGACAGCGCCCCACAGCACGGCCGACCGGCGCCGACCTGTTCCGCCGGCGTCAGCGGTCACGGTCACGACCGGGTGGCGACCGCCTCGATCTCGACGCTCATCCCCAGCGGGAGGGCGCCCGCCTGCACCGCCGACCGGGCCGGCGGCTGCGACTCGAAGTAGTCGGCGTAGGCCTCGTTCATCGCCTCGAAGTCGTCGATGTCCGCGAGGTACACCGTCGTCTTGAGGACGTCGTCGAGGCCCGCGCCGGCCTCCTCCAGCACCGCCGCGAGGTTGTCGAGGGCCCGCTCGGTCTGGACGTCGACCGGCTCGTCGGCCAGCGAGTCGCCGTCGGGCGTCAGGGCGATCTGCCCCGCGGTGAACACAAGGTCGTCGGTCGTCGTCGCCTGGCTGTACGCGCCCGCCGCCGCCGGCGCGCTGTCGGTGTGGACGGTCTCTTTGGGCATACCTCCCGGTGCGGCGCGCGCGGACAAAAAACGGGCGGCTGTCGTCGCTACTCCACGCGGACCGTCCGGCTGTCCGAGACCGGCAGCAGCGGCAACTCGGAGAACGCCACCTCGACGGTGTAGGTGAGCTCCTCGGCGTCGCCGCCGAAGACGCCGACCGGGACCGTCGTCTCGCCGAGGTAGCGGGTCTCCCGGGACATCTCGATTCCGTTGACGGTCACGCGGACGCCCGCCGGCGCGCCGTCGTTCCCGTTGGTCACCGTCACCTCGCCCATCGTGTTCTCCCCGCGGGCGATGGTCTCCGGGACGTCGCTCCACTCGAAATCGAGGGCCGGGAGCGCGCGGGCCTGCTCGAGGACTCGCTCGGCGACGCCCTCCGAGAGCCCGGCGTCGACGAGCCCCGAGACGCCGGCCCGCCTGACGTCATCGGGGGTCTCCAGGCCCTCTTTGGCCAGTTTCTGCGCGCGGCCCTTCCCGACGCCCTCGATGGCGGTGAGCCCGACCGCCTCGCTGCTGATGCCGTGTTCGACCCTCGCTTCGATTCGACGCACGAGGTTGGCGTCCCGCGGCGCGGCGAACCGCTCGCAGAACGCCCGCAGCGCCGCGACCATCCGCAGGGCGTTCTGCCGGATGACCCAGGCGTCGCTCTGCAGTTCCGCCGGCGTCGTCCCCGACATCCCCGCCCGGAGGATGGCCAGGACCTTCCGGTTGCTCGGGTCGAGGTCGTCGGCCTCGCCGCCGAGGACCGCGCCGAAGGCCTCCCGCTCGTCGCGGCGCGCCGAGACGCTGTCGAACTCCCCGGCCTCGGCGACCGTCCGGAGGACCGCCGAGTCGTCGATGTCGGGCGTGTCCTCGGCGGCGGCGCGCTCGCAGAGCCGGTGGAAGTTCTCGGCGGTGTCGAGCCGGAGGTAGAACTGCGAGGCGAGCTGGCCGAGCGCGGTGGGCTCGATCTCCAGGCCGGACTGGTCGACGAAGCCGCCGTCGACGAGCCGCGCCAGCGTCGCCGACACCCGGTCGCGCAGCGAGTCGCTGTCGTCGTACTGCTCCGGGGCGCTCTGTGCGCGCGCGTAGTAGAAGGTCGTCTCCAGCCAGTCCATCACGTCCTCGATGTCGTCGACGACGCCCAGCGCGATCTCGGCGTTGAGGTGGGAGTCGAGGTCCTCGGCGAGCCGCGACTCGATGGGCTTGCCGTCCCGGAGGAGCTGTCGGTACTTCTCGGCGTCGGCGCCGTCGCAGACCACGTAAGCGTAGCCCGCGTCGTCGTAGCCCGGCCGCCCGGCGCGGCCCAGCATCTGGAGGATGTCCAGCGGGCTCATGTCCACCTCGCCCTCGAGGGGGTCGTGGAGCTTCGTGTCGCGGATGACGACGCAGCGGGCCGGGAGGTTGACGCCCCAGGCCAGCGTCGAGGTGGAGAAGAGCAGCTGTATCTTGCCCTCCTTGAACCAGTCCTCGACGCGGTCCTTGTCCTCCTTCGCGAGGCCGGCGTGGTGGAAGCCGACGCCGTCGACCACGGACTGCCGCAGCGTGTCGTTGTTCAGGTCCTGGGCGTCCGTGTGGAAGTCGTAGTCGCCGCGGGAGCCCATCTCGACGTCGCGCTCGGCGATGACGTCCCGGGCCTTCTCCGCGGCGCGGACGGTGTCCTGCCGCGAGGCGACGAAGACGAGCGCCTGCCCGCCGTCCTCGATGTGCGGCTGCGAGAGGTCCAGCGCCCGGTAGAGCCGCCGGTACTTGTCCGCGAAGGCGTTGTCGCCGTGGGCGTACGTCTCGACCGACGCCGACAGCGGCACCGGCCGGTACTCGTCGCCGAACTCGAAGGTGCACTCCGGCGGCGCGTCGAGCCAGTCGGCGACGTCCTCGACGTTCGGCATCGTCGCCGACAGCGCCACCACCCGCGGGTCGCAGAGCCGGCGGAGCCGCGAGATGGTGACCTCCAGGACCGCCCCGCGGCGGTCCGAGTCCAGCAGGTGCACCTCGTCGATGACGCAGCAGTCGACGTCCGTCACGAAGGAGTACCGCGGCGAGTCGTGCTTCCGGGTCGCCGAGTCGGCCTTCTCCGGCGTCATCACGAGGATGTCAGCCCGCTCGGCGCGGCGGGGGTTCAGGTCCCGCTCGCCGGTGACGACGTAGACGGAGTAGCCCAGCTCCTCGAAGCGCTCCCACTCCGACTCCTTCTCGTTGGTCAGCGCCCGCAGCGGTGCGAGGAACAGCGCGGTGCCGTCGTTCCGCAGTGCCCGACAGATCGCCAGCTCCGCGAGCGCGGTCTTCCCGCTGGCGGTCGGCGCGCTGACGACGACGTTCTCGTCGGTCCCGAGGACGGCGTCCAGCGCCTCCTCCTGCATGTCGTTGAACGACTCGAAGGGGAAGACGTCCGCGAACTCGGGGAGGATGTCCTCGATGCCGGCGGAGGTTGCCACTACTGGACCGGCGAACTCAGCGACGAAAAGCGCTTCTCTTCCGGAACGTTTCCGGGGGTGTTTCGGGGGCGTGTTCCGGCCCGGCTTCGTTGCGGTTGGACCGGTTCGAATCGGGTGGCTGCTGGCGAGGTTGCGACCAACCACCCGACTCTGAAATCGATAGAAAACCTACCGAAAGTCGGCGACGTCCTACTCCTCGTCGTCGTCGGTCGGCGCGTAGTAGTACTCGCCGGCCTGCTTCTGCTCGCGGTCCTTCTGGGAGTCGGGCTTGTTGATCCGCGGTCGGCCGGTCCGCTCGTCGCGGCGGAACGTGACGTCGAGGTTCGACAGGAACGTGTTCATGCCCTCGCGCATGCCGACGGGGCGGCCGGCGCGGCCGAACTCGGCGGGTTCGCCCTCGAAGACCTGCAGGCGGTCGGCCAGCAGGTCGATCATGTAGATGTCGTGGTCGATGACCATCGCCGTCTTGTCGTTGGTCTCCGTGTAGCGGCGGATGGCCCGCGTCGCGAGGACGCGCTGCTCGACGTCGAGGTGGGCCGAGGGCTCGTCGAGCAGGTAGAGGTCCGCCTCCTTCGAGAGGCAGGCCGCGATGGCGACGCGCTGGCGCTCGCCGCCGGAGAGGTCGGTGAGGTTCTGCTCCATGATGCGCTCGAGCTGGAGCGGCTGGGCGATCTCGGTGTTCCAGTACGAGGAGCCGAAGTCGTCGGTGATCGACCGGAGGAACGCGTCGACGCGCATGTGCTGGTCGATCTCGACGTACTGCGGCTTGTAGGAGATGTCCAGGCGGGCGTCGAACTCGCCCTCGTCGGGCTCCAGCCGGCCGGCGAGCAGCTTCGCGAACGTGGACTTGCCGATGCCGTTCGGGCCGACGATGCCGAGGACCTCGTTCTCGCGGATCTCGCCGCCGTCGACCTCGAGGGTGAACTCGCCGTCGCCGTAGGACTTCGTCATGTCGGGGTACTCGACGAGCGTCTCGCCGCGGGAGGCCGTCCGGGGGGCGTGCTCCTCGAACTCGATGGCGTTCGGCCGGATGCGCATGTTCTCGTTCTCGAGGTACCCCTCCAGGTACTCGTTGATGCCCGACTTCGTCGACTTCGGCGGCGTGACGACGCCGAAGGCGCCGGGTTCGCCGTAGGCGACGTGGAGGGCGTCGGCCAGGAGGTCCAGCACCGCGAGGTCGTGCTCGACGACGAGCATCGAGCGGCCCTCGGCGGAGAGCTGCTGGATGAGCCGCGCGGCGGTGACGCGCTGGCCGATGTCGAGGTACGGCGTGATCTCGTCGAGGAAGTAGAAGTCGGCGTCCCGGACGAGCGTGGCGGCGATGGCGACGCGCTGGAGCTCGCCGCCGGAGAGCGTGTCGATGGGCTGGTCGACGATCGGCTCGATGCCGAGGCGCTCGACGAGGTCGTCGGCGACGCCGCGCTCGTCGACGCCGGCGAGCAGCTCGCTGGTCTTCCCGTCGAAGGTGTCCGGGATCTTGTCGACGTACTGCGGCTTGCGGGCGACGGTGACGTCGCCCTCCCGGAGGTCCTCGAGGTACTCCTGGAGTTCCGTGCCGCGGTACTCGTCGAGGACGGCGTCCCAGTCGGGTTCGGACTGGAAGTCCCCGAGGTTCGGCGTGATCTCGGCGGCGAGGATGTGGACGGCGGTCGTCTTCCCGATACCGTTCGGCCCGAGGATGCCGGTGACGCGGCCCTCCTGGGGCGCGGGGAGCCCGTACAGCGAGAAGGCGTTCTCGCCGTAGCGGTGGGTGGGCTCCTCGTCGAGCTCCTGGGGGAGGTTGATGATCTCGAGGGCGTCGAAGGGGCACTTCTCGACGCAGATGCCGCAGGTCTCGCCCAGGCAGATCTCCTCGGAGATCGACACCTGGTCGGGGCCGCCGGCGTACATGTCGTCGTCCTCGTAGCGCTCCTCCCGGGTGACGATGCACTCCTTGCCCGTCCGGTTCGGCGGGCAGTAGTTGGCGCACTCGTAGTTGCACCGGTCGGGCTGACAGCGGTCGAGGTCGACGACGGCGATGCTGTCGTCCGCCATCAGACGCTCGCTCCGGTGGTGAGGAGGATCGTCCAGCAGACGAACCAGAGCGCGAACGTCATGAACGCGACGTACAGGTAGTCCTTCGGGCCGAAGTCGTCGACGTCGAGTTCGACGCCGGCCTGCTCGAGGACCCGGTGGAGCGGGAACTGCACGATGACGGCGGCGGCCAGGACGTACACCCCGAGGGTGTCGGTCGCGCCGCTGGCGACGGCCGAGGAGACGACCGCCGCGACGACGCCAGCGAGACACGCCAGCGCCGTGACCGTCACCCCGCGGACGTGGGCGACCCGGCGTTCGGCCGATTCGGTAGCCATGTTCCCTCTTCGACGACCCACCGCCAAAAGGCGTTCGTTCCGGGGACGACGCCCCCGCCTCCGCGCGGGTCCGCGGGCCGCAACGGCCTCGAGAGCCGCGTCTGCCTCAATCTTTATACCGCTGGCTCACGTCTGTGCCGGTACAGATGGCTGATTCTGACGGGGAAGAACTCTCGGACCTTCCGCCAAGCGCGAAACTCGTCTTCAAAGTGCTCGAGTACAACGGTCCGATGACCCAGAAGGGCATCGTCGAGGAGTCGATGCTGTCGGCCCGGACCGTCCGCTACGCCCTCGAACGGCTCGAGGACATCGACGTCGTCTCCGAGGACGTCTACTTCGCCGACGCCCGGCAGAACCTCTACGAGCTCAGCGAGCCCGTGGAGGCGACCGCCGACGGCGGCACCGACCCCGCCTGCTGCGACGACTGACCGCCATTCTCCGCCGACCGACCGTCGCTCCGCGAACCGGCCACCGTCCGGTGTCGCCCGCGTGTCGCAGGGTAGATAATCCGCCCCGCTCCTAGCTCGGACGTGAACCTCGAGCGCGCCCGCCTGGCGGCCGTCGTCTTCGTCGTCCTGTTCACGCAGCTGCTGGTGTACCCGGGCGTCGAGGACCTCGTCGCGGCGCTGGGCGGCGCCCCGACGCTCGACGCCGGCACCGCGTTCCTCGCGGTCCAGCTGGCCGCCTTCGTCCTCTTCTCGGCGGTGTGGGGCGCCCTCTCCGACCGCGCCGGCCGCCGGGTCCCGTTCATCGTTTCCGGCGCGCTCGGCGGGGCCGTCGCCTACCTCGCGCTCCTCGGCGTCGTCGTCGTCGCCGGCGTCGGCGACTTCCGGCTGGCGCTGGCCCTCCGGTTCCTCGAGGGGTCGTTCACCATCGGCGCCTTCTCGCTGGCCATCACGATGCTGATGGACCTCGAGGGCGGCCACGGCCGGAACATGGGCGCGGCGGGCATCGCCATCGGCGCCGGCGCGGCCCTCGGCGCCCCCATCGGCGGCGCGCTGTACTCGGTCGGACCGCTGGCGCCGATCGCCGCCTCGGCCGTCCTCCTGCTGGCCGTCGCCCTCGCGATGGCGACCGTCCGGGACCGCGCCCCCTCGAACGGCCGCAGTCTCGGGGACGTCTTCGCGGGCCTCCGCCGGACGCCCGAACTCGCGATCCCCTATGCCTTTGGGTTCGCCGACCGCTTCACCGCCGGCTTCTTCGGGCTCGTCGGGACGTACTACTTCCGGGAGACCTTCGACCTCGACCCCATGGCGACCGGGCTCGTCCTCGCCTGCTTCTTCGCGCCGTTCGCGCTGCTCCAGTACCCCATGGGGATGCTCTCGGACCGCGTGGGCCGGGTCGTCCCCATCGTCGCCGGGTCGGTCGGCTACGGGCTGGCCATCCTGGGCGTCGGGCTGGCGCCGACCGTCCAACTCGCCGCCGCCGGCATGGTCGTCGTCGGCGTCCTCGGGGCGCTGGTCGCGCCCGCGACGATGGCGCTGGTCACCGACATGGCCGCCGCCGGCGAGCGCGGCGCCGCCATGGGCGGGTTCAACATCTTCGGCAGCCTCGGCTTCCTCGGCGGCGTCATCGTCGGCGGCGGCGTCGCCTCCCGCTTCGACTTCTTCACGGCGTTCGCCGTCGCCGGCGGCCTGGAGATGGGCATCGTCCTCGTCGCGCTCCCGGTGCTGGTCCGGGTCGTCCCCGACCCGACGGCGACGTTCGGGACGCCGGAGTAGCGCCGCCCGGCCGTCGGCGCGCGGCGGGCATCAAAACTACCATGCCGCCCGGCCGCGAGGGTACACCCACTCAGGTGGTTTCCGTGACCGAGAAACGCGAATACAGGGACGACTATCCCGACAAGACGCTGTACATCCCGGGGCCGACCGAGGTCCGCGAGGACGTCGTCGAGGCGATGTGTGAACCGATGTTCGGCCACCGGATGGACCGGATGACCGACCTCTACACGACCGTCGTCGAGGACACCAAGGAGTTCCTCGGCACCGACAACGAGGTGATCGTCCTCACCGCCTCCGGCACCGAGTTCATGGAGAGTTCGATCCTCAACCTCGTCGACGAGAACGTCCTCTGTACGACCTGCGGCAGCTTCAGCGAGCGGCAGGCCAACGTCGCAGAGCGCCTCGGCAAGGACGTCGACACACTCGAGTACGAGTGGGGGCAGGCGGTCAAGCCCGAGGACGTCCGCGAGCGCCTCGAGTCCGCCGACGCGGACTACGACGCCGTAACCTGTGTGATGAACGAGTCCTCGACCGGCGTCCGCAACCCCATCGAGGAGATCGGCGACGTCGTCGACGAGTACCCCGAGACCTACTTCGTCGTCGACGCCGTCTCGGCGCTGGGCGGCGACTACGTCGACATCGACGCCCACGGCATCGACGTCATCTTCACGTCGGTCCAGAAGGCCTTCGCGATGCCGCCTGGCGTGGCGGTCTGCGTCGTCAGCGACGAGGCCTACGAGCGCGAACTCGAGAAGGACTCCGCGTCGTGGTACGGCGGCTTCCAGCGCTCGCTGGACTACTACGACCGGAAGGGCCAGACCCACTCGACGCCCGCCATCCCCGTCATGCTGGCCTACCGCAAGCAGATGAAGCACATGCTCGAGGAGGGCCACGAGGCCCGCGACGAGCGCCACCGCGAGATGGCCGAGTACACACGGGAGTGGGCCCGCGAGCACTTCGACGTGTTCCCCGAGGAGGGCTACGAGTCCCAGACCGTCGCCTGCATCGAGAACACCCAGGGCATCGACGTCGCCGGGACCATCGAGACGGTCTCCGAGGAGTACGACATGGTCTTCTCGAACGGCTACGGCTCCCAGCTCGGCGAGCAGACGTTCCGCATCGGCCACATGGGCGAGCACGACGTCGAGAGCATCCGGGCGCTGACCGACGCCATCGAAGACGTCGCCGGGCTGTAGCCCGACGGGCAGGTCCGACCGGTCGCGGAGCGAGACGGCCGACTTTTTGCCCCGGGCTGCCGATGCCCCGTCAATGGACGAGCCGCAGGACAACCCCTACGTCTGGGACCCGCCCCTCGACTTCACGCCCGTCGAGGAGCTCGACGAGGCGGCGGCCCGCGAGCAGGTCGAGTTGCTCCGCGAGGCGATCCGCTACCACGACGAGCGGTACTACCAGCGGGCCGACCCGGCCGTCTCCGACCGCACGTACGACCGGCTCTTCTCGCGCCTCCAGGACCTCGAGGCCGAGTTCGACCTGCAGTCCGAGACGAGCCCGACGCAGCGCGTCGGCGGCGAGCCGCTCGACGAACTCGAGACCGTCGAGCACGTCACGCCGATGCTGTCGATCGACTCCTCGGTCGAGGAGGCCGACGTCCGCGAGTTCGACCGGCGGGTCCGCGACCGGCTGGCGAGCGAGGGGTACGAGGGGGCCGTCGACTACCTCTGCGAGCCGAAGTTCGACGGCCTCTCCGTCGAACTGGTCTACGAGGACGGCGAACTGCAGCGGGCGGCCACCCGCGGCGACGGCCAGCGCGGCGACGACGTGACCGCCAACGTCCGGACGATCCGGTCGGTGCCGCTGGAGCTCCGCGGCGACCACCCCGACTTCCTCGCGGTCCGCGGCGAGGTGTTCATGCCGAAGGACGCCTTCCAGCAGTACAACCGCGAGCGCATCGAGCGCGGCGACGACCCCTTCGCCAACCCCCGGAACGCGGCCGCCGGCACCCTCCGACAGCTCGACCCCTCCATCACCGCCGAGCGGCCGCTGGACTGCTTCGTCTTCGACGTGCTCGACGACGGCGGCTACGGCTTCGAGACGCGGGTCGAGGAACACGAGACCGTCGCCGAGTGGGGGTTCCGCGTCGACGACCACACGCGACCGGTCGACGGCGTCGACGGCGCCGTTGCGTTCCGCGACGAGATGCTCGACGCTCGAGACGACCTCGACTACGAGATCGACGGGACCGTGATTAAGATCGACGACCACGACGCCTGCGACCTGCTGGGGTCGACCGCGCGGGCGCCGCGGTGGGCCTACGCCTACAAGTTCCCCGCGCGGAGCGAGGTGACGACCGTCCGGGACGTCGTCGTCCAGGTCGGCCGGACGGGCCGGCTGACGCCCGTGGCGCTGCTCGACCCCGTCGAGGTCGGCGGCGTGGAGGTCTCTCGGGCCTCCCTGCACAACCCCGAGCAGATCGCCGAGCTCGGCGTCGCGCTCGGCGACAAAGTCCGGCTCAAGCGTGCGGGCGACGTCATCCCCTACGTCGAGGAGGTCGTCGAGTCCGAGGGCGACGGCCACTTCGAGTTCCCCGACCAGTGTCCGGTCTGCGACAGCGCGGTCGAGCGGGAGGGCCCGATGGCGTTCTGCACCGGCGGGGTGGCCTGCCCCGCCCAGCTCCGCCGGGCCGTCCAGCACTACGCCTCGCGGACCGGACTGGACGTCGAGGGCCTCGGCGAGAAGGCCGTCGACCAGCTGATCGACGAGGGACTGGTCGAGGGGCTGCCAGACCTCTACGACCTGACCGTTGCGGAGCTGGCCGACCTCGAGGGCTGGGGCGAGCGCAGCGCCGAGAACCTGCTCGCCGAACTGGAGGCCAGCAAGGAGCCGCCGCTGGCGGACTTCCTGTCGGCGCTAGGCGTCCCCGAGGTCGGCCCGACGACCGCGGCCGACATCGCACGACACTTCGGGACGCTCGACGCGGTGATGGACGCGTCCGCCGAGGAGCTCCAGGCGGTCGACGGCGTCGGTCCGACCGTGGCCGAGGAGATCGCCGAGTTCTTCGACAGCGAGCGGAACCGCGAGGTCGTCGCGGCGCTCCGCGAGCGCGGCGTCGAACCGCAGGCGGCCGAGACCGCGGGTGACGCGCTCGAGGGACTGACGTTCGTCTTCACCGGGTCGCTGGAGGACCTCACCCGCGGCGAGGCCCAGGAGCTGGTCGAGGCCAACGGTGGGTCGGCGACCTCCAGCGTCTCCGGCAACACGGACTACCTCGTCGCCGGCGAGAACCCGGGGCAGAGCAAGCGCGACGACGCCGAGGCCAACGACGTCCCGATCGTCGACCGGACGGAGTTCGAGGCGCTCCTCGACGAACACGGCATCGACGTGTAGCGAACAGGCGGGACGGCTCGCTCGCGGCGTTGACCGCTCGCGTCGAGGTTTCTCGCTGCGCTCGAAACCTCGCGTTCGCCAGCCCGTGTCCCGCGCACCTGCTCCGGCGGACTGGCGTCGATGGCTCAGGGCACGGCGCCGCTGGCCGCGTCCTCCTACATGAACCGTCGCCCGGCAGCGCCGCGTATAAGCGTCGCGCGCACGGAGCATCGGCAATGGGAGTGTTCGATTCGATCCGGCAGGTCCTGGGGTTGAGCGCGGAGGCCGACGCCAGCCGCGACGCCGACCCGGAGGACCTCTTCGGCATGTCGACGGCGTACCTGACGATGGAGGCGGACCTCGACTTCGCCCCGACGGGCGACGCGGCGCTCTGCTTCGCCAACGTCGACAGCACTGCCTTCTCGCGCGCCCGCGATGAGGTGGAGGCAATCCTGGAACTCGGCGAGGAGGAAGCGGGGACGACCGCGGACTTCGTCGAGGACAGCCACGGCTACCACTGGGTCGTCCTCCACGACTCGGACTTCGAGAGCCTGGTGACGAGCGTCCACTTCGCCGCCGACACGCTCGTCGAGGCGGGGTTCGGGTCGCGGCTGCTGGCGGCGCTGTTCGCCTTCGACCGCGACGAGAAGACCGCCTACTGGGTGTACTCCTTCCGGCGCGGGGCGTTCTATCCGTTCATCCCGACGGGCAACCACGAGCGCGACCAGAAGGTCGAGTTCAAGCTCGAGAGCGTCCTCGACGGCGAGCTGGAGGTCGAGGACGACACCGCCTACTGGTACCCGATGTGGCCCGAGGGCGACGCCCACCCCTGGGGCTGACGCCTCGCTTCTAAACCTTCGGCGACCCGACGACGGCGCCCCCGTCACGGCTGCCAGTTTCACTTTCACTTGGGTGTTAACGAGCCTTTATGTACCGTGCGGACAGAGGAACGTCCATGGCAGCAACCGCAGACCTCGAAGACCTGCCGGGTGTCGGTCCCGCCACCGCAGAGAAGCTCAGCGAGAACGGCTACGACTCCTACCAGAGCCTCGCGGTCGCCAGTCCCGGCGAGCTCTCCAACACCGCCGACGTCGGCGAATCCAACGCCAACGACATCATCCAGGCCGCCCGAGAGGCGGCCGACATCGGGGGCTTCGAGACCGGCGCCTCGGTCCTCGAGCGCCGCGAACAGATCGGCAAGCTCGAGTGGCTCATCCCCGAGGTCGACGAGATGCTCGGCGGCGGCGTCGAGACCCAGTCGATCACCGAGGTGTACGGCGAGTTCGGCGCCGGCAAGTCCCAGGTCACCCACCAGCTCGCGGTGAACGTCCAGCTCCCGAAGGAGGTCGGCGGGCTGCACGGTCGCTGCATCTTCGTCGACAGCGAGGACACGTTCCGTCCCGAGCGGATCGACGAGATGGTCCGCGGCCTCGACGACGACGTCATCCAGGCCGCGATGGACCAGCGCGAGATCGAGGGCTCGCCCGGCGACGAGGCCGCGATGACGGAGCTCGTCGAGTCGTTCCTCGACAAGATCCACGTCGCGAAGGCGTTCAACTCCAACCACCAGATCCTGCTGGCCGAGAAGGCCAAGGAGATCGCCGCGGAGTACGAGGACGAGGAGTACCCCGTCCGCCTGCTCTGCGTCGACTCGCTGACCGCCCACTTCCGCGCGGAGTACGTCGGCCGTGGCGAACTCGCCGACCGACAGCAGAAGCTCAACAAGCACCTCCACGACATCGACCGCGTCGGCAACCTCTACAACGCGGCCGTCGTCGTCACCAACCAGGTGCAGTCGAACCCCGACGCCTTCTTCGGCGACCCGACGAAGCCCATCGGCGGCAACATCCTCGGCCACAAGTCCACCTTCCGGATGTACCTGAAGAAGTCCAAGCAGGACAAGCGCATCGTCAAGCTCGTCGACGCCCCGAACCTCCCCGACGGCGAGGCGGTCATGCGCGTGAAGGGCGAGGGCCTCAAGCCCGAGTAACCGGGTCCCGGCTCACCGCCGCCGTTCGTCGAACTTGCTGAGCATCGAGTCGTCGCTCTGCCACCGGACCGCTCCGGCCACGAGGATGGCGCAGGCGACGATGATCGCCGCCCCGAGGATGAGGAATCCCAGGTCCATCCCGGACTCCTCGTTCGGCCCCGCGGACTCGGCCTCGTCGTTCCCGACCGAATCGTCGACCCGGAGTTCGCCCGCTTCGACGCCGTTGACCGCAACGGTCCCCGACTGGGCCTCGAAGGGGATGCTCACCTCGGTCCGCTCGCCCGGCCCCAGCGTCACCTCGGTCTGGGCGACCTGCTCGCCGTCGATGGTCACGTTCAGCGTCGCCTCGAGCTGCTGGTCGGTGGGGTTCTCGACCGTCGCCCGGGCGGTCGTCTCGACGCCCGACTCGACCATGTCCGCCGGGACCACGGCGTCGATGACCTCCACGCCACCCTGGGGGTCGGTCTCGCGGGGCGTCACCTCCACCGTTCCGGCGTCGGCGTTGTTGACGGAGACGTCGTACTCGCCGGGGTTCTCGAACTGCACCTGGTAGGTGACCGTCTGGACGTCGCCGCCCTCGACGAAGACCTCCTCCGTCGCGACCGGATCTCCGTCGACCTGCAGTTCCGTCTCGTAGGTCCCGGCCTGGTCCCCCCGGTTCTCCACCATCGCGGTCACCTCGACGTACTCGCCGACGGTCACCGAATCGCTGCCGAGCGCGTCGACGACCTCGAAGGTGGCCGCCGACGGCGTGTCGGTCGGTTGCGGGGTCGGTGTCGGCGTGTCGGTCGGCTCCGGCGTCGGCGAATCGAAGAACCAGCCGCCGTCGTCGTCGTCGTCGTCCGCCTCCGTCTCGGTAGGCTGGGGCGAGTCGGTCGGCTGCGGGGTCGGTGTAGGCGTGTCCGCCGGCCCCGGCGTCGGCGACGACTGGTTGGTGTCGTTCTGACCGCCGCCCGACCCCGTATCGTTGTCGGTGGTGTTGTTGGTGTCGTTGTTGCTCTGGTAGTCCTCGTTCGGCGCCTCGGAGTACGACCCCTGCGCCATCGAACCGCCCTGCTGGCCGGTCGATGCCGACTCGTCGTCGCTGGCCGTGTCGCTCGCATCGCCTCCGGCTGTCGTCGCGGACGGCTGTCGGTCGGCGTCGCCGTGGGACGCCGGGGCATCGTCGCCCGGTCCGGCGTCAGACGGGAGTGCGACCTCCCCGGCGTCGTCGGTGATGACGGCTCCGGTGACGACGCCTCCGAGCAGCACTACTGTGACCAGACTCAACGCGGCGACCGATCTCATTGCCGGCACGAAACACCTCGAGCAGATTGTTATACGCACGCATCAGACCGGGTAACAGCGTCCTATTGTGACGTGTCCCCGTGGCACGATTCCGCCGATGGCCGGGCGGTCGGCGGCGCTATACGGAAGACTCGTCGAGCCCGTCCCGTATCCCGTCCTCGTTCTCGAAAGCCGCCGCTCCCCGGTCCGGAACGCGGTGGAAGCACCAGGGAAAGCCGCTCTTAATCTCGGCCGTCCCCGAGACCTTTATAAAACGTGCTCGGTGTCGTAGGAACCCAGCACCCGGACCCAGCCGTTCGAGGCGATTTCCCGGAGCTCGTCGACGGCCTCCTGGGCGCGCTCCTCGTACAGC